>DASRRY010000055.1:0-178276 GCA_035656735.1 Usitatibacter sp. | reverse complement strand
GGGGTCTGACCACTGTCAACATGCGAAACCGCCGGTGCCCGTTTCGCATGTTGACAGTGGTCAGACCCCTGCCTTCAGCCGCGGTCGTCGGGATGCTTCGCGATGTAGCGCGAGATGCGCGGCGGCGCGGTGCCGAGGTGGAAGGCGTAGCGCATCTCCTGCAGGCGCTCGTCCTGCGCGGTGAAGCGGTCGAAGCGGCGCAGGTAATCGGCCCAGGAATCGCACGCGAAGTACTCGAGGAAACGCCCGGGCTGCTGCACGTCCTCGAAGAGACCCCAGGAGACCGCGCCCTGGCGCAGGCGGGCGCTGCGGCTCTCGGCCATGATCGAGACGAACTCCACGGCGCGCGCCGGATCGACGAGGTACTCGAGCGTGATCATCACCGGCCCGTCGTGCGGATCGATCTCACCCGCGGGGATCGGTTCCGGGAACGGATGCGTGGGCGTGAGGTCCTCGGCGCCTTCGAGCGTGCGATGGCGCGTGAGGCCGAGCCCCACGAGCAGCGTGGCCGCGCAGATCGCGAGGCTCACCGGCACGCTCGTGAGCGACGCGACCTTGCCCCAGATGAACGCACCGAGCGCCGTGCCGCCCATGATCGACATCTGGTAGATCGCCATCCCGCGCGCCCGGATCCAGTCGGGCAGCGCGAGTTGGGCCGCGATCGTGACCGAGTTGCCCACCATGATCCAGGAGCTGCCCGCGACCACCATCGCCACGCCGGCGACCGCCTCGTGGGGCGCGATGGCGAGCGTCCCGATCGAAAGCGCCGTCATCACCGTGCCGAAGAACGCCAGCTGGTCCCGATTCCAGTGTGCGCGCAGGCGCTGCAGTTGCGTCGCCACGGTAATGGCGCCCACGCCCAGGCACGAGAGCAGCACCGTGTACGTCCCCGCGCCGCCCGCCGGACCCGCGAACGCCTTCGCCACCAGCGGCATGAGCGCGAAGATCGCCGTCGCATGCAGGAAGAACACCGACGTGCGCATGATCGCATCGCGCATGCGCTGCGATTCCCGCACGTACTGCCAGCCCAGGCGCATCGCGCCGATGAACCGCTCGCCCGGCAGCACCTGGGGCGTGCTCGCCCGTTTCCACCGGCTGATCGCGAAGGCCGCGATCACGGCCATCACGAAGTTGAGCGCGAAGACGTACTTGCTGCCCAGGCTCGCGATCACCAGGCCGGCGACGAGCGGTCCCGCCACGCGCGAGAAGTTGACCGCGACCGCATTGAGCGCGAGGGCCGGAGAAAGTTGCTCGCGCGGCACGAGCTCCGGAATGATCGCCGCGTACACCGGCCAGCGCATCGCGAGGCCGATGCCGTTCATGAAGACGAGCGCGAGCAGGATGAACGGCCTGAGCGCCCCCGACGCGGCCACGAGGTAGATCACGAGCGCGGTGCTCGCGAGCCACACCTGGCACGCCATGAAGTACTTGCGGCGATCGACGATGTCGGCCGCGGCGCCGCTCGGCAGCCCGAGCAGGAACACCGGCAGCGACGACGCCGTCTGCACGAGCGCGATGAGCGTGGGCGACGTCGTGAGCGTGGTCATGACCCAGGCGGCCGCCACGTCGTTCATCCACATCGAGACGTTCGAGCCCACCCACACCAGCCACAGGTTGCGGAAGGTGCGATCGCGCATCGGGGCCCACGCGGAGGCGTCGTCCGCGTTGGAGGTCGTGACGATCGGCGTGGGTGGGAGTTGTTCGCTCATTCGCGATGTCTCCGGCCGCGCGCAGGACGTGATCGAGCCGGTGCTTCTTCACGCAGCTTCTCGCGCACGTCCGGCGGAAGCATCCCGACGAACGGCATGCTCTGGCGCAGCTGGTTCGCGTGCTCGTCCTCGCCCGCCATCAACGCGAGGAGCTGTGCATCGGTGCCCTCGGCAAGAACCTGCCGCCACTCGGCGTGGGCCGCGTTCCACGCGCCAGCCTTCTGCCAGCGGGCGAGGTTTGCGAGCGACCGTTCGCGCACCTGCTCGAGCGCGTACCGGCGCAGCACTTCCAGCGCGAGGGCCCGCTTGAACCGGTCCAGCGCGAGCTGGGAATTCGTGCCGCGGCGCGGCCGCCGGATCGCCTCTCCCGAGAGCTCCAGGCTGTCGCCCTCGTCCAGGCCCCAGCGGCGCAGGGTCTCGCGCGGCACGATCACGCCCAGGGAATTGCCGATGCGGCGGATGGTGAGCCTCATGGAAAGAGCCTATCACGTTATAACATGTAATAACAGGAGAGCCATGCGGCCATGAGACACTACGGCCGATGCCGCGCCGCTTCGCCCCGCACGCCTCTCCCTACCTGCTGCTGGCGCTGACCGCGTTCTTCTGGTCGCTCAACTGGGTGACCGGGCGCGCGATCGCGGGCCACGTCTCGCCGCTGGTGCTCGCGTTCCTGCGCTGGGTCGTGGCCCTCGGTGTCATGATCCCCTTCGCGTGGCCGGAAATCCGCGCGAACCGCGCGGTCATTCGCGAGCATTGGCGCTCCATCGCATGGCTCGGGTTCTGGGGCATGGGGCTGCAGAATGCCTTCTCTTACGTGGGGCTGCAGTACACGACCGCGACCAACGGCGTGATCCTCAACAGCTCGGTGCCCGTGATGATCGTCGTGCTCGCCTGGCTCGTCTATCGCGAGACGATCACGCGGCTGCAGGCGCTCGGCGTCGCGATCTCCCTCGGCGGGATCGTGGCGATCCTCACGCGCGGCGACCTCTCCGCGCTGGCGCAGCTCTCGCTCAACAAGGGCGACTTCATCGTGCTCACGGGCATGGCCTTCTGGGCGGCTTACACCGTATTCCTGCGCGCGAAGCCGCCGGGCCTGCCGCCGCTCGCCTTGCTCACGACCTGCGGAATCGTGGGATTCATGCTGCTCACGCCGCTCGCGGCCGGCGAGGTGCTGTTCTTCGGCGGCCACGTCGAGCTCCGCTGGAGCAGCCTTGCCGCGATCCTCTACGTGGGCACCTTCCCGTCGTTCGTCGCCTACATCTTCTGGAATCGCGGCGTGGCCGAGGTCGGCCCCCAGGTCGCCGGCATCTTCATGCACCTCATGCCGGCTTTCGGCGTCGTGCTGGCATGGCTCTTCCTGGGCGAAAGGTTGTATCTTTTCCATTGGGTCGGCATCGCGCTGATCCTGGCCGGCATCGCGCTCACCACCCGCGGCGGGAAGCGGGCCGTGCCCGAACCCATTCCGGAGTGACCATGGAGCTGATTCTCTGGCGCCACGCCGAGGCCGAGGACCGCGCGAAGGACTCCGACGCGGATGCCGCGCGTGCGCTCACGAAGCGCGGCGAGCGGCAGGCCGAGCGCATGGCGGCGTGGCTCGAGCCGCGCATCGACAAGTCGTGGCGCATCATCGTGAGCCCCGCCACGCGCACCTTGCAGACCGTCGCGCCGCTCGATCGCGAGTTCGAGATGAGCGAGGAGGTGGGGCTCTCGGCCACGGCCGCGTCGGTGCTGCGCGCCGCGCGCTGGCCCGATGGCGACGCGAACGTGCTCGTCGTGGGACACCAGCCGACGCTGGGCCATGTGGCCGCGCGGCTCCTGGAGGGACGCGAGGGCGACGTCTCGATCCGCAAGGGCGCCGTGTGGTGGTTCGTCACGCGCGAGCGCGAGGGACACCGGGAAACGGTGCTCAAGGCCGTGGTCGATGCGGAGGTCCTCGGGAAATGAAGGGCGGGCGGGCGGCCCCGGGCATGCCGCAGATCGTCTTCGTGGTGCCGCATGCGGAACGCGAGTGGGCCGACGTCGGGGGCTGGCACGAGGCGACCCTCGATCGCGAGCACGCGCGCTTCCGGCGCGGCGTCGACAACTGGATCGTGCAGGGCTATGTGCGCCTGCGGCCCGCGCTGGAAGCGGCGGGCTGCCAGGTGGCGGTCGCGCGCCGCCTTCGACGCGGCGCCATCTGCATCGCGCACCGGGATGCGCTGCGACGCTTCTCGCCCGCGATGCACGACTGCTTCATCGTCGCGGTGCGCGCCGACCGGCCGCGCGCGCACGTGGGCCAGATCGAGGTGGTCCAGAATCCGCTGCAGCTCGGGCACTCCGGCGCGCGGTTCATTCCCCACTGGCCGCAGCCCGGCCTCGTCCCGCGCGATGTCACCCGCGGCGCACGGCTCGAGAACGCGGTGTACTACGGGCGCCACGACGCGGTCCCGGCGTGGTACCGCGACGCGCGATTCGTCGGCGCGCTCCGGTCCCTCGGCGTCTCCTTCGCGGTGCGTGACTCCGGATGGAACGACTACCGCGACGTCGACCTCGTGCTGGCGCATCGCGACGAGACGCCGGCGATGCTGGCCACGAAGCCGGCGTCGAAGCTGGTCAACGCCTGGCTCGCCGGAGTGCCCGCGGTGCTGGCGGCCGAGCCGGCCTTCGAGGCGCTGAAGCGCGGCCCGCTGGATTTCATCCCGGCGCGCGATGCCGGTGAGGCGCTCGCGGCGATCGCGGCCCTCAAGCGGGAGCCCTCGCGCTATCGTGCCATGGTGCGCAATGGCCTCGAACGCGGGCGCGAGCTCGACGTCGACGCGGTACGCGCGCAGTGGCTGGATCTCCTCCTCGGCGAGGCGGTACCGGCGCATGCCCGCTGGCACGCCGAGCCCGGCGGCGGGCTCAAGCGCATCGCGCGGGTCTTCATCGGGATGTCCGTCCAGAGCCTCGAGGCGAAGCGCTTTCGCGCGCAGGAGCGGCGCGAGCGCCGAGCGCTCACGCGGCCCGGCGCGGGCGCGTCGCGAGGCTGAGCAGCAGCCCCTGCAGCGCCCAGAACACCATCGAATCCGGGCGATGGTGGAAATCGTCCGTGAGGTTCTTCACGACATAGCCCGCCAGGAGCGCCAGGCCCGCGATGCCGACGGGTGCCAGGTCCGGGCGGCGCAGGGCGCGCGCATAGGTGAGGGCGAGCGACGCGAGCAGGGCCACGAAGATCGCAAGTCCGGCTACGCCAACCTGGAGCACGGCGTCGATGAAAACGTTGTGGCCGTGACGGAAGGGCAGGTCGAGGCCGCCGGCGACGAGCAGCTTCTCGATCGCGTCTCCCACGATCTCGCGGCCGTATCCATGCCCGAGCACGGGTTTCTGGACCGCGAGCGAGAGGGCCGAACGCCAGATGAGCGGGCGCTGGTCGAACGTGACGGCGGCTGCGGCGTCCGCGGCCTGCGGATAGTAGGTCTCCGCCTTGTGCCACCAGCTGGCGAATGCGAAGAGGACGATGACGGCGAACCCGGCGAGCCACGCCCTAAGCGCGGCCGGGCTCGACGGAAACGCGTGGCGGTACGCGGCGTACGCGACGAGCGCGCCGGCGGCCACCGCGAACCAGAGCATGCGGTTCTCCGTCGCGGCACCCGCGAGCACGAGCCCGATGGCCACGAGAATGAGTACGCCCCTCGGGGCCGCCAGTCCGAGCGGACGCGGCCATGCGAGGAAGGTGAGGAGCGCGGCCACCATCACGAGATGCGTCGAGAAGTAGCCCTGGATCGCCTCGTAGCGCGGCGCATAGCGCACGTCGGGAAGGGCGAAGCGCAGCCACTCGAAGAAGCCCAGCAGCAGCGCCCCGGCGAGGAGCACGCGCACTGCGATGTGCACGTCCCGAGGCTCGCGCGTGCCCGCGTAGAAGACGGCGAAGGCGAGGGCACCGTAGAGAATCTCGCCTTGCAGTTCGCCCAGCGTGTAGCGGGCATTTTCGCTCCACGCGAGCGAGATCACGCAGATCGCGATCCACGCCGCGGCGGTGATCGCGACGGCGCGCGGCAGGCGCGGCGGCAGTGCGGACGGATAAGCGCGGACCGCCTGCGCGACGAGGGCGGCGGCCGCGACCAGGAGCGCGAAGAGGCGCCATCCCGCCGAGGCCGGAAAGGGCGCCAGGAAGAGGAATGCCGCCGCGGCGACGCTGCGCAGTCGGTCGAGTCGGGCCGGGGAAAGGGAGGAGGTTTCGATCGGTCGGGGCATGCCGAGCCCGTGGGCGGACCGCGCCGATTCTAAGGCAGAATGAAAGCTGGCGAATCCCCGGAGGCGCAACCATGAAGCTCACGCCCGAGCAGCTGGCGCAGTTCGACCGCGACGGCTACCTCTTCTTCCCCGGACTCTTCAAGCCCGCCGAGATCAAGTCCCTCACCGACGAGGTGCCGCGGCTCTACGCAATGCAGCGGCCGGAGAACGTGCGGGAGAAGGGCAGCGACGCCGTGCGCACCAACTTCGCGGCCCACCTCTACAGCGAGCCCTTCGCGCGGCTCGCCCGGCATCCGCGCATGGTCGATCCCGTCGTGCAGATGTTCGGTGAGCCCGTCTACATGCACCAGTTCAAGATCAACGGGAAGATGGCGTTCGACGGCGACGTGTGGCAATGGCACCAGGACTACGGCACCTGGATGAACGACGACCTCATGCCCGAGGCGCGCGCAATGAACGTCGCGATCTTCCTGGACGAGGTGAACGAGTTCAACGGCCCGCTCATGTTCATCCCCGGCTCGCACAGGCAGGGCGCGATCGCGGCGAGCCACGACACGAGCACGACGAGCTATCCGCTCTGGACGATCGGCAAGGACACGATCACGCAGCTCGTGGCGAACGGCGGCATCGTGGCGCCCAAGGGCCCGCCCGGCTCGATGATCCTCTTCCACGGCTGCCTCGTGCACGCGTCGACCTCGAACCTCTCGCCCTGGAACCGGGTGAGCGTCTATCTCAGCCTTTGCGCAGTCTCCAACCACATCCGCCGCTTCAAGCGCCCGGAATACATCGCGCATCGCGACTTCACGCCCATCGCGACGCTCCCCGACGACTGCCTCCTCATGCCCTATCCCGTCGACCTGCCCTGGAAGGACGGCACGCCCGAGAGCGCTTATCGCACCGACAAGGAAGCGGCCTGACTCGACCCGCCTTGCGCGCGCGCAAGAACGCCGCGCGCCCCGCGCGCACCATGGCGGAATGAAGACATCCCGCTTCGTGCCGGTGCTGGCCGGCGCCGTGCTCCTGTCCAGCGCAGCCCATGGCCAGGCATTCCGCACGTATCTCGCCTCCTACGGAGACGATGCCAATCCCTGCACCGTCGGAGCGCCCTGCCGGCTGTTGCCCGCGGCCTTGAGCGCCGTGGCGAGTGGGGGGGAGATCTGGATCCTCGATTCGGCCAATTTCAACCAGTCCACCGTGGACATCGGCAAGTCGGTGTCGATTGCCGCGGTGCCGGGACAGACGGCGAGCATCGTGGCGGTCGCCGGCGCTCCCGCCATGACCGTGACGCTCGCCGGGCTCAAGATTTCGATGCAAAACCTCGTGATCGCCGGCAACGCCGTGAGTCCGGGCACCGACGGCGTCGTGATGACGTCGATCTCGTCGCTCGCCGTGGACCGGTGCACGTTCGTGAACCTTCCGGGCCGCGCGATCGTCGCCTCGCCGTCCGCAGGCGGCGCCGCTTCGCTGAGCGTGAACGACAGCTTCTTCCGCGCCAACGGTTCCACAGCCGTCCTCGTGGAGAACGGCACGGTTGCCAACGTCTCGCGCAGCGTGATGACGGGCAACGGCGAGAACATCCTGGCCAACGGCTCCTTCGCGGGCACCACCACCACGGCGGACGTGACCGATACCATCATCACCGGTGGCGGATTCGGCGTGCGTGCCGCCTCTGCCGCGCCGGGGGCGAACGCGCGGGCGTTCATCACGCGAAGCACCATCCATGCGACGGGGCAGGGCTTGTCGTCGTCGAGCGGCGCATCGTTCGGCACCACGCTGGTTGCCGTCACGAACAGCACCGTCGCCGGAAACGCGGTGGGGTACTTCCAGTCGGGCGGCCCTTCCGTCGTGAAGTCGCTGGGCAACAACTACATCGACGAGAACGGGTCGGACACCGGAACCCTTACGCCGGGCTCGGTGCGCTGACGGCCCTGTCGTAACCCGGTCGTTAGCGACGCACCCGCGAGCGGAGCCACACCGCGAAAGGCTGCGCCAGGTACCACTTGAGCGGCACGCGGCCGTAGTGGCGGCGCACGACGTCGATGGCCTCCTCGTAGTGCTCGCGCCGGCGCGACGTGGTCTTCGTCTCGCGATGCCGCCGGTTGATCGCGAGATATTCATCGACGAAGACGGGCGCACCGAAGCGGCGGTAGAGCCGCCACCAGAGGTCGTAGTCCATCGCGTAGTGCAGCGACTCGTCGAGGCCGCCGACCGCTTCCCACGCCGAGCGCCGGATGAGCGTGGCGGGCTGCGACACCGTGCAGAACTGCGCGAAGAGCTTCTCGCGGAACGGACGCACCTCGAGGTTGCGCTTGCGCCGCTGGGTATAGTCGTCGTAGTTCCACACGCGGCCGAAGGCGAAGGGCGCTTCGACGCCGGGCTGCATCGACGTCGACGGCTCGAGCGCGGCCAGCAATCTCGGCAGCGCGTCCGCCAGCCACCAGTCGTCGCTATTGAGCCAGCAGACGTAGGGCGCCGTGCCGCGTGCGATGCCCTCGTTGATCGCGGCCGCCTGCCCCGCATCGGGATGGCTGCGCCAACCCGCGAGCCGCTCCTGGTAGCGCCCGATCACGTCGAGCGTCCCGTCATTGGAGCCCGCGTCCATCACGAACACCTCGACCGCGACGCCCTGCTCGAACACCGAGCGCAGCGTCTGCTCGAGGAACCGCGCATGGTTGAACGAGGGCACCGCCACCGTGACGCGGGGCGCCACTGCCGCCATGGTCAGGCCGCGCGACGGTTATGGGCGAGGAAGTCGCGGTAGGCGAGGGCGAGTCCGTCCTCGAGCGCCACGCGCGGGCTCCAGCCGAGTTCGCGCACGCGGCTCACGTCCATGAGCTTGCGCGGCGTGCCGTCGGGCTTGGTGGGGTCGAAGGCGATCTCGCCCCGGTAGCCGACCACGCGCCCGATGAGGCGGGCCAGCTCGGCGATCGTGAGGTCCTCGCCGGTGCCGACGTTGATGTGCGAGAGCATCGGCTTCGCATGCTTCGAATACGTCGCGTGATCGAGCTCCATCACGTGCACGCTCGCCTCGGCCATGTCCTCCACGTACAGGAACTCGCGCTTCGGCGTGCCGCTTCCCCAGATGGTGACGGTGGGTGCCGCGGCTTCCTTCGCCTCGTGGAAGCGGCGAATCAGCGCCGGAATCACGTGGCTGTTCTCGGGGTGATAGTTGTCGCCCGGACCGTAGAGATTGGTCGGCATCACGCTGCGATAGTCCGTGCCGTATTGCCGGTTGTACGACTCGCAGAGCTTGATGCCGGCGATCTTCGCGATGGCATACGGCTCGTTGGTGCTCTCGAGCGTGCCCGTGAGGAGCGCGTCCTCACGCATCGGCTGCGGCGCCATCCGCGGGTAGATGCACGAGGAGCCGAGAAAAAGCAGCCGCCTCACTCCCGCCCGATGCGCCTCGTGAACGATGTTCGCCTCGATCATCAGGTTGTCGTAGATGAACTCGGCGGGATAAGTATTGTTCGCGTGGATGCCGCCCACGTGCGCCGCGGCGAGCACGACGGCCTCCGGCTTCTCCTTCGCGAAGAACGCGCGCACCGCGGCCTGCTCGGTGAGATCCAGCTCCTGGTGCGTGCGCGTCACGATGTCGCCGTGGCCGCGCGATCGCAGCACCCGCACGATGGCGGAGCCCACCATGCCCCGATGCCCCGCGACGTAGATGCGGCTCATCGGATCACTCGTGGTAGTCGTAGGCGGGAAAGCCGTGCTTCTTCACGAGCTCGTCGCGCTCGGCGGCCTTCAGGTCCTCGCGCATCATCTCGGCGACGAGATCGGCGAAGCGGGTTTTGGGCTTCCATCCGAGCTTCCTGTGCGCCTTCGAGGGATCGCCCAGCAGCGTCTCGACCTCCGTGGGCCGGAAATACCGCGGGTCCACGCTCACGATGCACTTGCCCTGGGCGTCGTAGCCCTTCTCGTTGACGCCATCGCCCTTCCAGGTGATCTTGAGCCCGACTTCCTTCGCCGCCGCATTCACGAAGTCGCGCACGCTGTACTGCTCGCCCGTGGCGATCACGAAGTCGTCCGGCTTCTCCTGCTGCAGCATGAGCCACATCATCTCGACGTAGTCCCGCGCATGGCCCCAGTCGCGCTTCGCGTTGAGGTTGCCGAGGAACACGCAATCCTGAAGGCCCAGCTTGATGCGTGCCAGCGCCCGCGTGATCTTGCGCGTGACGAACGTCTCGCCGCGCACCGGGCTCTCGTGGTTGAAGAGGATGCCGTTGCAGGCGTACATGCCATACGCCTCGCGGTAGTTCACGGTGATCCAGTAGGCGTAGAGCTTGGCGACCGCATACGGGCTGCGCGGGTAGAAGGGCGTGGTCTCCTTCTGCGGGATCTCCTGCACGAGGCCATACAGCTCGGACGTCGAGGCCTGGTAGAAGCGGGTCTTCTTCTCGAGGCCCAGGATGCGCATCGCCTCGAGAATCCGAAGCGCGCCCAGCGCGTCGGAGTTCGCCGTGTATTCCGGCTCCTCGAAGCTCACCGCCACGTGGGACTGGGCCGCGAGGTTGTAGATCTCGTCGGGCAGCACCTGCTGGATGATGCGGATCAGGCTCGTGCTGTCCGTCATGTCACCGTGGTGCAGGAAGAACTTCACACCCCGCTCATGGGGATCGTGGTACAGGTGGTCGATGCGGTCGGTGTTGAAGAGGGAGGTGCGGCGCTTGATGCCGTGCACTTCGTAGCCCTTGCCGAGCAGCAGCTCCGCGAGATAGGCGCCGTCCTGGCCGGTCACCCCGGTGATCAAAGCCTTTTTCATGCGGTCCCTGGCAGGCGCGGAAAGTGCGCCAAACCAGTGATTTTACGCGAGCATTCGCCCCTGCATTCGATTAAAGTTCTGGGTTCGCCGTGAGCGGAGTGCAAGGGCCTTGGAAGAGCTGGAAGCCGAGTCGATCGAGATCATCCGGGAGGCGGTCGCCAACGCGCGCAACCCCGTGATGCTCTATTCGATCGGCAAGGACTCCTCGACGCTGCTGCAGCTCGCGCGCAAGGCTTACCATCCGGCGCCGCCGCCGTTCCCGCTCCTGCACGTGGACACGACCTGGAAATTCCGCGACATGTACGTGCACCGCGAGCGCATGGCGCGCGAGTCGGGCATGCGCCTCCTGGTCCACGTGAACGAGGAGGGCCTGCGCGAGGGCGTGAGCCCGGTCACGCACGGCTCCAGCTACCACACGGACGTCATGAAGACCGTGGCGCTCAAGCAGGCGCTCGACAAGCACGGCTTCGACGTGATCTTCGGCGGCGCCCGCCGCGACGAGGAGAAGTCCCGCGCCAAGGAGCGCATCTTCTCGTTCCGCTCGCAGGGACATCGCTGGGACCCGAAGAACCAGCGCCCCGAGCTCTGGAACCTCTACAACACGCGGTTGAAGCCCGGCGAGACGATGCGCGTCTTTCCCATCTCGAACTGGACGGAGCTCGACGTGTGGCAGTACATCCGGCGCGAGTCGATTCCCATCGTGCCGCTCTACTTCGCGAAGGAGCGTCCCGTCGTGAAGCGCGGCACGCAGTGGATCATGGTCGACGACGAGCGGTTGCCGCTCGAGCCCGGCGAGAAGCCGCAGATGCGGAAGGTGCGCTTCCGCACGCTCGGCTGCTATCCGCTGTCGGCCGCGATCGAGAGTGGCGCGGACACGCTCGACGCCATCATCGAGGAGACGATTTCCGCACGCCGCTCCGAGCGCGAGGGTCGCCTCATCGACAGCGACCAGCCGGGATCGATGGAGAAGAAGAAGCAGGAGGGCTACTTCTGAGCGACACCCTGCGCTTCATCACGTGCGGCAGCGTGGATGACGGCAAGTCCACGATGATCGGCCGCCTGCTCTTCGATTCGAAGTCGCTCCACGAGGACCAGCTCGCCGCCCTCGAGAAGGACTCGCGCCAGTACGGCACGCAGGGCGATCGCATGGACTACGCCCTGCTCCTGGACGGCCTGCAAGCCGAGCGCGAGCAGGGCATCACGATCGACGTGGCCTACCGCTTCTTCGCGACGGCGCGGCGGCGCTTCGTGGTCGCCGATACGCCCGGCCACGAGCAGTACACGCGCAACATGGCGACCGGCGCCTCGACCGCCGATGCGGCAGTGCTTCTGGTGGACGCGCGCAAGGGATTGCTGCCCCAGACCCGCCGCCACAGCCGCATCGTCGACATGATGGGCGTGAAGGCCGTGGCGCTCGTCGTGAACAAGATGGACCTCGTCGGATACGACCGCGCGGTGTTCGATCGCATCGTGGCCGAATACCGCGAGTTCGCGGCCGGCCTCGGCTTCACGACGGTCGAGGCGATGCCCGTCTCCGCGCTCGAGGGCGACAACGTCGCGCGGCGCAGCGAGCGCATGCCCTGGCACACGGGGCCGGCGCTCATCGAATGGCTGGAAACCGTGGCGCCACGCGCGGGCGACGCCGACGCTGCCTTCCGCATGCCGGTGCAGCTCGTGCATCGGCCGAGCCCGGATTTCCGCGGGTTCGCGGGTCGTGTCGCGTCCGGCCGCATCCGCGTGGGCGACGCGGTCCGGGTGGTCCCCTCGGGCGTCATGACGCGCGTGAAGGCGATCCTGCGCGGCTTCCATGCGCCGACCGCGTGCGAGGCGCGCGAATCCGTGACGCTCACCCTCGCGGACGAGGTCGACGTCAGCCGGGGCGACGTGCTCGCGGCCGCCGACGACCCGCCCCAGGCTGCGGACCAGTTCGAAGCACGCCTGCTCTGGATGGACGAGCACGCGATGGTCGCGGGGCGCTCGTACTTCCTCAAGCTTCACGCGAAGGAAGTGAGCGCCACCGTCACCGCCATCAAGTACCGCGAGGACATCGCGACCGGTGCGCATCTCGCCGCGCGCTCGCTCGAGATGAACGAGATCGGCGTGGTCAACATCTCGACGAGCCACCCGGTGGTCTTCGAGCCATATGCGAAGAGCCGCACGCTCGGCGGCTTCATCCTGATCGACAAGCTGACCCTCCGCACGGTGGGCGCCGGCATGATCGACTTCGCCCTGCGCCGCTCGGCGAACATCCACTGGCAGGCGGTCGATGTCGACAAGCAGGCGCGCGCGCAGTCGATGCACCAGCAGCCGCGCTGCATCTGGTTCACCGGGCTCTCGGGCTCGGGCAAGTCCACGCTCGCCAACCTGCTCGAGAAGCGGCTCCATGCGCAGGGCCGGCACACCTACCTGCTCGACGGCGACAACGTGCGCCACGGGCTGAATCGCGATCTCGGCTTCACCGAGGCGGACCGCGTGGAGAACATCCGCCGCGTGGCCGAGGTGGCGAAGCTCATGGTCGATGCGGGCCTCATCGTCATCGTCTCGTTCATCTCGCCCTTCCGCGCCGAGCGGCGCATCGCCCGCGGGCTCTTCGAGGCAGGGGAGTTCGTCGAGGTCTATGTGGACACCCCGATCGAGGAGTGCGAGAAGCGCGATCCGAAGGGTCTCTACGCCAAGGCGCGCCGTGGCCAGCTCACGAACTTCACCGGCATCGATAGTCGCTATGAGCCGCCGGAGAATCCGGAAGTGCGGGTAGGCACGGTGGGTGTATCGCCCGAGTCCGCGGTCGACTGCGTGATCGCCTGGTTGGAGCAGCGTTCGCGCTGATCTGCCGAAGCGGCCGCATCTTCGGCCGGAAGGTCGATGCGCCATTGCTCGATCTCGACGCGCCCGACCGCTGTTGGCAATTGAATCAGCGTGAGCGAATTCGCCCCTGCCCGCAGTTCGACGTCGGTCTCGAAGCGCCGGTACGTTGAGGGGTCGAGCGACCAGGTGGCGATCGGGCTTCCCCCGATGCGGACCTCGACCCGTTGGCCGGGGCGGCTCGCGCGCAGGCGTGCCACGAGGTGCCCGTGCGAGGGCCGCGACGTGCGGATGAGCGCCTCCGATTGCGCGGCCAGCGATTCGATGAAGGGTCGCGGTGCTGGCGCATCCATTCCGTGGACTGCACTGAATCCCCGGATCGGCTCAAAGCGCTGGAAATTGCGGTCAATGGTCTCGTAGGGACTCTCACGCGGCACAGAGACCGGCGGAACCCCCCAGCAGCGGCCGTCGACGTACGGCTCAAGCTCGCGCGCCAACTCGTGCGTGCGAAGCTCGGCGCCTACCTCGCTCGTGTGGTACACCGTGTCGAAGAAGAGACCTTGATCCATCATCGAGTCCATCCACTGATCGATATATGGAATGCCGATCTCCTCGTGAAACCTGTTCAGGAGGTCGAACGTCCGGCCGTAGCCCGGATCGCCGACGTACGAATCGCGAAAGATGGTGGCCGGGTGAACGGCCAGGACCCGTACACGATTGGCCCTCGCCCATTCGGAAAATGAACGAAGATCCGCCCGTGCGGCGTCGGTCGGAACGCCGATGTTCGGCCATTGCACGGCGACGTTCTGGCGCATGTAGTCGACCTTGAGCACGGAATTGTTCCCCAGCACATCGCCGTCGGCGTCGAGATAGAAGGGCCACGCCGTGAATCCGCCGAGGAGCTTTCCGAGGTACGGATTGGCGATTCGCGCGAGGGGAAACGCCAGGATGTCCCGCAGTTGCCGCCCTGTATCCATGCGAAGGAAGTACCCGGGATCGTAGGAGACGAGATAGTCGAGCAGCGTCGGGTCGTCCCTGTCGTCGACATATAGCTCGTACTCGAGCGCGAGGAGGACAGTGTCACCCGGCTGCGCGAACCTTTTCGCCTCGTGCAGGATATAACTGCGGCCCAATCCTGCGTGCAGGCCGCCGTTGACGACCGGGATGCCGAGCTCCCGCGAAAGGTCGCGCGCTCGCACGCTGTAAAGCGTACCGGAGCCTCCGACAACCACGAGCTTGGGCCCGCCGGCGTGGCGGGCGGCCTGCTCCTTCGCGCTGAAAAGCTGATGCATCCAGAAGGATCCACGCGTGGGCATCCCGATCTCGCCCAGCAGGAGGCCGAGCCAGACGGCCACGGCGGCAAAAAAACCCGCAACGAACAGTCCGGCCGAGGGAGGTGGCGGGCTTGCGGCGCGCACGCTAGAACTGGAAGTAAAGAAAAGGCGAGGGCGCGCTCGGGGACATCGCCCGTAGCGCAAGAAAGAAGAGCACACCGGTCGCGAAGGCGAGCCACCGCACCGCCCGCGGCGCGCGGGGTGGGTCGACCTGCGGGGCCAGCGTGGCGCGCTGGGCGAGCTGGTAGATGTTGGGCAGGAGAAAGACGATGGCGAGACCCAGCATGAGCCACCCGCCCTCGGACAGGTCTGGTGCGGACGTGGGCAGCACGACCGGCGGAAAGAGCCTGGATTTCCAGGCGTCCCATCCGATGCCGTTCATTCCGGCCATGCCCCGCAGGATCACGCCGGCGCTGTGCAGGTCGCGAGCGCGGAACGGCACCCACGCGACGATGACGCACACGAGGGTGATCGTGACACCGACGACGGCGGGCAGGGGCGGCGACACGGTGCGGCGACGAAATGCGCGCCACGCGTGGTTCACGCAGAGATAAGCCCCGTGCATCGCACCCCACGCGACGAACGTCCAGCTGGCGCCATGCCACAGGCCACCGAGGAGCATCGTCACGACGAGGTTGATGTACCGCCGGACGCGGCCGTGACGGTTGCCGCCGAGGGGGATGTAGAGGTAGTCACGCAGGAATGCCGACAAGGTCATGTGCCAGCGCCGCCAGAAGTCGATCATGTCGCGCGCACGATAGGGCGAGAAGAAGTTGAGCGGCAGGCGCACGTTGAAGAGCCACGAGAGCCCGAGCGCCATGTCGCAGTAGCCGGAAAAGTCGAAGTAGAGCTGCAGTGCGTATGCGATCGCGCCGATCCATCCGGACGCCGCCGTGGGCGGCACGCCGTTGGCGGCGGCGTCGAAGACCGGCGTGGCGATGAGCGCGAACCGGTCCGCGAGGACCACCTTCTTGAAGAGGCCCGTTGCGAACAGCATGAGGCCCAGGTTGATGTTCGCCGCTTGCGGCCGGTAAGTGCCCGGATCGTCGAACTGCGGCATCACCTGTCCGTGATGCAGCAGGGGGCCCGCGACGAGGTGCGGGAAATAGGTGACGAAAAGCAGGTAGTGGACCAAGTCGTAATCGCGCGCGAGGCCCCGGTGCGCATCGACGAGATATGCGATCTGCGTGAAAGTGTAGAACGAAATGCCGATGGGCAGCACGATGGCGAGCGCCGGGAAGTGCGTGCCGGCGACCTGGTTGAGCGTGCCGAGGAAGAAATTGGCGTACTTGTAGTACCCCAGGAGCAGCAGGTTGCCCGCGATGCCGAGCGCGAGCAGCGCGCGCGATCGCGAGCGCGCGAGCGCCGCCCCGGCCGTGAAGTTGAACACGGCCGAGCCGAGCAACATCACGATGTACGCGGGACTCCACCAGCCGTAGAACACGAGCGACGCAATGACCAGCCATCCTGCGGCGGCGCGCCGGTGCCAGCGCGCCACGAGGAAGAACCCCGCGACGACAATCGGGAGGAACGCGAGGGCGAAGGGGTATGAGTTGAACAGCATGTGCGCTCAGCCCGCGGGCCGGGTCCGACTGGCCGAATGGCGACCTGCGTTCGCTTCGGGTTCGCCTGCGTTGCTTGCGGTCACTCCGATGCGTGGACGTCGAAGGACTGGATCGTCAAGCGTCCCGCGGAGGGGAGGCGGACACAATTGTTCCAGGGCGTCACGGGGGTGAGCCGGCCCGTGAGCCGGCCGGCCTCACCCGGCGCGATGGTCGTGCTGGCGAGCACGCCACGAGCGTTCCGCAGCTCGACCTTGACCGGCCGATCGGCCGTGAAGCGCACATCCACGGTCGCGGGATGCCCGGGCACCAGGTAGAAGCAGTAGCCCGGCAGGGAATTCGTCGCGGTGCGGGGTGCGGTATATCTCTCGCCCGCGAGGCCGTACTCCTCCTGTATCGCCCCGGATGCGATGTCCGGCACTCCCCGCGCCGCGAAGCGCCGGGCCGTCGGGCTGCGGAACACGAGGAACTTTGCCTCGTCGCCTGCCTTGTCCAGGCGGGTGAGGTCCGGATTCGCGAGCGCCCATTCGAGCAACGGCGTTTGCGCCGGGAAGACGGGAAGGGGCCGGTCCCAGGGTTCGCGGGCCGGATTCGGCAACACCATGTAGTCGCTCTCGAGGGCCAGGATCTTGAGGGTCTCGAGGTCCGAAATCATTTGCGCCTCCCTGGCGATGATCGGCTGCGCCTGCTTCAGCCCGATCCACTGCAGCGTGACCGCGTTGACTCCGTTCGCCGTAGGCACGAAAGCGGCGGGGACTACCGAGCGGCCCGGAGCCATGCGTGCAAGATCGTTGCGGATCGCGTCGACGATCAGCTGGTTCCAACTCGCGCCGAGTCGTGCCTCCGGGACCATCTGGTCCGGGTGGTAATTGCGCGCGTCGGCGAGCACGACGGCGGCAAGCGAGAGTGCGACAAGTCCGCGAAGCCACCGGCGCGCAACCGGTCCGACGGCGAAGTCGAGTGCGGCGATTGCGGAAACGAGGGTGAGGACGCCGCACCAGTGCATCGTCGTGAAGAAGTACGGGCTGGCCTGGTGCCCGGCCATGATGATGCTCGCCGATGCGATGCCCACCGCGACGAGCGCAAGCACACGCAGCAGCTCCCGGTACTGGCGACGCCATGCCAGCGCGATTGCGAACAGCGGGATGCCGCCGATCACCACCCAGAAGTTGATGCGCCGCTGCATGTACCAGAAATAGGGCCAGATGTAGCGCATGAAGACGTCGACCGGGCCGCCATTCGATGGAAAGCTCCAGATCCGACCTTGGGATCCCTTGGTGTTGGTCCAGAAGTAATCGAAGATCTCCCGGAACGCAAAGACGTAGTACGGCGACGAAATCAACAGCCCGATCGCGAGGAACAGGAAGAGCTCCCTGATCGGCAGGGCCAGCGGACGCGCGAATGGCGGCGCTATGCGCCACGAGGCGGCCCACGACACGCCCGCGAGCATCGCGCTCAAGGCGAGCGTGTGCGCGAAGAACGTGGGCTTGATGAGGAGGCATGCACCCAGCAGCACTCCCGCGAGCCGCGCCCGCCGGGGCCGGTCGTCGATGCCGGCGCTCACGAACGTCCATGCCATGGCGGCCGTGGCGAGGCCCAGCATGAGGTCCGGGCGGAACTCCCCGATGGCGGCATACGCGAGAGGCGACAGCAGCACGAGCGCGAGGCAGAGAAGGAATGTGGGCAGTGCGTTGCGCGCCGTAATCGCCGCGACGATGACTGCCGCGAAGACGAGGATGACGACGTTCGCGCCGTACATCGCCCTGTCATTGAGCCCCGCGACGGCAAAGGCGGCAAAGGCGAGCAGGCTCTCGAAAGGACTGTGCGGCGGCATGACCGCCCAGCCCTGGAGGAGGCTGCGAAGTCCACCGTAGCGCAAGGCGTCCAGGCGCGACGCCGCGTCAACGGCATAAGTCACGTCGTCATACTGCAGGTCGTACGCCAGGCGTCCATCGTAGTGGATGCTTATCCAAAGATAGAGCGTCGTTGCCATCACCGCGGCGACGAACGCGATGGCCGTCCGGGACCAGAGCTTCGCGGAGCCGGAACGTTCTGCGAATCGTGAAGATCCGGTAGCCGGCGTCGAGTCCGGGGCAATGTACGCGATGTCAGGGATTGGCATGCCGGCGCTCGAGAGCGTAAACCCAGCGGTTGAGGATCAGGTAGGTCACCGCCACGGTGGGCGCCACGCAGAGCAGCTGCGCAGTGTACGGATCGAGGCCGGCACGCGCGCGCAGCAGCCACAGCAGCGCCATGTTGAATGCCAGGGACAGCCCGTAGCCCGCGAGGAAGCGTGCGAAGGTCGCGGGCGAAAGCGTCGCGCGGAAGGCGAGGCGCCCGAAGGTCACGAAGTTGAAGCACACGCCGAGCGCGGTGGCGAGGGCGAGCGCGGGCAGGTACGGCATGCCCAGCAGGACGAAGACCGCATACAGGCCGTAGCCGAACGCGGCATTGAGCATGCCCGTGGCGACGAACCGGACGAAAGTCGCGCTCAGGAAGGCCGGCTTCACGGCGTGCCGCCGGGCGCCGATGCCGCGACGGGCCGGGGCCGCTGATGCACCGTTGCGGTGTCCGTGAGCTCGCGGATGACGTACTGCGGCTTGCGATTGAGGCGCATGTAGCTGCGGCCGACGTACTCGCCGATGATGCCCAGCGAGAGGAGTTGCACCCCTCCCATGAAGAGAATGAGCGCGGCGAGCGAGGTCCAGCCGCGCGGAGTCTCGGGATGCAGCAGCTTCTCGACGACGATCCCGACGATGAGAAGCCCGCTCGCGAACGAGGTCACCGCGCCCACGACGGAAGCGATGCGCAGCGGCAGCACCGAGAAGCTCGTGGCCATCTTGAGCCACAACGACACGGAGCGGGCGAGGTTGTAGTTGCCTTCGCCTTCGAGCCGCGCGCGATGGCCGATCGGTACGACGGTCACCCTGCGTGTGATGTCCAGGAGGATGCCGTCGATGTACGCATAGGGCCCGTCGTACTTCACGACTTCGTCGACGATCCGGCGATGCATCGCCTTGAACGAGGACAGGTAGAGCCCGCTCGGCTTCTTGAGCAGGATGGTGGCGACGCGGTCGTTGATCCAGCTCCCGAAGCGCTTCCAGAGATTGTGCTGCCGGTTCACGTAGCGGGTGTAGCAGACGTCGAAGCCGCTGCGGATCGCATCCACCATCGAGCCGACCGCCTCGGGAGGGTGTTGGAGGTCGTCGTCCATGATGACGACGACCTCACCGCGCGCCTGGCCGAGGCCGGCCATGCTGGCGTTGTGCTGGCCGACATTGCCCGCGAGTGCGACGCCGTGGACGAAGGGGTATCGGGTGGCCAGCTTCTTGACGACCTCCCAGCTGTCGTCCGGGCTCACGTCGTTCACGAGGATCAGCTCGAAGGCGTTTTCCCAACCTCTCGCCTTCATCGCCTCCAGGACCTCCTCGGCGAGGCGGGGAAGGATCGTCTCGCTGCGATAGACGGGGACGACGATGGATACTTCAGGGCTGGAGTTGGACATGGGGGTAATAATACTTTGCAACCGTCCGCGACAGATAAGCGTCCCCGAAGGGCAGCTGCAGGGTGGTGATGGCCTTCGTGATCCGCGAAGTATCGATCTCGTACGCGGCGCCGCGGTCGAGCAGCCTGTAGACGGCGCGGTGGTGGGTCGCGGCCTCGATGGCCTGGACGATCTCGGTCATGCTCGAGCTGCGCGGATTCGCGACGTTGATGATCTCGTCGACGGCCTGCTCGTGCCGAATCAGATATAAGATGATGGCAGCGGCGTCGTCCACGTCGATGATATTCCGGCACGCGTGCTTCCAGAGGTCGAACTTCTCCGAACGGGTGATGCGGGCGTAGAGGTAGTTCAGGAGCGTATGGGGATTGGGCGTCCTGCCCGCCACCTGGGGCAGGCGCACGACCAGGTAGGGAGGGCGCTGCTCGACGAGGCTTTCGAGCCGCCGCTTGTGCAATACGTACCCGCTTTGGGCCATCGAAGGGTCTCCCACGCTGCACGTGCTGAAATAGACCAGCCGCGTGGGGGCAGGCATCGACGCGATGGCCGCCCGCAGGCGGTCCTCGTCCCGGGCGAATTCGCTCGGGTCGGTGCAGCCGGAGTTGGACACTCCCGCTGCATAGATGCATGTGTCGTTCAGGGTGGGGGCGTGCGGCGAGAATGCACGCGCGATGAGGCCGGAACCGATGATCATGCGTACTTGCGATGAGGTGTGGGCTTGAAATGAGCCAGGAATTCGACCAGTTTGCAGCGACGTACAACAAGGTCCTCGGCGAGGCGATGCCGCCCGGGCTCATGGAGGACGAGTATTTTGCCCGTTACAAGGTCGAGCGGGTGCGCCGTATCGCCGGCCCCGCCGGGGCGGGGACGATCCTCGATTTCGGCTGCGGCGCCGGGCGCAGCCTCCTCTATCTCCAGCAGTCGTTTCCGCACGCCCGCATCGCGGGGTACGACGTTTCCCCTGCCTCGATCGATGTCGCGCGGGCGCTCCTGCCGCGAGCGCAACTCACCTCCGACTGGTCGTCCCTGGAGGGCGAACGCTTCGACGTGATCCTCGCGGCGAATGTCTTTCACCACATCGCTCCCGACGAGCGACCGGAGTGGATGTCGCGATGCGCGCGGCTGCTCAGCGCCACGGGCGCGCTGCACGTGTTCGAGCACAACCCGTTCAACCCGGTGACGCGGTGGGTGTTCGAGCGATGCCCCTTCGACCAGGATGCGCAGATGATCAAGCGCACGACGATGCTCGCGCTCGGCCGCGCCGCGGGACTGCGCGTCAAGTCGGCGCGGTATACGCTCTTCTTCCCGAAGCCGTTGGCCGCGTTGCGTCCCGTCGAGCGGGTGCTGGGCATCTTGCCCCTCGGGGCGCAGTACCACGCCGAATTCGTCCTTCCCTGAACGATGATCGCCGCGCTCAGCGGGCGGCGATCGCCGCGCCGCGCGGCGACGGCTTGTCGAGCGGCTGGACCGCCCGCGCCTCGTCGATGACCGCGGCGCTGACCTCGTCCACCATCGCGTCGGTCATCTCGACCCAGAGCGGCAAGCGCGCGAGCCGCTCGCTGCAGGAGTTCGTGACCTCGCAGTCGCCCGAAGCGCGGCCCATGCGCTGGCCGGCGGGGGCGGAGTGCAGGGGCACGTAGTGGAAGACCGTGTCGATGCCGCGCGCCCTGAGCGCCTTCATGAACTGGGTACGCTTCGCCAGGTCCGGTAAAAGTACGTAGTACATGTGCGCGTTGTGCCCGCAACCGGGCGGCACGATCGGCCGGCGCAGCACGCCATCGCGCTCGGCGGCGGTGAATGCCGCATGGTAGCGGTCCCAGATGGCGAGGCGGCGGCGCGTGATCGCGTCGGCTTCCTCCATCTGCGCCCAGAGGAACGCGGCGATGAGCTCGCCCGGCAGGTATGACGAGCCGATGTCCTGCCACGTGTACTTGTCGACCTGGCCCCGGAAGAACTGCGTGCGATTCGTTCCCTTCTCGCGGATGATCTCGGCGCGCTCAACGAATCGCGGATCGTTGACCAGCAGCGCACCCCCTTCGCCGGAGATGATGTTCTTCGTCTCGTGGAAGGAGAGGGCCGCCATGTGGCCGATGGAGCCGAGCGGCCGCCCTTTGTATGACGACATGATGCCGTGCGCCGCGTCCTCGATTACCAGCAGGCCATGGCGCTGGGCGATCGCCATGATCGCGTCCATGTCGCAGGCCACGCCCGCGTAATGCACCGGCACGATGGCACGCGTGCGCGGCGTGATCGCGGCCTGGATCTTCGATTCGTCGATGTTGAGCGTGTCCGGCCGGACGTCCACGAAGACCGGCACGCCGCCTCGGAGCACGAACGCGTTGGCGGTGGACACGAACGTGAACGACGGCATGATGATCTCGTCGCCGGGCCCGATGCCGGCGAGGATCGCGGCCATCTCGAGGGCGCCGGTGCACGAGTGCGTGAGGAGCGCCTTGGCGCAGCCGACGCGCTCCTCCAGCCAGGCGCTGCAGCGCCCGGTGAAGCTTCCATCCCCGGAAAGGTGGCGATTGGCGTGGGCCTGGCTGATGTACCAGAGCTCCTTGCCGGTCATGTAGGGCTTGTTGAACGGGATCAAGCGCTGCTCCTGCGCGCCACGACGAGGCGCGAGCCTCCGAAGGGTAAGGATAACCCGGCACGGATCGCGCCGTGCTCGAGCCTCAGGGCCGCCTCGAGGGCCGCGTTGACCGGCGCCGGCACGGTCAGCTCCGCGATCGGGTCGAAGCGGGTGATGTCGCGATGAGCCAGCCGAGACAGCATCATCGCCGGCAGCGGCAGCGCCACGAAGGAGGTGGAACGCAGGATCTCGAGGCCGGCACGGGCCACCTTGCCGTGCAGCTCGCGCGCCGTATAGCGCCGCACATGGCGGGCGTACTCGTCGGAGGCGCTCCAGAGTGACGGGTGCTGCGGCACGGTGATGAGTACTCCGCCGCCGCGCCGTACTGCTCCGCGCATATTGGCGAGCACCGCCTCGTCCTCGGCGATGTGCTCGATCACGTCGAAGGCCCCGATCACGTCGAACTCATCCTCGTACGGGATGCGGCGCGCGTCCATCTGCACGAACGACGCGCCGGGCACACGCTCGGCGGCGAAGCGCAGGCCGGCGCTGTAGACTTCGCTGCCGACCAGGCGGGCCTCCGGAAAGGCTTCGGCGACGCCCGCGAGCACGAATCCGGTGCCGCAGCCGATCTCCAGGAACGAGCCCATGTCCGGAAAGTAGCGGCGCAATGCCCACGCCACGAGCGCATTACGGGCGCGAAACCAGAAGTTCCCCGCCTCCAGTCGCGCGAGGTCAGCGAAATATCCGGCCTCGAATCCCTCGCTCGAGAACGCCTCCTCAGGCGCCCACGCGGGGTGATCCGCGATGATGCGGGGACTGAATCCGCAGTGCGGGCAGCTGTCGAGCTGCGAGCCATGCGGCTGCGAGCACCCCGGGCAGCGGATCATGGCGTCACCTGCGCTCTCGTTCCCGCCCGGGCGCAAAGACGAAGGCGCGAAAGAGCGCGAAGAGGAAGAACGCCACGACAACGATCGCCACCGCCTGCACGAGCTGATGCGGGTAGCCCAGGTGGTCCACGAACAACACGAGGATCGAGAGATTGAGGAGGTAGCCGAGGACATGCGCCATCGCGAAGCGCACGGCACTTGCGTGCACGCTTCCCTTGTGCGAGAAGGTCCACGCGCGATTGCCGAAGAAGCTGGCGCTCGCGCCCGCGACGTAGAGGCAGCTCATCGCGAGCTTCGGCCCGACGCCCAGCCCGGTGATGGCGAGATAGGCCAGGAAGCCCGCGACGTTGCTGCCGATGCCGACGAGCGCATAGCGCAGGAGCTGCCTCACGCCTCACCGCTTCTCGCCGCGCACGATCGACTTGTCGATGACGTAGAGGGGCCGTCCCTTCACCTGCTCGAAGACCTTGCCGATGTAGAGCCCGGTCACACCCGTGCTCATGATGATGAAGCCGCCGATCAGCAGCAGCAGGACGACCACGCTGGTGAATCCGGGCGCCACGTTGTACATGAAGTACATGTAGAGGTAGTAAAGGGCGAGCACGAATCCCGCGAACGACATCCAGAAGCCGGAGTAGACGATCCAGCGCAGGAGGTGCGTGGTCTGGAAGAACATGCCTTCGATAGCGTGCCGGATCAGCCGGCGCAGCGTATAGGCGCTGCGCCCGCTGTGACGCTCCTGGTGCTCGTAGTCGATCGTGCCGGTGTCGAATCCGAGCCAGTTCAGGATGAACAGGTAATGCCGGTCGCGGTCGCGGAAATGCAGGAACGCGTCCACGACCTTGCGCGAGATGATGCTGAAGCTGCCGAACTCCCCGTCGAAGCGGCGCGAGGTGACCGCGTTGATCACCGAGAAATAGAACTTGGCCGCCGCGCGCCGGAAGAGCGAGTGTCGCTTGCTCTTGCGCCGGCCGAGAACGACGTCGAAGCCCTCCTGCGCCTTGGCATAGAGGTCGGCGAGGCGCTCGGGCGGATCCTGCAGGTCGCAGTCCATGACCACCACCCAGCGCCCGGTGCTCATGGCGAGGCCCGCGGTGATCGCGGCATGCTGGCCGAAGTTGCGGCTCAGCCGATACGCCCGTACGCGCGGATCGCGCAGCGCGATGTCGGCCACCTGATCCCAGGAGTTCTCGCCGTCGCAGTCGTCCACGAGCACCAGCTCCCACGAGGCCACCAGGGCGCCCGCGGTCCGGGCCACGCGTTGGTGCAGCTCGGGCAGGCTCTCGCGGCAACCATAGACCGGCACGACGACGCTCAGCTCGACGTGCGCGGGGCCCGCAGCGTGCGCCTCCTCGGGGTAGAAGCTCATCGAGTGTTACTCCGACTCGCAGAGCGCCAGGCCGACGCCCGTCTTTCCATAGTGGTTGCCGTTATACAGCATGTAGAGCCGCCCGCGATGGCGGAACACGTGCGCGTACTGGATCGACTCGCTGTCCCAGCCCGAGGCCGAGACGTCGATGCCGACGTCTTCGTCGCGCCGCGTCCAGTGGGTGCCGTCGCGCGATTCCGCATAGCCGATGCGGTAGGTATCGCCGCGATGCGAATACCACATCCGGTAGAGGCCGTTCTCCTTGAGCACGCAGGGCTTGGAGATGGCGTGTTCGGCGGCGGACTTCGCCGCGATGGAGATGTCGCCGCTGCGCGACCAGTGGAGCGGTCCGGCGCCGTTCGCCTCCTTGATGACGTGGGCCATCGACTCGGGCTTCTCGCCCCATGAGAGGTTGGAGCCGTACCACATGCGCCAGCGCCCGCCGTCCTCGAGCACCCAGGGATACGAGATGCTGAACGGATCTTCCTCGGAGCGATCGAGCAGCGGCGCGCGCGAGAGCTTGCGGAAGCCCTTTTCGCCATCGCGCGCGGCGGCGACGCCGATGGTGTTGCGCCACGGCACCGTGACGCCCAGGTTCCAGCCGAGGTAGTAGAGGTAGCGCGTATCGCCGTAGCGCACGAGGCAGCCCATCGAGGTGCCGCTGTCGTCGAAAAGGCCGGGCTCGCCGGGGCCCACGACGGGCTCGGGCGAGAGATCGAGCACCTTGTCGGGCCGCGTGAGGTCGAGCTCGACCGTGCCGATGTGCGTACGCTGCTGCGCGTCGCGGCAGCCGAAGTAGATGCGGAAGCGATCGCCCTCGATCGGCTCGGCGAACGGACCCGCGGCGTGGGTCTGCATCCAGGGGAAATTGCGGTCCGGGCAGAAGACGAGCCCGAGCTTCGTCCACTTCATGGGCTAAAGGTGGCGCAGCCGACTGGCGGGCACCTTGGCCATCTCGGTGCCGGCGGCGGAATGGACGCTGTCGTCCGGCGCGTCCTTCAAGATGAGCGAACCGGCGCCAATGACGCAGCCCGCACCGATCGTCACGTGGTCGCGCAGCGTCGCGTTCACTCCGATGAACGTGCGCTCGCCGATCTTCACGCCGCCGGACACCACGACGTGCGACGTGATGAAGCAGTGGTCGCCGATCGTCGAGTGGTGGCCGATGTGGTTGCCGCTCCAGAGCGTCACGTTGTTGCCGATGGTGGCGAAGGGCTGGATCGTGTTGTCCTCGAGGATGAAGCAGTTCTCGCCGATGCGCCCGTCGTTGAGCACCGTAGCGTGCGAGCTCACGTAGCTCGCCGCGCCGTAGCCACGGCGTTTGGCCTCCAGGTACTTGTCGCGCCGCACGGTGTTCAGCTTGGCATAGCTCACCGCGACGAACAGGTCATGGCTCTGTGGCGGGAATGCCTCGTGAACCGACTCGAACGGCGCGACAGGCAGGCCCGCGAAGCGCTCTTCCTTCACGTACGCGGCATCTACCGTGAAGGCCACGACCTCGCGTTTCGCATCGTGCGTGAAGTACCAGTGCGCCAGCTCGCCGATGTCGCCGGTGCCGAAGAGCACGAGCTTCTTCATGGCGCCTTTCTCACGAGGATGGTGAATTCGTACAGGCCGTAGTCGTGGAGCAGCGCCACGTCCTTGGCATAGCGGCGCTTGCAGCGGTCGAACCACTCGCATGGGTCGGCGTAGTAGAGGTAGTCCCGCATGCGGTCCGCGTCGGAGTACGAGGTGAGGCAGTTGAACGCGAAGCCGCGCGTGGACAAACGGTCCAGCAGGTCGAGGGTGGACTGCATGTGCTCGCGCCACTCGGCGTCCGTATGCTGCAAACGGACGTTCAGGATGCCGCTCGCAACGGAGTAATCGCCGCGCTCGGGCGGCGCGGCGCCCTGCACGAAGCTTGCATTCGCCGCGCCGGGGTGGCGCTCGCGGGCGGCGGTGACCATCCCGGGCGAGATGTCGCAGCCAAGGTAGCGCATCTGCGCATGTTGCGGCGCAAGGAAGTCGTACAGGGCCCCGTATCCGCAGCCCACGTCGTTCAGCGCGAACGAAGCGGGCTCGTCGATGATGCGCGCGAGCTGGCGGAAGCGCAGTACCTGGCTTTCCTCTCCGTTCCAGTCCACGCCGCGCGGGGACGCCCCGTGCTCTGCCAGCTTCGCGCTGTAGTAATCGGCGACCTGCGCGAGAATGGGGGAAGGATTGCTCATGCGAAGGTCTTCATGTAGCCGCGTGCCTGCGGACCGGTGTTGAAGATGAGGTCCAGGACCGTCACGGTGTGCTGGAACTCGCCGTGGAGCTGTGGATACGGCGGATAACCCGAATAGTCGATGTACGAGACGCCGATCCCCTCGCGGGCGAAGAGCGACTCGTCCATGTAGTTGCGCGCGGACGGTCCGGAAACGTAATGCTTGGCGCCCGTGGACTTGCACAGTCCCACCAGCCGCTCGGTCTTGCCGTCCACCAGCTCGAAGTCCATCGACCAGCTGATCTTCGTGCGAATGCCCAGGATGTCGCACACCGCCTGGATGAAGCGGTAGTTGATTCGTGACAGCAGCTCCTCGTTGGTGCCGAGATAGAGCGCCTCGAAGCGCTCGCCGTAGTCGGTGAAGTGGCGCGCGGCCTTGTAATTCTGCATGAAGCTCCCCCAGTGGCTTTTCGCCCATCCCGGATCGCTCACGCGCGCCTCGCGGATCTTCTGGAAGTACTTCCCGCTCACGTCCACGGGAATGGTCAGCCATTCGAGCCCGCGCGGCGTCTTGATGTAGTTGCGGTTGCGCCAGTCGCGCTTGGTGTACTGCATGTCGTCGTAGAGGACGAACTCGTCGACGCTGTTGATGAGGTCGAAGTAGCCCTTCCACGGAATGTAGCTGGACTGCACGATCGCGATCTTCTTGCCGCCAGCGAGGGGCGCCGGCGAGGTCATCCTGTGAAGCGCACGGCGACGCCGAGGAGCTGCGCGGAGAGCTTGCGCGGATCCGGCGGATTCGAGAAGGTCTTGTCGAAGCGCAGCTCATACTCACCTGGCGCAAGGCCATCCACGGGAAGCGCAACGGTGCTCTCGCCGGCGTTCGCGACCTGCGTGGAGGCGACGGACCTGCCCGCCACGTCAAGTAGCGTGACAGTCCATGGCGGCTGGAAGGCCGGATCGGCCACGCCGGGCACTGCGAGATGCAGCTGCAGGCTGTACCCCGGCGGCACATGGGTGCCGGCGGGGAGCTGGAGAACGACCGGGGTGCGGTCGTCCATCCACAGGTCGCGCCAGCGCGTGTATTTGAGCAGCACCGACGCCCATGGGCGCACGTAGACGTCCACGCTACGGCCGGGATCGCGGTTCACCAGCAGCTGGCGCACCGGCAACCAGCCCCATTCGGTGGCGTGGCTGCGCATCTCCTGGGCGATGGCCGCCGTGTTCTGGTTGATCCCCCAGTACGGCGTGAAGAAGAAGTTGCGGTTGGCGATGAGCGCGACGTTCGAGTCCGCGAGGGCCTGAAGGTAAGCGGCGAACGGAACATCGTAGCGTACCGCGTCCACCTGGGGCGCGCCCAGCGTGCGGCCTGCCGCGAGCTCCAGGCCCGGAATGTCGAGCGCACCCACGCCGCCGAAGTTCGCGAACACGACCGGCGACGGGTACTCGCGTAGCGTCTGGGCGATGTCGCGCGAGAGGACGGATACAGGGGCCTCCAGCGGTATCTCACGCAGGCGGATGCGCAATCCCGCGTAATCCGCGATGAGCGCCGTCGCGGCCAGCAACATGACGAGCGCCAGGAACAAACCCCGCGGAGCGAGCGCGTCCAGCAGCAGCGTGGCGAGCAGCCCGATCATCATGTACACCCAGAAAATGACGTACGAATTCGTGCTCGCCGCGTTCATCAGCACGACGAAGACGGCCAGTGTCGCGAGAAATGGCTCGAACAACGGCCGTAGCCGCGCGCGGTGGCGCGTCGCGAGGACCACGAGCACCACCAGTACCGCGGCGACGGTCAGGGTCCGGAGGCGGACGTTGTATTCGCCCACTCCGGTCCAATACGCCGCCAGCAGGTCGAAGCGGCCATGCACTCCGGTCATGTCCTGCCAGTTCTGGCGCGTGGCCGAGAGCGTGTATCCCACGTGGACCAGGAGCTTCCGGCCCTCGAAGTAGAGCACGGGCAAGAAAAGCAGGCCCGCGGCGACTACCGGCGCCAGTGTCGGCATGATCTCGCCGCGCCGCGGCGGCTGGAGGAAGCGCAAGCCCGCGTAGAGCAAGCAAAGCGGCGCCACGAAGAGCAGGTCGATGGTGCGCAGGCCGATGAGCAGCAGCGTGATGACGAAGAGTGCGACCGGATGCTCGCGCGCGCGCGGATGGAAGAGATAGGCCACGAACAGCACCAGCATCAGGCCGACCTTGAGCTCCGAGATGAAGCTCGTATAGAGCGGGAGGAAACGCGTCTGCGCCACCGCCCACGCCAGAAGCATGAGAGTTTCGGCGGGAGAGAAGATGCGCCGTGCGAGCCCCACGAAGAGGACGAGGTACGCCGTTTGTACGGCCCACACCGCCGCCTGGAAACCCGTGAGTTTCCACAACAGGGCGACCACGATCGCGTCCAGCGTGTTGGTGAAGGGAACGTGCGCCCATGACAGGTGCTCGCCCGGCGTGCCGGAGAACGCGAGAAAGAGATGGAACGCGTCGTTCAGGTAAGACAGGGCATCGTATTCCGGGACCAGGCTCATGCTGGCGGTCGTGACTTTCACGCCGGCCAGGACGCTCGCGACCAGGACGATGAGGGTGCCGACGTCTGCAAGGCGTTCGCCGGGCGCTCGGCCGGACGACAAGCCCGGAAAGCGTGTCACGATGTCGCACCCAGCCGTTTCCTCGCGCGCCAAGCGAGGTCGGAGGCGAGGTGGCGAAGCAGGTATGGCGCGACAGCACGGCGCACCTCGATCGGTGACGGGACGCGGCCGAGCACGCGTTCACGGATGCGGTTCATTTCCCGGAAACCCACCTCGTTGATGGCGGCGGAGGTCTTCTGCTGCGGGTGAATGCGGAAGCCGCCGATGAAGCGCGGCAGCCGTGCGAAGCGCGCCCCCGCGTCGCGAAAGCGCACGATGAGGTCCCAGTCCATGGCGAAGCGGAATGATTCGTCGATGCGGCCGCCCGCCTTCTCCCAGGCGCCGCGGCGCCAGAAGAGCGTCTCCTGCGGCACGAAGTCGGCCCACGACAGGACCTCGTCGTCATGCGGCGGCATGATCCAGCGCCCGATCTCCGCGTCGTTCCCGTCGATCAGCACGCGATGTCCATATACGACGTCGATCTCCGGATGTGCCGCGAAGAACGTGCCCACGGCGTTGAGCGCGCCCGGCAGCAGGATGTCGTCGGAATTGAGCCAGCCCATGATCTCGCCGCTCGTGAGCGCGAAGGCACGATTGATCGCCTGTGACTGTCCGCTGTCCGGCGTGGAGTCCCAGCCCGCGATCTTGTCCTCATAGCGCCGCAGCACATCCACCGTGCCGTCGTCCGAGCCGCCGTCCTGCACGAAGTACTCGAGCCTCGGGTACGCCTGCGAGATGACGCTCTCGATGGTACGGCCGATGAAGCCCGCCTGCCGGAAGGACGGTGTGACGAGCGAAATCGACGGCAAGCCCGCTCCCGCTGGCGGGATCGATTGCGGCAGGCCGAGCTCGATCGGCGGGTGCTGGTAGAGCACGCCCAGTCGCGGGCGCAGCATGCGTCGCGCGTCGCGCGCCTGGGCGCGGAGGAAACGCCACGGCGCGGCGAGGGGCCGCACCGCACCGCCCAGGGGACGCACCATGCCGCCCACGGACCGCACCGCCCGCTTGACGGCGACGAGGGGCTCGACGACCCGGCGCAGCCCCTGGATTACCCGCTCCTTGGCGATGAGCTCATTGTTCGCCTGGCGCAGGGCTGCCTCATGCGAGGCGAGCGCCGCATCCTTCGCCGCGAGAGCGGCCTCCTTTTGCAGCACCGCGGCCTGCGCGTCGATGAGCGCGTTGTGCTTCTCGCGCAGCGCCTCCTGCGTCTCGTGCAGCGCCTCCTGCGTCTCGTGCAGCGCGTCCTGCGTCTCGCGCAGCGCCTCCTGCTTCTCGCGCAACGCTTCCTGCGTCTCGTGCAGCGCCTCCTGCTTCTCGCGCAACGCTTCCTGCGTCTCGTGCAGCGCGTCCTGCGTCTCGCGCAGCGCGTCCTGCGTCTCCTTCAGCGCCTCCTGCGTCTGTTGCACCGCTTCATGCGCGTCGCGCAGCGCCTCGACGTTCGTGTGCAAGTCTTCGAGCCGCTGGCGCGCCGCCTCATCGAGCTCGTGCAGCACGGTTTCCTTTTCTTCCACCGCGTGGCGCAGCGCGTCGTTCTCCTCGAGCGATTGCCTTGCGCGCAGCCAGTCCACGCCATGCTCACGGGCATAGGAATGGATCGCCTCCCGCGCCGCCGGCGGATAGAACGCGATCACGTCGTTCACCACCATGATCTCGTGCTGCTCGGAGAGTACATGCAGGCGCCGGACGATCTCGTCGAACGACGGCCAGTGCGTCACGTCATGCGGCTCCGGTGGGGGGGCCAGGAAGAGCCGCGCATCGTCGATCAGGACGACCGATTGCGGACCGAGGCGCCCGATCGCGTCGAGCTCCTCGAGGAGCGGGCACTGGCTGTGCTTGCCCGCGGTATGCGTCGCCACGCACCAGTGGGCATCGAGAAAGAAGACGACGGGCTGCCCGGCGAGGGAAGCCGCAATGCGTGCGAGCTCCGTCGCGGAATCACCCCGGACCACCTCGACGCGGGCGTCGCCGGCGAAGCGCGCGGCGGCCTCGCGCCAGAGCGCCTCCGACTGCTCGATCGTGATGACGCGCTCGACATGAGGCAGCACCGCCACCGCCGTGTCGCCCTTGAACGTGCCGGTCTCCACCAGCAGCGAAATGGGCAGGGCATTGCGCAGCCGCTCAACCAGCCGCGTGTCGAGCGAGAAGGAGACCGCGCCCATCAGCCGCCGGTCCTGGTGGCGCGGCGCTTGACCTCGGCGTCGAGCACCTCGATCGCCCGCAGCCGCTCGTCGCATACGCGCGAGAGCTCCTTCACCTGCGCATCCAGGCGCTCGATGAGGGTGAGGCGCTCATGGCTCGCATGCTCGTACATCAGCTTCTGGCGCCCCAGGGAGCGCGCCGCCTGCAGGAACTGCACCTGGTCCTCGGAGAGCCAGGCCACGGCGTCGTCGACCTCCGCTTTCGTGGAGTAGCGCAGGTTTTTCATGAGTTCGCCATGGAGCAGGAAGAAGGCACTGTCCACGAAATTTGTCCAGCCCTCCGCGCCTTCCCATTTCGCCTCGCCCACGCGGAAGAACTTGGGGTTCTCCTGGTGCAGCTTGTCGAACGGGTTCTTCCACGGCTCGACCGCGCCGCGATGGCCGATGAAGTCCGAGAGCTTCGCGACCAGCTCCTCGCTCGCGTTCACGAGGTCTTCGTAGCGCACGAGCAGGCGCGGGCGCTCGCCGCTGAACCAGCGCTCGTGGTGGTCCGACCAGCCGCCGTAGTAATCGTCGCCGAGGACGAGGCTCGGCAGGTCCGCCTCGTGGTCGGGAAAGAATTCGCGGTGATAGCTGCGATAGCTCACGATCGAGCGGCGGCCATCGCGCACCACGTAGACCGCGGGCTGCGCGTCGCGCGGCGGCAGGTGCGTCTTGACCAGGTTCAGCTTCGGCGAGTCCGTCGCCTCGGGGTAGAACTCCTCCCACGGCTTCGGCAGCGGAATGTGCCCGAACACCTTCTTCGCGGTATCGGTGAGGCCCACGACCGGCTTGATGGCCTCGTCGCTGTACGAGTCGAGGTCCATCGTCTGCTTGAGCACGGTGCGCAGCAGCGTGTTGCCCGAGCGCGGATAGGAGGCGAGCCAGACGATCATCGCGCTTTGCGCTCGGCTCGAAGCGCCGCGTCGAGCTCGTGGATGGCACGCAGCCGATCGTCCGCCGCGTGCTTGAGCTCGTCGATCACCCGCTGGCGCGCATCGCACACGGCCTGCAGCTCGGTCACGTCCTCCTCGAGCTCCGCGATCCGCACGAGCAGCTCGCGTGCGGCCGCGTCGCCGCCCCCGACGGCCGCGTGGTGATGGACCCGCCGGTGAGTCTTCTCGACGGTCTCGTCCCAGGATCGCGGGTCACCCGCATGAGCCGCAAGGTGAGGCTCGCAGTAATGCTTCACGAACGTGGCGATGACCGTCCCCGGGACGATCGGGACGAGATGGCGATTGTCCTCCTTGAACGGCGCCACGAAGTATTGCGTCACCATCTCGTAGGCGGGGAAGTAGAAGAGACGGTCGTTCACGAGCCCGGCGTGCCGGCGCAGGAACTCATCGAGCGCAGCGCGCAGGATCGCTTTGGAGACCGTGTTGGCCGTGACCGCGGACACCGGGCGGAAGGTGGTCTTGAGGGGAATCGGCGATACGGTGAAGACGATGCGCAGGTTCGGAAGCCAGCGGCTGCGGATCCGCTCGATGGCCTCCAGCCAGTCGACGGTCTGCGCGACCGTCTCGACGCGGAAGACGTGGCGCTGCGGGTCGTAGAGGTCCTCGGTGAGGGCCCTCCAGAGCGGCTCGCCGGATACCGCGTCGTACCAGACCTCCGACAGCCCGAGTGTCAGCACGAGGATGTCGGTGTGCTCGAGCGTCGCACGCACCTCGCACTTCGCCTCGTCGGTCGCCGCCACGAGCTGTCGGTTCTTGTCGATCCAGAGCAGGGATTCGGGCGATAGCTCATCGAAGGCCCAGCGGAACTGTTGGGCGATCACCGCCGGGCTCTCGAAATCGACCCCGAATCGCAGGAGCGCGTTGTAGGCCGATCCGCGAAAATCGCGATTGAAGCCGTTCTCGGCGAGCCAGAGCGTGAAATGGCGCGCGAAGCAGCTGCCGACCGCGAGCACGCGCGTTTCGCGCCCGATCAGCGGGGCGGAGGGCTTCCAGCCTTCCAGCAGCGCGTCGGGCCCCGCCTCGCGCATCCGCTTCTTGTCGGGAAACTGGTGGTACACCGCGCCCTTGTGCCAGCGCGGAATGTTGTCTGGACGTACCTCGGCCGGGCTGGGCTTCCAGCTGAGCAGGTCCTTGCGCGCCTTGCGGTTCTCAGGCAAGGGTCCCTCCGGTTGTGGCAGACGCCGCGGCGCGCGGCAGCAGGCGGCCGCGTATCGGCAGCCCGAACATCCCCAGGAACGGGGCGGTGTCCCGATCGTAATCCCACCGGACCTCGAACGGCCCGATCCAGTCGGTATTGTCGAGCACGTCGCCCTTGTTCGCGGCCACAGGGCGGCTATAGGCGAGCTGCAGGCTGTAGAGCCCGGCTTCCAGCATGAGGTCGATCTCCATTTCGTAGACGGCGAAGGTTTCGCTTCCGGACGACACCGGGGGAGAGCCCAGGCGCGACGAGCCGCACATCGTCACGACCTGGTCGTACCGGTTCTTCATGAGGAGGTTGATGCTGCCTGCATGGGTGTCCAGCGCGTGGAAGTACACTCGGACCCTGATCGTTTCTCCCATGAGCGCATGGCTCACGCTTTGCTCCGCCGCATCGACGATCCGGACGGCCAGCAACGGCCCCGGGGTGCTGTCGCGCGGTCGGCGCCAGAATAGGTCTTCCGGAATCGCGCCGCTGTCCGGGAGTGAAGGCATCAGGACGGAGGTGTGCGCGAGCCGTGATTCTCCCTCCGCGAGGTACTGCCGGATCGCCGCGGGCGCGTCGCCATCGAACACGAGCTTGCCCTCGCGCAGGTAGAGCGCGCGCGAGCAGAGGTCGCGCACCGTGCGCATGTCGTGCGAGACGAAGAGGAGCGTCACGCCGCGCTCGACGAGTCCGCGGATGTGGCGAAAGCACTTCTGCTGGAAGAAGAAGTCGCCCACGCTCAACGCCTCGTCGACGATCAGGATGTCCGGATCGGCCAGCACCTGCACGGCGAAGGCAAGCCGCATCATCATGCCGCTCGAGTACGTCTTTACCGGCCGCTCGATCGCATCTCCGATCTCGGCGAATGCCGCGATCTCGTCGAAGCGGCGCAGGATCTCGGCGCGCTCGAAGCCCAGCAGCAGGCCGCCGAGGATCACGTTCTCGCGGCCCGAGTACTCGGGATTGAAGCCGCTGCCCAGCTCGAGCAGCGCGCATACGCGCCCGTTCACGGCCGTCGTCCCGGCGCTCGCGGAGAGAGTGCCCGCGAGGATCTCGAGCAGCGTGCTCTTGCCGCTGCCGTTGCGCCCGATGAGCGCCACCGATTCGCCGCGGCCGATCTCGAAGCTCACGTCGTCCAACGCCGTCACCTCGCGCATCGCGTCGTGACCGCCGCCCCAGAGCACGTTGGCGAGGCGCGCGGCAGGCCGCTCGAAGACGCGATAGCGCTTCGTGACATGGCTCACCGAGATCACGGCGGTCCCGGCCATCACACGAGGTCCGCGAAGGCCGGGCGCATGCGCCGGAAGAGCAGCAGGCAGATCCACGCGAACGCGCAGGCCGCGACGAAGTAGAGGGCCAGCCCCGGCAGCGAGGGCAGCGTGCCGTCGAAGAGCACGTGGCGCAGCCCGTCGACGATGAAGGTGAGCGGGTTGGCGAGCAGCAGCGGCCGGATCGGCGCGGGTGCCGCGTCCACCGTGTAGAAGATCGGCGTGAGGAAGAGCAGCGCGTGCGCCGCGAGCGCCGTCACCTGGGCGATGTCGCGCACCAGCACGCCCAGCGCCGCGAGGAGCCAGCCGATGCCGAGCAGCACCGGAGCAAAGCACGCGAAGAGAGCGGGAAAGAAGAGCGCGGTCGCGCGCGGCATCCCGAAGAGCGCCGCATACGCCGCGAGCCACACCACGATCGCGATCGCCGCGTGGGCGAGTGCGGCGAGCACCATCACCCACGGCAGCAGCTCGAGCGGGAAGACCACCTTCTTCACGAAGTTCGGTTGCGCGGAGACGAGCGTCGGCGCGCGCGTGAGGCACTCGGAGAACGTGTTGAAGACGATGAGGCCCGCGAAGAGCATGAGCGCGTAGTCCGCCGTGCCGCCCTGGCCGCCCCAGCGGGCCTTGAGGATCACGCCGAACGCGAAGGTGTAGACCGCGAGCAGGAAGAGCGGCTGGCCGAACGACCAGGCGAGCCCGCCGAACGAGCCGCGGTAGCGCCCGGAGAACTCGCGCTTCACCAGCTCGGCCAGGAGGCCCCGGTGCCGCCACATCAACCGGGAACCGCGGGAACGCGACCGTACTTGTCGTCGAAGCGCACGATGTCGTCCTCGCCGAGGTAGCCGCCGCTCTGCACCTCGATGATCACGAGCGGCTCGCGCGTGGCGTTCTCGAGCCGGTGCTTGTTTCCCGCCGGGATGTAGGTCGACTCGTTGCTGCGCACGCTGAGCTCGCGCGTGCCGTTCACGACGCTCGCAACACCGCTCACGACGATCCAGTGCTCGCTGCGATGATGGTGCATCTGCAGCGAGAGGCTGGCGCCGGGCTTGACCTCGATGCGCTTGATCTTGAAGCCGGGGCCTTCCTCGAGCACCGTGTAGGTGCCCCACGGCCGGTGCACCGTGCGATGCAGGCGGTGCGCCTCGTGGCCCTCGGCCTTGAGCGCGCTGTAGATGTGGCGCACGTCCTGGGCGCGTGACTTCGCGGCCACGAGCAGCGCATCGGGCGTATCGATGATGACCACGTCGCGCAGGCCCACGGCACCCACGGTGCGGCCCTCCGTGCGGATATAGCAACCCGTGACGTCATGCAGCACGGCCTTGCCCTCGACGCGGTTGGCGTTGCCGTCGGCGGCGACCAGGTCGCCGATGGCGCTCCACGAGCCGATGTCGCTCCAGCCGATGGCGCAGGGAACCACCGACACCACGCGCGACTTCTCCATGAGCGCGTAGTCGATCGAGTTGTCCGGCACCGAGGCGAAGGTCGAGGCATCGAGCTCCACCTGCTGCAGGGCATCCCCGCCGATGCGGCGCGAGACCTCGAGGCACGCCTGGCTCGCGCGCACGATGTCGCCGCAATGCTCGCGCATCTCCGCCAGCACCGTGTCCGCGCGGAAGCAGAACATCCCCGAGTTCCAGAGATAACGGCCCGACTCGACGTAGCCGCGCGCGACCTCGAGCGAAGGCTTCTCCACGAAGCGGCGCACCGTCGTGCCGTCGGCCTCGATGTAGCCGTATCCGGTCTCCGGCGTCTCGGGCCGGATGCCGAAGGTGACGAGGCGGCCCGCGGCCGCGAGCGTCATCGCCTGGCGCACCGCGGTTTCGAAGGCGGCGCTGTCCGCGATCAGGTGATCGGCCGGAAGGACCAGGAGGATCGCATCGCCGCCGTGGCGCTCGCGTGCGTGAAGCGCAGCCGTCGCGACCGCCGCCGCCGTGCCCCGGCCGAAGGGCTCGAGCACGAAGGACGTCGGCAGCTGCGCGTCGTTGACCTCGCGGAACTCGTCGGCGGTCTTGAAGTAGAGCTCGCGGTTCGTGACCGTGAGCACCTCGCGCGTGGCGGGCAGCGTGGCGCCGCGCAGGAACGCCTTCTGCAGCAGGCTGCGGCCGTCGGCGAGGCGGATGAACGGCTTCGGATGGAGCTCGCGCGAGACCGGCCAGAGGCGGGAGCCGGCACCGCCGCAGAGGATGGTGGGAATCAGGTGCATGGATGGTTTCGGGCGGCCGGGAGTCGCGCCGCCGCGCCCCGGCCGCAGGGCGTTTTCGCGATTCCGAATGATACAATAGCGCCCATACTCGAGGCCCCCCTCCGAAGGGCCTGCCGGGCCCGGACCCTTAATCCCGGAGCGCCGGGTTCCCCATGGGCTCCAAGACACTCCGCATCCAGGTCCTCTGGGTCACGCTCGTCGTGGCCGGCTTGCTGGCGATCTACCTGCCCTCGCTCGGCAACGGCCTGGTCTTCGACGACGAGATCCTCGCCAACGGCTACCTCTTCGGCCAGTACGGCTCCCTCGCCGGATGGCGCCCGCGGATGCTCTCGTACGGCACGTTCGTATGGCTGCAGGCGCTGCTGGGCGACGGCTGGTGGAAGCAGCGCTTCGTGAACCTCCTCATCCACGGCGGCGTGGTGGCCTCGGTCTGGGGCTTCTACCGCGAGATGCTGCGCCACGTGGCGCCCTCGCGCGTGCTGCCGGGCGAGACGCCGCCCGATCCGGACGCACCGCGCGCCGCGCTGGGCCTCGCCGTGGGCTTCTTCGCGCTGAACCCGGTCGCGGTCTATGCCGTGGCCTACCTGATCCAGCGCTCGATCCTCATGGCGACACTCTTCGTGGCGCTGGCGCTCTGGGCCTTCGCGCGCGGTGTCTCCATGCGCAGCGTCCCGATGCTCCTGCTCGCGGTGGCGTGCTACGCGCTCGCGGTCGTCTCGAAGGAGTACGCGATCTTCGCTCCGCTCGCGGCGATCCCGGTCTACGTGATGGTGGCGCGGCCCGGCGCGGGCCGCCTCGCGCTGCTCGGGGCCGTGGGCGTGCTGCTGGCGGCGCTCGCCGGCACCGCGCTCTGGCTGCGCTACGGCGAGATCATCGGCAAGCCGTTCGACGAGTATTCGCGGGTCTACCTCGCCCAGCTCGCGCGGCTCGATCCCGATGCCGCGCGGCATGCCTATGCGCTCAGCATCCTCAACCAGGCGTGGCTCTTCTTCGAGTACGGCGTGCGCTGGTTCCTGCCCTACGCGGGATGGATGTCGATCGACCAGCGGCCGCCGTTCCCGGTCACGTGGCTCACGTTCCCGCAGTGCCTGGGCATCCTCGGGTACCTCGCGCTGCTCGTGGGCGGCTCCTGGCTGCTGTTGCGCTATCGCGACTGGCGCGCGCTGCTGGGGCTCTCGGTCCTGCTGCCGGTGCTGCTCTTCGCGACCGAGTTCCTCACGGTATGGGTGCAGGATCCGTTCGTGCTCTACCGCAGCTACCTCTGGGCGATCGGCGTGCCGGGCGTGGTGTATTGCCTCGCGCACGATGCGCCGCCGCGCGCCACGCTCGCCGCGGGCGTGATCCTCGCCGCGCTCTTCACCTGGCAGGCCATCGATCGCGTCTTCTCGCTCGAGGCGCCGGTGGCCGCGTGGACCGACGCGATCGAGAAGCTGCCGCGCGACGCGCGCGCCGTCGGCCGCTGGTTCCCGTACCTCAACCGCGGCAACGAGTATCTCGACCGCCGCGACCTCGACGCCGCGTTGCACGATTTCGAGGCGTCCTCCGCGCTGGGCGACCGGGGGATGGGCGCCTTCGACGCGGGCTCGGTCCTGGTGGCCCAGGGCAAGCCGCAGGAGGCGCTCGCGGCCTTCGATCGCGCGCAGCAGGAGGGCTACGACCTTTTCAACCTGCCGTTCCAGCGCGGCGTGGCGCTCGCCTCCCTCGGCCGCGCCCCGGAGGCCCTCGAGGATTTCCGCAAGGCGATCGCGATGAACCCGCCGTCGCCGGCGCGCGAAGCGGTGCTCTCGGCTTATGGCCGCCTGGCGCTCCAGCTCGGGCGCCGGGACGAGGCGCAGGCCGCGCTCGAGGATCTGGTGAAGCGCGACCCGTCCCACAAGGAAGGCCGCTATCTCCTCGCCATGACGCTCATCTCGCGCAACGAGCCCGCGCGCGCCAAGCAGATCCTCGACGGCCTGCTCGCGGAGGAGCGGCGTGGCCCCGCGTTCTATGCGCGCGCGATGGCCAACTACGCGCTGGGGCAGAAGGCGCCGGCGCTCGCGGACATCGACGCGGCGCTGCAAAGCGCGCCCGGCAACGCCAACCTGCTGCAGTGGCAGGCACGCATCCGCGCGATGCCCTAGCCGATGCGCATCCTCCACATCGGGAAATACTATCCGCCCGTCGCGGGCGGCATGGAGCGCTTCCTGGCGGACCTCGTCGACGCCCAGCGCGCGGCGGGACACGAGGTCGAGGTCCTGGTCCACGACGACGGCCGCCACGACTCCGCGGGCGATCCGCCCTGGCTGCATCGCTGCGCCGTGTGGTTCACGCTCTTCTTCGCGCCCGTGAGCCCGCGCTTTCCCTTCCTGCTGCGGCGCATCGTGCGGCGCTTCCGTCCCGACCTGGTCCACCTCCACATGCCGAACACGAGCGCCTTCTGGGCGCTGCTCGTGCGCGCGGCGCGGCGCGTGCCGTGGGTGGTGCACTGGCATTCGGACGTCGAGCCCTCGCGCTTCCGCCTCTCGCTTCGCCTGGGCTATCCGCATTACGCGATCTTCGAGCGCGCCGTGCTCGAGGCGGCGGAGGCCATCGTCGTCACGTCGCCCCATTACCTCGAGGCGAGCCGCACGCTCGAGCCGTGGAGCGAGAAGTGCCACGTTGTCCCGCTCGGCGTGGCGCATGGCCGCCTCCCGGAGGCGCGCGACGTGGACGAGCGCCGCCTCTGGCCCGGCGAGGGGCTGCGCGTGCTCATGGCCGGGCGCCTCGCGTACTACAAGGGGTTCGATACGGTGGTGCGCGCGGTGGCGAGCCACGACGACATGCAGCTCACGATCGTGGGCGATGGCGAGGAGCGATCGAAGCTGAAGCGCATCGTGGCCGACGCCCATGCCGCTTCCAGCGTGCGCCTGCTGGGAGAGGTGGGCGACGAGATGCTCACGCAGCTCATGGCGACCTGCGAGGTCTTCTGCCTGCCGTCGCGCGAGCGCACCGAGGCCTTCGGGCTCGTGCTGCTCGAGGCGATGCGCTACGGCAAGCCGCTCGTGGTGAGCGCGCTCCCGGGCAGCGGCATGACGTGGGTCGCGCGAGACGGGCAGAACGCGCTGCACGTGCCGCCCGACGACCCCGCGGCGTGGCGCGTGGCGCTCGAGCTGCTCGAGCGCTCGCCCCGCAAGCGCGCCCTCATGGGGCGGCTCGGGCTCGAGCGCTACCAGCGCGACTTCGACATCCGCTCGGTGGCCGCGGCGCTCGATCGCGTCTATGGCGTTGCCGCGCGCCTCGCCTCGCGCGACGCGCCGCTGGAGCCGCTCGACTGGAGCGCCGAGCCGGAGCCCGCCGAGGGAACCGAAGCGCTCATCGGCGCGGACAAACGGCTGCTCGTGGTGATCCCGGCGTTGAACGAGGCGGATTGCATCGGCGAGGTGATCTCCGAGCTGCGCCGCTTCCCCGGCGTGCACGTGCTGGTGGTCGATGACGGCAGCACCGATGACACGGCTGCGGTCGCGATGCTGCACGGAGCGACCGTGACGGGCGCGCCGCTGTGGCAGGGCGCATGGGGGGCGATCCAGACCGGCATCCGCTACGCGGTGCGCCACGGCTATGCCGGGGTGGTGACGATGGACGCCGATGGCCAGCACGAGCCGGGCTACATGCCGCAGCTCATCGAGGCGGCGCGCGACGCGGACGTGGTGATCGCCGCGTGTCCCAGCCGGGGCAGCCGCATGCGCCACGTCGCGTGGGCCTATTTCCGCTTCCTCACGGGGTTGAGCCTCGACGACCTCACCTCGGGATTCCGCTACTACGGCGCGCGGGCCTGCGCGCTCCTCGCGCAGGAAGAAGCGACTTTGCTAGACTACCAGGACATCGGCGTGCTCCTGCTGCTGCGCCGCGCCAACCTGCGCATCGCCGAGATCGCCGTCGCCATGAATCCCCGCAAGAGCGGTGCCTCGCGCGTCTTCCACTCGTGGTGGACGGTGGGGCGCTACATGGCGGAGACCACGCTGCTGTGCCTCGCGCGCTGGAACCAGCCCTCGCGCACCAAACGAGCATGAAGAGCTACCAGATCACCGTCCTCCTCATGGCGATGGGCCTCGCGGTCGGGATCCTGTACCTCGTACGGCGCGACCACATCTACATCCGCCAGGGTCTCTTCTGGATCGTCATCGCCGTGGCGTCGCTCGGCCTGGGCGTCTGGCCTTACCTCATCGACGACATCGGCGAGGCGCTGGGCGTGGCCTATCCGCCGACGCTGCTGCTGCTCGTGGCGATCATCGTGCTGGTGCTGAAGGCGCTGCTGGGCGACATCGGCCTCACGAAGCTGAGGCGCGACATGCGGCGGCTGAACCAGCGCATCGCGCTGCTCGAGGCGGGCGAGGCTCGCAGGCCGGCCTCCCCCGCGGGCGACGCAGCCTCACGCGGGCGCGACATCGAACGCCAGTCCGACTGACTCCCACTGGCGCCGCTCGTCCTCGAGGGCGAGGGCGATGAGGCTCTGGTCCACCAGCCACGCCGGGGACACCGCCAGCCGGAAGACCTTGCCCTGCCTGGAGAGCGACATTGCCGGCAGCTTGAGGGACCGCCGGCTGCGATAGACGATCACCGCGATGCGCAGGCAAGCGGCGAGCGCCGCGATGCGCGGGTCGGCGTCGAAGGCCGGGCGCATCTTGGCGAGCTTGCCGCGCTGGGCGAGCACGATGTTCGCGAGCGAGGCCTGCTCCTGCCGCGAGAATCCCGGCATGTCGGCGTTGGCGAGAATGTAGGCGCTGTGCTTGTGGTACGCGGCCTGGGAGATCGAGATGCCGATCTCGTGCAGGCGCGCGGCCCACTCGAGGAAGGGCGCCATCGCGGAAACGTCCGCGTCGCCGAGTCCGCGCAGGAGTGCCAGGGCTAGGCCCCCCACGCGCTGCGCCTGCATCGAGTCCACGTGGTAGCGCTTGGCGAACTGCTCGATCGTCACCTCGCGGATGTCGCGATGGTGCACCCGCCCGAGCAGGTCCCAGAGCACGCCCTGGCGCAGCGCGCCGTCGGCGACGGTCATCTCGCGGATCGAGAGCTCGTCGAAGATGCCGGACATGATCGCGACGCCGCCCGTCACGACGGGCACGCGATCCTCGCGCAGGCCGACCAGCGCCAGCCTGCGGAAGTCGCCGGCGGCGAGGAGCTGCTCGCGCAGCCACGCGAGCCCGGCCGCCGTGATGCCGCGCGCGGCCTTGCCGTTCTTCTCCAGGATCTCGGCGATCGAGCGCGCGGTGCCGGACGAGCCCACGACCTCGCGCCAGCCCTCGCGCTCGAAACGCGCCGCGAGCGTCTGCACCTGCTCGCGCGCGGCGAGCTCCGCCTGCTTGAGCGACTTCTTGTCGATGCGGCCGTCGGGAAAGTAGCGGCCGCTGAAGCTGACACAGCCCATGTAGAGGCTGTCCATGAGCTTGGGCTTCAGGCGGTTGCCGATGATGAATTCGGTCGATCCGCCGCCGATGTCGATCACCAGGCGGTTGTGGGGGCTCGACGGGATGGAATGCACGACGCCCAGGTAGATGAGCCGCGCCTCCTCGCGCCCCGGGATGACCTCGATCGGGAAGCCGAGCACGTCCTCGGCGCGGCGCAGGAAGGGCAGGGCGTTCTTGGCGACCCGCAGCGCGTTGGTGCCCACCACGCGCACGGCATCGGGCGGCATGCCGCGCAGGCGCTCCGAGAAGCGCTTGAGCGCCGTGAGCGCGCGCTGCTGTGCCAGGTCGTCCAGCTGCTTGTCGGCCGTGAGCCCGCCCGCGAGCCGCACGGTTTCCTTCAGCGAATCGAGCGGGTAGACCTGGTCGTCGACGACGCGCCCGATCTCGAGGTGGAAGCTGTTGGAGCCGAGGTCGACCGCGCCGAGGGTGTTATATTCCATGAAGATTTGCAGGCGGCCGAGCCGTGGCGCGCGAAGTTCGACATTGTAGCCGTGCAACTTCATTGTAGCCGTGCAACTTCGCGTCCGGTACCGTTGTCATGCAATCGTCATGGAGGCTCGCTAAAAGTTCGTGGCCAAGAAGCCGAAAGCAGAAGCCAAGCGAGTGGCCCATAGCGCCGAGCAGTTCCTGAATCGCGAGCTGCAGGCGCTCGAGTTCAACCGGCGCGTGCTCGCGCAGGCCGAGGACCATTCGGTTCCCGTGCTGGAACGGCTGCGCTTCGTGTGCATCGTCTCCTCGAACCTCGACGAATTCTTCGAGATCCGCGTCTCGGGCCTGAAGGAGCAGATCAAGCTCGGCGCCGCGGCGAGCGGTCCCGACGGCATGACGCCGCTGCAGGTCTTCCGCCAGGTGGCCGCCCGCGCGCAGGGCATCGTCGAGCGCCAGTACCAGCTCCTCAATGACGAGGTGCTGCCCGCGCTCGCGAAGGAGAACATCCGCTTCCTTCGCCGCAGCGAATGGAATCCCTCGCAGCAGGAGTGGATCCGCGATTATTTCTTCCGCGAGATGATGCCGGTGCTCACGCCGATCGGGCTCGACCCGGCGCATCCGTTCCCGCGCGTCTTCAACAAGAGCCTCAATTTCGCCGTCGAGCTCGAGGGACGCGACGCATTCGGACGCGATTCGCGCGCCGCCATCGTGCAGGCGCCGCGCGTGCTGCCGCGCGTGATCCGCCTGCCCCCGGGCGTGGCCCAGGGGCCGGACGACTTCATCTTCCTCACCTCCATCCTGCACGCGCACGTGGGCGAGCTCTTCGCCGGCCTCACGGTGCTCGGGTGCTACCAGTTCCGCGTCACGCGCAACTCCGACCTTTTCGTGGAAGAGGAGGAGGTGAAGGACCTGAAGAAGGCATTGCAGGGCGAATTGCCGCAACGCCACTTCGGCGACGCGGTGCGCCTCGAGGTCGCGGACAACATGTCCGAGTCGATGACGCGCTTCCTGCTCACGCAGTTCGGGCTCGACGGCGACGACCTCTACGCGGTCGCCGGGCCGGTGAACCTCGTGCGCCTCATCAACATCCCGGAGCAGGTGAATCGCCCGGACCTGGAATTCCCCGATTTCACGCCGGGACTGCCGAAGACGCTGGGCAAGGGCCGCGACATCTTCGAGGTCATGCGCAAGGGCGACGTGATGCTGCATCGCCCGTTCCAGTCGTTCCTGCCGGTGGTGGAGTTCGTGCGCCAGGCGGCGAGGGATCCGGATGTGGTCGCCATCAAGCAGACCGTGTACCGGACGGGCACCGACTCGGCGATCATGCAGGCGCTCATCGACGCGGCCCAGGCGGGCAAGGAAGTGACCGTCGTGGTGGAGCTCATGGCGCGCTTCGACGAGGAGGCGAACATCAACTGGGCGGCGCGCCTCGAGGAGGTCGGCGCCCACGTGGTGTACGGCGTCGTGGGGCACAAGACCCACGCCAAGATGGTGATGGTGGTGCGGCGCGAGGCCGGCAAGCTGCGGCGCTACATCCACGTGGGCACGGGAAACTACCATGTGCGCACGGCCGGGTTCTACACCGACTTCGACCTCCTCACCTGCGACCCCGACATCGGCAACGACGTGAACGAGGTGTTCCAGCAGCTCACGGGCCTGGGCAAGGTGAGCACGCTGCGTCACGTATGGCAGTCGCCCTTCACCATGCACCAGAAGGTGATCGGAGCGATCGAGGCCGAGGCGCGCATGGCCCGGGCGAAGAAGCCGGCGCGCATCATCGCCAAGATGAACGCGCTGCTCGAGCCGCAGACGATCGAGGCGCTCTACAAGGCGTCGCAGGCGGGCGTGAAGGTGGACCTCATCGTGCGCGGCGTGTGCGCGCTACGGCCCGGCGTGCCGAAGCTCTCGGAGAACATCCGCGTGCGCTCGGTGGTCGGGCGCTTCCTCGAGCATTCGCGCATCTTCCACTTCAGGAACGGCGGCAAGCCGCGCGTCTACCTCTCGAGCGCCGACTGGATGGACCGCAACTTCTTCCGCCGCATCGAGATCTGCGTGCCGGTGCTGGACGCCAAGCTGCAGAAGCGCGTCATGGAGGAAGGCCTCAAGCCCTACCTGGAAGACAACACGCAGGCGTGGGACATGGGGCCCGACGGCAGCTACAAGCGCGCCAAGGCGCCGCGCGGGAAGGCGAAGAGCGCGCAGCTCCTGCTACTGAAGGAGCTGGCGAAGTAATTCGGGGTCGCAGTCGGAATTCCGTTTCTGCTCGCGGTGCAACCCGGCTGTCCGGCGCATCCCCACAAAGTGTGGGGCCCCTGCTTGGCAGCCAGGGTTGCTACTGCCAGAACTTCCACCAGGGCTGCGTGCGGTTCTTGCCCGCGTTGACAAGGGGGTCCCCGGGGTAGTTCATCGCGAGCACTTTCTTGGTGTCGTCGCGCAGGTTCTTCATGCCCATGCGGTCGTATGCCTCGACCATCACGTCGAGGGCCTCCTTGCGCGAAGGCGAGGAGGGAAAGCGCGTGAGCAGCTCCTGCGCCCGGTTGGCGGCCGCGAGCGGCGCGCCGCGCGCCAGGTAGTACTGGGCGGTCTTGAGCTCGTGGCGCGCGAGCGCCTCGATGAGGTATGCCATGCGCTCGCGCGAATCGTCGGCGTAGCGGCTGTTGGGGAAGCGCGCGACCAGCTCCTTGAACACCTCGAACGACTCGCGTGCCGCCTTCGGGTCGCGATCGGCGAGGTCCTGCTTCCACATCGGCAGGCGGGCCATGGGGCCCAGGTCTTCCTTGAAGTTGGCGAGTCCCTTGAGGTACATCGCGTAGTCGACGGTGGGCGCGTTAGGGTGCAGCTTCATGAACTTGTCCGCCGCCGCGATCGCCTGGGCCGTCTCGCCCTGCTTGTAGTAGGCGTACGCGGCCTCGAGCTGGGCCTGCTGCGCGAAGCGGCCGTACGGATACTTGGACTCGAGCTGCTCGTAGAGCTTCGCCGCCGCATCCCAGTTGCTGTTGTCCAGCTCCTGCTTGGCGGCCTGGTACCACTGCTCGGCGCTCCAGTCCTTGCGCTTGTCGTCGGTGGTCCCGAAGATGCTGCAGCCGGCGAGCCCGGCGCAGAGGAGGATGGCGGCCAATGCCGTTACACTTCGATTCATGGCGAACCCTGCATCGCGAAGCGCGAATTATAACCCGGAGGTTCCGGCGACCCGGGCGCTGCGCTTCACGATTCCCGTGGAGCTCGCCGGGCTGCGGCTCGACCAGGCGCTCGCGAGGCTGCTGCCGGATGAATCCCGCACGCGGCTCGCCCGGCTGATCGACCAGGGCCACGTCACGGTCGACGGCGCCCCGGCCGCGCCCCGCCTCAAGCTGAAGAGCGGCGAGGCCGTCGACGTGGCCCTCGTGCCGCGTCCCGAAGAGGCCGCCCATCGCCCGGAGGCGATCGGCCTGCCCATCGTCCACGAGGACGACGACGTGCTCGTGATCGACAAGCCCGCGGGGCTGGTGGTCCACCCGGGCAGCGGCAACTGGGAAGGCACGCTGCTCAATGCGCTGCTGCATCACGTCCCCGGCAACTCACGCCTGCCGCGCGCCGGCATCGTGCACCGGCTCGACAAGGACACCAGCGGCCTGCTGGTGGTGGCGAAGACGGAGGCCGCGCAGCAATCGCTCGTGCGCCAGCTGCAGGCGCGAACCGTGAAGCGCACCTACCTCGCCATCGCCCGCGGGCGCATCGCCCGCGACGGCACGGTGGAGGCGCCCATCGGCCGCCATCCGGTGCAGCGCACGAAGATGGCGGTGGTGGAGTCGGGCAAGCCGGCGGTCACCCATTACCGCGTGCGCGAGCGGCTCGCCGGGCACACCTTCATCGAGTGCGACCTGGAGACCGGGCGCACCCACCAGATCCGCGTGCACCTCGCCTCGATCGGGCATCCCCTGGAAGGCGATCCGGCCTATGCGGGCCGCGGCCCGAAGCTCATCGGCCGCCAGGCGCTGCATGCGTGGCGTCTCGCGTTCGTGCATCCGGCGAGCGGTGAGACGGCGCGGTTCGAGTCGCCGTGGCCCGCGGACCTCGAGGCGCTGCTCGAAGCACTGCGCCGTACATGAAGCTGCATCCCGACTGGATCGTGCCCGACTGGACAGCGCCGCGCCGCGTGCGCTCGTTCGTGACCACGCGCGCGGGCGGCGCGAGCCAGGGCGAATACGCATCGCTCAACCTGGGACTCAGGAGCGGCGACGACCCCGAGCGCGTCGCGCGCAATCGCGCGATCGTGCGCGACCTCCTGCCGTCCGAGCCGCTGTGGCTTTCCCAGGTGCACGGCGCGCACGTCGTACGGGCGGAGGCGGCCGCGCGCATCGATGCCGAGCGCACCGGCGAGTACCGCCTGCCGCACGCGCCCGTGGCCGATGCCTGCGTCACCGCGGATGCGCACCGCGTCTGCGCCGTGCTGACCGCCGACTGCATGCCGGTCTTCTTCTGCGACGCCGCGGGCACCCGCGTCGCGGTCGCGCACGCCGGCTGGCGTGGCCTCTCGGCGGGCGTGCTCGAGAGCACCGTCGCCGCGATGGGCGTCGATGCGCGCCACGTGGTCGCATGGATGGGGCCCGCGATCGGCCCCGATGCGTTCGAGGTCGGCCCGGAAGTGCGCGAGGCCTTCGTCGCGGCCGATGCGGGGGCGGATGCGGCCTTCCGTCCGGGCAAGCCGGGCAAGTTCATGGCGGACCTCTATGCGCTCGCGCGCCGGCGCCTCGAGGCCGCGGGCGTGGCCTCGATCCATGGCGGCGGCTACTGCACCTTTCACGAGGCCGCGCGCTTCTTTTCCTATCGCCGCGTCCCGCAGAGCGGGCGCATGGGCGCCTTCATCTGGATGGAATGACGGCCGACATGCCGGCGCTCGCGTCCATCCTCGTTGCCTGTGTGGGCGGCAGCCTCCTCTCCCTCGCGATCGCGGCGGGCGTGGCGCTGCGCGTGCGCGCCTCCTGGATCCCCACGCTGGTGAGCTTCGCGGTGGGCGCGCTGCTGGGGGCGGTGTTCCTCGACATCCTGCCGGAGGTGTTCGAGCGCACGAAGAACCCGTCGCGCATCACCGCCTTCATCCTGGGCGGCATCCTCGCCTTCTTCATGCTGGAGAAGCTGCTCATCTGGCGCCATCACCATCACCCGGACGTGCAGGACGGCGAGATCCCGCCGCACCACGGCGACCATGACGAGCCGGGTCACGATCACGGCGGTCATGACCACGGCCGCACCGGCTACATGATCATCGCCGGCGATTCGTTCCACAACGTGACCGACGGCGTGATCATCGCGAGCGCCTTCCTCGCGGACCAGAGGCTCGGCGTGGTGACGGCGCTCGCGATCATCGCGCACGAGATCCCGCAGGAGATCGGCGACTTCCTGATCCTGCTGCACTCCGGCTTCGGCAAGCGCAAGGCGCTCCTGCTCAACGCGATGACCGGCGTCGCGACGGTGCTGGGCGCGGTGATCGCCTATTTCGCGCTGCGCCACGTGTCGGCGTGGATCCCGGAGATCCTCGCCGTGTCGGCGGCGAGCATGATCTACATCGCGGTGGCCGACCTCATTCCCGGCTTGCACAAGCGCACGGCGCTCGCGGACTCCGCGATACAGGGCCTCTTCATCGCGCTCGGTATCGGCATCATCTGGATCATCCACGCGTCCCTCGAAGTGTGAGAGCATAATTCGCGTCTCCCCTCTCGCGCCCCGACGATGGCCAAGACCGCACGCCCCCGGAAGGATGACCTCGAGGCGCGTCTGCACGCGGCGCACGAGAAGCTCGCCGAAACGATGCAGGGCGGAGGCGCCGGCGGGTCCGTGATGAGCGGTTTCGCCGAGGCGTACCGGGCGTGGCTGCAGTCCATGTCCGCGAAGCCCGAGGCGCTCGCGGAGCTCCAGGCGCGCTACATGCAGGAGCAGATGCAGCTCTGGCTGCACACGATGCAGCCCGATGGCGACGGCGCCGCGCGCGAGCCGGTCAGCGACAAGCGCTTCGCCGCCGCGGAATGGAACGAGCTGCCGGTCTTCCGCTACCTGCGCGATTCCTACCTCCTCACCGCGAAGACCATGATGAACGCGGTGGAGGAGGCCGAGCTCGACCGCGACACCAAGCAGCGCATGCGCTTCTTCATGCGCCAGTATCTCGACGCCGCCGCGCCGTCCAACTACCTGCTGACCAATCCGGAGGCGCTGAAGGCCGCCATCGAGAGCCGCGGCAAGACGCTGCAGGAGGGTGCCAAGAACCTGATGGCGGACCTCGAGCGCGGCCGCATCTCGATGACCGACGAGACCGCCTTCGAGGTCGGCGTGAACATCGCCGTCTCCAAGGGCGCGGTCGTCTGGGAAAACGACCTGATCCAGCTCATCCAGTACGCGCCGCTCACCGACCAGGTATACACGCGACCGCTGCTGATGGTGCCGCCGTGCATCAACAAGTTCTACATCATGGACCTGCAGCCGGACAACTCCCTCGTGCGCTTCGCGGTGGCGGAGGGACACACGGTCTTCATGGTGTCGTGGCGCAACGTGAAGGAGCCGCTCGACAAGCTCACCTGGGACGACTATCTCGAGATGGGTGTGCTCGCCGCGATCGAGCAGGTGCAGGCGATCACGAAGCAGAAGACGATCAACGTGCTGGGCTTCTGTATCGGCGGCACGCTCGTGGGCGCCGCGCTCGCGGTGCTCGAGGCGCGCCGCCAGGATCCGGTGGCGAGCCTCACGCTGCTCACGACGCTCCTCGACTTTACCGAGGTGGGCGATATCCGCGTCTACATCGACGAGAACTTCGTGGGCCAGCGCGAGACGCAGCTCTGCAATGGCGGCGTGGTGCCGGGCGGGGAGCTCGCGGGCGCCTTCTCCAGCCTGCGCGCCAACGACCTCGTCTGGAACTACGTGGTGAACAACTACCTGAAGGGGCAGCAACCGCCGGCCTTCGACCTGCTCTACTGGAACGCCGACGCCACGAACCTGCCCGGGCCGATGTACGCCTACTACCTGCGCAACACCTACCAGGACAACAAGCTCGCGAGACCGAATGCGCTCACGATGCTGGGCGAGAAGGTGAGCCTCAAGCGGCTCGAGATGCCGGCCTTCGTCTTTTCCGCGCGCGAGGACCACATCGTGCCGTGGAAGGGCGGCTACCTGAGCGCGCTCTGCCTCGGCGGCGACACGGAATTCGTCCTGGGGGCCTCGGGCCACATCGCCGGCACGATCAACTCCGCGGCGCGCAACCGCCGCAGCTACTGGATCGGCTCGAACGGCCGGACTCCGGGCGCGCCGATGGGGCCTGATCCAGATCAATGGCTCGAGCGCGCCACCGAGCATGCTGGAAGCTGGTGGACTCTCTGGTCGAAGTGGATCGCGAAGCACGGTGGCAAGAAAATCGCGGCGCGCAAGCGCCTGGGCGACGCGGCGCACAAGCCCATCGAGCCGGCGCCGGGGCGCTACGTGAAGGAGCGTGCGTAGCGGCAACCATACGAAGCGAAGAAGGAGGAGACAAAAAATGACGCAACGAGTCGCACTGGTCACGGGCGGCATGGGCGGCCTGGGCGAGGCCATCTGCATCAAGCTGGCCGGCATGGGCTACACGGTCATCGTCACGTACTCGCCGGGCAACACCAAGCACAAGGACTGGCTGCAGGAGATGGAGGGTCGCGGCTTCCAATTCCACGCCTATCCGTGCGATGTCTCGGACTTCGAATCGTGCCAGCAGATGGTGGTGCGGGTGACGAAGGACGTGGGGCCCATCGACGTGCTCATCAACAACGCCGGCATCACGCGCGACATGACGTTCAAGAAGATGACGAAGGTGGACTGGGACGCCGTGATGCACACCAACCTCGACAGCGTGTTCAACGTCACCAAGCCGGTCGTCGACGGCATGGTCGAGCGCGGCTGGGGTCGCATCATCAACGTCTCGAGCGTGAACGGGCAGAAGGGCGCGTTCGGCCAGACCAACTACTCGGCGGCGAAGGCGGGCATGCATGGCTTCACCAAGGCGCTGGCCTACGAAGTCGCGCGCAAGGGTGTCACGGTCAACACCATCTCGCCCGGCTATATCGGGACCAAGATGGTGCTCGCCATCCCGAAGGACGTGCTCGACACGAAGATCGTGCCGCAGATCCCGCTGGGGCGGCTCGGCAAGCCCGAGGAAGTCGCGGGGCTGTGCGCTTATCTCGCTTCCGATGAGGCGGCGTTCGTCACGGGGGCGAATATCGCGATCAACGGCGGGCAGCACATGCAGTGATGCCCGACCGCATCGAGAAGGCCGCGGTCCTGCACGCGCCACTCGCGCGCGTGTGGGACGCGGTGAGTGAATCCAGCCGCTTCGGCAGCTGGTTCGGCGTCGAGTTCGACGGGCCCTTCGTCGAGGGCCGCGAGCTCACCGGCCGCATCGTGCCCACGACGGTCGATCCCGAGGTCGCGAAGCTGCAGGAGCCGCATCGCGGCAAGCGCTTCGCTTGGACCGTGGAGCGGATCGAGCCGCCGCGGCGCATCGCCTTTCGCTGGCATCCCTTCGCGATCGACGCGTCGAAGGACTATTCGGCCGAGCCCATGACGCTCGTCGCCTTCGAGCTGGAGGAGGCCGGCGGCGGCACGCGCCTCACGATCACCGAATCGGGCTTCGACCGCCTACCCGCCGAGCGCCGTGACGAGGCTTACCGGGCGAACGAGGGTGGATGGACGCACCAGTTGGCACTCTTCGGGAAATACCTCGCGCAGGCCTGAGCGCGATCAGCATCGCGACGGGGCCGGATCGCGAGCCCACGTGGTGCCGCGGCTCCGGTCGAAAGGGCCTTCAGCTGCCCGGCGCCAGCCGCCCGCCGGTTTGCCAGAGCAGGAAGGCGTAGTAGTCCGCGGCCTGCCGCTGGCGCTGCGACTTCGTGTCGCCGATGCCGTGCCCGCTCTCGTAGTCGAGATCGAGCAGGACCGGCTTGCCGGAGGTCGTCGCCGCCTGGACCGCGGCCGCCATCTTGAGCGATTGCCACACGTTGACGCGGGGGTCATTTACGCCGTGGACCAGCAGCAGCGCGGGATACGCGGTGCCGGGCTTCACATGGTGATAGCTGCTCATCGCGTAAAGCGCGCGGAAGCCTTCCTCGTTCGCGCGCGTGCCGAACTCGGGAATGTTGGGAATGCCGTTGGCGGTGGTCTCCATGCGCACCATGTCGAGCGCTCCCACGAGCGAGACGACGGCCGCGAAGAGGTCCGGCCGCTCCGTCATCGAGCGGCCGACGAGGATCCCGCCCGCGCTGCCGCCCACGATGCCCAGGTGCTGCTGGGACGTGTACTTCTGCGCCACGAGGTACTCGGCGCAGGCGATGAAGTCCTTCCAGGTGTTCGGCTTGGTGTCCTTGTACCCGGCCTTGTACCAGTCCTGGCCATAGACGGACGTGCCGCGCACGTTGGCCACGGCGAAGACGCCGCCGCGCTCGAGCCACGCGAGGCGCGTCGGGATGAACGACGGCTCCTCGGTGATGCCGTAGGAGCCGTAGCCGTACAGCAGCGTGGGATTCGTGCCGTCGAGCTTCACGCCCTTGCGGTGGATGATCGACAGCGGCACCATCGCGCCGTCGTGGCTCTTCACCTTCACCTCGGTCGCGACGAGGTCCGTCGGCGCGTCGAACTTGCCGAGCGGTTGCAGCTTCGTGTTGGTCACGGCGCCGGCCGCGTCGACCGCATAGATCTCGCGCGCGCGCGTCCATGCGGCAAGCCCGATGACCGCGCCGTCCACCGTGGGCAAGGCGCTCAGGATCGCGGCCGCGCCCTCGACGGGCAAGCGGATGTCCGCCACGCCCTTGCCGCTCCAGTCCATGCGCTTCAGGCGCTTGACCGCGCCGTCGCGGGCCTCGATGTAGAGCGCGTCGCGCGCGCCGCCCAGGCCGGCGAGCACCTGCTCCGATGCCGGCACGACCGTCGGCGCGTGCGCCACGTCAGGCGCGGCGAGCGCCGTGCGCACGATGGAGAAGCGCGGGCTGTCGCGATAGGTGAGGAGGTAGATGTCGTCGCCGTGCACCGCGACGTCCGTCACCTTGTCGCTCTTGTCGCAGATCTTCACCCAGGGCGTGTCCGGCTTGCCCAGGGATTCGAGCGGCGCGCTGTAGAGCGTGATCTCGCGCTGCACGCCGGCGAACACTCCGGCGAGCGCGTAACGGGAGCCGGGCACCACGATGATCGCCGGGAAGTCCGCGCGCGGCACCTCGATGCGCGGCGTGACGCCGGGCCCCAGGAGCAGCACGTCGCGCGCCGGATCGTCGCCCACGCGGTGAAGCCACGCGCGCGAGTTCTGGTACTTCTCGGTCGACGGCATGCCGGGATCGAGCTTCTGCTCGCGGCGGTAGAAGAAGGAGGCGTTGTCCAGGTTCCAGTGGATCGACGGATACTGCGCGCGGTCGATCGGCGTGCCGATGCGCTTGCCTGTCGCGACCTCGAGCACGTAGATCGACGCGGCCTCGGAACCCGCCTGCGAGATGCCGAAGGCCACGTAGCGCGAGTCGTACGACGGCGCGAAATAGTTGATGGCGTGCGGCTTGCCGGTCTGCTTCTGCCAGTCGTCGGGATCGACCAGGAGCGTCTCGCCTCCGCGCGCGTCGCGCACGAACAGCTTGAAGGTGTTCTCCTTGGCCCCGCGCCGCGTGAAGAAGATGCGCCCGTCGGCCATGCGCCGCACCTCGCCCACGCGCGCTTCGACCGCGTCGTCCAGCTCCTGGATGCGCGAGCGCAGCGCGCCATAGCCCGGGATCGCGTCGAGGGTCGCGCGCGCGTGATCGGACTGCGCCTTCATCCACTGCGCGACGGCCGGGTCCTTCACGTCCTCGAGGGCCCGGTAGGGATCGTGCACGGTCACGCCGAAGAAGGTCTCGGGGACATCCTTCGCGGGAAACTTCGCTGGCGCCTCCTGGGCCCAGGCGGCGGCTGCGGCGAACGCGAGCATCGATGCGGCGACGGGGAGGGCAAGCTTCATGGCGGCTTCCGCGGCGGAGGGGCTGCAAGTCTAGCAGCCTGCCTGTGCCCCGCGCCCGGCGACAAGCTAGGCGTACATGTGCAGGCCGCCGTTCACCGAGAGGTTGGTTCCGGTGATGTATGCCGCCTTGTCGGACGCGAGGAACGCGACGGCGTCGGCCACTTCGTCCGGCATCGCGAGGCGGCCGGCGGGGATCTGCGCGAGGATCTGCTGGCGCACGTCCTCGCGGATCGCCATCACCATGTCGGTCTGCACGTAGCCGGGCGAGATGGCGTTGACGGTCACGCCTTTCTTCACGACCTCCTGCGCGAGCGACTTGGTGAAGCCGAGGATGCCGGCCTTGGCTGCCGCGTAGTTGGTCTGGCCGAATTGGCCGCGCACCGCGTTGACCGACGAGATGTTGACGATCCGCCCCCAGCCGCGCTCGAGCATGTCGTCGATCACGTGGCGCGTCACGTTGAAGACGCTGTCGAGATTGGTCGAGAGCACGGCGCGCCACTGCTCGGGCGTCATCTTGCGGAAGGTCGAGTCGCGCGTGATGCCCGCGCAGTTGATGAGGATCTCCACGGGGCCGTGGTCGTGCCTGATCTTCTTCACCATGTCGCCCATCGCCTCGAAGTCGGTCACGTCGCCGAAGGCGAGAGCGGATTGCGTTCCGTTGAGGCCCGCGGCCGCCATCGACTTCTGCCAGCGCGCCTCGCTGCCCGGGATCGCATAGTTGGCGACGACGAAGTGGCCGTCCGCGGCGAGCTTCCTGCAGATCGCCGTGCCGATGCCACCCACGCCGCCCGTCACGAGCGCCACTCTCTTCATCGTTGTGCCCCAGTCAGGGGTCTGACCACTGTCAGGATGCGAAACGAGCGGCGTTTCGCATCCTGACAGTGGTCAGACCCCCGGCGAAAAAAAACCCCAGGTTTAACCCTGGGGTTTCGAACCTTTATCTTGCGATAAAGGAGGAGGAGACTTGAAAACGTTCGCGAAGGGTGCTTATTTCTTCGCCTTGCTGTTGCCGCCCGCGCGCACCGTGGCGTCGGTGAAGCTCGACACGTGCTTGGCGGCCTTGCTGAAGCTGTCGAATGCGGCGGTGGTGGCGGCCAGGGTGTTCTTGAGCGCGGCGGCCGCGACGTCGCCGCCGCCCGGCGCGTTCTTCGCGGCCTGGTCGACCGTCTCGGCCACGGCGCGCTGGAAGGTGCTCATGCGCTCTTCGGCGAGCTTCGAGAGCTCGGCCTGCGCTTCGGCGCCGACTTCGTAGAGGCTGCGCGAGTAGCCCATCAGGTTCTCGAGCGCGTTCTCGGCGATGCGCGAGCGCAGCTGGGTGAGCTCGGCGAGGTCCTTCGCCTGGGTCACGGCCTTGGCGTTGAGCGTCGCCTGGGCGATCGCGCCACGCGCATACTCGAGCTGGACGGCGAGCGTGCGCTCGGCGCTGTCCATCGAGATGCGGGTGAACTTCGCGGCGGCTTCGACCGTGGCGCTGGTGATCTCGGACATGGGGTTGGTGGTGGTGGCCATTTCGGTCCTCGGTGGGTCGGCGATGCGCGGATGGTGCGCCGCAACAATTCCATTCTAGGAAGGCCATATCCCCCGTGTCAAGGACTTTTTGGTGCAATGCACCAAGACGTTTCAATTGCAGTGCAGCGAAGGGTCAAAGTGTTTTAAAATGAACGACTTGTGCCTTCTGCCTGCGCGCGGGCGCGACCCTTGCATAATGCAGGATTGATGTAGCGCAGCAACCGACAAGGAAGCCCGAATGGCCTCGCTCCGCATCATCAAGAAATACCCCAACCGCCGCCTGTACGACACGGAGACGTCGACGTACATCACGCTCGCGGAAGTGAAGGAGCTGGTCCTGGGGTACAAGGAATTCCAGGTGCAGGACGCGAAGACCGGCGAGGACCTCACGCGCTCGATCCTGCTGCAGATCATCCTCGAGGAGGAGTCCGGCGGCGTGCCGATGTTCTCCACTCCCATGCTCGCGAACATCATCCGCTACTACGGCCATTCGATGCAGGGCCTGATGGGCTCGTACCTCGAGCGCTCGATCAGCGCGTTCCACGAGGCGCAGAAGCGCTTCCAGGACCAGGCGCAGACGATCTACGAGCTGCCGAAGATGCCCTTCATGCCCGGCCAGCAGATCCCCAACGTGATGGGCGGGTACCTCGAGAAGGGCGCGAAGGCCGTGATCGACATGCAGGAGGAGCTGCGCAGCCAGGCGTTCAAGCTCTTCTCCGGATTTCCCTACAGCGCCGGCGCCCCGGGAGCCGCGCGCCCCGAGGCGCCGCCCGAGCCCACGCCCGCCGAGGAAGCCGCTCCCAAGCCGCGCACGGCGAGCCGCAAGCGCGGACGCTCCAAGTAAGCCCATGAAAGACTCTTCTCCCCGCGCGCGCCCCGCGCCCGCGCCGCGCGTCGGCTTCGTCTCGCTCGGCTGTCCGAAGGCGCTCGTCGATTCCGAATCCATCCTCACGCAACTGCGCGCCGAGGGCTACGACATCGCGCCCTCGTACGAAGGCAGCGACCTCGTCGTCGTGAACACCTGCGGCTTCATCGACGCCGCGGTGCAGGAGTCGCTCGACGCCATCGGCGAGGCGCTGGCCGAGAACGGCAAGGTCATCGTCACGGGCTGCCTCGGCGCCAAGGAAGGCGTCGTGCAGGCCGCGCATCCGAGCGTGCTTGCCGTGACCGGGCCCCACGCGACCGCCGAGGTGATGGAGCACGTGCACCGGCACCTGCCCAAGCCGCACGACCCCTTCACCGACCTCGTGCCCGCGCAAGGCATCCGCCTCACGCCGAGGCACTACGCGTACCTCAAGATTTCCGAGGGCTGCAACCACCGCTGCACGTTCTGCATCATTCCCTCGATGCGCGGCGACCTCGTGAGCCGTCCCGTGGGCGACGTGATGAAGGAAGCCGAGAACCTGGTGCGGGCCGGCGTGAAGGAGCTGCTGGTCATCTCGCAGGACACGAGCGCCTACGGCGTGGACGTGAAGTACCGCACCGGCTTCTGGGGCGGACGCCCGCTCAGGACGCGCATGACCGAGCTCTGCCAGGCGCTCGGCGAGCTGGGCACGTGGGTGCGGCTGCATTACGTCTATCCGTATCCGCACGTCGACGAAGTGATCCCGCTCATGGCCGAGGGCAGGATCCTGCCGTACCTCGACGTGCCGTTCCAGCACGCGAGCCCGCGCATCCTGAAGCTCATGAAGCGGCCGGCGTCCAGCGAGAAGAACCTCGAGCGCATCCGCGCGTGGCGCGCGGCCTGCCCCGACATCACGATCCGCTCCACCTTCATCGCGGGCTTTCCGGGCGAGACGGATGCGGAGTTCGAGGAGCTGCTCGAATTCCTGCGCGAGGCGGAGCTCGACCGCGTGGGCTGCTTCGCCTATTCGCCCGTCGACGGTGCCAAGGCCAACGAGCTGCCCGGCGCGGTGCCGGAAGAGCTGAAGGAAGAGCGGCGCATGCGCTTCATGGAAGTGCAGGCCGCGATCAGCGCGCGCAAGCTCGCGGCGAAGGTCGGCAAGACGCTCGACGTGCTCGTGGACGAGGTGCACGGCACCACCGCGATCGGCCGGGGCAAGGCCGATGCGCCCGAGATCGACGGCACGATCACCGTGCGCGGCGCGAAGGGCGCGAAGCCCGGCGCGATCCTGCGCGCGACCGTCACGTCCGCGGGCGAGCACGACCTCCAGGCGAAGGCCGCCTGACGAAACCGGTTACTGCCTGACGAGCTTGCCGTCGACGATCTTCACCTTGTCGCCCGCCCGGAAAGCGGTGGGACTGGCGTAGTCGAAGGTTCGCGACGCGCCGTCTTCCATCCTGACGACCACCTTGTAGGTCGTCTTCGCGTTCTTGTTCTTCTCGATCTGGTGGCCCGCGTAGGCGCCGCCCGCCGCGCCGGCCACGGTGGCCGCGGTGTTGCCGCGGCCGCTGCCGATCTGGTGGCCGAGCACGCCGCCCGCGATGCCTCCGATCACGGCACCCGCGCCCGACGCTTCTCCCTTCTGCTCGACCGTCTTCACCTCGACCACGGAGCCGCAGGTCTTGCATGCGGCGTGCGCGTTGGATGCAAGCAGGGCCAGCACCGGTAACGATGCGGCCAGGAAGGCATTGCGGATGGAGTGGCGCACGAGAGGCTCCCGGAAGGATTCGTCGTGGCAGGATCCTATCACCGGTCCGGCGCGCGCGTGCCGCGCAGCCATTGCACGAGGCCGAGCACGCGCCAGAGCGCGACCATTTGCCGGTAGCCGAGGTTTTCCGCGATGGCGGTGGCCACGAGCACCCCGACCTGGGAGAAGCGCGGATACAGGTGGAACGAGAGCTCCTCCAGCAACAGCGTGCTCACCGAGAGCAGGAATCCGAGCGAGAACGCGAGCGCCAGGAACGCGACGAAGGGGGTTCCCGAAATCTGTCCCGTGATCCACAGGGCGGCCATGAAGGCGTATGCGGCGAGCTCGATGAGCGGGCCATAGCACTCGAACACGACGAAGTACGGATAGGCGAGCCATCCCACCGTGCCGCCGCCCCTGAAGATCGCGCGGTTGCGCTCGAGGGCCTCGCACAGTCCCCGCTGCCAGCCGATGCGCTGCGCCTTGAGCGCGGCGAGCGATTCGGGCGCCTCGATCCAGCAGACGGGATCGGGCACGAAATGCACCGAGTAGCGCTCACCCTTCGCGCGCAGCACGCGGTGCAGGCGCGCGACGAGCTCCATGTCGGCGCCGGCCGTGCCGGTTCGATACCCGCCCGCCTCGACCACGCGATCCTTCCGGAACACGCCGAATGCGCCGGAGATCACGAGAACGGCATTCATGGTGGCCCAGCCGAGCCCTGCGAACACGGATGCGCGCAGGGCCTCGACGATCTGCAGCAGGGCCAGGGGATGCGCGGGCAGTGCCACGCGCACGACCTGGCCGTCGCTCACCGTGCAGCCGTTGGCGATGCGCACCGTGCCGCCCGCCGCGACGGTCGCGGGATCGTCGAGGAACGGCTCGACCACCCGGCGCAGGCTGTCGCGCGACAGGACCGCATAGGGGTCCATCGCGCAGAAGAGCGGATAGCGCGACGCGTTGATGCCCGCATTGAGCGCATCGGCCTTGCCGCCGTGTTCCTTGTCCACCACGCGCAGGTTGGCGTGGGAGCGGGAGTGGTACAGGGTGCGCACGGGCTGCGCGTCGAGGCGGCGCCAATGCGCTTCCGGAAACGCCTCCAGCGCGAACGCTTCCTGCAGCGCCGCGAGCGTGCCGTCGGCCGATCCGTCGTTCACGACGATCACCTCGAACTGCGGATAGTCGAGCCCGAGCAGCGATCGCACGGCGCCGGCGATGGTGCCCTCCTCGTCGTGCGCCGCCACGAGGAGCGAGACCGGCGGCTCGAATCCCGAATGCACGGGCGGCAGGTCCTCGAGCGGGCGCACGGCGGTCCTGCGGATGAGCGCCGGCATCGCGAGCAGGTTGAGCGCCAGCGGGCCGAGATTCGCCAGCACGAAATACAGCAGGAAGAACCACTCCACGCAGGCGACGAGGATGCTCACCGGCGCGGCCTCTCGGCGAGGGCCTGGGCGAGCATGTCGGCCGCGTACGCGTCGCGCGCGCCGTGTCGCAGCGCCTCCAGCTCCTCTTCGGTGAGGCCCTGCAGCCGCACCAGCGCTTGCGCGGCGTGGTATCGCACCCACCAGACGGGATCGCGCAGCAGGTCGAGCAGGAGCTCGAGCTCACCGCGATCGCCGGCCCGGCCCAGGGCGCGCGCCCCCGCCATGCGCACGCGCCAGTCGTCGTGGCGCGCCGCGCTGCGCACCCACGGCAGGTCTTCCGCCTGCTCGACGTAATCGAGGGAGGCCACGATCACGAGCGGATCCTCCGAGGAGGAGAGCCAGCCGCGCACGACGGGCGCCACGCGGCTGCGCTGGCCGAAGCGCGCGAGCTTCACGATGCGCTCCAGGCCTTCGCGTGGACGCGACGCCATGAGCGTGAGCAGCGCGGGCGTGACCACCGTGGGCCCGAGCTCGTGCAGGACACTGCCGAGCCGGGCCAGGGGCCAGTCCTCGCGGTGCGCGATCGCCGGTCCCAGGGACTCGAGCGCGCGGCGCGCATCGATCCGCAGCAACGCACGCGCCGCCGCGAACGAGACGACCGGGCCCGCTTGCCGCGCGATGTCCTCGAGCGCGGCCCACGCGCGCTCTTCGCGCAGGTGGCCCAGCGTCGTGATGGCGATGAGGCGCGGCCCGAGCGTGCGTCGCCCGAGCATGCGCAGCGCGCGATCATGCAGGCCGTGGCCGCGCAAGAGCTGCGCGAGGCGCGGCGCCTCCTCCTCGCTGGCCGATCCGTATACGCGATTCCAGAGCCTGAGGAAGGCGGGCAGGTCGAACGCTCCGATCGGGGCGAGGCGTGCGGCAGCGGGCTCCGTGGCCGCTCGGTGCAGCACCTCGAGCCATGCGGGCTCACGGTGTCCGAGGCGCCAAAGGCGCCAGCGTCGCTCGAGGCGCAGCGCCGCGATGGTGGCGAGCAGCAGGACGGAGGCGGCGAGGGCGCCCGCCGTCAAGGTGACGGCGACGGTGAGCTCGAGATCAGGAGCGGCGGCGGGGACCAAGGCGCGCCGGTCGCAAGGATGGCCTGGCTCGCGTCACGCCTCTTCCCTCTTCAGCTGCGGGAACAGGATCACGTCGCGGATCGAGGGGCTGTCGGTGAAGAGCATCACGAGCCGGTCGATGCCGATGCCCTCGCCGGCGGTCGGTGGCAGGCCGTACTCCAGCGCGCGGATGTAGTCGGCGTCGTAGAACATCGCCTCCTCGTCGCCGGCTTCCTTGGCCCGGGCCTGCGACTGGAAGCGCGCGGCCTGGTCCTCGGGATCGTTGAGCTCGGAGAAGCCATTCGCGTATTCGCGCCCGGTCATGAAGAGCTCGAAGCGGTCCGTCACCTCGGGATTGGCATCGTTGGCGCGCGCAAGAGGGGAGACGTCGACCGGGTGGGCCACGATGAACGTCGGCTGCACGAGCTTCTCCTCGGTCGTGGCCTCGAAGAGCTTGAGCTGCAGGAGGCCCAGGCCATCGGTCGCGAAGACCTCGACGTCGAAGCGCGCCAGGGCGGACTTGAGGAAGCCGGGCTTCGAAAGGTCCGCCAGCGCGTACTCCGGGTTGTACTTCGCGATCGCCTCGGCCATGGTGAGGCGGTCGAACTTCTGCGCGAGGTCGATCGTCACGCCCTGGTAGGCGAGCGTCGTGCTGCCGAGCACCTTCCGCGCGCATTCGCGCAGCAGCGACTCGGTGAGGTCCATGAGGTAGTGGTAATCCTGGTAGGCCTCGTAGAACTCGAGCATCGTGAACTCCGGGTTGTGCCGGGTCGAGATGCCCTCGTTGCGGAAGTTGCGGTTGATCTCGAAGACGCGCTCGACGCCGCCCACCACGAGCTTCTTGAGATACAGCTCGGGCGCGATGCGCAGGAAGAGCTCCATGTCGAGCGCGTTGTGGTGGGTCTTGAATGGACGCGCCGCGGCGCCGCCGGGGATCGGGTGCATCATCGGCGTCTCGACCTCGAGGTAGCCGCGCGCCACGAAGAACTCGCGGATCGCCTGCACCAGCTTCGAGCGGATCTCGAAGACGCGCCGGCTCGCGGGATTCACGATGAGGTCCACGTAGCGCTGGCGATAGCGCTGCTCCATGTCCGTGAGGCCGTGGAACTTCTCGGGCAGGGGACGCAGCGACTTGGACAACAGGCGGATCTTCGAGGCGTGCACGGAGAGCTCGCCCTTCATCGTCTTGAACACCGTGCCCTCGACGCCGAGGATGTCGCCCAGGTCCCAATGCTTGAACGCTTCGTGGGCGTCGGCGCCGGTGACGTCGTTGTTGATGTAGACCTGGATCTGCCCGCTCATGTCCTGCAGCGTGGCGAAGGACGCCTTGCCCATCACGCGCTTCAACAGCATGCGGCCGGCCAGGACGGCGCGTGGCTTCTCGCCCTCGAGCTGCTCCTTCGACTTCGCGCCGTGCAGGCGATGCAGGTCGGCGGCCAGGTCCTCGCGCCGGAAGTCGTTCGGGAATGCCTGGCCCTGCTCGCGCAGGCGTGCCAGCTTCGCGCGGCGCTCCGCGATGATCTGGTTCTCGTCCTGCGGCGCCTCGGGTGGAGGGGCGGGGGCTTTTTCTTGGGCCATGTTCTTTTCAGACTCCCTGCTTCAGGCTTGCGCTGATGAATTCGTCGAGGTCGCCGTCGAGGACCTTCTGCGTGTTGCCTTCCTCGACGTTGGTGCGGAGGTCCTTGATGCGCGACTGGTCGAGCACGTAGGAGCGGATCTGGTGGCCCCAGCCGATGTCGGTCTTGGTGTCCTCGAGCTTCTGCTTCTGCTCGGTCTGCTTGCGCAGCTCCAGCTCGTAGAGCTTCGCCTTCAGCATCGACATCGCCTCGGCGCGGTTGCGGTGCTGCGAGCGGTCGTTCTGCGAAGACACGACGATATTGGTCGGCAGGTGGGTGATGCGAACCGCCGAGTCGGTCTTGTTCACGTGCTGGCCGCCGGCGCCGGACGCCCGATACGTGTCGATGCGCAGATCGGCGGGATTGATCTCGATCTCGATCGTCTCGTCGACCTCGGGATACACGAACACGCTCGCGAAGGACGTGTGGCGGCGCGCGTTGGAGTCGAAGGGCGACTTGCGCACGAGGCGATGGATGCCGGTCTCGGTGCGCAGGTAGCCGTACGCGTACGGTCCGGTGACCTTGACGGACGCGCTCTTCAGGCCCGCGACTTCGCCTTCGGATTCGTCGAGCAGCTCGGTCTTGAAGCCCTTGCGGTCGCAATACTTGAGGTACATGCGCAGGAGCATCGACGCCCAGTCCTGCGCCTCGGTGCCGCCCTGGCCCGCGTTGATGTCGATGAAGCAGCTGTTCGGGTCCATCGGGTTGGCGAACATGCGCCGGAACTCGAGGTCCTCGACCAGCTTCTTCGTGCTTCCGACATCGGATTCGACCGACTGCAGCGTGTCGTCGTCGCCCTCGCTCTTCGCGAGCGAGAAGAGGTCGCTCGAGTCGCGCAGGCCGGCGTCGATCTTCTCCACCGTGCCGACGATGCCCTCGAGCTCCGAGCGCTCGCGGCCGAGATCCTGGGCCTTCTTCGGGTCGTCCCAGACCCGGGGATCCTCTAGCGCGGTCGTGACTTCGAGAAGACGCGATTTCTTGGCGTCGTAGTCAAAGATACCTCCGGAGCTCCACGCTGCGCGCAGCGAGGTCCTGCAGGGTGTTCTGGAGGGTGTTGAGGCGGTCGGCTTCCATGGCGGTGGCGTACGCGGCGGTAAACCGGGAATTATAGCGACAGGCGACCGTGAATTCGGGGACGCAGTCGGAATTCTTTCGCTGCTGCTCCAGGCAGCAGTCGCTGCGGAATTCCGACTGCGTCCCCGAATTCACTCCACGTGGTCGATGACGAGCTGCAGGCTCGAGCTGCCCTGGTATTCGTTGACGTCCAGCTTGTAGACCGCCCGCAGCGTGGAGGGCAGCGGGTCCGCGCAGCCGAAGCGGATGGCGGCGAAGCGGCGGCCGGCGAAGGAGAGGGTGGCGCGCATGTGCTTCTCGCCCACGACCCGCTGGCTCTCGACGCGGAATGCGCCGGCGAAGCGCGGTTCCGGGAAGCCCTGGCCCCAGACCTGCGAGCGCAGCGTCGTCGCGAAGTCGAACTCCATCTCGGCCGCATCGAGCTCGCCGTCGATCTCGATGCGGCGTTGCAGGTCGGCCGGCGTGAGCTGCTCGCGGGCCACCTGCTCGAAGGCGGCACGGAACGCTTCGAGCCCCTCGGGGCCGAGCGTGAGACCTGCCGCGGCGGCATGGCCACCGAATCTCTCCAGCAAGCCCGGCGTGCGCTTGGCCACGAGATCGAGCGCGTCCCGAAGGTGCAGCCCCGGCACCGAGCGCCCCGACCCCTTGAGCTTGCCGCTTGCGTCCGCCGCGAAGGCGAAGACCGGGCGATGGAAGCGGTCCTTGAGACGCGAGGCGAGAAGCCCCACGACGCCCGCGTGCCAGTCCGAGGAATGCAGGGAGAGCGAATAGGTATCTGTCGCTTCGACGCTCGCGACCAAAGCCAGCGCCGAGGCCTGCATCTCGCCCTCGATCTCGCGCCGCTCGCGATTGAGGCGGTCGAGCTGCGTCGCGAGCCGCAGCGCGTGCGCATCGTCCACGGCGAGGAGGCACTCGATGCCGATCGACATGTCCTGCAGCCGGCCGGCCGCGTTGAGGCGCGGTCCCACCGCGAATCCCAGGTCCTGCGCGCTCGCAGTACGGCACGGCCGGCCCGCCAGCTCGAGCAGCGCCGCGATGCCCGGACACGCCCGGCCGGCGCGGATGCGCGCGAGACCTTGTGCGACCAGGATGCGGTTGTTGCCGTCCAGCCGCACCACGTCGGCCACCGTGCCGAGAGCCACGAGGTCGAGCAGCTCCGCGAGATTCGCTCCCGTCGAAGCGCCGAAGGCCCCGCGCGCGCGCAGCTCGGCTCGGAGCGCCAGCATCACGTAGAAGATCACCCCCACGCCCGCCAGGCTCTTGCTCGGGAATCCGCACTCGGCCTGGTTCGGGTTCACGATGCAGGCCGCGTCCGGAAGCTGCGAGCCGGGCAGGTGGTGGTCCGTCACGAGCACGCGCATGCCGAGGCGGTTGGCCTCCGCGATGCCTTCCACCGCGGCGATGCCGTTGTCCACCGTGATCAGCAGGCTCGGCGAGCGCTTCGCCGCCTCGCGCGCGATCTCCGGCGTGAGGCCGTAGCCGTGCTCGAAGCGGTTCGGCACGAGGAAATCGACGCTCGCGCCCATCGCGCGCAGGGACTTCACGCCGACCGCGCAAGCGGTGGCGCCGTCCGCGTCGTAATCGGCCACGATGAGCATGCGCTCGCCGCGCGCGATCGCATCGGCGAGGAGGCGGGCGGCGTCATCGACATGCCGCAGGCGCTCCGGTGCCGCCAGGGACTGCAGCGTCGTGGCGAGCTCCGCGGGAGCCGCGAGGCCGCGCGCCGCGTAGATGCGCGCGAGACGCGGCGCGCAGCCACCGGCGATCAAGCGCGCGCAGGCGGCTTCGTCGACGGGTCGGGAAACGATCTCAGGCATGGTGGGCGAGCGGCTTCGCACGACGATACCAGCGAAGCTTCGAGCGCGGGGTGAGCGTCGCGATGCGCGTGCCCTTTTCCGACGGCAAGACCAGGCGCACGCGGTCGAAGCGCTCGATGGTCTCCGCGAGCTGCGCGAACCAGCGCTCGTCGAGCTCGCGCGCGGCGGCGAGCCACGCTTCGGGCTCGTTGCGCTTGAGCGGCGCCGAGAGCGTGGAAAGCACGAGCAACGCCGACTCCCCGCTCGCAGGCACGTCGAGCGAGCCCAGCCTTTCCGGCAACCGGTGGATGCGCGCGCCCGAGAGCCGCGCGAGCCCCCGGGCGAACACGTCCTCGCCATGCACATCGGCGTAGGGCCGGGGCACGCTCGCGGGCGTCTCGCCGTCGCCCCAGAACCAGAGGCTGTTGATCGGCGGCTCACCGGCCGCCTCGCGCGCGGCGTTCACCGGGTGGCCCGAGAGCACCATCTGCGCCTCGGTGAGCACCGCGGCCCAGCGCATGCGGCCCTGCGAGCGCGGCAGGAGCCCGAACACGTTGCGGCCCACCGCCTGCGGCAGCGGCGTGGTGGCGGGCAGGTCGGCGCGGGAGGCGTGGATGTACCAACGGTCCGGCGCGGCCACGTGCAGCACGAAGTCGGGAGTGAACAGCGCCTGCAGGTCCGAGGCCAGGATCCGCGCTTCGTCGAGCCGCACGCCCAGCACGGCGGGATCGTGCAACGTGACGCTGTCCCGATCGACGCGAAGGTGGACCGGATCCGCACGCAGCCATCCGCCGGGCGCCGCATCGCCGGGATCCTCGCCGGCGATGCTCACCGCGGCGAGCGGCACGGGCGGCTCGATGCCGTAGGCGGCGGCCAGCGCTTCGGTCGCGGTGTGGGCGCTCCTGCGCTCGAGCTCCGAGCGCACGAGCCAGCGCTCGAGGTGCGGCAGGCGCACCTCGCGCAGGGCGGCGGGGGCATCGGCGGGAACCAGCAGGTCGGGAACGAGGACGTCGAGAGCCATGAAAACCGTAAATCGGGGCCAGAGGTGGATTATCGGCATGCGACAATCCGCCTTGTGCCCCATTATCGATGGCCGCGGACCGTTCCGGCCACTGATAATTCACCTCTGACCCCGATTTTTTTCGCGCCTTGCTTCCCTTCGAGCTCTTCGTCGGCCTGCGCTATACGCGCGCCAAGCGCCGCACCCACTTCATCTCCTTCATCTCGACCATCTCGATGGTGGGCATCGCGCTGGGCATCTGCGCGCTGATCACGGTGATGTCCGTGATGAACGGGTTCGAGAAGGAGATCCGCGCGCGCATCCTCGGCGCCGCGGCGCACATCCAGGTCTTCTCCGAGGAGGGCGGCGTGGCGTCGTGGCCGTCGCTCGCCGAGACGCTGGCCAGGCATCCCGAAGTCACCGCCGTGGCGCCCTTCGTGCAAGGGCAGGGATTGCTTTCGACCGGCACCACGGTGCGCGGCGTCTTCGTGCGCGGCGTGGAGCCCGCGCTCGAGAACCGGGTCGCCGATTTCGCCCAGCACATGCGCATGGGCAGCCTCGATTCGCTTAAATCCGGCGAGTTCAACATCGTGATCGGCATCGGCATCGCGCGCGGCCTGCATCTCGCCGTGGGAGATCGCGTGACGCTCATCTCCCCGCAGGGACAGGTGACGCCCGCGGGGCTCATGCCGCGCCTGAAGCAGTTCACCGTGGGCGGCGTCTTCTCGATGGACCACAACGAGTACGACTCCGCCCTCGCGCTCATCAACATGCACGACGCGCAGGTGCTCTACCGCATGGGCGAGGACGTGAGCGGGCTGCGCATCAAGGTGCGCGACGTGGACCGCGCGCCGCAGGTGGCGCGCGAGCTGGCGGCCTCGGTGCCGCGCGGCATGTACCTCACCGACTGGACGCAGCAGAACGTGAACTACTTCCGCGCGATCTCGATCGAGAAACGGATGATGTTCATCATCCTCACGCTCATCATCGCGGTGGCGGCGTTCAACCTCGTCTCCACGCTCGTGATGGTGGTGACGGACAAGCACCCGGACATCGCCATCCTGAGGACGCTCGGAGCCTCGCCCGCGAGCATCATGCAGGTCTTCGTGGTGCAGGGCGCGGTGATCGGGGTGGTCGGCACGTTGATCGGCGTCATCACGGGCGTGCTCCTCGCGCTCAACATCGCGACCCTCGTGCCCTTGATCGAGCACACGTTCCACTTCCAGATCCTGTCGAGCGAGGTCTACTACATCAGCGAGCTGCCCTCGGACCTGCACTGGCACGACGTGGTGTCCGTCGCCATCGTGTCGCTGGTGCTCGCGTTCGTCGCGACGATCTACCCGAGCTGGCGCGCCTCGCGCGTCAATCCCGCCGAGGCGCTGCGATATGAGTGACGCGCCTTCCGCAAGCGACAGCGAAACCGGCGGGATGGTGCTCTCATGTCGCGGCCTCGAGAAGACCTATGGCACGGGCCCGCTCGCCGTCACGGTGCTGAAGGGCGTGGACCTCGACATCCGCCGCGGCGAATCGGTCGCGATCGTGGGAGCGTCGGGATCGGGCAAGAGCACGCTGCTGCACCTGCTGGGCGGGCTCGACCGGCCCACGGCCGGCACCGTGAACCTCCTCGGGCGCGACCTCTTCGCGCTCGATGCGGCCGAGCTCGGCCGGCAACGCAACGCCTCGCTCGGCTTCGTCTACCAGTTCCACCACCTGCTGCCGGAGTTCTCCGCGCTCGAGAACGTCGCGATGCCGCTCGTGATCCGCCGCATGGATCCGCAGGAGGCGCATCGGCGGGCGGCCGCGATGCTGAAGGAAGTGGGCCTCGAGCATCGCGTGACCCATCGCCCCGGCGAGCTCTCCGGCGGCGAGCGCCAGCGCGTGGCGGTCGCACGGGCCCTCGTGACCGAGCCCGCGTGCGTGCTGGCCGACGAGCCCACGGGCAACCTGGACCGCGAGAACGCCGGGCGCGTCTTCGACCTCATCCTCGAGCTCAACCGGCGCCATGACGCCGCGTTCGTGATGGTCACGCACGATCCCCAGCTTGCCGCGCGCATGCAGCGGCGGCTGCGGATCGACGACGGGCGGATCGAGGGCGCCTGAAGCGGCGGCCGCGTTCAGCGGCTGGCGAGCGGCGCGACGGGGGCGGTGACGGCGGCCACCGGGGCAGGGGCCGATGAGGCGATGTTCGAGGCGGCGGCGTGGGCGCGCAGCACGTCGATGAGGTTCTGCCTCGCGGCCTGCGCGTTGCGGCGGAAGAACTCGATCCGCGCCGCATTGCCCTCGAGCGCAGCGCGCGCCCTCAGGCGCATGTCCTGCAGCGGCGAGCCCAGGGCGCGCAGCGCTTCGGCGAGCGCGTGCTCGGCGAGGTCGACCTGCGCGTTCGCGCGCGCGATGGCCCCGCCGGCGTCCTCGATCACGTAGGGCAGGCCCGTCGTGGATGCGGAATCCGCAACGCTCGCCGCCAGCGCTTCGGTGGGCGAGGGCACGGAGCGCTGCTCCACCAGCACGCTGCGCCCGGCAGGCGGGACGTCGGAGAACTCGACCACGCCGTTGGGGCCGATCGACTTGTAGAGCACCGTGGCCGATCCCGCGCCGGGAACGAGCAGCATGGCGACGGCGAGGGCGCGCAGCGCCTTCATCATCGTGCCGCCTTCACGGCGCTCATCGCGAACTCGCCGTGCGAGTCGATCGCGAGGTCGCGGAAGCCCAGGCGCCGGAGCTCGCGCCGCATCGCATACGCCGTCTGGAACGACTCGTAGCGTCCGTTCGCGGGCGACGGCACCTCGATGCCGAAGGCGTTCATGAGCAGGCCGTTGCCCATCACGTACACGCGATGCAGCACGGGCTTGAACTTGAGGCTCCGCAGGTGCTGCAGGAGCTCGCGCCCGACCTGCTGGAACCGATGCAGGAGGAACCAGATGCGCCCGCCGGGCCGGAGCACGCGCGCCATCTCGCGGAGCGCATGGCGGATCTTCATGTACGGCAGCGCCACGCGCGAGATCACGAGGTCGAAGGTGTTGCTGCGGAACGGAAGCCGCTCGCCGATCGCGCACACGAGGCGCAATCGGGGATCGAGCGTGCGGCCCAGGCGCAGCGCTTCCACGTCCGGATCCATTCCGACGGCGAGCACGTCGGGATGCAGGCGGCTCGCGATGAGCGTCTGGCCGGCGCCGCAGCCGACATCGAGGATGCTCCTCACGTGCGGTCCGATGGGGGGCATCGCGCGGCGCTGGTCCGCGCGGTCGAGGGCGATGCGCAGCTCCTGGCGGTGGTAGGCCGTGGCGGCCATGGCGAACTTGCGCGGCATGGTGACCACTGTGGCAGGCGTACAAGACGCGCCTGCGTCGCCGCATGACGTCAGGCCTAGTCGGGGAAGATCAAATTTCGCAATTCGCCGACCGGCCTTGTCATTGGGCGGCGCTGCGGCTTGTCAGACGGCACCGCCCGGCCGTGCGGGCGCGGGGAGCCACGGCTGCACGGCGCGCCGCACATCGTCGGGGCCGCGCACGAGCACGGCCTGCATGCCGGCCGCGCGTGCGCCGCGGACGTTCTCCTCGATATCGTCGAAGAAGAGGATCGCCTCGAGCGGCAATCCGATCTCGCGCGCGACGTGCTCGAAGGCCGCGCGCTCGGGCTTGCGCGCGCCGATCCCGCACGACGTGAACAGGCGATCGAAAGGCGCGAGCGCATCGGCGAACTGGTGCGACCAGGCCTCCTGGTGCGCGAGGTTGGTGTTCGAGAAGAGATAGAGCGGGATGCGGCCGCGCAGCTCGCGCAGGAGTGCGACCGTCGGCACCACCGCGCCCGGGAAGATCGACTTCCATCCGGCGTCGAACACCTCGTGCGGCACGTCGATGCCGAGCGAGGAACGGAGCGACTCGTAGTACTCCGCGGCCCCGATCTCGCCGCGCTCGTGGCGCTCGTAATGCGCATCGAGCGCGAAGCGCGAGCGCAGCGCCTTCGCATCGGCGTCCGCATGGGCCGCCCAATGGGAAAACGCGCGATCCCAGTCGATGTCGATGATGACGCCGCCCAGGTCGAACAGAAGGGCGCGGATATCGTTCATGCGCCGCGCCGCGTGCGGAATGTGATCGAGTAGCGCAGCTCGCGCGTGGCGACGATGCTGTGCTGCCATTTCCAGCGCACGTCGTCGCGCAGGATGTAGGCGGAGCGCGGGGGCAGCTCGAGCGTGAAGACCGGCGTGCGCGGCGTGGGCGGATAGGGACGGAAGCGCATGCGCGCGGCGCCGCCCACCGAGACGCCCGCCACCGTCTCGAACTGCGGCACGTCGCGATGCCAGCCGAGCGGCGTGCCCGGCCGGTATTCGGCGATGAGCGCGTAGCCGAAGGCCTCCGCGTCGACGCCAGCCCACTGCGCGATGCGCTCGCGCAGCGGAAGGAGGAACGGGGCCATCTCCGCGGCGGGCGTGAGCTCGTTCGCGTCGTAGTCGAAGCCGGCGCCGAAGCTCGCGACGCGGCGCCGGGCGGTGTACTGCTTGTACTGCGCCTCGCGCAGGACCGTCGTGCCGATGCCTTCGAGCACGCGCCTTTCCTCGGCCGCGTCGATGAAATCCGGCTGGAACACGAGGCCGTTGGGCAGCGCGCTCGGCTCGTCGAAGAGGGATGCTTGCGCGGGCATGCCCCTTAGGTGCGGCGGCGGCGCGCTCGGTTCCGCGAGTGCAGCGCCACGCGGTTGCCCTCGGTATCGAGCATGGACGCCTCCTAGAAGCTGACGGGGTCGAGCGAGCGCCACAGGTACCACGTCGCCGCCGACGAGTAGGGCGCCCACTTCGCGCCCAGCTCGCGCATCTCGTCCTTCGTGAGCGCGTCGCCCTCGTTGTAGGCACGTTCCATCGCGCGCCGGAGTCCCAGGTCGTCCACCGGGAGCACGTTCGGGCGCATCAGGTGGAAGATCAGGAACATCTCGACGCTCCAGCGGCCGATGCCGCGCACCTCGGCCAGCTCCTCGATGATGGCCTCGTCGTCCATGCGGCTCCAGCGGCGCGGCTTGATCTCGCCGGAATGGAAGCGCGACGCCAGGTCCTTCACGTACGACACCTTCATGGACGAGAAGCCACAAGCGCGGATGGAGGCATCCGGCAGCGCCACGATGGTGGCGGCATCGACCTGGCCCGCGCACGCCTCGAAGCGTGCCCACACCGATTGCGCCGCCTTCACCGAGATCTGCTGGCCCACGATGGAGCGCGCGAGCGTCTGGAAGGCGTCGCCGCGGCCGCCGAGGACCGCGTCGGGATAGGCCTTCGCCAGGCGGCGCAGGACCGGATCCCGGCGCGACAGCCAGGCCTTCGCCTCGGGCCAGTAGTCGGGCGTGCGCGGTGCGGAACGGGGCATGCGCCGAATGATATACGCCGAACCCCGTGCGCCATCCGGGGTCGCAAGCGGAGGCACAACGCGACGAAGGAGAAAGCCATGGCCGACTATCCGCACCCGACCCTGCCCAAGAGACCGCGCCGTCCGGAACCGCCCCCCGGCACGCCCGAGCACGAGGAATGGCTCATGGACGAGGCCGTGGACGACACGTTTCCCGCCAGCGATCCGCCCGCGCAGATGCAGCCCGGCAGCACGCTCGCGGTGAACAAGATGAACGACGAGGGCCGCCCGACCCCGCCTACGGAAGAGGGGCTCAAGGACGGCGAGCGGTCCGCCGCATCCCGGGCGCCGGCGAAGAAAACCCCCGACCAGCCCGGGCGCAAGTAGCACTTTCCGCGCGCGGTGCGCCGCGCGCCCGCCGGCGCGTTAAGGGGCGATGCGCCTCTTCGCGCTGGCCTTCCTGTGCGGCACCTGGCTCACGCAGCAGCGTGCCGCGCTTCCTCCCTTCGCCTGGCTGGCACTCGTCGCCGCCCTCGTGGGCGTGCTCGCGTGTGCACGGGCCCGTGACTCGCCACAGCGCTGGGTGGCCCTGGCCGCCTTCGCCGTCGCCGCGGGATTCGCCCATGCGGCCTGGCGCGCGGAGCTGCGCCTGGACGATGCCCTTCCGCGCGCGTGGGAAGGCCGCGATGTACGCGTGACGGGTGTCGTGGACGACCTGCCGCAGGAAGCGCAGGGATTCACCCGCTTTTCCTTTCGCGTCGAGGCGTCTTCCGGGCCCGTGCCGCGGGAGATCTCGATCGCGTGGTACGAGACGCGGGGTGAAGAGGGCACCGTTCCGGCGATCCGCGCGGGCGAGCGTTGGCGCTTCACCCTGCGGCTCAAGCGTCCGCGCGGCCTCGCGAACCCCCATGGCTTCGACTTCGAGGCCTGGTCGCTCGAGCGCGGCATCCGTGCGACCGGCTACGTGCGCGCCCAGTCGCCCCTGGCCCTCGTGGATGAGCGCGTCGACGGCTGGCCGCAGAGCCTGCACCGTGCGCGCCAGGCGATCCGCGATCGCATGCAGGCGGCCCTCGAGGGCGATCGCCTCGGCGGCGTGCTGATGGCGCTCGCCATCGGCGACCAGGATGCGATCGGCGCGGAGGACTGGCAGGTGTTCTGGCGGACCGGCGTCGGCCACCTCATGAGCATCTCCGGCCTGCACATCACGATGCTGGGCGCGCTCGCCGCGGCGATCGCGCGATGGATGTGGGTGCGCGTGCCCGCGTTGCCGTTGGCATGGCCCGCGCGCAAGGCCGCCGTCGTCGCGGGCGTCCTGGCGGCGCTGGCGTATTCGCTCCTCACCGGGTACGCCGTGCCCGCGCAGCGCACGTTCTTCATGCTCGCCACCGTCGCCGCGTGCATTCTCGCCGAGCGCCATGGCTCGCCGTCGCGGGTGCTCGCGCTCGCGGCCGTCGTCGTGTGCATCATCGATCCGTGGGCGGTGCTGGCACCCGGCTTCTGGCTTTCGTTCGGCGCGGTGGCCTCGATCTTCTACGCGCTGTCGCTGCGCACGGGGCGCCCGGGCCCTGTGCGATCTGCGATCGGCGAGCAGCTCGCCGTGACGGTTCTCATGCTGCCGATGCTCCTCGCGCTCTTCCAGCAGTTCTCGCTCGTCTCGCCGCTCGCCAACGCCTTCGCGATTCCGCTGGTGAGCCTGGTGGTCGTGCCGCTCACGCTCGCCGGCGCCTTCCTCGACCTGGCTTTCCTGCTGCACGCGGCGCATGCGGTGATGCTGGGCGTGATGTGGGCGCTCGAGCGGCTCGCGGCCTGGGAGGGCGCCACGCTGGAGACCCACGAGCCCGCGGCATGGACCGTCGTGCTCGCCGTCGCCGGCGCCGCGTGGCTCCTGGCACCGCGCGGCGTGCCGCTGCGCGGCCTGGGCGCCGTGTGGATCGCGCCGCTCTTCGCCGTCGTGCCGCCCCGCCCGCCGCCCGGCGCCGCGTGGATCGACGTGCTCGAGGTGGGCAACGGCCTCGCGGTCGCGGTGCGCACGGCGACGCATGCGATGGTGTTCGACACCGGGCCGCGCTGGAGCGAGGATTCGGATAGCGGCAGCCGCATCGTGGTGCCGTTCCTGCGCGGCGAGGGCGTGCGCGCGATCGACGTGCTGCTGGTATCCCACGCGGACGACGATCATTCCGGCGGCGCCCGCTCGATCGCGGCCTGGCGCATGCCGCGATGGTTCATCTCGTCCCTTCCCGCGGACAACCCGTTGCAGGCTTCGGGCTCGGCGCGCCGGTCGTGCGCCGCGGGAGACGCATGGCGCTGGGACGGCGTGGACTTCCGCCTGGCGCACCCCGCCGCGACGATCTACTCCGAGACCACGCGCCGGAAAGAGAACGATCGCAGCTGCGTCCTGCGCATCGCGACCGCGGCCTCGAGCGCGCTCATCACCGGGGACGCCGAGGCGCGCGCGGAGCTGGAGATGATCGGCCGCGGCGAGCCGCTCCGGTCCGATGTGCTCGTGATTCCCCACCACGGCTCGAAGACGTCTTCCACCGCGCGCTTCATCGAGGCGGTGTCACCGGGCGTGGGCGTGCTGTCGGTGGGATACATGAACCGCTTCCATCACCCCAATGCGGGCGTGGTCGCGCGCTATGTCGCCCATCACGTGGGGCTCGAGCGCACCGACGAGCGCGGTGCGCTCCACATCGTGCTGCCCGCCTCCGGCGCCGGCGCGCCGGAGGTCACGGGACAGGAAGCCGCCTGCCGCTACTGGAGTGAACGCGGCAGCTGCTACGGGAGGTAGGAGTCGATGAAATCCTGCGACGTCTTGATGTCGGTGCGGAAGTTGTAGTCCACGCCGATGCAGGGCGTCTGGCCCCACGACACCACGGACACGACGATGTTGGTGTTGGAGTAGAAGATCGGGCCGCCCGAGTCGCCGTAGCAGGTGCCGCCACCGATGCCGGGATTGTTCGTGTACTTGGCCGACTGCCCGCCGTCCCAGGTGCTGCGCAGCTCGACGAGCTGGGTCGTGCCCGCGTAGCGCGCCCAGATGTCCGAGTTGAATGCCGGGATGTAGCCCTGCATGCCGTAGCCGACCACGGTGAAGTGGTTCTCGGCGGGGGTGCGGATCGTCTCGAGGAAGTTGAGCGAAGGCAGCTCGCCATAGGTGCTGAACTTGACGGCCTTGGCCAGCACGACGATGCCGGCGTCATAGGTCTGCGGGAACTGCGCGTAATCGTTGTACAGCGGATGCGGATGCGGCGTGCCCTTGATCCAGCCGTTCTTCGCGTTGTCGAAGTAATTCTCGAGGCACGTGCGGTCGCCGTTGCAGCCGGTGTTCACGCTGATGTTCTCCGCGAAGCTCACCCAGGTCTTCAGGTTCACGACGCCGCCTTCCTCGGTGCAGTGGCCGGCGGTGAGCATCACGGTCGGGCTCATCATCGTGCCGCTGCACGAGTAGAAGCCGTCCGCGCGCTCGAAGAGCAGGGTGCCGACGAAGGGATGGGCGTTGCCGTCGGGCGAGCCGAAGGTGACGGCAGCGGCGGGCAGGGCGGCAACGGAAAGGGCGGATGCGGCCAGCAACGACGCAAGTTGGGGTTTCATGCGGTCTCCAGTGGGTTTGGACTTGCCGGGGGCGGCGGGTAAGCCGGGCCGAGCCGGAAGCTTAGCCCCGTGCGGGGGAAACGCGCCAGCGTTGTTCAGGGCCGCTCGACCGTCATCTGGAAGGAAAGCGACGACCCCGCGCCCATGAAGGAGCCGGTGACCGGCGCGGCGTTGTCGGGATGGGCCACGCTCGCCAAGGGAATGTGGCCCTCGGCGGTCGCGAGGCCCGACGTCGCGTCGAGGCCGATCCATCCGGCGCCCGGCAGGTACGCCTCGCACCAGGCGTGCAGGGCGAGCGTATCGTGCGGCGCCGACGGCTCGCGCTTCAACTGCACGAGGTAGCCCGAGGCGAAGCGCGCGGCGATGCCGAGGTGGCGCAGCGCCTGCACCAGCAGCCACGCGGAGTCGCGACAGGAGCCGCAGCCTCGCTCCAGCGTCTCCTCCGGCGTGAGCACGCCCTGCTCGTCGCGGGTGAGATAGCGGATGCGCTCGTAGGTCATGCGATTCGCGGCCGCCAGCGCATCCACCGTCTCGCGTCCGGCGAGCGCCTGGCGCAGTTCGGACACGAAGCTGGCCACAGGCGGCGCAACCGCCTCACACGCGAGGTACGCCGTGAGCTCCCGCGCCATGGGCTGCGGGTAGCTGAAGGGATAGTGAAGCGCCCACGGCTCGACGTAGAAATCGAACGGGTTGATCGGTACCAGCTCCGCGTCGAGCCGCACCTCGATCTCCAGCCGCTCGGCCAGGCGCGGGAACACCGCACGCGCGACCCAATTGTCGTGCGGGTCGTGGTGCCAGCGCACGTGCGCGTCGTGCGGATGCACGGCGAGCTCGTAGTCGAGGATCGGTATGGGGCAGTGCGGCGCGGGCCGCAGCCGGAACTCGTGGGCCGCCAGCGCCACCGGGTGGTCGAAGCGATAGGTCGTGCGGTGGTGCAGCCGGACCCGCGTCGTCATTCGAGCCAGTCGGGGTCGGGCAGCTCGCCGAACACGCGCCGCAGGCCGCCGCCCCAGCGCGAGCGCAGCATCGTGAAATAGGGGTCGCCCTCGCGGATGCGCTGCTGCATGCCGACGCGCAGCGAATCGCGTGGATACCAGAGCAGGTCGATGGGAAGTCCCACGGAGATGTTGGACTTCATCGTCGAGTCGAAGGAGATGAGCACGCACTTGGCGGCCTCCTTCTGCGGCGTGGACATCGAGATCACGCGGTCGAGGATCGGCTTGCCGTACTTGGACTCGCCGAGCTGGAAGTAGGGCGTGTCGTCGGTCGCCTCGATGAAGTTGCCCTGGGCATAGACGTGGAAGAGCCGCGGCGCCTCGCCCTTGATCTGGCCACCCACCAGCAGGTTCGCACCCGCGTCGATGTGCGCCTGGGCGAGGTAGGGCTCATCCCGTTCGTGCATGCTGCGCAGCGCCGTGCCGACCAGCCCCGCGGCGTCGTACATCGAGGGCGCGTTCCAGATCGTGCTCTCGCCTTCCGCGGCGGCGGCATGGCGGTCGAGGATGTTCATGACCCCCTGGGTCATCGCGAGGTTGCCCGACGAGAGGACCACGATCACGCGGTCGTCCTTCTTCTCGTAGACGCGCATCTTGCAGTAGGTGGCGATCTGGTCCACGCCCGCATTGGTGCGGGAATCGGACGCGAAGATCATGCCGCTGTTGAGCCGCAGGGCGACGCAGTAGGTCATGGACGGATTCTATACAGGCGCGGCTATTCGATGAGGCTCGCGGAAAAGAAGCTGCGCTGGATGCCGGTGGAGAGCTCCTGGACCGACTCGAGGAAGCCCGTGAGGTATTCGTGCAGTCCCCCGGCGAAGATCTCCGCGATGCGGCCGTTCTGGAGATCGGCCAGCATGCGGCCCGCGAGCCCCATCGCATCGCCGGAATGGGCGTTCTGCACGCGACCGAGCGTCTGGTGCACCTGGGCCAGGCAGAAGTGGAGGCTGCGCGGGATGTCGTCGCGCAGGATCAGCAGCTCCGCCAGCCTGAGCGGCGTGATCACGTCCCGGTAGACCTTGCGGTACGACTCGAAGGCGGACACCGAGCGCAGCACGGCCGACCATTGGTAGTAGTCCACGGCGCCGCCCACGTCCTTCACGCTCGGCAGGAGGATGTGGTACTTCACGTCGAGGATGCGCGCGGTGGAGTCGGCGCGCTCGACGTGGGTGCCGAGGCGCGCGAAGTCGTAGCCGTCGTCGCGCAGCATCGTGCCGAACGTCACGCCGCGGAAGAGATGGCTGCGCTCCTTCACCCAGTCGAAGAACGCGGAGACGCCGCGCGACTGCATCTTCTCCTCGTCCATCTGCTGCATCTCGAGCCAGGTGCCGTTCAACACCTCCCACATCTCGGAGGTGATGGAACCGCGCACGGCGCGCGCGTTCTCCCGCGCCTGGCGCGCGCAGGCGTGGATCGACGAGGGATTGTCGGGGTCGAGCGCCATGAAATGCAGCACCTGGCGCGCATCGACCTCGTGATGGCGCCCCGAGAACGGAAACAGCGTGCCCGTGATGTTGAGCGGCGCGAGCCACTCCTGGTCCTGCAGCGCCGGGTCGCGCGTGAGGAGCGACATGCGCCACGTCACGTCGAGCACGCGCGCGGTGTTCTCCGCCCGCTCCACCAGGCGGCTCATCCAGTACAGGTTCGACGCGACTCTGCTGAGCATCGGGAGTTATGCGGAAAGTAAACCTTTGGAACACGGATGAACACGGATAAAGGCGGATAACGGCGGATAACCCCTGGAAGAGTATTCGTGCCATTTGCCGCAAGCACCGAAAGTTTGAATTGCCTTATCCGTGTTCATCCGTTCTTATCCGTGTTCATCCGTGTTCCAAAGGTTTAATGCCTCAATCAACCACCCATGTGTCCTTCACCCCGCCGCCCTGCGAGGAATTCACGACGAGAGAGCCCTCGCGCAGGGCCACGCGGGTGAGCCCGCCGGGGCAGAGGGTCACGGAGGTGCCGGAGAGCACGTAGGGCCGCAAATCCACGTGCCGGTCGGCGAGCGCGTCGCCGATGAAGGTCGGCACCTGCGAGAGCGAAAGCGTCGGCTGCGCGATGAAGCGCTCGGGCGCCGCCACGATGCGTGCGCGGTATTTCTCGATCTCGTCGCGCGTGGCCGTGGGCCCGACCAGCATGCCGTAGCCGCCGGAGCCGTGGGCCTCCTTCACCACGAGCTCGGCCAGGTGGGCCAGCACGTAGTCGCGATCGCCGGCCTTGCGCAGCACGTAGGTCGGCACGTTGCGCAGGATCGGCTCCTCGCCCAGGTAGAACCGGATCATCTCGGGCACGTAGGGATACATCGACTTGTCGTCCGCGACGCCGGTGCCGATGGCGTTGGCGAGCGTGACCGTGCCGGCGCGGCACGCCGTGAGCAGCCCCGGCACGCCGAGCGTCGAGTCGGCGCGGAAGGCGAGGGGATCGAGGTAATCGTCGTCGATGCGCCGGTAGATGAGGTGGACCTGCCGCGGGCCCTGCGTCGTGCGCATGAAGACGCGGTCGTTCGCCACGAAGAGGTCCTGGCCCTCCACGAGCTCCACACCCATCTGCTGCGCGAGGAAGGCATGCTCGAAGTACGCGCTGTTGTACGGGCCGGGCGTGAGCAGCACGATGACCGGATCCTTCGTGCCGCCGGGCGCCACGCCGCGCAGCGTCTCCAGCAGCAGGTCGGGATAGTGGTCGACCGGCCGGATGCGCTGCCGCGCGAAGAGCTCCGGGAAGAGCCGCATCATCATCTTGCGGTTCTCGATCATGTACGAGACACCCGACGGCGTGCGCAGGTTGTCCTCGAGCACGTAATGCTCGCCGTCCGCATGGCGCACGAGGTCGACGCCGGCGATGTGCGCGTAGACGTTGCCGGGAAGGTCGAGCCCCTTCACCTCCGGGCGGTACTGGGCGTTGCGCAGCACCTCGTGCTCGGGGATCACGCCGGCGCGCAGGATCTCCTGGCCGTGGTACACGTCGTGCAGGAAGCGGTTCAGCGCCGTGACGCGCTGGCGCAGCCCCGCGGCGAGCCGGTCCCAGCTTGCGGCCGGCATGATGTGCGGCACGATGTCGAAGGGGATCAGGCGCTCGGCGCCGGAGGCCTCGCCGTAGACCGCGAAGGTGATGCCCACGCGGTGGAAGAGCAGGTCGGCAGCGTGGCGGTTCTGCGCGATGCGCCCGGGCGGCGCGCGCTGCAGCCACTCGCGGAAAGCCGCGTAGTGCCCGCGCACGCCGCCGTCGGGCCCGAACATCTCGTTGTAGATCTTCATCACGCAGGGGGCGGAGCAATGGCCGTGCCTGATTTTGGGCCCTTTTGGGCATAGAATCGAGAGACAATCCCTCGCGTTTCCGCCGTGCTGAGCCAGACCGCCGCCATCGACGTCGCGCCTTTCGAGGCGGAGCTGCGCTCGACCTTCGGCGCGGCGGCGGGCGATTTGGCGGTCCGCGCGCTGCAGTTCGCCGCCGGCGCGACCCAGGCCGGCGCCCGTCACGACGCCTTCGAGCGCGCGCTCGCCGTCGCCCGGCTGCTGCTGGTCCAGGGCGCGGATCCCACGACCATCGCGGCCGCGCTGGTGAGCCAGGCGATTCCCGACAAGGAGCTCGACCTCGAGGCGATCGAGTCGGCCTTCGGTGCCGAGCTCACGGGCCTGCTGCGCGGGCTCGAGCGCGCCGGCCGCATCGAGACGCTCAATGCCGCGGGCGTCGACGTCGAGCACCTCAGGAAAATGCTGCTCGCGATCGCCGAGGACGTGCGCGTCGTCCTCATCAAGCTGGCGGAGCGCGTGGTGTACCTGCGCGGCCTCACGAAGGCCGACGAAGCGCTGCGCCGCGCGGCGGGCGACCAGACGCTCGCCCTCTTCTCCCCGCTCGCCAACCGCCTCGGCGTCTCGGACATGAAGTGGGAGCTCGAGGACTTCAGCTTCCGCTTCACCGAGCCGGAGCTGTACAAGAAGATCGCGCAGATGCTCGACGAGAAGAGGAGCGAGCGCGAGGCCTACATCCAGCGCGTGATCGCCCAGCTCGGGCGCGAGCTTGCCGCGATCGGCATCCACGGCACGATCCAGGGGCGACCCAAGCACATCTACTCGATCTGGCGGAAGATGCGCGGCAAGAACGTGTCGTTCGAGCGGCTCTACGACATCCGCGCGGTGCGCGTCATCGTGGGCAACGTGCGCGAGTGCTACACGGTGCTGGGCATCGTCCACGACCTGTGGACGCCGATCGAGGGCGAGTTCGACGACTACATCGCCAACCCCAAGGCGAACGAGTACCGGTCGCTGCACACCGCGGTGATCGGGCCGGAGGAGCGCACCCTCGAGGTGCAGATCCGCACCGACGAGATGCACCAGCACTCCGAGCACGGGGTCGCCGCCCACTGGCGCTACAAGGAGGGGCGGCGGGCGGACAAGGCGTTCGACGCCAAGATCGCGTGGCTGCGCCAGGTGCTCGCCTGGAAGCAGGAGGTGCTGGGGCGGGTACCCGAGCGTCCGGGCGACGCCGATCGCGGGCTCTTCGAGGACACGATCTACGTGCTCACGCCCCAGGGCCGCGTGGTGGACCTGCCCGCCGGCTCCACGCCGATCGATTTCGCCTACCACGTGCATACCGACCTGGGACACCGCTGCCGCGGCGCCAAGGTCGACGGCCAGATGGTCCCGCTCAACTACAAGCTGCAGAACGCGCAGCGCGTCGAGATCATCGCGGCGAAGCAGGGCGGGCCCTCGCGCGACTGGCTGCTGCCGCAGCAGGGCTATCTCGCGAGCCCGCGCGCGCTGGCGAAGGTGCGCCAATGGTTCCGCCACGAGGACCATGCGCGCGACGTGGCCGCGGGACGCGCGGCGCTCGACAAGGAATTGCACAAGCTGGGCGCCACGAGCGAGGCGCACGACAAGGTCGCGGCCGCGTGCGGCTTCACCAGGCTCGAGGAATTCTATGCCGCGCTCGGCCGCGGCGAGGTGAGCACGCGGCAGGTCGAGATCGCGGTGCGCGGCGAGGCGCCGGCGCCGTCGGGCCCGGACCTCCCGCGCGCGAGGCCCGAGTCGAACAAGACCTCGTCCGGCGTGCTCGTGCTCGGCGTGAACAACATCGCGACGCTCATCGCCAAGTGCTGCAAGCCGGTGCCGCCCGACCCGATCGTGGGCTTCATCACGCGCACGCGCGGCGTGATGGTCCACCGGCGGGACTGCCCGAACATCACCGGGCTCACGCCGGAGCAGCATGACCGGCTCATGCCCGCGGACTGGGGACACACCGGAGAGGCGCCGTTCTCGGCCGACCTCGAGGTCGTGGCTCTCGACCGGCAGGGACTGCTGCGCGACATCTCGGAGGCGATCTCGCGCGAGCGCATCAACGTGACGGCGCTGAACAGCGTCTCGCGCGGCGCCCACGCGTTCATGCGCTTCACGCTGCAGGTGACATCCGCCGACGGCATCCAGCGGGTGCTGCGGACCGTGAAGGACGTGCCCGGCGTGGACACGGCGAGGCGGCTATGACGCCCGAAGGGCTCCAGCACCTGGAGGCGCGGCTGCACGAGCCGCTCGCGGTGCGCGAGCGCGTGCGGCTGCTGAGCGAGACCTCCGAGCAGCTCTACGAACGCGACCCCGCGCGCGGCGCCGTGCTCGCACGCGAAGCCGTGGAGCTCTCGCGCGCGATGGACGACGTCGCACGCGAGGCGCAGGCGCTCTACTGCCTCGGCCGCAACCTGCATGCGCAGGCGGAGTATCCGGCGGTCTTCGAGGCGGTGGACACGGCGCTCGCGCTCTTTCGCGCGCTGGGCGATGGCGCGGGCGAGGCGCGCTGCCGCAACCTGCTCGGCATCACCTATCGCCAGCTCGGCGAGTACGGCCAGGCGCTCGAGATGTACGAGGCGGCGCTCAAGGGCTTCCGCGATGCCGGTGAGCGTTGCTGGGAAGCCCGCGTGCTCTCGAACATCGGCACGATCGAGATCCAGCTCGGCAACCATGGGGCGGCGCTCGAGCTCTTCGGCCATGCGCTCGAGGCGCGTGCCGAGATCGGCGACAGCGAGGGCGAGGCGTTCGACCGCAACAACATCGCGTTCGCCCACGTGCAGCGCGCGCTCGTCCTGCGCGCCAGGGACGATGCGACGAGCGCCGAAACGGAGTGCGAGGAGGCGCTGGCACAGCTCTCTCGCGCGCTCGACATCGCGCGCCGCTACGGATACAAGCGGCTGCAGTCCGTGTGCCTGCAGACGATGGGCGAGACGTACCAGGCCATGGGGCGTCCCGAAGTGGCGCTCGACATCGCGCGGGAATTCCTGGCGCTCGCGCGCGAGTCGGGCGACAAGTGGATCGAGGCGTACGGCCTCGCCTGCGTAGGCGATATCCGCCACCAGATGGGTTGCGATGCCGAGGCGCTCGAGCCGCTTCACGCGGCGCTCGCGGCGTTCGACGGCCTGGGCTCCCGCGACGAGGTGGCACGCGTGCTGCGCATCCTCTCGCAGGTGCACGAGCAGCTGGGGAGCCTCAACGAAGCGCTCGGATGCCTGCGACGCGCGGGGACGCTCGAGCAACGCCTCAAGAGCGAGGAGACCGAGCGGCGCGCGCGCTCTCTCTCCGCGCGCCGGCGCCTGGAGCAGGCGACGCGCGAGGCCGAGCGTTACCGCCGCCTGGCGCTCGAGGACTCGCTCACCGGGCTCGCGAACCGGCGCCAGCTCGACGAGCGGCTCGGCGCCCTGCTGCGCGAGGCCCGCACGCGCGGCTCCGTCCTGACCGTGGCGCTCGCGGACGTCGACCACTTCAAGGGCATCAACGACCGCTTCTCCCACGCCGTCGGCGACGAGGTGCTGCGCTGCGTGGGCGAGATCCTGCGCGCGCACTGCCGGCTGGGCGACGTGGCGGGCCGCTTCGGCGGCGAGGAGTTCATGATCATCTTCCGCTCGCTCGACATGCGCGCCGCGGCCGAGACGAGCGAGCGCATGCGTCGCGCCGTGGAGTCGTGGGACTGGAAGTCGATCCATCCGCAGCTGCGCGTGACGCTCTCGGTGGGGCTTGCGTCGAGCGCTTCGCTGGACCATCCCGATGGTCTCGTCGACGCCGCGGATCACTGGCTCTACGAAGCGAAGCGCCACGGGCGCAACCAGGTGCAGCCGCTGGTGGTGGCGCCGGCCTAGTGCGTGCCATCCCGGCGCGCATCCTGCCGTCCATTACGTCAGCCGCCCGTCTCGCCCTGCATCAGCTCGAAGAAGCGCCGCGCGGGCTCGCCCACGCGCCGGTCGCGCCGAAAGAGGCGGAACGTCACGTCGGGAAGTCGCGGCAGGCCTTCGCCCTCGCCGATCGCACGCAGCTCCGGTGTCAGCATCTCGATCGAGCGCGCGGTGATGCCGAGCCCCGCGCGCACCGCCGCCTTGATGCCCACCAGCGTCGGGGCGATATAGCTCTCGCGCCACGGCACGTGGGCGCGGTCGAGGCAGGTGAGCGCGATGCTGCGGAACATGCTGGGTTCGTCGGCGAGCACCAGCGGCACCGGGCGGCTGCGATCCCACGTGAAGTCCGCCGCGCACACCCATACCGTGGGCGATGTGCGCAGCACCACGCTCGGGAAGCGGTCGTCGATGCGCGTCGAGATGGTGAGGTCGATCTCGCCGCGCTCGAGCGCCTTCATGAGGAACGGGCTGCGGCCCACGTCGATCTTGAGCTGCAGGTGCGGATAGGCCTTGGCGAACCGCGCGAGAAGCACCGGCAGGATCGTGTCGGCGACGTCGTGCGGCGCGCCCAGGCGGACGGTGCCCGTCACCGCGCGCGCCCTGAGCGACTCCACGGCCGCGTCGTTGAGCGCAAGGATGCGCCGCGCATGCTCGAGCAGCGCCTGGCCCTGGTCCGTGAGCTGCTTGGAGCGGCCGATCTTCTGGAAGAGCGGCCGGCCGACCGCCGCCTCCAGTCGCTGCATCTGCTGGGTCACGGCCGACTGCGTGAGGTGCACGCTCGCCGCGGCGCTCGCGAAATTGGCGCGCTCGACGACGGCGACGAAGGTGCGCAGGAGCGAGAGGTCGAGGTTGCGCAACAGTTCAGGAACGCTTAACCATGGTTGAGAAAAATTGTGACTCCGGCGCCCGGGCGGCGCGGGCGGAACCCGTAGAATTATGACCGAATTGCCAATCGGGAGGCACGATGGACATCTCCGCACGTCGCAAGGAACAGGTCGAGAAGGCCATTCGAAACATTAAGAACGTTGTCGAAGCGCAGGATGCGGAGCGCGCGGCGCTCGACCGCGTGCTCGGCACCGTGAGCGGCCTCGCGGCCCAGAAGGACCTCTGGTCGGAGGCGGATTTTCCGCCGCCGGAGGATGGCGAGCTCCAGGCGCGCTACCTGATCCAGGAGGACCCGGATCACTCCTACGCGCTCTATCTCAACGTCATGCGGCCGGGAAAGAAGATCGTGCCGCACAACCACACGACGTGGGCGTGCATCGCGGCCGTGTCGGGCACCGAGGAGAACCGCATCTACAAGCGCCTCGACGCGGGCGGCGTGCCGGGACCGGCGCAGCTCGAGCAGATCGACACCGTCATGGTGGAGCCGGGCCGCGGCATCTCGCTCGCGGCCGACGACATCCACGCCGTGCTCATCCCGCCGGGGCAGGTCATCCGCCACCTGCACATGTACGGCCGCGCGCTGGAAACTTTGGACACGCGCGTGGGCTACGACCTCGAGCAGGGCACCTGCTCCGTCATGGGCATCGGCGTCAAGACGCGGCGCTGATGGGGCGCATCCGCGAATTCCTGCGCGGGGCAGGGCCCGCAATCGAGCGCAGCAGCATTCGGGTGGGCTCGATGGCCTCGGGCATGGCGGTCGAGCTTCCGTTCGTCGCGGTGCGGGGCGGGAAGCCCGGTGCCACGCTGTGGCTTCACGGCCAGGTGCACGGTGACGAGATCAACGGCATGGTGGCGGCGCTGCGCTTCGTGGGCGCGCTCGACCCCGCCGTGCTCTCGGGCAACGTGGTGGTGACCCCCACCGGCAATCCCCAGGCGCTCGACGCCCGGCGCAAGCGCAACCCCTATGACGAGCTCGACCTGGACCAGTCCTATCCCGGCTCAGCCTCCGGGCTCATCAGCGAGCGCCTCGCCTTCGCGCTGATGGACGAGATCCGCGGCACGGCCGATCTCGTGCTCAACCTCCATACGTTGAATCCGCTCTTCGACGCCAGGCCTTACGCGGTGTACAAGGTGCACGCGCAAGGCGGAGTGGACGAAAAACGCCTTCTCGCGTTCATCGCGCAATTCGAGCCCAACGTCGCATGCCGCATGGACGTGGGCGGCAAGGGCGAGCTGCCGGGCAACATCGCCGGCGCGCTGGATTACCAGTGCCTCGCGCTCGGCATCCCCGCGTTCATGGTGGAGCTGGGCGGCGGCAGCCGCTACGAGGCGGAGCCGGTCGCGCTTGCCATTCGCGGCTTCGAGCGCGTCGCGCGCGCGATGGGCATCCTCGGCACGGGCGCCGCGCCCGAGCCCCGTGTCGTGCGCCGCGTGACGCGCCGTTCGTGGGTGACCGCGGACCATGGCGGCCTCTTCGTCGCCGAGACACCGGCGGGAGCGGCCTTCGATGCGGGCGCCTGCCTGGGACGCGTGATGGACCTGCACGCACGCGTCGTGCAGGAAGCGCGCCTCGACCAGCGCGGCATCGCCATCGCCGTGCGCCGCGATCCCGTGGTCCACACCGGCGAGCGACTCGCCTTCATCGCCAACGAGTGGGACGAAGTGCCCACCGAACCCATTTTCGAAAGGAGCCGTGCATGAAATCCACCCCTTCGCTCGCGCGACGCACCGCCGCGGGACTCTGGGCGCTCGCCGCGCTCGGGCCCGCCTTTGCCCTCGCGGCGGACAGCTACCCGAGCCAGCCGATCCATCTCGTGGTCGGGTTCCCGCCCGGCGGCGGCGTCGACGCGTTGGCGCGCGTCATCCAGGGGCCGCTCGCCGAGGAGCTCAAGGCAAACGTGATCGTGGACAACAAGCCCGGCGCCGGCGGCATCCTCGCGACGGAGCAGGTCTCGCACGCCGCGGGCGACGGCTACACGCTCTACATCAACTCGCCGGGCTCGTTCACGATCTGGCCCAACCTGCGCAAGGTGCCCTACGACCCGGCGAAGGACTTCACGCCCATCAGCCGGCTCGTGGTGATGCCGAACGTGCTCGTGGTGAATCCGCAGTCGGGCATCTCGAGCGTGAAGGAGCTGGTCGCGAAGGCCAAGGGCCACTCGGGTGACATCAACTACGCGTCCGGCGGCATCGGCACCATCGGCCAGATCGCGGGCGAGGAGTTCAACATGCTCGCCGGCGTGAAGATGCAGCACATCGCCTACAAGGGCACGGCGCCGGCGCTCATCGACGTGATGGCGGGCCAGGTACCGGTCACCTTCTCCGATCCGTCGGCGAAGGGCATGATCGACTCGGGCAAGCTCAAGGCGCTCGCGGTCTCCTCCGGCAAGCGCTCGCCGCTCTTTCCCGCGCTGCCCACGGTCGCCGAGTCGGGCGTTCCCGGCTACGACGTGATCAACTGGTACGGCATCGTGGCGCCCAAGGGCCTGCCGCCCGAGGTCGACCGCAAGCTCGATGCCGCGATCGCGAAGGTGATGGAGCGCAAGGACGTGCATGACCTGCTTGCCAAGCAGGGGATGCAGGCGATGCACGAGTCTCCCACGCAGTTCGCGGCCTTCATGAGCGCCGAGAACGCCAAGTGGGCCGACCTCATCAAGCGCGCGGGCATCCGCGCCGAGTGATGCGGCCATCCGCCGCACGCTTCCCGCAGCTCGCCCATTGGGGGGCGTTCACGGCGGTGGTCGAGCAGGGCAGGGTGGTGCGCTGCGAGCCCTTCGCGCGCGACCCGTGTCCCTCGCCGATCCTCGACAGCATTCCGGGCGCGGTGTATTCCGAGCGGCGCATCCGCCGTCCCGCCGTGCGCCGCTCGTGGCTCGACCAGCGCGAGCGCTCCGATGGCACGCGGCGCGGCCGCGAGGACTTTGTCGACGTCGATTGGGAGGTCGCGCTCGGCCTGGTCGCCGGTGAGATCGAGCGCGTACGCGACGCGTACGGCCCGCAGTCGATCTTCGCCGGCTCCTACGGCTGGTCGTCCGCGGGGCGATTGCACCACGCGCGCTCGCTCGTGCGCCGCTTCTATTTCGCGAACGGCGGCTGCATCGACCAGGTGGGGAACTACAGCTGGGGCAGCGCGCAGTTCCTGCTGCCGCACGTGATCGGCACCTATGCGCCGCTCACGGGGCGCGTGACGTCGTGGCCCAGCATCCTCGCGCACACGCGGGTCTTCCTGGCCTTCGGCGGCCTCGCGCTCAAGAACGGGCAGGTCTCGTCCGGTGGCGCCGCGGAGCACACCCAGGAGGGTTGGCTGCGCGACCTGGCCGCGCGCGGCATTCCGGTGATCAACGTGAGCCCCACCCGCGACGATTGCCCCGCGTTCCTCAACGCCGAGTGGATCCCGATCCGGCCCAACACGGACGTGGCGTTCATGCTCGCGCTCGCGCACGAGGTGATCCGCATGGGCGCGCACGACCGCACATTCCTCGCGCGCTACTGCGTGGGCTTCGAGGCGCTCGAGCGATACATCGGGGGCGCCGAAGACGGCACGCCCAAGTCGCCGCAGTGGGCCGAGGGCATTACCGGTGTTCCGGCCGCGACGATCGCGGCTCTCGCACGGCGCCTCACCGGTGTGCGCAGCTACATCACGTGCTCCTTCGCGGTGCAGCGTGCGCAGCACGGCGAGCAGCCGTATTGGATGGCGATCGCGCTCGCATCGATCCTGGGGCAAGTGGGATTACCCGGCGGCGGCTTCGGCTTCGGCCACGGCTCGATGAACGGCGTGGGCAATCCACGTCCCGCGACACCGGGCCCGGCGATGCCCGTGGGGCGCAATCCGATCGGGCGGGCGATCCCGGTCGCGCGCATTGCGGACATGCTGCTGGCACCCGGAAGCGCTTATCGTTTCGACGGCGGCACTTACGAATATCCGGACATCCGCTTCGTGCATTGGGCCGGGGGCAACCCGTTCCACCACCACCAGGAGTTGCACCGGTTCGAGCGCGCGTGGGCGAAGCCCGAGACGATCGTGGTGAACGAGATCTGGTGGACGCCGGCCGCGCTGCGCGCCGACATCGTGCTGCCGGCCACGACCTCGCTCGAGCGCAACGACATCGGCGGCTCGTCGCGCGATCGCTACGTGCTCGCGATGCACCGCGCGATCGAGCCGCTGCATGAAGCGCGGGCAGACTTCGACATCTTCGCCGACCTGGCGGAGCGCCTGGGCACGCGCGAGGCGTTCACGGAGGAGCGCGACGAGATGGCGTGGATCCGGGAGATCTACGCGCGCTGCGCGGCCGCCCACGCGAAGGCCGGCATCGCCTTTCCCGGCTTCGAGCGCTTCTGGCAGGAGGGCCACGTCGAGCTTCCGTCCGCCGAAGACGACTTCGTGCTCTTCGCCGATTTCCGCGCCGATCCGGCGGCGAATCCGCTCGCAACGCCCAGCGGCCGCATCGAGCTCTACAGCGAGAAGATCGCGAGCTTCGGTTATGAGGATTGCGGCCCCCATCCGCGCTGGAGCCCGCCGGACGAGTGGCTGGGTGCGACAGCCGCAAGCACCCATCCGCTGCATCTCGTCTCCGTGCAGCCCGTGGCCCGCCTCCACAGCCAGCTCGATTTCGGCACCGCCTCGCTCGCGCGCAAGATCGGCGGCCGCGAGCGCGTGACGCTCAACACGGGCGACGCGCGACAGCGCGGGCTCGACGGTGGCGAGACCGTGCGCGTCTACAACGATCGCGGCGCGTGCCTGGCGGGCCTCGCCACGAGCGAGCACGTGATGCCCGGTGTCGCGGTCATGGAGACGGGAGCGTGGTTCGCACCGCGCGACGGCGCGCCGGAGGATGCCGGAACCGCCAACGTGCTGACGCGCGACGTCGGCACTTCACAATTGACCCAGGGACCCAATGCCATGAGCTGCCTCGTGCAAGTCGCCCGCTGGACGGAGGCGGCCGAATGATCGCCGCCGTCGCACCCGAGAACCTGAAGGAATGGTTGCACGACGGGGCCGAGATCGCGCTGCTGGACGTGCGCGAGGCGGGCCAGTTCGGGGAATCGCACCTCTTCTTCGCCGTGCCGCTTCCGTACAGCCGCCTCGAGCTCGACGCGCCACGCCTGCTGCCACGGCTGGCCACGCGCATCGTCGTGTACGACGACGGGATCCTCGGCGTGGCCCGGCCCGCCGCCGAGCGCCTCGCCGCGATGGGCTACTCGAACGTGAGCGTGCTCGAGGGCGGCACGCGCGCATGGAAGGATGCCGGCCTCAAGCTCTTCGCCGGCGTCAACGTCCCGAGCAAGGCGTTCGGCGAGCTGGTCGAGATGCGGTATCACACGCCCCGCATCACCGCGCAGCGGCTCGCGAAGATGCTCGAGGGGCGCGAGGACGTGGTGGTGCTCGATGGCCGCCCGCTCGGCGAGTATCGCAAGATGACGATTCCCGGCAGTCGATGCTGCCCGAACGGCGAGCTCGCGTGGCGCATCGGCGAGATCGTGCGCGACGAGAGCACGCCGATCGTCGTGAACTGCGCCGGACGCACGCGCAGCATCATCGGCGCCCAGACGCTCATCAATTTCGGTGTCGCCAACCCGGTGTACGCGCTGGAGAACGGAACGCAGGGCTGGTTCCTCGCCGATTTCGCGCTCGAGCACGGCGCCGAGCGGCGCTATCCGGAAGTGGCGGAGTCGACCGACGCCCAGGCCCTGCGTGCGCGCGCCGAGGCGCTCGCGCGACGCCATGGCGTTCGCTACGTGGACGACGACGAGGTTGCACGCTGGCTCGCGGACGCGTCCCGCACGACGTATCTGTGCGACGTGCGCACGCCGGACGAATTCGCGCGCGGCTCGCTGCCAGGGGCCGTGAATGCGCCGGGCGGGCAGCTCGTGCAGGCCACGGACCAGTGGGTCGCGGTGCGCCATGCGCGCATCGTGCTCATCGATTCGGAAGGCGTGCGCGCGCCGGTGGTGGCGAGCTGGCTGCTGCAGATGGGCCACGATGCCGTCGTGCTGCGCGACGGGATCGCCTCGCGCGTCGCCGCACCGGCCGCGAAGGCGGCTTTGCCGGCCGTGCGGGAAATCACGGCCAAGGCGCTCGCCTCGGGCAATGCGACCGTCGTCGAGCTGCGGCCCAGCATGGCGTACCGCGACGCGCACATCCCGGGGAGTCTCTGGTCGATCCGACCGCGGCTCGAGGAGGTTCGAGCGTCGATTCGCGGCCCGGTCGTGCTCGTGGCCGACGAGCCGGGCGTCGCGCGCATCGCCGCCGCGGACCTCGCGCGCGCGGGCGTGAACGACATCGCGATGCTGCAAGGCGGCTTCGAAGCGTGGCGCGCCTCGGGCCTGCCGGTGGAAGCGTCGCCGGGCGAACCGCCCGACGCGCGTTGCATCGATTATCTTTTCTTCGTGCACGACCGCCACGACGGCAACAAGGCGGCCGCGCGCCAATACCTCGCGTGGGAAACGCAGCTCCTGTCGCAGCTCGACGAGCGTGAGCTGGCGGCTTACCGGCTGCCGTCCGAGCATGCCGCGTAAATCCACTCGCATCATCCATGCCGCGGGAGGGGCGCGCGGTCCCGCCGTACCGGTGAATCCGCCGGTGGTGCGCGCGAGCACGGTCCTCTTCGACAAGCTCGGCACGTGGCGCGACTACCGTGCGCGCCGCGAACACGAGCGGCTGCTCACGTACGGCGCGCGCGGTACCGACACCGCCTTCGCGCTCGAGCGCGCGCTCGCCGATCTCGAGGGCGGCTATCGCACGCAGCTCTTTCCCACGGGACTCGCCGCCATCGCGGGCGTTTTCATGGCGTACCTGAAGCCGGGCGACCACCTGTTGCTCACGGATGCGGTGTACGGGCCGGTGCGGCGCCTGTGCGAGGAATACCTGCGCGCGAACGGCGTTTCGTACGAGTACTACGCGGCGGACGGATCGGACCTCGAGGCGCGTGTGCGCAACGAGACGCGCATGATTTACGTCGAGTGCCCGGGCTCGCTCGTGTACGAGATGATCGACCTGCCGCGCGTGGCGCGCCTCGCGAAGGCCCGCGGCATCCTCGTCGCCGTGGACAACACGTGGGGCTCGGGCTGGCTCTACAATCCGCTCGCCCTCGGCGCCGATGTGAGCGTGATCGCGGTCACCAAGTACATCGGCGGCCACTCCGACATCATGATGGGTGCGGTCGTCACGACCGAGGCGGCATGGAGGCCGGTGGGGCGCACCGCGGACACGATGGGCTTCACCGCCAGTCCCGACGATGCATACCTCGCCCTGCGCGGGCTGCGCACGCTCGGTGCGCGCATGGAATTGCACCAGCGCAACGCGCTCGCCGTGGTCGACTGGCTGGCCTCCCGTGCCGAGGTGCGGGAGATCTTCTTCCCCGCGCTGCCGTCACACCCGGGCCACGATATCTGGAAACGCGACTGCAGCGGCGTGAACGGCCTCGTGTCGTTCGAGCTCGCGCGCGGCACGGCCGCGGACATGGAGCGCATGATCGACCGGCTCGAGCTCTTCGGCATCGGGGCTTCGTGGGGCGGTTTCGAGAGCGTCGTCCTGCCGGCGGACGTCGTGGCCTCACGCACGGTGACGGATTGGTCCGGCCGCAATGCGATCGTGCGGCTGCACATCGGGCTCGAGGACCCTCGCGACCTCATCGAGGACCTGGAGCGTGGCTTCGCCGCGCTTTAGACGCCGCGGTCAGGAAGCTTCCCTGGCCCTGGCGATCGCCGCATCCGCCTCGGAAAAGAAAACCAGCCGCACATCCTCGATGATCAAATGGCGTTCCAGCGCCCGCCGGATGGCGGCGAAGGCGACCGCGGCTGCGTCGTCCTTCGGGTAGCCGTACACGCCGGTGGAGATCGCGGGAAACGCCACGCTGCGCAGGTCGTGCTCCGAGGCAAGCGCGATGGAGTTTTCATAGCAGGCGGCGAGCAGCCGGGGCTCGTTACCGCCGTGCTGGCCGTAAATGGGGCCCACGGTGTGGATCACGAAGCGCGCGGGCAGGCGGCCTGCGGTCGTGCTCACGGCCGCTCCGGTCGGAAGGCCCCGGGGATGCGTCGTCTCGCGGATGCGCTTGCAGGCGGCGAGGATCTCCGGCCCGCCCGCGCGGTGGATCGCGCCGTCGACGCCGCCGCCCCCCAGGAGGCTCGAGTTGGCGGCATTCACGATCGCGTCGACGTCCTCGCGCGTGATGTCGCCCACCTTCACCACGATGCGCCCGGCCATGGCAATGCGCCCCATCGCGTAAAATCGGGGATCCATCCTGCAACGCCATCCCCCGTGAATCAAGATCCCGCGCGCGTCGTGCTCAAGCCCGGCCGCGACAAGTCGCTGCGCCATCGCCATCCGTGGATCTTCTCGGGCGCCATCGCGCGTGTCGAGGGCGATCCGGGCCCGGGCGAGACGGTCCAGGTGCTCGCGCACGACGGCGCCTTCCTCGCGTGGGCGGGTTACGGTCCGTCCTCGCAGATTCGCGCGCGCGTGTGGTCGTTCGACCCCGCGGACTCGATCGATGAGGCCTTCCTCGAGCGGCGCATAGCGCACGCCGTCGCACGGCGCAAGGGGCTCGAGGGCAGCGACGGCATGCGCCTCGTGCACGGCGAGTCCGATGGCCTGCCGGGATTCGTGGCGGATCGCTATGGCGACTGCGTCGTGGTGCAGATCCTCTCCGCGGGTGCCGAACGCTGGCGCGAGTCATGGCCGCGGCTGCTCGCGAAGCTGGCGGGCGCGAAGACGGTCTACGAGCGCTCCGACGTCGAGGTGCGCACCCTCGAAGGGCTCAAGCCGCGCACCGGCGCGATGATGGGAAACCTCGAAGGCCCGGCGCACATTTCCGAGGACGGCATCGAATACGAGGTGGACGTGGTGCACGGCCAAAAGACCGGCTTCTACCTCGACCAGCGCGACAACCGCGGGCTCGCGCGCTCGATCGCGAAGGACGCCGAGGTGCTGAACGCCTTCTGCTACACGGGCGGCTTCTCGCTCGCGGCCCTGGCAGGCGGCGCCAGGCACGTGAGCTCGATCGACACATCGGAAGAAGCCCTCGCGCAAGGCCGTCGCCATGTCGAGCTCAATGGCTTCGATGCGTCGAAGGCCGAATGGGTCGCGGCCGACGTCTTCTCGCAGCTCCGCAAGTATCGCGACCAGGGTCGCCGCTTCGACGCGATCGTGCTCGATCCGCCCAAGTTCGCGCCCACCGAGAAGCACGTGCCGAACGCGTGCCGTGCGTACAAGGACATCAACCTGTGGGCGATGAAGCTGCTGCGGCCCGGCGGGCATCTTTTCACCTTCTCCTGCTCGGGTGCAGTGGGCGCCGATCTCTTCCGCAAGATCGTGGCCGGGGCCGCGGCCGACGCGCAGGTGGACCTCGAGGTGCGGCGCACGCTCGGGGCTTCGGCCGACCACGCGGTGTCCATCCACTTCCCGGAAGGTGAATACCTCAAGGGACTGTGGCTGCAGGCGGCGTGACGCTCACGCAGCCGCGGCATCCTCGAGGATCATCGTCGATGCCTTCTCGGCGATCATCGCGACAGGCGCATTCGTGTTGCCCGACACGAGGGTCGGCATGATGGAGCAGTCGACCACGCGCAGTCCGTGCACGCGATGCACCTTGAGCCGGCGATCCACCACCGCCATGTCGTCCCCACCCATCCTGCACGTGCCGGCCGGGTGGAAAATGGTCCCGCCGTACTGCCGGCAGAAGCCCATCAGCTCGTCCTCCGACTGCGCGCGGAACCCGGGGCGGTATTCGTCGAGCACGTAGGGCTTCATCGCCTGCGTCGCGGCGAGCCTGCGCGCGAGGCGCACCGCCTCGATCGCGCAGCGGCGGTCCAGCTCCGTGGCGAGGTAGTTGGCGCGAATCGCCGGGGCCTGCGCCGGATCCGCGGAGCGGGCGTGGATCGAGCCGCGCGAGCTGGGCCGCAGTTGGCACACGCTGAAGGTGAAGCCGGGAAAGCGGTGTGGCTTGCCCGCCGGAGACTCGGCGGAAAGCGCCGCGAAATGGAACTGGACGTCCGGCGTGGCCGATTCCGGCAGCACGCGCGCGAACATGCCGCAGTGGTTGATTCCCACGCACATCGGGCCCGCGCGAAGGAACATCCACTTGAGCCCAATGCCGATTCGACGCCAGAAGGAAGCCAGCTCGTCGTTCGTGGTGATGGGCTTCGTGCATTTGTAGATGAGGCGGAATTGCAGGTGGTCCTGCAGGTTCTCGCCCACGCCAGGAAGGTCCCCGACGACGGGAATGCCGAGCTCGCGCAGGCGATCTGCCTGGCCGATTCCCGAAAGCTCGAGAAGCTGCGGGCTCTGCACCGTGCCCGCGGAAAGGATCACTTCGCGCCGGGCCATCGCGCTCATCGCGCCGTTGCCCTGACGGTACGTCACACCCGTCGCTCGCGTCCCCTCGAACTGGATCTTCGTCGCGTGCGCCCCGGTCTCGATGCGAAGGTTCGGCCGGCTCGCCGCGCTGCGCAGGTAGGCGACCGCCGCGGAGCATCGCCATCCATTGCGCGTGAAGAGCTGGTAGTAGCCCACGCCTTCCTGGCGGGCGCCGTTGAAGTCCGTCGTGGTCGGCACGCCGAGCTCGTTGCCGGCCCGGATGATCGCTTCCATGAGCTCCGGGCGCTCGTGGATGTCGGAGCAGGCGAGCGGGCCTCGCGCGCCGTGGTACTCGCTTTCGCCGCGCTCGTTGCCCTCGAGGTCGCGGAAAACCGGAAGCACGTCCTTCCAGCCCCACCCCGGGTTGCCGTCCCGCTCCCAGGCGTCGTAATCCCCGGCCTGGCCGCGGATGTAGATGAGCCCGTTGATCGAGCTCGAGCCGCCGAGCACGCGCCCGCGCGGCCAGTAGAGCTTGCGGCCCGCCATCTGCGCCTCGGGCTCCGTCTCGAAACCCCAGTTGTACGTGGGGTTGTACATCGTCTTCGCATACCCGATCGGGATGTGAATCCACGGGTAGCGGTCGCGGGGACCCGATTCGAGAAGCAGCACCCGGTGCCTGCCGCTCTCGGACAGGCGATTCGCGAGGACGCATCCGGCCGTTCCGCCGCCCACCACGATGTAGTCGAATGCGCCGGCCTGCGTCACGCGGAAGCGAGATCCGGGCTGGGGATGTCGAGCTGGCGCGCTCCCGCGGGTATGTAGATGCGCTGGAACGACACCGGGCTTCGATGGTGCGTGAACGAGAGGATCTCGAGGACCAATCCCCAGCGCCGGCCCTTCGGTTGCTTGAGGAACTTGCCCACCGAATCCGGGAACTCGGTCGCGTAGGCGTGCTGCTTGAGCGAGAGCGTGGGCGCGTTGTAGTGCTCCGCGAGGAGCGTGCGCAGGCGTACGCGGTGAAGATCGGGAAAGGGCACGGCGAGGAGCTTCTCGAAGCGGACCGCGTCGATGTAGAACTCGCTCAGGCAGTCGAACTCCCCGGCGACGTTGATGCGGCGGCGAACGCGGATGAAGCTCGTCGCGCCCTCGAGGAAATCCGACCAGGGCCCGCTCGCGCTCGTCTGCTTGCGGTCGAGCGCCTCCGCGTAGACCGGCACGAGCGCCTTCCCGTCGTCGCCCACGAAGCGGAAGTGGAGCAACTGGTCGCTGTTTCCGCCGCCCGCGACGAACGTGCCGTGACCATGGCGCCGGACGAGCACCTTGGCGGCCGTGAGGCGGTTGAGCGCCTTCTGCACCGTTCCGAGGCTGAGGCCGACGGCCTGGGCCATCTCCTTCTCGGGCGGCAACTTGCTCCCCGCCGGCCAGACGCCGGCGGCCATGAGGTCCAGCATCGCCGCGCGCAGCCGGCTGTGGCGCGGCTCGTCGGTGTCCCGGCCCGCGAGCGCTTCGCGCAGCTGGTCCAGCGAGCCCGATGCGCGCGATCGCAGCCGCGCCCCGTTCGCTTCCGCCTCCCGTTCGAGGGGTGATTGCATCCGGGCGGGGTCTCCGTTACATTGTCATCGAAGGTATAGTCCTATAGAGCTTAAGCCCCCGCGCGCGTCGAGCGCAAGGCCGGGGCAAGCGCTCTTCTCGACATCCGGAACGGCAGCGCGTCTTCCCCCACACACCGAATGCCCTCCGCCGCAAATCCCGCCGTCGCCTCAACCGTCCGCCCACCGACGAGCCCAAGCGGGCGGCGTGCGGGCGTCGTCGCCGCCCACGCGCTTGCGGCGAAGGCGGGCGTCGAGATGCTCGAGGCGGGCGGCAATGCGGTCGACGCGGCGGTCGCCGTGGCGGCCGCGCTCGGCGTGGTCGATCCCGCGAACTGCGGCGTCGGCGGGTTTGGCGGCTTCGCCGTCGTGCTGCGAGGCGACGACGAGGGCGCGAGCCAGGTGGGCTTCAACGCCGTGGTGCCGCGCGCGTTCCCCTCCGATACCGAGCTCACGCGCCCCGGGATGCGAGTCTCCCCGCCCGCGGTCGTGCCCGGGCTTTGCGCGCTGCAGGCGCGCTTCGGGCGCCTGCCCGCCGCTGCACCCTGGGCGCCGGCCGTTCGCCTGGCGCGCGAAGGGTTTGCCGTCGGCGCCGATCTCGCCGCGAGCCTGCGATCGGCGCGGCAGCGGCATACCGGCCTCGACGATGCCTTCCGGGCGGTCTTCTTCCGGGACGGCGAGCCGGTCGTCGAAGGCGAGGTGCTGCGGCAGCCGGACCTCGCGTCGACCCTCGAGCGCATCGCTCACCAGGGCGCCGAGGCCATCGGCTCCGGTCCCATCGCCGACGCACTCTGCAAGACCGTGCGCGAGGCCGGCGGATGCATCGTGCCCGACGACCTCGCGTCGATCCCGGTGAAGACGCAGGCCGCCGCCGAGCAGCGCTACGGCGATGCCCGCATCTGGGCGCCGGACCCCGAGGAATGCGGATCGAGCATCCTCTTCGGCGCGCTCCGGGCGCTCGATGGCCAGGCGCTCGGCGAGGCCCGCAGCGAGCGCTACGTGGACGCCATCGCGGCTGCGCTCGTGCACGCCTGGGGGGCACGCAACATGCGCTACCTTGCGCGGCGCCCGGCTCCCCAGCAGACCACGCACCTGTGCACCGGCGATGCCGAAGGCACGCTCGTGTCGATCACGTTCACGCACGGGCCGATGTGGTTCGGCTCCGGCATGGTGGTTCCCGGCACGGGCATGCTGCTCAACACCGGTGCCTCCATCTTCGCGCGCCGCGCGACCGACGGCGCGCTCGTGGCGCAGCCCCACCTCACGCCGATCGTCATGCGGCGCGGTCAGGATTCGTTCGCGCTCGGAACACCGGGCGGCACGCGCATCCCGGCGATCGTGCTGCAGGCGGTCGTCGATCTCGTGCATTACGGAGTGCCGCCGGAAGACGTGCTCGCCGGCGCGCGCATTTCCACGGATGCGCAGGGAACGCTGGAAGCAGAAGCGGCGGTCGTCCGCCTTCTGCCCGCCAGACGCTTCCGCGAGATCCGTACGCCGGAGTACTACGGTCCCGCCAGCGGTCTCGCGCGCTCGGGGGACGATTGGGTGGCCATGCTGGACCCGCGATTCGAGGGGGCTTGCGCATACGCCAGTTGAGTTGATGCTCCAACGAGGAGGAGACATGACGAGAAATCGCAAGGATGTCGCCGGAACGTCCCACGATTCACCCCGCCGCGAGTTCCTGCGGCTCGCCGCACGCTACGGATATGGTGCCGCGCTGATCGCGACGCTCGGCCTGCCGCTGGCGAGCTATCCAGCGCGCGCCGCCGCAGCCGAAGCCGCCGCGGACCAGGAGAAGGCCAAGCGCGCGCGCGCCAAGCACGTCCTCACGCTCGGGCTCGACAGCTCCATCGACCACACGCCCGACGGAGCCGTGACCAGGGCCGCGATGTGGCTCTTCGGCAACCTCGAGTTCAAGTCGTCGGTGGAGCAGCACTCGAAGGGCGCGGTCTACGTCGACATCCACGACGGCGCCGCGCTGGGCTCGCAGACCGCGGCGTTGCGGAAGGTGCAGCTCGGCGTGATCCAGGGCGCGGACTGCTCGACGCAGAACGCGGCGGAGCTGGCACCCATCTGGAACGTGATCGACATCCCGTACTCGATCGGGCCGGTGGCCAACTACTGGAAGTTGCTCTTCAGCCACGAGTTCGACCAGGCCGTGCGCGCGAAATCCGCGCAGGCGAACATGATGTGCCTCTTCACGATGCCGACGCCGCGCTGGCTCGAGATGTCGCACAAGGTCGACCACGAAGTGCGCAAGCCCGACGACGTGAAGGGCCTCAAGATCCGCGTCACGGGCTCGAAGCTCGAGCAGGCCGCCTTCAAGATCCTGCCCGCCAACCCGACGCCGATCGCGTGGTCCGAGGTCTTCACCGCGATGAAGGACGGCGCGGTCGACGGCATCCACGTGGCGCCGACCTCCGTGCTGGACGGAGGGATGGGCCCCGTGGTGGGCCAGCTCGTGGACACGGACTGGATGTACAACTCCGACAGCACGTGGCTCGGCACGCGCTGGTTCAAGGCGCTGCCGCCGGAGCTGCAGGAAGCGGTGATGGAGGGCGCGTACGACGCGCAGGTGCACATCTACAAGAACTTCGACCGGTTGCGCCGCGACCAGGCAGGGATCGCGCCGGACTCGCCGAAGGTCGGCTGGAAGACCTTCGACACCCGGTTCGTGCGCCTCACCGACGCCCAGCGCCAGGCGTGGCGCGACTACCTCTCCATCGAGCGCAACAAGGACCTGCTGAACGAGCTCATCGACCGCTTCGGGCGCAACGAGTACGAGCTCGTCGTACGCGTGGCGCATGGCGGCGGCGGCGAGCCGCGGCGCTGGTGGAAGGCTTGAGCCGCGGGCGGGAGCCGTGATGCGCCAGGCCATCGACTGGGTCGACCGCAACGTCGAGTACGTGCTCAACGTGCTCTTCTACGGCTACATCATCGTGATCATCTTCACCGAGGTGGTGGCGCGCTACGTGCTGCACTCGTCGATCGTGTGGGCGGAGGAGACGGCGATCTACGCGTTCATCTGGATGAGCTACCTGTCCACCGCGCGGCTCGTCCGCAGCCGCGCGCACCTCGCGTTCACGCTCTTCCGCGACGCGATGCCGCGCCTGCCGCAGCTGCTCTGCCTGCTGCTCGCCGACGCCTGTCTCGCCACGGTCGCCGTCGTGGTGGTGCTCTACATGTGGGCGCCGCTCATGGACAGCGTGAGCTACAGGCAGACGATGCAGGGGGCCAACCTGCCGATCTGGATCGCGACCGCCGCCGTTCCGGTGGGATGGCTCGTGGTGCTGGTGCGCGTGCTGCAGCGCGCGTGGGACGCCATCCGCAATTACCGCGTCGGCCGCCCGCTCGTGGGCCACGCCCTCGAAGAGCACATCTAGGCACGCGCGATGGATCCGGTCTTCCTGATCTTCCTCCTGCTGGTGGTGCTCTTCCTGGTCGGCGTGGAGATCCTCACGCTGCTGGGCGTGGGCGCGGTGCTGCTCACGCTCGTCACGCGGCAATTCCCGCTCACCAACATCAGCATCACGATGTTCGACTCGATCAACCTCTTCCCGCTGATCGCGCTTCCGCTCTTCGTGATCACCGGCGACATCATCGCCGAGGGCGGCATCGCGCAGCAGATCATGCAGTTCGCGCGTGCGCTCGTGGGCTGGATGCGCGGGGGGCTCGTGCTCGCGACGATGGTGGCCTCGGGCATCTTCGCGGCGATCAGCGGCTCGAACTCCGCCACGGTGGCCACGATCGGGCGCGTGGTGCTCCCCGACATGAAGCAGGAGAAATATCCGGCCGATTTCGCGGCGGGATCCGTCGCCTCCGGCGGCGTGGTCGGCATCATCATCCCGCCCAGCATCGCCTTCGTGCTCTACGGGGTGTCGACGGGCGTGAGCGTGGGCGATCTCTTCATCGCCGGCATCCTGCCGGGGCTGCTCATGGTGTTCGCGATGTGCGTCGTGGCCTATATCGTGTCGCGCCGCAACGCGTACGGACTCAGGCACCCGTTCAGCTGGGGGGCGATCAGCCGCACCTTCTGGGGCACCAAGTACGCGCTCGGCGCCATCGCGCTGATCCTCGTCGGCATCTACTCGGGAATCTTCACCCCGACCGAGGCGGGCGCCGTGGCGAGCGTCTACTGCCTGTTCGTGGGCATGTTCATCACCCGGAAGATCGGCCTGCGCCAGATCCCCGCGGTGCTCGACCGGAGCGCCTCGCTCTGCGGGCTCATCGCGCCGGTGATCGCGCTCGCGCTCGTCTTCTCGCAGAACCTCGCCATCCTGCGCATACCCGACGACATGGTGGCCGCGCTCATCTCGCTCACGAGCGACCGGACGCTGCGCATCCTCATCATCCTGGGATTGCTGCTCGTGGCCGGCTGCGTCATGGAGACCGCGCCCAACATCCTGCTGCTCGCACCCATCCTGGCGCCGCTCGCCGAGCGCCTGGCGCTCAATCCCATCCACTTCGGCGTGATCGTCGTGTGCAATCTCGCCATCGGCTTCATCACGCCGCCCGTCGGGCTCAACCTCTACGTGGCCTCCGCCATGTCGGGCGTGCCGTTCACCCGCATCGCGTGGCGCATCTGGCCCTACATCATCGCCCTGGTCGCCGCGCTGCTCGTGATCACCTTCGTGCCGTGGCTGTCGCTCGCGTTCGTGCAGCACGCGGGCGCCGCGCGCGGCTAGTCGACGCCCGCCACCCACAGGCCGCCGCCATGAACGACGCATCCGCAATCACCGCCATCGTCACCGGAGGCGCGAGCGGCATCGGCGCGGCCGTGGCCCGCCGCATCGTCGCGTCGGGCGGTCGCGTGGGCCTCCTCGACCTGAACGAGGAAGGCGCGCGCGCGCTCGCCGCGGAGCTGGGCGCGGTCGCGTGTGCGGCGCCGGGCGACGTGCTCGACGAGCAATCGCTCGCGCGCTCGGCGGACCTGGTCGAGGCGAGGATCGGCCGCGCCAACGCGCTGGTGTGCTGCGCGGGCATCCCGCAGGTGCCGCGCACGATCGAGGAGTGGCCCACCGCGGAGTTCCGCAGGATCGTCGACTCGCACCTCACGGGTACCTACGCGAGCTGCCGGGTCGTGGGCGGCCGCATCGCGGCGCACGGGCAGGGCGGCGCGATCGTCACGATCTCCTCGGTCGTGGGCGTGCACCCCGGGCCGGTTCTCGCCTACGGCCCGGCCAAGGCCGCGGTGGCGAGCCTCACGCAGATCCTCGCCGTGCATTGGGCCGCCCGGAAGGTGCGCGTGAACGCGGTGGCACCCGGATGGACCGACACGCCGTTCCTGCGGCCGAAGGAGCGCCAGGGCGAGCGCGACTTCACGCCCATCCTCGCCGCGACCCCCATGGGCCGGCTGATGCAGCCGCAGGAGGTCGCGGAAACGATCCACTTCCTGCTGTCGCCGGCCGCGAGCGGCATCACGGGAGCCCTCGTGCCGTGCGACGGTGGCGTGCTCGCCGGTGCCGGTTGGTTCCCGTACGGCGGGTTCGGCCACGCTTGAGCGAAAGGATCGCGCGAGAACCATCATGAAAGTGGCATTCCTCGGATTGGGCACCATGGGTGCGCCGATGGCGCGCAACCTCGTGAAGGCGGGCCACGAATTGGCGGCCTACGACGTGGTGGCGAAAGCGATGGAGGCGTTCCGCGGGCCGGGCAGCCGCGCCGCGCGCTCGCCGCGCGACGCGGCGGAAGGTGCCGACATCGTGATCACGATGCTGCCCGACTCGTCGCACGTGCGCGAGGCGCTGCTCGGCCCCGAGGGCGCCTGCCGCTCGCTCGCGAAGGGCAAGCTCGTGATCGACATGAGCACCATCGCGGCCTCGGCCAGCGTGGCGCTCGGCGAGGAGCTGGCGGCGCAGGGCTTTCGCTCCATCGACGCGCCGGTGGGCCGCACGCCCCGCGATGCCGCCGCCGGTACGCTCCTCATCATCGCGGGCGGAGCTCCCGGCGACATCGCCGAGGCGCGTCCGCTTTTCGAGCGCCTGGGCGACTCCATCGTTCACGCCGGTCCCCGCGGTCACGGCATCAAGCTCAAGCTCGTGAACAACTACATGTCGACGGTCGGCACGGTGCTCACGGCGGAGGCGTTGACGCTCGCGAACAAGGCCGGCCTCGACCGCGACATCACCGTGAAGGTGCTGAGCGGCACGACCGCGGGCCGCGGCCAGCTCCTGGTGAACTATCCGAGGAAGGTGCTGGCGGGCGACCTCACGCCCGACTTCCCGATCCGCATGGCGCACAAGGACGTGAGCCATGCGCTCGGGCTGGGCGCCGAGCTCGGCTCGCCGCTCCTGCTCGGGGCCATCGCGCGCGAGCTCTTCGCGCTGGCCAAGCCCTGGGCGCGCGCCGACGAGGACTGGACGGCGATGCTGCTGCTCCTGGAGGATCTCAGCCGGGCGCCCCATGTGCCACCATCATCGAATCCCTGAAACGACGGAAGCCAAGGCGACGCCCATGACGAAGAGCAAGCAGGCAGTACCGCGCGACGCAAAGGCGCCAAAGGCCGCGCAGCCGCGGAATCGCGAGATCCGGGTCATCGATACCACGTTGCGCGACGCGCACCAGTGCCTGTGGGCGACCCGCATGCGCACAGCCCACATGCTTCCCGTGCTCGACAAGTTCGACCGCGTGGGCTACGAATCCATCGACCTGATGGGCACGATCCAGTTCGACGTGTGCGTGCGCTACCTCAAGGAGGACCCGTGGGAACGCGTGCGCCGGGTCCACCAGGGCGCGCCGCACAGCCGCTTCCGCTCGCTCATCCGCAGCAAGAACATCGTGGCGTTCGACTTCCTGCCCGACGACATCATCGAGCTATGGGTCGACCGCCTGTACGGCAACGGCTTCCGCGTGATCGGCGCTTTCGACGGGCTGAACGACGTGGACAACATCGCCGGATCGCTGAAGCGCGCGAAGCGGCTCGGCGCGTATACCTTCGGCGCGCTCTCCTACTCCGAGAGCCCGGTGCACAACGACGAGTTGTTCGCGCGCACGGCAAAGGCGCTCATCGACCGCGCCGACGTGGACGCGATCATGATCAAGGACGCGGGCGGGCTTCTCACCGTGGACCGCATCCGCACGCTGGTTCCGGCATTGCGCAAGGTCATCGGCGAGCGGCCGCTCGAGCTGCACAGCCATTGCCTCACCGGTCTCGCACCCCTCGTGTACCTCGAGGGCGCGCGCCTCGGCTGCGACCAGCTGCACCTGTCGATCAAGCCGCTCGCCAACGGCGCGGCGCAGCCCGCCGTGCAGACGGTCGTGAAGAACCTGCGCGACGAAGGCTTCCGGATCGACGTGGACGACGCGCTGATCGACGAGATCTCGCGCCACTTCGCGGACATCGCCGAGCGCGAGGGCAAGCCCGTGGGCGTGCCCATCGAGTACGACGCCTTCCATTACCAGCACCAGCTCCCCGGCGGCATGCTCAGCAACTTTCGCGCGCAGCTCGCCGTGGCGGGCCTCTCGCACAAGTTCGACGAGCTGATGGAGGAATGCGCGCGCGTGCGCCAGGATCTCGCGTGGCCCATCATGATCACCCCGTTCTCGCAATTCGTGGGGACCCAGGCGGTGCTGAACGTCGTGCACGGCGAGCGCTATCGCTTCGTGCCCAACGAGGTGAAGAAGTACGCCCTCGGCTACTACGGCAAGCTGCTGGCGCCGGTGGATCCCGAGGCGCTCGACCGCATCGTCGAGAACGGCTCGAAGGACATCGCGCTCGAGCCGCAGCCGATTCCGCCCGGCGTGGACAGGCTGCGCAAGCAGTATCCGAACGCCACGGACGACGAGCGCCTCCTGCGCTACCAGCTGCCGGGCAATGCCGTCGACGAGATGGTGGCCGCGCAGCCCATGGACACGCTCTACGATCCCACGATGCCGCTCGCCGAATTCGTGAAGAAGATCATCGACCGGCGCAAGCCTGGGCGCGTGTACATCCGCAAGGGCGACTTCGAGCTCGGCATGACTTCCCGATGAGCGAGACATGAGCGATACCAAGATCACGCAGAAGGACCTGGATTCGATCCTCAAGCTCGTCGAGTCGGCCGACGACATCTCCGAGTTCTACATCCGTCACGGCGACCTCGAGGTGCGCGTCTCCCGCGGCGGGGGAGGCGCCGGCTTCACGCCGGGCGCGCAGCCGGCGTCGCCCGAGCCCGCACGGGCGGCCCGCCCCGAGCCGCCGAAGGCTGCCGCGGTGCCTCCTGCTGCCGTGGCGCCCCCCGCGATCGCACCGGGCATGGCGGTGGTGAAGTCGCCGATGGTCGGGACGTTCTATCGCGCCAGCGCCCCGGGAGCCAAGCCCTTCGTCGAGGTGGGCCAGCAGGTCAAGGCCGATACCGTTGTGTGCATCATCGAGGTGATGAAGCTCATGAACTCGATCGCCGCCGGCGCGGCGGGCACGGTGCGCCAGATCCTCGTGGACGATGCACAGCCGGTGCAATTCGCCCAGGCCCTCGTGGTCATCGAGCCGTCGGCCTGAGGCGGTGCAGCAAGCGAAGCCGATCCGCCGGGTCCTCGTCGCCAATCGCGGCGAGATCGCCGTGCGGGTGCTGAGGGCGTGCAAGGAGCTGGGCCTGGAAACCGTCGCCGTCTATTCCGAGGCCGACGCGGACTCGTTGCACGTGCGCATGGCCGACCGGGCGGTGTGCATCGGGCACTCCCCCTCCGCGCAGAGCTACCTCCTTGCCGACCGCCTCGTGGGCGCGGCGGTGGCCTACGGCGCCGACGCGATTCATCCGGGTTACGGCTTCCTCTCCGAGAAGGCGCCCTTCGCCGAGCTCTGCGCCAAGGGTGGCGTCACTTTCGTGGGCCCGGGGCCCGAGGTGATCCGCATGATGGGCGACAAGATCGAGGCCAGGCGCATTGCACGCGACTCGGGCGTGCCCACCACGCCCGGCTCCGACGGCGCGGTGGCCGATCGCGCCGAGGCGATGCGCATCGCGCACGAGATCGGCTTTCCGGTGCTGCTCAAGGCTTCCGCGGGCGGCGGAGGGCGCGGCATGCGCATCGTCGAGCGCGCCGAGGACATGGAGCGCCTGCTGGGCGAGGCGATGGGCGAGGCCGCCGTCGCGTTCGGCGATCCGTCGATCTACGTCGAGCGCTACCTCACCCGCGTGCGCCACATCGAGATCCAGGTGCTGGGCGACGGAAAGCGCGTGGTGCACCTGGGCGAGCGCGACTGCTCGATCCAGCGGCGCAACCAGAAGCTGGTCGAGGAGGCGCCATCGCCCGCGCTGGACCCGGACGTGCGCATGAAGATCGGCGAGGCCGCCGTCAAGCTCTGCGAGCACGTGAGCTATGCGAGCGCGGGCACCGTCGAGTTCATCTACGACGAGGACTCGGGCGACTGGTACTTCATGGAGATGAACACGCGCATCCAGGTCGAGCACCCGGTGACCGAGATGGTGACCGGCGTGGACCTGGTGAAGGAGCAGCTGCGCATCGCGGCGGGAGAGGGGCTAGCGCTGCGCCAGCAGGATGTGCTCTCGCGGGGCCACGCGATCGAGTGCCGCATCAACGCCGAGGACCACACGCGGGGCTTCGCGCCCTCGCCGGGGCGGATCCAGGAATACATCGCACCGGGCGGGCCCGGCGTGCGCGTCGACAGCCACATGCGCACCGGCTACGAGGTGCCGCCGTTCTACGATTCGCTGCTCGCCAAGGTGATCTGCTGGGGGCGCGACCGCGAGGAGGCGATCGCCCGCATGCTGAGGGCGTTGGGCGAGATGCGCGTGGAGGGCGTACCCACGACCATCCCGTTCCATGCGCAGCTCATGGCGCACGAGCAGTTCCGGGCCGGGCGCTTCAACACGCGTTTCGTGCCCGACGTTCTGGGATACTGACAGCGCACGGCGGCCTTCGGCGCCGTGCGACAAGGAGGAGGAGACATGGCAAGGAAAGTCATCATCAGTTGCGCCGTGACCGGCGGCGCGGACACGACGAAGAAGCACCCGGGCGTCCCCGTGACGCCGGAGCAGATCGCCAACGAGGTCATCGGCGCGCGCGATGCGGGCGCGTCCATCGCCCATATCCACGTGCGCGACCCGAAGACGGGGCTCGCGAGCCAGGACGTGGGCCATTACCGCGACGTGGTCGAGCGCGTGCGCAGCGCGGGCTGCGACATCCTCGTGAACCTCACGACCGGACCCGGCTCGCGCTTCGTGCCGAGTCCGGACAATCCGAAGGTGGGTGGCCCCGGCACCACGATGACGCAGCCGCTCGAGCGCGTGCGCCACGTGATGGAGCTCAAGCCCGACATCTGCAGCCTCGACGTGGGCTCGATGAACTTCGGCGAGACGGGCTTCGTCAATACGCCCGGCCACCTGCGCATCATGGCGAAGGCGATCGCCGACGCCGGCGTGAAGCCCGAGCTGGAGGTGTTCGAGCCGGGCCACGTCATGCTCGCGCGCCGCATGGTGGACGATGGCGACATCGCCGCCCCGCCGCTCTTCCAGATCTGCCTCGGCATCCCGTGGGGCAGCCCCGCCACGCCCGAAAGCATGATGTTCATGAAGAGCCTGCTGCCGCCCGGTGCGCTGTGGGCGGGCTTCGGCATCTCGAAGATGGAGTTTCCGCTCGTGGCGCAGGCGGTGGTCCTGGGCGGCCACGTGCGCGTGGGTCTCGAGGACAACCTCTACATCGACCACGGCGTCCTCGCGCCCAACAATGCCGCCCTGGTCGAGCGCGCCGTGCGTATCGTTCGCGCGATCGGAGAGGAGGTCGCCTCTCCCCAGGAGGCTCGTGCCATCCTCGGGCTCGAGCAGCGCGCGGCACGCGTACCCGAAGCCGCGGCGGCGCGCTGAGGCCGGAGCGCCCGGTGGCGAGCGTCACTCCGGACATCCGTCCCGCGCGGGCGCGGTCGCTGGGCGGCTTGCGCTCGGTGGCGAACAATGCCGTGACCATCGTCGTGTTCCTCGGCGCATGGCAGGTGGCGGCGATGCTCGTGAACTCGCCTTTCTTCCCGCCGCCGCACAGGATCGTGGACGCGTTCGTGCGCCTCGCGCGCAACGGCGACACCATGGGCAACACGCTCTGGCAGCACTGCTGGGCGAGCCTCTACCGTGTGCTCGTGGGCTTCGCCGCCGGCGTCGTGCTGGGCGTCCCGCTCGGCCTCCTCATGGGCCTCATGCCCCGGCTCTACGCGTCCACGCGCTCGGTGCTCGAGCCCTTCCGCTTCATCCCGCCCATCGCGTGGATCCCGCTCGCCATCATCTTCTTCTCGGGCCTCACGCGGTTCGCGTTCCTCATCTTCATCGGCTCCTTCTTCCCGGTCTTCACCGCGACGCTCGTGGGCGTGGCCCGCGTCGAGCCGATCCACCGCAAGGTGGCGCTCGTCTATGGCGCCCGCAAGCGCTACGTGCTCACCCACATCGTGCTGCCCACGGTGATGCCCGACATCATGGGCGGCATGCGCGTGGGCCTGGGCGCCGCGTGGCTCACGATCGTCGCCGCGGAGTTGAGCGGAGGAACGTCGGTGGGGTTGGGGCGCATGATGGTGAACTACGCCGAGCTCCTCGCGATTCCCGAGATCGTGGTCGGCATGATCCTCATCGGGGCGCTGGGCTTCGCCATGAACGAGATCCTGTTGGTGGTCGAGCGCCGGCTCTTCCGCTGGCGCTGGCAGGTGACGCTGTGACCGCCGCGGCCGCCGGGGCCAAGGTGCGGGTCGATATCTCGCACCGCTACGGCGAGCTGCTGGTCTACGAGAAGCTGGACCTCGCGGTGCGCGAGAACGAGTTCGTCTGCATCTGCGGGCCGAGCGGCTGCGGGAAGACCACGCTCCTCGACCTCTTCGCCGGCATCATGAAGCCCTCGACCGGCGAAGTGCTCATCGACGGAACGCCGGCCGATCCCAAGAAGCACAACATCTCCTTCGTCTTCCAGGAGGCTTCGATGCTGCCCTGGCTCAACGTGCGCGACAACGTCGCCACGGGGCTCAGGATCAAGAAGCGCCCGGGCGCCGAGGTCGCGCGCAAGGTGGAGGAGACGCTCGCGCTGGTGGGCCTCACCGGCTTCGAGGGGTACTACGCGCACCAGCTCTCCGGCGGAATGAAGCAGCGCGTGGCCATCGCACGGGCCTTCGCGACGGATGCCGACCTCATCCTCATGGACGAGCCGTTCGTGAGCCTCGACCAGCCCACGCGCGAGAAGATGCAGCGCGAGGTGCTCGACATCTGGGCGCGGCGCCGGCGTACGGTCGTCTTCGTGACGCACAACCTCGAGGAGGCGGTGTTCCTCGGCGACCGCGTCGTGATCCTCTCGGGCAAGCCCACGCGCATCGTCGCCGACCTCGAGGTGAACCTGCCCAGGCCGCGCGACCCGGTGAGCGAGGAGTTCACGCGGCTGCGCGCGCACTGTGCGCAGATGCTGCACGCGATCCACGGCGGACCGGACGAATAGCGAACGCACGTCAACCACAAGGGGAGGGGATAACGATGTTTACCAGGGCAGGTGGCATGCTGGCGAGATTCGCGGGAGCGACGGTGCTGGCGTCGGCCGCGGCGCTTTCGATGGCGGCAGGCGCGGTCCACGCGCAGGACAAGCCGATGACCGTGGTGAAGCTCGGCGACCAGGCGGGCGCGGAGGTCGACTACGCCGCCGTGTGGGTCGCGGAGTCGCAGGGCTACTACGCCGACGAGGGCATCAAGATCGATCGCAAGACCTACGCGAACGGGCCCGCGGCGCTGCTCGACATGCCCAGCGGCTCGGTGGATGCGGTGATGGCTGCGATCGCGCCCTTCATGCAGTACGTGGCGCGCGGCGGGGATCTCAGGATCGTGATGTCGCTCACGAAGGGCAACGCGGCGCTGGTGGGGCTCAAGAAGTACCACTCCTACAAGGAGCTCGACGGCAAGAACGTGGGCACGCCCGGCATCGGCACGATCCACGACGCGATCCTGGGATATGCCGAGCAGACGCAGGGCTTCAAGGTGCACCGCGTGTTCGGCAAGATCACGGACATCGCGGTGATGATCGACAAGGGCGAGGTCGACGCCTTCATAGGGTGGGAACCGGCCTCGGCGACGGCCATCGCGCAGAGCACGAAGATCCACTACATCCAGCAGCTGCCGCCCATCAAGAATTCGGAGAGCCTCGAGCTCGCCTTCAGCCCGGCGATGGTGAAGGACCATCCGGACGTGATCGAGCGCTTCGTGCGCGCGACACTGCGCGGCATCGAATACATCCGCACCCAGCCGAAGGAAAAGGTGGCCGGGATCCTCGCGAAGAAGATGAACGACCCGAAGGCCGTGCCGATCGTGATGAACGCCATGGGCTCCGTCATCCTGACCGAGCCCCGGCTCGACATGCCGTCGACGCGAATCATCCTCCAGACGATCGCGAAGCAGGGCAAGATCCCGGCCGAGCTCGTGACCGACGTGGACGGCTGGGTGGGCAAGTACCTCGATTACTCGTACCTGGACAAGGCGCAGGCGTCGCTCGGCAAGCGGTAGGGCGGCGGCGCCCGCGGGCGGGGCGAACAGGGGGACCTCGGCGGCGCTGCGCGGGCTACCGCGCGGCGTGCGCCGGGCAGTCGCCCGAAGCCGCGCGATCCGCTACAATAATGGGCTCGAATCCGTAGGCGCGTAGCTCAGCTGGTTAGAGCACCACCTTGACATGGTGGGGGTCGTTGGTTCGAGTCCAATCGCGCCTACCAACCGCCCCTTGATTCCATTAGTGGCCGCGCTCGGCATCGCATCGGCGTGACCAATTCCTGACCAAATTCGCTTTCGGCGAACGCGCTGGCGGGCTGTTGTTGGCGTTGGCCCGGCCAAGTCCTTTGCTCCAGGCCGCAGCTAGCGGGCGCTTTGCGCTATTGAAATCGTCGGTGGGGTCACGGAAAACACCGTGTGGTCGTTGACTTGCTTTCTAGCGTTGAGCGTAGAAGCAATAGGCAGCAGACGATGCTCCTTGATCAGCTCATCAATCATTGCCCTATATTCCTTCTTGCGGTATTGCATGAAGAACTGAGGGATGATGACCTCGTAGATTTCCGGTCGCTTCCGAGCATGTTCTCGCACGCATTCGACGATCGCCGCCTTGACCGAATTTCTATCGACTGGCTTATATCGATCAGGCGTCATGTCGAAGAGCAGTCCATCAGAGAACTGTTTGAGGTACGGCTCCAGCGCGTTTAGCGCTATGTCATTCATGTACTGGACCGCGCGACTGCTTCTTGTGGCGAATATCAGGTGATAACGGGCTAAGTCGTCATCAGGAACCCCTGCATCTTCAGGACGGCGCTCCTTGACAGGGATCGAATATCCAAAGGGAAAGTACTTCTTCACGCGCTCAAGATAGGCGTTGATGACAGCGTCCTCGCGCTCCAACTTGTTGAGTCCACGGTCGGTAACAATGGGTATCCAGTAGTCGCCGCCCATAACTCGATTTACCGTTTCGACCTTAGAGGCTTTCACCTTCTCGGATATTTCATTTGCGCCGTCTGCGTAATTCCAATTTCCGCTCATTCTCATAAACGTTCGGAAATTAAAATTAATGAGCACCTCGGTACTTCTTCTGGTATCTCGCTCGTAGATTTGCCTGACTGCGTCAAATTCAAGTTCCTTGATGCCGTATGGGTCGAGGTAGAAAAACATTGTGGACGCGGCGCCTACCTCTAGTGCTCTAGTCAGAGCCGATTTCCAATCATCAAATGGGGATTCCGCGATGCCGGCTGCGATGTACGGCGCGAGATTTTCGGACAGAGCGAGTCGATGGGTCGGGTTGGCGTCAGCAAACAGGCAGCTCGTGACCGCTCTCCCTAGTGTTATTTGCTCAATTGCGCTGCAAAAGATAATTGGGGAGCCATCCGTCCCATCGCCGAATCGTCCCGGTCCTGAAAACCCGTCGATGATGAGAATGGGCTTCCGAAGATTAGGAACGGTCTTCAGATAACAACTGACATAGTCGCCGACGATCTTATCTTTGACGTTAGACCAAGCTCTTTTCTGCCGAAAAAATTCATCGACTTCACCGGATCGATTGCCGTATTGGTACTCCATCGGGCTCTCCTACAGGCGCTCATCGCGTTTCGGGAATTTCGTTCCAGGTTCGCCCCTCAAGCACACGGCCCGCATGCTTCTTGCCAACATTCACCACATTTATACGATCGCCGTTCGAGAGAAACAACGTGCGTACTTCATTACCGTTCTTCACTGACGCGCCAATCGGTCCCCAATTTCCCCACTGTTTGAAGTGAAAACGGATGTTGTTCCTGACGCATTGATCTCGAAGAGAAGCGATCCATTCGGGATTCATCGGCCGGGCATGGTGGCCGCTCTCGCCACCTCCAATTACCCAGTTCGGCTTTCTTATCCTGCCGGCCTCCGCAAGCGACATCCAGCTTTCGAGGTTGAGCGGGCCAAGTAATGGTTCACAGGAAAGAAATAGGACCCGGGCGCGCTGCTCGGCGAGGTAGGGCAGCCTCTTGTCTAGCCAATGCTGATTTTCCGCTGTCGCACCTAGCCATACGTTCTTCGGCCATTCGTCTAACCAAGGCGACAAACGACGAACGTTTTCTGGTCGCTTTGTCAGAAGCAACCAATCTAAGTGAGGGGTCTCTTCGATGAGTCCCCACAGCCGATGCCGGCGCTTGTCGAGATCACGGCGGTTCTCAAACACGTCGGCCATTGACGCACAGAAGACGCGGGGACGGCTGCTTAGCTTAGACGCCTCTAGATTCCAGACGTGAGGCTGCTTCCAATACGATTCGCTCAATTCACGTCGGCCATTCTTGCCCCAGACGTCGAAACCTAGGCGCCTCGCCCACGTTTCGGCATAGCAGTGTTTGCAGCCGGGGGAGACCTTTGTACAGCCCCACCAAGGGTTGAACGTATGGGTCGTCCACTCGATACGCGAGTCTTTGGACACAAATGGCCTTTGCTGGGCGTACGTATAATATACAGAACGATCGTTCTGTTAGCAAGCCGCCTTAGCTTAGGTCAAAATTAACATTCCGCAATTTAGCCTTCGAAGATTTATGCCCATGAAGAAGAGATTTGTTTGCTTGGCGAATTCGAGAAAAACTTCGGGCCGTTGCATCGCAGGTCGAATGCTGTCAGCAACTGGCGCCGTCGGTGAGTGGATAAGACCTGTCAGCGCTCGGGAACACGAAGAAGTGTCCGAAGAGGAGCGGCGGTATTCGAACGGCGTAGACCCGAAAATTCTCGACATAATTGAGGCCCATTTCCTGGAAGCACGGCCGAAGACCTATCAGTCAGAAAACTGGCTTCTGGATCCAGCAATGTACTGGGCAAAGGCAGGGCGGATTTCTTGGGATGATCTCCGACAGTTCGCTGATGCCTCCGGTGCGCTTTGGACGAACGTAGACAGTTCGTATCAGGGCCTGAACGATCGGGTCGCGTACGATCAGGCGCAGAAACTCAAAGATTCGTTAAAGCTGGTTCATGTTGAGACAGTTTCTTTACGCGTTTTTAAGCCCGGTGAAGCCTTTGGTGACGCAAAGCGTAGGGTCCAGGCGAAGTTTGAGTACGGCGAGAACAAATATTGGTTGTGGATAACTGACCCCGAAATGGAGCGGCGATACTTGGCCAAGGAGGACGGGGAATACCGGATAGGGGAATCCTATGTCACCGTCAGCTTGGGAGAGCCATACAAAGACTATTGCTATAAGCTTGTAGCAGCAATCATCGAGCGAACGCGATGGGCTTGAGTCATGACAACCCCGTCTTTTCAGTTGGCCACTCTACGTTGCCTGTAGAGTCTTTCATACGGCTGTTGAAGCGACACGGCATCTCTGCCGTCGCAGACGTTCGCAGCTTCCCATACAGCAAACACAATCCTCAGTTCAATAAAGAGTCGCTTGCGGAAGCATTGTCGACAAGCGGAATCAAGTACGTTTTCCTGGGTCGTGAGTTGGGCGCGAGAACGGACGACAAAAGCTGTTATCAAGACGGACGCGTTCAATACGATCGGTTGGCACAGACCGCGGGCTTTTCGGCCGGGATTGAAAGAGTTGAGCGCGGCGCGCATGAACATAGGATCGCCTTGATGTGCGCCGAAAGGGAGCCGCTCGAATGCCATCGCACGCTCCTCGTGAGTCGTGCCTTGGCGGGCCGCGGTATTCGCGTTTTACACATTTTGTCGGACGGTCGCCTCGAGTCTCATGATGACGCAATGGAGCGGCTGTTGGATCTCACGGGTATTCCTCGCGGGGATATGTTTAGAACAAGACAAGATCTCCTCAATGAGGCCATTCGAAAGCAGGAGTCTAAGATCGCCTATGTCCCTCGCGCTCGGACGGATCACGAGTAATGAAGACCTACACCATCGGCTTTACAAAGAAGCCCGCAAAGCGATTCTTCGAGCTGCTCCGCGCCTCGGGTGCGAGGAGAGTCGTGGATGTCCGTCTCAATAACGTGTCGCAGCTTTCTGGATTCGCAAAGAAGGAGGATCTCGCATACTTTCTGCGAAGTATTTGTAACATGGACTACATTCATGTTCCTGAACTGGCGCCGAGTCAGCAACTCCTCGACTCATATAAGAAAGATGGTGGGAGCTGGGGCGATTACGAGAAAGCATTCTTGCATCTCATGAAGGAGCGCCACATTGAGCGGACTGTGTCCAAGGAAATCATCGAAGACGGCTGCCTGCTGTGTAGCGAAGACAAGCCACATCACTGCCATAGGCGATTAGTCGCCGAATATCTTCGCGAGCACTGGGGAGATCTTGAGGTTTGCCACCTGGTGTAAGGCTGGCTGGGGTAGGGGCGCCAACTGGGAGATGCGCATGCCTGACGACTGGCGGAAGACAAGATGGGTTCATGAGCAAATGAACCGCGCTGGCGCCCACCACATGCCAGGGAATGCTGCCAGCGCGACGGGTTCAGTAGAGCCTAGGCGAACATCACCTCCGGATGAGCTTCATCAGGCCAAGTGCCGCATCGAGTCGCTTGAGCGGGCCCTGAGCGAACAATGGGAGGTGTACGCGGTCTGCTTCGGGGAAGACGTCCAACTCCCCAAGCGCAGGGAGGCGTTTCATGTGATGACGGATCGTCTAAAGGCTTTGGGGATCGCGTTACCTCGAGACGTCATTCGAGAGTAGCGGCATTTCGTCAGTCGGCTATCTCACAGTCCTGACCGTATTTATGACCAAACTGGGGGTTGGGAGGGGCTGAGGCGGAAGAAATCATTTGGCACTCCCCTCTAAGTTGGCCCGCTCGAATCCCCCTTGACCCGTGGGCGATTGGTTCGAGTCCAATCGCGCCTACCATCCCCTTCGGTATGCAGGCCAATCGCCCTGGGCGAGACTGCGCGTTTCCGCGCAGTCCTGGCCGTCCTCGAGGAGCAGCAACTTCCCACGGAGATGCAACTACCGCGCACTCTAGGTGCCAAGGGCGGTCAGCGTCACCTTGTTTGCGAGATAGGAGATCCGGAACCTCCGGCCGTTTGCGGTCACGGTGCTGCCCTCTTGAAGATTGCTGAACGTCCCCACGACCTTTTGCCCGCGCATGATCGTGAGCACCGCACCGGCCGTCGGGGCACCTTGAATGTCCAGGGACAGGGTGCCATCCAGCAGCAGGTTGCTCGTCGTGACAACCTGCGTGTAATCGGAATCGCCGCGGATCGTGGTCTTGAACCCCGCCTTGTGCCCGATATGAACCGGCGAGCCGACGGTGAGCACGTTGCCTGGCGGCACGGTCATCTCCGCGGGCGATGAAGGGCTGGCGAGGAAGGCGGATTCGGCCGGCGAGAGCCCGGGCCACAATACGCCGGTCACGATGTTGACGCTTCCCGCGATGCTCCCGCGACCGGCAAGCGTGCCGCCGTTCACCACGACGTCGCCGGCCTGAGCGCCGTTGATCGACACCTTGCCGCCGTTGACGTCGGTGCCGCCCGTGTACGTGTTGTTGCCGGTGAGGTACAGCGTGCTGGCTCCGGACTTGGTGAGAGAAGCCGTGTAGAGGCCGTTGTCGACCCTGGACTGAATGGAGGCCGCTCTCCTGTCCATCCATTCCTTGCGCCACTTTTGGGCGTCGGCGGCGTTGATGGTCTGGTAGGCCAACGCTGCCTGGGCGTATGCCTGCCAGGCGGGATCGCTGGCCCAGTTGGCGGGCGCCGAGTTAGCCGGCTGAGGAACGCCCACGATATCCTCCAGGCCATAAAGCGCCCACCCGTCCATGTTCAGGTCGTACTCGCCGGCGGCTGCAATGCCTTGTTGCTTGTATTGCTCGAGCCACGCCAGGTCTTCGCTTTGCCTGGCCTTGATCGCGATCTCGCTGATGTTGTTCGACCAGGCATCCACGGCGGCTTTGTCCGCACTGTAGTTGAAGGGGCCCAGGAGCTGGCCCGGACCGTAAACGGCCTTGCCGATATCGGGATAGCCCCAGCCGTAGCGCTCGTCCGGGTGCCCGTCAGGCGCGGTCCAGAGATCGAGAAACGTCACGCCGTCGGATTTCTTGTTCTGCGCCGTCGTGAAGAGCACCTCGCGGGCCTGGATGGGGTTCAGGTTCGGAAATCGGGAAAGCAGCAGCGACAGCGCTCCCGTGATGTGGGGCGTCGATCCTGACGTGCCTCCTGCGGAACCATAGGTATTGTTCAAGCCCGTCGAAGCATCGCCGTTGGGCGCCGCGATATGCCACCACTTGGCATACGGGCCTGCTTCATTTTCCTGCGTGTTGAGGATGTATTCGTTCCCCGACTGGGCCAGCCCGCCAACGGATATCCAGTGCTCTTCCGCGTCGGGATAGAAGTACGGATAGAACGCCATGTTGTTCGGGTTCTCCTGATCGGAATTGGCGGCCGCTCTCGTATGGACGACATCGGTGCCCTTGACCGCGTCGTACATCGCATCGACGAAGGAAAGCCCGGGGTGGCTGGGATCATATTGATAGCCGCCTGGCCCGTAAGCCTTCTTGAAATAGAAATAGATGTATTCCTCATCGGCCAGCGTCCGCTGGTACCACTGACTCGAAAGGCTTCCGCCGTCCCTGCCGATCGATTTGGGACCGGTTTTCGGGACGGTGAGGCAGATCTGGCCCCAACTGCTGTTGATGACCTTCGCGCCGGCATCGACCAGCGCCTTGTAGCCTGTGTAGACGAAGGTGTAATCGTGGTAGGGGCCGTGGCTGTTGCTGTCGCTCGCGCCGGTGTTGCCCAGATTGATCGTCGACGCAAAGGCGAAGCCGTGCATGTTGGAAGGGTTCGAGGACCCGTCGCGGTTGGCGCCGATGATCCCGACCATGTTGGTGCCATGACTGGCGTTCCAGCCGGCCGCGTCGCCTGAATTGTATTCACCGGTCATGAAAAACGGCTTGCCGGCGAAAAACGGGTTCTGTGGCCGTTGATGCCGGTACCGGTAACCGGTAGTGCCGTACACGCCCTGGGTGACGATCGGAACGAAGCGGTTGCCCTGAAACTCCTGATGCTCGGCCTGGATTCCCGAATCCATGATGGCGACCATGACGTTTTGCCCGTAATACCCCAACGCATAGGCAGTCGATGCGTTCATGGCGCGCAGCCCCCAGGCGCGCTGATATTCCGCCGTCTCCCAACTCGCCTTCGCGGCGTCGAGATCAGCGGGAGACGTGGCAATGCGGCCCGGATCGGTCGGATACGACCACTCGTTCGCCACGGCGTTGGCAGCGGACAGTGCGGCGAACAATGCCGTAAGGGCAAACGCGGGGGTCCGCTTCGCTTTGGATGACATTCAATTCTCCGGTGTCCACGCATGGACTTTAGAACTGCAGACAATAGGAAGCTATTCGTTCAGGAAATCCTGAAGGACCGGGAAAGCACCAGGGGTGTCTTCGGTCACGCGAAGCGCGGCGACTCGAAACGTATATCTGCCAATTCGCCGGGTGCGTCAAGGGATGTTACGTTCAGCAGGCTGCGTCGCAGCGCATGACGCCCTTCATTCGCTGCGAGGGAGATCACGAGACCATGCGGGCGGACCAAGAGAATGGTAACAACGCTTGACATGCCGTTTCGGCGATCCCAATACTCCGCGGCCGCGGACATTCGGACAAATCCATAACAAGAAGGCTCTCGGGGCCTCCGACCGCAAGCGGGGCAAACGCTGACGTGCCCATTCGGCTGCGACAATAACTCTTGGGGAGGACTTCACAATGAACCGCAAGTACAGTTATTTGGCATGCATCACAGCGATGGCCGGATGGTTCACCTGTGCGTCAACGGCTGTTGCCGGCGATCCGGGTGATCCGCGCCTTACGGCGGCCTCGCCCGAGCCTGCATGCAACTCGCTCACGATGGCGTCCACGGGCGGACCCACCATGAACGACAAGCACACGCTCTTGATTCGCTGGATGGGATTCACGAATTACGAGCTGGTGTATGGGGACAAGGTCATCTTGCTTGACCAGTGGTACGACCGGGCGGGAACCCAGTACAAGGATCTCGGCTTCTCGCCAAGCGATGTCACCCGGGCCGATCTCATGGTAGTGGGTCATCCCCATTACGATCACATGGCCGATACCGCCCAGGTCGGGTTCCAGACGCATGCGCCCATCATCGGCGCTCCGCTGACGGTTGGTAAGCTGGCGACCCAAGGTATCACTGCCCCGCAAGCCATCACCGTAACCGGAATGGGCGGCGAGGTGCTGGATTACTCCAATCTCGGGTTCACCATTACGCCCATCCTCGCGAGGCATGGAGAACCGCCTGCCTTTACCAACGCCTTTTCGGCGGCGTATGTTGCGGCCGCTCCCGTACCGACGCCGAGCGAGGCGGGCGCACTGGCAACGATCAAGGCGAGAGGGTCCTCCAGCTCGTTGATCACCGCGCAGGGCACCATTGCGTACATATTTACATTCAGCAATGGCTTCAAGCTCGCATGGCGCGATTCGGGGGGCGTCATGACTCAATTCGAAAAGGACGCGCTCGCGGCCGCCGGCCCGGTCGATGTCCTGCTCGGCGCCGTGGCGGCAAACATCATCGCGGAATCGCAGGCGACGATCCTGCTGCCGATGCTCGAGACCTATAGGCCGGCTGTCTACATTCCGGGACACCACGAGGAGGAAGTTGGCGGCAAGGTGGATCGCGCGACCGAGCCGCTCTTCCAATATGCGAAGAATGAATTCCCGGGAATGATCACCATCTCCAAGGGATTCAAGGAGCCCGTCTGTTTCGACACCCAGAAGAATCTCGCGCACGGCTATCCATCCCACAATGGGTATACGGGCTCGCGGGGCTCGAACAAAAACCTGGAAGAATGGGGTCACTTCTAAACTGGACGAATACCGCGAGTCGAAAGGCTCGCGGTTCAGCCTGCCTGCGCAGGTGCTTGCTGGGCGCATGCGTAGCGACCGTCCTGGCAGTACAACCGGCCATGGCCGCCACCTCCGATGCGTGGCGTTATATCGCGCCAAGCAAGGACGGGCTGGTGAAGTTTTATGTGGACCCAAAGAGCATCACGACGCATGGCTCGACACGCATGGCCCGCGTGCTCTACGACTACCAGGAGCCGCAACAAGATCCGGATACTCTCGTCGTGAACCGATCGACCGTCGCTGTGATGCTGATCGATTGCCAGGGCGCAAAACTCGCTGGCCTGCAACAGGTCGAGTATGCCGAGTCGATGGCCGGCGGAAAAGTAGTCAGGCGAGTATTCAACCTTGCCAGATCGCAATCGCAGACGTTGGCCGATGCTGACGCCCAATTTGTCGCGGCAAAGCCCGGCACGCCAGATGACGATGTTGTGAAGTATGTATGCCGCGTCGCCACGCGCGCCGCAACCCGCTAGTTCTACGCGAGCGGCGTTTTAGGGCGCTCCGCAACGTCCCTGTGATTCACCCCGAGCGCGACAGAAGCGGGGAGACCACGCGCTCGAGCCGCTCCTTGGTCCACACCGGATCGTCATCATCCCAACCGTTGTCGACGAGGTGCCCCGCCCGGTCGATCGTGAAGTTGACCGGCAAGCGCCAGATGCGCCCATAGTCGCCGGCATAGTTGCTCCCCAGCAATCCGACGGGAAAGCTCAGCGTATCCGCGACTCTCTTCACCGCGGCCAGCTTGTCGGGACCATCGAGGCTGAAGCCCAGCACCTGCAGCCCATCCTTCGCGTGGGCCGCGGCGTAATCGGAGAGCAGTGGCAACTCCTCGCGACAGGGCACGCACCACGTGGCCCAGAAAGTCGCGATCACCACCTTGCCCACGAGCGACGGCGTGGAGATCTCCTTTCCGTCCAGGGTGTGCAGCACCAGGGGGGGCGCTGGCCGCCCGAGGACCAGGTGATGGGCGCGCGCAACCAGCGGCAGCCCCCCAGCGGCGCCCGCTGCGCATAGCGCGAGCGCGCGTCGAAGCCAGGCGCGACGCAACTCGCTCCTAGAAGGCATAGCTCAGCCCGACGCTTCCGGTCCATTTCGGAAAAAGCTGGAATCCCTCGAGCTTGCTGTACGCGGGCACCTGCAGGAAGGCATAGGCGCTCATGTTGCGGGCCACGACTGCCGTGATGCCGGGGCTTACATAGACGACGGTGCCGCCCGTTCCGAAGATGTCCGCGAGGGCGCCCTGGTCGTGGCTCTTGTGCGCGGTGTTGACCTGCACCTGCGGCACCCAGTTCGGGTTGGCCTCGTAGCGAACCCCGAAGTTGAACGAGGTCTGGTTGCCGGGCCGGTAATCGGCATTGGCCTGGTCGAGCCGATGCGCGACGGCCGCCTGGAATTGCGCGTTCACGAATGCGTCGAAATCCTGGCTGATCGCCTGGTAGTAATACGCGCCCACGATCAGGTCGGTGCTGCCGGTGCCGACGTTGAGGCTCGTATCGAGCGCGCTTCCGGCGTTCGGTCCGCTCGAGAAGACGACCGGGTTGCGCCCGACGAACTCGCCCGTCTCGACGTTCTGCCCGCCGTAGTTGCCGGTCGGAAGCTTCACGCCCAGCTGCAGGCCCAGGTTGTGCGTCGGCAGGAACCCCTGGTAGTTCACGATGAGCTTCACGTCGCCGAGCCCGGTCGAGGTGGAAGCGCTGATCTGGTCGGGCGTGAGCTGGTCCGTCGTGGCCGCCCCATAGGTGGTGTGGCTGCGATCGATGTACGGGATCAGCGTGGACACGTTCCAGTCGGGATTGGGGCTGTAGCTGATGCCGAGGGTGAGGTAGCGATTGATGGTCTGCTTCTCCACCTCCTGCTCCCCGCCCGCGTCGTTGATGGAGGCGAGGTCTGCCGCCGATACCGAACGCGTGCCGGTCCGCAGCTGGTTCTGGTCGATGAAGTCGTACTGCAGCCCGATGCGCCAGCCGGCGACGGCCGAATATCCCGTCGCGGCATCGGTGCTCAAGGCGCATCCGCAGGTGGCGCATGCGTGCACGGTGGCGGGAAGGAGGCTGCAAAGCGAGACGAGCCCGAGGGCGACGACGGGTCTTGATGACGTTGTCATTTCATTACCTGCGCAAGGAGTCGAGGCGAAACCACGCTCGCCCGGAAGCGGCGCGAGTCGCGGTCTGGTAACTGAAGCCTGTCCGCTGGCGGCGAACGGGCGCTACCTCAGGCAGCAAACGCCGGCGGTGCGCGGCTCTGGGGAAGAACCAGCGAGAGGTCGTCCGGCGTCGCGGCGCAGTGCGCATCGCCGAACGTGACGAGGCAGCGGAAGACCGGCGGATCGACGTGCAGCGCCGGCGCATGCGCGCCGTAGAACGCCATCACGCAGAGCGGGCAATGGAAGCGGGGCCGCGGGCTGCCCGGGTGCTCGGGATCCTGTCCCGGCTGCTCCATCGCCATCGCCATGCCCGCCTGGTGGCAGAGCAGGATCGGCTCCGACGCCATGCGCGCATGGGCCGCGGAGACCAGCGGCCAGAGCGACGTCCACGCGACCGCGAGGAGCGCGAAGGCGGCGGCGAAGCGGCGAACGGGACCCATGCGCGCAGTTTAATCCATGGCGGCGCGGGGGGGCCAGGCGAGCTTGTCGGCCCGTGTCACAGCCGCCGCGTTCCCGCGGCGCTAGAACGCGTATCCGGTCTTCAGGTACACGCCGTAGTTTCCGTCCTTGCCCTGCGCGTACTCGAGGTTGAGCACGATGCCTACGGCCGGCTTGAGGACGAACTGCACCCCCGCGCCGACGGCAGGAAAGAGGTTCACGCTGTCGGAGCAGTTCTTCCCGCCGCCGTACGTGCACGCGACGCCGGCGAATACGGTGGCGGTCCAGCGCGGCCTCAGCTGCAGCCGCGCTTCGCCTTCCATCTGCGACATGAACTTGCCCGTGTACTGGCCGACCTTGTAGCCGCGCAGCTGGACCGGTGCCAGGTTCTGCGTCGGCGCGCCATCGGTCAGGTGATTGAGCTGGCGTAGCGCGAACAGGCTGCCGTTGCCGAGCGGGATGTAATGGCGCAGGTCGAGGCGATAGATGTCGAAATCATTGTCGCCCCCCAGCGCTTCCCGATAGGCGATATTGCTGAGGCTCATGACCGAGCCCATGGAGGGCTTGAACTCGTTGTCGCGCGAATCGAAATAGGCGACGAGGCCGAGCCCGCCGGACTTGTAGGGAGCGACGCCGAGGATGTCGAGCAGGAGCTGGTCGAATTCCGTGGCCCCGGCGATCCCGAAGTTCTGGTACAGGCCCTGCGCGCCGGCAAACCAGTCTCCGTAGACGCGGTGCAGGTAGCGGGCGATGAACGACTTGAGCTCCGCGTTGTTGTGCAGGGGGATCCCGGTGCCGAGGTAATCGTTGTAGTCGTTCTTGATGTTGCCGTACGCGAGTCCTGCGTTCAGCCGGTCGTGGTCCGCGTTGAAGGACGTGCGCGCGAAGGCGCCCCCGACGATCGAGTCGGTGTTCGTGTACTGGCCGGTGACGGCGAAGATGGAAGGGCGCGACTCGGCGTCGAACTTGTGCAGGTAGCCCGCGATCGCGCCCAGCGTGACGCCCAGCTTGGGACTGCTGTTGAACACGGGCGCGAAGAGCCACGGAGAAGGCTTCACCGGCTCTTCGGACGCCCCGGTCTGCGCCATGGCGCACACGGACGTCATGAGAACGGCCGCCAACATCCAGCAGGGGACCTTCGGTAGCGTGACCATCGGCGGAATGCTGTGCTCCTATCCGATGGCTTGGCCATGGCACCTTCGTGCAGATGCGGGGCGAACAATTTGTTTCAAACAGGGGCGAGTGCTTCATCCTTCGATCAGCCATCGCTCGCTATGATCAGTCCCTGGCAACCTGGAGCGATGAATGCGCAGCCTTCCACGGATCGACCGGCGCTATTGGCTCGCGCTGTCCGCCGCGAGCATCTTCGGTACCAATACGGGCGATTTCGTGGCCGGCTACCTGCACATCGGCCACCTGGCCGGCTTGCCGTGGTTGCTCGTCGCGTTCGCGCTCATCCTCTTTCTCGAGCGGATCAGCCCGGTGAAGACGCCGCTCTGGTTCTGGGCCGCCATCATCACGGTGCGCACCGCGGCCACCAACGTCGGCGACGCCTTCCATGATTTCGGCATGGGCTTCGCGATTTCGGTGCCGGTCGCGCTCGTCCTGTTTGTCCTCAGCGTGGCTCTCTACGCGCGGCTGGCACCCACCCGGGCGGCCAACGACACCGTGCAGGTGACGGCACCATACTGGGGCGCGATGATGCTTGCGGGCGTGCTGGGGACGGTGGGCGGTGACGCGGCGGCGAAATTCCTGTCGAACCCGGGCGCTGCGGTCGTCTTCTTCGCCCTGGCATGGGCGGCGATCGCCTATTTCGGCCGCCGCCACGTCCTGCTGCTGGCGCCCGCCTATTGGACGGTCGTGGCACTCATCCGGACGGCGGGAACGGCGGGTGGCGACACCATCGCGCACGCCATCGGCCTCGCGCCCAGCACGGTCATCACGGGCCTGGTCTTCCTCGCGCTCATCATCATCTCGTCCCGATCGCCCGCCACGCCCGGAATCGTGCCGGCGCGGTGACGCGGTTTTCGGTCCCGATCGAACGAACTCCCGATATCCGTGAACTCCGCGCCCGGAGCGCGGGTCGCACATCCTTTGAGCCACCGCGCCATGAGCCGATCCGATCACGAGAACGCGTTCGCCAAGGTCCCTGAAGTCACCTTCTGGTTCTGGGTGATCAAGGTTTTCGCCACCACGCTGGGCGAGACGGGCGGCGACTCCGTCACCATGTCGATGAACCTGGGCTACCTCACCGGCAGCGCGATTTTCGTGACCCTCTTCATCGTCGCCGTGGCCGCCCAGATCCACGCGAAGCGATTCCATCCGTTCCTCTTCTGGACGGTGATCGTCGCGACGACGACGGCCGGAACGACGCTGGCGGACTTCTTCGACCGTTCGCTCGGCATCGGGTACGCGGGAGGGTCATCGATCCTCCTGGTGCTCCTGATCGGGATCCTGGTCCTGTGGCACAGGGCGATGGGGTCCGTCGCGATCAACGACATCCGCACGCGCAAGGCGGAAATCTTCTACTGGATCACCATCATGTTCTCGCAGACGCTGGGCACGGCGCTCGGCGACTGGATGGCCGACTCGACGGGACTGGGTTACGAGGGCGCAGCGATCGTATTTGCCGCAGGGCTCGTGATCGTCGCGCTCTGCTACTTCTACACGCGCATCTCGCGCGCGCTGCTCTTCTGGGCCGCCTTCATCCTCACGCGCCCGCTCGGCGCGACTCTCGGCGACCTGCTCGACAAGCCGCATGCGCAGGGCGGCATGGCATTGAGCCGCTATGCGGCCTCGGCCGTCATCGCGGTCGTCATCGTCATCGCGATCGTCGTGATCCCGCAACGGCCGGAGCGGCTGCGCCCGAACGGCCCGCAAGCGGCGTGACGATGCATGCGGCCGCGCGTCTCTCCAGGGCGGGCGTCGCGTCACTCTTGTTCGCATGCACGACGGCGCGCGCGGGGCCGCCGTTCGTCACCGACGATCCGGAGCCCGTCGATCTCCACCACTGGGAGATCAACACGGCCGTGACGGGCACGTGGCGCCCCGGGCAGGCGTCGCTCGGCGCGCCGAGCGTGGACATCAATTACGGCGCCGCGCCGGGCGTGCAGCTTCACGCGCAGCCGCGCTATTCGATCGAACGCGATGGCGCCACGACGACCGGGTTGGACGATACGGAGATCGGGGTCAAGTACCGGTTCTACGAGCGAAGAGCGGACGACGCGTCGCTCATGCTGGCCATCTATCCGATGTACCTGGTTGCGACCGGTGCGAGACACCTCGGCGCCGACCGTGGCACGCACGGCGTCTTCCTGCCGTTGTGGGCACAGATCGACCGCGGGCCGTGGACGGTTTACGGCGGCGCGGGGTACCGGATCAGTCATCAAGTCGACGGACGCAACTCGACCTTCACCGGCATCACCGTCCTGCGCAAGCTGGGCGGCGAGCTTCAACTCGGCCTGGAGGCGTTTCACGAGACGCCCACGGCCGCCGACGCCGGCAGCACTTCGGGATTCAACGTGGGAGGGTCGCGCGTTCTCTCCCCTGCGCTGAACCTGCTGTTCTCGGCCGGGCGCAGCTTCGGGAACCAGGCCTCCAATCTCTTCTACGTCGGCCTGCAGGTTCATTTCTGAGAGGGCCGTGCGTGCAGCGCGCAACTCGCTGCACGCCGGGCCGCGAGTCGCATCAACGCGAGAACAGGTCGGACGTCACCTGCACGTTCGCATCGCAGTGACACCAAACTGACACACTTCGCGCATACCGTCGGTGCCGCGCGGCGAATCGCACCAGTCGCCCGCGCCAGACGCGCTCCTACCCATTTCCCCCGAGGCTCATCCATGCCCCTTCGCCAACGGCCCGATTGCGGCCGCCTTCTCGCCACCTCCTCGCTGATTGCCCTCGCGCTCGCCTCACAAGCGGCCCGCGCGGACCAGCCCTTCCTGATCCCGCATTCGCTCATCATCAGCACCTCCACGTACGATCGTTCCCAGGGACCGGTCGCCTCTCTCGAGGTCGGCACCCCGCTCGCCGGCTCCGCCACGGCGAAGAGCAGCGCGATCGCGGACAACAACTACGTCCACGTCTGGGACAACAGCCAGCCGGACGGCAGCTTCGGCGTGACCTCGCCGATCGTGCTCACCGCGATGGAGCCCCACAGCGGCCACGTGTTCGGCCAGCTCGCCGTGCCGCCCAGCCAGGTCGTCACGAGCTTCCCGTCCAAGTCGGAGCTCGGACTCCATGTCACGTACGGCGCGGATGGTCCGCACCTGGTCTTCGTCGGCTACGGGCATGCGGGAGTCGGTGCGCTGGACGTGTCGAACTCCGATGCCGTGGCGGGCCAGGACCCGACCAACCCCGTGACCTTCGCGTTCGGCTCGGGGTACGCGTATCCGCGCACCATCGTGAACGTGGATCTCCGCGGTTCCCTCTCGTACACGCCCACGATCGCGTACGGTGGCAACAACGGACGTTCCGCGCTCCTCGGATCCAACGGCCTGTACTACATGGTCGGCAACGCGAACAACGGCAACGCCTCCACGTTCGGCCCCAATGGCACCTTTCCCGATGTGACCGAGACGACGGGCCTCGAGGTGGTGAACCCGATCGATGCGAAGGCGGTGAATGTCGCGATCCCCGCGGCGAACTCCGCCGAAGTGGACCCGTTGCTCCAGCTGGTGTTCAACGGCAAGAAGGACAAGGCCGGCAAGGACACGAATTATCGCGGCATCGCGGAATTCGGCGGCGCGCTCTATTTCACGAAGGGCAGCGGCAGCAACGGCATCCAGACCGTCTACACGGTGCCCACGCTACCGGCCGTCGCGGATGCGGGTAGCACGCAGATCTCGATCGTTCCGGGCTTCCCGACCGATTCGGCGAAAACGACCGGCGGCAACTTCACGCCCTTCGCCGTCTTCTTCGCCAACCCGACGACGATGTACGTGAGCGACGAGGGGACGGGCTCGAGCGTCGACGCCGCGCAGCATGCGGGTCTCCAGAAGTGGAGCCTCGATACGACGGGCACCTGGCAGCTCGACTACGTGCTGACGAACGGCCTCATCGGCACGGTCGATACGAACCTCGTGGGCTACGACGGCCAGTATCCCGACGTCGCCACGGTTGGCTTGCGCAACCTCACGGGCGCGGTGAACGACGACGGCACGGTCACCTTGTGGGCGACGACCTCCACGTCGAGCGCCTCGGGCGATAACGGTGCGGACCCGAACAAGGTCGTGGCGATCACGGACGCGCTTGCGCAGACGACGATGACCGACGCGGTGGCGCAGGAGAAGTTCGCCACGGTCGCCGGCCCGACCTACGGCGTGGTGTACCGCGGCGTGGCTTACGTGGCTGAGCACAAGTAGAAAGCCGGAATGCGCCGGGGCCGCGTCGGCCTCGGCGCATGGTATTCGACGCGGAACAGGGCATTCGGCTACTTGCCCCGGCGTCTCCTCGCATTGAGCCTCGCACGCGTCCGGTAGGGCCCGATGCCGCTCGTCAGCATCCGCGCCCATGCGTCCCATGCGGCGAGCGCGCTCGTGGGCGGAGCCGCCACCAGGTGACGCGCCATCGCATTGGACGATGCGACGGCCGCCTCCACCTTCTCGCTTCCCATCGTGAAGAATTGCGCGGGTGTGTTCCGGCGCCGCGTGCGATGCGCGATGACCTGTGCGGAGGCCGTCATCATTTCCATCCACTGCAGGCCGAGCCGGCTCCAGGCGAACGCGGCGTCGAAGGGTGAAGGATTTCTCACGGCAGGACTTTCTTCGAAGGCAAGGCCGTTCGAGCGCTTCCCCGCGCGGGAGTTGCACTACGCCTGCAGCACGATCTTTCCCATGTGCGCGCCCGACTCCATCAGCCGATGCGCCTCGGCCGCCTGTGCCAACGGCAGCACCGTGTGAACCACCGGCTTGATGCGCCCGCTCGCGAAGAGCGGCCAGACTTTCTGTTCCAGCTCGCGCGCCACCCGGGTCTTGAATTCGTCCGGCCGGCTGCGCAGCGTCGAGCCCGTGTAGTGCAGCCGCTTCAGCATGATCGGCATGAAATCGAGCTCGACCTTCGAGCCCAGGGCGAAGGCGAGCTGGACGATACGGCCGTCGGCGCGCGCCGCCTTCACGTTCTTCGCGATGTAGGGTCCGCCCACGATGTCGAGGATCACGTCGGCGCCACCGAGCTCGTCGCGCACGATCTCGACGAAGTCCTCGGCCTTGTAGTCGATCGCGCGATCGGCGCCGAGCGCCTTGCATTGCGCCACGCGCTCCGCGGGGCTGTCGGTGACGACGACCCGCGCACCGAACGCCTTGCCGAGCTGGATGGACGCGGTGCCGAGGCCGCCGGCGCCGCCGTGGACCAGGAACACCTCGCCCTCGCGCAAGTGAGCGGTCATGAAGATGTTGCTCCACACCGTGAAGTACGCCTCGGGCAGCGACGCGGCTTCCTTGAGTCCCAGCCCCTGCGGGATCGGGAGGCAGTGATCCTCGAGGACCGCGCAGTACTGCGCATAGCCGCCGCCGTTGGTGAGCGCGCAGACGCGATCGCCCACCTTCCAGCGTCGCACCTCCGCGCCGACCGCCTCGATCTCGCCGGCGATCTCGAGGCCCAGCAGGGGCGACGCACCCTTCGGCGGCGGATACAGGCCCCTGCGCTGCATGATGTCGGGACCGTTCACCCCGGCGAACGCCACCTTGACCAGCACCTCGCGCGGTCCGGGCGAAGGCTTGTCGCCGGTGGCGGGGCGCAGCACTTCAGGGCCGCCCGGGGCGGAAATTTCGATGAGCTGCATCGCGCAATCTCTCGCTTCATTCGATGACGAACCCGAAATGATACGACGGCGCGGCGCTTCGCTTGATGTACATTCATCGCGAACGAGCTTTGTCTCACGAGGAGGAGTGGATGGCAGTCGTTGAAAAGGGAAAGTCCCGCGTCGGCATCGTCGGCGTGGGCCTGATGGGATTGGGCATCGCGACCCATGTGCAGAAGGCGGGATGGCCCCTCGCTTTCCTCGAGCATCCGGGCAACCAACCGGTGCAGGACCTGGTCTCACGCGGCGCCCTGGCGCGCACGACCGGCGCGGAGCTGGCGGCCCATTCCGACGTCGTGATCCTCTGCGTGACCGGTGCCCCGCAGGTCGAAGAGGTGCTGCTCTCGAAGGGGACGGGTGTGCTCGCGGGCCTTGCGCGAGGCAGCGTCGTGATCGACTGCTCGACCTCGATTCCGAGCGTCACGCACAAGATCGCGAAGCAGGTGGAGGCCGCGGGCGGCCGCTTCCTCGACGCGCCCATGACCCGGACGCCGAAGGAGGCGATGGAAGGGCGCCTGAACCTCATCGTGGGCGGCGACCGCGCGCTCTTCGACGAATGCCTGCCGCTCCTCGAGTCCTTCGCGGAGAACATCACTTTCGCCGGCCCCGTCGGCTCGGGCCATACGTTGAAGCTCTTGCACAACTTCGTGTCGCTGGGATTTTCCACCGTGCTCGCGGAAGCCGCGGCGTGCGCCGACAAGGCGGGCATCGACCCTGCCGTGCTCGTCGACGTGCTCGCGAAGGGCGGCGGCGCCGGCGTCATCCTCCAGCGCTTGCAGCCCTATATCCTGGCGCGCGACAGCAGCGGCTTCCGCTTCAGCGTGTCGAACGCGCACAAGGACCTCTCGTACTACACGGCGATGGCGGACGACCTGCGCGCTGCGCACGAGTCGGCGAACGGCATACTGAAGACCCTCGAGGCAGCCAAGGGGGCGGGACACGCGCAAGCGCCCATGCCCGAGCTCGTCACCATCCTGAACGGCTGATCAGCGCCGGCCGCCCCCGCCGCCGCCGCGGAAGCCGCCACCGCCCATCGAGGCCGCGGGCCGCGGCGACGGCATGGGACGGGAGGACGAGCTCGCGGGCGGCGCGACGGGATGCGACGGACGCGGGCTCCCCGGCGGCAGGACGATGGGATGCTCGGGATGCGGCGGCCCGATATCGTTGGGGTAGTCGATGCAGCACCCTCCGCCGGCGTACCACCAATCGTCGTCATAGGGGCCGTAGTATTCGGCGCCCACGCCCACGCCCACGCTCGTGCCGTCGGTAGCGCAACCGGCCAGCAGGCTGCCCAGCGCCAGGGCGATCGCGCCGCGGCGGCTCATCGCGGGGCTCCCGCGGCGTCGGTCCCGTTGACCCACTTCACGATGCCCAGCGTGCCGCCCTCGCGGTCGGCGATCACGGCTATATTGGCGTCGAGAAGATCGGCACGCGGTTGCATCACCACTTTCCCGCCGGCACTGCGCACGCGCTCGAGCGTGGCGGCAACGTCGTCGACGAGGACATAAGGAAGCCACGCGGCTTGCTGCATCCCGGAAGGCAACTGGGCGATTCCGGCCCGCGCAATGCCGTTCGTGGACAGCACGGTGCGCTCACGGCCGGCGATCTCGCCGCGATCGACGCCGTAGCCGGCAAGCCGGGCGTAGAAGGCCGCGGCCCGGGCGGGATCGGGCGCGAAGAGATCGAGCCAGAAGAAGTCGTCCTGCTCGACCGGTGTATCGGGTGGATCGCCATCCTCGGCCGCGAGGACGCCGAACACCGCGCCGTCCGGGTCGCGAAACACCGCGTGCGTGCCGCGGCCGCGAACGGTCTTGGGCTGCACGAGCACCGCGCCGCCGCTCTCACGAACGACGCGCGCCGCCTGTTGCACGTCCGGTACCGAGATGAGCGCGAGCCAGCGCGCGCCCACCTTGCTGCCTTCGGGCGGCGCGTGCCGGAACATGCCCCCGACCTTGCCGCTCTCGTTCTCGATCAGGGCGTAGGAAGCCGGCGCGCCTTCGACGTCGCGGAATTTCCAGCCGAAGACCGCACCGTAGAAGGCGCGCGCCGACGCGGGATTCCCGGTCGCGAGCTCGAACCAGGTGAACTTGCCGGGCAGGCGGTTGCCCGCGACCCCGTCGGGGCCGAGCGGGGATCCTGCCGCCGCGGTCGCGAGAAGCAGCAGGGCGATTGCCCCTACGAAGCATCGGCGCATGGATGGTTCCCCCTGGATCGAAAGCTAGCATCGCAAGGCGCTACCGGCCGTAGCACCTTGGTGCTTGCCTCCTGTTTGCGCGCGGTCAACGCCGGCCAGCCGCATCGCCTTACCGTGGAACCGTCATCCACTTTTCCCCGGAAACTGCCATGAGCTCCAGGTTCCATGGCACGCGCGCGGCGCTGGAGCAGTTCGACCGCGTGGATCGTCCCGCCTACGAAGCGCTGCGCACCGATGGAAAGGCGGCGGACGTGGAAGGGTTCAACCTCGCGCGCCAGAAGGCGGCCGGAAAGGTACGCGCCGCGTTCCTCGCCGACACGGCGGACTTCAACGAGGCCCACAACGTGGAGCTCATGGGCGTCGACGTGATTCGCCGCGAGGTCGGCGGAACCCTTCTCGGGGCGATCTTCCGGTTCTTCCCGTAAGGGTGCAACGCGGCTCGCGCGCCGCGTGGTAGTTTTGGGGCATGGACCTTTCGCTCGCGGACCGGTGATCCAGGCGATCTTCTTCGATTTCGACGGCGTGCTCACGCCGGACCGCACCGGCACCCTCACCACCTGCCGCTACCTTTCGGAGCAGACCGGACTCCCGATCGAGGCATTGCGCGCGGCCATGGAGCCGTATCGCGCGGCGCTCGCCCGCGGGCAGGTGACGCGCGAGGAGACTTGGCCCGGCGTCTGCCGCGCGCTGAAGCGCGACATTCCCCCGGAGATGCTCACGCGCGCCTTCGAGAGCACGCCGCTCGACCGCACCATGTTCGCGCTGGCGAATTCCCTCGGCCGGCGCACGAAGGTCGGCATCATCACCGACAATCCCAAGGACCGCATGGATGTCGTGCGCGCCACCCTGTGGCTCGATCGCGTCTTCGCGCCCATCGTCGTTTCGGCCGAGCAGGGCATGGCGAAGGACGATCCGGCGATCTTCCGGCACGCGCAGGTCGCCGTCGGAGCGCCCGCCGCGGATTGCGTCTTCATCGACAACGTGCAGGAGAACGTCGAGGCCGCGCGCAGCGCGGGGATGCACGGCCTCTTCTTCGACGACGAGAAGCGCGATGTGCCGCTCCTCGCGCGCGAGCTGCTCGCGCTCGGAGTAGGCTGACGCCAACGACCCACGAGACGCGCGCGACCATGGCCATTCCCGAAGACATCTTCACCGAGCCCGATGATTTCTCGCCGGATACGCTGGCGAGCCTGGGGCCGCTGCGCCGCCTCGCGGGCGTGTGGCAGTCCGACCAGGGCGTCGACGTGAGCCCCAAGGCGGACGGCCCGGAGCGGCGCGCGTACCTCGAGCACGTGCGCATGGACCCGATCGATCCGCAGCCCAACGGCCCGCAGCTCCTCTACGGCCTGCGCTACCACATCCACATCAACACGCCGGAAGAGGCGATCACGTTCCACGACCAGGTGGGCTACTGGCTGTGGGAGCCGGCCACGGGGCTCATCATGCAGACCATCGCCATCCCGCGCGGCCAGGCGGTGCTCGCGGGCGGCAAGGCCGCGCCGGACGACATGCGGATCTCGGTCGAGGCGCGGCGCGGCGATACGCGCTTCGGCATCTGCTCGAACCCGTTCCTCGAGGAAGCGTTCCGCACCGACTACTACCGCATCGACATCACCTTCAACGCCGACGGCAGCTGGACCTACGTGACGCGGACGGACCTCGCGGTGCGCGGCAAGACGCCGGCCTTCGATCACCGCGACACCAATACGCTGCGGCGCGTGGCGGGACCCACGCCGAACCCGCTGGCGGCATCGCGCAAGCCGCGCAAGATGCCCGTGTTGTGACGCGGCCACCCTGCCGCGGCGTGATCTTCGATCTCGACGGCACGCTCATCGACAGCGCGGGAGAGATCGCCGACGCGCTCGCGCGCACGTTCGAGTCACTGGGCCTGCAGCCGATGCCGCGCCCGCTCGTGGAGAAGCTCATCGGCCGCGGCGTCCGCGTGCTGGTCGAGCGGGCGCTGGTCCACGCCAAGGCCGGACCGATCGACGTGGACGCTGCGGTCGCGCGGTTCGAGTCCCATTACGCGGACACGGTGGGCACCGGCGCGACGCTCTTTCCCGGCGTGAGCCATGGGCTCGGCCTCATCGGGGCCCAGGGGCTGCCGATGGCCGTCGTCACGAACAAGCCGCGTTACTTCACCTTGCAGCTCCTCGAGCGGCTGGGCATCGCCCATGATTTCGACGCGGTGATCGCCGGCGACGACGGCTTCGCGAAGAAGCCCGCGCCCGACATGCTGGCCGCGGCGGCAAAGGCGCTCGGCGTGCCCGTCGCGGAGGTCCTCATGATCGGCGATTCCGGCAACGACACGGTGGCCGCGCGCGCTGCCGGATGCCCGGTGTGGTGCGTGCGCCACGGCTACAACGAGGGACAGCCGCCCGAGGCGCTCGACTGCGACCGGCTTCTCGACGGCGTGGACGAGGTCGCGCGGGCGCTCACGGCCGGGGACGTTTAGCCATCCACGCGGTCTCAACCGGCATGGAGCCGTTCTTCACCATCGGACACGCGACGCGCTCCCTGGACGAGCTGGCCGGGCTATTGCGCGCGAACGGCGTCGAGTGCCTGGTCGACGTGCGCACCGTGCCGCGCTCGCGCACGAACCCGCAGTTCAACAAGGACGTGATGCCGGCGTCACTCGCGCCTCGCGGGCTGGAGTATCGGCACATCGCCGCGCTCGGGGGATTGCGGGGACGCAAGGTCGACGTGGCGGCGGACGTGAACGGCTACTGGGAGAACCAGAGCTTCCACAACTATGCCGACTACGCGATGACGCCCGAATTCCGCGCCGGCCTGGAGGAGCTGCTCGCGCTTGGCGCGGGCAAGCGTTGCGCCGTCATGTGCGCGGAGACGGTGTGGTGGAGGTGCCACCGGCGAATCATCACGGACTACCTGCTGGCGCGCGGCTTCGACGTCTTCCACATCGTCTCGAGCGAGGTGCCGGAGCCGGCACGCATCACGCCCGACGCCGTCGCGGTCGACGGTCACCTCGAATATCCGGGCGCGCAGCGCGAGTTAGGGGTCTGACCACTGTCAACATTTGAAACGGCAAGCGTTTCAAATGTTGACAGTGGTCAGACCCCAGTCGCACCAGTCGCATCAGACCTGCTCGATCGCGAGCGCGATGCCCTGGCCCACGCCGATGCACATGGTGGCGAGCGCGTAGCGGCCCTTGCGCCGTCCGAGCTCGTACATCGCCGCACCCACCAGGCGCGCGCCCGAGGCGCCGAGCGGATGACCCAGAGCGATCGCGCCGCCCGAGGGATTCACGTGCGCCGCGTCGTCGGGCAGTCCCAGGTCGCGCATCGCCGCGAGCACCTGCGAGGCGAACGCTTCGTTCAGCTCGATCACGTCCATCTGGCCGATCTTCAGGCCGAGCTTGCCGAGCAGCTTCTTCGACGCGGGCGCGGGACCGAAACCCATGATGCGCGGCGGCACGCCGGCGCTCGCCATGCCGAGGATGCGCGCGCGCGGGGTGAGGCCGTATTTCTTCACGGCTGTCTCCGACGCGATGAGGAGCGCGGCGGAGCCGTCATTGACGCCCGAGGCGTTGCCCGCCGTGACCGTGCCGCCTTCGCGCACGATGGGCTTCAACTTCGCGAGCGACTCCATCGACGTCTCACGCGGATGCTCGTCCTTCGAGACCACGACCGGATCGCCCTTCTTCGACGGGATCGTCACCGGCACGATCTCCTGCGCGAGGATGCCGTTCGCCTGCGCGGCGAGCGCGCGTTGCTGGGATCGAAGGGCATACGCGTCCTGGTCCCGGCGCGACACGTTGAAGTCGGCGGCGACGTTCTCCGCCGTCTCCGGCATCTGGTCGATGCCGTACTTCGCCTTCATCTTCGGGTTCACGAAGCGCCAGCCGATGGTCGTGTCGTAGACGGTGTTCGAGCGCGAGAAGGCGGTCTCGGCCTTGGGCATCACGAAGGGCGCGCGCGACATGCTCTCCACGCCGCCGGCGATGCCGAGCTCGGTATCCCCGGAGCGGATCGCGCGTGCGATCTGCCCCACCGCCTCCATGCCCGAGCCACAGAGACGGTTCACGGTCACGGCCGGGACATCGATGGGAAGTCCCGCCAGCAGCAGCGCCATGCGCGCCACGTTGCGGTTGTCCTCGCCCGCCTGGTTGGCGCAGCCATACACCACGTCATCGAGCGCCGCCCAGTCCACCCCGGGATTGCGCTTCATGAGCTCGGCGAGCGGTATCGCCCCCAGGTCGTCGGTGCGGATGGAAGAGAGCGCGCCGCCATAGCGGCCAAAAGGCGTGCGGATGGCGTCACAAATGAACGCTTCGGACATCGGGGGATAACTCCGAGAAGAACGACAGGGGACAGACCACTGTTGTCATGAACCGCACGACAGTGCGTGTCGAACCATGACAACAGTGGTCTGTCCCCCATCTTACGCGAGGCTTACGAGGCGATGGAGGCGATCGGGATCGGCGAGCAGGGCGGAAGAGGGGCCGTGATGCACAATGCGTCCCCGGTCGAGGACGATGGCGTCGGCGGCAAGCTGAAGCGCGAGGCGGGCGTGCTGCTCCACGAGGATGAAGCCGAGGCCGCCTTCGGAGGCGATGCGGGCGATCACGCGTACGAGGTCCTGCACGATGATGGGCGCGAGGCCTTCCATGGGCTCGTCCAGCAGGAGCAGGCGCGGATTGGTCATGAGCGCGCGTCCGATGGCGACCATCTGCTGCTCGCCGCCGGAGAGCTGGATGCCGAGATTGCGACGCCGCTCGCGCAGGGCGGGAAAGACCTCGTAGACGCGTTGCGCGGTCCAGGGTCCGGGGCGCGCGACGGCGGCGAAGTGCTCATCCACCGTGAGCGAGGGAAACATGAAGCGCTCCTGCGGCACCCAGCCCAGGCCCGCCCGCGCCCGGCGCCACGAGGGCAGCGCCGCCAGGTCGGCACCGCGCCACGCCATGCGTCCCCGATGCAGGCGCGTGAGGCCCATGAGGGTGCGCAGGAGCGTGGTCTTGCCCACGCCATTGCGGCCGAGCACCGCCAGCGTCGATCCCGCGTCGAGCGCCAGGGCGACGTCCTCGAGGACCACGGCGTCGCCGTATCCCGCGCTCACGCCCTCGAGCTCGAGCAGCCTAGCCAGCTTGCGCCTCGCCGAGATAGACCTCGCGCACGCGCGAGTCACGCGCCACCGCGTCCGGCGTGCCTTCGGCCAGCAGCTTGCCGCCGACGAGCACGCTGATGCGTTCGGCGAAGCGGAAGACCAGGTCCATGTCGTGCTCGATGAAGAGCACCGTGACGTCACGCGGTAACGCGTCGAGGGCGGAGAACACCCCGGCGCTCTCGCCCACGGGAATGCCGGCCGCGGGCTCGTCCAGCAGCAGCAGGCGTGGGCGGGTCGCCAGCGCGAGCGCGATCTCGAGCAGGCGCTGCTTGCCGTACGGCAGGTGGCGCGTCTCGACGGCGGCGTCCGCGTCGAGCCGCATGCGCTGCAGGAGCGCGTGCGCCTCGTCGACCTCGCTCGTGAACGCCGTGACGGTGCGCAACGGCTGCCACGCCGCCCCGGTCCGTTCGCAGATCGCGAGCAGGACCGATTCCAGCACCGTGAGCCCCGGGAACAGCGTATTGATCTGGAACGTGCGCGTCATGCCGCGCTTCACCCGCTCGTGCTGCGTGAGCGTGGTGATGCGCTCGCCCGCGAGGAACACGTCGCCGCGCGTGGGAGACACCACGCCCGTAAGCAGGTTGATGAGCGTGGTCTTGCCGGCGCCGTTCGGCCCGATCAAGGCGTGGCGCGCGCCGGCCGCGATCGAGAGGTCCACGCCGCCGACCGCGGCGAAGGTTCCGAAGGTCTTCACCAGCCCCTGCGTGCGCATGACGCATGACGTCATGCGGGGCTCCGCGCGCGCAAGCGCTCCACCGCGCCCACGACGCCGCCGCGCGCGAAGAGCACGATCAGCACGAGCAGCAGGCCGATCCAGAACTGCCAGTACACCGGGTTCATCCCGGAGAGATAGTCCTGCACGAGCATGAAGAGCGCGGCGCCGACGATGGCGCCATAGAGCCGGCCCGCGCCGCCCAGCACGAGCATGATCACGAGCTCCGCGGACCGGTTGAATCCCAGCGCGTCAAGGCCCACGAACTGCGTGGTCTGGGCGAGCAGCGCCCCCGCGATTCCCGCGATCGCCGCCGCCGCCGTGTAGACCGTCACGAGCCGCCATCGCACGGGAGCGCCGATGGCGGGCATGCGCGCGCGTCCCTCGCGAATGCCGCGCAGCGACAGGCCGAAAGGCGAGCGCACCAGCCGGCGCGCGAGCGCGAACACGGCCAGCAGCACCGCGAGCGCGTACAGGTATGCGGTGCGTCCGGCGAGGTCGAAGCCGCGCGCGCCGAGGAGCTTCCCGGGATCGAACCCCGAGAGCCCGTCCACCCCGCCCGTGAGGAACGCAGCCTTGTTGGCGGCCTCGTAGAGCAGCAGCCCGATGCCGAGCGTGACCATGAGCCGCGTGAGGTCGCCGCCGCGCACGACGAGGAAGCTCGAGAGGAATCCGCCCACGCCCGCGACCAGTGCGGCCACGAGGAGCGCGGAGATCGGCTCGTGCCAGCCGAGGTGCAGCGCGAGCAGTCCCGCGGTGTACGCGCCGAGCCCGAAGAAGGCGGCGTGCCCGAGCGAGACGATGCCGGCGTAGCCGAGGATCAGGTCCAGCGACAGGGCGAAGATCGCGGTGATGAGCACCTGGCTCCCGAGCACCAGGTATCCCGGGAAGAGAAAGAAGCACGCCACCGGGACGAGCCAGAACGCGATCTCCCACCGGCTCCAGGCGCGAGCCGCGAGCCTCACGTGCGCCGCCCGTAGAGTCCCGATGGAAAGGCGATGAGGAGCACCACCATCATCAAATAGATCACGAAGGCGCCCGCCCCGGGCACGTAGTACTTGCCCGCGACGTCGCAGATGCCGAGGATCGCCGCCGCCACCGCCGCCCCGTGGATCGTGCCGGCGCCGCCGACGGTCACCACCAGCAGGAAATACACCATGTACTTGAGCGGGAACGACGGGTCGAGGCCGAGCACGTCGATCCCGAGCGCCCCGCCCAGGCCCGCGAGCCCGGTGCCCAACGCGAACATGAGCGTGAAGAGCCGGTCGACCGGAATGCCGAGGCCCGCGGAAGCATCGCGGTTGTCCACCGCCGCGCGCACCTGGGCGCCCACGCGCGTGCCCTCGATGAAGGCGCGCAGGGCGAGCGTCACGACCGCCACGATCGCGATGAGGAACAGGCGGTAGACGCCGAGCTCCACGCCCATGACGCGCACCTGGCCGCGCAGGAAAGCGGGGAGCGCGACCGGCTGCTGCCCCGAGCCCCACGCGTAGGTTGCCGCCGCCATCGACATGAAGACCAGGCCGATGGTGAAGAGCACCTGTTCCAGCGCGCTCGCGCCATGGAGCCGGCGGTAGAGCAGGCGCTCGAGCACCGCGCCCGCCGCCGCCATCGCGAGGAATGCGATCGGCAGCGTCGCGAGGAACGGCACGCCCCAGCGCGTCATGAGCATCACGGCGACATAGCCGCCGAACATGGCGAAGGCGCCGTGCGCGAGGTTGATGAAGCCCATCAACCCCATCGTCACGGACAGGCCCACGCTGATCACGAAGAGAAGCGCGCCGTACGCGATGCCGTCGAAGAGCACGCCCAGGACCGTCGACATGCCGGGTTGATACCTGCCCGGCCCGGCGGTGTCAATCGACGGAGTACGCTTCGGCGATGATCCGCACCCAGGTCGCCATCGTCGGCGCCGGTCCCGCCGGGCTCATGCTCGCGCACCTGCTGCACCGCGCGGGCGTGGGTTGCATCGTCCTCGAGAGCCAGGCGCGCGGCTACATCGAAGGCCGGGTGCGCGCCGGCGTGCTCGAGCAGGGCACGGTGGACCTGATGAAGGCATCCGGCGTGGGCGAGCGCCTCGGCCGCGAGGGGCTCGTGCACCACGGCATCGAGCTGCGCTTCGACGGGCGCGCGCACCGCATCGACCTCGCGCACCTCACCGGCGGGCGCTCGATCACCGTGTACGGGCAGCACGAGGTGATCAAGGACCTGGTGCAGGCACGCCTCGCGGCGGGCGGCGAGCTGCGCTTCGAATGCAGCGACGTGGCGGTGCACGACCTCGATACGAGGCATCCCCGCGTGACCTTCACGCACGACAGCCAACGCCGGGAGATCGCGTGCGACGCCGTCGCGGGGTGCGACGGTTCCCACGGCATCTGCCGCCCGGCCATCCCGCGCAGCGGCCTCGCCATTCACGAGCGCGCGTATCCCTTTGCGTGGCTGGGGATCCTCGCGCGCGCCGCACCTTCGCGCCAGGAGCTGGTCTACGCGCATCACGAGCGCGGCTTCGCGCTCTTCAGCATGCGCTCGCCGCAGCTCACGCGGCTCTACCTGCAGGTCGCTCCCGACGAGCAACCCACGGCGTGGCCCGATGAACGGATCTGGGACGAGCTCGATGCGCGCTTCGAGGGCGGCGACGGATGGCGCCCGGCGCGCGGGCCGATCGTGGAGAAGTCCGTGACCGGCATGCGCAGCCTGGTCGTGGAACCGATGCGCCACGGCCGGCTCTTCCTCGCGGGCGATGCGGCCCATATCGTGCCGCCCACCGGAGCGAAGGGGCTCAATCTCGCCATGGCCGACGTGCGCGTGCTCGCCCCGGCGCTCGCGAGCTTCTGTGCGACCGGCGACGAGCAGGCCCTGGACGCGTACTCCGCCACGTGCCTCAAGCGCGTCTGGCGCGCCGAGCATTTCTCGTGGTGGATGACGGCACTCCTGCACCGCTTCCCCGAGGGCGACAGCTTCCAGCGGCGGCTGCAGCATGCCCAGCTGGAGTATGTCGTCTCCTCGCCCGCGGCCGGCGCGTCGCTCGCGGAAAACTACGTCGGCCTGCCATTCGACTCCGCCACGGCGTAACATCCGGCGCGGACGCCAGGAAATCACAGGAGAAATGCATGACCCGCCTCGTACTCGCCGCGCTCGCCTTTGCCGCCAGCGCGGCCTTCGCCCAGGAGCCGCTGCGCATCGGCGTCGTGGCGCCGTTCTCGGGACCTTTCGCCGATTACGGCAAGCAGATGGAAGCGGGCATGCGCGCCTGGATCAAGATCCATGGCGACACCGTGGCCGGGCGCAAGATCGAGATCCTCGCGCGCGACACCACGGGCCCGAACCCCGAGATCGCCAAGCGCCTGGCGCAGGAGCTCGTCACGCGCGACAAGGTGGACTTCCTCGCGGGCTTCGGCTTCACGCCCGAGGCCTTGGCGGCGGCGCCGGTCGCGACCGAGGCCAGGAAGCCCATGGTGGTGATGAACGCCGCGTCCTCCGTCGTCACCACGCGCTCGCCTTACATCGTGCGCTTCTCGATGACGCTGCCGCAGGTCTCCGCGCCCATGGCGACGTGGGCCGCGAAGAACGGCATCCGCAAGGTCTACACGCTGGTCGCCGACTACGCCCCCGGCATCGACTCGGAGAATGCGTTCAAGGCCGAGTTCGCGAAGCACGGCGGCCAGGTGGTCGACTCGGTGCGCGTGCCCTTGCGCAATCCGGAGTTCGCGCCTTACGTGCAGCGCATCAAGGACGCCAGGCCCGAAGCGGTCTTCGTGTTCCTGCCGTCGGGTGAGCCGGGTGTGGCGTTCATGAAGGCCTTCGCCGAGCGCGGGCTCAAGGAGGCGGGCATTCGCGTGATCGCCACGGGCGACCTCACGGACGACGATGTGCTGCAGTCGATGGGCGAGCCGGTGCTGGGCCTCATCACGAGCCACCATTACTCCGCCGCGCACGACTCGCCCGAGAACCAGGCGCTGGTCGCCGCGTTCCGGCAGGTCGCGAAGGATTTGCCGCGCCCGAACTTCATGGGCGTGGGCGGCTACGACGGCATGGCGGCGATCGCGCAGGTGACCGCGAAGCTGGGCGGCCACATCGACGGCGACAAGGCGATGGAAGCGTTCAAGTCGATGAAGATGACGAGCCCGCGCGGCCCGATCTCGATCGACCCCGCCACGCGCGACATCGTGCAGACCGTCTACATCCGCCGCGTCGAGAAGCGCGGCGGCGAGCTCTACAACATCGAGTTCGACCGGTTCCCCGACGTGAAGGATCCGGGGAAGAAGTGACCTAACGCGAGATGCCCAGGAAATCGTCGAGGATCTGGAAATGGTCCTCGAAGAGCTGCTCCTCGAGATCCGGCAATTGCGCGAGGGCGATCCAGCGCGCCTCGGCCGCGTCGTCGGAGCCGAGGACGGCGGGCGGCTCGCCTTCGCCGAGGTAGAAGAGGTGCGCGTGCGTGATGCTGCGCCCGCGCTGCGAGCGGTCGGGCTGGTCGAAGACGCGCACGTCGCGCAGCGCCGCGTCGAGCGCGTCCGCATCGAGGGCCACCGCCGTTTCCTCGAGGAGCTCGCGGATCGCGCCATCGCGCAGTGACTCGCGCGGCTCGACGAACCCGCCGGGGAGCGCCCAGAGCCCGCGGCCGGGCGCGTGCCTGCGCTTCACCAGCAGGACCTGGCCAGCGCATTGGACGACGCAATCGACCGTGGTGAAGATCGGCTCGTAGGGCGCCCCGCGCCACTCGGCGCGCGCCTCGTCGAGCGCCTTCTGCTCGGCCGCGAGCGCCTCGAAATGCGGCTCGCGCGTCCATTCGCGCAGCCGCTCGAAGACGGGGGGCGCCACCTGCACCTCGGCATGTGCCAGCGCTTCGTCGATCGCATCACGCCGCCCCGGAACCGAGGCGGCCTGCAGGATCATGGCGAGGAGGCTCGAGGCGTCGTGCTCGTCGGCATCGACGACGCCACCCGGCTCCCAGTCCTCGACGCGGGGACATTTCCATGCCGGGCTCTTCTCCACGAAGAGGCGCGTGCGGCCGATCGGCGTGATGTCCTCCATGAGGTCCGTCGTCTCGCGCACGTGCCGGATCCAGCGCCTCGGGTCCGAGTAGTCGCGCGCCGGCATGAAGCCCAGGTGGCGATCGCGCAACTGCGCGGGCAGCGAGTCCACGATCATCTGTACGCGCTCTTCCCAAGTGAACGGATCGCGCGGGATGCGCGGATGGTACGCGGCGCGCACGACCACGAAGGCCTGGGACGCCTCGGCGAGGGCGCGCTCGATCATCGCGGTGTGCGCGTGGAGGCACACGGGAAAGCGGCCGATCACGATCGCGGCCGTCGTCGCCGGAGTGCTCATCGCTTGGGCCGGTACGGGATGTCGGAGATGTGCACCTTCGGCAAGCGGAAGCCCCTGCGATCGGCGAGCACCTCGATGGCGTCGGCCACGCTCTCCGGATCGAGCGTGGGCCCGATGATGAGCGAGGAGAAGATCTCGGGGTGGGATTCGCCCTCCGCCGCCAGCGGCAGCACGAACTTGACCGACGCCTTCTTGCCGGAGAGCGACGCCGTGATGCGCGGGTCGCTGATGGGCCGCGGCGTGGAGACGAGACGCCACTCGCGTTCCTGGGCGAAATGGCGGTCCTTGATGATCGGGGCGGCCATGAGGAACGTGCCGTTGAAGCGCTCGACCAGGCGCTCGCGCGCCTCGACGTCCTCGCCGGGCGGGTCGGCCCGATACGCCGCGAGCAGCATCTGGAAGAGGTCCTCGACGATGCGCTCGTGCATGCCGGGCTCGTACACGCAGGGCACCAGACGCAGCCCGTGCTCGCGGGCGAGCTTCTCGAGGCGCTCCGAGTGGAAACCCAGCGCGATGCCGCGGCCGTCGGCGCCGTACGAGCGCCACTGGTTCAACTGGTTCTCTTCCTCGCAGAAGCTCGCCACGCAGATGTTGGTGCGCCGAAAGCCCTCGAGCTGCGCGGCGACGTGCAGCACGAACTCAGCCTCCGCCCGGTCGCTGTCCTTCGCGTGCGCCTCGACGCAGCGCTTGAAGTGGTGCACCGCCAGGCCGATCTCCGACGTGTCGTTCATCGTCGAGATCTTGGACATCCACAGCGTCCGCGTCTGGAAGATGCCGGAGAGGCTGTCGAGGTCGGTGTAGTGGTAGAGCTCCGCGGGCGGTTCGTGCTCGAAGAGCGTGCGCGAGGGCAGGTTGTCGATGGCGAGGGCGTCGTCGGCGGGCATGGCGATAGGGTAACCGACGCCCGGCGAGCGGTCAGATGCCGAGCAGCCTGCGCAGGCGAGCGCGGACTTCGAGCAAGGCGGGGCGGCCCGCGTTCGCAATGCGCGTCGCCTTTCGTGCCTTCCAGTCGATCGTCCTGATCTGGTCGCAAAGCACGACGCCTCCGAGCGGCAGATCCCCCGGAAGGGCGACCTCGAGCGGATTTCGCGTCGCATGCGCGGTACCTCGATGCGAGCTCACCGGGCAGACCATCGCCATCCCGATATCGTTGAAGGCATCCACGGACACGACGATCGCGGGGCGCTTGCCGGCCTGCTCCCGTCCGTGGGCTTCCTCGTCGGGCACCCAGATGAGGTCGCCTTCCGCGAGCCGGGTCACCAGGCCTCTCGACCTGCGGGCTTGCCGAGGTCCAGGGTCGCGATGCGCGCCTTGCGCCTGGACGCGGCGAGCATCTTCAGGCCGCGGCGGAAGTCCTTGTCCGAAAACTCGGGCAACGATTCGGTGGGAACCACGACCAGGGTGCCGTTCGTGGTCTCGAGGCGCACTTCGCTGCCTTCCCCGATCCCGAGGGCGCGGGCGACCACCTTGGGGATTCTCAGGGCCAGGCTGTGGCCCCATTTGACGACGCTTGCATTGGCCATTGGCATCTCCCCCGACGTAGATACATTGTATATCCAATCGCACGGGGCCGGACCATTTGACGCGCGCCCGGAAGGCGGCATGCGGCACCGAGGCGCCGCGCGCCGTCACTCCGACGACACCGTGCCGTGGGCCTTCGCGGTCCGGGCCTGGAGGTCGCGCAGCGTGGCGAGCTCGCCGGCGGTGGGCGCCTGGGTGGTCGCGAGCGTTTCCGCGCGCTGGAGCTCCCACCCCGTGGACGCCTTTGCCTGCTCCCACGTGATGCCCGGATGCAGCGCGACCATCGTGAGCTCGCGCGTCGCCGGATCCGGCACGAGCACGCCGAGGTCGGTGATGACGGCCGTGGGCCCCTTGCCACGCGCACCGGACTTCGCGCGCGAATCGCCGCCCGTGAGGTGGCCGACGGAGGTGAGGAAGTCGAGCTTCGGCACGAAGCTGCGCGCCGTCTGCTTGATGATGATCCAGGTTTCCTTCGCGTTGGACGCGATTTCCGGCGCGCCGCCCGCGCCCGGCAGGCGCACCTTGGGCTTGTCGTAGGGACCGATCACCGTCGTGTTGATGTTGCCGAAGCGATCGACCTGTGCCGCGCCGAGGAAGCCCACGTCGACGCGCCCGCCCTGCAGCCAGTAGCGGAAGATTTCCGGCACCGACACCACGGTATCCGCGTGTTCCGCGAGCTCGCCGTCACCGATGGAGAGCGGCAGCACGTCGGGCTTGGCGCCGATGGTGCCGGATTCGTAGATGAGCACCACTTCGGGCGCATGCGTGAGGCGCGCGAGGTTGGCCGCGGCCGAGGGCATGCCGATGCCCACGAAGCAGACGGTGCCGTTTTTCAGGCGCCGCGCCGCCTCGATCGTCATGATCTCCGCCGGCGTGTATTGGGTCTGGGTTCCTTCAGGCATTGGCGACCTTCCGTTCGCGCGGCGGGGTCACGCCCGCCGATTTCATGAATTCCGCGTGGTCCTTCGTGCCGAGCACGTGCTGCTTCATCCAGGCGGTGAAGCTCTCGCGATCCTTCGAGATCCCATCCCACGCCTTGCAGAACGCGTTGTCACGCCCGTAGTAGCCGTGCGCGTAGCTCGGATGCGCGCCATTGGGTACCACGCACACGGCCGACACGACCCAGTACGGCAGCAGGCACGCGTTCATCGGCGCCTCGAGATCGTCGACCACTTCCTCGACGGTCACGATGGCATTCTTCGCCGCGAGCACCGCTTCCTTCTGCACGCCCACGATGCCGTCGATCAACACGTTGCCCTGCCGGTCGGCCTTCTGCGCGTGGATGATCGTGACGTCGGGATTGATCGCGGGCGTGGCCGCGAGCGTCTCGCCGGTGAAGGGACAGGTGATCGTGCGGATGTTCGTATTGTGCTTCGGCAGGTCGCTGCCGACATAGCCGCGCAGCACGGAGAAGGGCAGGCCCGAGGCGCCCGCCTGGTAGCGGCCCGCCATGTCGGCATGGCTGTGCTCCTGGATCGCGAGCTCGTGCGGCCACGCGTTCTCGATCGCATCGCGGAAGCGGTGGATCGAGCCCACGCCGGGATTGCCGCCCCACGAGAAGACCAGCGTGGAGGCACACCCCATGCCGATCATCTGGTCATAGAGGATGTCCGGCGTCATGCGGATGAGGGTGAGGCCGCGGCGAGCCTGGCGGATCACTTCGTGGCCGGCCGCGAACGGAATGAGGTGCGTGAAGCCCTCCATCGCGATCGTCTGGCCGTCCTTCACGAAGCGGCCGATCGCTTCGCGCAGCGGCATCAGTTTCGTGGTCATGGGAATCATGTTCTCGAATGCGGAACGGCGTTCCTGCTTCACCTCCAATGTTAGACTGAGCCCGCGCCCTTTGCGAAGCGATGGAGGAGATTTCTGGTGAGCGACGAGAAGAAAGCCGGCCTCGACCGGCGTGCATTCCTCAAGACCGCGGCGGCGACCGCGGGTGTGGCGGGCGCGGCGCCCGCGATCGCGCTGGCCCAGGCCGGCGACGCGCACAGGACGGCCGACGCGCACAAGACGGGCGGCGATTCGAAGGCCGCGGCGGCGGAAGGCAGGGCCAGCGGCCACGGCCTCGAGGTGATCGACCGGCCCGGCTCCGACTTCATGGTCGACGTCATCAAGACGCTCGACCTCGAGTACATGTCGATGAACCCGGGCTCGAGCTATCGCAGCCTGCACGAGTCGCTCATCAACTACGGCGGCAACAAGGCGCCGGAGCTGATCACCTGCATGCACGAGGAGGCCGCGGTCGCGATGGCGCACGGCTACTCCAAGGCGGCGGGCAAGCCCATGGGCGTGGCGGTGCATGGCACGGTGGGCCTGCAGCACGCGACCATGGCGATCTACAATGCCTGGGTCGACCGCGTGCCGATCGTGATGTTCGCGGGCAACGGCCTCGACATCACCAAGCGCCGCCCGGGCACGGAATGGAACCACTCGGTGCAGGACCCGGCGCTCATCGCGCGCGACTTCCTCAAGTGGGACGACTACCCCATGTCGCTCCAGCACTTCGCGGAATCGGCGGTGCGCGCGTACAAGATCGCGACCACGCCGCCGATGGAGCCGGTGCTCATCACCGCCGACATCGACCTGCAGGAAGAGCCGGTGCACGACGGGGCGCGGCTCTCGATCCCGAAGCTCGCGCACTCGGTGCCGCCCCAGGGCGAGCGTGCCGCGCTGGCGGAGGCCGCGAAGTGGCTGGTCGGGGCGACGCACCCGGTCATCATCGCGGATCGCTGCGCGCGCACACCCGACGGCGTGAAGCACCTGGTGGAGCTCGCCGAGGCGCTGCAGGCGCCGGTGATCGATCTCGGCGGGCGCATGAATTTCCCGAACAACCATCCGCTGTACCAGACGGCCAAGCACGGCCTCATGAAGGACGCCGACGTCGTCCTGTTGCTCGAAGTCTCCGACCCGTTCGGGCAGTTCAACTCGATCTCCGATCCGGCGAAGAAGCTCACGCACTTCGCGAACAAGGACGCGAAGGTCGTGAACATCTCGATGCAGGACGTCTTCCTGCATTCCAACTACCAGGACTTCCAGCGCTACTGGCCGGTGGACCTCTCGATCAACGGAGATGCCGAGGCGAGCCTGCCCGCGCTCACCGAGGAGGTGCGGCGGCTGCTGACGGACGAGCGCAAGCGCGCCTTCGCCGAGCGCGGCGCGAGGCTCAAGGACTCCCACGTGAAGTCGCGCAAGCATGCGCTGGAGGAGGCGGCCGTCGGCTGGGACGGCAGCCCCATCTCCACCGCACGCATGGCGATGGAGCTCTACGCGACCATCAGGAACGAGCCGTGGTGCCTCGCGGTGAGCGACCGCATCAAGGCGCCGCGCGACCTCTGGACCGTCACCGAGCATCACCAGATGCTGGGCGGCGCCGGCGCGCAGGGCGTGGGCTTCTGCGCCCCGGGCTCGCTCGGCACGGCACTCGCCAACAAGTCGCGCGGCCGCTTCACGGTGACCTTCCAGCCCGACGGCGACCTGAACTACTCGCCGGGCGTGCTGTGGACGGCCGCGCACCACCAGATTCCCATCCTGTACGTGATGTTCAACAATCGCGCGTACCTGCACGAGACGATGCACATCCAGCGCATGGCGGGCCTGCACAACCGCGACGTGTCGCGCGCGAACATCGGCACCACGATCGACAACCCGTTCGTGGACTACGCCAAGCTCGCGCAGGCCTACGGCGTCTGGGCCGAGGGCCCGATCACCGATCCGTCGCAACTGGCCGCCGTGTACCGCCGCGCCGTGGACGTGGTGAAATCGGGCCACCCGGCGCTGGTGGACGTGGTGTGCCAGGGGGCATGAACTGAATTCAGGGACGCAGTCGGATCTCGCCTGCTGAAATCGGGGACGCAGTCGGAATTCCGTCCGGGGAGCCGCTGATGGCCGCGAGAATGCTGACGTTGTTCCTTCCGTTGTCGGTGGCGGCGCTGGCCCATGCCCAGGCGCTGCCCGACGGTGCGGGTCGCAAGCTCGTGGAGACTTACTGCCAGCAGTGCCATGAGCTCTCGACCGTCACGCGCGCTGGCTACTCCCGCGAGACGTGGAAGAACACCGTGCACATGATGATCAACGTCGGCGCCGCGGTGCCGCCGGGGCAGGTCGACACGATCGTCGATTATCTCGCGCAGGCCCTGCCCGAGCGGCCGATGCCGAAGGCCGTCATCGTGCCGGGCGATGTGAACGTCTCGATCCGCGAGTGGTTCGTGCCGACGCCCGGATCGCGACCCCACGATCCGCTCGTGACCCGCGACGGCATGCTGTGGTACACCGGACAGTTCGCGAATGTCCTGGGGCGGCTCGACCCGCGCACCGGGCAATTCCGCGAGTTCAGGCTCAAGACGGAAAACTCGGGTCCGCACGGGCTGGTCGAGGGGCCGGATGGAAACATCTGGTTCACGTCCAACTTCAGGGCTTATATCGGCCGCCTCGATCCGAAGACGGGCGACGTGCGCGAGTACGCCATGCCCGATCCGGCGACGACGCGCGACCCCCATACGCCCATCTTCGATCGCGAAGGGCTGTTGTGGTTTACGGTCCAGTCGGGCAACAAGGTCGGGCGCCTCGATCCGCGCACCGGCGACATGAAGGTGGTCGCGTCGCCGACGCCGCGCTCGCGTCCGTATGGAATCCAGGTCGATGCGAAGGACGTGCCCTGGTTCGTGGAGTTCGGTTCGAACAAGGTCGCACGCATCGATCGCGCCACGATGGCGATCCGTGAGTTGACGCTGCCGAACGCCGAAAGCCGTCCGCGCCGGCTCGCGATCGGCCGCGACGGCGCCATCTGGTACAGCGATTATTCGCGCGGCTTCCTCGGACGGCTCGACCCGGCGACGGGAAAGGTCACCGAGTGGCCGTCACCCGGCGGACCGCGGTCGCTGCCCTACGGCATCCTCGCGCAAGGCGATGCGATCTGGTACAGCGAGTCGGGCGTGAAGCCGAACACGCTCGTGCGCTTCGATACGAAATCGCACGGGTTCCAGACGTGGGCGATTCCCTCGGGCGGCGGCGTCGTGCGCAACATGGTCGTCGCACCCGACGGCGAGCTCGCGCTCGCGCTGTCGGGCGTCAACGGGGTCGCGCTCGCGAAGGTGCGCTGACCCGAATTCCGGCTGCGTCCCGGATTTCAGCCGCCGAGATCCGACTGCGTCCCCGATTCCAGCAGGGGAATCGCGCTCGCCTTCGGGCCGGCCGGGATGGAGCCGAGGTAGGCGTAGATGTCGGCCAGGTCCGCGTCGCTCACGAATTGCGGCGCGTAGCGGGGCATCGAGCTGCGCGGCTGGCGCACCTGGTGCGTGAAGGCGACCCACGGCACCGGGCCGGGGGCGAGCCGCGGGCCATAGGGCTCGCCGTGGCCGGCGGTGCCGTGGCATGCGTAGCAGCCGTTCTCCAGGAAAAGCGCCTTGCCGCGCGAAGCGTCGCCCGACGGCGCGGGCGATTGCGCAAGGGCCACCGTGCTCGCGGCGAGCAGTGCGGCGAGAATCGTCTTCCTCATTTCTCCTCCTCCTGCGGGCCGGCGATCGCCGCCGCTCCGCCTTTCGTCGACACCTTGCGCTCGGCGAGCGAGACCGCGCCGCCCGCGAGCAGGAACAAGCCGTTCGCCCAGAACACGGGAACCAGCCCGAAGGCCGAGCCCATCGCGCCGAAGGCGAGCGGCACCAGGATCTGCGTGAACTTGTTGACCGTGAGCCGCATGCCGAGCGCCTCGCCCGAGCGGCCCTTCGGCGCGTGGTTGTAGGTGAGCAGGATGGTGAGCGGCTGCGCGCAGCCGAGCCCGATGCCGAGCAGGAACGCGACCGCACCCAGCAGCAGCGCGTGCGAGACGAACGGCACCAGCATGAACGTGGCGCCCGCCATGAGCAGCGATGCCGTGAGCACGCCCGCCTCGCCCACCGCGCGCGTCGCGCGATTCATCCCCATCCGCACGATGAAGGCGGCAATGGCGTAGCTGCTCATCACGAGGCCGATCATCGACGCGGAGAGCCCGATCGAGCGGCCGTACACGGGGAAATAGAACGTGAAGAGCTCCACGCCGGTGAGTGTCACGCCGCTCATGACGAGCGTGCGCCGCAGTCCCGGGTTGGCGAGCAGCTCGAGCGGCTTGCCGGGGCGCCCGCGATCGTGCGCGGAGCGCGGCGGCACCATGCCTCGCCGCAGCAGCACGAGCGGTGCAGTGGCCGAGATGACCGCGAGCACGAGGTACGTCGGAGCGAATCCGAGCCCGTCGATGCAGAACCCGGTGAGCGCGGGACCCACGAACGCGGCGAGCGAGCCGGCGAGGCTGTAGGTCGCGAAGTTGCGCACGCGCGCCTCGCCGTCGCCGTAGGAGCCGACCAGGTTGTGCGCCGAGACCTGGAAGAAGATCTGGCCCAAGCCGATGAGCGTCGCCGCGGCAAGAAGCCCGTTGAACCCGCCCCAGGCGAGCGGGATGCAGAGCCCGATCGACGTCATGCAGCATCCGCCGATCATCGGCATCTTCACGCCGATGCGATCGGAGATGCGGCCCGCGTACACCGCGAGGAGCAAAGGGAAGACGGGGAAGAGCGCGGCGAGCAGGCCCACCTGGAAGGGCGTCGCCCCGAAGTCCAGCGCCGAGAGCGAGGCGAGCATCTTGGCGCCCCTGAACGCCACGGCCTGCAGGAAGGTGCAGACCACCGCCAGGTACACGATCACGAGAGACGCTTTCCGCTATGACGAACGCAGTTCCACCGCATGCGAATGAGTATACTGAAAGCCCCCCGTCGAAATCGATTTCCATGCCAGTCGGGCGCAATGATCCGTGCCCCTGCGGCAGCGGCAGGAAGTACAAGAAGTGCTGCGGTGCCGTGATCGCGGTGGCCCCCGTTCCCGCGCGCGAATGCGGCGGATGCACCGCCTGCTGCGACGGCTGGGTCGCGGGCGTGATCGAGGGGCACGAGATGAAACCCGGCACGCCCTGCCATTTCCGCGGCGACCACTGCTGCTCGATCTACGAGCGCCGGCCGCAGGATCCGTGCCGCAACTTCATCTGCGGCTGGATGCAGAAGGCGAGCCCCTTTCCCGACGCGTGGAAACCGGATCGCTCGGGCGTGATGGTGATCCAGATGCGCTGGCGCGGGCACGAGGCTTATGTGCTGCGCCATGCGGGCCGCGATCCGGACGATGCGATGCTCGCGTGGATGCGCGAGTTCAGCCTGCGCACCGGCAGTCCGTTCTTCTACGAGATCGCGGGAGAGCGTTTCGGCTTCGGGCCGCCGGAATTCCAGGCGGAGATGAGCGAGCGCGTCGCGCGCGGCGAGGCGTTGTGGTGAGCGCCACGCCCGTCGTCGTGCTCGCGGGCGCGCTCGGCGCGGGCAAGACCTCGCTGCTCGGCCGCTGCCTCGCGGAGCCGGCGTTCGGGCGCGTCGCCGTCATCGTCGACGAGCTGGGCGAGCTGGAGGTCGATCCGCACCTCCTGCCTGCGTCCCCGGTCGCGGTGAAGCGCGCGCCGTGCGGGCGCTGGACCGAGGCGCTGGAGGCGCTCGCGCAGGACGCGGGCGAGACCGGCTTCGAGCGCGTGATCGTCGAGGCGAATGGCGTCGCGACGCCGGCATCGGTCGTCGCCGCGCTCGAGGAGCACGACAGCCTGCGCGAACGCTTCGCGCTCGAGGGCATCGTCGCCGCGGTGGACGCGGCGCACGGTGCCGAAGCGCTGGAGACCGACCCCCTCTGCCGCGCGCAGGCGGCGGGCGCCGATGCCCTCGTGCTCACGCGGCTCGACCTCGCCGACGGCGCGCGCGTGAACGCGCTCGTGGCCGCCCTGATGCGCCTGAATCCCTATGCGGAGATCCTGCGTCCGGCCGCGTCGGCGTTCGATCCGCGCGCGATGTGCGAGGCCGCGGCGCGGGCGCCGGGGCGCGAGGTGCGCCGCCTGCAGGGCCTCGTGGATGCCGCCTCCATGCCGCAGGTGGGATCGCTCTGCGTGCGCTTCGCCCATGCCATCGAGCTGTCCGGCTTCTGCGTGAGGCTCGCCGCGTTCCTCGAGCAGCATGCCGCGCAATTGTTGCGAGTGAAGGGGCTCGTGCGCGTCGAGGGCCGCCGCGGCCCGGCGGTGATCCAGGCCGTGGGCGCGACGTTATATCCGGTGCGAACATTGAGGCAATGGCCCGCCGGCGTGCACGAGAGCGCGCTGGTCGTCGTGGCGCGCGGCATGCCGGATGACGAGTTGCGCGTGGGCGTGGAATCGGCGGGCGCCGCCCGGCGCCGCCGCAAGCATCAGGACGACGCAGGAGAGAAGAGACCATGAGCGAGACGATCGAGATGACGGTGAACGGACGGCGCGAGCGCGTCGCCGCCGAGCCGCGGACCCCGCTGCTTACCGTGCTGCGCAACGACCTTGGGCTGCACGGCCCGAAATTCGGCTGCGGCCTCGGGCAGTGCGGAGCTTGCACCGTGCACATGGATGGCACCGCGATCCGCTCGTGCGCGACGCCGGTGTCCTCGGCCCGCGGCACGCGCATCACGACGATCGAAGGCCTGGCAAGCGGTGGCACGCTGCACGCCGTGCAGCAGGCCTTCATCGACGAGCAGGCGGCGCAGTGCGGCTATTGCATCAACGGCTGGATCATGACGGCCGCGGCACTGCTCCAGGCGAATCCCTCCGCGAGCGAGGAGGACATCCGCAAGGGACTCTCCGGGCTCAAGTGCCGCTGCGGTACGCACATGAGCATCCTGCGGGCGGTGCGTCGCGCGCAGTCGCGGCTTTCCGCCGCGCACAAGGCGTAGGAGGACGCGATGGAAGATTTCGTCGTCACTCACCGTGGCGTGACGCGCCGCGATTTCCTGAAGGCGGGTGGTGCGATGGTGGTCACTTTCGCGTTGCCCGGTTGCGCAACGACGTCCCCGGCCGGCGCGGCGCCGCTTCCCGTGGCGGGAACGGCGTGGCCCGCGAAGCTCGACGCGGCCTCCCTCGACACCTGGCTCGCGATCGCGGCGGACGGATCCGTCACCGCTTCCGTCGGCAAGATCGAGGCGGGCATGGGCATCGGCACCGCCTTCGCGCAGATCGTGGCCGAAGAGCTGGACGTGCCCGTGGACCGCGTGACGATCGTCATGGGCGATACGGCGACGACACCGGACCAGCGCGGCACCGGCTCGTCGAACGGCATCATGACCGGCGGTGCCGCGCTGCGCCGCGCGGGGGCCGAAGGGCGCGCGGCGCTGCTGCTGCTGGCCTCGAAAAAGCTCGAGGTGCCGGTCGAACGCCTGCGCGTGCAGGACGGCAGGGTCTTCGTGGCGGACGATCCCTCGAAGCGCGTCTCCTACGGCGAGCTCGTGGGCGGCAAGCGTTTCGACGTGAAGGTGACGGAGAAGCCGAAGACCAAGGACCCGCGCGAGTACCGCGTGGTGGGCCAGCCGGTCCAGCGCTTCGACATCCCGTCGAAGGTGCGCGGCGAATATCGCTACGCGGCCGATCTCGTCGTCCCCGGCATGCTGCACGGCCGCGTGATCCGGCCGCCCGAGGCGGGCGCGCGGCTCGTGCGCGTGAACGAGTCGCAGCGCCTGCCCGGGCTCGTGAAGATCGTGCGCCGGGACGACTTCCTGGGCGTGGTCTGCGAGCGCGAGGAGCAGGCGGTCGATGCGGCGCGCCGGCTCGAGGTCGAGTGGACGAAGCCCGCGCCGATGTACTGGCCTTCCTACGACGCCTTGTTCGAGCACCTGCGCACCGCGGCACCGAAGGTCACGCAGGCCGACAAGGAGAATCGCGGCGACGTCGACGCGGCCTTCGCGAGTGCCGTTCGCAGGGTCGAGGCGCGCTACGAGTACCCGTTCCAGTCCCACGCGTCCATGGGGCCCGCGTGTGCGGTCGTCGATGTGCGCGACGGCGGCGCCATCGTGTGGTCCGGTGGGCAGAAGCCTTATCCCCTGCGGCACGCGCTGGCGGACTTGTTGAAGTTGCCCGCGGAAAAGGTGCGCGTCGTGTGGATGCCCGGCGCGGGCTCGTACGGCATGAACGACGCCGACGATTGCGCGGCGGATTGCGCGCTCCTCGCGCAGGCGGCCGGACGGCCCGTGCGCCTGCAGTACATGCGCCACGATGCGACGGGCTGGGACCCGAAAGGCCCGCCGGTCGCGTTCACGCTGCGCGCGGCGCTCGACGCCGGCGGCGCCGTTAGCGGATGGGACTGCGAGGCGCGCGGCTTCTCGGGCGATGTCCGTCCCTCGGGCACCGACGTGGCGGGCGACACGCTCGCGGGCCAGCTCACCGGCCTGCAGGCCAAGAGCAAGGAGGCGCCGCAATTTCCCGAGGAAGGCTACGGCTTCCCCGCCAAGCGCAAGGTGAGTCACCTGCTGCCGTGGCTGCACTCGCTGGGAACGCCGCTTCGCACCGCGCACCTGCGCGATCCCGACGGCATGTCGACGTGCTTCGCCTCCGAGTCCTTCGTGGACGAGGTGGCCTACGCGAGCGGCGCGGACCCCGTCGAGTTCCGCCTGCGCCACCTCATCGAGGCGGGCGAGATCGCCGTGGTCCAGGCCGCCGCGGAGAAGGCGGGCTGGCAACGGCACACCGCGCCGCGCGCACCCGAGGGCCGCATCGTGCGCGGGCAGGGTCTCGCCTATGCGCCGCGCCACGGATCGCTCGTGGCGGTCGTCGCCGACGTCGAGGCCGACCGCGCGACCGGCCGCTTCCGCGTGACCCGCTTCACCGTCGCCCACGATTGCGGCTTCGTGATCAACCCGCTCAACCTGCGCGGCACCATCGAGGCCAACCTCATGCAGGCGATGAGCCGCGCGAAGCACGAGGCCGTGCGCTTCGATGCGACGCGGGTGCTCTCGGTGGACTGGATCACCTACCCGATCGTGGACACGACGGAGGTGCCCGACACGGTGGAGATCGTGATGCTCAACAACACGCCGAAGGCCAAGCCGCACGGCGCGGGCGAGCCCACGACGCGCCCGGTGGCCGCCGCGATCGCCAACGCGCTGCACGACGCGCTCGGTGTGCGCGTGCGCCGGGTCCCGTTCACTCCGGAGGCCGTGCTGGCTGCGATCCGCGCGTGACGGCGCAGGTCGCGCCGCGGTTCACGATCGTCCTGCTGTCGCTCGCGGCCTTCGCGAGCGCGGCCTCGATGCGCGTGACGGACGCGATGCTGCCGCGGCTCGCCAGCCATTTCGCGATCGGGATCGCGCAGGCGGCGAACGTCATCACCGTGTTCGCCGTCGCGTATGGCGCCTTCCAGGTCGCGTTCGGGCCGCTCGGCGACCGCTTCGGCAAGCTGCGCGTGATCGGGCTGGCCGGCGTCGGCGCGGCGGCGGCGACCGTCGCCTGCCTCGTGGCGCCGAGTTACGGCACCTTCGTCGTCGCGCGCTTCGTGGCGGGCGCCTTCTGCGGCGGCATCATCCCGCTCTCCATGGCATGGCTGGGCGACGTGGTGCCGTACGCCGAGCGCCAGCCCGTGCTCGCGCGCTTCCTTCTCGGGCAGATCCTGGGGCTCGGCAGTGGCGCAGCGGTCGGCGGCTTCGCGGCGGACCAGGGCGCCTGGCGCTGGCCCTTCGCGGCGCTCGCCGCGTGGCTGCTCGCCACGGCGGTGATGCTGCTCTTCGCCGCGCGCCGCGATCCCGTGCCGCGCAAGGCGGGCGGGCGCCACTTCGCGCATGACCTGGGCCTCGTCTTCGCCGTGCCCTGGGCGCGCGTGGTCGTGGCGACGGTCTTCGTCGAGGGCATCGTGGTCTTCGGCGCGCTCGCCTTCGTGCCGACGCACCTGCACGATGCGCGCGGCTTCAGCCTTTCCACGGCCGGGCTCGCGACCCTGGTCTTCGCGGGCGGAGGCGTGTTGTTCGCGCTCTTCGCGCGGCCGCTGGTCCGGCGGCTGGGAGAGGTCGGGCTCGCGATCGCCGGCACGTGCCTCATCGCCGCCGGGTTCGCGCTGGTCGGATGGACGCCCCGTGCGCTCGCCGCTCCCGGCGGATGCCTCCTCGCCGGCCTGGGCTTCTACATGCTGCACAACACGCTGCAGGCGAACGCCACGCAGATGGCACCCGAGCGGCGTGGCGCGGGCATGGCGCTCTTCGCGTCGCTCTACTTCGTGGGCCAGGCGCTCGGTGTCGCGGCCGCCGGGCACGTCGCGCAGGCCTCGCGGCCCGGCGTCGTGATCTTCGCCGCGTGTCTGGCGATCCTGCCGGTCGGCTTCACGTTCGCGCGGCTGCGGCGCCTGCGGGTTTAGCTCGCCTTCCCGAACGCTGGCGTCCATGGCGCGTCGGCCCACGCGACACCCGTGCGCGCGGTCTGCGCATCGATGAGGTAGGGCTTGCCGTCCCGCGTGGCGCGCCGCGCGCGCTGGAGCGCCGCGCGCAGCTCGGCGGGGGAGCGCGCGATCTCGGCCTGCACGCCGAAGCCGCGGGCGATCGAGGCCATGTCCATGTCCGGCTTGCCGAGGTAGTCGTGCACGAAGTGTCCGGTCTGCACCATGCGCCCCGTCGGAACCTTCTCGATCACGCGGCTGTGCGGTCCGCTGTAGGCGTGGTTGTTGTACACCACGGTGATCACCGGCAGCTCGAGGCGCGCCATGTTCCAGAGCGCCGTGGGACCGAAGATGAACGAGCCGTCGCCCACGAGGCAGATCACCTGCCGGCCGGGGCGAGCGAGCTGCACGCCCGCGGCGGTGCCGACGCCGGATCCGAGGTGCGCGCCGTAGTAGTAGAAGAGCTCGCGCCCGCCATCGGGGTTGAAGTCGAAGCCGTGGGGCGTGACCGAGCCCGCCTCGTGCACGATGATGGCGTCGGCGTCGGCGAAGCTCGAGACCTCGTGCGTCACCCGGTCCGAGAGCATCGGCGTGCGGTCCCAGTCGGGATTGTTCGACACCAGGGCGCGCAGCGTGCGCGCGCGCTCGCTGAAGCGGCGCACGTCCCGTGCACGCTCCGCATAGCGTTGCTCGAGCTGCGGCGTCACCAGCTGCTCGACGGCGGCGGTGAGGTCGTCGAGGCCGAAGGCCACATCGGCCACGAGCGGCACGTCGACCGGGATCACGTTGCCCATGCTCCAGCTGTCGATGCGCAGGTCGATGAATTTCGGCCCGCGCCCGATCATCGGATTGGGGCTGTTGTGCTGGAGCTTGTTGCCGACGTTGATGACGACGTCGGGATCCTTCGGGTAGTCGAGGCTCGAGATGCGGCCCACCGGGAGATAGCCGACCCACAGCGGGTGCGTCTCGGCGAAGTTCGCGTGGATCTGGCGCGCCTGCGTGACGGGCATGCCGAGCAGCTCCGCGAGCCTCACGGCCCGCTTGCCCGCGCGCGCCGTGGTGATCTCGTCCCCCACGATCATGAGGGGCATCTTCGCCTCGACCAGCAGGCGCGCCGCGCGCTGGACCTCGTCGGGGTTCGGCCGCACGCGCATGCGCGGATCGACCTTGCTTTGCGCGACGACCTCGGTGCGCGTGCGCTCGTCGTTGAGGTCCGAATGCCACGAGCAGTACGTGGGACCGAAGGGAGGCGTCCACGCGGCCTTGAAGGCGCGCCTCACGGTCTCGGGGATCATGTCGGCGCGCGGTGCGAGCCAGGAGTACTTGGTGAGCGGAGCCACGAGCTGCTCCTGGTTCGCCAGCTCCTCGAAGCCGTCGCGTCCCGCGCGTGCCGTCTGGTCGGTGCGGTAGCTGTAGAAGACGAGCGGCGTCTGCTCCTTGTACGCGTTGAACATCTGGCCGATGGCATTGGCGAGGCCGACCACCGCGGCCTGCATGCAGATCGCCGGCTCGCGCGAGGCCTTCACGTAGCCCGCGGCCATCGCGGCGCCGGGACCTTCGTGGGGCGTGAGGATGTACTGGAGCTGCGGGCGGTCGACGAGCGCTTCGTAGAAATGCGCGTCCTCGCTCGCGGAGTTGCCGAAGACGTACTTCACGCCCGATGCGACGAGCTGCTCGGCGAAGCATTCGCCGCCGGTGCCTTCGACGACCTTGTACGCGCCGGCCGCGGCCGTGCCTTCGGCCGCCGCTTGCGACTGGGCGTGCGCCACGGGCACCAGCGAGTCGAGCACGGAGCGCGCGGCGGCCGCCGAAAGCCCGGCGGTGGTGAGGCCCTTGAGGAACGTGCGGCGCGAGATGGACTGCGAGAGATAACGCGCGACCAGCTCCCTCATCGCTCCTTCCTTCCGTACGCCGTGCCGAGATAGTCGGCCATGGCGCGGATTTCCTCCGGCGTCCAGAGCGCGCCGCGTCCGACCATGCGGTAGAGCGCGCTCTCCCACGCGCGACGGTCCTGGCGTTGCGCGATCCACATGTTCGGCCCATGGCACTGGAAGCACTTGCCGAGCAGCACTTCCTTCCCCGGCGCGTCGGGGAAGTCGACCTGCGCCTTCTGCGTCTTCTGCGCGAACGCCGGAGCGCACGCGAGCCCGACCAGCAACGACAGGGGACAGACCACTGTTGTCAGCAGCCGATCCCTCGATTCCTTCATTTCACTTCTCGACAACAGTGGTCTGTCCCCTGTCGTGGATTCATTCCTGCTTGAGCTTCGCGTCCTGCGCGACCTTCGTCCACTTCGCGAGCTCGGTCTCGTAGAGCTTGCCGAGCTGCTCCGGGGGCATGGGATCGGACTCGACGCCGTGGTCGCGCAGCTTCGGCACGACGTCCTTCTCCTGCACGACCTCGTTGATCTCCTTGTTCAGGCGCGCAACCACTTCCGGCGGCGTGCCCTTCGGGGCCACGAAGGAGTACCACGTGGTCACCACGTAGCTCGGCAGCACTTCCTTGATCGCCGGCACATCGGGCAGGTCCGGGGCGCGCTTGGCACCCGATACACCCAGGGCACGCAGCTTGCCGGACTTGATGTAGCCCAGCATCGACGGCAGCGCATTGAAGAAATACTGGACGTTGCCGGCGAGGAGATCGACCGTGCCCGGCGCGCTGCCCTTGTACGGCACCTCGGTCGCCCGGATGCCGGCCACCTGGTTGAACAGGTAAGCCGCCAGGCCCTGCGTCGTGTACGAGCCGAGAGAGGCGAAATTCATCGAGTTCGGCTTCGCCTTGTTGAGCGCGATGAACTCCTGCAGCGTCTTCGCCGGCACGCTCGGATGCACGACGAGCACGAGCGGCGTGACGCCGATCATGGCCACGGGCTCGAAGTCCTTCACCGGGTCGTAGGGTTTCGACTTCATCCCCACGGGTGCGACGACGAACACCGGCGTGGCGAGGCCCAGCGTGTAGCCGTCGGGATCGGCGCGCTTCACGGTGCCCATGCCGATGGTATTGCTGGCGCCGCCCTGGTTCTCCACGACGACGGGCTGCTTGAGGCGCTCCGAAAGCTTCTGCCCGACCAGTCGCGCGAGAAGGTCGGCGCCACCGCCCGCGGCGTACGGCACGATGATGCGCAGTGGGTGGTCGGGATATTCCGCGACGGCGGCCGGCGTGAACAGGGCCAGCACCATTGCGAACGCGGCGACAGCGGCTGCGACAATTCTATTTTTCATGGTCGTGTTGGTGTGTGTGGCTAGGGGTTAAATATCCATGACCATGTGCATGACCGTCGCCATGGTCGTGGTCGTGCATCAGCTCCTTCGGCACGTCGGGGAAGAGCTCGCGCGAGGTCGGTGCCGCGCCGCCGGCCCATTCGACGCCGCCTTTCTTGCGCGCAGCCTCGAAGAAGTCGTCCCACGCGAGGCGGGCGGGGTCGCGCGCGACCTCGAGGCGTTGGGCCAGCGCGGCGAGGACAAGTTTCCGCAGCCGCCGTCCGTCCCAGCCCTCGCAGAGCAAGGCCAGCTCGTGCAGGCGTGCGCGATCCTGCGCCATGGATTGCAATGCCGGCCATTGCACCGCCAGCTCGCCGATCGCGCTCGCCAGGATCTTCTCGATCGTGTCGGCGTCCGGCAGCGCGAAGTTCATCACCAGGTCGGCGCGCGACAGGAACGCCTCGTCCACCGCGCTGATGAAGTTGGTGGTCGTGACGAAGAGCACCGAGGGCAGATTGCGCGCGATCTCGTCGATGCCGAGCAGCACGGCATCGGTCGCGCGGTGCACGTCCACCGGGTTCGCCTCGAAGGACGCCGCCGAGCGCCGCACGGCAAAGCTTTCCACCTCGTCGATGAGCACCACGGTGAACGGCCTGCGCTGGGCGACCTCGGGAATCGTGTCGGTGAGGAGCCGGGTCACGTTGCGCTGGCTCTCGCCCAGCATATCGCTCGGGAATGCGTGCGGGTTGATCTCGACCAGCGTCGTGGCGCCTTCGCGCGCCAGGGCGAGGGCCGCCACCTGCGCGAGCCCGCGCGCCATCGTGGTCTTGCCGGTTCCGGGCGGGCCCGCGAGCACGATGAGGCCGTGGGGCAGGCCCGAGAGCATCGACAGCTTGCGGCCATGCTGCAGGACGAGGAGCGCCTGCGAGAGGAGGCGCTCCTTCACCTGCTTCGGGACGATGATCGCGTCCCAATCCTTGTCGTGGTGCTCGGCCGGCAGGACGTGCATCGAGAGCACGCCCGGGGGGAGCGCCGTTTTAGCCACGCTCGTCCAGCCGCTTGTCGTCCGGCCACTGGATCTGCGACACCTCCTGCGCGGAGAGGAGCGTGTCTTCCGCCTCCTCGAAGAGGACCATCGGGTCCATCAGCGCGCGCATCGTCTCGAGGATCGAGTCGAACATGTGGATGCGGACCAGCCGGCACTGGTTCTTCGGATCGTCGTTGAAGTGCTGGTGCCAGAGGAAGTGGTCGACGACGATGAGGTCGCCTTGCTTCCACTTGTGGTGCTCGCCCTTGTCCGGCGCGGTGCCCATGAAGCTGTGGCCATGGCCCTCGACCACGTAGAGCCACGCTTCGCCCGGGTGGCGATGCAGCGATTGCGTCTTTCCGGGCGCGAACTGGATCATCACCTGCGTGAGTCCGGAAGCCTCGTTGCCGATCGCGCGGTCGTTCAGGAACTTGGTACGCGTGCCGCGCGGCGTGGCGAGGATCTCCTGCTCGTCGTACGGCGTGTGGATGCGGCCGGAGCGGCGCTTCTGCGCCTCGGCCGCGAGGCGGCGCAGGCGGCGCGCGTACGCATCGTCTCCTGCAATGCCGCCGGAAAATTTCGGCTTCGGCGGCAGCTTCGCGAAGGCCTCGTCGCCCGCATCCTCGATCAGGCTCATGCCGAGCGTCCAGAGCGTGGGCTCGGAGGAATAGCTCATGAAGCGGCCGGGCTTGCCGCCGTCATTGCCGTGGCGGTGCCAGCTCCACGCGGGAATGTGGATCGCGTCCCACTGCTTCCAGTCGTAACGGACGCCGTCGACCTCCGTCCATCCGGACCCCTCGACCATGAAGAGGATGGCGTCCCAGGAATGGCGGTGTACGGTGGTCGTGACGCCCGGGTCCACCTCGTGCACCAGCGCGTCGAGCGAGCGCGTGGGCCGGTCGCCGTCCCAGCCCATGTAGACGCCGGTGCGCAGGCCGCGCGCCGTCTTCTCGAGCTTCACGTCCTCCTGGCGGATCACGGTTTGCCGGTAGTTGCGCCATTCCTCGAGGAATTCCTTCCGGCGCTTCTTCTGGATGTGGTAGTGCGTGGTCGTGGTCTGGGTCTTGGTCGACATGGCTTCGGATGCGCTGTCTATCGCAGGGCGCAATGGGCGGCTGGGGAGGGATGGCTGGGCGCTGGAAGAACGTTCCTGTATATTGAACGTCGTTCCATTTGTTTGCCCGTCGGCCGATTCAAACATAGAATGCCGAGGACGGTCAATTTGCCGTCCCATCCAAACTTCCCATGACGAGACTCGCACGCATCCTCGTGCCGGTGTTGCTGCTCATTTCCGCGGCCGCCCTGGCGCAATCGAAGAACGACGAGATCTACCGCTATCGCGGGGCCGACCGCGAGGCGCGCCTGCTCGAGGGCGCGCGGCGCGAAGGCACCGTGGTGCTCTACACCTCGCTGGCACCCACCGAATCGAAGCCCCTCGCCGAGGCCTTCGAGAAGAAGTACGGCGTGAAGGTCGAGCTGTGGCGGGCGCTCTCCGACAAGGTCGTGCAGCGCGTCATCACCGAAGGCCAGGCGCGGCGCAACGCGGTCGACGTGGTCGAGACCAACGGTCCCGAGATGGAGATGATCGCCCGCGAGAAGCTGCTCGGCCGCTTCGAGTCGCCGTACCTCGCCGAGCTCCCGCCGCAGGCCATGCCGAAGCACCGCCTGTGGGTGCCCGACCGGCTCAACTTCTTCGTCGTGGGCTACAACACGTCGAAGGTGAAGCGTTCGGAGATCCCGGCGGACTACGAGGGTTTCCTCGACCCGAAGTGGAAAGGGCGCCTCGGCATCGAGGCGACCGACAGCGAGTGGATGGGCGCGCTCCAGCACGAGTGGGGCGAGGCGAAGGCGATGGACTTCATGAGGAAGCTCGCCGCGCAGGAGCCCAGCCTGCGCAAGGGCCACGTGCTGCTGGCCCAGCTCATCGCGTCCGGCGAGATCCCCGTGGGCCTCACCATGTACCAGGCGAACATCCTCTCGCTCAAGCGCAAGGGGGCGCCGATCGACTTCGTGCCCGTGAACCCGGTCGTGGCGCGCCCGCAGGGGCTCGGCGTCGCGAAGGGCGCGCCCCATCCGAATGCCGCGCTCCTCTTCGCCGACTTCGTGCTCTCGGCCGAGGGCCAGAAGCTCTACGAGTCGATGGGCCGCGTGCCGGCGAGCATGAAGGTGAGGAGCGAGCTCAACGACTTCCCCTTCGTGATGACCGATCCGGCGCACGTGCTGGACGAGTCGCAGAAGTGGGAGAAGCAGTGGGACGAGCTTTTCCTCAACAAGAAGTCATGACACGAAATGGGCCCCGGCGTACGCCGGGGTGACAAGGCACCGATGGAAACGCTCCCGACTCATTGGCTGGCCCTCGTCGCCGTGGTGTTCATGCTGGGCCTGAAGCACGGCGTGGATCCGGACCACCTCGCGGCGATCGACGGGCTCACGCGCTTCAACGCGGGCCGCCGGCCGCTGCTCTCGCGCTGGTCGGGGCTGCTCTTCTCGGCGGGCCACGGCGTCGTGGTCACCGCCGTCGCCATCGGCGTGGCGACCCTCGCCAGCGGCTGGAACGCGCCGGGCTGGCTCGAGGACACGGGAACCTGGATCTCCATCGCCTTCCTCACGCTGCTGGGCGGCGTGAACCTCCTCGCCGTCGTGCGCACGCCGCGCGGCGAGGTGGTGCGTCCCGTCGGCATGAAGAGCCGCGCCTTCTCGCGCTTCACCGAGGTGGATCATCCGGTCTTCATCGCCGCCGTCGGCGCCGCCTTCGCCATCTCGTTCGACACGATCAGCCAGGCCGTGCTCTTTTCCATCACCGGCAGCAATCTCGCGGGCTGGGCGTTCGCCGGCCTCCTGGGCCTCGTCTTCACCGGCGGCATGATCGCGACCGACGCGCTGAACGGCCTCTGGGTGAGCCGCCTCGTGCGCGTGGCGGACGCCCGCGCCGCGGCCGCCTCGCGCGTGATGAGCATCGGCATCGCCGCCACGTCGCTGCTCATCGCGGCGCTCGCCACCGCGCGCCGCCTTCTTCCGTCCCTCGATGCGCGCATGGACGGGTGGGGCCTCGCGCTCTCCATCGCCGTGGTCGCGATCGTCGTCGGCACCTATGCCGCGGCGATGCGCCTGGCACTCCGCGCCCCCGTTCCGCAGCCATGAGCACCGCCATGCAGACCAAGTCCAAGCCCCGCCGCATGCGTTTGTCGTCGGTGGCGAATGCCATCCGCCTCACCAAGGCCTTCTCCGAGAACGAGTACGAGATGGGCATCAGCGCGCTCGCCTCGCGCCTCGGGCTCGCCAAGAGCACGGTGCACCGCCTGGCGACCACGCTCGTCGAGTACGACATCCTCGAGCAGAACCGCGAGAGCGGGAAATACCGCCTCGGCCTCGCGCTCTTCGAGCTCGGCGCGCTCGTGCGCCGCAAGATGGATGCGGCGGGCGCCGCGCAGGAGGAGATCCACCAGCTCGCGCAGGCGACGGGCGAGACCGTGCAGCTCGCGATCCTCGACCACCTCTCCGTGCTCTACATCCGCATCCGCGAGAGCCGCCAGGCCGTGCGCATGTCGTCCAGCCTCGGCTCGCGCGCGCCGGCCTACTGCACGAGCGTCGGCAAGGCGCTCCTCGCCTTCCAGCCGCTCGACGTCGTGCACCAGGTCGTGGAGCAGGGCCTGAAGCGCCTCACGCCGAACACGATCACCGATTCGGACATGCTGCTCTCGGAGCTCGCGTCGATCCGCGCGAAGGGCTTCTCGATCGACGACGAGGAGATCGAGGTGGGGCTGCGCTGCGTGGCGGCGCCGATCCGCGACCATACGGGGCAGGTCGTCGCCGCCATCAGCGTCGCGGCGCCCGTGCAGCGCATGACGAAGAAGCAGATCCAGGGGACGATCCCGAGCGTCGTCGCGGCCGCCGACGCGATCTCGCGCCGCATGGGATTCCTGCCGGCGCTCTCGAACGCGATGATGGCCGAGTGATGGCGCAGATCCGCGTTGCCGATGGCGCCGCGTTCGCGTGCGCCGAGGACGACACCATCCTGCGCGCGGGGCTGCGCGCGGGGCTGGGCCTGCCCTACGAATGCAACGCCGGCTCGTGCGGCACGTGCAAGGTCGAGCTCCTCGAGGGAAAGATCCGCTCGATGCGGCCCGATGCGCCGGGACTGGGCGAGCGCGACCGAGCGAAGAACCGCGTGCTCGCGTGCCAGGCGCGGCCCGAAGGGGATTGCGCGATCAAGGTGCGGCTGCGGCCGGAGAACGTGCCCGTGCACCGGCCCGCGCGCTTTCGCGCGACGCTCGAGGGCGTGCGCGATCTCACGCACGACATGCGCGAGTTCCGCTTCAGGACGAAGGGTGCGGCGCCGGGTTTCCTTCCGGGCCAGTACGCGCTCTTCCAGCTGCCCGGCCTCGACGCGCCGCGCACCTATTCGATGTCCAACGTGGACGACGGCAGCGGGACCTGGGAGTTCATCGTGCGGCGCGTGCCCGGCGGCACGGGCACCAACACGCTCTTCGACAAGGTGCCCGTGGGCACCGAGATCCAGCTCGACGGCCCGTACGGCCTCGCCTACCTGCGCGCCGACGCGCCGCGCGACATCGTCTGCATCGCGGGCGGCTCGGGCCTGGCACCGGTGCTCTCCGTCGCGCGCGGGGCGGTGCGGGAACCGAGGCTCGACGGGCGCAAGGTGCACGTCTTCTACGGCGCGCGCACCCATCGCGACCTGTGCGGCGAGACGGAGATCTGCGAGCTGCCCGGCTACGGCGAGCGCGTGTTCTTCTACCCGGCGCTATCGATGGTCGATGCCGACGGCCCGAAGTGGACCGGCAAGACCGGCTTCATCCACGAGCTCGCGCGCGACTTCATCGGCGACCGCTGGAGCGACTTCGAGTATTACTTCGCCGGCCCGCCCGCGATGGCGCAGGCGGTGCAGCAGATGTTGATCGAGAAGCGCGTGCCGTATCCGCAGGTGCACTTCGACAGCTTTTATTAAAGGGACACCGGGTGATTGAATTGCATCGGGAACGCCGATCGAACGGACGCATGGCGCCGTTCATCGTCCAGGGGCGGGGTCGCTGATGTCGAAGCTGCGCCTCTCGCTCGCCTGCTGGAACTACGACCGCACGCGCGCGCTGATGGAAGGCCGCGTGCAGCCCGAGGGCATCGACCTGAACTACATGAGCATGCCGGTGGAGGAAACCTTCTTCCGCATGCTGCGCAACCGCGAGTTCGACGTGGCCGAGATGTCGCTCTCGTCGTACACGGTGTCCCTCAACAAGCCGGACAAGCCCTTCATCGCGATCCCGGTGTTCCCGTCCCGCTTCTTCCGCCACTCGTGCATCTACGTGAACGAGAAGAGCGGCATCCGCGAGCCGAAAGACCTCATCGGCAAGAGGATCGGCAACCCCGAGTACCAGATGACCGCGCCCGTGTGGATCCGCGGCATCCTGCAGGACGAGTACGGCGTGCCGGTGGACAGCGTCACATACTTCACCGGCGGCGAGGAAGAGCCGAACCGCGACGAGAAGATCAAGCTCGACCTGCCTGCCAACATCAAGGTGAAGCCCATCGGGCCCACCGACACGCTGGCCGCGATGATCCGCGATGGCGGAGTCGACGCGTTCTACACCGCGCGCATGCCCTCGACATACCACGCCGGCAAGCCCGGCCCCGTGCGCCGCCTCTTCGAGAGCTACATGGAGGTGGAGCAGGCGTACTACCGCAAGACGAAGATCTTCCCGATCATGCACACGGTCGTGATCCGCCGCGACGTGTACGAGAAGAATCCGTGGGTCGCGATGAACCTGTACAAGGCGTTCGCCCAGGCGCAGCGCGAGTGCTACGACGACCTCTACGTGACCGCGGCCCTCAAGGCGTCGCTCCCCTGGCTCACGAAGCACGTCGAGGACGCGCGCGCGTTGATGGGCGACGACTTCTGGCCCTACGGCTTCGCGCCCAACCGCGCCACGCTGGACACGTTCCTGCGCTACCACCACGAGCAGGGACTGTCGAAGAAGAAGCTCGCGCCCGAGGAGCTCTTCGCTCCCGAAACGATGGAAAGCTTCAAGATCTAATGGCCGAGCCGCTCGGAAAACCGAAGCACAGCCTCGTCGACCACATGATGGGGGTGAACGGGGTGCACTCGCACGACGAGGGCGACTTCGACCACGACCATGACCACGACGACGTGGGCGAGTACGACCTCGAGCAGGACGCGCTCTGGCTCGCGGACCACATCACGCTCGTCTCCGTGGGCATCGACATCGGATCCTCGGGCACGCAGGTGATCTTCTCGCGCGTGTACATGCGCAGGCTCGCCGAGGACCTCACCAGCCGTTATTTCGTGGTGAAGCGCGAGACGCTGCACCAGTCGCCGGTCACGCTCACCCCGTACCAGTCCGAAGAACGCATCGACGAGCGTGCGGTGGGCGACATCATCGATCGCGCCTACCGGGAAGCCGGCATCCATCCCGACAACATCGACACCGGGGCGGTGATCCTCACGGGCGAGGCGCTGCGGCGCGACAACGCGAAGGCGATCGCCGACGTGCTGGCCGAGATGGGGGGCGAGTTCGTCTGCGCCACGGCGGGCCACCACATGGAGTCACTCCTCGCGGCCTATGGCTCCGGGGCGGCACGGGCGTCCCATGACCTCAAGCGTCCCGTGCTGAACGTCGACATCGGCGGCGGCACGACCAAGCTCGCCCTCGTGGAGAACGGCCGCGTGGTGCATACCGGCGCCATCCACATCGGCGGACGGCTCGCGGTGGTGGAGGACGGCAGGCTCACGCGCCTGGATCCCGCGGGGCGGCAGCTCGCGCGAAATGCCGGCGTCGAATGGAGCCTCGGCGGCAGCGCGACCGAAGACGAGCTCACCCGGGTGACGGAATGGATGGCCGACGCGCTCGTGCGCACGCTCACCGAGTGGCCGACGCCTTCGCCGGTCGACGCGCTCTGGCTCACCGATCCGTTGGAGCCCGTGGAGGGCATCGCGGGCGTCATGTTCTCGGGCGGCGTGGGCGAGTACGTGTACGGCCGCGAGTCGCGCGACTTCGGCGACCTCGGCCGCCGGCTGGGCCTCGCCATCCGCAAGCGCCTCGAGGCGAAGAAGCTGCCGTATCCGCTGCTGCCCGCGGGCGAATGCATTCGCGCCACCGCGATCGGCGCCTCCGAGTACAGCGTCCAGCTCTCGGGGAACACGGTCTACGTGTCGAACCCCGGCGAGCTGCTGCCGCGGAAGAACCTGCAGGTGCTGCAGCCCGACATCGAGCTCGCCGGGAGCATCGACGCCACGCGCGTGACGCAGGCGATACGGCGGCACTTCCAGGCCTTCGACCGGGTCGAAGGCGAAGCCGAGGTGGCGCTCGCCTTCCGTTGGCAGGGGCCGCCCGCCTACGAGAGGCTCGAGGCGCTCGCCCGGGGCATCGTCGAGGCACTGCCCATGACGCTCATGAACGCGAAGCCCGTCTTCCTGGTGCTCGATGGCGACATCGCGCACTCCCTGGGCGCGCTGCTGAAGGAGGACTGGGGCATCGCCTCCGAAGTGCTGGTGATCGACGGCGTGTCGCTCTGGGACTTCGATTACGTGGACCTCGGGCGCGTGCGCATGCCGTCGTACACCGTGCCCGTCACGATCAAGTCGCTGGTCTTCACCGAGGACCCGCGCGGCCCGCGCATGCGCGGCCAGGGGCAGTCGCACGATCACGGCCACGGCCACGACCACGCGCATGGCGAGGGCCATCACCACCACCATCACCGCCACGCCGAACCGGGGAGGGCGCCATGAACGATCTTTCCGCGCATTCCGTCGCGCAGTCGAAGCAGCAGCTCGCCGATGCCCTGCGCATGATGGAGCGGGCCGAGGTGATCGACTTCAACGGCCACATGAGCTGCCGCGTGCCCGGCACGGACCACGTGCTCATCAACTCGGGCAAGTCGGTGCGAAGCAGCCTCACCGCGGCGGACATCATCGCCATCGACATGGACGGCAAGCCCGTCGAGGGCGACGTGGTGCCGCCCATGGAATTCCACATCCACACCGAGATCTACCGCCGGCGTCCCGACGTGAACGCCGTCGCGCACACCCATCCGGTGTGGTCCACGCTCTTCAGCATGACGGGGCAGCCGGTATTGCCGGTCACGATGCAGGCCGCGGTGATGGGGCCCGTCCGCACCTTTGGCAAGACCGCCTCGATCAACCAGAAGGCGCTGGGCGAGGAGCTGGCCGCGGCGCTGGGCGCGGACCGCGTGGTGATGCTCAAGTCCCATGGCGCCGTCATCGCGGGCTCCGACATCGTCGAGGCCTTCGTGCTCGCGATCTACCTCGAGGAAACCGCGCGCCGCCAGTACCTCGCCCTGCCGCTCGGCAAGCCATACACGCTCACCGCCGAGGAGGTGCGCACCATCGGCACCAACCTGCGCAAGCCGCACCTGCTGCGCAAGGTCTGGGATTTCCACCGTGCGAAGTTGGTAAACTGAGCCGTATTCCTATGCAGACCGACGTTCTACATAAAGGAACGCCTGCCCTGGGCGGCGTCACGGTCCCCGAGGCGCGCCGGTTCGAGTGGGGCTGGATCGTCATCGCGGTCTGCGTCGCGCTCACGGTCTACCTCGCGCTGGTGCCGCTCGTCTTCCTGCTGTGGCAGAGCTTCTTCACGCCCCAGACGGCGACCGAGGCGGCGAGGTTCACCTTCGGCAACTACAAGGACGCGTACGGCGATCCCGAGACCGCCACGCTCTTCTTCAACTCGCTCAAGTTCGCGTTCGGCACCTCGTTCTTCTCGTTCGTGGTGGGCACCGCCCTCGCGTGGATGAACGAGCGCACCAACACGCCGTTCAAGAACCTCTTCTTCGGCCTGTCGATCATCCCGCTCATCATCCCGAGCATCCTCTTCACCGTCGCGTGGATCCTGCTCGCGAGCCCGAAGATCGGGATCATCAACCTGGTGCTGAAGGACGTGCTCGGCCTCGAGCACCACGTGTTCGACATCTACTCGCTCTGGGGCATGATCTGGACCGACGGCCTGCACTACTCGCCGATGGCGTTCCTGCTCATGTCCGCCGGCTTCCGCGCGATGGACCCGGCGCTGGAGGAGAGCGCCATGATGAGCGGCGCGAACGTGCTGCAGGTCGCATGGCGCGTGACGCTGCGCCTTTCGTGGCCGGCGATCTTCGCCACGATCCTGATCCTCTTCGTGCGCGCGATCGAATCCTTCGAGGTGCCGGCGCTCCTGGGCCTGCCCGTCGGGATCCAGGTCTTCACGTCCTCGATCTACCAGGCCGTGCACCGGTACCCGAGCCAGGTGGGCCTCGCGTCCGCCTATGCGGTCACGCTGCTCCTCATCACCACCGTGGGCGTGTACCTGCAGTCGCGGCTTTCGACCCAGGGATCCCGGTACGCGACGATGACGGGCAAGGGCTTCCGCCCGCGCCAGATCGACCTCGGACGGTGGCGCTACCTCACGGCCGCGATCTTCATCGTCTACTTCTTCCTGATCGTGGTGCTGCCCTTCTGCGTGCTGCTCTGGTCGTCGTTCCAGAGCTTCTACCAGGTGCCGTCGTGGAATGCGCTGAAGCACCTCACGGTCGCCCCGTACAAGTTCATCCTGACCTATCCCAACATGGTCAGCGCCGTCACCAACAGCATCCTGCTCGGCGTGGGCAGCGCCACCGTGATCATGCTGGTGACCTCGGTCATCTGCTGGATCGTGGTGAAGACGAAGCTGCCCGGGCGCTGGATCCTCGACAACCTCGCGTCGCTGCCCATGGTGTTCCCGGGCCTCGTGCTGGGCCTCTCGATCATGATCTTCTACCTCACGTTCGACGTGGGGATCTACGGCACGATCTGGATCATGTTCATCGCGTACATCACGCGCTTCATGCCCTACGGCCTGCGCTACAACACGACCTCGATGCTGCAGATCCACAAGGAGCTCGAGGAGTCGGCCGCGATGAGCGGCGCCTCGTGGGGCACGACCTTCTGGCGGATCATCATCCCGCTGCTGAAGCCGGGCCTCGTCGCGGGATGGATCTACGTGATGATCGTCTCGATCCGGGAGCTCTCGAGCTCGATCCTGCTCTACAGCCCCGGGACCGAGGTGGTGTCGATCACCATCTGGGAGCTGTGGGAGAACGGCCAGTACGTCGAGCTCTCGGCGCTCGGCGTGATGTTCATCCTCGCGCTCTTCGTGCTGGTGATGGCCGCGCAATGGCTGGGCAAGAAGTTCGGCGTCAAGGAGTAGGGGAGGACAGAACTGTCCGCAGATAAACGCGGATAAACGCAGATAGGACCTAAGGCAAATTTGAACGTTGGTGGGGTGGTCGCGGGAGCCCGAATATGACTTCATTTGGCTTTTCATCTGCGTTTATCCGCGTTTATCCGCGGACCTCATGCAGCCACCCGCGCGTGGCGCGGCAACGAGGAGGAGTGAGACCGTGCTGAGAGTCACAGGCCTCTATACGGAGTACCCGAACGACAAGGGCGAGATCGTGAAGGCCGCGCAGGACGTGACCTTCGAGGTCCCGGAAGGCAAGCTCTTCACGCTGCTGGGCCCCAGCGGCTGCGGCAAGACCACGACCCTGCGCTCGATCGCCGGGCTGGAGAGGCCGCGCGTGGGCGAGATCGCCGTGAACGAGCGCGTGGTGTACTCGTCCTCCAAGGGCGTCTTCGTGGCACCCAACCGCCGCGGCTTCGGCATGGTGTTCCAGTCGTATGCGATCTGGCCGCACATGACGGTGTTCCAGAACGCCGCCTTCCCGCTCGACGTGGGATCCAAGAAATACTCGCGCGCGCAGGCGAAGGAGAAGGTCATGCGCGTGCTGACGAGCGTGCAGCTCGACCATCTCGCCGAGCGCGAGGCGACCAAGCTCTCCGGCGGCCAGCAGCAGCGCCTGGCGCTCGCCCGCGCGCTGGTGATGGAGCCGCAGCTGCTGCTCCTGGACGAGCCGCTGTCGAACCTCGACGCCAAGCTGCGCAACCACCTGCGCTTCGAGCTGAAGCGGCTGCAGCGCGAGCTGCGCGTGACGACGGTGTACGTCACGCACGACCAGGCCGAGGCGCTGGCGCTGTCCCATGAGATCGCCGTGATGAGCGAGGGCCGCATCCAGCAGATCGGCAGCCCGCGCGACATCTACGACCGCCCGAAAAACGCGTTCGTCGCGGACTTCGTCGGCTCGACCAACTTCCTGGATGGCGCCGTGCTGGGCCCCGACAGCGGCGAGCGCCGCTATCGCGTGCGCACGGAGATTGGCGACCTGAGCGTGCAGGCGTCGGAATCGCTGCGCGAGCACGACAAGGTGCTGGTGTCGGTGCGTCCCGAGGATGTGGGCCTGACCGAGGCTCCGCCCCAGGCCGCGTTCAATTCGTGGCAGGGCAAGGTCGACCAGAAGGTCTTCCTGGGCGAGGTCGTCGACTTCCAGGTGAAGCTGGGCGAGCGCGTGCTGCTGTCGCGCCAGCACCCGTCGCTGCGCACGCCGATCGGCAATCCCATCTACGTCCACCTCGACCCGGAGAAATGCGTCGCCCTCAAGGCGGCCTGAGCACGAGCGAATGCAGAAAAAACACGACAAAATCCGCATCAAGACCGCTACGCGCGCGTCGAAGCATCCCGTCGCGCCGACCAAGGACCGCTGGGCCTCCGACGTCATCGTCGACCTGCTGCACGCCTACGATCTCCCCCATGCGGCGCTGAATCCGGGGGCCTCGTATCGCGGCCTGCACGACTCCATCGTGAACTACGGGCAGAACCGCCCGACGATGATGCTGTGCCAGCACGAGGAGACGGCGGTGCAGATCGCGCACGGCTATGCCAAGGCGTCGGGCAAGCCCATGGTCGCGATCCTGCACAACCTCGTGGGCCTGCTGCACGCCAACATGGCGATCTACTACGCCTACATCGACCGCGCCCCCGTCTTCATCGTCGGCGCGACCGGGCCGATGGACGAGACCAAGCGCCGTCCACGCATCGACTGGATCCACACCGCGCAGGGGCAGGGCGAGGCGGTGCGGCAGTACACGAAGTGGGACTACCAGCCGCACACGATCGACGGCGCGCCCGAGTCCTTCGCCCGCGCCTACGGGGTCATGATGACGCAGCCGCAAGGCCCGGTTTACATGATCTACGACGCCTGGCTGCAGGAGCAGAAGCTCGAGCACGAGGTGAAGCTGCCGCCGGCGGACGCGGTGAAGGTGCCGGCGCGCATCGGGCCCGATCCGGCGGCGCTTGCGCAGGCGGCCGACATGATCGCGGCGGCCGAGCGCCCGGTGATCATCACCGAGTACACGGGACGCGACCAGGAGGCCTTCGGCACGCTCGTGGAGCTCGCCGAGACCGCGGGCATTCCCGTCTACGACATCAACGCGCGCCTCTCCTTCCCGAGCCGGCACCCGCTCAACGTGAGCCTCTCGAAGGAGGCGTTCCGCACCGCCGACTGCGTCGTGTGCCTCGATGCGCGCGATTGGGAGAAGCCCACGACGGAGCTCGTGAGCACCACGCGCGAGGTCGAGTCGGTGGTGCCGGCGCGTGCCAAGTGGATCGAGATCGGCTTCGGCGACCTCGAGCTCTCGTCCTGGGCGCTCGACTACCAGCGCATGAACCACGCGGACCTGCGCGTGATGGCGGACACGACGCTCGCCATCCCGATGCTCACGAAGCTCCTGCGCGATCGCATCTCGAAGGACAGGAAGCTTAAGGCGCGGATCAAGGCCCGCGTCGCGGAGACCACGAAGAAGACGCAGGCGCGCTGGAAGAAGTGGGAGGCCGAGGCGCGCGAGGACTGGGGCGCATCGCCCATCACGCTGCCGCGGCTCGCGACCGAGGTGTGGAACAGCATCCGCGAAGAGGACTGGGTCCTCACGGCGGGCACGCTCGAGGAGTGGACGCGCAAGCTCTGGAACTTCGACAAGCCCTATCGCCATGCCGGCCGCTCGCTCGGCACCGCGACACAGTTCGGCATCTCGATGGGAGTGGCGCTCGCCCACCGCGAGGAGAAGCGCCTGGTCGTGGACCTGCAGCCCGATGGCGACCTGATGTTCGACGCCGGTGCCCTGTGGGTCGCGGCGAAGCACCGCATCCCGATGCTGGTCGTGATGTACAACAACCGCGCCTACTACAACGACTGGGAGCACCAGATCCGCATGGCCAAGCTGCGCGGCACGCCGGTCGAGCGCGCGCACATCGGCATGGACATGTGCGATCCCGATCCCGACTTCGGCAAGCTCGCCCAATCCATGGGCTGGTACGGCGAGGGGCCGATCGACGACCCGAAGAAGGTGGCCGCGGCGCTCAAGCGCGCCATCGCCCGAGTCAAGGCAGGCCAGCCGGCGCTCCTCGATACGATCACCCAGAAGCGATGACGTCACAAAATGCAGGAGCGCAAAGCTCCCTCGACACTAAAGTTCCCGCGCCAGGCGCGACTATTGGCATGATCGGCGCCGGCCGCATGGGCCAGCCGATGATCGGCCACCTCGCCCGCCGCGGTTTCGACGTGGCCGCCTACGACGTCGATCCGGCCAAGCGCGCGGCCGTGGAGGCCAAGGGTGCGCGGTGGGCCGCGGACGCGGGGTCGCTCGCGCGCGAGTGCGACGTGATCCTGGTCTGCGTGGGCTACGACCGCGAGCTGCGGCAGCTGCTCGCGCCGGACGGCGGATTGAAGGACCTTCCCGCAGGCCGTATCGTGGCCATTCTCTCCACGGTGCACCCGAAGACGATCGTGGAGCTGGCCGGGCTCGCGGCCCGGCGCGGCGTCCACCTGGTGGATTCGACCGTGTGCCGCGGCGGGCAGGCGGCCGACGAAGGCACGCTCCTCTCCTTCGTGGGCGGCGACGCGGACGTGGTCGAGCGGCTGAGGCCGGTCCTTTCGGCCTATTCGACCGACATCGTCCACACCGGCCCGGCCGGCACGGCCCAGGTGGCGAAGGCCGCGAACAACATGATCATGTGGTCGTGCCTCATCGCGAACCACGAGGCGCTCGCCCTCGCGCAAAGCTACGGCATGGACCCGGAGCGGCTGCGCGAGGCGCTCCTCATGTCGAGCGGCGACAACTACGTGCTGCGCAACTGGCGCGTGAACACGATGGCCTGGGCCGAGGACGACATGGCGATCGTCCAGGCGATGGCCGCGGAGAAGGGCATGGGTCTCGCGCAGGCGGGCGTGAACCGCGAGATCTGCAGGACGCTGAAACCGAAACGCTTCAAACTCGAGGAATACGGCCGCTAGTACCGGCTTATACGGAGGCAACCATGGGCAAGATAGAGCCGCAAGTCGCGGGCACCGCGACGGAGATTTCGACGCCGGACAAGCAGGCCGCGACGGAATCGCACTACCACAGCAAGAAGGACCGCATCTTCGTCCGGGGCATCGCCGGCCAGTACAGCCTGAAGGACGAATTGAAGCGCCTGCGCGACATGCCGCGCGTGCGCCGCGCGAAGGACATCAAGTTCCGCGACGGCCCGCAGACCTATAGCCGCCACTATGTGGAGCCGAAGGACGGCATCACGCAGACCTTCCACCTGCACCTGGAGGAGTACGGTCCCGGCGGCCACAGCCAGAAGCACGGCCACGTGAACGAGGCCGCCTTCTACATCCTCGACGGCGAGGGCTACGAGGTGCACGACGGCATCCGCTACGACTGGAAGTCCGGCGACATCGCGATCGTGCACAACAACTGCGTGCACCAGCACTTCAACGCGAGCCCCACCCGGCCCGCGCGGGCGCTCGTGATCAAGACGAAGCCCATGTACATGTTCATGAACATGCTCTTCCAGCACCAGGTCGAGCCGCGGCCGACGGAGCCCGCACCGGGCCCCGAAGCCGCCGCGTTCAGGGCGCGCGAGGAAGAGTCGGATTTCAATCATTAGGAGACGAAGATGGCATGGGGTGAATCGAAAGCCTGGAACAAGGGCACCGTGAACCAGGCGCTGTACCAGGCGCTGCTCGACGACGCGGCGGCGATGCCCGCGCGCAATGCGAAGCGCAAGAAGGTCGTGCGTCCCGACGACATGCCGTGGGAGCTGTCGCGCCACGGCCTGCTCAAGCACCTGCTGAACGAAGGCATGAACACGCGCATGGAGACGGTGGACGCGTACATGCTGATCATTCCGCCGGGCAGCAAGTCCGGCAAGCACCGCCAGCTCGCGGAGGAGTGCCTCTACGTGGTCGAGGGCCGCGGCTACGACCTGCACGTCGACTACGACGTGGAGATCACGGATACCTACCACTGGACGCCGCAGAAGGAAGTGAAGCGCTACGAGTGGGAAGCGGGAGACGTGATCTACATCCCGCCGAACACCGCGAGCCAGCACTTCAACTCCGACCCGGACCGCCCGGTGCGCCTGATCTCCGCGGTGAACCGCATCTTCAAGCACGCGGGCCTGAACGACCTCGAGCAGCTCGAGGACGCGCCGGAATACCGGACCGGCGTGACGGTCACGCCGGAGCTCGTGCAGCAGTTCCTCACGGGGAAGATCAAGCAACCCGCGTAATGAAATGAGGAATATTCGTCCGCAGATAAACGCAGATAAGCGCAGATGAGAGGGGAGTCTGGGCCTTATCCGCATGTATCCGCGTTTATCTGCGGACAATAATTTTTTTGCATTGGACAAGCCATGGCAAATGAACTGAAGACGGCGATGGTCTCCGACGAGATGGCGAAGAAGTTCGCCACCGAGAAGGAGACGCCGTACACGCGCTGGGTGAAGGGCGAGGGGCTCGAGATCCAGAGCGCCATCTACCAGGAGAACCTGCACACGGTGGACCTGAAGCCCTGGGCTTCGCGCGGCGGCAAGGGGGTGTTCCTCAACCACGATGCGTCGCGCACCTCCAACGACGCGTACGTGTGCGAGATTCCGCCCGGCGGCAAGCTGGCGCCCTGGCGCCATCTCTTCGAGGAGATGATCTACGTCCTCGACGGCCGCGGCTCCACGACGGTGTGGAACGACGCGGGTACCAAGATCACGTTCGAGTGGAAGAAGGGCGCCATCTTCGCGATCCCGCTCAACACCACGCACCAGCACTTCAACACGTCGGGCAAGGATGCCGCGCGCTTCGTGTCGGTCACGAACGCTCCCGCGATCATCAATGCGTTCGGCGACCTGGGATTCGTCTTCGGCACGCCGTACGACTTCAAGGAGCGCTTCAGCGGCGAGCCCGACTACTTCGCGAACAAGGGCGAGCAGAAGGGCCTGCTGCTCGACACGAATTTCGTGGCCGACGCGATCAACCTGCCCCTCATCGCCGCGAAGGAACGCGGCGCGGGCGGCGGGCACATCCGCTTCAACATGGCCCGCGGCTCGATGAACAGCCACATCAGCCAGTTTCCCGTGGGCACGTACAAGAAGGCCCACGCGCACGGTCCCGGCGCGTACGTGATCGTGATGAGCGGTGAGGGCTACAGCCTCATGTGGCCCGAGGGCGAGCAGCCCCGGGAGTACCCGTGGCGCGAAGGCACCCTCATCACGCCGCCCAACATGTGGTTCCACCAGCACTTCAACAGCGGCATGACGCCCGCGCGCTACCTCGCGTTCAAGCAGGAAGGCGTGGCGATCCGCAACGCCCAGGGCGTGCCCAAGGCGTGGATCAGCAAGCGCATCGGCGGCGACCAGATCGACTATGCCGACGAGTCGGCGGAAGTGCGCCGCATCTTCGCGGAAGCCCTGGCCAGGCACGGCCTCAAGCCGCGCATGGACGAGGCCTACCAGAACGAGCTCGCCGACCTGCCGCCGAAGGTCCAGCAGGCGGCCTAGCCGCGAGGGGGTTCACCGTCTGACCCATGGCCGCCCCCGGGCGGCCTTTTTCATGTCGCTGCCCGTTGTTTTTTCGCCACGAAGCGTGGCTTTTTCCTTGACGTCGCCGGGCCCCCTCAGTAAGGTACGCAAAATTGCAGGTTGTAATAGAAGAAAGCCGTTCCATATCAAGGAACAAGCCTCGAACGAACCGGAGGGAATACAAGAATGCAGAAGAAGGCACTGGTGCTGGCGATCGGCGCCGCGTTCGCGATGACGGGCGCGTTCGCGCAGAAGGGCGGCGGCAAGGGCGAGGATGCCTGGGACGGCCCCGACTCCAGCGTCGAGATGTACGGCAAGGTCTATCCCGAGATCAACTATCCGAAGGGCGACGGCGCGACCGCCGTGGGAACGGTCGTCTGCTCGATCTGCGCGGCGCCCACGGGCAAGGACAACATCATCTCGAGATACGAGATGGAATCGAGCAACAGCCGCGTCGGCTGGCGCGGCTACGAGAGGCTCGGACGCGACCTGAAGGCGATCTGGCAGCTCGAGACCGCGTTCCACATCGACTCGAACGACACGACGTTCGCGGACCGCGACTCGTTCGTGGGCCTGTCGCATCGTTACTGGGGCGACATCAAGCTGGGCCGCATGGACACGCCGTTCAAGACCTACGGCGACGACATCTCCTTCCTCGGTATCAGCTCCGGCAACTTCACGTCGTCGAGCAACCTCCTGCGCAAGACGGGCTTCGGCTCGAGCTCCGCGTCGAGCTTCCACCTGCGCCGCCAGAACGTCGTCCAGTACGAGTCGCCCACCTGGGTCGGCTTGCACGGCGCCGTGCAGTACTCGACCGACGAGGCTGACACCAACGGCAACAACAAGCGCGCGCCGCACGTGTGGTCGGGCGCCGTCGCGTGGGAAGGCGGGCCCTTCGAGGTGAGCCTCGCCCACGAGCGTCACTGGGACCTCTTCGGCGGCTCGCGCAACGTGCCGACCGCCCTGTCGAACTTCGCCGACACCAACGTGCGCTCGATCGACAAGGCCACGCAGGTGATGGTCAAGTACAAGCTCGGCAAGGTCCACCAGTTCGAGGCGGACTACATCTGGAAGGATTACGACGAGAACGCCACCGTCACCGGCCGCTTCAAGCACTACAAGAACGGCGCGTACCAGCTCATCTGGGACGCGCGCTGGGCGCCGCAGTGGCGCACGGCGCTGCAGTGGATCCACTCCGACGAGGGTTCCTGCCAGCGCGTGAACGCGGTCTGCAACACCGACGGCCTCAAGGGCGACCAGTACCAGGCGGGCTTCTCGTACTACTTCTCGCGCCGCACGTTCCTCTTCGTCCAGGCGGCATGGCTCAAGAACGACTTCTCGGCCGTGTACAACAACGAAGCACAGCAGGCGCCGGCCCGCGGCGAGGACATCACGATCTACTCCGTCGGCATCAACCACAGCTTCTGATCTTCGCGGCCGGCTTGCGCCGGCCCGTTCGAATTGCGGGCGCCTGCGGGCGCCCGCGTCGCTTTTGCAATTTCCCGCTTACATTTCGACACAGGTTTGCGATTCGCAATTCCCGCATGCCCCTGCGCGCCCCCTCCTCTGTTAAGTTTCGCGCAAGCCGTTCCAAAACAAGTACATACGTTCCCGCATGCGGAACGCCAACCTGGAGGGGATGGGATGCAGAAGAAGCAGATTGCCCTGGCGATCGGCGCCGCGCTCGCGATGTCCGCCGCCTATGCGAAGGACTCGGGGTGGGATGGACCGGACTCCGTCGTCACGATGTACGGCAAGGTCTATCCCGAGATCGTCGAGCCGAGTGGCAGCGGAGCGACCGACGCCGGCACGACGGTGGCCACCATCACCAACGGCAAGCCCACCGGCGAGAACAGCATCGTCAAGCGTACCGAGATGCAGTCGAACAACTCGCGCATCGGCTGGCGCGGCTACGAGCGGCTGGGGCGCGACCTGCGCGCGATCTGGCAGCTCGAGACCGTGTTCCACGTCGATTCCAACGACTCCGCGTTCGCGCAGCGCAATTCCTTCGTCGGCCTCGCGAGCCGCTACTGGGGCGACATCAAGCTGGGTCGCATGGACACGCCGTTCAAGACCTACGGCGACGACATCTCGTTCCTCGGCGTCGGCAGCGGCAACTTCGTGTCCACCAGCAACGTGCTGCGCAAGACCGGCTTCGGCACCAACTCGGCGTCGAGCTTCCACCTGCGCCGGACGAACATCGTCGAGTACGATTCGCCGACCTGGGCGGGCTTCCACGGGGCGCTGCAGTACTCGACCAACGAGGCGGATACGTCCGGCAACAACTCGCGTCATCCCCACGTGTGGTCGGGTGCGATCGCGTGGGCCGGCGGGCCGATCGAGTTGAGCCTCGCGCACGAGATCCACTGGGACCTCTTCGGGGGATCGAAAAACGTGCCCGTCTCGGCGATGTCGAACGCCAACGACCAGGCCGTGCGCTCCAAGGACAAGGCCACGCAGGGCATGGTGCAGCTCCACTGGGGCCCGCACACCTTCGAGGTCGACTTGATCCGCAAGGAATACAACGAGAATGCAAGCCTCGCCGGCCGTTTCTCGAGCTACAAGAACACCGCCTGGCAGGTCGAATGGGACACGCGCTGGAACAACCAGTGGC
>DASRRY010000054.1:0-76474 GCA_035656735.1 Usitatibacter sp. | reverse complement strand
GAGGCCGAATTCCAGCGCGAGAAGGCGCCAGATCGGAGCGAAGTCGCTGCTCTTGATGCCCGCCACGACCGCATCGATGATGAGCGCGCCGACGTAGAGGGTCGCGACCGGGAGAAGCGCGCGGACGAGGCGCAGGACGATGACCGCCACGCTGATCGCTGGGCTCGTCTGCCATACGAGCTTGAGGAAGGGCGGGGGGTTACGCAAAGCGCCTACGCGCTCGCGGAAGGAACTGGGCGCCTTTGCTGGAACGCGGCCTGCGCCATTTTTGGCGAGGCGTCTCCCATCCAGATCACGGGCGCAGAAAGCTAGCGCATTTCGCGAGCAAATCTACGAAATGGTGATGTCGAATTAAGTAGGCACGGGTACGGCGAGTACCGTTTCCATGTCCTCAGCAGTGAGGGCAAAGAGCGCGCTGACCATAGATTGAATTCGAGCGCGGAGTGTCTTCGAAGTACGCGCGTGCAGCGTCGTTTCATGCGGTGTCCTGGCTCCTGCAAGGGCGGTGTTTGCATCAAGGAGCTCCCTGACCGCCTCCTCGATTATAAATCGCTGTTTCTCTGTAGGGATCGGGATCGGAAGATTTTCAATAAATTGTTTGCCATGCGAGTAATACCCGCCTCTGAATGGGCTCGTATTGGTGCGGATGATTGCTTCGCTTAACGGGTGATTAAGAACGCCAATGAGGTAAAGGTCGCTGACCCCCTGACCCGCTAAGGCGCGCACCATATAGTAGGGTCCATTACCGCCACCGGTGACGACGATGTTCGAGTCGTCGTAAGCGTACCGAGCCTCGACCGAGAGAATTGGAAGAATAATTTTTGGCGTATTGAATTTCGTGAGACTTTGCGACCGGCCAAATTGGTAGAACTCCCGTCCCGCGGCTGCGCCGCCAATGACATTTCGCTTTGAAAGAGCCTTCCGGTGTGCAGTCAAGTAGGCGAAGCACCCCGGATAGCGCTTTTCCATCTCCTCCTTTGGAATGAGTTCAGCACGTTCCCCGCGTGCAGTTGCGACGATACGATATGGGAAAATCATCCATGCATTGGGCTGAGGCCGCGAATAGGGCTCGAGCGAGACGTCGAGCAGACATGGCCGCAGAACTCCGCGTTCAATCTTCCAGTCGCGCCCATCCAAATGTGTAATTACGGTTCTTGTATTCTCAGCTACGCTCTTAAAGATATATATGGCATCTGCGCTTGTCTGAACGCCGACAAAAATTTCCGCAACGCTATTCAGGCGTGCCGTGTGCGTACCGCGAACGCGATCAAATAGCTCTCGTGCCGGTGCGCTAGCGAATTGCCAGGTATCCTCGCCCAGACTAGCGGCAGGTATTCGGGTGACCTTTCCCGGTTTCCTATACCTCCACTCCTCTAGCGTGCCTACCTGCTCAATCAGCACGCTCTCTACGCCGCGTCGGTCAAGAACCATGATGCAGGTGTAGTTCGAGGCGCGACGGCCGAATACCTGTTTGACTCCAAAGTGAATCATCTGCTCAAGCAGTCGAGGCGATGCGATCAACCCGCGCAGCGCGCGCCCGGCCTGGGTCGTCGTGAACTTATGGGGCGCGATTACGCCGAGCCGGCCGGAGGCGGCAAGCAGTCTCAGAGACCGCTCGATGAATAAAGCGTATTTGTCGAAATTATCCTGATGAGCGGTTGTGTAAGGAGATCTGGCGTTTTGGTAAAAGGCCACCTCTTCGGCCGAATACGTAGCCATATTCTGAATGCGCACGTAGGGCGGGTTGCACACAATTACGTCGAACCCGCCGCGCGCTGCTTCGCGGGGAAACTCGGCCCCCCAGTCGAAGGGGTTTATACGAGACATTAGAGCGGCTGACATGGCGCCCATGCTGGCCGACCATTCGTCGGGACTCACGAGGCTGTTCCCGGATTTGAGCGCTTCATCCAATGACGGGAGCGCTGGCGTCCGATGAGTGCGAACGAATTCGTGAAGACTCGCCGCGTCTTCTCCTTCGATCAGCTTTAGCAGAAGACTAAAGCGCGCCACCTCAACCGCATTAGGATCGATGTCAACGCCACGGACGTGTGCGAGCAGAATGCGCCGCTTTTCTGAGAGGGTGAGCCGCCATTGACCGCCCCCCGACTCATAAATCGCGCGCCCGGCGTGCACTTCCGGATCATTGGCGACGTACCAGGCTAGATAGTGCTCGAGGATCAATTCGTAAATCGATAGTAGGAAGATGCCAGAGCCGCAACAAATGTCCGCGGCAGTAAAGTTCGCTAACGCAGCGGGACTCTTGTCGACGATCAGTGGCAATACAGTCCGAGCGACAATCGCGTCCACAATGTAGCGCGGGGTCGCAAAGACGCCTCCGCTTTCGCGCACTTCGGGTTTATCGATGATTTCAACGCGACGGCCGTTGATAGCGATTTCCTCGCCGAGAAATTGTTCGTAGATTTCGCCGAGCACTTCGGTTTCAACCACCGCAAACGTATATGGGCTTTGGGGGTAATAGAGCTCAGTGATGATGCTATGTAGTACTGAGTCAGTAATCCTAATACCGAGACGTCCGTCCTCAATTAGCCGGAACAGGCCAGAGTCGTAGAACTCGTCAGCCCTTCGCAATTCCGCCATCAGGGCATCGAAGGTTGCGCCCTCCGGTAAATTCTTGAGTGTCTCGTACCGCTCGATTTCCCGATCTTCGCAAATACGCAAGAAGACTATGCGGGACAGGAAAAGCTGGACCGCATACGTCAGTTGTGAAGGGCTGAGAGACGGCGCATTTGAATGGATATCCCTTGCTAGGCGCTCGCGCCAAGACTTCACTTGACGAAGGAATAAATCGTCAAACTGTTCCGCGCCGTGCCGAGTGCCGCTAATTTCGAAGATACGGTCGAACTCCCCGGAGTAAATAGATTGGCGAGAAAGCAGCGGCCAAAGCTCTTCAAAGCGCGTCTCCAACTCGTCGTACCGCACAAGAAGGCGCCGTGCCACCTGCGCTTCGTCGCTAATGGAGGGGACTGGCTGGCAATCGTAGATCGCCAGCTCATGGAAGTTCGTAAGAATAGAGATCGGAATACTTGCGGAATAGCCGTAGCGGCGAGTTTGAAACGCGGCTTCTCGGTTTCGGTCAAGCGAAATGCTCGGCTTCTTAGCTTCGACAAACAACTTGCGCTGTCGAGCCAAGCGCAGCTCATAGTCGGGCCGTTTAGACAGTCTCTCCGGTCCTACCTCGACCGTCGCCTCCTCAATTACTTCTCGAAAGCCGAGAGGATGGCCGGCGCGGTTGTGAACGTCCCAGCCGAATGCTTCAAGAAGCGGAGTGATGAAATCGGTCCGCGCCTGGGTTTCGTTGTATGTGGAGCTGAGGTAATCCGCCTCATTCCGCCGGAAGGCTCGTACAAGCTCGGCGACACGCGCGCGGGCTGTGTCGCGAGCATTTGGGGGCTCGCTCACTCAACCGCACCATGGGTAGCTGCTTTGCGCGCTGACTTGCTCCTTGCGCTCCGCCGGTCACGCATCTTTGCCCAGACGCCGCGAAGCAGAAGACAGTCCGACCGGGTCAAGCCCATGTGTCCTTTGAGGACGATTCGTGCGTTTTCTTCAAGTACTTCATCGAGCCGGCCTTCGCGGGTCAAGCGGTCGCATTCAGCAAGGGGAAGGGCTCCGTTGAGCGTGGCCGGCATCAGCAGGCGCTCTGCTTCGGTAGGCTCGAGCTCAAGCACTCCGCCGCCATAACTGCGGCCTTCGATTTCCGCCGACGCAGCTGTTAGCCACGTGTAACTATTTGCGATGACTGACTCTGGATTTGAGACGTTGGCCGTCAGACGGTGGATTGTGTCGGTCGACGTAGCGCCGGCTTCGTTAAGCACGACACGAGGAAAGTCATAAATCTGCCGGAAGAGAAATCCGTCCGGTACCCAGACAGACGGGACGGCGTACCACGGCTCCCGTATTGAGCACTTGTAGCCGGTATGAATTTCTTGAACTTCGCCGCTCCGGATATAGCGAGCCAATGCGACGGGTAATTTCTTGGTCCCTATAGGCTTTAGGTCTAAGAGGTAAACGCGGTCGCCAGACGCTGCCATTGCTTTCCAGTCTGACTTTCCGACACGAGCTCCTTTGAGGTGCACGGATCTGCTAACGAGTGGAGCGGTGTAGCTTTGGAGGCCCAGATCTTTGACCTGCTCGCCTGTAAGAACGAAAAATTCGTTCTTACCAGTCACAACTCCAACGTCCACGCTCGCGTACGTCGAGAGGGACGTCGTGATCTTGGAAGCGCGCAGTTCGCGCATGAAAGATATTTCTTTGTCACTCAGAAAAAATTTCAGCCACTTTTCGCTGTCGTGACGCACCGCTTTTGGTTGGGCTGCAGCGAGAAGTGCTCTCGGTTCTCTAGTCGTTATGTCCCGTACGAAGCGCGTTTCGGTCATGGCCACACGGCACAGATTGGTGGCAGAGGCGCTCTCCAAAAGGCGATCGGCGAGTACAAGCACCACTTCCTGTTCTGCCTTCTCGAAGAATAGTTCGTTGCAAGCCACTATGTCGATTCGTTGAAACCGATCAATAAGATATGAGCGCAGCTGCGCCGCGTAGCTCACCTGGAGTATTTCCGCAGGTAGAACTAAGGCCAAGCGGCCGCCAGGTCGCAGCGCTGCAACAGCAGCAACGACGAAGGGAACCCAGATGTTTGTAAGGCGGTTGGGTGTGAGCCCTTGTTCAGCCATGAGGGCCATTGCGAGGCTACGATGCGGCTCTGGAAATGTTTGATAACGTATGAACGGGGGGTTTCCGATCACAGCGTCGAACGCGCGACTGCTGCCTGACTTGTGCCAGGCGAAGAAGTCCGAAGTTTCGACGGACCTTGCGCCAGGACCGTCCAAAATCTTTCGCAGCGCGTTTCGAGCAGCTTCAGCTTCCTTTCCAATAATCTCCACCCCGGTTAGCCGCTTCGCAATGAGGGCGGGTGGCGCACCTAACTCAACATACCGCGCTGCCGCAGCACACAGAAATGCGCCGCTGCCACAACTCGGCTCCAAGACGCGGTCATCAGTGGTGCGGATGGCCCATGCGCAAAGCCAAGCTGCCAACTCGTGCGAGGTGTAATAGCCGCCGCGAAGCTTGTCTTCGTCAAGATTGGAAAAGCGGCCACTGCTACTGCGACCGTCGCTTCTCGACTTCGACTTAGCTGCTCGCATGAACGACCCGGCCTTTCAGTTCGAGAAGTGGCCATTGCTCCGCGACGTAATTTTCCGCAGCGTCGCGAATCACCCACGCTAGAGAAACTTTCTTTTTCGAAGCGATCTGTTCAAGCAGGTGATAGAGCTCGGGAGGGAAGCTGATGGATGCGCGCAGTGCCGCATCTTGCTTAATGAGAGGTTCGGATTTTCGTCTGGTAGCCATGATTGGACATCGCGGTAGGGGCACCAGATTACATCACTATGGTGCAGCGGGGGCAGCTGCCGCGGCGCGGACACGCTAAGTTGCTGATGATTGGGCATTTCTTGGGTCGCTGCGCCGCGGCTCGACCGTCTACGCCGTCTCGCGGAGCTACGCGCGCTCCCGCTCCCGATACTCTCGATCGATGACGCGATCTACGGCCGGGGTGCCCGCGACCAATAGCCAGAACGCCACGTCAGGCCCTCGCAGGATCGCTGCCTCTCGATGGGCGACTCGGAATGGCGCTGATAGTGCTTCCGTGTGCGGAGGCGCCGAACAGTTGACAGGGCGCGCGACTCCAGCCGCGCCATTCGCGCTCCTCGGCGCCAGACCGCGCTCGCACCGAGGTTATGATCTGCCCGGCGTAAAGCTGCGATCGGACTACCCAAAGGTGAACAGTCCGACGACGGCTTGCTGCGTCCTGGAGATCGGCCACATTCAATTTTATGGCTCGAATTCGGAACCTCACTTCGAGCGCTGGCCCTGAGTTCAGGCTTCCCATGGATCAGGATCCTCGAGCGTTTTCCCTACGGCGCTCCTGCCGCCGCTTGCCGAAGCCGCAATCGCCGTCAGCCGCTCGCGCACATCGCGGGATCGTGACGCTCGTGCGTCTCGATCATCGCTGCGCTGCCTTCGACATCGAGCGTCCTGCGCGCTGCGACACGTGGCGCGAGGTGCCGGGCTTCAGCGGTCGAGGTCGGGCTGGATGTCCGCCTCGGAGAACTGCATGCCGGGCGGGCAACCGTCGATCACGCAGCCGATCGCCGGGCCGTGGGATTCGCCGAAAGTGGTGACGGTTTCGCCGAAAGTGGTGACGGTGAAGAGGGTGCCGAGGGTAGAGCCGGACATGTGTCGATTATCGCAGGATTGGCTCGTGGGCTACCCACAACGCGAGCTGCGCCCCCCGACGAGCAGGGCTGCTTGACCAGCCACGTCCCGGAACGGGATTGACACCGGCGTCAGCACGGGATCAGTCTGGCGCCCGATGTCGCTGTCGAGAACGCGTGGCAATAGGCTTCCAAAGCGATTGTTCGTTTCCCTAGGCTCACCTGGTGAGCCTGCCCCTAAGGAGAATGGCGCTATGAAACCAGCGGCGAAGCGTTCGATGGAGCAGTGGGCTACGACAGCGGGTCTTCAATGCACCGACGGGTATTGCGACGAGCCGCTCGAAAACGTTCCGTGGCTCAATCCCGAGACCCGCCAGGAATTTGAGAGCGCGGACGGAAACGAGCTTGGCAACCTTGGCAACCGCCCGAAGATCGCCGCGCTCCATTCCTCGTCCGCCCTCGCCGTCAACGTCTTCGACTATTGGCGTCATCGCGACAAAGCCGCCTTGGCCGGCGTGCTTCCAGCGCCTGCCAGCCGAGGCATCACGGGGCTCCGCTTCGAGCAGAAGTTTCCTTCCGGCGTCGGGCCCCGCTCGCCGAACCTAGACATGGTCCTGGAGTGCCGGGGCGACGCGATCTTGGCAATCGAGAGCAAGTTCACCGAGTGGACGGAGCATGCAGGACACAAGCCGCTTCGAGACGCATATCTGCCCGCCGGGGACCGGCTATGGGCCAGGAACGGCCTGAGCGGAGCACAGGAGGCGGCCGAGGAGTACATGAGCGCGGGCTTCGATCACCTCGATGTGCAGCAGCTGTTGAAGCATATGCTGGGCCTCGCCCACACACGAGCTGAAAGGCCCTGGACACTGCTTCTTCTTTGGCATCGCTGCGACGAAGAGCTGGCGCCGAGCATGGAAGAGGAGATCACCCGGTTCAAGCGCCTTCTCGGCGTTGATGGCTCACGATTTGAGGCGATGACGTATCAGCGACTTTGGAAGGAGCTCGTCCCGCTCATCCGCAGTGAGCACGCGAAATACGTGGAGTACATAACTGCACGGTATTTCGCGGAGACCGAGTCCCCTCAAGCTTTAGTGAGCCAGCAAGCGAAGTTGCTCGAGAAGATCTGACATTGGGCGATGACATGCCCCTTCCCTGCACCGAACGCGTCAAGTTTCACGCGGATTTCGAGAAAGCACTTTCGTTCGCCACAAGGCTGCACGCGAGCCAGACTCGAAAGGGCACGGACATCCCTATATCGCGCACCTCATCAGCGTTGCCGCCCTGGTCCTGGAGAACGACGGCTCGCGCGACCAGGCGATCGCCGGATTGCTGCACGATGCACTTGAAGATTAAGCGGACACATATCCGAGCGGCCCCGATGGATTGCGAGCCGACATTCGTCAACTCTTCGGACAGCCGGTACTTGGCATCGTCGAAGACTGCACGAATCCGTCGGAGTCGGAAGATCCCAAGACGAAGAAAGCTGCTTACGTCGATCACTTGCGCCATGTCTCAGATACTTCGCGTCTTGTGTCATGCGCTGACAAGGTACATAACGCGCGAGCAATCCTCGCGGACCTTCGAAAGGATGGCGCATCGGTCTGGAGCCGGTTCAACGGAGGGAGCCAGGTTTCCCTTTGGTACTACCGCGCGCTAGCGGACGAATTCCTTCGAAAGGGCCCACAGCCACTTGCCGCGGAACTGAATCGCGCGGTCGCCGAGATCGAGCGAATATCTGGCATAACATCACCGGCAGAAGGCGTTCGCCCGATGAGCGGTTGAGCAGTCGGTACGCGGGGCCTCGCTGATGTGTTGCCCCAGCGATCCTGGTGTGGGAACATGAGTACGTCGCTTTTTAGCCCTACTTGGTCGCGACGTAAAACAAAGGACCTAAACGGGGCGTTACTCAACAAGGAGTAGCGATGAAGCTTCGCAAGCCCATTCGCCGGTCCGGCCGGCGCTTCCTCACCCAAATGGCAGCTCGAAGGTCCACGCGCCCTACCGGCGCCTGGAAGCGGGCGTTATCCACCTATACATTCGACAAGCGGAGGCTCGGCGAGACCTTGAGGGACTACCTCGTTCGACACAAGGCGCACCCGAAGTTGACGCCTCCGGACGAACGACTCGGCATGACAGAGGCGGAGGCGAAGGACCAAGGGCTCTATCTGCCCGAAGACCACCCCGTCTACCGGGAGGGTTTTGGAGTTGGCTTCGCTACCCACGGTACTGAGCCGCGCTGCTATCTGATGGGCCCCGATCCCCTCGCGGATGTCGTCCTCGACGAGGACGACATCCGCCTGAAGAAACAGTAGGCAGGAGGCGCGCCGCGGCGGTAACGCGGTGCGTTAGCCCTTCACGCCTTTGCCGTGTTAGGCCTTCGGTAGGGGGACGTCTACAGTCAGCGGCCGATGGTCGCTTGCCTCTCTCCAGTCGGCATAAGTGCCAATCTGGACGCCGGAAATCGAATCGGCCCACGCAACAGGTACGAAGCAATAGTCGATGTGAAAGGGCTGTTCCGCCTTCGTCTGGTGGTAGTACGTGGCATCAGCTTCCTTGCCGTGGTCGACGGCCCGAGCGTGGTGGTACGCGCTGATCAATCCGTGCTCCGACATCCGCCGAACGAGTGCTGAATGATTCAAGTCCTTCGGGTGGTCCTTGTCCCAGATGGCATTCGAATTGAAATCACCCGCAAATACCACCTGCTTCGATCGAATCAGCGGCGAGTATTTGTCCAGCGCGACGCAGGCGGCGCGGACGTATGAGAACTCCTGCTGGCCCATAGTCCACACGGCAAATAGTACGAAGTCGATCGGTCCATTTACCTGGACGGGCATGACATGCTTTGGTACATCCGGTTCCGGCTCGATCGACGTCAAGCGATACGAGGCGCTTCCGATGACTCCAAGGCCACGGCGCGCATAGTCCCCGAACCAAAGGTGATTCGGCTCGGTGCCGGTGGGGCGTGGCATTTCTGGAATCACTGCGACATCAGGATGCAGTGAGTTGAGCAGTAGCGCCTTCTTTTCGAATGGCCCGCCGCGGCAATTCCAGGTGGTGATTCTCACTGTCGTGGGTCCCTCTGCCGTGATGAGTAAATCGAGAGGATGCGCGCGGCTGCTTCCTTGATGGCTTGCCGCAGTTCCGGCGGCTGCAGTACCTCGACGTCCGCTCCGAACTTCAAAATATCCATGACAAGTTCCTTGTCGTCGGTGTATGGCACCTCCAGCGTTAACGACCCGTCACTTTCAATTCGGCTCTTCTGCTCCGGATGCCACTCCTCCAGTGCGATATACCGCGAACGCTCCGCTGAAAACCGTAGCCTCGCCCAATGCACTGTCGTTCCGGCGAAGATTCCATATCCGCTCGCTAGGACGCGGTCCAGTTCCTTGTCCGGTACGTCCTTTGCCCGTCTTTCCTCAAGCGTCACGTCCTTAATCGCATCGAGTGCGAACGTGCGAAGCCCCTCACGGGTGTGGCAGTAGCCATCCAGGTACCAGTTGTTGCGATAATAGACGAGTCGCTGCGGCGAAACCTCGCGCTCAGTCGTCTCATTCTTCATTCGATTAAAGTACTTGAGCTCAAGCCTCTTCCGCCCGAGCACCGCTGCGGCTACGACGGAGAAATGGCGAGGCTCGTGCCTGCGAGCGCCCAGGGGAATGACTCGGATTCGGCGCCGCACCTCCTCCACCGAGTGGTCACCGGAAGAAAGCAGGGCCGCAAGACGTGACTTGAGCGGCGCCAACTGCCGCCCGAGCAGCGTTGGCTCCAACGATTCGATGAGGTGCTCCATTGTAAGGAGCGCTTGCGCCTCCGACGGGCTGAACCATAGGCCCGGCAACTCATACTTTGGGCCCCGGCCACGTGCCTCAACTAGACGATATCCGCCCTTGTCCCGGTCCCACTCGATCGGGGCATAAAGCCGGTCACGCATGTACGCGAGATCGCGCTTGAACGAGGCGAGTGACACACCCAAGACGTCCAAGAATTCGCTGATCGGCACAGCGTCCAACCGCCCGCGAAGCATCTGGTCGATCTTGTAGAAGCGCTCAGTACGGTCCATTGCGCGCTTGCATGGATCCCATGCGTTACGCGGCCACCATCACAGCGGCATCGTTACCCCCTGGATTGCGGCCCTCATCCAGATCGGACAATGCAGTCCGGTGCGCGCGCAAGTTCTTCCGTACTTTGTCCTGATTTGAGAAGTTCATCAGCGTGAAATTCAGCTGTATGCCGTCTGCCACTCCGATCGTCTGCAGCGCTCTCCACTCGTCTGTGTCTAGCCTCTTGCTCTTGATCAGGCGGCCGTCGTCTGAAAAGCTGATCAAGTATTGATCGAAGAGCTTGTCAAGATGAGCGCAAAGAAGAATCCCATTGGTGCCGTCAAGCCGGAGCGCAACGCTCTGGCGCCACGGAGCGATATGCGAGGCCACCAATAACTGTCGGACCGCGATTCCGGTGAAAGCACAGCGCTCCTCACCTCCCCACACTTCGATAACGCTCTGTCGGAAGCGCCCCTGCCCCACGCGTGCCTGGGTTAACTGCTCTTTTGTGGTCTCAGGGATGGACGCATCTTCAAGAATCGACACGATATCTTGCGCAACGACAGCATCGTCACCGTGCACATTTGATTTGAGAAGACGGTCAAAGAGCTTGCGCAGGTCCTCGCTAGGTGGCTGTATCCCGATGCCTCCCGCGTACACCCTTCGGAACCCTTCCTTCTCGTCGCCCAGAAGCGTATCGAGGGGAAAGGGGGCATTCGCAGTCAATACCGGCTCCAAAGCTAGCTTCCTGTCAAAGTCGCGTCCCCCAAATGATGCGCCCTCGTCCTCCGATCGAACGACACGATATTTGCCAGCTAAGCTATATGTAGTGTTCTTCGGAGCGTGACCAAGGATAACGTAGAGGTAGTCGCCAGGGACTGCACGAGACCGCTTAGTGTGGAAGTATTCGCCGCCAAAGGCACGTTCGTATTGCTTGTGATACCCAACCCAATCAGCCATCGACTCGTTCCTCCGCTTTCATTGAAATCGTCGGTCTACCATTGGTCATGTCCGAATAATCACGCAGCCAGCAGAGCGTATTAACCAACTCCATCTGCTGCGGCGTCGAGCAATGCACCTTTAGCAAGTCCGGACTTGCCACCACAATCGCCGCACATTTTGCCCGCGAAACCGCCACGTTGAGCCGGTTCTTGTCATAGAGGAACTCAATATTGCGCGGCAGGTACTCCTCGTTGGACGTAGCCATCGACACGATCACGACCTCCGCTTCCTGGCCCTGGAACTTGTCGATCGTCCCAATCCGTGCGCCATCGGGAAGCACGTGCCTGAGGAGGTTGACCTGCGCGTTGTAGGGCGCGACGACTAGAACGTCTTTGGAACTGATCGACTTCCTCGCGCCCTGCTTGTCCTCGTACGACTGCCGCATCAAGCTGTCATAAATGTCCTTCACCACGAGCGCCTCGGGTTCGCTGCGTTGGGAGCACCCGTCGTGTGCGACCGGAAGGAAGCGGATGCCGGTGGCGAGCAGCGCCGGGTGCGCACTGCGGTCGAGAACCAGCGTCTGGCGCTCGTTGCCCGGTGCGGCCGCAAGCCGCGAGTCGTACACCGCATCGGAGATGAAGCGGCACACGTCCGGATGCATGCGCCAGCTCGTGCCGAGAAAGATGCCGCGGTCGGGCGGCACAGTCGGCGCCCCGTCCAGCAGGTACTCGAGCGTCGACTCTCCGGAGCGGCCCGGATGCACGCCTTGAATCGGCTGGCCGAGTTGCATCTGGTCGCCCAGCAGGACGATGTTCTTCGCGGCCGTCGAGACGGCGACGAGGTTCGCGAGCGAGACCTGGCCCGCCTCATCCACGAATAGGTAGTCGAATGCCTGCTCGAGTTCCGGCTCGGCGAAGAGCCACGCCGTGCCGCCGACAAGGCGTTCCGTCGCGCCGATCACGTCCTTCGAGTCGGTCACGTCGACGATCATCGTGCCGTTTAGCATGCTGTCCGGCTCGTCGCGGTTGGACTTCTTGAGCCCCCGAATCTGAATGCCGGCCTCGACCGCTCTCTCCTCGACGGCGTGCAGCAGGTTGTTGATCGCCTTGTGGCTGTTGGAGGTGACGCCAACCCGCTTACCCTCTTGCAGCAGGCGCAGGATCACGTGCGAACCGGTCGTCGTCTTGCCGGCGCCGGGCGGGCCCTGGATGAAGAGGTAGCTCCGCTCGAGAGAAAGCACAGCCGCGGTCGCCGCGGCGAAGATGTCGTCGCCCTCCATCGCGATCGGATCGCCAGGATCAAGCCCGCGAAGCATGGGAGGCAACTTGCGCAGGAACGCCTCCGCAGCCGGGTATCGGGAATCGCCCCGGATGATCGAATCGGCGAAACGCCAGACTGCGAGACGCAGCTTATCCGAAGGGACCGGTCCACCCGGTCCGATAGACAAGCCGTCGGGCACTTCCTTCTTGCCCGAAATCTTGAGACGTACCACGCGCGATTCCTCGTCCAGCTCGACGATCTCGCCCAATGCCTTCGCGAGCGCGGCGTTGTGCACCTTCTTGCCGGTACGGAGCTTCGTTTCCTGCTCCGGGAACGAAAACGCATGAACAGCGGATTTGCCGTTCACGAGAGGAGTCTCGCCGGGGATGCGACGCAGCCCACCCAGGCACTCGATGTCCTCTATCAGCTCCTCTTCGGCTGCATCCTGGCGCGCGAAGAGCTCCCACCACTGCGGCTTGTCGGCGCGACGATGGAAATCGACCAGGTAGTAAGTGAGCGCGCGGAAGCGATCCTCGGCGTCCCAGTCGGTATCTGCCGGCGGCAGCGGATCGAATAGCGCCTTGCGGTATCGCTCGACGGCGGCTTCGATCTGGCGCATGCGTTCCGACTTCTCTTCCGCCTTGGCGTCGTGCTCTGCACCCGGTCCGGTGTACCACGCAAGCCCCGCGGGACGGTGCTTCAAGAGCCACTCTCGTAGCAGCTCCGTCGAGCGACAATCGTCCTCGTTGTAGCTCTGGATCTTCGCAAGCTCGGCTGGATCCTTGGTCTCGCGCCAACGCTCGTAGTACACGATGGAGGCCCCGGCGTTCGTCACCTCGCCCTCGCGAGCCTCCATGTAGAACTTCTCGATGTCCTTGATCGAATACGCCGGTGCCGACGTGCGCATCGACTCTCGCACGACCTTGTACAAGTCCACGAACCGGCCTTGGCGCAGCAGGTCGTCCACCACCGTCTCCCGCGTGCCGTGCTGCGACATCAGGCGCTTGAGTGCCGTCGGCTCGTAATGCGCGTAGTGGTAGATGTGCATGCGCGGGTACCGCTTCATACGCTCCTGCACGAAGTCCATGAACTGCTCGAAGGCGATGCGCTCCTCGCGCCGGTCATGTGCCCAGAACGCACGGAACGCGGGTTTCCCACAGTGTAGGAAACGCGCGCCGAAGAGGTACTCCAGGCCGCCCTCCTCGAAGGGATCGCCTTCCATGTCAAAGAAAAGGTCGCCCTCGTCAGGCTCCGGCAATCGGAAGAACCCACGGTGGCCGTCCGGATCAGCCGGAAGGATTTCGAGCGACTTGCGTCCGGTCGCCTTCTCGCTCGCTTGCAGGCGTGCCTGGCCGGTCAGCTTCGTTACCGTCTCGGGCTGGAGACGCGCGACACGCGTCGAGGGATCGAGCGAGCCAAGCTGCGCCATGGTTGTAATGCCTGCGTCCCGCAGTCGCTCGATCTGGTTCCGCGTAATGCCAGCCACTTGGTTGAGGTGATCCTCGCGCAGCCATTGATCGGCGCAGCGGTCACGCCACTGGCAGAAACCGCAATGGTCGCAACGCTCGGGACTCGTGGTCCGAGTTTCCGCGCCAACGAACGCCAGGAACTGCTCCCGCACTTGGCGGAAGTACCGGGAGTAGCTCGAGTACGCAAACCGGTGCTCCTCGCCGTCGCCGAGGATGAGTCCCATCATCTGCGGCGCGCGACTCTGCAACTCCTCGAGCATCGCTGAATAAAGCGAAAGCTGGATCAGGAATTTAGCCTGCGGGCGCCGGCCGAGCTTGGTATCGAGGACCTCGTAGCCGTAGTCGCCGGGGGCCGAGGGTTCCTCCACGCGACGCAGGAAATCCGCGAGGCCGTAAAACGGCTTCGACACGAACGCACCCTGGTAGATGATGTCCGCACCTTGACGCATCGCGGCAAGCGTGCGCTCGGCCCGCTGTGCAGGCGTGCCCTCATCTGCGATGCGCGCCACGACGAGGCCCTGCTTCTCGAGGCTCTCGAGATAGCGCGCCTCGTGTTCGTGGCCCTTGTCCTGGATCAGCTTCGCGGACTCGTCATCTTCCGCGCGCGGCAGCCGCTCGACGAGCAGGTCGTGGAGCGAAAGCGACGTCTTGTGCTCGCACTCCAGGAAGCCGACGACGTCACCCGCCGAGTAGAGGATCTGGCCGTCAATGAGTTGCATGCGCCTCCTCGAGCAGGCCCACCACCTCAGGCGCCTGGAGCGCGCGCGGAACGATCTCGATCGGCTCGACGTCGGCGATCTCGCGCCCATCCGGCACCGCCTCGAGCTCCTTGAACTTCCGCGTCGAGACGAGCACGCGGGTCTCCAGCGACGCCACCGCCTTGTTGTAGGCGCCGACCGCGTCGCCCAGGTTCTTGCCGACCTTGGACCAGTGGCCAGCCATGACGGAGATGCGTTCGTGCAGCTCGCGTCCGAGGTCGCTGATCTCCTGGGCGTTGCGCGCGAGCGCCTCCTGCTTCCACCCGTACGCGATGGCCCTTAGCATCGCGATCAGAGTGGTGGGCGTTGCGGGCAGCACTTTCTCGCCCACGCCGAACTCGATCAACTCCGGATCCTGCTCGAGTCCCGCGGAAAAGAACATCTCGCCGGGCAGGAAGAGGATCACCAGCTCGGGCGTCGAGTCGAACTGGTCCTGGTAGGCCTTGCGACCGAGCTTGGTCATGTGGTCCCGCACTTGGCGCGCATGATCGGCGAGCCGCTGGCGACGCACGTCGTCGTCCTGGGTTTCCACGGCGTCGAGATAGGCAAGGAGCGGCGTCTTGGCATCGACCACGATATTACGTCCTCCCGGCAGCCGCACAATAAGGTCCGGCCGCAGGACGCCATTCTCGCCCTCCATGCCAAGCTGCTCCACGAAGTCGCAATGGTCGATCATGCCGGCCATCTCGACGACGCGCTTGAGTTGGAGCTCGCCCCAACGCCCGCGGGCGGCCGGCTGGCGCAGCGCCTTGACGAGGTTGCCGGTCTCCCGGCGAAGCTCGGTCTGGCCTTCCGCGAGCACACGGACTTGCGTCGTGAGCGCCTGGTATGCGCCCTCCCGGCTCTTCTCGATCTCGCCAATGCGGCCATCGAGCTTGTCGAGTGACTGCCGCACGGGCGCCACGAGCTCCTGGATGGCCTGCTGGCGCTTCTCGAGCTCGCCTTGGGCGTTCGACTGGAACTTGCCCAGCGCCTCGGCCGCGAGATGCAGGAAGGACTGGTTGTTCGCCTGGAGCGCCTGTGCCGAGAGGGCCTGGAAGGTGCTCTCGAACTGCTTCTGCGCCTTCTGCAGGACGCCCATGTTCTCCTCGAGCTTTGCCTTCTCGGAGGCGAGCTCGGCGGCGAGGCGCGCGTTCGCCGCACGCTGGTCGGCATTCAACCGAACCTGCTCGCCGATGTGGACTCGCATCTCGGCGACTTCGGCCTCGAGCTCGGGAATTCGGGCGGCTGCCGCCTCGGCGGCACCCCGGCGCTCCGCTTCCTCGCGCGCAAGCCGCTCGGCCGCCGACTCGTCATCCTGGAGCGAGACAATGCGCTCGAGGAGCCGGTCGATCTCGTTACGCGCGGCGACGAGTCGCTCCTGCTCGGCGATGATCCGATTTTCTGCGGTGGATTGGGCGAGTGCGAGCTCGGCCTTGAAGCGCTGCGACAGGGAGAACCAGGCAATGCCGACGCCCAGGAGGACGCCGGCCGCTGCGAAGAGGAGTTCCATGAATCGCTCCGGGACTTTGGCTGCGGGTCGATCACCATAGCGAACGCCAGGCTCACCACGTGAGCTACCCCCGCGCGGTCCGTCAATTTAATGGATCGACGGGCGGACCGAAGTTAAACTTCGTGTCCCCATGGCTCGAATCCATCCCGAGAACTGGCAGGCGCTCGCCGCCGAGCCGGCCGTCGCCCGCGAAGTCGCCACGCTCGAAGTCCTCGCGCAAGGGCTGCCCGACGAGTACAGCGTGTTCCATGGTGTGCACTGGACGCGGCTCACGGGCAAGGCGAGCCAGTTCACGCTGCACGGGGAGATCGATTTCGCGATCGTCGCTCCATCGGGACGCATGTTGCTCATCGAGCAGAAGTCCGGCGCGCTCCAGGAAACCCAAGAGGGCCTGGCCAAGAAGTACAAGGACAAGACCAAGCTCATCGCCCCACAGATGGCGCGAACTTGCGACCACTTCGTCGAGAAGTTCAAGGAAACCCATCGAGGCGCGCGTCCGAGCGTCGAGATGCTGCTCTACTGTCCGGATCATCGGGTTGTAAGCACCTCGGGCGCGTCAATCGATCCCGCCCGCATTGTTGACGCGACCAAGCGCGACCGGCTCTGCGAGGTGATCAAGGCCATCCTGCCGCTCGACGACAAGCCCGTATGCGATGCGGAGGATGCGTGCAAATTCCTGGCGAGCCAGCTCGAGCTGGTTCCCGCGATCGGGCAGCTCATCGGAAACTCGAAGACGCACTACACGCGCCTCGCGGGCGGCCTGGCCGAATGGGGAATGCGGCTCGAATTCTCGCCGTTCCGTCTGCGCGTCGTGGGGACCGCGGGCTCAGGCAAGACGCAGCTCGCGCTGCGCGTCCTTCGCGATGCCGCTGAAACCGGGCGCCCGGCGCTCTATGTGTGCTTTAACCGCCCGCTGGCGGACCAGATGCGGGAGGCAGCGCCCGAGGGCGTCGACGTCTGCACCTATCACCAACTTTGCGAGCGGTACGTGCGCTCGATCGGCGAGACGCCCGACTTCTCGAAGGCCGGCGCATTCAGGGCAATGGAACAGGCCTTCGGTGCCGCGACCCTCGATGCCTCCTGGTCATGGGACGAGGTCGTGATCGACGAGGGCCAGGACTTCGAGCCGGCGTGGGCCGATTCCCTCGTGCGCCTGGTGCGCGAAGGCGGGCGCGCGTGGTGGCTCGAAGACCCGATGCAGAACCTATACAGGCGCGCGCCAGCGCGGCTAGACGGATGGACAGTGCTCCGGTCGGATACCAACTATCGAAGCCCTCGCGATGTCCTGGACCATCTAAACCAGCTGCTTCCGCTGGAGCGGTCCGTGGAAGGCGGCTCGCCCATCGGGGGCTCCGACGTCGAGTTCGTCACGTACTCGGATCAGCCGGCGCTCTTCGCCCAGACCAGGGCGGCGATAGACCGCGCGCTGGCCCTTCGCTTCCGTCCGGACATGATCGCCGTCGTGACGTTCCGGGGACGAGAACAGTCCGCATTCACGCCGTTCGATCGGCTGGGTAGCCACAGCCTGCGCTGCTTCACCGGGAGCTACGATTTGAATGGCAACCCGATCTTCAACGACGGCGACATCACCCTCGAATCGGTCTATCGATTCAAGGGCCAGTCAGCGCCTTGCATTATCTTCACGGAAATCGATTTCGACTGCCTCGACGAGAAAGCCGTAAGGAAGCTGTTTGTCGGAGCGACGCGGGCGACGCACAAGCTGCTGTTCGTTGTATCGGAGCGCGCTGCAGGCGTGCTCTTGCATCGGTTGGGATAGCCGTCGCCGTCGGCGAAACCCGCGTTCGGCGAAGACCTGCGCTATCCTGCGTCCGGCAAGGCGCTTGGAGCCGGCAAAGGAGGACGCATGGAGGAGGATCCGTTTGTCGCAACTGCCATGGAGGCAGCCAAAGAGGTATTGGCGCCTCCACTTTCCATCGAGCGGGGAGCTGCGTTGCTTTACCAGGTGACGGTTAACAACAGGCTCGAAATCGGTGTCGATCCCAAGAAGCCGGTGCGCGGTCAGTCCGCCTTCCAGACCGATCTCTGTGTCTTCGAAACGCTCGACGGTGACACGAAGATTCCCAGGGTAGTGCTTGAGTTCAAGCCGAGAATCAGCACTCATGACGTACTAAGCTACAGCGCCAAGGCGCGCAAGCATAAGCAGATCTATCCGTATGTGAGATACGGCATTGTCATAGGCAGCGAGGAGAAAGTGCCCGGAAGGTTTTTCACGCACAACGAGGCGTTGGATTTCTGCGTTGCGACGGCGACCTACAAAGCTCACCGGCTTCACGAGATCATTGCGAGGCTTCTTCGGGCGGAGGTTCAGGCGTCACGCCAGCTCGAAAAGGTTGCCTTTGGCATGGCTGCGGTCCATGTGTTTCGCAGCGATATCGTGCTAGACGAAGGTATCGGGAAAGTAACGTGACGCGCGGCGACACGCCGTGCGCCATGGACCAACCTAGCTAGACGCCTGGCGCGAAAGTCCGGATATACCGCGACAGATGATAAGCCACTAGCCGGACCGCTTCCGGCTCCATGGTTGACCCCTCGTTCTCCAGGAACTTCGGAAGCGCCTTCGGCTCCAGCACCCACACGTCGCGATGAGCTCCTTCTGCCGAATCGATCCACCATCCTGGAAAGAGGACCACAGGCCGGACTGCGAAGCGACGACCGGTTCCGGCCTCTACTTCGTTCGCCAGCCACGACGCCTGCGCTCGAGCCTGAACAATCGGGTCTCGGTGCGGTCGCTTTCCATTTACCAACAGAGTTTCGCCATCGAAGGAGATTCGCGCATTTCCACTGCGGGGCTTGCGCCATGTCTTCGTCTCGATCGTAAAGATCCCCGCCGGCCCGACGATGGCGTGATCGACATTGAAGCCATTCGCGGGCACGTCATGAAGGATCTCGTAGCCTTCGGCCCTGAGCCGTTCCAGGAACTGCCCGACTGCTTTTTCGCCCTCAGCCGCCAAGGCCAGATTCCGCATCTCTGGCAAGTACTTCCGCATTCGAACCAACGCGAATGCGAGGAAGCCAAACGTCATCGCCAGGTAAAGGAACGGCTGCGGTGGTGCCTTCAGGTAAAGCCGCGTGAACTCTGCCACGGTTAGCGCCACCATGCCCACAAACAAGAGTAAAGGTGTCTCAAGCTTCTGCTCGAAGATCTGCTTTCGTCGCTCCTCGCACCACTGCCCCGGATTACGTAGGGCCTTAGCCTTGAGAGGACTTCGGGTTTCGTGACTATCGTCCATCGCCTGAGTTTATACGACGAACGTGCTCGGAGAGCGATCCCCCAGGCCCTTCAACCCTGGGGGACCGTCTGTCCCGCGAATTACCCCACGATCCCCTCCAGCCCCTTCCCGATCCTCTCCCCCTGCGCGACATTGATCATCCCGCCCAGGATCTTCTCGAACCGCTCCTCCTGCACGCCGCTCACGATGTACTGGTAGCGATAGGCCTTGAGGAACGCTTGGCCCACGGCCGCGCGCTGGTCGGCCTCGAGCGGCCGGCCCAGGGTCGCGAGGAAGTACTCCGCATCGGCCTTCGCCTGCATTTGCAGGATGCCGTCCACGGCGCCCACGAGGCCGATCAGGTCGTCCACGGCCTTGTCGCGCGCCCGGGCGTCGAGTGTTGCGTCCTCGCGAGTCCACTCCAGCTCGTCCAGGATCGCGTGCTGCGATTCCTCGCGCCAGTGGTACATGAAGACGTCCTTCCAGAGCTCGGAGAGGTTGGCGTCCGACTCGATGCTCGAGCGGTAGTGCACCAGGACGAAGATCTCGATGTGGCAGATGAGCCCCAGCACCGCCCACGTCGATGCGGCGAGCACCGCGCGGGCGACCTCGTTCGGCTGCGGCAGGAACTTGTATCCCGCGGCCATGCCCTCGCCCGCCAGCACGTCCATGCGCCGGAAAAGCTCCTGGTGCTTGAGTTCCTCATCGGTCAGGCGCACCAGGGCCTCGAGGGCCACCTGGTCGCCCGTCCAGTGCTCGCGGCTCACGTCGAGGACCTTGGCGGCGATGAAGCGCTCGACCAGGCCGAACATGTTGGCGTAGGTGCGGCCCTGCACCTGGCTAAAGGTGCGCTTCTCTGCGTCGGTCAAGAACGGCACGCGCGCGACCATCGAGAGGCCGTCGGGCAGGAACTTGCGGTCGAAGTCGAGCCTGCGCCCGCGGATTACGTCGCGGTCGATGTCCCAGCGGATGCGCTTCGAGTTCTCGATGCATTTGGCGTAACGCTGGGTGCTGTTGGGGATGCTCATGTCCATTGCTTCGTCTCCATGTCGGTAGGGTGAGCGCCGATGATGGGCGAGAGCGCGCGAGCTTCCTTGACCGGTTCACCGCGCTTCTTGCGCGCGGCACCACCTGTCCCAAGTCGCTTGATCGCCCCACCGCGCCGCTTGCCCGGAACACCGGCTTCCGGAACGCCTCGTGGGGCCACGTCGGGTACCATGTCTCGCCCCGCCTACGAGGACGGCCCGATGGACGCACTCTCCGAGATGCTGAAGGCGGTTCGCCTCACGAGCGGCATCTTCCTCGAGGTCGAGTTCACCGCGCCCTGGTGCATCGACTCGGCGCCGAGCGACGACCAGACGGCGCGCCTCCTGCCCAAGGCGGAGCAGGTCGCGATCTACCACCTGGTGACCGAGGGCCGGTGCACGGCGAAGCTGCCCGGCTCTGCTGCGTCGATCGAGCTCGAAGCCGGCGACCTCATCCTCTTTCCGCACGGCGACGGCCACCTGCTCGGCAGCGACATGCACCTGGCCCCGATCGTCGCCGCGGCACTCGTGGAGCCCTCGCCCAGCGGAGGCCCCGGGCGCATTCGCCACGGCGGCGGCGGCGCGCGCACCCGCTTCGTCTGCGGGTACATGGCGTGCGACAAGCGCACGTGCAAGCCGCTCTTGAATGCCCTCCCGCCCATGCTGAAGGTCTCGCTTCGAGACTCGCCCGCCGCTGCCTGGATCGAGTCCACGATCAAGCGCGCCGCCGTCGAGACCCATGCACCGAGCGCGGGCGGCGATGCGGTGTTGGGCCGCCTCGCCGAGCTGCTCTTCGTGGAGGGCGTGCGCGAGTACGTGCGCTCGCTTCCCGAGAGCCACCACGGATGGCTCGCGGGCATTCGCGACCCGCACGTGGGACGCGCGTTGGCACTCCTGCACGCCGAGCCCGCGCGATGCTGGGCGGTGGAGACGCTGGCGCTGGAGACGGGCCTCTCGCGCTCGGCGCTCGCGGACCGTTTCGTAGCCCTCATCGGCGAGCCGCCAATGCAGTACCTCACGGGATGGCGCATGGCCCTCGCCGCCCAGGCGCTCACGACCTCCAACGATGCCGTGGCGCGCATCGCCGAGCGCGTGGGCTACGAATCGGAGGCGGCGTTCAACCGGGCGTTCAAGCGGGAGGTCGGGACGCCGCCGGCGGCCTGGAGGCGGGCGGCTCGCGGCGGAGCGCGGAAGGAAGTTGCGGAGACGGTGTAGCGCATCTTGAGGTTCCAATTTGGCACCTCAAGATCGACGAGTAGAGGGTTTGCTGCCGGCCGCGCGCCCGCGCGGTCGGCGGAGTCATCGCATCGGCGCCATGTCCGTTATTTGTCCATGGCTGAGCGCGCGACCCAGCGGTTGATAGAGGAGAGGATCGTCTGGGTTCGCGGGCAGAAAGTGATGCTAGACAGTGACTTGGCCGAACTGTACGGGGTGGAGACGAAAGCTCTCAACAGGGCCGTAGCACGGAAGGCCGTTCGCTTCCCCGCCGATTTCATGTTTCAACTGACCGTGGAGGAGGTACGCCTTTTGAGGTGCCAATTTGGTACCTCAAACGGGGAAGCGATGCCGGGCGCGACGGGCCGCGGTGGCAGGCGCTATCTTCCCTTTGCCTTCACTGAACAGGGCGTCGCGATGCTTTCGGGTGTATTGAACAGCGAGCGAGCGGTCCACGCGAACATCGAAATCATGCGCGCCTTCGTGCGGCTTCGTCAGTTGCTCCTCGCAAACGCCGCGAGCTGATGGCGCCACCGGCGAAGCCCAAACGTTCCATAGGCTTCGTGCCTTGAAATTGCAACCTTACGGCGTCACCAGCTGGACCGTCGGAAAATAGCCCTGATAGCGCGCCGCATCGCGGGTGAGGATTGGCCACCCCCGCACCGCGGCATGGGCACCAACGAAGAAATCCGCGAGCACCCCATGTCACGTCCCGCCGCGGCGGCGATAAAGAATCTGCGCCTTGGCGGCCAGAAAAAGCGCGTCGCGAGGCAGCTCCTCGAAGGTGAGAGCCGCTTCCTCGATTACGGCGTCCAGCGCCTCGACCGACGAGAACCCGGCAGCGAGCTCCGCGTAGATGACCGGGTTCACGAAGAGCGGCCCACGGCGCGACCACTCGTCGAGTCGCGCGATCGACCAGTCGGCCCATTCCCGGTCCGCGCCGAACACGTCCATGAGGACGTTCGTGTCCACCAGGATCACGTGCGGAAACCTGGGTCCTTCGCGTCATCCTCATATCCGCGCAGCAGTTCCATCAGGGCGTCCGTCCGCGGCGCCTTGCCGGCCCGGCCGCGCAATGCCGCGAATCGCCCCTTGGGACGCTTCCCGCGGCGGGCGCGGCCCGCGGGCTCGATGCGCACGCCGCCCGACTCGAGGTAGGTAAAGACGACTTCGTCTCCCGGCTGCAGGCCGAGGTACTCCCGCATCGCCTTCGGAATCGTGATCTGGCCCTTGATCGTCACGGTGCTGTTCATGCGTCACTCCGCAGTAATACCGTGCTTCCTATGGTAATACCGCGGGACCGTCGTGAAAAGGCGCGGAGCCTCGATCGGGCCTCGCTGCCCGTCACACCGGCGCTCGCCCCGCGGCGGCCAGGATCAGGTTCGCGATCTCGCGCGGATGGCTCACCATGGAGAGGTGCCCTGCCGGCACCTCGATCGTCGTCGCGTTCATGCGCTTCGCGAGGAAGCGCTCGAGCTCGGGCGAGATGGTCTGGTCGTCCGTCGAGACCGCATAGAAGCTGGGCTTCGTGCGCCACGCCGCGGCCGTGGTGCGCTCACCGAAGAGCGAGGCGGCCGTGGGCTCCTGCTCTGCGTACAGCACCAGCGCCTTGTCGCGTGCGACGCCGTTCGCGAAGTAATCGAGGAACGACTCCTGCGAGAGGCGCGTGTATCCGTCGTGCGCCTGGACTCCCGCGCGCACCGGCGTCGTGGGGAATTTCCCGGAGAGTGCTACGAAGTCCTCGCCGGCATCCGGAGCGCGTGCGGCGACGTACACGAGCGCGGTCACCTTCGGGTCCGTCCCCGTCTCGCTCACGAGCGTGCCGCTCCACGAATGTCCGACCAGCACGGTCGGGCCATCCTGCAGGGCGAGTGCGCGCCGCGTCTCGGCCACGGAATCGGCGAGCGACGACAGCGGGTTCTGCACCGCGGTCACGTTAAGCCCCGCGGCCTGCAGGATCGGGATCACTTCGCTCCAGCTCGAGCCGTCGGCCCAGGCGCCGTGCACCAGCACCACGTTGCGCGCGCGGACCGGCGCCGGCCCCTGGGCGTTCGCCTCGGCGGTGATGAGCGATCCAACGAGCATGCATGCCGCCATGGCGGCGAGCTTCCGTAAACGGGAATTCATTCGATAGTCTCCAGGTCGGGTTGAGCTCCTCCAACAACCCAGAGTCCCCCAGTGGCGTGTGGGACGCGTTTCGCGAGAGCGGCCGGCGGTTTCGGCTGAAACGCGCGACACCGGAAACGTGCTTTACTTCTTCGTCATCTTCGGCGAAGCGAGAGTCATGACCTTCCTCGCCACTGCCTCACAGGCTGTCACCAGATCGCCGACGAGGCGTTCATCGATATCAAAGTCCCCTTCGTATTCTCCAACGTTACGAACATCGTGGCACTTGGAGAGGACTCTCCAGACCTCCGGACCGAGTCCGAGCGTATGGGGAAGGATCTGAAACACGATGTAGCGATGATTCGCCCGATACCCGTGCCACCGCAACGCTGCGAGGCACAATCCACGCGCGGCGTTGTACGCCAGGTCGAAACGGCCTTCCAGGGAGTTCGCCGGGTTGCGCGCATCGTTGAGACGCGCCAAAGCCGCACTTCGCATGCGCTCGAACTCGCGCGCGTCCGCAGGCTCGGCTGCAAGCGGCTTCCCGGCCCCGGTGAGGTTCTCAAGCGGGGAGTGCATCCGCAGACCCGAAGAGCCAGATCTTCGATTGATCCATCACGCGCGTCACGAACGCGTTTTGCGCCCTCATTCGCTTGCTCCATTCCCGCCGCGTATACACAGTGGGATTAACGGTGCGGCCGAGCGTGCGGCTGACATCCTCCATCGCGCCAAAGACGTCGGCGTACGACAAGGAATCGCTCACGATCATGAGATCGATGTCGCTAAGCGCCGTATCGGTTCGCTTCGCCAGGGAGCCGTAGACGAACGCCGCGACGATACCCGAGGCCAGCGGCTCGAGAGCGCGTCGAAGCGGCTCCGCGATGCCGACGGTCTTCTGGGCGATGGAACAGAGCTCAGCGAAAAGTGGCGACTCGGGATTCGCTTGATAGTGCTTCTGCGTCCCGAGGCGTCGAACGGTAACCAGGCCGCTCGACTCCAGGCGCGCCAGCTCGCGCTGCACCGCTCCGGACCCTGCTCGCACCGTTGCCATGATCTGCGTGGCGTAGAAGCTGCGGTCGGGCTGGCCGAAGAGGAGGCCGAGGACGGATTGCTGCGTCCTCGAGAACAGCGCGTCCGTGAGGCTGGACGCCGCTTTGACTTGCCGAATGGATCTACCCATTTTGGGTATTGTACTACCCAAATTGGGTATGCTCAACACCGCCCCCGGGCGAGCCAGTCGTTAAGAGCGGCTCTTCCGCAATCGAACGCCCTTCGATCGTGGCTTCCACTCAAAGACAGAATTGTCAGCATCCAGCGTCCCATCCATGTAGTGCCGGAGTGCCTTCGCGAGGCGCGGGTTGGGCGCCGCCGGCCGCTCCAGCAACTTCAATAGAAACGCCGCATCCTGGCTGGACAACTCGATCACGCGCTCGCGATCGATCACACGTTCGGCCTCGCGCAGCGCCGCCTGCACGATGAACTGGTTCAGCGGCGCACCGACGAGGTCCGCCGCGTGCTGGAGCGTCTCCTGCACGCGCTGCGGGACGCGGGCGGTGATGCGGCCGCGCTCATCGGGATTGGAGGCCATGGTGGTCGGGTCAGCCGTCTCGGAGTCATCGCCCTTTCCGGGCAATGCGGAAATCATATGTCAACCTGCTTCATGGCATAGGAGTTTAGACCGGTATAGACTAGAAAACTCCAAGGACGCCATGGCCTCCCAAATGCCCGAGATTGGCGCATATGACGCGAAGACTCACCTCCCCAAGCTGCTCGAGCGCGTGCAGCGCGGGGAACGGTTCATCATCACGAAGCACGGAAAGCCGGTAGCCGAGCTCGGTCCGGTCGCCGCCCGTGATCCGGAAGCGATCCGCAAGGCGTTGGAGCGCATAAGGAGCGGGCGCGAAGCGCTGGCCAAACGCGGCGTGCGGCTCTCGAAGATCCTGCGCAAGGGGGAAACGCTGCGCGACCTGATGCATCGCGGACACCGGTTCTGAACCGTGTTCATCCTGGATGGCTCGGTAGCCCTTGCCATGCTTCTCCCGGACGAGGATAGCGCGGGCGTCGACGAGCTCGGCAGCCGGTTCGCGGCGGCGACGGTGCTGGTTCCCGCGATCTGGCCGCTCGAGGTGAGCAACGGCCTGCTCTCTGCGTTGCGCGACCGAAGAATCAGCGCCGCCCAGTTCGACGAAAGACTTGACGCGGTCGGCATGTTTCCCGTCGAGGTCCAGCCGCCACCGGACCATGGCACGCTCATGCGCATCGCCGCGCTCGCCCGCGGCGCCTCGCTCACGATGTACGACGCTTCGTATCTCGATCTCGCGAAGGAGCGTGCGATGCCCCTTGCGACGCTCGACAGGGGGCTTCGCAAGGCTTGCGCCACTCACGGCGTCGAGATTCTTCCCTGAGTCCCGGTGAAGAGCAGCCGATCATGGATGCTCATTGCGCGTCGTCGCGCTTGACGACCACTGGCCGAGCAAGCGCTCGAATCACGCTTCCAGCGGATCCGGATCCTCGAGCGTCCGACCCTCGGCAATTCCCGACCCGCTTGCCGCGGCCGGAATCGCCGGCACTCGCTCGCTCACATCGCCGTTCTGCGCGCGATGCCTCAGCGCATGATCAATCAGCACTAGCGCAAGGAAGGCCTCGGCAATCGGCGTGGCGCGGATGCCAACGCACGGGTCGTGGCGTCCATGGGTCTCGATCGTCGCGGCGGAGCCTTCGATATCGACGGTGCGGCGCGGAAGGCGAATGCTCGAAGTCGGCTTGATCGCGATCGACACGACGATGTCCTGCCCCGTCGAGATGCCGCCCAGGATGCCGCCCGCGTTGTTGCTCAGGAAACCCTCGGGCGTCATCTCGTCTGAGTGCTCGGTCCCCAGCTGCTCGACGGACTTGAACCCCGCGCCGATCTCCACGCCTTTCACCGCGTTGATGCCCATCATGACCTTCGCGATATCGGCATCGAGGCGGTCGTAGAGCGGCTCGCCCCAGCCCGACGGCACGCCGGTCGCGATGACGGTGAGACGTGCACCCACCGACTCGCCCGACTTCCGAAGCTTGTCCATATAAGCCTCGAGCTCCGGCACGCATGAGGCGTCGGCCACGAAGAAGGGATTGTGGTCGACGTCGTCCCAGGTCTTGAAGTCGATCTTGTTGGGGCCGAGCTGCGAGAGGTAGCCGCGCACCTCGACCCCGTAGCGCTCGCGCAGCCACTTCTTCGCGACCGCCCCCGCGGCCACGGCAGGCGCGGTCAAACGAGCCGACGAGCGCCCACCCCCGCGCGGATCGCGGATGCCGTACTTGCGCAGGAACGTGTAGTCGGCGTGCCCGGGCCGGAAGCTCGCGGCGATCTTGGCGTAGTCCTTCGAGCGCTGGTCGACGTTGCGGATCAGGAGCGCGATGGGCGTGCCGGTGGTCTTGCCCTCGTACACACCCGAGAGGATCTCCACCACGTCGTCCTCGCGGCGCTGGGTCACGTGGCGCGAGGTGCCGGGCTTCCTGCGGTCGAGGTCAGGCTGGATGTCCGCCTCGGAGAGCCCCATGCCGGGCGGGCAGCCGTCGATCACGCAGCCGATCGCCGGGCCGTGGGATTCGCCGAAGGTGGTGATGGTGAAGAGGGTGCCGAGGGTGGAGCCGGACATCCTTGGATTCTAAGCGATGTGGCGAAATGTCGACGGTTGTGAAGAACTGTCGACGTTTCGCCACTGCGAAGGGACTCCGCGACCGATGTCAGCGAAACGCGTGGCAGCGCAGTTTAGATTGGTTATAGACTGGAAATTCCAAGGACTGCCGTGGCCAAGGAAATGCCCGAAATCGGCGCCTACGACGCCAAGACCCACCTTTCCATGCTGCTGGAGCGCGCGCAGCGCGGGGAACGCTTCGTCATCACGAAGCACGGCCGCCCCGTGGCGGAACTCGGCCCCGTCAAGGAGACCGATCGTGAATCCGTTCGCGAGGTTCTCGAGCGGATGCGAAAGGGTCGCGACGCACTGGCGAGACGAGGCTTTCGCCTGTCACAGCTCCTCGACAAAGGCGAGAGCCTGCGCGACCTCGCGCACAAGGGCCACCGGTTCTGAGCCGTGACTAGATACTTATTTACGCGACTCGCGCTACCGCCTCCACCTCCAGCAGGAAATCCTCCTTCACAAGCCGATCGATCACGCAGATCGTGTTCGGCGGAAATTTCGAGCCCTTGAAGATCTTCGGGAAGAGCTCCGCGCGAAGCTTCATGAATTTCTCGATGTCCTGGGAATGCACGAAGTAGGTCGTGAACTTCGCGACCTCGTCGAACGAGATGCCCAGGCCGTTCAGCACCACGCCCATGTTGGTGAACACCTTGTGGAACTGGGCCTCGAAGTCGTGCTTGCCGACAATCTCGCCGCCGTCGTCCACGGCGAGCTGTCCGGCAATGAAGTAGAGGTCGCCCGCGCTCACCCTGGCCGCATGGCTGTACAGCCCTTGCGCCGGACACGCGCCCGGCGGATCGATGTAGCGCACCTTCTGCTCGGTCACCTTCTTCACTTCTTCTGCCGTCTTTGCCATTCGCTGACTCCTCGGTGTATTTCGAACGCTTACTGGATGGTATTGGTGAGCTCGCCGATGCCGTCGATCGACAGCCGCATGACGTCGCCGGGCTTCAGGAATCGGGGCGGGCGAAACCCCACGCCCACGCCCGCGGGCGTGCCGGTCGCGATCACGTCGCCCGGCTGGAGCGTCATCCCTGCCGAGAGCGTCTCGATCAACGTCGGGATGTCGAAGATCAGGTCCTTCGTGTTCGCCTCCTGGCGCAGCTCGTCGTTGATCCAGGTCCTCACCATGAGATTCTCGGGATCGACCTCTCCGGCGGTGACGATGCACGGGCCCATCGGACAGAACGTGTCCAACGACTTCCCCAGGAACCACTGTCGCGCGGCCTTCTGGAGATCACGGGCCGTCACGTCGTTCACGATCGTGTAGCCCCACACGTGCCGGTACGCCTCATCGCGCGAGATGCCGCGGCCCCGCGTGCCGATGACGACCGCGAGCTCCACTTCGTAGTCGATTTCCTTTGTCGCCGCGGCATGCGACAGGACTGGCTCGCCAGGCCCCACGATGGTCGACGCCGGTTTGGTGAAGAACGACGGCGCGGGCGGCGCGGCCTCGGCCGGTGCCGATGCGGTATCGAAGCCGGACTGGTTGAACTCCTTCGCGTGCTCGTGATAGTTCTTGCCCACGCAGAAGATGTTGCGACGCGGAGCGGTCACGGGCGCGAGCAGCCGATGGCCATTCAGCGGCCGGAAAGCGCCCGGCTTCGGCAGGGCCTTCGAGTCCGGAAAGCGCGCGATGAGGTCGATCATGTCGCCGGCAAAACCGGGAATCGCCTCGCCGACATCCCAATACGCCGTGCGACCGTCATTGAGCGCCACGACGCGCGGGCGTCCTCCCACCTCGAGCGTTGCGAGCCTCATTCGGATGCCTTCGCCGGCTCCTTGATGACGTTCGGCGGATAGCGCCGCGTGCTGTCGGGTCCGACGCTCCCGGGCGGCTCCTCACCGATCTTGAAATTGAGCTCGATGATCACGCCGCTCACGTCGAGCACGAAGAGTTGCCAGAGTCCCGCCTCGGGCAGGTGGGTTTGCCGCCAGTCGAGGCCCGTCTCGATCACGCGCTTCTTGTACGCGTCGAAGCCGCGCGCCTTGATCGCGATGTGGTCGATCGCGCTGCGGGCCTCCGGACGCGCGTACCACGGGTCCATCTCGGGCGGAAATTCCTCCTCCACGAGGTGGATCATCGTCTTGTTGACGTTGAGCCATGCGCCCGGGAATCCGAGGTCCGGCCGGTCGGCATACGACAGGCCCAGCACCTTCACGTAAAAATCCTCGGCGGCCTTGAGCGTGCCCGGCTTCACTTTGATGGCGATGTGGTGGATGTCTTCCAGCGGCATGTTTCCTCCTTGCGAATCGATTCAGGCCCGAGCCGCTCCCACGAGCACGGAAGCGGCGGACTCCAGCAGTCCGACGTCGAACCCGAGCACGAGGAGCTTGTATCCCTTGTCCAGCTTGCGCTTCACGTCCGCCGCGGTGAACGCCACGCCGCCCAGTGCGACTTTGGTGCTCGATACCGCTTTCTCCACGGCCTGCACCGCCTTCTGCACGTCCTCGTGCTGCACGTCGCCGGGATGGCCGAGACTCGCGGCCAGGTCGCCGATCGCGAGGGTGGCGACGTCGAGTCCCGGCACGGCGAGGATCTTCTCGATGTCGCGAACGGCCTCGCGCGTCTCGATCAGCGCGATCTTGAGCAGCGCATCGTTCGCCCCTCGCAGATAATCCGCGGCCGTCACGCCCCAGCGCGCAGGCGCGAAATGGTGACCGATTCCACGCTGTCCCGCTGGCGGATAGAGCACCGCACGGATTCCCTCGTCCAGCTCATCGGCGGAACGGATCATCGGGAAGACGATGCCCAGGGCGCCCGCATCGAGCACGGGCTTCACGGCCCAACCCTTCGTCGCCGCGACGCGCACCATGGGCACGCATGCGGATCCTGCCATCGCCGCGATGAGCGCATGGGCCGACGACGGCTCGAGCGCCCCGTGCTCCAGGTCGATGGTCAGGAAATCCGCGCCGCTCGCGGCGAGGACCTGCGCCACCCCGGGTGCCGCCATGGTCACACCGAAGCCGCAGATCGACTTGCCTTCCCGCAGCCGGCGCTTCGCCGCGTTCTCGAGCATCTGCATCAGAGCGGGATGTGCGAGCCCGGGCCGAACTGGCGCGTGTCGACGCGCACCTCGCGCTCGCCGATGCGCGGCTTGCCGTCGACCATCATGACCTTGTCGCGGTAGCGGCCTGCCGCGAAGACGCGCGAGATGCCCTCGAGATCCGTGTGCGTCACGAGGACCGAAGTCGCAATCGAAACCTCGTCGTCGCCGGTCGACTCGACCACGGTTCCATTGGCGAGCCGGAGGAAGCGCCCGGGCAGGCGCACGTGCTTGGGCAGGTTCTTGAACAATACGCCGAGCTCCGTGCGATCGAGGTCGAGCATCGAGATGTCCTTGCGCAGCTCGGGGCTGTACGTACGGATCGAGTACCGGCTCTCAGGCGAGAAGAGCGCGAGATAAGCGTCGAACTTCTCCTCATCCAAGAGCAGGCACGAGAGCGCCACCAGGTCCTTCGCGGCCTCGACCATCGTCACGCCCCCTGCTTGGCGGCGGGCGCGCTGGCGGGCCGGCCCATGTAGCGCGACCACTCGCGGTAAAACATCCGCACCGGGTGATCGTCCTGTCCGCGCTCGTGCTCGTGCCGCGCGAAGAGCGCGAAGGGCGCGGCTCCCGCGCGCACCGTCTCGTAGACCGCCTCCACGGCGATCGCATCCTCGGGAAAGTTGCGGCCAAAGGGGCCCCAGAACTGATTGTGGTGCTTGATCCGCATGGTGCGGTCTTCCACGGACTCGCCCTTGATGCCGAGGCCGCGCTGCTCGACAAGAGTCACCCCGGGTGCGATCGGCGTGGACGTATCGATGCGCATTGCGGTTGCCCGCACGATGATCGTCGTGTCGGGGAAAAAAGTGACGATGCGGAACTCGTTGGGGCCGAGCCCGGGCAGCGGCTTGTCGGTTCGCGCCTTCCAGCCCTTCATGCGCTCGAACTTCTGCACCATCGGCGAGAGCGTCGCGTGTCCGTACGGATAGACCTTCCATTCCCGGTCGAAGAAGCCCTCACCGGTCATCGCGACCTGCCGGTTCACCACGTGCAGGTACTCGTGGTAGAGCTCCATGTTCGTCTCGTGCCACTGCTTCCAGTTCGCCTTGACGGTCGCCTTGTGATAGTGGAAAACCTCGAGCTCCTCCGTGCCCAGCACCTCGGCCAGGTTCTCGAACGAGTCGCCGAAATATTCGTCGAAAGAAGGAGCGGATTCGTCGAGGTTCACGAAGACGAGGCCCAACTTGCGTCCGACCCGAACCTCGCGCAGGCCCATCTTCTCCTTGCAGACGCCCGCCTCCTCGTAACCCTGCTCGCGCGAAATCTGCGTGCACCTGCCCTGGTTGTCGTACGTCCAGAAGTGGAACAGGCACGTCCATTGCGTTGCGTTCCCGCAGGGCTCGCGCAGCACCATCGCGGATCGGTGCGAGCACGCATTCACGAACGCACGGATCTGGCCGTCGCCGCTGCGCGTTACGACGATCGGTACACCGGCGTGGTCGAATGTGCGGAAGTCGTTCAGGGCCGGGATCTCGCTCTCGTGGCAAGCGAACTTCCATGTCGCTCGCTTGACGCGCAGCAGCTCCTCGCGGAAGAGCGCGGGATCGGTGTAGATGTCCGCCGAAACAAACTCGTCGGGCTTCACGGCGGGTTGGCTTGTCCATGCGACGGCACTACGCGACATCTTCGAACCTCCGGGTGGGTGCCTTGCAAAATGCGCGGGTCATGGCTAGACGTTGAAGATTTCCTGCTGGTAGCGGCGCCCGTAGCGGGATAGCGTCAGGCGGAAGACCACGTCGCTCAGCGCGCCCAGCGCGCTCAACGTGAGAAGTCCGGCGAAGGTCTGGTCGACCTGGATCAGCATGCGCGACTGCATGATGAGGTAGCCGATCCCGTTCTCCGCCGCGATGAGCTCCGCGGCGACGATCGCCATGAACGAGAATCCCAATGCCGTGCGCATGCCGGTGATGATGTGCGGGATGGTGCTGGGCAGGATCACGTGAAGATAGATCTGGCGCTCGTTCGCCCCGAGGCATGCCGCGGCGCGCTCGCGGATGATCGGCATGGCCGCCACTCCCGCGGCGGTATTGAGCAGCACGATGATGGCGGCCGTGTAGCTCACCAGGAAGTACTTCGCGAATTCGTCGATTCCGAACCAGATGAGCACCAGCGGCAGCATCGCGACCGGCGAAAGCGGCCGCAGCACCTCGAGGATCGGCGACAGCAGGTCGTTCACCCAGATCGATCGGGCCATGAGAAGGCCCAGCCCGATCCCGACCGCGCAGCCCATCGAGTAGCCGACGAGGATCCGGCGCATGCTGGCCGCGATGTCGTCGATGAGCTCGCCGCTCTGCAGCAGCGCGAACAACGTCTTCACGACCTTGAAGGGCGAAGGCAGCAGGAGCGGATTGACGACGTACAGGTGCAGCAGCTCCCACGCGACCAGGATGGCGATGATGCCGAGGCTCGTGCGGAACATCCGGCCCGGCGAGATCGCGATTGCCTTGGGCGCAGCTTGGGGCCGGGACAGGTTCGCGGACACGGTGGCCATTGCTTATGCCGCGCCTTCCTGCGCGTGCAACGCGAAGCGCGAGAAGAGCGTGCCGATATCCTGGGCGAGGCGCGCCACCTCGAGCGACGTCGGCACCCGTGGGCGCGGCAAGTCCACCTCGATCACTTCGACGATCTTCGCGGCGGGCCCCGTACCGAACACCACGATGCGGTCCGCGAGCCGGACGGCTTCCGCGATGTCGTGCGTCACGAAGACAATGGTCTTCTTCGTCGCCTGCCAGATTCGCTCGAGCTCCGCCTGCAGCACGTTGCGCGACTGCGCGTCCAGCGCGCCGAAGGGCTCGTCCATCAGCAGCACCTCGGGGTCCGTGGCCAGCGCTCGCGCGATCTGCACGCGCTGTTTCATCCCGCCGGAGAGTTCGAAGGGCATCTTCGAGGCCGCGTGATCCAGGCCCACCAGCTTCAAGTAGCGGGATGCGACCGAGGTCCGCTGCGCGGATGGCATGCCTGCCATGCGCAGGCCGAATTCGACGTTCGCCTGCGCCGAGAGCCATGGGAAGAGCGAGCCCTGCACGTCCTGGAACACCATCGTCCGGCGCGCGTCGGGACGCAGCACCGGCGTGGAGTCCTGCAGGATGCGGCCCTCCGAGGGCGGCTCGAAGCCCGCGATCATGTTGAGCAGCGTGCTCTTGCCGCAGCCACTCGGCCCGAGCAACAGCACGAACTCGCCGCGCCGGATGGAGAGGCTCACGTCCTCGAAAACCGATGTCGCTTTACCGCTGCGCGAGCGGAAGCGCTTGCCCACGCCGAGCACTTCGATCACGTCGGCGCTGGCGGGTGTGACCGCATTCGCGGCGGACGCGCCTGGCATCAGTCCGGGTTCCATCGCGAGCATCGGGTATGCCGTCGATCAGCGGTTCACGACGAGTGCCTTGTCGGCCTCGCCCAGGTATTTATCGTCGAAGACCTTCTTCAGGTCGATGCCGCCCTTCAACTTGCCGTTGGCCTGGAGGAACTCGCCGAGCTTCGTGAGCTGCTCGCGGTTCGCCGGGCCGTACGTCATCGTGTACGGCTTGGTCGCGATCACCTCCATCACGACAGGGGGCTCGGTCTTGATCTTCCGGGCCACGATCTCCGCACTCTTCTGCGGCTGAGCCTTCACGAAGGCGATGGCCTTGTCGAGCGCACGCAGGACCTTGGTCACGACCTCCTGATGCTCGTCGGCGAACTTGCGGTTCGCGGTCAGGTAGATCTGCTCCATGTAGTAGCCGCGCGCCGTGGTGAGCGTGTGCGCCTTCGATCCCATGACCTTCAGCGCGAGGCCGGGATAGGGCTGCCACAGGAAGAAGCCGTCTACGCTGCCCGAGGACATCGCCGGAACGCACTCGGGCGGCGAGAGATTCAGGATGTGCACGTCGGCGGCCTTGAGTCCGTTCTTCTCCAGGTACGTCGTGAGGAAATAGTCGGCAGTCGAACCGCGCTTAACACCGATCTTTTTTCCTTTGAGGTCGGCCGGAGTCTTGATGTCGGAGTGCACGACACCCAGGAGGTTTTCAGGCGACGCGTAGATCGGAGCCACGCCGACCGCATCGCCGCCATCCCACAGCACGAGCGAGGGCGCGTCGCCGCTGGCCACGAATTCAGCGCCGATACCACGGAAGGCCAGCATCGCGTCGGTCCCCGATGGGAACATGCGGTGCTTCACCGCAAGCCCCTCCGCCTGGAAATATCCGTTCTCGACCGCGAGGATGATCGGCAGGTAGTAGGGATCGGAGCCGGTGAGGATCGTGATCTCCCGTTGCGGCGCGTCGGCGGCCGCGGCGTGCCCGGCGAGCATCAGGGTGGCGGCCGCGGCGAGCGCAGTCCTCAAGCCCCGTGCGATGCGATGGGTCCAGCGGAAATTCGACATCATGGAGCGCCTCCGGAAAATAGGACCGTTGAAGATCACTTCATCCCTGCGAGAGGGCTTTACGATTGGTCCTCCCGTCATCACCGCGAGTCGCTTTCGCCCTCGAGCTCGAAGCGCGGGACTCAGCGTGCGCCGGCTCCTGCGAGGAGCGGATGGTCGCCGCGATGGTTCGGGAAGCCTGTTCGATGTGCTCGCGCACGACCTTCTCCGCGTGCTCAGGATCGCGATTGCGCACGATGCTGTTAACGAGCTGGTTATGACGGCTGGTCCTGAGCTCCGCCGCTCCGTCGAGGCTGATCAGCATGCGCACGTACGGCTCGACCCTCTGCCGCAGGCGGTGGATCTCGGCGAAAAGCCGCGGCATGCCGGCGGGCCGGCACAGCAGGTCGTGGAACTCGTGGTGGATCGGCACCCATTGGTCGCCGGAGCGGTCCGTCTTGTCCATGCGAGATGCGAGCCAGGAGAGCTGCTCGAAATCGCCCGCGCCGAGCTTCGCGATCGCGTGACGTGCCGCGAGGCCTTCCAGAACCGCCCGCATCGCGAAGAGCTCCACCAGGTCCGCTTCCTTCAGCACCGTCACGATGACGCGCCGGTTCGACTCGTAGGCGAGGAGCCCGCCTGCGACGAGGTGGGCTATGGCGTCGCGCACCGGGATACGGCTCATACCGAGCTGGGCGGCGATGGCCTCCTGCCGGACAGGGCTGCCTCCCGGAAGGCGCCCGCTCAGGATCTCGTTCTTCAGGAACTCATAAGCAATCCATTCGGCCGACTGCACCGGGCCGCCCGGCGACTTGGGCTGCATATCTGTATACATATGTGCGGACTCTATGGCCTGGGGTAGGCGTTGTCAACACGGTTTCGCGCGCTATGCGCCGAATCGCCGCGGCGACACGAGCGACGGTTCGGCGCTTCCCTAGAGAGGGGCCCTACGCCGCCGACGAGCCCAAGCGATGCGCCTCCGCGAGAGTTGCACTCAAACCACCACGGATGGCGGTCACCGACTTCGCGAAGGACGTGAAGCGCTGGCCAGGCGGGGAGTGAGCCTTTCGCAGATCCTCGAACCGGGCGAGACGCTGCGCGATCTGGCGCACCGTGGGCATAGGGGGTATACCCCCAGCCAACTCGAAGATGTCGCGGGCTCGTTGCCCTCCAAGGCACGCCCGAAAAAGGTCGCGATGGATGCAGCGGTGCGAGTCGAAGCAAGGCGTCGCCGGAAGTAACTTAGTACCGAAACGCGGCCCCATCACGGCGTCACCAGCTCCAAGGCACGGCCTCGAAGCTTCAATCCAGCCGGATCCTGGCAGCGCCCACCACGCGCGCCCATTTGTCCGTCTCCGACTTGAGGAGCGCGCCGAACGCCTCGGGTGTCGTGATGGTCACGTCGGCGCCCAGTCCGGCGAGTCTCTTGCGGACGTCCGGATCCTTGAGCGCGCGGTTGATCTCGCCGTTCAGCCTCGACACGACTTCCGCGGGCGTGCCGGCAGGGGCGATGAATCCGAACCAGGCCGATACGTCGTATCCCGGGACGCCGCTCTCCTGGAGCGTCGGAACATCCGGAAGCGCGGGGTTGCGCGCGGGCGAAGTGACCGCGAGCGCGCGAAGGGTGCCGGCCTGGAGATAGCCCACGACCGGCGGCGCACCGGTGAACAGGAGCGACACGCGACCCGCGAGCAAATCGGTGATCGCGGGCCCGTTGCCCTTGTACGGCACATGCGTGAGATGCGTCTTGGCCAGGTAGTTGAAGAGCTCGGCACACAAATGCGGCATCGAGCCATTGCCGGCTGATGCATAGTAAATGTCGCCAGGCTTCGCACGCTCGTGCGCAAGCACGTCGGCCACGGAGGAAAGCTTCTGGCTTGCGTTGGCGACGAGGACCATCGGATAGGTCCCGACCAAGGCGACGGGCACCACATCCTTGCGTGCGTCGTACGGAAGATTCGGCTGGAGGCTGGGGTTGATGGTGAGGTCGGGCGTGGCCAGCATGATGGCGTAGCCGTCGGCCGGCGAGCGAACCAGCGTTTGCGTCCCGATGATCGTTCCACCACCCGGCAGGTTTTCGACGATGACCGTCCTGCCGAGCCCCTCGCTCAGCTTGGGCGCGAGCGTTCGCGCGACCACGTCGCTCGTGCCGCCGGGCGCGAACGGCACGATGAGCCGGACTACCTTGTCGGCCTGGAAGGTCGCCGCGCCCGCGCCGAGCGATGCCGCCGCGAGCGCGATCCCCGCGAGACCCAGTAGCGCCCTCATCTACGCGGTCTCGAGCGCGGTGGCCGAAGGCAACAGCTCCTTCATCACCTTCTCCAGTGCCTGCCTCTGCGATGCGGTCGCGGGCGTGAGCGGCGCGCGCGGGTCGCCCACCGGGATTCCCTGCAGCGTCATCGAGTACTTCGTGACGGCGAGCCGGTTGTCGCCGGCGATCACGTTCCAGAACTTGAGGAGCCTGTTGTGCAGCTGCAGCGCGCGCGCATGCTCATTGCGCTGGACCAGGTTCCAGAGCTCCACGCACGGTCCGGGAATCGCCGACAGGATCTGCGAGATCGCTCCGTGCGCGCCGAGCGCGAACGTCGGGTACAGCAACGCGTCGATCGCCGCGAAGATGCGCTTGCGCGGCTCGCACCGGAGCAGCAGGTCGGCGAGCGCCTTCATGTCGCCGGCGCTCTGCTTGACGCCGCAAATCCCCGGCATCTCCCGCATCATCCGGAGCAGCAGCTCGACCGACATGTAGTTCCACGGAATGACGTTGTAGATGAGGATCGGGATGCCGACCGCGTCGTAGATCCGCCCGAAATGTCGGATCATCGCCTCGTCGTCGTTCTTGTAGATGTAGTGGACGGGCGTGAGCTGGAGGGCCGAGACGCCGAGGTCCGCGAGGGCCTTCGCCTTCTCGATTCCCTGGCGCGTGCTGTTCACGATGATGCCGGCCACGACCGGCACGCGTCCGCCGACCTCCTCGCAGGTCACGGCCACGATCCTGCGCAGCTCGTCCGTCGAGAGCGTGTTGCCTTCGCCGGCGCTCCCGCCGGGGACGACGCCGTGCACTCCCTGGTCGAGCATGTAGCGCACCTCGGCGCGCAAGACGCTCTCGACGACGTTCTCCTCCCTGTCGAAAGGCGTGAGGAGGGGCGGCAGGATTCCCTTGATGTCTTCGGGCGCGAAGCTGGCGGCGGTCATGCGTGTTCTCCGGGATGTGCGACGAGCGATGCCTGATTGTAGGTGTGCGCCGCCCGCGATAGCATGTCGACCCTACGAGACCAGATATGCTGTGAATACATGGCTCGGGGAGGAGCGAGGACGACATGGATCTGGAGAAGGCCCGCGTTTTCGTGCGCGTTGCCCAATGCGGCAGCCTCACGAAAGCCGCCGCGTTGCACGGAGTGCTGCAGTCCGTCGTGAGCCGGCAAGTCACCGGCTTCGAGCGGGAGTGCGGCGGACGGCTCTTCCACCGCACTGGGCGCGGCGTGACGCTGAGCGAGCTGGGGGAGCGGATCCTTCCGCGCGTGCGCGACCTGGTGAACCAGGCCGACCTGCTCACGGACGAGCTGCATGGCACCGCGCACGTTCCTGTCGGCGAGGTTCGCGTCGGCATCCTGCCGTCGCTCGCGAACCCCCTGGTCACGACGCTCTATCGCGCCGTGCGGGAGAAGCTTCCGCGCGTGAGCCTGCGCATCTACGAGGGGGCGGGAGGACAGCTCGAGGAGTGGATCGTCGGCGGGCGCGTCGACGTGGCCGTCCTCTTTCCGCCGACCGGCGCGCCGCGAAGCCAGATCACCGCGCTGCGCCGCGTCTCGATGTACCTGGTGGGCCCACCCAGGGACCCGTTGACCCGTGCGCCGTCGGTGCCCTTCGCGAAGCTCGACGGATTGCCCCTGGTGCTGCCCGCGCCGCCCAGCGCGCTGCGCGCGGTGCTGGAGCTCCTCGCGCGCCGCAAGCGGATCGACCTCAAGGTCGCGCTCGAAGCGGATTCGCTCTACATCCAGAAGGATCTGGTCGCCGACCGCGGAGGGCACGGCATTCTCGCGTTCCATGCGGTGCACCGCGAGGTGAAGCAGGGCCTGCTCCAGGCGGCGCGCATCACGCATCCCGCCATCAACCGCACGATCGCCATCGAGACCACGCGCCAGCATCCGCTCACGCTCGCCTCACGCGAGGTCTCGCGGCTGCTGCGGCACACGATCGAGTCGATGCCGCTCATCTTCGCGCCGGATCACGAGCGCTCCGGCTCTCAACGATAGCGGCTCGCCGCGAGCAGGAACGCGCCCTGGCCGTAAGGCGCCCAGCCGTACTTCGCGTTGGGGCCGCCCGGCGGCAGGCTCACCATGCCGACGGCGCCGTCGTCCCGCACCGCCTCGAGGAGCGCGAGCATCCCGCGCCGCGCGGATTGCGCATACCCTTCGCCCTCGAGCATGCCGAGGTCGAGGGCCTTGCGCAGCGAATACACGCAGAGCGCGGTACCGGAAGCCTCGAGCGCCGCGCGCGGGTCGTCGATGACGTTGTGCCAGAACCCGCTCGCGTCCTGGCGCTCGAGCAATGCGCCCGCCATCCGCTCGAGAATCGCAGCGGCCTCGCCGCGCCCCTCGTGGCCGGCCGGAAACGCCTCGAACGCGTCGACGAGGCTTGCGGCGATCCACCCCTGACCTCTCGACCAGAACGTGCTCTGCGGAAAATGGTCGGGGGTCTCGCACCAGATGTGCCTGAAGAGCCCGGTGCGCGCGTCGCGCAAACGCTCCGTGTGAACGCGGATCTGCCGTCTCGCCTCGTCGGCTGCCTCGGGTGAACCCGCCGCCATCGCATACTGGGCCAGGAAAGGAACGGTGAAATACACGGTGTCCACCCACAGTTCCGTCGTTTCCTCGCGGTGCACGATCCCGCCATCCCGCGATCGCCGCACGGTCTTCACGTACTCGTATTGGCGCCGCGCGGCATCGAGGTAACGCGGGTCGTCGAGCCGCCGATGGAAGTACAACGTGCCGGGTCCATACGAGGACGAGTGGACCGTCCCGGTGATCGTCTTCGCGCCCGTCCAGCGCTCCACCGCGTTGCCCGCCTCGCCCTGGACGATGTTCAGGCCGAAGGCGAGCTGGCCTTCGCTGTTCTGCAGCGCGACGCCCAGGTCGACGATGCGCCGCGCCGCCCGCAAGTGCTCGTCCTCTCCCAGCGCGATCAACCCGTTGATGACCGGCGCGAACTCCCAGTTCTTGTAGCCCTTGTTGTCCAGGCCGATCGTGAAGGCGGCGACCTTCGCCGTCACGTCGCGGATACGTTCATCGGCGTTCGCGCGGACCGCGTCGAAAGCGACGCTTGCGTTCATGTCGTTCATTCGTCTTATCGGAGCGTTGTGCCGGTCATTTCCACGGCGTGTTTCCAGAATTCGACGTTGCCGCGAAGGAACCGCGCGAAGTCCGCCGGCGTGCCTCCGATCGGCGTGAGCCCGAGCTCGGTGAACCTCGCGCGGACCGCTTCGCGCCCGAGAATCCGGTTGATCCGGAGGTTGAGCATCTCGACGATTTCCGGCGGCGTCGCCGCGGGCGCCATGATTCCGAACCAGGAGCTGGTGTCGACGCTGCCGTATCCCGCTTCGGCCATGGTCGGCACGCCCGGCATCAGCGGCGAGCGCTGCTCCCCGGTCACCGCGATCGCGCGCAGGCCCCCGCTCTTCACGTAGGGCAGAACGGTCGGGAGGTCGCCGAACATCATCTGCACGCGTCCCGCGAGCAGGTCCGTCAGCGCCGGACCGCCGCTCTTGTACGGCACGTGGACGAGCCTCGCGTGGGCCACGACTCCGAAGAGCGCGCCGGCGATGTGAAGCGACGTAAACTCGCCGGCTGACGCATACGACATGTCGCCGCTGCGCGCGAGCGCCGCGAGCCCGGACGCCGTCTTCGCGGGAATCGACGATGCGACGACGAGCACGTGCGGATTCTCCGCGACGCGCACGACCGTCACGAAATCCCTGAACAGGTCGAACGGCAGCTTTTCGCCGGTCGCGAGCTGCACCACGGTGCCCGCGGTTCCCATGAGCAGGGTATAGCCGTCGCCGGCCGACTTGGCGGCGGCGTCCACGGCGATCCGGCCGCCCGCCCCGGAACGGTTCTCGACGATGACGGGCTGGCCCAGCTCCGTCGAAAGGTCGCTCGCCAGCAGCCGCGCCACGATGTCGGTCGAGCCGCCGGGCGCGAAGCCGACGAGCAGCTTGATGGGCTTCGAGGGGTAGGCATTCGCGGCGGCGGCGAATCCGTGCGCAGCGGCGGCGATTGCGACGATTATCGAGAGCAGGGCGCGATGGGCGCGTGACATGTGCGTCTCCGGAGGGTTGCCGTAGTGTCGTGCAACGCGCGGACGGCCCATACTGCAAAAATCGGATAGCAGGAATGTCGCTGGGTCATGTCGCCGCGGTGGGCTGGCATGACCGTCGCGGCGGCGACGCTTATCCCGGGGCCGCAAGCCCCTCGGACCGGATCCCGAGTCCCGGCTCGGTCGACAGCACGACCTCGCCGTCCTCCATCCGGAAGGAATCCGCCGGCACGCGATCGAACAGCACCTGGTGAATCATGTGGTATTCGATCGATTCCGCATTCGGGACCGCCGCGGCCACCTGGAGATTCGCGGCGAAGCACACCGCCGACGAGGCCGCATGAAACGAGACCGGGCGGTGAAACGCCTGTGAGAGCGCCGCGATCCGCATCGCCTCGCTGATGCCCCCGCACAGGATCGCGTCCTGGTGCACGATCGAGACGGCATCGTGCACGAGCAGGTTCCTGAATTCGTCGACGCCCCGCGCGAACTCATTGCCCGCGACCGGCATGGGGCTTTTCCGCGCGACACGCGCAAGGCCGGCGACATCGAGGCGATCGACCGGCGCCTCGAAGAAATGAATATCGTAAGGAGCGATCGCACGAGCCATGCGGATCGCATCGGGCACCGACAACGCGTAGAGCGCATCGACCATGAGCCGGACGTCGGGACCGATGGCGTCGCGCACGGCGGCCACGCGCGCCACGTCCTCCCGAAGGGTCGCGCCCGCAACCTTGATCTTCACGGCCTTGAAACCCTGGCGGACGTATCCCAGCATCTCGTCGGCGAGGTGCGCCGGCGTCTTGCCCTGGCCATAGAGGCCGCCGCTCGCGTAAGCGGCGACGCGGTCGCTGTGGCCTCCGAGCAAGCGCCACGTGGGCAAACCGAGGACCTTTCCGGCCAGGTCCCAGAGCGCGATATCGATCGCGCTGATCGCCGCCTGGGCCGCGCCACCGCGATTGCTCACGACGGTCGTGTCCGCCATGCGGCTCCAGGTCTCCGCGATGCGCGTGGGCGAGCTGCCGACCGCGATGGGTGCGAAGTCCTGCTCGATGATATCGACGATGGACGCGGGCGAACCGCCGTCGCAATAAGCTTCGCCCACGCCCATGGCGCCCACGTCCGTTTCCAGGATCGCGAGCAGGACGTTCTTCTCGCTCCACTTCGTGCGCGGGTTCCATTGCACGTCCTGCATCTTCTTCGTGACGACTTGCGTGCGGCATGACGTCACGCGTGCATCGGCGAGGAGGCTCGCCAGCTCGTTCCTAATCAAGCGCCGCTCCCGAGCGCTTCAGCTCTTCCCGCAACGCCTTGCCGTCGAGCCGGCGCGGCGCCACGCCTTCCTGGACGCAGAGCGCCGCCGCGAGGCCGATGGCATGGCCGTAGCTGAAGCATTGCGCGGTCACGCGCGCCGAGGCCATGGCCTCGTGCTGCGCGGACAAGCAGCGTCCCGCGGTCAGCAGGCCCTCCCCGCGCACCGGCACGAAGCACTCGTACGGTACCTCGTAGTAATCCTCGTACAGCCACACAAGCCGGGGCTTGTCGCCGGTATGCATCTCGATGGGCCACGGCGAGCGTGCGATCGCCGTCGCGAACTTGCGTGCGCTCACCACGTCTTCGTTGCTCAGCGTCGCAAGGCCGCGCACCTGCCGCGTCTCGCGCACGCCGACCTGCACGCCGGTGTCGTTCAGGAATGCGTCCTTGCAGCCGGCGATATGCTGCTTGAAGAAGCGCACGTACTCGCGCACCTGCTTGCGACCTTCGATCTCCGCCTCGGTGAAGTCGCGCGCGACGAGCGGGTTGAGCTCGCGTCCGTCGCTGCCCACGACCCGCGTGGCGTTGCAGAGAAGCTCGCCCGGCCGCGGCGTCGGAAACAGGAAGACCTTCTTGCGCGGCAGCTTGTAGCCATGGCCGTCGAGCCGGGCCATCAGCGCGGAAATGTCCGGTCCCAGGATCGTGTCGGGCCCGTGCACGCGCATGAACTCGCCGACATCGACGCCCAGCATGCGAAAGATCATCGTGGGGTTCTGGACGTTGCCGTCATCGCCCACGGTGAAGTCGAGCCCGGCCATCGCGACGACGTCCGCATCCCCGCTCGCGTCGATCACGAGCCCGGCACGCACGTCGAAGCGGCCCTCCTTCGTCGTGACCTGCACGCCCTCGACGCGCTCACCGCCGTCCATGAGCACGCCCGTCACGAGCGCGTGGAAGAGGATGCCGGCGCCCGCTTCGGCGAGCAACGCATCGGCCGTCTCCCGCCACACGAGGGGGTCGTGCACGCGGGTGAACGTGCGGCCGTAGCGGACCGGGCCCGTGAGCCCGCCGCGCGACTCCATGGCCGCGATGAACTCGTCGACGAAGCCGAAGACCACCTTCTCCGGCCTCGCATCGTCGCGCTCCGAGGCGGCATAGAGCCCGCAGATCGTCCCCGAGAGACCGGCCACCGCACCGCCGCCGCAGAAGCCGTAACGCTCGAGGACGAGCACCTTCAGCCCGCGCCGGGCGGCGGTCACCGCGGCCGCGACACCCGCCGCGCCGCCGCCGACCACGATCACGTCGGCGGCGAGCGACCCGGTCGGCCGCTTGTCCACCGCAACCTGCATCCTCCTCGTCGCCATCGCTGGGCTTCCGGTCAATCGATCTTCACGTGCGCGTCCTGCACGATCTTGCCGAACTTCGCGGATTCCTTCGCGGTGAAGGCCTTGAACTCCGCCGGCGAGCTGCCCACGGGATCGGCGCCCTGCGCGACGAGGCGCTCGCGCATGTCGGGCGACGCGAGCACCGCGGCGGTCTCATGATAGAGCCGCTCGACGATCTCCGGCGGCGTCTTCGCCGGCGCGAAGAAGCCGAACCATTGCGTCACCTCGAAGCCCGGGTAGCCCTGCTCGGCAATCGTCGGGATGTCCTTCGCCTGCTCCATCCGCTTCGCGCTCGTCACGCCCAGCGCATGGATCTTTCCAGTGCGCACGTGCTGGATCGCCGTGGGAAAGCCCGCGAAGAGCACCGGCACCTGGCCGCCCAGCAGGTCGTTCATGGCGGGAACCACACCCTTGTACGGCACGTGGATGAGATTGATGCCGGTGGTGCTCATCAGCATTTCGGCGGCGAGGTGCTGCAGCGATCCGGTCCCGCCCGACGCGAAGGCGTACTTGCCCGGCGTCTTCTTCGCCATGTCCACCAGGTCCTTGAGCGTATGGGCCGGGAAGGACGATGCCGTGACCAGCAGGAACGGCAGGCTCACGACCTCGGTGATGGGCGCAAGGTCCACCCTGGGGTCGTAGGTCATGTTCTTGTACAGGTGGGGATTGATCGCGATCACGTCGGAAGCCGACATGAGCAGCGTGTAGCCGTCGGGCCTGGCGCGCGCGACGAACGTCGTCCCGATCATTCCCGAGGCGCCGGGCTTGTTCTCGACGATGAACGCCTGGCCCAGGCGCTGCGTGAGCTTCTCCGCGACCAGCCGCGCCACGGGATCCACGCCCCCGCCCGCCGAATACGGGACGACGATGGTCACGGGCCGGTCGGGCCATTTGTCCGCGGCCGCGCCGCCGGCGTGCAGCATGAGCGCCGAGAGGGCGGCGCAGGCAATGGAATGAAGCGTCTTCATGGGGGCTCTCTCCGGGATCTGCTTGTCATTCGAATGAGTCGTATGGGTGCAGCATAACATGCGCCGCGCCCCGGCCTCGGCGTGATATCTTTCCCCCGCATGGCGACCCACGTCGATCGCGCGCCCGCGTGGAGCGGGGAGCGCCCCCTCTACCAGCAGGTCAAGGAGCGCCTCATCGCTCGCATCAGCCGCGGGGAATGGGCGCCGGGCGTGGCGTTGCCCGGCGAGCCGGCGCTCGCCGCGCAGTTCGGCGTGAGCATCAGCACGATCCGCGCGGCGGTGCGCGAGCTCGTGGACGCGGCCGTGCTCGACCGAATCCAGGGACGCGGCACGTTCGTCGCGTCTCGCGGCACCCAGGACAGCGTCTACCAGTTCTTCCACCTGCATCCCGACGCCGGGCCGCGCGAGCTGCCGAGGAGCGAGCTGGTCGCCTTCGCGCGCGATTCGGCCGACAGCCGCCTCGCGCACGAGCTGAACCTGGGCGACTCGAAGGCGGAACGGAGGATCTACCGGCTGAGGAACGTGCTGCGCATGGACTCGACGGTGGTGCAGGTGTCGGATATCGCGGTGCCGGAGAAGCTCTTCCCCGGCCTCACCGAGCGCCGCCTCACCGAGGCCGGGCAGACGCTCTATGCCGCGTACCAGGCCCTGTACGGCATCACGGTCGTGCGTACGCGCGACACGATGAAGGCCGATCGTGCGCCTCGAGACATCGCGGCACTCTTCTCGATGCCCAAGGGAAGCCCGGTGCTAGGCGCGCGGCGCGTCGCTTTCACTTTCCACGACGTGCCGATCGAATCGAGACGTACGTTCCTGCGCACGGACCGGTTCCATTACCGGCTCGACCAGGGCGGCTGAAGCGGAGTCTCGAACCCGCCCGCTACTTCACCGCGAACGTCTGCCCGGTGTCCTCGCCCTCCACCGCCTTCACGTAAGTCTTCGCGACCTGCGCCGCCGGCACGCCGGCCGACGGATCCATCTTGAAGGCGATGAGCGTCTCCGTGACCCAGGGCGGGCTCACGGCGTTCACGCGAATGCCGCGTGGCGCCTCGAGGGCCGCGCCGCGCACGAAGCCCTCGAGCCCCGCGTTCACGAGGCTGATCGCGGCACCGCCCTGCATCGGCGTGTGCGACAGGATGCCCGAGGTCACGGTGAACGATCCGCCGTCGTTCACGTGATCGAACCCCAGCCGGATGAGGTTCACCTGCCCCATGAGCTTGTGGTGCAGGCAGAACTCGAAGTCGTCCTCGGTGAGCTGGTCGAGCGGCGCGAACTTGGCGTTGCCCGCGCAGCACACGACGTGGTCCACGCGTCCCAGCGCCCGGTACATGCCGTGGATGCTGTTGGGATTCGCGATGTCGACCTTGGTGGGCGAGGTCTTCGAGCTCGCGCGGATGACCTCGTTGCTCTTCGAGAGCGCATCCGCCACGGCGCGGCCGATCGTTCCGCTGGCTCCGACCACGAGAATGCGCATGGCGCGGCCTCCTTGAATGCTGAGCCCGCATCATACTTCCATCACTCCTCGTGCTTCTCCGGCACGAAGGCACCCCGCAACCGCCACGCCATGAAAGCGAGTGCCGCGACCGCCGCGATGAGGATCGTCCAGAGCGCGAAGCGCCGGGGCGGCACTCCCGCCAGCCACTCCGGATAACGATCCGCCCGGGCGCTGCGCTCGATGCCGCCCAATTTCGCGAGCGGCAGCACGTCCTCGCCATGGGGCTCGTAGGACGGAATGAGCGTGGCCGGGCTCGAGTAGGCGGAGTGCGCCTGGGCGTCCCCGAAGGCGAGCGTGAAGGGCCCGTCGCCCCGCGCGACGAAGATCAACTGCGCGGGCCGCCATTGCACCTCGAGCTCGGGCAGCACCTGGCCCACGGCGCCGCTCTCCGGGTCGATGCGCGCGATCCAGCGCCGCGCCGAGCGGCGTCCGATCTCGAGCGGCGGGGACTCGATCACCGAGCCGTTGCGCGTGAGGCTGTAGAACACGCCGTTCGCGACCGTGGGGCGCGTACCCGAGCGCGTGTCCTCGATCGCGAAGGCGACGGGGATCACGCTGTTGCGCTCCTGGGGCAGCAGGCGCAGCGCCTCGACGGGATAGCGCGCGCCCAGGTCGTAGACGATCTCGCCGGGCTTGTCGCCGCGCTGGCCCGTGACGCGTGACGTCATGCGCTCGGGGGGCTTCAGCCGCTCCTCGAACTCGGCGCGCACCGAGCGCAGGCGGAGCGTCCCGGGCCCGTCCCACGTGAGGCGCAGGTATTTCTCCTGCAGGCGGCCGAGCGGAATGCGCGGCTGCTCGAGCGTGCGGCCGCCCTGCTCCAGGTGCACGATGGAGACGGGCGCGACCGGCAGCGCATGCCACGTGCGCAGGTCGCTGCTCCCCTCGAGCTTCACGCGCACGACCTCGCTGCCGTTCGCCGGATCCCAATCCAGCACGAGCGCGCGCATGGGGAGCTTCACGGCGCTCGCATCGATGAGGTAAGCCTTGACGGTCTGTGTCCTCGCGGGCGCGCGGCGGGTCTCGACCAACGTGCCGTCGGAAAGCCTCACCTTCACGCCGACGTGCTCGGGCGCGATGTCGAGTGACGTCACGGGGAATTGGGGCAGCACGCCGGACATCGGCACCTCGCGCGCCCGCTCGGGCTCGGTGCCGAGGGCGATCGGCACGGCCTCGCCGTTGCCGTTGAAGACGCGAACGTCGGCGAGGTCTGGACGCGTGTCGCGATACACCTCCGCCGGCAGCACCAGGCGCTGCAGCGCGTCCTCCTCGGCGGTCGTGATCTGCGCCTTGTCCTTGAAGTCATCGACGCCCTGCGCGAGCGCCGGCAGCGCCGCCACGAGGGCCAAGCAAAGAAGCCGATTCATGCGGGCACCTCGTCTTCCGCCTCGATGATGCGCGGCGGCACCGGCGCCAGGTATCCGACCAGTAGCATGAGCAATCCCACGGCGATGAAAGAGACGATGCGCTCCACGCCCGTCACGTGCGAGAGGTCGAGGACGAAGAGCTTCACCACGACCACCGCCATGAGCGCGCCGCCCACGACCCACATCGGGCGCTGCGACCTGCGGGTGGCGTAGAGCATGAGGGCCAGCGCCAGCACCGTCCAGAAGATGGAGAGCGCGGCCTGCACGAGCTTCGACTCCAGCATGGGTCCGGGGACGTACGGCACATCGGCGTAGTGATGGATCGTGCGCAAGAGGATGGCGTTCAACCACACGAAGGCCACGACGCCGGCGATGGCGATGGCGGGCTTCGCGTAATCCCGCGGCGGTGCGACGCCGGTGCGGCGCCAGGCCATGACGCATGACGTCACGGCGAGGATGGCGAGCCCATGCGCCAGGTCGAGCGCGTTGACGAGCGGCAGGTATGGGAGCGGATCGCTGCGCCCGTCGTGCGTGACGTTGGCGACGAGGCTCCACGCGATGAGCGCCACGATGAAGGCCGCGGCGGCTCCCACCCGGTAGGCACTCTCGTTGCCCTTCACCGGCCACCTCGCGTCCATGGCGCGCGCGGCGATCGCGAGCAGCACGATGCAGGGTGCGACCGCGTACGAGGCGATGGTCCACGCGCTGTGCGGCGCGGCGTAGGTGGCCGCGAGCCAATGCAGCTCCATCGCGCCCACGGCCGCCACGAGCAGCGCCGAGAGCGCGTGCACGAGGTCGCGGTAGGGGCGCGCCATCTGGCCCTCGTGGCGATGCAGCGACCACGCCAGCACCGCGAAGGCGCAGATCCACGCCGCCCACCCGGCGTGGGCGAACGGGTGGTCCCTGGCGATGACCGCGAGCGCGAAGGCCTGCAGCAGCGCGGGCAGGAGCGCATAGGCCGGCCAGCGCGCCTCGACCCATCCGATGCGCGTCGACAACAGCGAGAACGGCACCACGGTCGCCGCGAAGAGGATCACGTATGACGTCACGCGGTATGGCTCCGGCATGAACGCCTGGATGTCGTGGTGCGCCGCGAAGAGCCACCAGCAGATGCCGAGGACGAAGTACGGGCCGGCGAGCTGGGCGGCGGACGGGAAGGCCCGCTGGCGGCCCATGACGCGTGACGTCACGAGGCCGGCGAGCGCGAGGAGAAGCGCGCCGAGGAACGTCGCGTCGATCCACGGGAAGCCCGGTGCCAGGTGCGTGTAGCCCAGGTAGAACGCGGCGCCGGCGGCGAGCTGGAGGGTGAGCCCGAAGCCCGTGGCGACGCGCCGGCGCTGGCGCACGCCGACCCACGCGATCGCCGCACCCTCGAGGCCCCAGAACGCCGAGGTCCAGCGGGCGTCGAGCGCGAACGGGATGGCGAGGGTCGCGAAGACCACGCCAAGCGCGAGGAAGCATTCGGCGAGGTCGAGATGACGCTCGCGGCCGCTGCGCTTGAGGATCGCGGCCAGTGCCAGGTACATCGCCGCGGCGCCCACGCACGAGAAGGCGAGGCCGAACTCCGTGCCCTGCATCAACGCCGCTTGCAGCCCGAAGGCGCCCAGCGGCACGCCGAAGACGATGGTTCCGTCGACCACGCGGCGCGCATCGGGCGCATCGCGCCGCGCGTGGAGGATCGCGATCGCCACGTAGAGCAGGAAGAACGCGATGAGGAAGGGCTCCGTGGTCGCAAGGAACTCGGGCTTGTAGAACTTGTATCCCCACGCGAGCCCGATGAAGAACGTGAACGCGAAGCCCATGATGTTGAGCGAGCGCCACGACTTGCGCAGCGCCACGATGGCGATGCCCAGGTTCAACACGAGGTAATACGAGAAGAGCGCCACGTGGCTGCCCTCGCCCGTCGAGGCGAGGATCGGTGCGAGGAAGCCGCCGCCGGTGCCGAAGACCGCGAGCACCAGCGCGTCCTCGGCGATCGCGAGGATGGCGGAGAAGACGGCGATGGCCGCCAGCAGGAAGAACGCCGCGGCCGGCGGGATCAGGTGGTAGAGGCGGAGCGCGGCGAAGGTGACGAGGTAGAGCACCGCGACGCCGCCGCCCTGCAGGCCCAACGCGTATCCCGGGCGATGCCCACGCAAGCGCCATCCGCCGACGAGGAGCGCGATGCCGGTGAGCGCCACGCCGCCGACGCGCAACTCCGGCGGCACCATGCTGTGGTCGACCGCGAACTTGAGGAGGAAGGCGAGACCGAAGAAGAGGATCAGGAGGCCCACGCGCGCGATGGTGTTACCGCCGGTGAGCCACGCGACGATGAAGTTCGGCGGAGCGGATTCGTGGTGCGGTGGCTGCGGTGCCGTGATTTCGGGCGCCGCTGCGACGGGTGGAGGCACGGCGACAGGAACGGGAGCCGCAGCCCGGATCGGCGTGACCTCCGGCTGCGCCGGCGCGACTGGGCCGCGCCGCTCCGTCGCCGCAAACCGCATCGAGAGCTGTGAGACGGTCCGTTCGAGCTCATCGAGGCGCGCGTTCAACTTCCCCTTCGCATTCGAGGCGTGAACGAGGTCGTAGACGAGCCCGGCGACGAAGCCGAGGACACCGAGCACGAAGACACTGTCGCCGCTTTGCCCGCTGAGCGCCAGCCCAAGGCCCACGCCGATCACGAGTCCCAGCCACTTCATGCGACCTCCGTCAGTAATTCCTGGACGCGCGTCCGCAGTCCTTCCGGCGACACGGTCACGGGCTCCATGGATCGGGAGCCCACGAGCGCGATACGCCGCAAGGGCGAGAGCGCGCGCAGGTTCGACATCGCGCGCCCGTGGCGGCGGCTGAAGAAGCTGCCCCAGAGTCCCTTCAAGGCCAGCGGAATCACGGGCACCGGGGTGCGCTCGACGATGCGGCGGATGCCGGGGCGGAAGGGGTAGAGCTCGCCCGTGTCGGTGATGCGCCCCTCGGGAAAGATGCAGACGAGCTCGCCACGCTCGAGGGCCTGCGCCACCTCGTCGAACGCCGCGTTCATGAGGCGCTCGTCCACCTTGGCCGGCGCGATCGGGATCGCCTTGCCCGTACGGAAGATGAACGAGAGGATCGGCGTCTTGAAGATGTTGTGGTCCATCACGAAGCGGATGGGGCGCGGGCTGGCGGCGAGGATCACCAGCGGGTCGACGAAGCTCACGTGGTTGCACACGAGCACCGCCGGGCCCTTCTCCGGGATGTTCTCGAGGCCGCGCTTCTCGAGGCGATACACCGAGTGGATGAGCATCCAGCAGAGGAAGCGCATGAGGAACTCGGGCACCAGCGTGTAGATGTAGCCGGCGACCACCGCGTTCATGAGGCCCACGACGAGATAGACCTGCGGCAGCGTGAGCCCGGACTTGAGGAGCGCCACCGCCATGAGCGAGGCGACCACCATGAACATCGCGTTGAGGATGTTGTTCGCCGCGATGATGCGCGCGCGGTGCGACGGGTTGGACCGGCTCTGGATGAGCGCGTAGAGCGGCACCGAATAGAGGCCGCCGAAGAAGGCCAGGAGGAAAAGGTCCGCCATCACGCGCCAGCTGCCGGGCTCGCGGATGAACTCGGCGACGCCCAGTGTCGTGGTCGGGTGCGCGCCGCGGCTCGCCAGCCACAGGTCCACGGCGAACAACGTCATGCCGATGGAGCCGAAGGGGACGAGTCCGATCTCGACCTTGCGCCCCGAGAGCTTCTCGCACGCGACGGAGCCCACGCCGATGCCGATCGAGAAGGTCGCGAGGAGCAGCGTCACCACGTTCTCGTCGCCGCCCAGCACCTGGTGGGCGAAGGGCGTGAACGAGGTCAGGAAGATCGACCCGAAGAACCACAGCCACGAGATCCCGAGCAGCGAGTTGAAGACCGCGGGATAGGGGCGCGCGAGCTTCAGGTTCTTGACCGTCTCGCTCACCGGGTTGCGGTTGATGCGCAGGTCCGGATCGACGGGCGGCGTCGGGGGCACGAACTGCGCGCAGATCCGGCCGATGAGGGCAATGGCCAGGCACGCGATGGGCACCGTCATCGTGGCGCTCGAGCCCGACGCTGCGAGCATGCCGCCGGCGATGGTGCCCCCCAGGATCGAGACGAACGTGCCCATCTCGACGAGACCGTTGCCGCCCGTGAGCTCGCGCTCGTCCAGGTGCTGGGGCAGGTACGCGTACTTCGCCGGCCCGAAGATCGTCGAATGCGTGCCCATCAGGAATACGCAGAGATAAAGCAGCCACGCCGCATGGAGCGCGAAGCCGATGGCGGCGAGCACCATGATCGCGATCTCCAATTCCTTGACCCGCCGCATGATCGACGACTTGTCGAACTTGTCCGCGAGCTGGCCGGCCGTGGCGGAGAAGAGGAGGAACGGCACGATGAAGATGCCGCCGATCATGAAACCCGCCGTCGCGGGATCCACGCCGCCCCAGTCGGCCGCGTGATAAGTCGCGAGCAGCGTGAAGGCGAACTTGAAGAGGCTGTCGTTGGCCGCGCCGAGAAACTGCGTCCAGAAAAGCGGCGCGAAACGGCGCTCCCGCATGAGCCGGAACTGGCCGTGAGGTGCGTTGGAGCTCACGGCCCGAGCGTACGTGGCGCGGCGAGTCGCGGCAACCTGATAGCGCACAAAAGGGGCGCCGGCGCGCGGTGGTAAACTGTCTGCCCGAAGAAAAAGCACTTTCCCCTCAAGGCTTTACCCCGATGCACGACGACCTGCGCAAGAACGCCCTCGACTATCACCGCAACCCCGTTCCCGGGAAGATCGAGGTCGCCGCGACCAAGTCCCTGATTACCCAAAGGGATCTGGCACTGGCGTACACGCCGGGCGTGGCAGAGGTGTGCCTCGCGATCGTCGAGGAGGCGAAGCTCGCACGCGAGCTCACGGTGCGCGGCAACCTGGTGGCCGTGGTGACCAACGGCACCGCGGTGCTGGGTCTCGGCAACATCGGCCCGCTCGCCGCCAAGCCCGTGATGGAGGGCAAGGCCGTCCTCTTCAAGAAGTTCGCCGGCATCAACGTGTTCGACATCGAGCTCGCCGAGAAGGACCCGGACAAGCTGGTCGACATCATCGCGGCCCTCGAGCCCACGTTCGGCGGCATCAACCTCGAGGACATCAAGGCGCCCGAGTGCTTCTACATCGAGCGGCAGCTGCGCGACCGCATGAAGATCCCCGTCTTCCACGACGACCAGCACGGCACCGCGATCATCGTGGGCGCGGCGGTCGTGAACGGGCTGCGCGTCGTGGGCAAGGACATCGCGAAGGTGAAGCTCGTCGTGTCGGGCGCCGGGGCCGCGGCGCTCGCGTGCCTGGACATGCTGGTGGCCCTCGGCATGAAGATGGAGAACATCTGGGTCACGGACATCAAGGGCGTCGTCTATTCCGGCCGCAAGGAGGAGATGGACGACAACAAGGCCCGCTACGCGCGCAAGACCGAGGCGCGCAAGCTGGGTGAGGTGATCGCCGGCGCCGACGTCTTCCTGGGGCTCTCCGCCGGCGGCGTGCTCAAGAAGGACATGGTCAAGCAGATGGCGCCGCGCCCGCTCATCCTCGCGCTCGCCAACCCGACGCCGGAGATCCTGCCCGAGGAGATCCGCGAGGTTCGCGACGATGCGGTGATCGCGACGGGCCGCTCGGATTATCCGAACCAGGTGAACAACGTCCTCTGCTTCCCGTTCATCTTCCGCGGCGCGCTCGACGTGGGCGCGGTGTGCATCAACGAGCCGATGAAGCTCGCGGCGGTCCACGCCATCGCCGATCTCGCGCTCGCCGAGCAGTCGGACATCGTGGCCCAGGCTTACGGGAACGAAAACCTCAGCTTCGGCCCGGAGTACCTGATCCCGCGGCCGTTCGATCCGCGGCTCATCGTGAAGATCGCGCCGGCGGTGGCCAGGGCGGCGATGGAGAGCGGCGTCGCGACCGACCCGATCCGCGACTGGCCGGCTTATCTCCAGCGCCTGGACGAGTTCGTGTACCACTCGGGCCTCATCATGAAGCCCGTGTTCAGCGCGGCGAAGGCGAACCCGAAGCGCATCGTCTACACCGAGGGCGAGAACGAGCGCGTGCTGCGCGCGGTGCAGGTGATCGTGGACGAGGGGCTCGCCAAGCCGATCATCGTCGGGCGCCCCTCGGTGCTGGAGCGGCGCATCGAGCGCTATGGATTGCGGATCCGCGCGGGCGAGCACTTCGAGCTCGTGAATCCCGAGGACGATCCGCGCTTCCGCGAGTACTGGACCGAGTACTACAACATCATGCAGCGCCGGGGCGTTTCCATTCCCTACGCGAAGCTCGAGATGCGGCGGCGGCTTTCGCTCATCGGCGCGATGATGGTCCGCAAGGGCGAGGCCGACGGCATGATCTGCGGGATGATCGGCACGCACCGCGGGCACCTGCCCTTCATCGACCAGGTGATCGGGCGGCGGCGCGGCGCCCAGGACTACTACGCGATGAACGTGCTGATGCTGCCCAAGCGCACGGTCTTCATCTGCGACACGTACGTGCACCCGGATCCCACGCCCGAGCAACTGGTGGAGATGGCGGAGCTCGCGTCCGACGAGATCCGGCGCTTCGGCCTCGCGCCCAAGATCGCCTTCCTCTCGCACTCGAGCTTCGGCACGAGCGACGCGCCTTCCGCGGTCAAGATGCGCACGGCGCTGGAGATGCTGCGCGCCAAGCGGCCCGACCTCGAGGTCGAAGGCGAGATGCACGGCGACGCGGCGCTCTCCGAGGAGGTGCGCAAGGAAGCGTTCCCGAACTCGCGCCTGCAGGGCGATGCCAACCTGCTCATCATGCCGTCGCTCGACGCGGCCAACATCTCGTTCAACCTGCTGAAGGTCGTCGGCGGCGCCGGCATCACCGTGGGGCCGATCCTGCTCGGGGCCGCGCGGCCGGTGCACATCCTCACGCCCAATGCCACGGTGCGGCGCATCGTGAACATGACGGCCCTGGCGGTCGTCGACGCCCAGGAACTGGAAAAGCGCGCTTGAGCCCGGCCCGCGTGCCCCGCGCCGTGGGCGAACCGGCGACGATCGGCGTGTGCGCTCCCGCGGGCCGCACGGACGAGGTGCAGCTCGCGCAGGCCGTGGCGCACCTGAAGGACCTGGGCCATCGCGTCGTCGTGCCCGAAGGCGTGCTGCATGCCTGGCGCTATTTCGCGGGGACCGACGAGGAACGCCTCGGCGTGCTGCACGGGCTCGTCGACTTGCCCGAGGTCGATCTCATCATCGCGGCGCGCGGCGGCTACGGCATCACGCGGCTGCTTCCGCGCATCGACTGGAATCGCGTCGCCGCGAGCGGCAAGGCGTTCGTGGGGTTCAGCGATTTCACCGCCTTCAACATGGCGGCTTATGCGTGCGCGAACCTGGTCACGTTCCACGGTCCCCTGCTCGGCCCAGACTTCGGCAAGCCCGAGCCCGACAACTTCATGGAGCAGCATTTCTGGATGACGCTCGCGCGGCCCGAGCATCGCATCGACGACCTCGTGTGCGAGCACCACTACGGCGAGCGGCGGCTCGACGGGACGCTCTGGGGCGGGAACCTGTCCTTGCTGGCGCACCTCGTGGGGACGCCTTACTTTCCGGCGATCGAGGGCGGGATCCTCTACGTCGAGGAGATCGCCGAGGAGCCCTATGCGGTGGAGCGCCTCTTCCTGCAGCTCTATCACGCCGGCGTGCTGCAGCGGCAATCGGCGGTGCTGCTCGGCGATTTCTCCGACTGCGTGCCGACGAACCCGATCCGTTATCCGTACTCGATGGACGAGGTGATCGAGACGCTGCGCTCATGGCTGCCGATTCCGGTGCTCACGGGGCTGCCGTTCGGCCACGTGTCGCGGAAGGTGACGCTCCCCTTCGGCGCGCCAGGCACGCTCTCGCTGCGTGAGGGCGGATACTCGCTGCGGTTCTCGGGGCACGTGCGGGGGCGCTAGCGGAGGCCTGTTCCTTGCCGGAGATGACGACGCAATCGACACGACGCAGCCAGGTGTACGTGGTGCTGCAGTTCCTGCTCATCGCGATCTACGCGGCGGTGTTCTTTCTCGACGATCGCGTGGCGTGGTCGCTGCCACCGGGGGTCGGCTGGATCGGCCTGGCGCTTTGCGCGGTCGCCCTGGCGATCGTCTTCGCGGCACTGGCCGCGATGGGCCGCGTGATGCAGGTCTCCCCCGAGCCGAAGGCCGGCGGACACCTCGTCGAGCGCGGCATCTACGCGTACCTGCGCCACCCGATGTACACGGGCATCCTGCTGGTCGTGATCGGCTTGTTCCTGAGGAAGCCCGCGATCGCGGTCGCCATTGCCGGCGCGGCGCTCTACGTCCTGCTCTTCCTCAAAGCGCGCTTCGAGGAGCAGCTGCTGCTCCAGCGCTACGCCGGCTACGCGGAGTACCGCAAGCGGACGTGGGGCCTGATTCCTGGCATCAGGTAGGACCGGGTTTCAAATCCCGATAAATCACCTCTGACCCCGATTTATCAGGCGGCCGCCTTGATCGGGATGCGCGAAATGCTCGCGCCCGAGGCGGGCGAGCGCCACTGGGCGAGCAGCGCGGCCTCGCGCGACTTGGCGTCCTTCAGGTGGCGCATCTTCACCGGGCCGTAGCCGCGGATGAACTCGGGGATCGAGGCGATATCGACGGCGAGCGCGAGGCGCTCGGGCGTGAGGCCGTCGAGCAGCTCGTTCACGACCTTCTCGTAGTCGCCCACCAGGGCGCGCTCGACACGGCGCTCGTGGGTATAGCCGAAGACGTCGAGCACCGAGCCGCGCAGGCCGCGCAGCGAGGCCAGCACACGCATCGCGCGGAACATCCACGGACCGTAAGTGCGCTTGCGCGGCTCGCCGGTCGCGGGATCGTTCTTCACCCACAGCGGCGGCGCCAGGTGCAGCTTCACCTCGTAGTCGCCCTCGAACATCCCCGCGATGCGCTCGAGGAAGCCGGTGTGCGTGTGCAGCCGCGCGACCTCATATTCGTCCTTGTAGGCCATGAGCTTGAAGAGATAGCGCGCGACCGCCTGGGTCAGCGCGGTCGACTCCGGAGCCCGCGTCGCCTCGACCGCGCGCACCTTCGCCACGAAGGTCTCGTAGCGCGCGGCGTATTTCTCGCTCTGGTAATCGACGAGGAAGGCGCGGCGGCGCGCGATGAGCTCATCGAGGTCATCGGAGAGGCGCAGCGAATCGCGCCGCAGGTCCTCGGGCGGCGTCGCGGCCCGTTGCACGAAGTCCGGCTCCACCGCGGCGCGGCGTCCCCACTCGAAGGCCTTCCTGTTGGACTCGACCGCCGCCCCATTGAGCTCGATCGCCTGGATGATCGACGACTCGGCGAGCGGGATGAGCCCGCGCTGCCACGCGAAGCCCACCATGAAGAGGTTGGTCGCGATCGAGTCGCCCATGAGGGCCGTGGCAATCCGCGTCGCATCGACGAATTCCGCCGCGTCGCCGCACGCCTCGCGAATGGTGCCCGCCATCTCGGCGGTCGGCATCTGCAGGTCCGGATCCTTCGTGAAGCCGCCGGTGGGAGACACGTCGCCGTTGATGATCGCGCGCGTGCGGCCCGCCTGCATCTTCGCGATCGCCTCGTCGGAGGCCGCCACGATCATGTCGCAGCCCAGGACGACCCGGGCTTCGCCGGCAGCGATGCGAACGGCGTGGATGTCGTCGGGACGCTGCGCGATGCGGATGTGCGAGTAGACCGATCCGCCCTTCTGCGCGAGCCCGGTCATGTCGAGCACCGCGACGCCCTTGCCCTCGAGGTGCGACGCCATGCCCAGCAGCGCGCCGATCGTCACGACACCGGTGCCGCCCACGCCGGTCACGAGAATGCCGTAGGGCTCGTCGAGCACCGGCAACTGCGGCGCGGGCAGCGCGGCCGTCTCCGCGGCGCCGGCGCCATTCGCGACCGGCTTCTTCTTCCGGAGCTTCCCGCCCTCCACCGTCACGAAGCTCGGGCAGAAGCCCTTCACGCACGAGTAATCCTTGTTGCACGAGCTCTGGTCGATCGCGCGCTTGCGGCCGAACTCGGTCTCGAGCGGCACCACCGACAGGCAATTCGACTTCACGCTGCAGTCGCCGCAGCCTTCGCACACGAGGTCGTTGATCACGACGCGCTTCGCCGGATCGGGGAATGTGCCGCGCTTGCGGCGGCGCCGCTTCTCGGCCGCGCACGTCTGGTCGTAGATGAGCGCCGTCACGCCCGGGATCTCGCGCAGCTCGCGCTGGACCTCATCCAGGTCATCGCGATGATGCAGCTTCACGTCCGCGGGCACGTCGACGCCCTCGTACCGCGACGGGTCGTCGGTCACGATGCGGACTTCCTTGACCCCCTCGGCCAGGACCTGGCGCGCGATCACCGGCGCCGTGAGGCCCTCGATCTGCTGCCCGCCAGTCATGGCGACCGCGTCGTTGTAAAGGATCTTGTACGTGAGGTTCACCTTCGCGTCGACCGCCGCGCGGATCGCGAGCAGCCCCGAGTGGTGATAGGTCCCGTCGCCGATGTTCGCGAAGATGTGCCTGGTCTCGGTGAACGGCTGGATGCCGATCCACGGCGCGCCCTCGCCGCCCATCTGCGTGAAGGTCATGGTCTCGTCGGGCCGCACCCAGATCGCCATGTAGTGGCAGCCGATGCCCGCCAGCGCCTTCGAGCCCTCGGGCACGCGGGTCGAGGTGTTGTGCGGGCAGCCGGAGCAGAAGTAAGGGATGCGGGCGATCTTGGCGCGCGGGCGGGCGAGCTCCGCTTCCTTCGACTCGATGAACTTGAGCCGCGCCTCGACGATGGGCGACGTGTAGAACTTCGCGATGCGCTTCGCGATCACGCGCGCGATCATCGCGGGCGTGAGCTCTCCGGCCGCGGGCAGCAGCCATTCGGCGCGGTGCACTTCCCACTCGCCCTGCTCGTCGTACTTGCCGATCACGCGCGGGCGCACGTCCTGGCGCCAGTTGTAGAGCTGCTCCTTCATCTGGTACTCGATGAGCTGGCGCTTCTCCTCGACGACCAGGATCTCCTCGAGCCCCTGCGCGAACTCGCGGACTCCATTGGGCTCGAGCGGCCAGGGCATCGCGACCTTGAAGAGGCGGATGCCGATCTCGGCGGCGTGGCGCTCGTCGATGCCGAGATCTTCCAGCGCCTGCAGCACGTCCAGATAGCTCTTGCCCGAGGCGATGATGCCCAGGCGCGCATGGGGCGAATCGACCGTGATGCGGTTGAGCTTGTTCACGCGCGCATAGGCGAGCGCCGCGTAGATCTTGTCGTGCTGGAGCCTCAACTCCTGCTCCATCGGCGCGTCGGGCCAGCGGATGTTCAGGCCGCCCTCGGGCAGCACGAAATCCTCCGGCAGCAGGATTTTCGGAAGCGACGGATCGACCACGATCGACGCCGACGAATCGACCGTCTCGGAGACCACCTTGAAGGCGACGTAGCAGCCCGAGTAGCGCGACATCGCGAAACCGTGCTGCCCGAGCTCGATGATCTCCTGCACGCCGGTGGGATAAAGCACGGGAATCATCGCCGCGTCGAACGCGTGCTCGCTCTGGTGCGGCAGCGTCGAGGACTTGCACGCATGGTCGTCGCCGGCGAGCAACAGCACGCCGCCGTGCTTGCTGCTGCCCGCCGCGTTGGCGTGCTTGAAGACGTCGCCCGAGCGATCGACGCCCGGACCCTTGCCGTACCACATCGCGAAGACGCCGTCGTACTTGGCGCCGGGAAAGAGTCCCACCTGCTGCGAGCCCCACACGGCGGTCGCCGCGAGCTCCTCGTTCACGCCGGGCGTGAAGTGGATGTGGTGATCGGCGAGGTGCTTCTTCGCCTTCCAGAGCGCCTGGTCGAATCCGCCGAGCGGGGAGCCGCGATAGCCCGAGATGAACCCACCGGTATTGAGGCCCGCGGCGAGGTCTCGCTCGCGCTGGACCATGGCGAGGCGCACGAGCGCCTGGGTGCCGGTGAGATAGACGCGGCCGGAAGCAAGCGTGTACTTGTCTTCCAGCGAGACGGGCAATGCGGACATTTCGGCTCCTCGAAACGGGTAGTCTGGGCGCGCTTGGTCCCGCTCCAGGATCGTGTCCCGGGCAGGGTGAAGGCCCCGAATTATAGCGGTTGGACCCCGTAGTCCGGCCGGATGTTCTTGCTGCGGCGCAGCTAAAAGAGGCTCTGTTGCCCGTTCCTCTCCGGCCGCGTGAAGATTGTGCAGTCGAGCTCGAAATCGTCCTCCCGCTTGTCGAGCTCGAAGCGCTGGAGCGCCTTCTCGTACCGCTGCCTCAGGAGCTCGGCGAAGAGGCCCGTGCCCGTCATGCGCGTGCCGAAGTTGGGGTCGTTATCCCGCCCCTCGCGCATCTCGTGGATCCGCGACATCACGTGCGCCGCCTTCAAGGGAAAGTGCGCCTCGAGCCACGCGCGGAAGATGTCCTTCACTTCCCAGGGCAGGCGCACGAGGTTGTAGAACGCGCTGCGCGCCCCATGCTGCGCGGCGGCTTCCATGATGTTCTCGAGCTCGTGGTCGGTGAGAAAAGGGATGACCGGCGCGACGTTAACGTTGACCGGTATTCCAGCCTCCGACAGGCGCTTCACCGCCAGGAGCCTGCGCATCGGCGCGCTCGTGCGCGGCTCCATGTGGCGCGTGATGTTCTGGTCCAGCGTCGTGATCGAGATCGTCACGTTCACCAGCCTCTTCGCGGCCATCGGCGCCAGGAGGTCGAGGTCGCGCTCGATCAGCGCGTTCTTCGTGATCAGCGAAACCGGGTGATTCGTCTCGTGGCAGATCTCGAGGATGGAGCGGGTGATGCGATATTTCTTCTCAATCGGCTGATAGGCGTCGGTATTGACCGCGATGGTCAACGGCTGGCATTCATAGCCCGGCTTCGAAATCTCTTCCTGGAGCTTTTCCGCAGCGTTAACCTTTGCGCTCAGGCGTGTCTCGAAGTCAATGCCCGGAGACAATCCTAAGTAAGCGTGACTTGGACGGGCGAAGCACCATATGCAGCCATGCGCGCATCCGCGATACGGATTGATCGACTGCGCGAATCCGACGTCCGGCGAGTCGTGCCGCGAGATCACGCTCTTCGCGTGCTCGATTGCGATCACGGTCTTCGGCCGGCGGTCCTCGTCCTCGGGCGGCGGCTGGAACCAGCCGTCGTCGACCGCCTCGCGATTGTGGATCTCGAAGCGGCCCTCGGGATTGATGGGCGAGCCGCGGCCCTTGGCGACCTCGCCATGGTTGCCGGCGGTGGACTTCAAAGGCATCCCACGAGTCTACGTGACCCGTGGGCGCCCATCATGTCGGACAACGGATTGTGGATAATCGGCCGGGCGCTATGGCCTGCGCCGTGGCACCACCGGCGGCATCACCACCCGTCCTTTACCCTCTCGCGTGGGAACGAGTTTGCGGGGCTGCCACTGGGGGTGCTCGTATTCCTGCTGTTCCGCCTCGTGCTCAACCGCCGTGCGGCCATGACTAAGGCCGCCGTTCGCAGTCTTCGCGCGCGACTTCGCCGGCTTCAGCTGGGCCTTGCGTTGCTCGAGGATGAGCCGTGCCATCTGGGCGACTGCGACACTCGTCCCGTCCATCGAGAGCACGCTGGCGCTGCGCGTACCGGCGGCGAGGATCCCGCGGCGATTCAGCGATTCGTCCGTCACGCCCGAGGCGTCGGGATAACGCTCCCTGTCGCCCACGTGCGCGCGACCCGAGTACGGCGCGGGACGGCCGTCGTCACGCCTGAATCCACCCACCACCACCGGCCGCAGGCCCGTGGCGATGCCGTTGATGGCACCGCCGCGCTTGATGATCGCGTTCTCCGGATGATCGTGCTCGTTGAGCCGCCCGGAGGGCGAGAGGAAGCGCTGGTAGAGCGAATCCTCGAAGTGCGATTGCCGCCCATACCGGGGACGGCCGAGGACCGGATCGTCTCGCTGGATCCAGGCCTCGATATGCACGGGCTCCTCCTTGGAGGCGTTCCTGATCCCGACCTTCCAGATGCCGGCCGGTGCCGGCTCGCCCTTCGCGGGCCGGCGATGCGTCGATGTGGGCGCCGTCGTCACGAGGATCATCGGCGCCTTGCCGTTTCCGGCATGACGCAGGAACACGACGGTGCAGACGATATCCCGGTCGCCGCGAAGAGCATAGACGTCGCCTCGCTTGAATCGCCGCGGGGAAAACTCCGGCTCCGGCGCGCCGGGCGCTTGCACGGAGAGCACCACGTCGTCGGCCGCCGCGTCCGACTGGAGCCATATCTCCATGAAATTGGGCGTCGCGTCGTCCGGCAGGACGCGCCACTCCAGCGCTTGCGTCGCGCCAGGCATGAGGTCGAAATGCGCGTGACACCTGGACAGGTGGTTGTTTCCCGCGGGCAGCACGACGTCGAGAGTGGCGGCGTCGGCCTCGGGGCTCGATCGTTGCGCGATCATCTCGTCGATCGCCGACTCGAGGATCGAGGTGCCATCGTGCGGACCGCCGAGGTTCGCATGGGGCATGTTCACGACGATGGGCGAAAGCTGGTTGCTCCAGCGGCTTGCCGCCAGCGCATCCGCGCGATCCACGATATAGCGCAGTCCATCGATCACCTGGGCGCCGAGCGGAGAAGCGCCCCAGTTGTCGCGCCCCGGAAACTGGACCCAGATGTGGCGTGGCGCGTCCGGGGCAAGGCCCCGGGCTTCCTCTCCCGCAGCGAGGTCCATCGTGTGCGTGCCGTGGCCGAGGCGAAGGCGTACGCCGTCGTATTCGGCCAGGAAATAAGCACGCTCCTCGTCCACGTTCGTGCCGTTTGCGGCCGCGGCCATGAAGCCGTTCATTTCCCTTCGCGTGCGCTCACGGCCATATAACGTGCCGGGGCCAGCAGCGTGCCGCGTGTCGCCCTGGTCCCAGAAATACTCGACGCGGGTCCTCGCCCCACCGCCTGCATCGCGGAAGCGCGCGTGTGCGAAGGCGAGGTTGTCGTCGATGGTAGCGACGACCGCGGCACGGCTGGCGTTGGGCGCTTCCTCATCGAGCGGCGGGGGAGCGCCGTTCGCCGGCATGGATGGCGGCGTGTTCGATCCCGGCAGCGCCACCTCGAAGCGCGCGATCCAGTCGTGCAAGCGAGGCTCCGCGCCGACGTTCACGAAGAACTTCCTGGTGACGTGGGCCGTGCAGTAGCCCGTCTTCTCGAGGCCCTTGGGCGGCCTGGCGTAGAGACCCGGAACGGTGACGCATCTCAGGTCTTCCACTGCCTTTGCCCAGGCGGCCGCGGTCTTGCGCGGCTTGAGCTCGATCAGGAGGGGAATGACCTCGACCTTGCCGGGCTCCGGGGCGATGTCCGCGAATCCTGTCGCGTCGGCCCAGACCATGTACGAATCGGGGCGAGGGCCGCCTGGATCGGTCCAGTAGCGTTGCCCACTCCACGCGCCCCGGGCAATGTGCTCCCACCGATAGTTCGCCATTTCACTGCTTCCTGTCGTGCTTGGTCGTAACGCGCTCGCGCTTGGCCTTGACCTGGCCACCACCCGGGGGCGGAGGCGGGTCGACAGGATCGGGCGGCCCTTGTTCGCGCCATTCATTGCGAGCGGTCTGCCAGAGCCAGTTCAACACGTTCGAGCGCGCCGCGGTGATGGGCTTCGGCGCACCCAGGTGGCCGGGGTGCGATTGCGCATCGAACTCCGCGGGATCGTAGTCGTCCCTGAAGAGGTTGCCGAAGAACTCGCGCGGACGGGCTGTGTTCGTCACGGCATCGGGATCGCACGTGGCGGCAAAGTACTGCCCCAGGGCCGTACCCAGCACATGGCCGGCCGCCGTATCCACGGGGAAATGCACGCCCGCCACCGTGCGATTCACCGCGACGCGCGCCGCCTGCGCCTCGAGTTGAGCCCGGAGCAGCGGCGGGCGGCGATTTTCCGGCAGCAGCGCCCAGTACGCTTCCACGATCGTATAAGCCTGCGTGGAATGCCCGCTCGGCAGGGATCCATGGCCCGGCGTGAGGATCATCGGCTGCAGCTGCGGCGAGTATTCGATCGCCCGCGGGCAGGCGAGCGCATGCTTGAAGCGCATCTCCACCGTGGTCGCGAAGCGCTGCGCCGCGGCGAGATATTCGATCGTCTTCGGCGTCCGTTCGGGGCGCAGGAAGGCGAGCATGCCCCAGAACGGCGTCTGCATGCCCATCTGCGTGATGATCTCGGAGGCGCGGTCCTCGCGCAGGTCCGCGTAGTTGTTGATGACGTCGAGCTGTGCCTTGAAGACTTGCGCCGTGGGCCGCTTGATCGAGGCGAGCAACTGGTTGCCGGGACCGGTCAGGGTGGCCGTTTCCGCGTCATCGTCCGCAAGGAACCGGACACTCGAGATCATCTCGAAGTCGATCAGCTCGGCACGGACCCACGGCTCCCATTTCCACATCTCGTAAAAGGAGTCGTGCTTCATCGAAGGCAGCGCCGGCGTCTTCTGCGCCCCGTGCCAGTAACCCGCGATGCCGTCGTGGTGACGGATCATCGCATCGGAGTAATAGGGAGCTCCAAGACCGTCGAAGGAGTCGCCCCAGCCGGGCGGGCCGCCCGAGCCTCCCGAGCCGCCGGATCCGCCAGACCCACCCGAGCCCCCGGAACCACCGGATCCACCCGAACCGCCCGAACCGCCTGCGCCGCCCAACATGCCCATGGTCGCCCCCTTCAATTGTTTAGTTCGGCACCCCCGCTCGTCGCAGGGCCTCGGCCCACACCTTGCCCGTCTCGAACTGCCCGCTGGGATTGCTCTCGAGATAGCTCGAGACCGTGAGGTCGGGCTGGATCCTCATCAGCTGCTCCACCGTCTTGCGCGCTTCTTCCATGCGCCCGAGCTGCGACTGCGCGATCGCGAGCGCACGGTAAGTGGATGGATGCACCCGATTCGCGCGCAGCGCCTTCTTCGCGAGCTCGATGGCGCGCTCGTAGTGGCCCGCCGAGTGCGCGGCGGTCGCCGCGAGCGACTCGTAGAAATAACGCAGCGGATCGAGCGGCGAGAGCATGAGCGCGCGCTCGGTGCTTTCGACCGCCGCATCGCCTTCGCCCTTGAACGCATGCAGCGTGCCCTTGAGCAGCCACGCGAGCGATTCGTTCGGGTTCGACTCGAGCGCCTGCGCGTAGCGCTCCTCGCCCACGTCGCAGCGCATGAGCAGGTTCGTATGCACGAAGCCGTCGATGGTGAGCGCGAGCGCGCAGTCGGGCTCGCTGTCGAGGGCGCGCTTGGTCGAGTCGAGCGCGATCTTGGCTTCGACCGCCTTGTCATCGGTGCGGCCGCGGTTGTAGCGCAGCACGTGCCACTTCGCGAGCCACGCATGCGGAATCGCCTGGCGCGGCGCGCGCTCGGTGAGCGCCTCGAGCATGGAGCCCGCGCGATCGAAGTCCTGCGGCGCGCCGCGATGCATCAGCACGATGGCGCCCATGAGCAGCGTGTAGCTTGCCAGCGTGGGCAGCGGCAGCGTGCGCGCGCGCTCGAGCTCCTGCTTGAGGATCGCCGATCCGACGTCGAGCATGATGCGCTCGACCAGCGGATCGTCGCCGTGCAGGATCGCCGAGATGCGCGCCTCGAGAACCTGGGTCCACGCGATCGCACCTGACGCCACGTCGGCGAGCTGCACGGTGACCGACACGCGGTCTCCCGAGATGCGGTAGGCGCCGGACAGCATGTAGTTCGCGCGCAGGTGCTCGGTGACCTCGCCGATGTTGCCCTCGCGGCCGCGGAAGGCCGTGGTCGAAAGACGCGAGATCACGCGCAGCGAGGCGGTGCGCGAGAGCGCCGCGATGATCTCGTCGGCCAGGACCTCGCCGAATACGTCGTGGTCCACGTCGGTCGTCCGCGCGATGAACGGGATCACCGCGATGGTCGGCACCAGCTCCGGCATCGCACTGGTGCCGCGCTCGATGAGCGGGCGCGGCCCCGGCGGTCCCAGCCGATACGCGCGCAGCGGTTCCGTGACGTGCTTGAGATAGCACGGGCCCAGGTCCTCGATATCGGCATCGAGATCGGACGTGAGGCGGTCGCGTGCATCGGCCGATGCGACCACCTCGCCCGGACCGGCGAGCGCCATCAGGCGTGCCGCAAGGTTCACGCCATGGCCATAAACGTCCTCTTCGTGCGCGATGACGGCACTGACGTGCATGCCCGCGCGCAGGTACATGTGGCGATCGGAAGGCAGGCCCGCGTTTCTTGCCGCGCATTCGCGTTGGATCGCGAAAGCGGCGAGCGCCGCCTGGGGCACGTCGGGAAACTCGAGGAGCATGCCGTCGCCGAGGCTCTTCACCTTGCGCCCGCCCTGCGCGGGGAGGATCGACTGCTCGACGTAGGAGACGAGCTCGCGCCAGCGGCGGACCGTTTCCTGCTCGTGCGCCTCGATCAACCGGCCGGACTCGACCATGTCGACGAACACGACGGTCCGGACGACGCGCGATGGATAGATCGCCTGGTCGAGTGCCGCGAGCTGCATGCTGGGCCGCCTTTTTTCGAACGCTTCTTCCCCGCGGCCCGAGCATGCCGTGCGCACGTCCCTCCTCGGTGCGGGGTCCTGCCAGCTGCAATGCCCATCATCGGCCGCGGCATCGGCATTTACAAGGATTAACTGCAGGGCACTCCGGGACGGCACGAGAGACGCTCCACCGGGACGATGCGAGCGACCCTACCGGGGATCCGGCGTGCGAACCACGGGGTATTTCGGCAGGAGGAGGGCGGACTATTCGGCGCGACGGCGCGCGAGCCTAAAGCCACCCATGGGCATTCCTGCCGAAGATACCGCATCGCCGGTGCTGCAAGGTCAGGTGATTCGCAGGAGCCGCGCGGGCACGCTGCGATCGTGCTCCACACTTCCAAGGAAGGTCATCATGACGCCGTTCACCATGACCAGTCCCCTGCTCCGGGCCTGGACCGCAGCCGCCGTCGTGCTGGCCGCCAACGCGACGACCGCGATCGCGCAGCCGGACTCCGCGCTGGTCTTCCCGAACGCGTCGGGCGTCTCCGCGACCTTCAGCACGGCCGGGCGAATTGATAACGGCAACCCTTTCTTCCAGTCGCTCGGCTCGAACGGCCGCAGCTGCGCGACCTGCCACCAGGCCGCGACCGGGTGGAGCGTGACGCCGGAATCGATCCAGCAGCGCTTCGCCGCCACGCAGGGGCTCGATCCGATCTTCCGCACGAACGATGGATCGGTCTCGCCGAACGCCGACGTATCCACCGTGCAGGCGAGGCGGTCGGCGTTCGCGATGCTGCTGAACAAGGGGCTGATCCGCGTGGGCATCGGAATTCCCGCCGGCGCGGAATTCGAGCTCGCCCAGGTCACGGACCCTTATGGTTATGCTTCCACGGCGGAGCTCTCGCTCTTCCGCCGTCCGCTGCCGTCGGCGAACCTCACCTTCCTGAGCGCCGTGATGTGGGACGGCCGCGAGACCTTCACGGACCCGGCGTCGAAGGATTGCATCAAGGGCACGACGAAATGCTTCGCGTCCATCGCCTTCGACCTGGCGGACCAGTCCAACAGTGCGACGACGGGACATGCGCAGGCCGTCCAGCCCCTCACGCAGGACCAGCGCGAGGCGATCGTGCGCTTCGAGGCAGGCCTCTACACCGCGCAGGTGTTCGACTCGAATGCAAAGGAGCTCACCGCCGATGGCGCATCGGGCGGCCCTCAGGCGCTCTCCGCCATTGACTCGTACTTCGGGATCAACGACGTCGTCTCGGGCGATTACGCCACGAACGCCGCATTCGATGCGCGGGTCTTCCGGCTCTTCGACGCGTGGGGCGGCATCAACCCCGCGGCTGGTGGCACCGCAGCCGCCCGCCGCGCGGTGGCCCGCGGCCAGGCGCTCTTCAACGGCAAGACCATCCAGATCGCCGGCGTGAATGGTTTGAACGACGACCTCGGCATTCCGGTGCTGCAGGGCACGTGCACGACGTGCCACGACACGCCCGGCGGCGGCAGCCACTCGATTCCCGCGCCGCTCAACATCGGGCTCACCGATGCCTCGCGCGCGACACCGGACCTGCCGCTCTACGTGCTGCGCAACATCACGACCGGCAAGACGATCACGACGACGGACCCGGGACGCGCGCTCATCACCGGCAAGTGGAACGACGTGGGCAAGTTCAAGGGCCCGGTGCTGCGCTCGCTCGCCTCGCGGCCGCCCTACTTCCACAACGGCTCGGCCAGGGATCTGCCGGCGGTCGTCGACTTCTACAACCAGCGCTTCGGCATCGGCTTCACCGCGCAGGAGACGGACGACCTCGTGGCCTTCCTTCGCTCGCTCTAGGCCTGTCGCGTTCGAGAGGGGCGCGGACGCGAATTCGGGGCCGGACGGACCGCCCGCGTTGCGGGGACGAGCTGGGGTAGCGGCCGTTCTCGCACCAGCGCGATCAGGGCTCGCAACCCGGCGGGAATGTGGCGGCGGCTCGGATAGTAGAGGCAAAGATCGCCCAGGGACTGGGTCCAGTCGGCAAGCACGCGCACGAGGGTCCCGGCCGCGAGGTCGGCGGCCACGTTCCATTCCGTCAGGTATGCGAGGCCCAGTCCCGCCCGTGCCGCCTCGAGCATGAGCGTGGGTTCGTCCAGCGTGATGACACCCTTCACGTCGATGCGTTGCTTCCCGCCGCGGCGCGACAGCTCCCACGGCTCGATGGCTCCATTCGGCATGCGGGTTCGAATGCACGTGTGCGCCAGCAGGTCGGACGGTTTGGCCGGCCTCGTCCGCCCCGCGAAATAGGCGGGGCTGGCGACGATCGCGAAGCGCTGCTCCTTCCGGAACGACACGGCGATCATGTCCTTCGGGACGCTGCCCGCGAGTCGAATGCCGGCATCGAACCCATCCCTCACGATGTCGATCTTCCGCGTCTCGGTGACGATGTCCAGGTTCATTTCCGGATAGCGGCGCAGGAAGGCCATGAACACCGGCATGACCTGTCTTGCCGCCCCGACCGAGGTGTTGATTCGCAGCGTGCCCGAAGGCGTATCGCGCAGGCTCCCGGCTTGCTCCATCGCCGCGCGGATCACGGCCACGGCGGGCGCGATGCTTTCGACGAATTGAACGCCGGCCTCGGACAGCGAGACGCTGCGCGTCGTGCGGTTGAAGAGGCGCACGCCGAGGCTCGCCTCGAACGCCGCGATGGTCTGGCTCAGGGCGGAAGTCGAGAGGTCGAGCTCCGTGGCCGCGCCGCGGAAGCTGCCTCGGCGCGCCACCGCGAGCACGGCAGCCAGTTCAGCCAGGGCGGGTTTCTTCATTATCCTGAATTCCGAAATAGTACATATTGGATTGTACGGCTAGTCACGGCAATCCGCCGGGGATACCTTGGTGACATCGCATCGCCACTCAAGGAGAAGACCATGAGCACCGTCGCCACCAGCGCATTCAACAGGGCCTACATCGATGGGCGCTTCGTCACGCCTCACGGGAAGCAGGTCATCGACCTGGTCAACCCGGCCAGCAACGAGGTGATCGGCGAGGTCACCCTGGCCGATGCGATCGACACGCGCAACGCCGTCGCGGCGGCCAAGCGCGCCTTCAAGTCCTTCTCGCGCACCACTGCAAGGCAGCGCATGGATTGGCTGCAACGGCTGCACGACAGCGTCGCCAGGCGAATGGACGACCTGGTCCAGGCGACCGTCCTGGAATACGGCGCGCCCCAGGAGCGCGCAAGGGGCTCCAACAACCTCGCCGCGAACATCTTCCTGCATTTCAGGGACGTCCTCGCCGAGTTCGACTTCGCGACGACCGCGGGAAGATCCACCGTCGTGCACGAGCCGCTGGGCGTCGTGGGCGTCTTCACGCCGTGGAACTCGAGCGCGGGCTCGATCGCCATCAAGGTCGCGCCGGCCATCGCCGCAGGTTGCACCGTCGTGGTCAAGCCGAGCGAGATGAGCGCGATGCAGACCGAGGTCCTGATGGAGTGCTTCCACGAGGCGGGACTGCCGCCTGGCGTCGTCAACTTCGTGACCGGGCTCGGGGAAGTCGTCGGTGCGGAGCTCACGCGCCACCCGGACGTAGCGAAGATCGCGTTCACGGGATCGACGCCGATCGGAAAGCTCGTCGCGAAATCCTCGCTCGACACGATGAAGCGCTTCACGCTCGAGCTCGGCGGAAAGTCCGCGAACATCATCCTCGACGACGCGGACTTTTCGAAGGCGATTCCGATGGCCGTCAACGCATGCTTCCTCAACAACGGCCAGGCCTGCATCGCGGCTTCGCGCCTGTTCGTCCCGGAAGATCGCCTCGACGAGGTGAAGCGGCTGATCGTGGCGCACGTCAGGAAAATCCGCGTCGGCGATCCTTCGGACCCTGCGGTGACGATCGGCCCCGTGGCGAGTCGCAAGCAGTACGAGCGAGTGCAGGAGTACATCCGCTCGGGCATCCAGGAAGGCGCGGAGCTCGTCGCAGGCGGTCCAGGCCTTCCCCAGGGCCTCGAGCGCGGCAACTTCGTGAGGCCGACGGTCTTCGCAGGCGTCGACCCCGGCATGAAGATCTCGCGGGAGGAGATCTTCGGTCCGGTCCTCTCGGTCCTCACCTATCGGACGGAGGCGCAAGCCATCGAGATGGCGAATGACTCCGCGTACGGGCTGATGGCTTACGTGAGCTCGTCCGATCCGGAACGGGCACTTAGGGTCGCGCGCAGCCTCGACGCCGGCAGGGTGCTGATCAACACCCTGAGCCACGATCCGCTTGCGCCCTTTGGCGGGTTCAAGCAATCCGGCATCGGCCGCGAGGGCGGCGTCTTCGGGCTGAAGGAGTTCCTCGAGCCGAAGGCGATCATCACGGAGTAGCGCTCGGCTCGCTGCCATAGCGTCGGATCTTCTCGCCGGGGAAATAACCGGGGATTCTGGGCGCAACATCGGCGCTGGTGCGACGGCCGCGAGGCCCCCATACTCCGCCCCTCAACCACGGGAGGCCACATGTTCAATCAACGGTACCTTTACAGGGTGCTCGCGCCGAGCCTGGTCCTTGGGCTGAGCGCGATCTTCATCGCGCCTGCCGAAGCCAACCAGGTCAGCGCCACGATCGCCGTCGGCAACAACCCGAACGGCGTTGCGGCGAACCCGCTGACCAACCGCATTTATGTCGCCAATGCCGGCGACAACAACGTCTCGGTCATCGACGGCAATGCAAATGCGGTCATTGCCACGGTCCCCGTGGGGATCCAGCCGCTTGGCGTGGGCGTGAACCCGTCGACCAATCGCGTGTACGTGGCCGATGGCGGCGACGGAATCGGTCCTAGCTTCGTCTCGGTCATCGACGCCACCACGAACAGCGTCATCGCGACGATCCCGGTCGACAACAACCCGTTCGCCGTCGCCGTCAATCCGCTCACCAATCGGATCTACGTCACCAACAACTTCGGGGCCATAGGTAATGTCGGTGACGGCATCGTCTCGGTGATCGATGGCGCGACGAACGTGGTGGTCGACCGCGTGCACGTCGGGACGAACCCGAGCGGTGTCGCGGTCAATCCGTCGACGAACCGCGTCTACGTGACGCTGTATGGCTTCGCCGGAGGCAACGCCGTGCAGGTCATCGACGGTGCGACGGATGCGATCGTCGATAACATCTTTGTGGGTGCGCCGCCGTGGCTGGTCGCCGTGAACCCGGCCACGAATCGCGCGTACGTCAGCCAGTGTGGTCCGTTCTGCGACGCGAACGGTGTCGACGTGGCCGATACGACGACCGATACCGTCATCGCCACGGTTCCGGTCCAGAGCCACCCTTACGGCGTGGCGGTGAACGCCATCACCGACCTGGTCTTCGCCGCGAACAATGGCAGCGACACCGTGTCGATCATCGACGGGGAGGCCAATGACGTCCTCCAGACGCTGCAGGTCGGGAGCGGGCCTCAAGGCGTCGGATTCAACCCCGCCACGCTCACGGCGTATGTCGCCAATGGCGGCAGCAACAGCGTGTCGGTGATCACGACATTCGTCGGAACCCCGGGCGAGGCGAATTGCCACGGGAACAGCGTCTCGGCGCTCGCCCGGCAGTTTCGGGGTCTCGATGCCGCCGCTGCCGCGCTCGGATTTTCCAGCGTGCAAGACCTGCAGGCCACCATCACGGCGCATTGCGGGCGATAGAGGTTGCGGGTCGCGCAAATGCAAACGCCCCACCGGGATTCGGTGGGGCGTTTGTCTTATGGGGCCCTGGCGATGACCTACTTTCTCACGGGCAATCCGCAACAGCCCGGTGAAGGCCTACGGGGCGCTGTCGCTCTCGTTCCACTTCGGCGTGAGGGTCAACGTTCCCGAAACGCATCCGGGGTCGGTGTCGTGGAACTCGTCCACCACCTGCGAGCCGAGCAGCCAGCCGTCGCTCACGTAGCCATACAGCACCGCGTTGCCCGCCGCGAGGTCGTACCGTCCGCCCACGCTCGCGGTGAACGAATGGGTCGGATCGCTCGCGGTGACGTGGTAATCGGCTTCGAGGTAGATCACGTTCGGGCCCACCACCGTGAACGAGCCCGGCTGCCCCAGCACGAGGAGCGAGCCCGGAACGTCGCGAGCGGTGTGGCCGACCACCATGAAGACCGCGCCCGGGGGAAGCGGCGTGCCGGCCGGCGGAGGGCACTTCGCGAAATCGACACGGACCTTGTTGGGATCGGCGGCGGCGGCCAAGGGCGATGCCAGGGCGATGGCGACGGCAGCGGCAATGAGCAGCGCGGATCGATGGTTCTTCATGGCATTGTCCTTTGCGGTTGGTTGGCCCGCGCGAGCGGCACGGGAGAGCCACGCTAGGCACACCGTCCGCGCGCTGCCAGCGAAATGCGACGGCAGCCACGAAACGCGGACGGAACGAAGCAAAGGCCGATGAAGCAGCGACCTATCGGACCGCACCGGCAAGAGCTTCGACCTGGTCGGCTTCGCGTGGCAGCATCGCCGGGGCGCGGGTCTCTGAATTCGTCCGCCCGCGATTCGTTCCATCCGTGTTATTTCGGCGTCGTCGCATGTCGCTGGCGCCCATCGATGCCTTTCCCTAGCGTGAGGTCACCCGTCGCCGCACCAGCGGGCCACCCCAACCGCAAAGGACCCTCGTTCGCGGTTCCCGGAGTACCATCCCTCAGCGGTCCCACGCGAAGAAGAGCCCAAAGGGGGTCTTCTTGTCCCTTCCCGCTTCTCCCGCCTTCGTCATCAACGATCCGGAGCACGCGCCGGCCGGCGCCTCATGGATGGCCGGAATCACGCCCGCGCGGCTCGCACTCATCTTCCTGATCTGCCTGGCGTGGAGCCTCGGCAATCCCGACGGCTACGACCTGGCGCCGCTCGCCAGGGTCCCGTGGGTGCTGAACATCTCGTCGGTGTTCTTCCTCTCCGCGCTGCCGATGCTCGTTCTGGTCGTGAAGACGGAAATGGCCACGGCGAAGCGATCGCCCGGCACTCGGATCGCGATGCTCGCCCTGGCTGTCGTCGTCGGTGCGATGCTCTTCGCGTTGGTTCGTTGGGGGCTGCGCTTCGGCCGCCCCCTCTCGATCGGCGTTCCCGATGCCATGTGGCAAAACGCCCTGGGCCATTTTTTCCGGGGGCTGGTGATGGGCGGCCTGCTGACCTCGATCCTGTACTTTCTCGCGCGCGAACAAGCGGCACAGCGCCTGCTCCAGCAGACACGCCTTGCCCATGCCGAGATCGACAGGCAGATGACCGAAGCACGGCTGCAGTTGCTCCAGGCGCAGATCGAGCCCCATTTCCTCTTCAATTCGCTCGCGAGCGTGAAGCGCCTCTACGAGAAGGAGCCCGAGAGGGGCCGATCGCTGCTCCGCAACCTTGGCGACTACCTCCGGATAGCCATCTCGCGCACGCGGCTTCGCGAGGCGCGGCTCGACGAGGAGTTCGGGCTGGCGCGATCCTTCCTGGCGATCTTCCAGGTGCGCATGGGCTCGCGGCTGCGCGTGCGCATCGATTTGCCGCCGGAGCTCGACTCGGCAATGCTTCCGCCGCTCATGTTGGGAACGCTGGTTGAAAACGCGATCAAGCACGGCATCGGTCCGCGCGCTTCCGGAGGCACCGTGAGCCTCAGCGCGCGGCGTCATGGGGAGTTCCTCGAGGTCGAGGTCGCGGACGACGGCGTCGGATTCCGTGCGCGATCCGGGCACGGCGTCGGGCTCGCGAATACCCGCGCGCGCCTGGAGACGATGTTCGCCGGCGCAGGGTCCCTCGAACTGTCGGCTCGCGACAGGGGCGGCGTGTCGGCGACGATCCGCCTGCCGCTGCGCCCGTGACCTTCCTTCGGCCGGTGCGGGAGCTCACGTGGAAGCATTGGGCATGGGCCACCGCGATCCCGATCCTCATCGCGATGACGGGGCCGTTGCGGAACTTCCACCAGAACTGGTACTGGGCGCATTGGCGGATCCTTTCCGAGGCGCCCTGGTACTTGTTCTTCAGCTACACGATGCTGGTCGCGATTGCCATCGTGGAGGCGTCCGCGCCGGGGAAAACGGGCCCGAGGATGTGGCGCTATCTCGTGGCGCTCGTTGCCGCGACCGCCATTTACGCCACCGCGCTCGCAGCGTTTCCCGGGCTGGTTCTTTCCCCGCCGAAGGAGATCAGGTCGGGAGAGACGATCGTCAGGGGGACAGGCAGTGCAGAAGACCGGTCGAGGGAGCGCAGGAACAACCTCTTGCTCGGCGTTCCGGGTGCGATGACCAATGCCTGGGTCGCGACGTTCATCTACGTGCGCTTTCGCAAATCGCGGCGAGCCGCCCAAGCCCTCGCGGATGCCGAGTTCGGTCGCTCCGAGGCGCAGCGAAACCTCCTCGCCGCACAACTCGTGGCCGCACACGCGCAGGTCGATCCTGCCTTCGTGCTGCAGAAGCTCGAGGAAGTCGAACGGGCCTACGAGATCGATCCCGCGCGGGCCGACGACCTGATGGACGAATTCATCGCGTTTCTCCGCGACGCGATTCCGCGGCTGCGCGAGGAAAGGGTCGAAGTAAAATGAAGCCCAGGGCCGTGCTGGCGGAAGACGAATCGCTGCTGCGCGAGCAGCTCCGCGAATTGCTCGCGGCCGCGTGGCCCGAGCTGGAGATCGTCGCGGTCGCCGAAGACGGCAAGCAGGCGATTCGCGCCATGGAGGAGCACGAGCCCGATGTCCTTTTCCTCGACATCCAGATGCCCGAGGCTTCGGGACTCGAGGTCGCGCGCCTCGCGAACGGGCGCTGCCATGTCGCCTTCGTGACCGCCTACGACCAGTACGCGGTGGCCGCCTTCGAGGAAGGTGCGGTCGACTATGTCATGAAGCCGCTTTCGGGCGCGCGCATCGCCGTCGCCGTGCAGCGGTTGAAGCAGCGCATCAAGACAGCGCCCGCGAACCTGGGCCGCCTGCTCGATAATCTCGCCAATCCGCCGCCGCGCAACGGTCAATACCTGCGCTGGATCAACGCCTCGCGGGGAGAGGACGTCCAGCTCATCACGATCGAGGAGGTGAAGTTTTTCCAGTCCGATAGCAAGTACACGCGGGTGGTCGCGGCGAAGAGCGAGGGCCTCATCCGCAAGTCCATCAAGGAGCTCGTGGACGAGCTCGATCCGTCGATCTTCTGGCAAATCCATCGCGCGACGATCGTGAACCTCAATGCCGTGGAAATCGTCGGCCGCGACCTGAGGGGCCACGTGGTCCTCAGGCTGAAGGATCGACCCGAGCTGCTCCAGGTGAGCCAGCCCTACGCGCACCTCTTCCGCCAGATGTAGCGCGCCGGTGCGCGCCGCATTCCTGCTGTTCGCCGCGGGCGTCTCGGTCGTGTCCGGCGCCGATGCACAGGAACCGGATGTGGTGACACTTTACGGGCGTGCCTATGGGTTATTGGAATCGGTCGAGGTGAGCGGCGGTTCCGCGCCCGCGATTCGCCTCAACCGTGTGACGGACCAGGCCTCGTTGCTCGGCGTGCGCGGGAAGGAGAACTTGGGGGGCGGCCTTGTGTGCTGGCTCCAGCTCGAGACGGGGTTTGCCGTGGACTCGCCCGGCACGTTCGGCGGCCGCAACAGCGCGATCGGATTGTCGGGCGCGTGGGGAACCGTTCTCGCAGGCCGCTGGGACTCCGTTTATGTCCAGTCCCAGGTGGACCCGATCGATCCCTTTGGGCACCAGGGACTGCCGGATATCGCCGGGGCCGCCATCAACCAGGGCAATTACACCCGGCGCGAGAAGAACGTCATCCAGTACTGGTCGCCGCGCCTGGCCGGGTTCCGGACGAAGCTGCACTACACGGCGAATGAGGGGAGGAGCGAAAGCGCCAATCCCTACGACTACGCCGTGAATGTCTCATTCGAGAATGGCGGGGTGTATGCGGCCGCGGCCTTCGAAAAGCACAAGGACCAGCTCGGGGGAACGACCGTGGCGGGAGTCGACGAAGAGGGCCTGGGAATATCGGGCTTCCGCGAGATCGGCCCCCTCAAGATTTCCGCGCAGTACGGGCACTATCGCAGGACGGGCACCGTGATGCAGAAGTCGTACATGATCGGCTTCAGGTTCAAGCGAGGCGTGCAGGAATTGCTGGGTACCTACCAGAACTCGCGTGACGGTGGGCCAACTTCGCTTGCCGTGCAGCCGCGCTGCATTCTCGTTGGCTTCGGCTACCGATATCGCTTTTCTCCCAAGACCTTTTTCATCGCCCAGTACGCTCACGTGGACAACATGGTCGGGGCGCTCTGCAATTTCGGCACGAACCCGGTCGCGATCTCCGAGGCGCAGGACCTGCACGGAATCGCGGTGGGACTGCGCACCGTCTTCTGACCGGACCCGGACCCGGGCCCGGGCGGCCGCACAAAGTAAAACGCCCCACCGCGGATGCGATGGGGCGTTTCGTATGGGGCCCTGGCGATGACCTACTTTCTCACGGGCAATCCGCAATATCATCGGCGCGACGTCGTTTCACGGTCCTGTTCGGGATGGGAAGGGGTGGGGCCAACGCGCTATGGTCGCCAGGAATTCTGGAATGAAGGTAAGTGCC
>DASRRY010000053.1:0-49898 GCA_035656735.1 Usitatibacter sp. | reverse complement strand
AATTGACCTCTCCACATACTCGCAAGCCGAGCTAAACGGGATTGCCCGGCGGCTCAACGAACGGCCGAGGAAGACACTAAACTACGAGTCACCGGCTGAACGATTTAACCAATCTGTTGCATCGATCGGTTGAATCCGCAGCCGAAAGCAGCCTCCCCACCGGGCGGGAAAACGCCCCGCGCTATTCGATCAGCACGTTCACGATCGCATTGCCGATGCCGACGAGCGCGGAGCCCGAGATGAGGCCCGCGCACATCGGCTCCACGCCCTCGACCCAATAGCGGCGGCCCGGCGAGGCGGGGTCGCGGTGGCGCCTCCCCATCACCCAGAAGATCATCGCGCCGATCCACATGCCGAAGGTCGACTCCGGCGGCAGCACGACGCCCAGGCCGATCGCGACCGCCGAGAGCGGAAAGCGCTGCTTGGTCGCGATGCGCGCGACCTCGATCGCGAGCGCGGCGACGGCAGCCACGATCATCGAGACGACCGCCGTCCACGGCAGCGCCTTGAGGCCCTTCGAGATCAGCTCCGCCACGCCCTTCCACTGGATGGCCGCGGGGAATGCGAACTGGTCGGACACCATCGACGCCGTGGTGCGCACGCCGTGGGCATCGGGCGGCAGGAAGAGCAGGAAGAAGAGCGGCACGCACGCGATGGCGCCCGCGAAGACGCCGATCACGTGTCCGACCGCCTGCTGGCGCGGCTTGGCGCCCAGCATGTAGCCCGGCTTGATGTCGGAGAGCAGGTTGGCCGCGTTGTTGCAGATCTCCGCGGTCATGGCCGCCGGCAACAGGTTGCTCGCCGGATTCGCGCGGTCGATGGCGCCCATGCTGAACTGCGTGATCTTCGACAGCGCCCCCGTGGGCGTCCACGACGTGAGCGCCATGGAGTTCACGCAGATCACGGTGAGCACGAAGATGAGCGGCAGGCTCACGAAGGCGAGCAGCCACGGCACGCCGAACCAGTCGTGCGTGACCCAGGCGCCGAGGATGCTCATGATCGGCACGCCGATGAACGACATCCAGAGCGGCAGCTCGACGTCGCGCAGCACGTCGGTGCCCGTCGCGGCGGTGGCGCCGCGGCGCAGGTTGCGGAACGCGCTGGTGATGATCTCCGGGCGCGCGAGGAGTCCCACGAGCGAGCCCACGACCATCATCGTGATGCCCCACCAGAGCGACCACTGGTTCACGATCTCGGCGCGCGAGATCGGCACGGCGCTGCCGTCGGCCGCGACGCGCTGCACGATGTCGCCATGCTCGATCATGATGGGCGCGAGGATCACGAAGTTGATGAAGGAGCCCAGCAGGCAGCTCGTGGCGACGGCGATGCCCATGAGGCCGCCGATGCCCCACATGGCGAGGTCGAGTGTCAGGCGCAGCCCGAGCTGGCGGATATCGGTGCCGAGGATGCGCGGCACATAGCCATTCGCCGCGTACCAGTAGCTGTCGAGCCGCTCGTTGAAGGTCCACGGCGCCTTCATCCCGGCCCAGCGGTCCATGCGCAGCAGCTTGAACTGGATGAGCTTCATGAAGCCGTCGCTGATGACGAGCTGGTAGAGGCCGGCGCCCACCGCGACGACCGCCAGCAGCCGTGCCTTGAACATCCCGGCCGCGGCGCCTCCCGTGTAGAGCGCGTCGATCACCACGCCGCAGGCACGCCCCTCGGGAAAGGGAAGCTGCTCCTCGTTGATGAAGCGGCGCTTGAGCGGGAACGCGAGGAGCACGCCGATGATGGCGACGATCGCCATCCACACCATCATCTGCCACCACGGGATGATGCGGCCGGTGACGAGCATGTACGCGGGCAGGCTCGCGACGAGCGGCCCGGTCATGTATCCCGCCGCCGTCGCGACCGATTGCGTGGCGTTGTTCTCGAGGATGGTGAAGTCCTGCGCCATGCCCGCCGCGTTCATCATGCGGTAGATCGCGAAGGAGAGGATCACCGAGGTGAGCCCGACGCCGATGGTGATGCCGGTCTTGGCCCCGATGTAGAGCGCGGTGGCGGCGAGGATGCCGCCCAGCAGGAAGCCCGTGGCGGCGGAGCGCACGGTGAGCTGCGGCATGTCGCCGCGATAGAGCGTCTCGAACCACCAGCGGTCCTTCTGGCCGCGGCTCCAGGTGCGGACCTGCGATTCGTCCAGCTGCTGCAGCGCCATCGGGCGATCCCCCGCTCTCGAGAAGGCGCCATCATAGCGGCGAGGCCGGTCCCATAATAGGGCCGATGCGATGGTGCCCCCGCCCTGTCCTGCTCATCCTCGCCGGCGCCGCGGCGGGGCTCGCCGCGTGCACGCCGGTCCCGACCCGTTTCGCGCCCGGCGTCGCGGCGCGATGGGTCGCCTCTCCCAACTTCGACCTGCGGCGCCCGCAGTTCGTGATCCTGCACCACACGGGCAACGACACCGCGCAGCAGGCCCTCGCCACGCTCACGAATCCGGCGCGGATGGTGAGCGCCCATTACCTCGTCGGCCGCGACGGCACGATCTACCAGCTGGTCGACGAGCGGTATCGCGCGTGGCATGCGGGAGCCTCGAGCTGGGGATCGGACGAGGACTTGAACTCGTCCTCGATCGGCATCGAGATGGACAACAACGGCGCCGAGCCGTATCCGCCCGCGCAGGTCGAGGCGCTGCTGGCTCTCCTCGCCGACCTCGAGTCGCGCTACGACATTCCGCGCGAGAATTTCCTGGGCCACGGCGACATCGCGCCCGGGCGCAAGGTCGATCCCGGCGTGCTCTTTCCGTGGAGGCAGCTGGCCGGGCACGGCTTCGGCGCGTGGTGCGACCCGCAGGGTCCGGCTTCGATCGATACCGGGAATCCCGCTTCGGTTGATCCAGACGATGCGACGTTGCTCGCCATCCTGGGCTACGACACCGCAAATCCCGGCGCCGCGATCCGCGCCTTCAATCGCCACTTCATGGCGCTGGAGGACGAGCCGGTGTTATCGCCCGAGGGCCGGGCCGTGCTCGAGTGTCTCGTCGCGGCGAAAGCGCCATCGACGTGAAGCGCCACGTCTGGCCGAACCAACGCGGCCCCCGCGGGCTCCAAGCGCCGTGATGCGCATTCTCCGGCCAGCCGCGCTCGTCGCTTGCCTGCTCTCGATGGCGGCGTGCGCGCCTTCGCTCGATTCGGCTCCGTCCTTGCGCCAGCCTTTCGATCACGGGTTGCTCGAACGCGGCGCGCAGCTGGCCGCGATCGGCGACTGCTACGGCTGCCACACGGCACGGGACGGCGCGCCCTTCGCCGGCGGGGTCGCGATGCATTCGCCGTTCGGAACGATTTACTCCAGCAACATCACGCCGGAGACGCAGACCGGTATCGGCGCCTGGAGCGAGCGGGCCTTCGCGCGCGCGCTGCGCGAGGGCGTGCGCCGCGACGGCGCCCATCTCTATCCGGCCTTTCCCTATGACCGCTTCTCGCTCACGAGCGACGACGACGTGCATGCGCTCTACGCCTATCTCATGACGCGCACGCCGGTCCACGCCACGCCGCCGTCCAACGAGCTCGCCTTCCCGTTCAACATGCGCTGGGGTCTCGCGCTGTGGAAGGCGATGTACCTGCGTACGCCGACGCCAGCCGCCCGCAACGACGCAAGCGCCGCGCGCGGCTCGTACCTGGTCGAAGGCCTCGGGCACTGCGGCTCCTGCCACTCGCCGCGCAACGCGCTCTTCGCGGAGGAGCGCGACCGCGCCTACCAGGGGGGCGACCTCGACGGCTGGCACGCCTACGCCATCGAGCGCCATACGAAGGCGCCGATTCCCTGGGACGCGGATGCGCTTGCGTTCTACCTGCGCAACGGCTGGCATCCCGGGCACGGCGTCGCGCGCGGATCGATGGGGCTGGTCACGGAACAGTTGCGCGACGCACCGGAAGCGGACGTGCGCGCGATGGCGGCCTACGTGGTGAACCTCATGGGCGCGCCCACGCCGCAACGCTCGGCCCAGGGCCGGGAGCTCGGCGCCGCGCCGCTCGCTTCCGCGCGCAACGGTCCGGGGCGCGGCGGCGAGATCTATCGCACGGCGTGCCTCGAGTGCCACGACGGCACGCGGCCGATGCCCTTCGGCGGCCTGCCGCTCACGCTGAGCCTGGGCCTGCACGGCGAGAGCCCGCGCAACCTGATCAACGTGATCCTGCACGGCCTGGGGCCGGGCGAGGGGCAGACGAGCCCGGTCATGCCCGGTTACGCTGGCGCCCTCGACGAGGACCAGGTCGTGGACCTCGTCACGTGGCTGCGCGCGAACCTCACGGACGAGACCGCGTGGCCCGATTTCCGCAAGCTCGTCCGGGAGTCCGCCGCGATGGACGCGAGCCAGCTCATGTTCCCCCCCGGTGGCGCGGGGACCGACCCGCTCGCGGCGAAGGCGCCGTGATGGCGGCCTTCGAGCTGAACGGCCGCAACGTCACGGTCGATGCCGAGCCGGATACGCCACTGCTCTATGTGCTGCGCGACGGCTTGAAGCTCAACGCGGCGAAGTACGGTTGCGGCCTCGGCCAGTGCGGCGCCTGTACCGTGATGGTGAACGGCGAGGCGGTGTTCTCGTGCCTCACGCCGGTCTCGATGATCGAGGGCAAGCGCGTGACGACGCTCGAGGGGCTGGGGACGGCGCTCGCGCCGGGCAAGCTGCAGCAGGCCTTCATCGACGAGCAGGCGGCGCAGTGCGGCTATTGCATCCCGGGAATGATGATGCGGGCCGCGGCTCTGCTCGCGAAGACGCCGCACCCCACCGATGCGCAGATCCGCGAGGCGATGCAACCCAATCTCTGCCGCTGCGGCACGCACATGCGCATCCTGCGCGCGGTCAAGCGGGCCTCCGAATGAAGCGCCGCGAGTTCCTCGCCCGCTCCGGCGCGCTCGTCGTGAGCTTCGCGCTTCCGCGCGCGACGGCGCAGGAAGGCGGCGGCGCAGGGTCGTCGAACCTTCCCGGCAGCCTCGCCAAGGCGCCCGCCCTCGATGCATGGATTCGCGTGGGCGCCAATGGCTCGATCACCGTCTTCACGGGCAAGGCGGAGCTGGGGCAGGGCATCAAGACGGCGCTGCTGCAGATCGCGGCGGAGGAGCTCGACGTCGCGTTCGCGGCCCTCACGATCGTGACCGCGGACACCGCGCGCACCGCGAACGAGGGCTACACCGCCGGCAGCAACTCGCTCAAGGATAGCGGCGTCGCCATCCGCAACGCCGCCGCGCAGGTGCGCGCGCTCCTCGTCGCGCAAGCCGCGAAGCGCCTAGGCGCTGGCGCGGACTCGCTGCACACGGCCGATGGTGCCGTCGTGAGCGGCGACGGAAAGCGCATCCCGTACGCGGAGCTCGTGGACGGCCTCGACCTGCACGTCGAGGCGGCGCCCATGTCGACCTTCAAGGACCCGAAGCAATATCGCGTCGTGAGCCGGCCCGTCGCCCGCGTGGATATCCCGGCGAAGGTGAGCGGGGGCGCGGCTTATGTGCAGGACCTGCGGTTGCCCGGCATGGTGCACGCACGCGTGGTGCGTCCCCCGAGCTATGGCGCGACGCTCGCCGCGGTGGACGAGGCGGGCGCCGCACCCTTCGGCGCGAAGGTGGTGCGCGACGGAAGCTTCCTGGCCGTGGTGGCGCCGCGCGAGTGGAGCGCCATCAAGGCGATGCGCGCACTCGAGCGCTCCGCGCGCTGGGACGAGCGCGCCCGCCTGCCCGACATCGCGCACCTCGCCGATGCGGTCCTCGGGTTGCCCGCGGAGGACATGGTGGTCGAGGATCATCACGCCGCCGCCCCGGGGTCCGCGCGCACGCTCGAGGCCACGTTCACGCGCCATTACCAGGTGCACGGATCGATCGGCCCGTCGTGCGCGGTCGCATGGATGAAGGATGACGGGCTCACGATCTGGAGCCACACGCAGGGTGTGTATCCCGACCGCCAGGCCATCGCCGAAATGCTCGGCCTGCCGCCAGCGCGCATCCGCATGATCCACGCCGAGGGGTCCGGTTGCTATGGCCACAACGGCGCCGACGATGCGGCGGCGGATGCGGCGCTCATCGCGACCCGGCTGCCCGGCACGCCGGTGCGCGTGCAGTGGATGCGCGAGCAGGAGCATGCGTGGGAGCCCTTCGGTCCCGCGATGGTGACGAAGGTGCGCGCGGCTCTCGACGGCTCGGGACGCATCGTCGACTGGGACTATGGCGTGTGGAGCAATTCCCACTCCACGCGCCCGGGCCCGGCCGGATCGCTCCTCGCGGCGCAACACGGCGCGAAGGCGTTCGCACCGCCGCGCCAGAAGGTCTCGAAGTCGGCCGACGGGCTGGGCGATCGCAACTCGGTCCCGCTCTACTCGATTCCGAACCTGCACGTGGTCCACCACTTCCTGCCCGACATGCCGGTGCGCGTCTCCGCGTTGCGCTCGCTCGGCGCGTACATGAACGTGTTCTCCATCGAGAGCTTCATGGACGAGCTCGCGGCGGCGGCGGGCGCCGATCCGGTCGAGTTCCGGCTGTCGCACCTGGAGGACGCGCGCGGGCGGGATGTCGTGCAGGCGGCGGCGCGGCGCTTCGGCTGGCCGCGCGGCGGATCGGCGCCCGCGGGACATGGCTACGGCTTCGCGTTCGCGCGCTACAAGAACCACGCCGCGTACTGCGCGGTCGCGGTCGAGGTGGCGTGGGACGCCGAGCGGTCGCGGGCGCGCGTGCTGCGTGCGGCGGCGGCGGTCGATTCGGGCCAGGTCGTGAACCCCGACGGCCTGCGCAACCAGCTCGAGGGCGCGATCCTGCAGTCCGCGAGCTGGACCCTCTTCGAGAAGGTGAGCTTCGACCGGCAGCGCATCCGCTCGACCGACTGGTCCACGTATCCCATCCTGCGTTTCGACGGCGTGCCGGAGAAGGTGGAGATCGAGATCCTCGACCGGCCCGGGGCTCCGTACCTCGGCAGCGGCGAGTGCGGCCAGGGCCCGGCGGCCGCGGCGATCGCGAACGCCGTGGCGCGCGCGAGCGGGAAGCGCCTCCGGGATATCCCGTTCCGCGGCTGACCGCGTCAGTGCGTGTGCGCGCTCTCGCCGCCGCCGCGACGCGCGTTGTAGCCGGTGGGCGCCATCCGCTTGCACTCCTCCCCGCACCGGCGGCAGGCCTCCGCGCACGCCCTGCAATGGTCCATGTCATGCGTGGAGCATTCGCCCGCGCAGCCCGCGCAGATTTCCGAGCACAGGCCGCAGAGCGCCTGCGCGTTCTCGCTGCCGCGCGCCATGTAGCTTGCGGCGAGGCGGCAGATCCCCGCGCAGTCCAGGTCGAGCGCGATGCAGCGCGCCATCGCCTTCGGGTCGTCTTCGGCCAGGCACGCCGCGGCGCAGTGGTCGCACGCGTCGGCGCAGTTGTTGCAGGCTTCGATGCAGGCGGCGTACCGGCGCTCGGCCATGGCGGGCTCCTCGATGGAAACGAGGAGGACCGCGCCGCGCCCCGTCGCGTTCCCGCGCGGGGGCGAATTCCCTTCCGATCGTCCTTCACCATTTGGAGGGTTGCGCCGACAGAGTCCGCGGTTGCGGCTGCGCATCATGGAGCCATGATTCTCCAGCACTGGCTCCAGGAGCTGCGCGGCGCGATGAGCGAGCAGGACGTCGTTTCGTTCGCGCGCGCGAAGCTCGCGCGCGCCCAGTCCACCCGCGTGCCGCCGGCCATCGCGGCCCATCGCCTCGAGACCGGCGACGACGTGCGCGAGGTGGCGGCGAGCCTGGCCGCGCTCCCGCCCGCGACGGGCCACGACGCCGAGCTGCTGCAGCAGCTGCTCATCGTCTTCAGCCTCGCCGCCGACCGGCTCTCCGATCTCGAGCGCCGCGGCATGGCGGCGCGCGGCGGCCGCAGCCTCACCCCGGCCGGCTGATCGCGCGGGCCGTGCGGTTGCGCGCCGCGGTCGCGAGCAGCGCGCCCAGCGTGTCGTAGTCGAGCGGCTTGGTGAGGTGGTAGGCGAAGCCGGCGGCCTTCGAGCGCTCGCGATCGGCCTTGGCGCCCCAGCCCGTGACGGCCACGAGCAGCGTGTTCGCTCCCAGGGGCGACTGCGCGATCTGCCGCGCGACTTCCAGCCCGTCCACCGTGGGCATGCCGATGTCCACGAGGGCGACGTCGAACGCGTCCTGGGTGGCGAGCTCGATCGCATCGCGCCCGCCGTAAGCCGCACGGGCGTCATGTCCCTGCATCGCCAGCACTTCCGCCAGGCTGTCCGCGGCGTCGTGGCTGTCGTCCACCACGAGGATCGCGAGCCTGTCCGAAGCCGGCTCGTGGACTGAAGCTTCCGCCTCCGCGGCGAGCGCGGGCAGGCGAATGGTGAATTCCGAGCCCCGGTCGCGGCCTTCGCTGCGCGCGCTGACGATGCCGCCATGCGCCTCCACGAGCTTGCGCGTGATGTGCAGGCCGATGCCCAGGCCGCCTACCTTGTGGCTGGGCCTGGAACCCCGGCTGAAGCGGTCGAAGAGCCGCGGCAGCTCCTCCGGGTCGAGGCCGATCCCTTCATCGCACACCTCGATCACCGCTTCGCCGCCCTCGCGCCGCACGCGCACGACGATGCGCCCCTGCTGCGGGGAATACTTGATCGCGTTCGACAGCAGGTTGGCCACGCTCTGCTCGAGCCGCGCGCGATCGCCGCGCACCTGCACGGACTCTTCCGGCATGTCGACGGTGAGCTCGCGGCGATGCAGGTCCTCGCGGTGCTGGGTCGCCTCGATCGCGGCCGAGACGATGCGCTGCGCGGAGATCTCCTCGGGCCTGAGCTCGAACGCCTGCGACACGCGCACCACGTCGAGCAGGTCGTCGAGCCTCTGGGAGAGGGCCGCCACCTGCCGCTCGATCGCCTCGGCCGGGCGCTTGACCTTTTCTTCGCCCGCGCGCGAGCGGATCAGCCACGCGTTGGTGCTGATCGCGTGGATCGGGTTGCGCAGCTCGTGCGAGAGGAGCGCGAGCAGCTCCTCCAGCTCGACTTCGGGGCGGCGCGGGTCGTTGTTGTTCTCGTTCATTCCCGTGGAGCGGGGGAAGTCCCCGCGGGTCGTCAGCCGGGTGCGGCGCCCAGGCCTCCGCCGCCCGCGTCGAGGCGGCGCTCGAAGGCCGTGTCCCGTGGCGGCTGCCCCGTCTCGATGAGCGACTTGAGCTTCGCGAGGTCGTCGTCCATCTCGCTCGCGGGATCGCTGCCGAACACCTTGGCGACGGCGTGGCCGATCACGCCGCCGGGGGGCTGGTACTTGATGAGCACGTGCACGCGCGTGCCATCACCGTCTTCCTCGAAGCGCACGCGGCCGGTGTTCTCCACCGTGGAGCCCGGGACCGAACGCCAGGTCATCTCGCGGTTCTCCACGACGTTCAGCAGCTCCGAGTCCCACTCGACCGGGATGCCCGCCGGGCCCTCGACCTTCCAGTGATAGCGATCGCCGCCGACGTAGCGGACCTCGATCACGTGCGACATCCACATCGGGAAGTTCTCGAGATTGCGCCAGTAGGCGAACACTTCGTTCACGGGCTTCGCGATGCGGATCGTCTTCTGCACGGGGATCCCCTCGCCGCGTGCAAGCGACGCGATGTCGCGGTTGGTCGCCGCGCGCGCCACCATGCCCGTGCCGAGCATGAACATGACGAGGCCCTTGAGGCCGCCGCGGGCGTAGCCGCCGACCGCGAGGGTCGCGCCGAGGGAGCCCGCGAGCGCACGTTCCGCGGGCGACCAGTGGGCCTTGCCCCAGGGTCCGAGCGCGGAGGTCACGCGCGAGCGCAGCGCACCGGTATCGACGTCGAATACCGTGCCGTCCTCGATCCGGCGGCGCGTCTGCTGCAGGAAGCGGCGCGTCTCGTGGATCGCGCCCTGCGCCCGGTTGGTCGCATCGCGCACGACCATGTCCTTGCCGCGCTGCACGCGCCGGCGGGTCGCTTCGGCCTGGTTGCGCAGGTCGGCGCGGCGCTTGCGCCCGGACTGCGGGTCCATCAGGTACATGAGGGCCGCGCCCAGCCCGAGGAATACGAGTCGACCTGCCATGGCAGCCTCCCGGTTCGAGACTTCGATTCGACTGGCGGCGAAAAGGGGGGTTGCAGCCCTAGTTCGAATGGAGTGTGGCGAGGGCTACATCGGTAAGCCCGGCGGCATTGGGTGGATCCCGATCGCCCATAATGTCGGGACATGTTTCGCTTCCGATGGGCGCGCGGCGCTCCAGCCCTGGCACTTGCCCTGCTCGTGGCCGCCTGTACCGCTCCCGCGCCGCGTACGCCGCAGCCCCGGCCCCTCACCGCCGCCGAGGGCCGCGCGCTCGTGGCGCGCTACCTGCCGCCGAAGGCCGCGGACCATACGGGCTGGTCCATGGATATCTACGCGGCCATCGCGGCGCTGCGCCTGGAGCCTTCGCCGCAGAACATCTGCGCCATCGTCGCCGTGGCAGAGCAGGAATCCGGCCTGCAGGCGGATCCTGAAATCCCCAACCTGCGTGCGATCGCGCAGCGCGCGCTGGAGCACGAGCGGGAGAAGGCCGGGATCCCGAAGCTGGTCCTGGACGCCGCGCTGGCACTTCCTTCCACCGACGGGCGCTCCTACGGCGCGCGCATCGAGGCCGCGCGCACCGAGCGCGAGCTCTCCGACGTATTCGAGGACTTCATCGACCGCGTGCCGCTCGGCAAGCGCTTTCTCTCCGACCGCAACCCGGTGCATACCGCGGGGCCCATGCAGGTGAGCGTTGCGTTCGCGCAGGCGCACGCGGCGCGCAAACCGTATCCCTACGGCGCGGGCGACTCCATCCGCCACGAGGTCTTCTCGCGCCGCGGCGGCATCTACTTCGGCGCCGCGCACCTGCTCGATTATCCGGCGCACTACGGCGACATGATCTATCGCTTCGCCGACTTCAACGCGGGCCAGTACACGAGCCGCAACGCGGCGTTCCAGAAGGCGGTCTCGGAGCTCTCGGGCATCCCGCTGCAGCTCGACGGCGACCTGCTCAAGCTCGACGGCACGAAGCGCTCGGCGCAGGCCGGATCGACGGAGCTCGCGGTGCGGCTGCTCGGACCGAGCCTCGGCCTGGGCGATGCGGCGATCCGGCGCGACCTCGAGCACGAGAAGCAGCTCGACTTCGAGGAGACGAAGCTCTATGGCGAGGTGTTCGCGCGCGCCGACGAAGCCGCGGGCCGCCACGTGCCGCGTGCTGTGCTGCCGCACATCGACCTCGTGAGCCCCAAGATCACGCGCAAGCTCACCACCGAATGGTTCGCGCGGCGCGCCGACCAGCGCTACCGCGCCTGCCTCGCCCGCGGCGCGGCATAGCGCGGCGCCCGCGGCGCGCACACAATAGGCGCGCGGCCGCTCCGTCCGCCTCGGGAGGATCTCCATGCAGATCACGCGATGCATCGTCGTCCTGGCGCTCGCTGCTAGCGCGTGCGCGAGCGGCCCCACGGCGCACTGGGCGAAAGAGGGCGGCACCGATTCAGGCTTCGAGGCCGACAACGAGCGCTGCGGCGCGGTCTCCTCGCGCATGGCGCCCACGGCACGCCCCGACCAGCCCCCGGCCGGCAACGTCGCACCGCGCAATCGCATGGATGCGCCGCCGCGCGTGGACGCGAACCCGGTGCGGCAGCGTGCATACATGGACTGCATGGCCGACCGCGGCTGGCGCGTGGTGCAGCCCTAGGCGCGCCAGCGCTCGAGATAGGCCGCGAATCCTTCGATGAACTCGCGCGCCACCGGCGACGGCGCCCGGTGCGCGGGGTAGAGCGCGGCGACCTGGAATTGCAGCGCGGGCTCGAAGCGGCGCACCACGACACCGCGCGTCGAGTACTCCTCCGCGGTGAACGGATCGACGATCGAGAGACCGGCTCCGGCCGCGACGAGCGCGCACGCGATCTCGGAGAGCGGCGTCTCCACGCGAACGGTGCGCGTGACGCCTTCGCGCGAGAACGCGTCGTCCACGCGGAAGCGCGACGGGGTCGTGGGCCCGAGCGCGATGAACGGCTCGCCGGCGAAGTCGCGCGGATGCAGCACGCGACGGCGGGCGAGCCGATGGCCCGACGGCACGACGGCGACGTAGGGGACAGCGGGCATCTTGCGGTGCGCCACCGCCGCGTGCTCGATGGGAGCGGCGGCGAAGCCCACGTCGCACTGCTCGTTCACGACGCGATCCAGCACCGCGCTCGACACGAGTCCCTCGAGGCCGAGGTCGATGCGGTCGTGCTTCGCGAGGAACTTCCCGGCGAAGCGCGGCAGCACGCCGTTGCAGAGCGCCGGCATGGCGGCGATGCGGAGCACGCCGGCGCGCCGCTCGCGCAGGTCGCGCGCCGCCTGGGCGATACGCTCGAGCCCCACGAACGACCGCTCCACCTCGGAATAGAGCGCCACGGCCTCGCTCGTGGGGACCAGGCGCGTGCCGCGGCGCTCGAAGAGCGTGAGCCCGAGGGCCTCCTGCAGGTCGCGCACCAGGCGGCTCACCGCCGGCTGGCTGATGTGCAGCGACTCCGCGGCGCGCACGGTGCTCGAGGTGAGCATGAGCGCGCGGAAGGCATCGAGCTGGCGGGCGTTGAGGCGCATATATAACGTTCACGCATAGTCTAGCCGGATAAATGCATTTGACGCTGACCGGCGCGCGGCGCGATAGTCGCGCGGTTGCCTCAATTCCCCGGAGACCTCATGGCCGAGCAGCCTCGCCTCATCGCCGCATTCGCGGCCGTCGCCCTCGCATTCAGCGCCGCCGCGCTGGCCCAGCAGAAGACGCTCTATGTCGCCGGCTACGGCGGCACCTTCGAGCAGACCATGCGCAAGGAGGTCATCCCCGCCTTCGAGAAGGCGCACGGCGTGAAGGTCGAGTACATCGCGGGCAACTCGACGGACACGCTCGCGAAGCTGGTCGCGCAGAAGTCGAACCAGCAGATCGACGTGGCGATCGAGGACGACGGCCCGATGTACCAGACGATCAGCCTGGGCTTCTGCGCGCCGCTGCACGGCCTGCCCATCGACGACATCTACGAGAGCGCCCGCTACAAGGAGAACAAGGCGGTCGGCATCGGGCTGGTCGGCACGGGCATCATGTACAACACGAAGTACTTCAAGGAGCACGGCTGGGCCGCGCCCACGTCGTGGAACGACCTCAAGGACCCGAAGTACCGGAAGCTCCTCGTCATCCCGCCGATCAACAACTCGTACGGCCTCTATACGCTCGTCATGTTCGCGCGCCTCAACGGCGGCAGCGAGAAGAACATCGATCCCGGGTTCAAGGTGATGAAGGAGCAGGTGAACCCGAACGTGCTCGCCTACGAGCCGTCGCCGGGCAAGATGACGGAGCTCTTCCAGAGCGGCCAGGCGCAGATCGCGGTGTGGGGCTCGGGGCGCGTGCACTCCTTCGCGATCACCGGCTTCCCCGTCGACTTCGTCTACCCGAAGGAAGGCGCCGTGACGCTCCTCGCGTCGGCCTGCGCCGTCGCCAAGCCCAACGCCTCGCCGCTCGCCCACGAGTTCGTGAAGGCGCTGGTCGAGCCGAAGTTCCAGCAGGTGCTCGCCATCGAGTACGGCTATGGCCCCGTGAACCGCAACGCGAGGGTGGACCGCGAGAAGCTGCACATGGCGCCGATCGGCGAGCGTGCCGCGAAGCTCGTGAACATCGACTGGGACACCGCCAACGAGAAGCGCGACGAGTGGACCAAGCGCTGGAACCGGGAGATCGAGCGGTAGTTCCGCTACGGGCGAAGGGCGATAGGTCCGCAGATAAACGCAGATAAACGCAGATGAACAAGTTCAGAGCCAGGACGGCGCCCTTGCAGCCATTGGCGAGACCATACGAATCGCCTTTGACCTATCTGCGTTTATCTGCGTTTATCTGCGGACAATCCTGCCTCTTCCACTTCGATGTCGTTCCTCGTCCTCGATAAGCTGACCAAGCGCTTCGGCGACCATGTGGCCGTCGACGCGCTCTCGCTCGAGGTCGAGCAGGGCGAGTTCGTGTCGCTGCTGGGCCCCTCGGGCTGCGGCAAGACGACGACCCTGCAGATGATCGCGGGCTTCGTCGATGCGACCTCCGGGCGCGCGACCCTCGAGGGACGCGACCTGCTCGCGATGAAGCCCCCCGAGCGCGGGCTGGGCATTGTGTTCCAGAGCTATGCGCTCTTCCCCCACATGACCGCGGCGCAGAACGTGGCTTTCGGCCTCGAGATGCGGCGCGTGTCGAAGGCCGAGCGCGCCAGTCGCGTGGCGGAGGCGCTGTCGCTGGTGGGGCTCGGCGCCTTCGCCGACCGCTATCCGCGCCGCATGTCCGGCGGCCAGCAACAGCGCGTGGCGCTCGCCCGCGCCCTCGTGATTCGTCCGCGCATCCTGCTGCTGGACGAGCCGCTCTCGAACCTCGACGCGAAGCTGCGCGAGGAGATGCAGATCGAGCTGCGCCAGATCCAGCGCACCGTGGGCACGACGACCATCCTCGTCACGCACGACCAGGCCGAGGCGATGGCGCTGTCCGATCGCGTCGTGGTGATGAACGCGGGCCGCGTCGAGCAGGTGGCGCGGCCCGATGAAGCCTACGAGCGGCCGGCCACACCGTTCGTGGCGGCGTTCCTCGGCAAGACCAACCGGCTGCGCGTCAACGGCTCGGAGGTGGCGGTGCGTCCCGAGCGCATCCGCTTCACCGACGCCCCGGACGCGCTCGCGGGGCGCGTCGCGGCGCGCATCTTCCAGGGCAATCACTGGCTCTACCAGGTCGATACCGACGCGGGCCGCGTCACGGTGATCCGCCAGAACGCGGGCGATGCGGTGCCCGCCGAGGGCGACCGCGTGGGGCTCGCGTGGTAGCCCAACCCGAGCGGCTCCCTCGCCCCGGTTTCGTGCGAAGGGAGCGCGTCATGCCCTGGCTCCTCTCGACGCCGGCGCTGCTGCTCTTCGGGGCGATCGTCGTGGTGCCGCTCGCCATGACCTTCGTGCTGTCGTTCCACGACTTCAGCACGCTGAAGGGCATCCAGCCCGTCTTCATCCTCAAGAACTGGCGCGACCTCTTCACCGACCCGTACTTCCGCGAGATGTTCGGGCGCACGCTGCGCATCTCGCTCTGGGTCACCGCGATCTGCGCCGTCGTGGGCGCGCCCGAGGCTTACATCCTCTCGCGCATGAGCGCGCGCTGGCGCGGGATCTTCCTCTTCGTGATCCTGGGACCGCTGCTCATCTCGGTGGTCGCGCGCACGCTCGGCTGGGCCTTGCTCTTCGGCGGCGCCACCGGCGTCGTGAACCAGGCCCTCATGGCGATGAAGGTCATCCACGCGCCGCTGCCGTTCATGTTCACCGAGACGGGCATCGTGGTCGCGCTCTCGCACGTGCTGGTGCCGTTCATGGTGCTGTCGGTCTGGGCTGCGCTGCAGCGCCTCGATCCGCAGGTCGAGAATGCCGCGCTTTCGCTCGGCGCTTCCCAGCAGACCGTGCTTTGGCGCGTGGTGCTGCCGCAGGCGATGCCGGGGGTGCTCTCCGGTGCGATCCTGGTGTTCTCGCTCGCGGCGAGCGCCTTCGCCACGCCGGCGATCATCGGCGGGCGCCGCCTCAAGGTCGCCTCGACGCTCGCCTACGACGAGTTCCTCAACACGCTCAACTGGCCGCTGGGCGCGGCGGTCGCCGTGCTGCTCCTGGCCGGCCTGGTGGTCGTCGTGCTCGGCGCGAACCGGCTCGTGGAAAGACGTTACGCGACGGTGTTCGAATGAGGCGCAACGGCGCGCTCGCGCTCGCGTTCCATGGGGCCTTCGTGACCTTCATGGTGGCACCCATCGCCATCGTCTGCCTGGTCGCGTTCACGCCGCAGGGCTTCCTCTCCATCCCGACGACCCACTGGTCGCTGCGCTGGTTCCGCGCCATCGCGCAATACCCCGAGTTCGTCGAGGCGTTCTGGTCGAGCCTCCTCCTGGGCGCCGTGTCGTCGGCGGTGGCGATCGCGCTTTCCGTGCCCGCCGCGCTCGCCGTCTCGCGCTACCGCTTTCCCGGCCGCGAGGCGCTCACGGGGCTCTTCCTCTCGCCGCTCATGATCCCGCACGTGGTGCTCGGCATTGCGTTCCTGCGCTTCTTCACCGAGGCCGGCATCGGCGGCAGTTTCACCGGCCTGGTGCTCGCGCACGTCGTGATCGTCTTCCCGTTCGCCTTGCGCCTGGTGCTGGCCTCGGCCACCGGCCTCGACCGTGCGCTCGAGAATGCGGCGGTCTCGCTCGGGGCGTCCGGCTTCACCGTGTTCCGCCGCGTGACGCTCCCGCTCATCCTGCCGGGTGTGGCGAGCGGATGGATGCTCGCGTTCATCCAGAGCTTCGACGAGGTCACGATGACGGTGTTCATCGCATCTCCCGGCGCCACGACGCTGCCCGTGCGCATGTTCCTCTACATCCAGGACAACATCGACCCGCTCGTGGCCTCGGTCTCCGCGATGGTGATCGCGGTGACGCTCGTCTTCATGCTGCTGCTCGACCGGCTCTACGGCCTCGACCGGCTGCTCTCGGGAAAGGGAACGGATTGAAGGACGCATCGAAGGGTGTCGCCTGCGACGTCGCCGTGATCGGCGGCGGGCTCGTGGGCAGCGCCATCGCGTGGGGCCTCGCGCGCGTGGGCCAGCGCGTGGTCGTGCTCGACGAAGGCGACATCGCGCTGCGGGCCTCGCGCGGCAACTTCGCGCTGGTGTGGGTACAGAACAAGGGCAACGGCCTGGCACCGTACGCGGCATGGACCCTCAACTCGGCGCAGGCGTGGCCCGACTTCGCACGCGAGCTGCTCGAGGAGACCGGGCTCGACGTCAAGTACCAGCGCCCGGGCGGCTTCCACATGGTGCTGTCGGAGCGCGAGTACGAGGCCCGCCAGGCCTCACTCGAGCGGCTGCACCAGCAGCCCGGCATGCCGCACTACGACTGGGAAATGATGGACCATGCGCGCGTGAGGAGCCTGCTGCCGGACATCGGGCCCGACGTCGTGGGCGCGAGCTTCTCGGCGTGGGACGGCCACTGCAACTCGCTGCGCCTCTTTCGCGCGCTCAATGCCGCGATGCAGAAACGCGGCGTCACGTACCGCTCCGACGATGCCGTGAGCGAAGTGCGCTACGAGACCGGCGAGTTCCGCCTCTTCGCGCGGCGCGGCGAGGTGCGCGCGAGCAAGGTCGTGCTCGCGGCGGGCATCGCCAATGCACGCATCGGGCCCATGGTCGGGCTCGACGTGCCGGTACGCCCGCAACGCGGCCAGCTCATCGTGACCGAGAAGGTCGCGCCCTTCCTCGATTACCCCATCTCCACCATCCGGCAGACGGACGAGGGCGGCGTGATGCTCGGCGACTCGCAGGAGGAGCAGGCCGAGCCCGTGGTCGGCCATCGCGTGATCGCGGTGCTGGCCGACCGCGCGCGCCGCATGTTCCCGAAGCTGGGACCGCTCAACATCGTGCGCACCTGGGCGGCGCTGCGCGTCATGACGAAGGACGGCTTTCCGATCTACGAGGAGTCGGCGCAATGTCCCGGCGCCTTCGTCGCGACCTGCCACAGTGGCGTGACGCTCGCGGCGGGCCATGCGCTCTCGCTGGCGCCCCTGCTCGCGCGCGGCGAGCTGCCGCCCGACCGCTTCCAACCCTTCAGCACCCGGAGGTTCCATGTTCAGAAGGCCGCGTGAGGATGCGCGAGCGCTCGTGCGCTTCACGTTCGACGGCGCGCCGCTCGAGGCGCGCGAGGGCGACAGCGTTGCCGCAGCGCTGCTCGCGGCGGGCGTGACCGCCTGCCGCACGACGCCGGTTTCGGGGGCTCCTCGGACACCCTATTGCATGATGGGCGTGTGCTTCGACTGCCTCGTCGTGGTCGACGGCGTCGGCAATCGCCAGGCGTGCCTCGTTCCCGTGCGGGACGGCATGGCGGTCGAGAGCCAGCGCGGCAAGCGGGAGCTGGGCGCATGAGCCCCGGGCTGCGCGACGAATACGACGTCGCCGTGATCGGCGCGGGACCCGCGGGGCTCGCCGCCGCGAGCCTCTGCGCGCGCGCGAAATTGTCCACCGTGCTCTTCGACGAGCAGGCGGCGCCGGGTGGCCAGATCTATCGCGGCATCACGCAGTCGCCCCTGGCCGACCGCTCCATCCTGGGCGCGGATTACTGGGCCGGCGAGAAGATCGCGCGGGAGTTCTTCGCGAGCGGCGTGCAATACGTGCCGCGTGCGACCGTCTGGAGCGTGACCGCCGAGCGCGAGATCGGGGTCTCGACCGGCGGCGGCTCGCGCCTGCTGCAGGCGAAGCACGTGATCATCGCGACGGGCGCGCTGGAGCGGCCCTTCCCGATTCCCGGATGGACGCTGCCCGGTGTCATGACCGCCGGCGCTGCACAGACCCTGCTCAAGAGCTCGGGCATCGTGCCCGATGGGCGGACGGTGCTCGCGGGGAGCGGCCCGCTGCTCTGGCTCCTCGCCTGGCAGCTGCTCAACGCGGGTGCCACGCTCGACGCGATCCTCGACACCACGTCGCGCGAGAGCCGCGCACGGGCGCGGACGCACCTGCCTTCGTTCCTGATCTCGCCTTACCTTCTCAAGGGACTGAAGCTCTTGCGCTCGGTGCGCAAGCGCGTGCGCGTCGTGAGCGACGTGACGCAGCTGGAGGCGAAAGGCGACGCGCGCGTGCAGTCGGTCGCCTACGCCACCGCCGCGCAGGGCGCGCCGGTCGGGATGCCCGTCGACAACCTCCTGCTGCACCAGGGCGTCGTGCCCAACGTGAACCTCGCCCTGTCCATCGGCATCGAGCATCGCTGGGACGAGGAGCAGCTCTGCTTCGTGCCGGTGTTGAGCCCGTCGGGCGCGACCTCGGTGCCCGGCATCTACATCGCGGGGGATGGCGGCGGCATCGCGGGGGCGCAGGCCGCGGCATGGCGCGGGGTGATGAGCGCGTCGGATATCGTCCGCGCGGTGAATCCCGAGGCCGCGCGGCGCGCGGCGAAGGCGGCGCGCACGACGCTCGAGCATTTCGCGCGTGGCCGCAAGTTCCTCGATGCGTATTACCGTCCCGCGCCGCAATTCCGCGTGCCCGCCGGCGACACGCTCGCCTGCCGCTGCGAGGAGGTCACGGCGCGGCAGGTCATCGAGACGGTGGCGCTGGGCTGTCCCGGCCCCAACCAGATGAAATCGTTCCTGCGCTGCGGCATGGGCCCGTGCCAGGGCAGGCTCTGCGGCTTGACCGTGACGGAGCTCATCGCGCGCGAGCGCGGCGTCTCGCCGCAGGAGGTGGGTTACTACCGGCTGCGTCCGCCGGTCAAGCCCATCACCGTGGCGGAGCTCGCCGAGCTGCCGAAGGACGATGCCGCGGTGAAGGCCGTCGTGCGCATCTGATGGCCACGGCCGACGTCGTCGTCATCGGCGGCGGCCTCCACGGCTGCTCCGCCGCGCTGCACCTGGCGCGCGCCGGGGCGAGCGTCGTGGTGCTGGAGAAGGACCACGTCGCACGCCATGCCTCGGGCGTGAACGCGGGCGGCGTGCGCAGGCTGGGCCGCGATTTCGCCGAGGTCCCGCTGTCGGTCGCTTCCCTGGAGCTCTGGAATCGCATCGAGGAGCTGGTGGACGACCCGTGCGGCTTCGAGCGCGTGGGCCAGGTGAAGGTCGCCGAGGACGAGGCCGCCTTGCAGTCGATGCGCGAACGCTCCGAGACGCTGCGCAGGTCCGGTTTCACGCACGAGGAGGTCATCGGGCGCGACGAGCTGCGCGAGTGGCTGCCGGCGGTCGCGCCCCATTGCGTGGGCGGCGTGGTGTGCCGCGACGACGGCGCCGCCCTGCCGTTCCGCACGACGCTCGCGTTCAGGCGCAAGGCGGAGTCCCTCGGCGTGCGCTTCCACGAGGGGATCTGCGCGCAGGCCTTCGAGCGCAGCGGGGGCGCCTGGCGCGTGTGGAGCCCGCACGGCACGTTCGAGGGCGGTGCGCTCGTGAACGCCGCGGGCGCCTGGGCCGGCGAGATCGCGCGCCAGCTGGGCGAGCCGGTGCCGATGGCGGCCACCGCGCTCATGCTCATGATCACCGCGCCGGTGGCGCCCTTCGTGAAGCCGGTGGTCGGCGTGCAGGGGCGGCCGCTCTCGTTCAAGCAGTACGCGAACGGCACGATCATGATCGGCGGCGGACAGCGCGGCCGCGCCGACCTCGCGACCAACCGCACGTCCCTGGATTACGCGCGCCTCGCCTTCAACGCGCGGACGGCCGCCGACCTCTTTCCACGCCTGCGCCACGCGCAGATCGTGCGGGCGTGGGCGGGCATCGAGGGGATGATGCCGGACGGCATTCCGGTGATCGGACCGAGCTGCACCCAGGAGCGCGCCTGGCATGCTTTCGGATTCTCCGCGCACGGGTTCCAGCTCGGGCCGATCGTCGGCTCCATCATCGCGGACCTGGTGACCCGTGGCGCGACGGGCCTGCCGATCACGCCGTTCTCGATCGCGCGGTTCACCCCCGGGGCCGCGTAGCGAAAACATGCGACTGTCTCGAGCCGACGGCCGGTTCCGCATGGACCACCTGCTGGAACCTCGCTATACTCCCCGAAAAGCCGTACCAGGGTACGGAATTGGCCCGGGACCCATGCACGATCGATACCGCGAGCTGCTCGCGAAACCCACCGTCGACATTCGCAACCCGCAGGAGGTCGAGATGTGGACCGAGGCGCTCGACATCTTCACCGCCGACCTGGTGAATGCCGTGGAGGCCGTCGGCAACCGCTCCGACGCGGTGCTCGCGTACCTCCACGACAATCGCCCGAATGGGGCCGGCGGCTCGCGCTAGCCATCGCCGGGAGAGGTGGGCCGGATCGATTAAAATAAGCAATGACTTTCCCATCGACCCTCGCCACCGAGACGGCGAAGCGGCGCACCTTCGCGATCATCTCGCACCCCGACGCCGGCAAGACGACGCTCACCGAGAAGCTCCTGCTCTTCGCGGGCGCGATCCAGATCGCGGGCAGCGTGAAGGCGCGCAAGGCCGCGCGCCACGCGACCTCCGACTGGATGGAGATCGAGAAGCAGCGCGGCATCTCGGTCGCGAGCTCGGTGATGCAGATGGATTACCGCGGGCACGTGATCAACCTGCTCGACACGCCGGGCCACCAGGACTTCTCGGAAGACACCTACCGCGTGCTGACCGCGGTCGACGCGGCGCTCATGGTGATCGACGCGGTGAACGGCGTGGAGGCGCAGACGATCCGGCTCCTCGAGGTGTGCCGCTCGCGCGGCACGCCGATCATCACGTTCATCAACAAGATGGATCGCGAGACGAAGGAGCCGCTGGTCGTGCTCGACGAGATCGAGCGCGTGCTGCGGATGCCCACGGTGCCGTTCAGCTGGCCCGTCGGCATGGGCAAGCGCTTCGCGGGCGTGTTCGACATCCGCCGCGACCAGATGCGCGTCTTCCGCGCGGGCGAGGACCGGCTGCAGGACGAGGAGATCATTCCGGGCCTCGACAATCCCGGCACCAGCGAGCGCTTCGGCGAGGAGTTCCGCCACGCGAAGGGCGAGATGGAGCTCATCACCGGCGCCTCGCACCCGTTCGACCGCGAGGCGTTCCTGCGCGGCGAGCAGACGCCCGTGTTCTTCGGCTCCGCCATCAACAACTTCGGCGTGCACGAGGTGCTCGACGCGCTGGTGGAGCTGGCACCCCCGCCGGGACCGAAGCCGGCGGTGCAGCGCACGGTGCAGCCGGCGGAGGAGAAGTTCACCGGCGTGGTCTTCAAGATCCAGGCGAACATGGACCCGGCGCACCGCGACCGCGTGGCCTTCGTGCGCGTGTGCTCGGGGCGCTTCGTGCGCGGCATGAAGGCCGTGCTCTCGCGCACCGGCAAGGACGTGAAGACGGCGAGCGCGATGTCGTTCCTCTCGCAGCGCCGCGAGATCCTCGACGACGCGTGGCCCGGCGACATCATCGGCATTCCGAATCGCGGCATGCTGCAGCTGGGCGACACGCTCACGGAGGGCGAGAAGCTGCAGTTCACCGGGCTGCCGTTCTTCGCGCCGGAGATCTTCCACACGGTGGAGGTCGCCGATCCCATGCGCAACAAGCAGCTTCGCGTGGGGCTGCAGCAGCTGGGCGAGGAGGGCGCGATCCAGGTCTTCCGGCCGCTGCAGGGCGGCGCGCTATTGCTGGGCGCGGTGGGCCCGCTGCAGCTCGACGTGGTCGCCCACCGGCTCGCGGGGGAGTACCAGGCGAAGGCGCGCATGACGCCCAGCCAGTTCCGCCTCGCGCGTTGGGTCACGGCCGCCGACCGCACGGAGCTCGAGCGCTTCATCGAGGCGAATGCCTATCGCGTCGCCTACGACGTGGTCGACGCGCCCGCGGTGCTCTACACCCACGCCTCCGAGCTCAAGGCGGCACGCGAGCTCTGGCCGAACATCGAATTCCACACCATGCGCGAGCACGGCGGGCTCGTGGTTCACTCCGACAAGCTCGCTGCGTAAGTGGCTGGCGGGGCGAAAAAGCGTTCGTCCGCAGATAAACGCAGATAAACGCAGATGAAACTGATCGAGTGATTGCGCGCGTGGTGCAGCCACCCATGGGCACGAAAACTCTTGCCGGTTCGACCGCCTTCGGGAAAGCCATCTGCGTTTATCCGCGTTTATCTGCGGACGATTTGCCTTTGCTCTAGTCCGTATCAGCGGCCGAAGAGCTTCGCGGCGATCTGGGCCACGTGCTTCGCCTGGTAGCGAACGCCGTCGAGCTCCACCTTCGAGGGCATGCGCGCGCCGTCACCGCCGGTGATGGTGGAGGCGCCGTAGGGCGAGCCGCCCTTGATCTCGTCCAGGCCCATCTGGCCCTGGAAGGCATACGGCAACCCGACGATGATGAAGCCCAGGTGCAGCAGCACCGGATGGAAGGTGAGGATCGTCGCCTCCTGGCCGCCGTGCTGCGTCGCGGTGGACGTGAAGACCGAGCCCACCTTGCCCACCAGCGCGCCGCTCGCCCAGAGGGCACCGGCCTGGTCGAGGAAGTTCTTCATCTGCGACGTCATGTTGCCGAAGCGCGTGCCGGTCCCGAAAAGGACCGCGTCGTAATTCGGCAGGTCGTCGATCTTCGCGACCGGCGCCTTCTGGTCCATCTTGTAGCCCGACTTGCGCGCCACTTCCTCCGGCACCAGCTCGGGCACGCGCTTCAAGTCCACCTGCGCGCCGGCTTCGCGCGCGCCTTCGACCGCGCTCTCGGCCATGCGCTCGATATGGCCATACGCCGAGTAGTAGAGCACCAGCACCTTTGCCATCGAATTTTCCTTTGTCGAGTGCGCCGCGACCTTGCCGGGATCTCAAGCGAGGACGCAGCGCCATTCCTGTACGTACGATACGCCGTCGTGGGACTGGGAGCCGCGCAGCAGGAGCGCGCCGTCGCCGAGCGCCACCAGCTCTGGAGATTGCAGCGGCGCCAGAAGTTCCGCCGCGCGCCCCGGCGCGGCGCACAAGCGCGCAACCGTGCGCAACTCCGTGCCGAGCAGCATCGTCTGCAGCGTGAGGTCGCCCTCGATGCCGTCGGGATGCTCCGTGCGCGGCGTGTGGCGCCCGCGCTGGCGCAAGGGATAGACGCGAGCTCGCATGCGGCCATCGTAGCGGGACGCGCCGCGGCGCGAAATGCATCGGCGATAATGTGGAAAAGGTGTGAAGAACGGCCCCGATGAATCCTGTTTCCGCGAAGAGCGCCACCATCCGCGAGCGCGTCCTGCTGGGCCTCGCGCGCAACCGCCATCCCGGCCTGCACTTCGCGGGCAACTTCGCGGGCCTCGCATTCGGCGATGCGCCCGCCGGGGAAAGCCGCCTGCACATGCCGGCCGGTGCCCACCTCGCGGCGGCGGACGGCGAGGCGAGCCTCGGCGCGGTCGCGATGCTGGCCGACGTGGCGCTCGGCGTCGCGATCCGCTCGCGCCTGGCACCGGAAAGCCGCCTCGCCACCGTCGCGCTGCACCTCCAGCTCACTGGGGCCGCCCTCGCCGGCGCGCTCGATGCGCATGGCATCTTCGAGTCGTTCCTCGACGCAGCCCCGGGCAAGCAGGGGCTCGCGCGCGTGGGCGTCTCGAACGGCGCGGGGACGGCCGCATTCGGCAGCGGCGCGTTCATGACGCTGCCGCCGCCCGCGGGCGTGACCCTGCACCCGGTCGTGCAGCGGCGCCCCGACACGCCGCTCGCGGAAGAAGAGCTCGACGACGCGGAGCGCACGGTGCTGCGGCACGCCGATGCCTCGCTCGCGCGAGCCGATGCGCATCACGCGTTCATCTCGCACTTCTGGGGATGCGTCCCCGAGCGCACGCAGGACGGTGCGCGATGCGTGACGCCGAACGGCATCCAGGTCGCGAACCGCGTGGGCCACGTGCAGGGCGGGCTGCTGGTGGGCCTCGCCGGCACGACGGCGCAAGCGGCGCTGGGCACCGACTGGCGCCTCTCGTCGATCTCCTCGTGGTTCGTGAGCCCGGGCGAGGGCGAATCGCTCGAGACGCGCTCGACCGTCGAGCATCGCGGGCGCCTCACGGCGGTCGTGCGCAGCGAGATCCTGGGCGCGGGCGGGCGGCGCGTCCTCCACAGCGTGAGCTCCCACGCCCTGCGCTGATCAGCCGCTCGCCTCGCCCTTCAGCGTCACCGGGCGGAAGTGCAGCGTGTCGGCGTCCGGCGCCGACCAGAACACCTCGCCTTCCTGGATCGTGCAGTCGAACCGCATCGTGCGTCGCGCGGAGGCGGCGAGCGCGCGGGAGATCTCCTCCGGGACCTCGAGCACGCGCACGTTGGCGAGGCGCTCGAGCGCCGCCGCGTTCTCGCGCCACCAGAGCGATGCGGCGCGGCCTCCGTAGAGATACACCTTGACCTCGCGCGCGCGCCCCGAGGCCTTGCGCACTTCGCGCTCGTCGGGGAGGCCGACGTCGATCCACAGGTCGATCGCGCCGGTGAGGTCGGTGCGCGCGAGATCCGCCTCGTCCTCGCTCGACAGGCCGCGCCCGAAGGCGAGCATCTCGTCGGCGTCCAGCGCGAACGCGAGGAGGCGCACCATCATCCGCTCGTCGGTCTCGGAGGGATGGCGCGCGAGCGTGAGCGCGTGCGTCGCGAAATGGCCGCGATCGAGGTCCGAGACCTGGAGCTCGGCCTTGAAGATGGTGGACTTGAGCGCCATCAGCGCGCGGGCGCCTGCGGTTGCGCCGGCGCCACCGGCGGCTCGTCGCAGCGCGTGCCGTCTCGAAGCTCCCGCAGCGCGTCCCAGGCCTTGTCGCGCCGGGGCGCCATCGAGATCGCCATGAAGACCTGCAGGTGGCCGGGCGTGCAATGGCGCGTCGTCACCTCGGCCTGCAGCCTGAGCGCTTCTCCCCGCGAGAAGGCATTCCACGTGTAGAGGGTCCCCGCGTAAGCGTCGCTCCATCGCTCCGGCGCGCGCATCGGATGCAGCGACACTGCGGCGGGGATGGGCAGCTCGTCGAGCTTGCGCCCGCGGGCGGCGTTCTCCATGAGGCCGTCGAAGTACACGGCGAGCGCGCGCCCGAGCTGCGCACCCTCCATGGGCACCGGCTTGATATCCCAGAGCAGCGCGTGGGTGAAGCCGTCGGCGGCGGCGAAGCGCGCGAACGACGGCGCGAAACGCACGCTCTCCTGTCCCTCGAAAGGCACGGAAGACGCGAAGGCCAGCGGGAAGCGGAACGTCTCCGCGCGCCACCCCGTGCGGTCGGGGAGGTTGGCGGCCGAAGCCGCACCACAAAGCACCGCGGCGAGGCAGAATACGAAGCTTGGACGCAAGGAAGCCGATCAGCGGAACGTTTTTCCGCATTCTCCCAGAAACGCCATGAAGCGCGTTGCCCTTCGCCGCCGCCTCCTGCTGCTCGTCGCGGCGGGGCTCCTGCCGGTGGCCGTGATGTCCGGCCTCGGGCTGCACGCGCTCTACCGCGAGCAGCGCACGCAAACGGAGCGCACCGCGCTCGAGCTGGCGCGGGCCATGTCCACCGCGATCGACAACGAGCTGCAGCAGAGCTTCGCCGCCCTGCAGGTCCTCGCGTCGTCGCCGCGCCTCGACACGGGCGACCTGCGGGCTTTCCGTGGCGAGGTGGAGCGCGTGATGGCGCTGCATCCGAACTGGCGCGAGACCCTGCTGATCGACCTCGATGGGCGCGTGCTCGTGGACGCGTCCTCCGAGCCGCTGCCGGCGCTGCGCGAGGTGGTCGAGTCCGCGAGCTTGCGCGAGTGCCTGCGCACGGGCATGCCCGTCGTGGGCCAGATGGCCCGCGGGCCGCGGGGCCGCTGGGGCTTCCCGATGCGCGTCCCCGTCATTCGCGGCGGCCAGTCGCGTTACGTGCTGACCGCGGTCGTGCGGCCCGGGTCGATGCTCGCCGTCGCCGAGCGCCAGCACCTGGACCCGGGCTGGGTGATGACGAGCCTCGACAGCGCCGGCAACCGCGTGATCCGCTGGCCGGGGCAGGAAACCTACCTCGGCACGCGCATCACCCAGAACTTGCGCGACCTCATGGCGCAGGGCGCGCAGGGCACCGGCATCACCAATACCGCCGACGGCCACGCGGTGTTCACGGCGTTCTCGCGCTCGCCGCAGTCGGGATGGTCCACCGCGGTGGGGATCCCGGTCGAGCAGGTGCAGGCCTCGGCGCTACGCTCCGCATTGGCGTTCGGCGGGGGCATCGCGCTCTCGCTCCTGCTCGGCGCGGCCGCCGCCGGGTTCATCGCGCGCGGCATCAGCCGGCCGATGGAGGCGCTGCGCGAGGCGGCGCGAGCGGTCGGCGCGGGCCGCGCGCCGGCACCGGCCACGAGCGACATCCGCGAGGTCCAGGACGTCTCCGAAGCGCTCGTCGAGGCGTCGGACGCGCGCGCCGCGGCGGCGCGCGAGCGCGACGAGCTCCTGCGCAGCGAGCGCGCGGCACGTGCCGCGGCGGAGGCGGCCAGCCGCGCGAAGGACGAATTCCTCGCGATGCTGGGCCACGAGCTGCGCAATCCGCTCGGCGCGCTTTCCAACGCCGCGATGCTGCTCGATACGGCCGGGACGCAGGCGAGCGTCGCCGCACGGGCGCGCGGCATCATCTCGCGCCAGGTGGCGCATCTCTCGCGCCTCACCGAGGACCTGCTCGACGCCGGACGCGCGCTCACGGGCAAGATCGTGCTGCGCCGCGAGCCCATGGACCTGTCGGCCGCCGCGTTGCAATCGATCACGACGCTCAAGGCCTCGGGGCGCCTGGGTGCCCATCACGTGGTGCACGACCTGCGAAGCGTGTGGGTCGACGCGGATCCCGTGAGGCTCGACCAGGTCATCGGTAACCTCCTCGTGAACGCGGTGAAGTACACGCCCGCGGGCGGCACCATCCGCGTGGGCGTGAAGGCGGACGGCAACGAGGCGGTGCTGAGCGTCGCCGACGACGGGATCGGCATGGGCGCGGAGCTCGCGGGGCGCGTCTTCGAGCTCTTCGTGCAGGGCGAACGCCAGCTCGACCGCTCGCAGGGCGGGCTCGGCATCGGCCTCACGCTGGTGAGGCGCCTCGCGCAGATGCACGGCGGCTCGGCGAACGCGTACAGCGGCGGCGACAATCGCGGAAGCGAGTTCGTGGTGCGCCTGCCGGCGATGGCCGCGCCCGCGCGCCAGGTGGAGGCGGAAGACGCGGCGATTCCGGCGATGCCGCGCTCGATCCTGGTGGTCGAGGACAACGACGACGGCCGCGAATCGCTGCGCATGCTGCTCGAGGCCCTCGGCCACACCGTGCACGTGGCGAACGACGGCAACACCGGACTCGAGAGGGCGATGTCCCTCCAGCCCGAGATCATCCTGCTCGACATCGGCCTGCCGGGGATCGACGGCTACGAGGTGGCGCGCCGCTTGCGCTCGCGCCCCGGCGCGCGCCGGCCCTTCCTCGCGGCGCTCACCGGATACGGTGGCCCCGAGGACCGCGATCGCGCCTTCGCCGCGGGCTTCGACGCGCATGTCGCGAAGCCCGTGGATCGTGCCCGCCTGGCGAGCCTTCTCGCGGCGGCCGCGCGCGCGCTGCGCGAGACCCAGGAGCGCTGATCGCGGCATGGCGCGGCTTCCCTGGCAGGAGACCTATCGCGCGCTGGTGGTGCGACCGAGCCGCATCGTCGGCAAGGGCCTCTTCGCGGGCACGCCGATCGCGCGGCGCGCGAAGATCGGCGAGTTCGAGGGCGAGGTGATCGGCCTGCGCGAGGCGCGGCGGCGCGCGAAGGGCCGCAGCATTATCGCGATCGTGGAGCTCGAGCGACACGCGCTCGACGCCACGCGCATGCGCCATGGCTTCCGCTTCATCAACCACTGTTGCGAGCCGAACACCTTCTTCCGCTGCACGCCCGAGCGCGCCGAGGTGTACGCGTTGCGCGACATCGCCGCCGGCGAGGAGCTCACCGTCGACTATGGGGAGAGCCAGCACGACGGGCGGCTGCCGTGCCGCTGCGGGGCCGCGCGCTGCCGCGGCCGGATCTAGTGCTTGGTGTGGCCGCGGCTGTCGCGCTCCTGGCCCAGGTGCCCGCCGCCGCCCCCGCCCAGCGTCGCGGCATTGAGCGCGCTCGCGAGGGCCGCATCGCCATTCACGAGCGCCGACCACTGCAGCTCCACGCCCTTGCGCTTGCCTTTCTGGACGAGCTTGAATCCCTCGGGCGACACCGTCAGGGTGTACTTCTCGCCGTTCACGTCCAGTTCGCGCTTGAAGGCGCTGTTGAGCTTCGTGGTCATTGCCGTTCTCCTTGGTCCGTTTGGAGGAGGCTCGAGGGGTGCGCCTCGCCTCCACGCGGGCGTTGACCCCGCCTATGCGCGGCGAATTCCGGGGACCGGTCCTTATGGACGATGCCGTGGCTTTCTCTTGACGCGGCGCGCCCCGGGCCGGGGCGGTTCGCCGTCGGGGCGGGAGGTGCGCGGCTTGCGCGCGGCCGCCGGGTCGTCGGCGGGAAGGCAGGGCGCATAGCCCGAAGGCGAGCGGATCATGGCATCCGTTCAACGGCCAGGCGGCGGCCGCCGTTGACCCCGGCGATATACTGCAACCCCATCGCGATCCCGACGCCCCGACATGAACCGTGGCTTTCTCGCGTGCGCCGTCGGCGCCGCGCTGCTGGTCCCTTCCTCACAGGCCGCGACCTCGATTCCCGAGATGCTCTCGAAGGTTTCCCGGGAGCGCATCGAGGCCAACATCCGCAAGCTCGTCTCGTTCGGCACGCGCAATTCGTTTTCCGATCCCGATGGCGACCAGCGCGGGATCGGCGCCGCGCGCCGCTGGATCAAGTCGGAGCTCGAGCGTTGCTCCCAGGGCACGTCGCTGGAGGTCGCGTTCGACGAGCACCGGGTGGAATCGGGCCCGCGGGTGCCGAAGCCCACGCGCTTCGTGAACGTGGTCGCGACGCTTCCCGGCGCGCAGCCCGAGAGCCGCAACCGCATCTACGTCGTGAGCGGACACTATGACTCGATCCCGTCGAACCCGATCGATCCGGACCGCGACGCGCCCGGAGCCAACGACGATGGCTCGGGCACCGCGGTCTCCATGGAGCTCGCGTGCGTCATGTCGCACTACACCTTCGATGCGACGCTGGTGTTCATGACGGTGGCGGGCGAGGAGCAGGGCCTTTATGGCTCGACCGGCTGGGCGCGCAACGCGCAGGAGCGCGGCCTCGACATCGAGGGCATGCTCGACAACGACATCGTCGGCAACACGCGCGACGCCGACGGACGCATCGACCGCGGCCGTGTGCGCCTCTTCGCCCAGGGCGTGCCGGCGGAGAAGACGCTGCCGGACAGCGTCGTGCGCGCGCTGCAGACGAGTGGCGAGAACGACCTGCCCACGCGCCAGCTTGCGCGCTACGTGCAGGAGGCGCAGCTGCGCTTCGTGCCCGAGCTCGAGGTGCAGGTGGTCTGGCGGCGCGACCGCTACCTGCGGGGCGGCGACCACTTCCCGTTCCAGGACGCGGGCTACCCCGCGGTGCGCTTCACGGAGCCGGTGGAGAACTGGAACCACCAGCACCAGGACGTGCGCGTGGAGAACGGCATCCAGTACGGCGACCTCCCGGAATTCGTGGACTTTGGCTACGTCGCGAACGTCGCGCGCGTGAACATGGCGGCGCTGGCCTCGTTGGCCCTCGGCCCGTCGGTGCCCGCCGGCGTGGAGATGGAGACCCAGCGCCTGGAGAACGACACGACCCTGCTCTGGAAGGCCAACCCCGAGCCCGACGTCGCCGGCTATCGCATCGTGTGGCGCGACACCACGGCCGCGACGTGGCAGCACATGAAGGATGTCGGCAACGTGACCCACGCGACGCTCCCCGGCATCTCCAAGGACGACTTCGTCTTCGGGCTCCAGGCCTACGACCGCGACGGCAACCTCTCCGTCGTGGCCTACCCGGTGCCGGCCCGCAATTGAATCGGGGTCAGAGGTGAATTATCGGGATGCGGAATCCCGGATTCACCTTGTGATAATTCACCTCTGACCCCGATTCAAAGCACCGGGGAGGTCAGGCGGGCGACGGACTCGAGGAAGAGCTGCAGCTTGTCGGGGCGGCGGCGCGCGGGGAAGGGGTTCGAGGCGTCGCGATCGACCGCGAAGCGTTGCGCGAGGTGGTCGATCACGGTCGCGTCATAAAAGGCCGCGGCGATCTCGAAGTTCAGGCGGAAGCTGCGGTTGTCCATGTTCGCGGTGCCGATCATCGCGACGGTCGAGTCCACCACGACCGTCTTCGCGTGCAGCATCGGCGGCCCGTACTCGTAGATCCTGATCCCGGCCTTGCGCAGCGATTCGCAGTAGGTGTGCGAGGCCGCCGTGACGAGCTTCGAGTCGCCCTGCTTGGGCACGATGACCTGGACGTCCACGCCGCGCAGCTCGGCGATGCGCATCGCGGTCTCGAGGGGCTCGTCGGGGATGAGGTAGGGCGTCTCGATCCAGATGCGGCTGCGCGCGGTCGACATCGCCGCGATCAGGAAGGCGTGCAGCGGCGCGTTGTCGTCGTCCGGTCCCGAGGCCACGATCTGCGTGGGCAGTCCGCGGCCTTCCTGCATCGAGAGCGGGAAATAACGGGCGATCTCCTCCTCGCTCGCCTGGAACGGGCCGGAATACGCCCAGTTCTCCAGGAAGAGCTGCTGCATGCGCCACACGGGCTCGCCGTCGATGCGTACGTGCGCATCGCGCCATGCCGCCTCTCCCGCACCCATCGTGCACGCGGGCTCGTGCAGGTTCACCCCGCCCAGCAGTCCCACGGCGCCATCGCAAATGGCGATCTTGCGGTGGGTGCGGAAGTTCGCGAAGTGCAGGCTCGCGAATGAAAGGTGCAGCCGGTTGAAGATGCGCACCTCGCCGCCGCACGCGGTGAGCGGCAGCCAGAATTTCGCGTTGAGCGCCGCGGAGCCGACCGCATCCACCAGCACGCGCACCTCGACCCCGCGTGACCGCGCCTCCACCAGCAGGTCACGGAAGCGCGTTCCGATCGAGTCCGGTTCCCAGATGTAGTACTCCATGTGCACGTGGTCGCGCGCCGCGCGGATCGCCACCTCGAGCGCGCGCATCGTGGCGTCGCCGTCGTCGAGCACCTCGACGGCCGAGGCGAGCGTGGCCTCGCCCTGGCCCAGGCGGCGCGCGACGGCCGCGAGTCCCGCCGCGTCGGCCGCCAGGTGCGGACGCTTCGCCAGCTCCCGCTTGCTCAGGTATCCGGAGGTGCCGCCCGCGAGGCGCCCGCGCGCGCGGCCATAGCGCACGCGCCGGCGGTGCAGCCGCCGCGGTCCGAAGACCAGGTAATAGAGCCCCGAGACCACGGGAAGCGCGATGAACGCGAACATCCAGGCGAGGGTCGAAGCGGGAGCGCGGCGGCTCATGAGCAACGAGGCGCACGCCACGATGACCCACACCACGTAGGAGCCCACGAAGAGGTCGAACCAGGGCAACGGATACATGGCGGGAGCATAATGCATCGAAGGCCGCGCCCCGGAGACCGCGCGCGGCGACGAGGAGAAGAACAGGATGACGGCGCGCCAACCCCTCAACGTTCCGTATAACGCCGCCCAGCTGCAGGGGCGCATCGCGAAGCAGTGGGACGGCGAGATCCTCCCGCAGCTCATCGATTACATCCGCATCCCGGCGAAGTCGCCGCACTTCGACGCGCAGTGGCGCGAGGCCGGCCACATCGAGGCCGCGATACAGCAGGCGCGCAACTGGGCGATGCGCCAGCCCATCACCGGCCTCGAGGTGAAGGTGGTCCGGCTCGAGGGTCGCACGCCCGTCCTTTATTTCGACGCTCCCGCCACGCCCGGCGGCAGCCACCACACGGTGCTGCTCTACGGCCACCTGGACAAGCAGCCCGAGATGACCGGATGGCGTCCCGGGTTCGGGCCGTGGAAGCCGGTCGTCGAGGAAGGCCGCCTGTATGGCCGCGGCGGCGCCGACGACGGCTACTCCATCTTCGCCGCGCTCGCCGCGATCCTGGCGCTCGACGTGCAGCAGGTGCCGCGGCCGCGTTGCGTGGGCCTCATCGAGACCTGCGAGGAGAGCGGCAGCTACGACCTGCCGGCTTATCTCGAGGCGCTCGCCCCGCACATGGGCAGCGTGGGCCTGGTGATCGCGCTCGATTCGGGCGCGGGCAACTACGACCAGCTGTGGATCACCACGTCGCTGCGCGGCCTCGTGAACGGCACGCTCGAGGTGAAGATCCTCGAGGAAGGCGTGCATTCGGGAGATGCGGGCGGTGTCGTGCCTTCATCCTTCCGCATCGCGCGCCAGCTGCTGGACCGCATCGACGACTCGCGCACGGGCCTGGTCAAGCCCGGCGAGTTCGCGTGCGAAGTGCCCAACGAGCGCTTCGACCAGGCGCGCCAGGCCGCGCAGGTCCTGGGCGAATCGCTGTGGAAGCGCTTCCCGTGGGCGACCTGCTGCGACGAGGCGGGAAACCGGCTCTTCGCGCAGCCGGTCACCGAGGATCCGATCGAGCTCATCCTCAACCGCACCTGGCGCGCGGCCCTGGGCGTCACCGGCGCCGACGGCCTGCCGGCGATCGAATCCGCGGGCAACGTGCAGCGCCCGCGCACCGCGCTCAAGCTCTCGATGCGCCTGCCGCCGCTCGTGAACGGCGAGATGGCGGCGCGCGCGATGAAGGCGATCCTCGAGCGCGATCCGCCGTACAAGGCGCACGTCACCTTCGAGTACGACTCCGCCGCGACGGGCTGGAATGCGCCGGCGATCGCCCCGTGGTTGGCCCAGGCGCTCGACCATGCGTCCCAGGCGCTCTTCTCGCATCCGGCGGCCTACATGGGCGAGGGCGGCACGATTCCCTTCATGAGCATGCTGGGCGAGAAGTTCCCGCAGGCCCAGATCCTCGTGACCGGCGTGCTCGGCCCGCGCTCCAACGCGCACGGCCCGAACGAGTTCCTCGACATTGCCTACGCCAAGAAGGTGACGGCTGCCACCGCCATGGTGGTTGCCGCCCTGAAGTAGGCCGCGAGCAGGCCGCCTCAGCGCACCGGCGCGGTCGCGTCGAGGCCGAGGCGCGCGACGCGGGCGGCCTCCATCGGCTTGCCGAAGAGGAAGCCCTGCGCGGAGTGCAGGCCGAGCGCCACCGCCTCGCGGCGCTGCTCCTCGTTCTCGATGCCTTCAGCCACGACGCGCAGGTCGAGCGTGCGCGCCATGGCGGCGACCGCATGGATGAGGGCCGCCGCATCGCGCCGGGTCTTGCTCGACGCGACCAGGGTACGGTCGAGCTTCACGGCCTGGATGCCGAAGCGCGCCACCAGGCCGAGCGCCGCCTCGCCGACGCCGAAGTTGTCGAGCACGAGCTCGACGCCCAGTCCGCGCAGGCCGCGCATCGTGCGATCGGACGCGGCGGGATCGCGCAGCAGGGCGGCCTCGGAGACCTCGAGCCGAAGCAGGCGCGCGGGCAGCTGGCTCGACTGCAGCGCCCGGAACACATCGTTCACGAACTCGGTGTCCTGGAGCTGGCGCGCGGAGATGTTCACGGCCACGGGAATGTCGCGCCCCTCGGTTCGCCACGAATGCAGGTCGCGCAACGCGGCATCGATGGCCCAGCGGCCGAGAGCGAGGATCACGCCGGTTTCCTCGGCGTGGGCGAGGAATTCGGAGGGCAGGCGCACGGCACCGCCGGGCTCGCGCCAGCGCACCAGGGCCTCGACGCCGGCGAGCCGCCCGCTCGCGAGCTCCACCTCGGGCTGGTAGAGCAGGAAGAACTCGTGGCGCTCGATGCCCGCGCGCACGCGGCGCTCCATCTCGAAGCGCTGCGCCGTGAGCTTGTTGAGGTCCTCGGAGAAGAACTGGAAGTTGTTGCGCCCGCGCTCCTTCGCCTGGTACATCGCGGTGTCGGCATTCTTCACCAGCGCCTCGGCCGTGTCGCCGTCCTCGGGGAAGCTCGCGATCCCGACGCTCCCCGAGATGGAGACTTCCTTCCACTCGATCACCACCGGCCGGTCGAGCATCGTGAGGATCTTCTGCGCCACGATCATCACTTCCTCGGGGCCGCGGTGCTCCTCGATCAGCACCACGAACTCGTCGCCGCCCATGCGCGCCACGAGGTCGGTCTGGCGCACGGCCTGCACCAGCCGCTCGGACATCGTCTGCAGCAGCTCGTCGCCGGCGGCGTGGCCCAGCGTGTCGTTCACCTCCTTGAAGCGGTCGAGGTCGACGAAGAGCACGCTGAAGCGCGTGTTGCGGCGCTTCGCCCGTCCCACGGCCCGCTCGAGCGACTCCACGAACATCGCGCGATTCGGCAGCGTCGTGAGCGGATCGTGCATCGCGCGCCGGCGCATGTCTTCCTGCAGCCGCTTGCGGTCGTCGATGTTGGCGGCGGCCACGAGCAGGCAGTCCTCGCCGCCGAAGCGCAGGCGTTGCGCGGACAGCAGCAGCCACGAGGGGCGGCCGGACAGGTCCTTCATCTGGACCTCGTAGTCGCGCACCGGCACCTCGCCCTCGAGCGCGTGGGACACCGCCTCGCGCGCCGCGTCGTCGACATGGAACTCGTCCAGGGTGCGCCCGCGCACGCTGTCCATGTCGAGCGCGAACTGCTGCAGGCCGCGGTCGTTGGCGTAGAGGATGGCGCGATCGCCCGCGCGCACGACGAGGAGCGGCAGCGGCGCCGACTCGATGAGATGGCGCAGCTGCGCCTCGCTCTGCCGCAGCGTGCGCTGCAGGCGCTCGTTCTGCTGCACGAAGCGCTTGGCGATCGCGATGCCGGCGGCGAGGAGCAGTCCCGCGAGCCCCAGCATGCCGCCGAGCAGCATCGCCTGCGCCGTGCGCTGCGCCTTGTTGAGGCTCAAGGCGATCTGGTCCTCCAGCGGCGTGAGCACGGAGTTGATCCGGTTGACGCGCGCGAGCTCGCGCGCCACGAAGCCGCTTTCCCACGCATCGTTCGAGTCGCGGATCTCGCGCGCGACCTGGAGGAGCTCGTCGATGTGGCCGTCGGCCTCGCGCCACAGGGCCGCCACGCGCTGCGCCGGCTCGTAATCGTCCAGGAGCCGGAAGAGGGTCACCATGGACTCGATGTCGCCCGGATGGATGTGGCCGGCGGTGAATCCCTGGCGCACGACGGCGAGGTCCGGCTTTTCCCGCTCGAGCTCGAGCCGCGCGCGGCGATCGCCGAGAGGGACCGCGATGGCGCGGTTGAAGGCCTCGTAATCGGCGTCCTCGTGCAGGAGGGCGTAGCGCGTGAGGTGGAACGCGGCCTCCTTCTGCGCGCGTGTCCAGACGCCCTGCGCCTCGACGAACGCGCGGCCCGCGGAGAGCAGGCCCAGGCTCAGCACCGCGGCCACCAGCAGGCACGCCACGATACCCGTGAAGAGCCACACGATGGCGACCATCCGTCGCCCACGGGGGACGGGAGGTGCCGCGGGAAAGGGGCGCATCTTGCCGTTCATGCCGACGCTGCTCTCCTGAATGGTCTTGTCAGTCCGTCGGGGCGGGACATTCTGTAATTGACCTGGATGCGCCGACGAACGTTCCACCCCGCGTCGCCGGCTGGCGACCGCCTGTCGGGAAATCGGGGACGATTTCACGTAGGCGAATTCCGACTGCGTCCCTGATTTCCCCTTAAACTTCCCGTCCCGCACCGAAGCCTCGCGTACGTTCATGCCCGTCCTCTCCGTCCGATCGATCCTCTCCGGCCAGGCGCCACCCGATCAACCCGTGACCGTGCGCGGGTGGATCCGTACGCGGCGCGACTCCAAGGCGGGCATCTCGTTCCTGCATGTCTCGGACGGATCGGCCTTCCATCCGGTGCAGGTGGTGGCACCGAACACGCTGCCGAACTACGCCGGCGAGATCCAGCGGCTCACGGCCGGATGCGCGGTCGAAGCGACGGGGACCATCGTGCCGTCACCGGCCAAGGGGCAGCCGTTCGAGATGCAGGCGAGCGCGGTGAAGGTCGAGGGATGGGTCGACGATCCCGATACTTATCCCATCCAGCCGAAGCCGCACACGATGGAGTTCCTGCGCGAGGTGGCGCATTTGAGGCCGCGCACGAACGTGATCGGCGCCGTGACCCGCGTGCGCCACTCGCTCGCGATGGCGATCCATCGCTTCTTCACGCAGGACGGCTTCGTGTGGGTCAACACTCCGATCATCACGGCATCCGATGCGGAAGGCGCGGGGGAGCTCTTCCGCGTCTCCACCCTGGACCTCGCGAACCTGCCGCGCACGCCCGAGGGCAAGGTGGATTTCTCCAAGGACTTCTTCGGGCGCGAGGCCTTCCTCACCGTCTCGGGCCAGCTGAACGTCGAGACTTATTGCCTCGCGCTCTCGAAGGTCTACACGTTCGGGCCCACGTTCCGCGCGGAGAACTCCAACACGAGCCGCCACCTCGCGGAGTTCTGGATGATCGAGCCGGAAATCGCGTTCGCCGATCTCTCCGACGACGCGACGCTCGCGGAGCGGCTCCTCAAGTACATCCTCAAGGCGGTGCTCGACGAGCGGCCCGACGACATGGCGTTCTTCGAGGAGCGCATCGAGCGCGGCGTGATCGCCAAGCTCCAGGGCATCGTCGACAAGCCCTTCGTGCGCATGGATTACACGGACGCCATCGCCGCGCTCGAGAAATCGAAGCAGAAGTTCGAGTACCCGGTGAAATGGGGCATGGATCTCCAGAGCGAGCACGAGCGCTACCTCGCCGAGAAGCACGTCGGCGGCCCGCTGATCCTCATGAACTACCCGAAGCAGATCAAGGCGTTCTACATGCGCCTGAACGACGACGGGAAGACGGTCGCCGCGATGGACGTGCTGGCGCCCGGGATCGGCGAGATCATCGGCGGCTCCCAGCGCGAGGAGCGGCTGGACGTGCTCGACCGCCGCATCCGCGACTCGAGCCTCGATCCCGCCGCCTACTCCTGGTACCGCGACCTGCGCCGCTACGGCACCGTGCCGCACGCGGGCTTCGGCCTGGGGTTCGAGCGGACAGTCGCGTACGTGACCGGCCTCTCCAATGTCCGGGACGTGATCCCCTTCCCGCGGACGCCGGGGCACGCGCGCTACTGAACAACCGGAAACCCGGGACGCAGTCGGGTTTTTGCTGTCGCCCCGGCGGAGGCCTGGGCCCAATTGGATCCCGGCCTTCGCCGGGATGACAGGGGCTTGAAACCCCTTTTTCCCGACCCTAGATCGCCCTCCGGAGGGGCTGCCGAAGCGCGGCCCCGGGGCGGGCGGCCCATGGCCGCCCCGTGTGATCACAGCCACAAGGAGAAAGCGATGTATCCATCCCTGACCCGGTTTCCCGGCGACCTCTTCGCCGAGATGGAAGGACTCCAGCGCCAGGTCGAGCAGCTGCTGGGGTGGCGGCGTGCGCCGTCCAGCATCCGTGCCGCCGAGCGCGGTGCCTTCCCTGCACTGAACATGGGCGTCACGCAGGACGCCGTCGAGATCTACGCGTTCGCACCCGGTATCGACCCCGCGTCGATCGAGGTTTCCGTCGATCGCGGCCTGCTCACGCTCGCGGGCGAGCGGCGCACGCAGGTGCCGGAGGCGAGCGACAAGACGTCGGTCTATGCGCAGGAGCGATTCGAGGGCGCGTTCCGCCGCGTCATGAGCCTGCCCGAGGACGTGGACACGGCGCGCGTCGACGCGAGCTACCGCAACGGCGTGCTGAAGATCGTCATCCCGAAGCGCGAGGCGTCGAAGCCCCGCCGCATCGAAGTGAAAGCGTGAAGGAGGACACCATGGACATGAAACAGAAGAATCTCGAGCGCCCGGCGAACGCGGAGGCCACGCCGCTGGTGCCGCCGGTGGACATCGTCGAGGACGCGGAAGGCATCCTCGTCACGGCCGACCTGCCCGGCGTCGCGAAGGAGGACGTCGCCGTCGGCGTCGAGGGCGACACGCTCACGATCGAGGGCGTGGTGAGCCTGGGCGAAACGGCGTCGATGCAGCCGGTCTATGCCGAGATCGGCGTGGCGCAGTTCCGGCGCAGCTTTGTTCTCAGCCGCGACCTCGACACCGCGCGCATCCAGGCCCAGATGAAGGACGGGGTGCTGCGCTTGCGGGTGCCCAAGCACGAGCAGGCGAAGCCCCGGCGGATCGAGGTTCGCGCCGAGTAACGATTCGATACAACCGCCTTCCGGTTGTAGCCGTGGAACAGGGTTCCGGGAGATGCCATGCGGGTATGATGGCCTAACTCCCGGAATCCCATGGACAAAACAATAGATACCCCGCGCAAGCGCAAGCGCTGGCCCCTCGTGGTGGGCGTCCTCGTCATCGGAGGGGCGCTCAGCGGGTGGTGGTGGCTGGGCTCCTCGCGCAACCAGGAAGCGCAGGGAGCCCGCAGGCCGCCTGGGGCGATTCCCGTCGTGACGGCGCGCGCGGAAGAGCGCGACGTGCCGGTGCGCCTGCAGGTGAACGGCACGGTGACGACGCTGCGGTCCGTGGACGTGCGCGCGCAGGTCACGAGCACCGTGCGCGAGGTGCACATCCAGGAAGGCCAGACCGTGAAGGCGGGGCAGCTTCTCTTCTCGCTCGACTCGAGGAACGACGAAGCGAACCTGCGCAAGGCGCAGGCGCAGGTCGAGAAGGACAAATCCGACCTCCTCACGGCGAAGCGCAACCTCGACCGCCAGGTCGACCTCTTCAAGCAGAAATTCATCTCCCAGGCGGCGCTCGATACCGCGCAGAACCAGGTCGATTCGCTCACCGGGCAAATGGCCATCGACACGGCGGCCGTCGAGTCCGCGCGCGTGGCCGTAGCGTACGACGAGATCCGCGCGCCGTTCGCGGGACGCACCGGCGTCATCAACGTGCGCGCCGGCAGCCTGGTGCAGCCCTCCGCGAACGCGAGCACGACCACCTCGCCGCCGCTCGTCACCATCACCCAGATCGACCCGATCTCCATCGCCTTCACGCTCCCGGAGACGGAGCTGCCCGCGCTGCAGGCCGCCCTGGCGGCGGGCGACGTCCCCGTCACCGCGACGCCGCAAGCCGGCGGCGAGACCGTGCGCGGCAAGGTCACCTTCGTGGACAACGCCGTCGACTCCTCGACCGGCACGATCCGCGTGAAGGCCGACTTCGACAATCGCTCCATGCGCCTGTGGCCGGGGATGTATGCGACGGTGCAGCTCGCGCCGCGCACGATCGCCCATGCGACGGTGGTTCCCGCGCAGGCCGTGCAGACGGGGCCGGACTCGCGCTTCATCTACGTCGTGGGCGACGACCGCAAGGTGCAGCAGAAAACGATCCAGCTCGCCTACGTGGAGAAGGGATTCGCGGTCGTGAGTGGCGTCGCCCCCGGCGCGCGTGTGGTCGTGGAAGGTGCGCAGAACCTGCGGCCCGGCAGCGCGGTGGCCGAGGCGAAGAACACCGACCTCGGCGGTCCGGCAGAGGCGGTGAAGGACGAAGCGCCCAAGGCAGGCAAGCGGAAGGGCGAGAAGCCCGCGTGACGGGCGAGCGTCGATGAACATCTCCGAGTCGTTCATCCGCCGCCCGGTGATGACGGTGCTGCTGTCGGCGGCCGCCGTGGTCGCCGGCATCCTGGCGTACGGCGGGATCCCCATCGCGGCCCTGCCGATGTTCGACACGCCGACGATCCAGGTGACGGCCGTGCTGTCGGGCGCGGCCCCCGAGACGATGGCCTCGTCGGTCGCCACGCCGCTCGAGAAGCAGTTCTCGACGATATCGAGCCTGGATGTGATCAGCTCCACGTCGACGCAGGGGCGCACCGACATCACGCTCGAGTTCAGCCAGGACCGCAACATCGACGAAGCCGCGGTGGACGTGCAGGCGGCGCTCTTCCGCGCGTCGCGCAACCTGCCGACGGAGATGACCACGCCGCCGTACTACCGCAAGGTCAACCCGAGCGAGTTCTCGATCATCTTCGTGACCCTCACGTCACCGTCGATGTCGCTCTCGGATCTCGACGCGTACGCGGAGAACCTGATCTCGCCCACGCTCTCGACGCTGCCTGGTGTCGCGCAGATCACGGTCGCGGGACAGAAGCGTTTTGCCGTGCGGGTGAAGGCGCGGCCGGGAGCGCTCGCCGCGCGCAACCTCACGCTCGACGACATCGCGGCCGCCGTGAAGACCTCGAACGCGAACACGCCGGTCGGCACGCTCGATGGCGAGCGCCAGAGCCTCACCATCCTCGCCAACCGGCAGCTCAGGCGCGCGGCCGACTTCAAGCCGATCATCGTCGCAACCCTGCCCAACGGCAGCGTGGTGCGCCTGCAGGACGTGGCCGACGTCGAGGACAGCGTCGAGTCGGTGAAGACGGCGAGCTGGTCGAACGGCGACCCGGCGATCACCCTCTTCATCCAGCGCCAGCCGGGCGCGAACACGGTGGCGGCGATCGACGCGATCAAGGCCGCGCTGCCCGGAATCATGGCGCAGATGCCGAAGTCGGTGGACCTGCAGATCCAGCTGGACCGGTCGATCTCGATCCGCGACGCGATCCACGACGTGAAGATCACGCTCGCCATCACGGCGGTGCTCGTGATCCTCGTGATCTATCTCTTCCTCCGGCGGCCCTCGGCCACCATCATCCCGGCGCTCTCGCTGCCCATCTCGCTCATCGGCACGCTGGCGCTCATGCGCGCCCTCGGGCTGTCCATCGACAACGTGTCGCTGCTGGGCATCACGCTCGCCGTGGGCCTCGTGGTCGACGACGCCATCGTCATGCTCGAGAACATCGTGCGCCACATCGAGGACGGCATGGAGCCGTTCAGGGCGGCCATCATCGGCTCCAGGGAAATGTGGTTCACGATCGTCTCGATCTCGATCTCGCTGGTGGCGGTCTTCATCCCGATCTTCTTCATGCCCGGGGTGATCGGCGGCCTGTTCCATGAATTCGCGATCGTCGTCTCGCTCGCGATCCTGGTGTCCGCGGGAGTGTCGCTCACCCTCGTGCCGATGCTCGCGAGCCGCTACATCCGGCACGAGCGCCAGGACGACCCGGTGCTGCGCTACACCGAGTGGTTCGAGCGCTTCTTCCAGTGGATGCTGCGCGGCTATGCACGCATGCTCGACTGGTGCCTGGCCAACCGCTGGGTCGTGCTCGTGGTCGCGGTGGCGACGCTCGTGGTGACGGTGGTGCTTGTGATGGCGATGCCGAAGGGCTTCTTCCCGACGGAGGACATCGGCCAGATCTCGGCGAACGTCGAGGGCGTGGAGGACATCTCCTATACCGCCATGTTCGACGTGATGAAGCGCGTGGACGCGGTGGTCCGGGCCGATCCGGCAGTGGACACGGTGCTGTCGCGGGCCGACGACCAGAACAACGCCGGGCGCCTTTTCATCAACCTCAAGCCCCGCAGCGAGCGCCCGAAGATGCAGGCGGTGCTGGAGAAGCTGCGGCGCGAGACGCGCACGATCCCCGGCGTGAACGTGTACTTCACGCCGATCCAGAACCTGCGCATCGGCGGGCGCATCTCGAAGAGCCAGTTCCAGTACGTGATGAAGAGCGTCGAGCCCGCCCAGCTCTACGAGTATTCGGGCAAGCTCATGGGGCTCATGCGCGGCGACCCGACCTTCCGCGACGTGACGAGCGACGCGCAGCTGAAGGGCCTGCAGGCCCAGCTCACCATCGACCGCGAGAAGGCCGAGGCGCTCGGTGTCAACATCCAGGACATCCGCAGCTCGCTCTACAGCGCGTTCGGCGACCGCCAGGTCTCCACCATCTACACCGCCGTGGATTCGTACCAGGTGATCCTGCAGGCGGCCGACGCCGACAAGCAGGACGAGAGCGCCTTCTCGAAGATCTACGTGCGCGGCAAGGGCGGCGGGCCGCTGGTGCCCCTCTCGAGCTTCTCGCGCGTGGTCCGCACCGTGGGCCCGGTGGCCATCAACCACACCGGGCAGCTGCAGTCGATCACCGTGTCCTTCAACCTCGCCCCCGGCGCTTCGCTCGGCCAGGCCGCGGACAAGATCGCGGGCTGGCGCGAGGAGCTGCGGCTCCCGCCTTCGGTCATCACGAGCTGGGGCGGCGACGCGGCGGCGTTCCAGGCCTCGCAGTCGAGCCAGGTCTGGCTCATCGTGAGCGCGCTGCTGGTGATCTACGTGCTGCTGGGCGTGCTGTACGAGAGCTACATCCACCCGCTCACGATCCTCGCGGGCCTGCCTTCGGCCGCCGTCGGCGCGCTGCTCACGCTCGTGATCTTCCACCAGGACCTGTCGATCATCGCCACGATCGGGATCCTGATGCTGATCGGCATCGTGAAGAAGAACGCGATCATGATGATCGACTTCGCGCTCGATGCGCAGCGCTCCCAGGGGCTGCCGCCGGTGGAGGCGATCCGCCAGGCGTGCCTGCTGCGCTTCCGCCCGATCCTCATGACGACCTTCGCGGCCATGATGGGCGCGATACCGATCGCGCTCGGGCTCGGCACGGGCGCGGAGCTGCGCCAGCCGCTCGGCCTCGCCGTGGTCGGCGGCCTCGCGTTCTCGCAGGTGATCACGCTCTTCATCACGCCGGTGATCTACCTGTACCTCGACCGCTACTCGGGCAAGGGCCCGGTCACGCGGCCGGTCGGCGACGCCGATGCCGTGTCCCGCGGCGACCCCGCGCCCGTGCCCGGAGACGACTGAAGCACCCTTCCCGCGGAGGCATCGATGCAGCGTGCGTGCGCAGCGATCGCATTCCTCCTGGCTTCCACCGGCGCGGTGGGCGAGTTCAGCGGCGCGTTCTCCGCGGGCGTCCTCGAGTTAACCGGCGAGACGCACCGCGCCGACGGCACCCGCATCCAGCGGCGCATGACCCTGGCGCCGGAGGCGGGAGGCGGCGTGGTCCAGACGTCGCTCGCGGGCCGGGAGGGCGCGGCGCTCAAGCCGCATTACGAGCTGCATTACTCGCGCGTGGCGACGCCGTGAGCTCCCTCGAAGCGCTCGTGCGCATCGCCGCGATCGCGTGGGCGCTGGCAGCCGCGTTGTCCCTCGTGGTGCGGCGGCCGCGCAGCATCGCGACCGATTGCGCCGCCTTCTGCGCGGCGGGCGTGTGCGCCTTCGTCCTGGTCTCGTGGTCCGACGCCTTCCGCGCGCTTGGCCCCATCGCGTTCATGCTGGACGGGTGGTGCCTCGCCAGCCCCTTCGCCTTCTGGCTGCTCGCGCGCTCGCTCTTCGAGGATGGCTTCGCGCCGTCACGCGCGCTCATCGCCTCCTGCGCGAGCGCAGTCGTGCTGCTGCTGCTGGCCGACTGGGGCCGCTTCGCGATCGGTCCTCTCGCCCCGTGGCCCTCGCTCGCCGCGTCGCTCTTCTTCCTGCTGCGGGCCGGCAGCCTGCTGCTGGTCGCGCACGGCGCCTGGGAGGCGCTCGCCGGGTGGCGCGAGGACCTGGTCGACGCGCGGCGGCGCGTGCGGGCGCTCTTCGCGCTGGTCGTGGGCGGTGCGTTCGCCGCGACGGTCGCCTCGACGTTCGTCTTTCCGGAGGGCGCCCCGCAGCCGGTGCGGCTCGTGGCGCTGGCGCTGCTGGCATGCGCCATGCTGGTCATGGTGCTGATCGTGGCGAGCGGAACGCTGCACGAGCGCCTGGGCCAGGTGCTGCCGGCGGCCCCCGTGCCGCGCGAGGCCGCGCGCGGGGCCGTGTCACCGGACGCGCCGCTCGCGCGTCGTGCGCTCGAGGCGATGGAGCACGAGGCGCTGTGGCGCCGCGAGCGGCTCTCCCTCGGCGCCCTCGCGCGCCATCTCGACGTCCCCGAGTATCGCCTGCGCCAGGCGATCAACGGGGCGCTGGGCTATCGCAGCTTCAGCGCCTTCGTCGCGCACTACCGGCTCGAGGCCGCGTCGCGCGCGCTGCGCGATCCGGCCGCCGCCGGCACGCCGATCCTCTCCATCGCCCTCGATTGCGGGTTCAATTCCGTGGGCCCCTTCAACCGGGCGTTCCGCGCGCGCTTCGGCGTGACGCCGAGGGAATACCGCGCGGCCGGCGAGGCGCCGGTGAACGACGCGCCGATTCCTCGAATCGGCGAGACCGCCCGCCCGGCCTGAGCGACGCTCGGCGCTTTCCTTCATGGGAGAGCGCCATGCACCGCATCGTTGCGACCGGCCTTTGCTGCGCGGCGCTCGCCGCGAACGCCGCTTCGACGGCCCAGGACCTGCCCCGCCGCGCGGATCTCGGCGCCGCCATCCTGCCGCCGGAAGGAGCGCATGGCGCCCGCATCGTCCGGTTCAGGGCCGGTTCCGTGCTGGAGAAAGCGGGCCTGCGGCCGGGTGACGAGATCGTGGCCTTCGATGGGCGAGCGTTCGACGCTCCCGGCGACTACGCGGGACGCGTGCGCCTGCTGAAGGCCGGCGCGACCGTGCACGTCCGTTGGCGCTCGGGGGTGGCTCTCCATGACGCCGACGTGGTGATGCCGGCGATGCCGCATGAGGTGCGTCCGGGGCTCGAGGTGAGCTACCGCGCGGCGACGACGGACCGCGGTTGGCGCGTGCGCACCTACGTGACGCGGCCCGCGGGGGTGACCGCGCGCCTGCCGCTCGTGGTCTTCATTCCCTGGCTCTCGTGCGACGCGGTGGAGGCGCCGTTCCCGGCGCGCAATGGCTGGGTGCGCATGCTGGGCGAGGTGATGGCGACCTCGGGCGCGCAGGTCGTGCGCATCGAGAAGCCGGGCGTGGGCGACAGCGAGGGACCCGCGTGCGCCGACGCCGACCTCGAGGACGATCTCGCCGCCTTCCGTGCCGGCATTCGCGACGCGTTGCGCGACCCGGGAGTCGATCCCGCGCGCTTCGTGCTGGTGGGCGGCAGCGTGGGCGGCGCGCTGGCGCCGGTCCTTGCGCGCGACTTCAAGCCGTCGGCCGTCGTGGCGCTGGGCGGCTTCGCGCGCACCTGGTACGAGCACATGCTTCGCATCGAGCGGCAGCGGCTCACGTTGTCCGGCAGCGCGCCCGGCGAGGTGAACGGCGCCATGAAGGTGTTCACCGGATTCTATGGCGCCGTGTTGCTGAAGGGCCTCACGCCCGCGCAGGCGATCGAGACGCGCCCGGAATGGAAGGCCTACTGGTACGACGAGCCCGCGCGCCAATACGGCCGCCCCATCCGCTATTACCAGCAGCTGCAGGCGCTGGACGTCGAATCCGCGTGGGACGCCGTCCACGTCCCGGTGCTGGTCATGCAGGGGACGTTCGACTGGATCATGGGGCCGCCCGAGGCACGGCGCGTGGGCGGGATCCTCGCCGGCCGGCCCGACGTCACCGTCGTGTTGCGCGAGCGCATGAACCATCACTTCGAGCGCTTCGCCGACCGCGAGCACGCCTTCCGCGAGGAGGGTGGGGAGTACGACGACGAGGCCGCGCGCCTCATCGCGCGCTGGATCGGTTCGCGCACGCGATGAGGGGCTGGCTGCCGCGAGCTAGCCCGGCTGCTCGAACACCTGCCTGAGGTAGCCCAGGAACTTCTCGTCGTCGCACATCACCTTGCCCGGCGAATCGGAGATCTTGCACACCGGCTGGTCGTTGCAGCGCACGATCTTCATCACGATGTTGAGCGCGGATACCCCCATGTCGTTGGTGAGGTTCGTGCCGATGCCGAAGCCCACCTTCGCACGATCGGCGAACCGGTCGTAGAGCGCGAAGGTCTTCGGGAAGTCGAGCGCGTCGGAGAACGTGAGCATCTTCGTGCTCGCGTCGACGCGCAGCCGGGCGTAGTGCTCGAGCACGCGCTCACCCCACCAGGCCGGGTCGCCGGAGTCCTGGCGCAGGCCGTCGAAGAGCTTGGCGAAGTAGAGGTCGAAGTCCCGCAGGAACGCCTCGAGGCCCACCACGTCGGTGAGCGCGGTGCCGAGGTCGCCGCGATACTCCTGCACCCAGTTGTCGAAGGCGGCGCGCTGGAAGTCCCGCAGGCGATAGCCGAAGGCCTGGTGCGCCTGCAGGTATTCGTGGGCCATCGTCCCGATCGGCACGAGGCCATGGCGCCGCGCCATGTCGACGTTGCTCGTGCCGCGGAAGAGCCCGGGAACCTCGGCCGCGAGCGTGCGCACCACCTCGTCGTGCCATTCACGCGTGGCCCGGCGGCGCGTGCCGAACTCGAAGAACACATAGGGATTGCGCCGCGGCGGGCGGCTCTCGAAGGCCCGCAGCTGGGCGATCTTGGCCGCCAGGCGCTGGCGTCCCTCCGCGTAGCAGGCCGCCCGGTCGAACTGGCTGAAGTTGACCTCGGAGACGATCGCCAGCACGAAGATCTCGAACAGCATCACGTGCATGAGCGGCCCGCGCGCGACGATCGAGAGCTTGCCGTCGTTCGCCTCCACGCGGATGAAGCGGCGGCGGAACTGGAAGAGGTCGAGGTAATCGACGAGGTCCGGCTTGATGTAGCGAAGGCCGCTGAGGTATTCGAGCTCCTCCGGCCGGAAGCGCAGGGTGCAGAGGTGGTCCACCTGGCGGCCGATCTCCTCGGCGAAGCTCGTCAGCGGCTGCCGTTCCCCGCTGCGGCAGGCGAAGCGGTACTCGCCGGTGGCCGCCGGGAAGCGGTGGAGGAACGTCTGCAGCATCGTGAACTTGTAGACGTCCGTGTCGAGCAGGCTGGTGATGACGGGGTCCATCCATGCCTCGATTTTTTTACGCTGTCATCGCAAAACAACTCGTTTGCTGCATTGCAGCATAAGCCCTATATTCACTCACGAGGCCCGGGGTTCGGGCCACTTCGCAGAGGCAGGAACATGGACATCCGCAAAGAGTTTCCCGAGTACGAGCGCATCGCCGAGCACCTGCGCGGCTCGAGCGACGAGTGGGCGCTGGCCGCCGGCTATCGCCTGGGCGGCGCGTTGCTCGCCCTGAACGCGGCGATCGCCCGCGTGCTCCAGCGCGGCCCGCGCGACGTCGCCACGGCGCGCTGACGCCTCCGGTCCCGCTAGGTGCGCTTCGGCGCGCGCAGCGGGACCCATCTCGGCAGCATCGAGACCAGTACGCCATCCTTCAGGAAGAGATGGTGGAAGATCGCCGCCAGCGCATGGGCGCCGGCGAGCCACATGATCGTGTCGCCCAGCCAGCCGTGGATCTTCGCGAGCTGCGCGCCCAGGTCATGGTTCTTGCCGATCCAGGGCGCGATCTCCACGCCGCCCCACAGCGTGAGCGGATGGCCCTCCAGCCAGGCACCGCTGATGGCCGTCACCGGCAAAACCAGCAAGAGCACGTAGAGCAGCCCCTGCACCAGCTTCGACGCCCAGTCCATCCAGCGCGGAATGGCGGGCGGGTCCGGCTGCGTCGACACGGCGCGCCACGCGAGGCGCAGGAATGCGAGCACGAAGACGGTGAGGCCCAGCGTCTCGTGCAGCTGGCGGTCGAAATCGCGCGCCGCCGAATACACGCGCTGCTCGTTTCCACCCGGTCCGTAGATGAACGCGACCAGCACGACGATCGCCATGATCCAGTGGAACGCCTGCGCGACCGCGCCGTAGCGAGGGGACAGACCACTGTTGTCAGCATGCGACATTCCAAGGCCTTATCGGTTCATGACAACAGTGGTCTGTCCCCTGTCGCGAACACGCGCAGCTTGTCCAGCACGCTAGTCTCGATGGGGACGCCGTGCTGGCGATGATGCGCGAGGTTGCGCAGCTCCTTCTCGCCGGGCAGCAGGACGGGCTGGCCGGGCTCGGCGGGTGGCGTCCCGTGCAGGATCGATGCGAAGTCGCCCATGCGCGAGGCGAGCCACTCCGCTCCGCCCAGGACGCGCGTGTCGATGGCGATGAAGAAGTGCCCCAGCCCCTGCGGCTTCCCGGGCTCCTCCATCCACGGCACCACGTTCGTGAGGAAGCTCGCGCCCGAAAGCAATCCCGCGAAGAGGTCCACGATCGCCGAGAGCCCGTAGCCCTTGTAGCCACCCACCGGCAGCAGGAAGCCGTCGAGCGCGGCCTGCGGATCCGTCGTGGGATGCCCGTCGCGATCCACCGCCCACGTGTCGGGAATCGGCTTGCCGCGCTTCAGCGCATCGCGGATCTTGCCGCGCGCCGCGACGCTCACCGCCATGTCGAGGATGATCGGCGCGCCGCCCGGATTCGGAACACCGAACGCGATGGGATTGTTGCCGAGCCGCGCTTCCTTCCCGCCGGTGGGTGCGATGGTGACGCTCGCGTTGGTGCCGATGATCGTCGCGAAGCCTTCCCCGGCGGCGATGTACGAGTAGGGCGAGATCGCGCCGAAGTGGTTGCTGTCGCGCACGAGTACCAGGCCGATGCCGAAGTTGCGCGCGCACCGCATGGCGCCCTCCAGCGCCTGCATGCCGACGAGCGGTCCCAGCGCGTTGTCGCCGTCGATGCGCATGAGCGCGGGCGCGAGCTGCTCTTCGCGGATCAAGGGCTGCGGATTGATGCCGCCGATCGCGAGCCGCTCGCCATACGACTCGAGGCGCAGCACGCCGTGCGTGTGGTGCCCGAAGAGGTCTCCCAGGACGAGGATGCGCACCACGCGCGCCGCATCGTCCGGGTCGACGCCGAGGCCTTCGAGCGCCCGGCACGCGAGCGCGGTGAGGTCCGCCTCGGCGATCGTCGTGGTCGGGACGGCCGCCATCAGTTCGCCGTGATGTGCGCCTCGCGCACCACCTTCCCCCATTTCGCGGTCTCGCGGTCGATGTACTTCGCGAGCTCCTCGCGCGTGCCGGGCGCGGGCTCGAGTCCCTGCTTGTCGAGCTGCGCCTTCACCTCCGGATCGCTCAGCACCTTCACCAGCTCCCGGTTCCAGAAGTCGAGGATTTCCGTCGGCGTCTTCGCGGGCGCCACGAACGCGTACCAGTTCACCGCCTCGAAGCCCGGGAAGCCCTGCTCGGCCACCGTGGGCACGTCGGGCAGCATCGCGGTGCGCTTCGAGCCCGTGGTCGCGATCGCGCGGATCTTGCCGGCCTTGATCTGGGGCAGCGCCGTGGACGGCACGGCCGGGTACATGTTCACGCGCGCGGCGAGCAAGTCGGTCATCGCGGGACCGCCGCCCTTGTAAGGAACGTGGATCATGTCGATCTTCGCGTCCTGCTTGAGCAGCTCGCCCGCGAGGTGCGCGGCGCCGCCCACGCCCGAGGAGCCGTAGGTGAGCTGGCCCGGCTCTTTCCTCGCCGCCGCGACCAGGTCGGCCACCGACTTGAACGGCGAGGAGGCCGGCACCACGAACACGTTCGGGAAGATGACGCCCATGGTGATCGGCGCGATGTCACGCTTCGGGTCGTAGGGCAGCTTCTGGTTCATCGCGGGCGCCACCGCGAGCGGGCCCACGGACGAGAGATGGATCGTGTAGCCGTCGGGCGGCGCGCCGGCGATGTGCTGGGCGGCGATCTCGCCGCCGGCGCCCGCGCGATTCTCGACCACGACCGCGACGCCCAGGTCCTCGGTGATCTTCTTCGCGACGATGCGCGCGGTGGTATCGGTACCGCCGCCGGGCGCGAAGCCCACGGTGAGGGTCACCGGGCGATTCGGAAAATCCTTCTGGGCGAAAGCGGGCGATGCAACGGCGAGCGCGGCGAGAGCGGCCGCGATGACGAGACGGCGCATGGGAACGGATCCTCCGATGTCGGGCGTGGGGCCTCTGGGGCTGTATAGAATAGCGAACCGTTTCCCTTCGTGCCGACCGTGCTCGATTTCACGCGTACCTACGACGTCCTCGTGCTGGGCGGCGGCAACGCCGGCCTGTGCGCGGCGATCACGGCGCGCGAGGC
>DASRRY010000052.1:0-68266 GCA_035656735.1 Usitatibacter sp. | reverse complement strand
AATTGACCTCTCCACATACTCGCAAGCCGAGCTAAACGGGATTGCCCGGCGGCTCAACGAACGGCCGAGGAAGACACTAAACTACGAGTCACCGGCTGAACGATTTAACCAATCTGTTGCATCGATCGGTTGAATCCGCAGTCGCAACCGGCAACTCCTGGATTGGCTGCGGCAGGCTTTCTTCAGCGATAGATTTCACGGCGATGGCCGATCTTGACCACGTCCACCACGCGAGTCGCCTCATTGATGGCGTAGACGACGCGAAAGTCGCCCACCCGGACGCGGTACCTGTCGCGGGATCCCGAGAGCTTCTCCACGCCGTGGTGCCGCGGATCCGCGGCGAGTTCCACGATCGCTTCCGCGACGCGTTGCCTCATGGCTTTGCCGTCGACGGGCTCGAGCTCCCGCGCGGCAGAAGAGGCGATCAGGACTTTATATTTTTCCACGCTTGCGGAGCGAGCTCACCAGGGATTCGAAATCCTGGCGGGGCTCCCTGGCGCGTTTCTCGAACGCAGCCAGATCTTCCGCGTCTTCGGCCAATGCGTGACGCACGGCGTCGTTGACGATTTCCGAGATCGAGCGCGACGTCACAGCGGACTTCATGCGCAAGGCCTGGTGCAGGTCTGCGTCGAAGTAAATGGTCGCTCGCTTCGAATCGTCCATTCGATAAGCCTGGCGCTGAAACGCTAAAACGTCAAGACGTCAAAACGTTGTGGCGACGCCCTGGGCGCAACTTCCCGGCATGCGTGCGGACCAACAATCGACCGAAAGGAAGAAACATGAACAACGGAAGCAAGCGCGCGCTCGTCCTCGTCGACTTCATCAACCTCTTCGACTTCGAGCATTCCGAAAAGCTGGCCGCGCGCGCCGTCGAGGCGGCGAAGCGCGCCGCGAAGCTCAAGGAACGCGTGCGCGCGGCGAAGTCACCCTGTATCTACGCGAACGACAACTTCGGCCACTGGCGCAGCGATTTCTCGGCGCTCGTGAAGGATTGTCTCGGCAAGGGCGGCCCGTCCGCGCAGATCGCGCGGCTGTTGCTGCCCGATCGCGAGGATTACTCGGTGCTCAAGCCGCGCCATTCCGCGTTCTACGAGACGCCGCTCGAGTTCCTGCTGCAGGAGCTCGAGGTCGATTCGCTCATCCTCACGGGCCTGAGCGCCGACATGTGCGTCTGCGCCACGGCACAGGACGCCTACGTGCGCAAGTACAAGCTGCGGATTCCCGCCGATTGCGTCGCGGCCGATACCCCCGAACATGAGGCCCAGGCGCTCGACCTCATGCAGCGCACGCTCAAGGCGGACATCCGGCCTTCCACCGACGGGGAGCCCTAGCCGCGGCAGGAGACGAGGTGGGCGAAACCTTAGCATTCCGTTGCGCTACGATGCACGCTTTGCCTTGCGCCGCCCGCCATGTTCCGCCAGAAATACCTCGACTACCGCGAGCTGAACGAGCAGCTCCTCTCCTGGGCCGAAGCCCATCCCGATTTCGTCCGCCTCACCAGCATCGGCCGCAGCGCCGAGGGCCGCGACATCCCGTTGCTCGTGATCGGCCGCAATCCCGACGAGATGCGTCCCGCCGTGTGGGTCGACGGCAACATGCATGCGACGGAGCTCTGCGGCTCGAGCGTGGCGCTCGCGATCGCCGAGGAGGCGATCAGGCTGCACCAACGGCAGGGGACGGACCCGAAAGGCGATGCGTCGGGGTCCTTCCCCCACCATATGGCCGACACGCTGCGCGACATGCTGTTCTACGTCCTGCCACGCGTCTCGCCCGATGGCGCCGAGGCCGTGCTCAAGAGCGGGCGCTACGTGCGCTCGAGCCCGGTGGACGAACGCCTGCACAAGGGCCACGCGCATTGGGAGTCCCACGATTTCGACGGCGACGGCACGATCGGCTTCATGCGCAAGCGCGATCCCGCCGGCGAGCTGGTCGAGCTCGAAGGCTTTCCCGGCGTGATGGTGCCGCGGCAACCGGAAGATGACGGGCCCTACTACAAGCTCTATCCCGAGGGACGCATCGTCAATTACGACGGACGGCGCGTTCCCGACCCGTATTTCCTCTCCGACAACCAGTACGACTTCAACCGCAACTTCCCCTACAGCTGGGCGCCGGAGCACGAGCAGGAAGGCGCGGGACACTATCCGGGCAGCGCCCCCGAGACGCGCGCGATGATGGACTTCGCGACCGCGCACCCGAACATCTTCGCGTGGCTGAACCTCCACACTTTCGGCGGCGTCTTCATCCGCCCGCTCGGCGACCAGCCCGACCACAAGATGGACCAGGAGGACCTCGCGGTCTATCGCCAGGTCGAGGCGTGGGCCACGCAATTCACCGGCTATCCCACGGTGAGCGGCTTCCACGAGTTCCTCTACCAGCCCGAGACGCCGTTGAAGGGCGACCTCACCGATTACGCCTATCACCAGCGCGGCTGCATCGCCTACGTGATCGAGCTGTGGGACATCTTTACCCAGATCGGCATCGAGCGTAAGAAGCCGTTCGTGGACGTGTACAACCGGCTCGATCGCAAGGATTTCGTGGCCCTCGCGAAGTGGGACCGCGACGTGAATCGCGGCCGCATCTTCCGCCAATGGCGCACGGTCGCCCATCCGCAGCTGGGCGAGGTGGAGGTCGGCGGCTTCGACATGCGCGTCGGCATCTCCAACCCGCCTTACGAGAAGATCGACGAGGTCTGCATCAACCAGAGCCGCGCATTCCTGCGCGTGGCGGCGCTCGTGCCGCGCGTCGTCGTCGAGGCGGTGAAGACGGAGAGGATCGGCGCCGACCACACGCGCGTCGAGCTGCGCGTCGCGAACCACGGCTATCTCGGGACCTACGGCCTGTCGTCGGCGAAGAAGCTTTCGATCTCCGAGCCGCTGCGGGCGAACGTCGAGTGCGAAGGCGTGACCCTCGAGGCGCCGGCGGAGTCCGTCATCGAGATCGGCCATCTCGCGGGCTGGGGGCAGGGGCTTTATAACGGCGCGACCGCATTCTTCCCGTGGACCCGCGGCAACGCGCACGAAAAGTTTGCCACCCTGGTGGTACGCGGCCGTGGACGGCTGCGCATCAGGGTCGGCAGCGTGCGCGTCGGATACCGCACCCTCGAGTTGCGCATCGACTGAGGCTGGCGCACCATGGTCGCCGCTCGTGGAGGAGGGCCTCATGGGACGTGCCGCGCTCGGATTCATCCTTTCGCTCGCCTGCGGGCTTTGCCAGGCCGCCAACTATTCGGACATCTGGTGGAATCCCGCCGAATCGGGCTGGGGCCTCACCATCGCCGATCACGGCACGAACCTCTTCGGCGTCTGGTACACCTACCGCGCCGACGGCAAGCCGGTCTGGTACACGATCCCGGGCGGCAGCTTCTCGAGCGATCGCCGCACGTTCACGGGCGACGTGTACGTGACGCGCGGGCCTGCGTACACCCAGGCGGCGTTCGACGCGTCGCAGGTGAGCGCGACGAAGGTCGGAAGCGCCACCTTCGATTTCGCGCCGTCGGGCCAGCCGGCGGGCAGCGTGCTCTTCAGCTATAACGTCAACGGCGTCGGCAGGAGCACGCGCATCGAGCGGATGTCCTTCGGCAACGCGTCGCCGCAATGGGGCTCCGATGCCACGGACCTCTGGTTCGATCCCGCGCAATCCGGCTGGGGCGTGGCGCTGGCGCAGCACGGCAACAATGTCTTCGGCCTCTGGTACGCGTATGACACCGACGGGCAACCGCTCTGGTTCGTGGTGCCCGGCGTGCAGGCCACCTCGCCCACCACGTTCGCCGGCAAGCTCTACTCGACCACCGGCCCGTACTTCGGCAATCCCGTGTTCGACCCGTCCGCGGTGAAGGTGAACGAGGTCGGCACCGCCGCGTTCAACGCGAACCTCGGCGCGGCTCCCGCTTCGGCGCAGTGCGATACCGGCAGCGCCACCTTCACGCCCACGATCGCCACGGCGGCGGGGACGGTCCAGTACCAGCGCAACGCGTGCACCCAGGCATTCGGCAGCGCGCGGCCATCGGCGGGCAGCCTCGCGTTGCAGCCCAAGACCTGCTCGGGCACGTTCACGATCACCGCGGTCGAGCCGGGCGGCTGCACCGCGCAGGGTACCTCGCACACCTATGCCGGGACGATCTCGCTCCAGGGCATCGACTGGACCCGTGCGGGGCACCAGTCCGGCTCGCTCACTCTCACCAACGTGCCGTACCTCTTCATGCCGATGGCGGACGGCATGATGATGGGCGACATGATGATGATGGGGATGGACGGGCCCGGGGCGTGCACGGCGCAGATCCTGCCCACGCTCACGGTGCCGCTCGATTTCACGCTGGCGAACGCGGTGCCGGGGTTGACGACATCCGGCACGACCAACATGAGCGAGGGGCGGTTCAGCTACGACCTCGCGGTGGCGCCGGGCTCCGTGAGCGGGCACGTCGCCTACACGGGCAGCGCGTTCTACACGGACGCCATGACGGAGAGCGGCTCCTTCAGCTGCACGGCGAACTGAGGGTCAGCGCCGCTCCATCGCGGAGCCGGCGATCCACGCGAGGGCCGACTCCTCGTCCGCGAACGCCCGCGCCTTGATGCCGATGTTGCGCGAGGTGGTTTCCCAGAATCGCGCGAGCTCTTCCATGTGGTCGGGGTAGATCGCGGCCACGAGCAGCGCGCGCGCCGACTGCGGCGCGATGGCGGGATGCCGCCGCGGCATCCAGAAGACGTCGGCGAGCGTCATGCCACCGGCGTCGCAACCGCGCATGTCATAGACGATCCCGACGACGCCGTCGGAGGCGACCTTGCGTGCCTCGGTCACGGCGCGCGTGACCTCCTCCGCGTCGCACCGGCTCGCGAAGACGACCGTCACCAGGCGCCGCCCGACGTCCAGCTTGAGGGTGTAGCCCACGGCGAAGCGCGGGAGTGACCGCTGGAATCGCGTCGATGGGCGGGGGATCGGGGGATTCGACGCTTGCGGCCATGCTAACCCCTTTCGGCCCGCCATCCCCGCACCGCGTCGTTGTCGGCGCCGGCGGGTGAGCACGCCACCAGCGGCTTCATGGCCTCACTTGCCCTGGTCGTGCGGTACCGTGCACGTGCCCGTCGCCGCGGCGGTGTTGCCCGCCAGGTCGATCGCGGTGGCCGTGATCGTGTAGGTGCGTCCCGGTCCGTTCGCGTTGCGATCGGCACGCACGGAGATGACGCGCGGTCCCGTGCCGGAGCCGGCGACCGCGACATCGGCCTCGCCCTTGTTGCCGGGCGCCTCGCTGCTCGAAGCGTTCACCGAGAACGATGCGATCGCCGAGACCGGGTCGGCAGCGCTCACCGTGCCGACCGTGACCATCTGCCCGTTGGGCGGCCAGATGGAGCAGGTGTCTCCCGGCAGCCCCGTGATGAGCGGAGCCGTGCGGTCGATCGCCACGCGGATCGTGCGTGCGGGCTCGGCATTGCCGGCGCGATCGACGGCGTGATAGGTGACGGTCGTGACGCCTTCGGCCGTGATCGTGAGCGTGCCACTCGCACCCAAGGTGCCGTTGGCAGCCTGCGCGCCCGAGAGCGTGTAGTGGATTGCGTCCAGCCCTGACAGGTTGGGGCCGTTGTCGGCGGCGGAGAATGCGATCGTCACGTCGTCGCGGTTCCAGCCGTTCGCGTTCGGCGGCGTGGACACCGTGGCCGTCGTGGTCGGCGGCGTCGTGTCGGGATCCACGGTGAGCTGCGCGATGCGCTGCAGCGCCACGGCGTCCGCCGGCGCGATGCCCAGGTCCGCGGCGGCCTGCTCGTCCGGCCCCAGCGTGAGCGGATTGATGCCGGTCAGCGTCGCGAAGTGCACGGCGGCGCTGAGGTACGAGCCGTACTTGCTCGGATGGAAGAAGTCGATGTACCAGAGATCGAGCTTGCCGGCCTCCGGCACGTACGGATCGCGCATCGCGATGCCTTCCTGCACGGCGCGCAGGAAGGCGTCACCCACGGGCGCCACGTCCTCGATATGGCCGTTGGCGACCGCGCGATTGAAGTAGGCGTCGTGCAGGTCGCGCGTCATGGCCTCGATGCCTTCGGCGGCCGTATAGAACTGGCCATCCGCGTCGTTGCCGTTGGGTCCGATCATGTCGGGACGCGCCCACGTCTCATAGAGATAGACCTGCGCGCTTGCCCGCGCTTGCGGATTGCCCGGCGTCACCGTGCGTACCGTGTCGCACGCGCTCGCCGACGCCCCGGTGATCGACTGGCACGCCGCGGTGTTGCCGCCGAAGAGCTGCGTCTCGGTGTACGACTCCGCGATTCCCTGGTGAGCCCAGCGCTCGAGCTTGTCCACGTACGCGTCGAAGTACGGCAGGTTCGCGTTGGCGCCGCGGCCCGCCGGCAACGGCTCGTCGCTCTGGTCCTGCAGCATCACGATGTCGTAGCGCTGCGTCGCCACGTTGCCGCGCAGGTCCCAGCCGGCCGGGTTCGAGTTGAGGTAATGGCCGCGCAGCGTGGCGGCATTGCGCGCGGAGATGGACACGTCGTACTCGAGCGCGGCCTCGTCGGTCATCTCTTTGAAGATCCCCGGGATGCCGCCCCACGGATGGGGCTCGTCCGCGTTCGAGCCGATGGGGTTCGCAAGCCACATGGCGTGGGTGAGGTCGGTCACGTTCGCCGCGTTGTAGCTCATCACGGGATCGGCGCGCCCGAAGGTGTAGCTGTTGCCCACGAAGAGCACCAGCTTGCGCGCGAAGGTGACGTTGACGCTGCAATCGCCCGTGACCGGGTTCGTGATGAACGTGTCGCCGGCGAAGTTGCCGCCACACGTCCCGCGCACCGCGGCGTTGTATCCGGGCGCCGGTGTCACGACGATCGACGCGCTGTCGCCCGAGACGACCGTGAGCGGCGATGCCGGTGAGATGCTCCCGTGGGCGCCGACGCCCGGCGTCACCGTATAGCGCGGCAACGGCGTGAAGCTCGCGATGACCGTGCAATCGGCCGTGATGGGCGCGGTCGCGTAGTGCAGTCCCACCAGCGCGCCGCCGCACGTGCCGCCGACCGCGACCTGGTAGCCCGGTGCGGGAACGACGTCGAACGCGGTCGTGAGGCCCTGCAGGACCTGTTGCGGCGTCGCGGGCGCGATGGTGCCGTTGCCGATGGTGCCGGGCGTCACGTTGAACTTCGGTGTCGGCGGCGTGAGGGCGACGGGTGCCATCGCGAGGCCGCGGAAGGTGGTGTTGGTGCCGGCGGTCACGAGGAGCGTGGGCGTGCCGCCGAACGCACCGTTGTATCCGCTCGCATCGACGATCGAGACCAGCTCGGCGCCGTTCCTGCGCGTGGCGAAGAGCGTCACCGTCGTGCCGGAAACCGTGCCGGTGAGACCGCGATAGGTGTCGGTGCCCGCCCCCACGGCTCCGCTGGAGCTCCAGCTCGCACCCGCGCGCGAGAACTTCTGGATCGCGCCGCTGGAGTCGGCGTAATAGAGCGTGTCGAAGCCGCCGGACGCGGGATCGAGCTGCGCGAGGAAGAACTGGAAGGCCTGGCCCGCGGCGGAAGTCGCGACGCCGGGTAACGGGACGAGCGCCTGCGCGCCCGCCGTCGGCGTGCCGGTGCCGACCGCCGCGACCCTGACGCCGGAGGCACTCGCGCTGACATAGAGCTGGCCGCCCTGGACGGCGAGCGCACGCGTGTCGTTCAACGTGGTGCCCGTGAGGTCCACCGAAGTGGTGGATCCCAGCGTGGTGTAGCGCACGCCGCCGCCGTTCGTGGCCCCCGACACCCACAGCTGCGTGCAGTCGGTGCTCGCCGCGCTGCGCAGGTTGCCGGCGATGTCCGCATCCGTGAGCGCCGTGGTGGTGTCGGTGGCGCCCGTCGCGAGGACGCGTCCCACCACGCGTGGGATCGGCCCGCCGCCCGCGGCGCTGCCCAGCACGCCGCTCACGAGGTTGCCGCTGCCCGTGCCGAGGTCGCGCCCATAGCCGCTCACGAGCAGGCAGGCTCCATCGCCCGAGCGGGACATCCATCCATCGGTCGTCGCGGTGCCGCTCGCCACGAGTGCCTTCTGGGTTCCGGCAGCCGCCGTTGGAAGCGCGACCGATTGCACCAGCGTGCCGGCGGGCGTGTATTCGTCGAGGAAGACGGGGTTGCCGTTGGCGCTCAGTGCGAGCGTGCCGTTACCGATCCGGTAGACGACCAGGTCGCCCGCCGCGAACGATGCGGCGACGGCCGCGGGGATCCAGGCCAGCAGGGCAAAGCCGAAGGCGGCGCCAAGGCGCGCGCAGGTAGCAAATGGCATGGGATCTCCCGGGAGGAAGCCGACACGCTAATCGCGCCGATCCCGGAAAGCAATCGCGCCGGTCGGACCGGCGCGATCGCGCGGCCTTCCACGCCTTCAGCGGTTCTCGCGTCCGCCGCCCTGGGAGCCGACCGCGCGATGGTCGCCGCCCGGCGCCGCGCGCTGGAACGGCTGGCCGGCGGGTACCCCCGCGCGCGCCTGGTAGTGCTGCTGCGAGATCGCCTCGCGCGGCTGGTAGTGGAAGTTCTGGTTGTGGATCTGCATCTGCTGCTGCGGGCCGCGCGGATAGTTGTGCGCGGTGTACTGGCGCTGGTAGTTCGGCAGCGGGGCTCGCGCCGGCGCCTGCCCCCCGCTGCGCCCGGCATAGACCTGGTTGTGGCGCACCTGCCAGTCGTGCCCCCAGTGCTGGCCCCAGTGCGGCGGCTTGTTCGAGGCCCAGCCGCGCCAATACCCGGGCTGGTGATGGTAGTAGCCGATCGGCACCCAGAGGACGTACGTCGGGACGTACACCGGATCGCACAGCGTCCAGGGGCCGTTGTACCAGGGGCTCGAGTACCAACCGTCGTTGTAGTAGTCCCAGTACTGGCCGTCGTAATAGAAATAGTTCGAATCCACGGCAGGTGCGTAGTACACGGGCGAGTCCGGGATCGGCTGCATGTCCGGGTACGTCGGCAGGTTCACGTCGACGTCGTAGTATTCCTGCGCCGCGACGGGCAGCGCCGAGGCGGCGAGGAGCAGGAAGGCGAGGGCGAAGCGTTTCATGGCGGCTCGGCTGGGATATGAGTCCTGAAGAACGCGCGAGGACAGCTTCATGTTGACAGATTTGCCCACGCGCTCCCGCGCCGGTGCCGGTGCAGTTGTTGCTATTTGTGCGGTGACCGGTGACGCTCCGCGACGAAGCGCGACGCCGCGATGATCCAGCACGCCAGCGCGGCGATGGCCCCGATGATGCGCAGCGGCAGGATCGCGTGGAGGGCGACGACGTTCTCGAAGGCCGCGTTCATCGCCTGCGCCGTGCCCAGGTGGCGCGACAGGCGCGCGTTGCCGTCGGCCCACCATTCCAGGCCGAACGGCACCGCGACGTCGAAGAGCGCGAGGATGAAGAGGCCCAGCAGCGCCACGCTCATCCACGAGGCCTTCGGCGGAGCGTGCGGGGCCGTGGGCTTCATGCCATGTGGTTCAGGCGATAGACGACGTAGGGCCCGCAGAGGACCCAGGCCGGCACGAGGATCCAGAGCCGGCCCGCGAGGATGTTGTAATCGCCGAGGATCTTCTTCCACGGCTCGTGCGCCACGAACCGCCCGAGCACCGTCTCGAACAGCAGCGTCATGATGAGCCACGTCACGCCGACGAGCCATGCGATTGCGGCGGACCACAGCGGCCACGCGCGTTCGAGTCCGTAGAAGTACGCCCCGAACAGGATGAGCAGGATCGCGGTGGAGAACTGGTGCGCCGCGAGGTCGCCCACGCGCGGTCCGTACAGCTTGTCGCGCGCGATGCCGTTCAGCACCGCGAGCGCCATCATGCCGAGCCACGCGGCGACGTATTTCACGATGATCACGCGTTCCATGCCGGTAAGATACCGCATGCCTCCGCCGCGCTGGATGCTCGTGCGGGCTGGACCGTGCGCCGTGCGCTCGCGTCGAAATCGCCGCTTCCCGTTCGACCGTACAGTGAAGCCCCGTCGTGGATGGCGCGAACCGCCGTCCGGCGCGGCCTCCTTTCCACTTGCCCAAGGAGTCAAGCCATGTCCAGCCCGAAACCGGTTCCCGAGGGATTCCACACTGTCACGCCGCACCTGGTCTGCGACGGCGCCGCCGAGGCGATCGAGTTCTACAAGAAGGCGTTCGGCGCGATCGAGGTCACGCGCATGCCGGCCCCCGACGGCAAGATCATGCACGCGCAGATCCGCATCGGCGACTCGGCGTTGATGCTCGCCGAGGAGATGCCAGGCTGCGCCTCGCTCGGTCCGCGCACGCTCAAGGGCACGCCCGTGACGCTGCACCTGTACGTGAACGACTGCGACGCTTTCGTGGCGCGCGCCGAGAAGGCCGGCGCGAAGGTGGTCATGCCAGTGGCCGACCAGTTCTGGGGCGATCGCTACGGTCTCGTCCAGGACCCGTGGGGCCACCAGTGGTCGGTCGCCACGCACGTGCGCGACGTCGGGCCGGACGAGATGCGCGAGGCGATGGCCAGAATGGCGTCCGAGGCTCGGGCGTGAGGGCGCGTCCGGGGCCTGTGGGACAGCTCCTACAGCGCTGGCGGGAGGCGGCGCATATATTGGGAATTTGGCCAACCGGAAGGCGCCCTTCATGGGGTCCCCACGCGCGCTCGAAAGGACGGCCACGGGCGTGGACGGCCTCGACCACATCCTCTGCGGCGGCTTCGCCTCCAACCGCATCTACCTGATCGACGGCAGCCCGGGGGTGGGCAAGACCACCCTCGCGATGCAATTCCTGCTCGAAGGCGTGCGCCGCGGGGAGCGCTGCCTGTACGTGACGCTTTCGGAAACGCGCGACGAGCTCGATGCGGTCGCCGATTCCCATGGCTGGTCCCTCGACGGCATCGAGGTGGTCGAGCTCTCCCAGGTCGAGAATCTGTTCAAGGCCGGTGCGCAGAACACGCTCTTCCAGCCGGCCGAGGTGGAGCTCACGGGATTGAGCGAGCTGCTCATCTCGGAGTTCGACCGCGTGCGCCCGGCGCGCATGGTCCTCGATTCGCTCTCCGAGGTGCGCCTCATGGCGCAGAACCCCCTGCGGTATCGCCGGCAGATCCTCGCCTTCAAGCATCATTTCGCGACGAGCCAGTGCACGGTCCTGCTGCTCGACGACCGCAGCGCAAGCGGCCAGGACGCGCAGGTGCACAGCATCGTCCACGGCATGATCACGCTCGAGGTCGTGCCGCTCAAGTTCGGCATCAATCGCCGCTACCTGTCCATCGCGAAGATGCGCGGCTCCACGTTCCGGGAAGGCAACCACGACTATGTGATCAAGCTGGGCGGCGTCAACGTCTTTCCCCGCCTGGTCGCCTCCGAGCACGATGTGACGTTGCAGCACGAGGTATTCAAGAGCGGCAATGCGCAGCTCGACGAGGTCGTGGGCGGCGGCCTCGACTCCGGGACGGGGACGCTCTTCATGGGTCCGGCCGGCAGCGGCAAGTCCACCATCGCGAGCATGTTCGCGGCGCATGCGGCCAATCGCGGCCATCGCGTGATCTATTTCGCGTTCGACGAGGTGCCCGGCATCCTCGTCAAGCGCGCGAAACAGCTGGGCCTCGGCCTCGACGAGGCGATCAAGTCGGGCCGCCTGGAGCTGCGGCAGATCGACCCGGCCGAGATCGCTCCCGGCGAGCTCGCCAACGAGATCATCGAAGGCGTGAACCGCGGCGGCGTGCGCCTGGTGGTGCTCGACAGCCTGAACGGCTACGTGAACGCGATGCCGCAGGAGGAATTCCTGCACCTGCACCTGCACGAGCTCCTGAGCTATCTCAACCAGCGTGGGGTCGCGACCATCATGGTCCTGGCCCAGCACGGGCTCGTCGGCGCGATGGGCGCGCCGGTGGACGTGAGCTATCTCGCCGACACCGTGCTCCTCACGCGTTTCTTCGAGGCGCGCGGCGCCATGAAGAAGGCGATCTCCATCATCAAGAAGCGCAGCGGCGCCCACGAGGACACGATCCGGGAGCTGCGCATGAGCCGCGACCGCGTCATCGTGGGAGATCCCCTCGTGAACTTCGAAGGCGTGATGACCGGAGTCCCGCGCTTCCTCGGCGGCCAGATGCCAGGCGGACCGGATCGCGGCTGATGGATGGCGCGCCGATGAAGGTGGTCGTGGTCAGCCCCAACCCGGCGGACAGCTCGCTCGCCGTGGGCTTCCTCGAGGCCCAGGGCCTTGGCACGATCGCCTGCCCGTCGCTCACCCAGCTGGGCCCGATGGTCTCGACGGGCATCGCCTGCGTGGTCGTGGTGGAGGAGGCGCTGGTCGAGCCGGAGATGCACGTCTTCCACGAGGCGCTGCACGCGCAGCCCGCGTGGAGCGACCTGCCGCTCATCCTCATCGCGGCGCGCGAGAGCTCCCTCTCGGTGCTGGTCGAGGGCGTCTTCCCGCGCTCGGGGAACGTGACGCTGCTGCAGCGGCCGCTGCATCCGGTCACCCTCGTGTCGGCGGTCAACGTCGCGCTGCGCTCGCGCCAGCGGCAGCTCGAGGTGCGCGACCTCCTCACGCAACGCGAGGACGCCGTGAAGCGCCGGGACGAGTTCCTCGCGATGCTGGCGCACGAGCTGCGCAATCCGCTGGCCCCGATCCGCAACGCGGCGTACATCCTCGGCACGCTCGGCAACACCGATCCGGTCTTCATGAAATGCCGCTCGATGATCGAGAAGCAGGCGCGCCACGTGGCGCGGCTGGTCGACGACCTGCTGGATGTCTCGCGCCTGGAGCTGGGCAAGGTCGAGCTGCGCCGGCAGCGCATGGACCTGAACGACGCGCTCTCCTCGGCGGCGGAAGCCTGCGCGCCCATGACGGCGCTGCATCGCCATGTCGTGAGGGTGCGCCGTGCGGACGCCGCGCTCATGGTGCATGCCGACCCCGTGCGCCTGGAGCAGGTCATCGGCAACCTCATCGTGAACGCGGCAAAGTTCACGCCGGACGGCGGCGCCATCGACCTCTCGGCGTTCGCGGACAACGATCGCGAGGCGGTGGTGTGCGTGGCGGACAACGGCGTGGGCATCCGCCCGGAGATGCTCGAGTCCGTCTTCGATCTCTTCGTGCAGGGCGCGGTGACGAAAGCGCGCACCGAAGGCGGCCTGGGCATCGGCCTCACCCTCGTGAAGCACCTGATGGACCTGCACGGCGGCTCGGTGCGCGCCTTCAGCGACGGCCCCGGGCGCGGCGCGAGATTCGAGGCGCGGCTGCCGCTCGACCGCGAGATGCCCTGCGGGCTCGAAGCGATCGCGCCCGGCGCTGCGAACGCACATCCGCGCCGCGTGCTCATCGTCGAGGACGGCAACGATTCGCGCGACTCGCTCGGCATGCTCCTCGAGGCGTGGGACCACGAGGTCTTCTACGCGTCCTCGGGACCCGAGGCGGTGCGCCATGCCCGGGAGAAGCAGCCGGACGTCGCGGTGATCGACATCGGGCTTCCCGGCTTCGACGGCTACCAGGTCGCGCGGCAAATCCGCCTCGACGGCTCCGAGTGGGCGCATCGCATCCGGCTCATCGCGTTGACCGGCTACGGCCAGCCGGCGGACCGGGCGCGCGCCCTCGACTCCGGCTTCGACGTCCACGTGCTCAAGCCGGTGGACCCGTCGCAGCTGCAGGCGCTCATCGCGGCGCCCGTGGTGTCGAAGCCCGAAGCGCAGGGCGTGGCGACCTAGCCGCTGCGGTGCCCCGCTACGCCATCGCCTCGGCGGCGATGCGCAGCGTCGTGCGGCAGCCGGGGAAATTCTCGCAGCCCCAGAACGGATCGCCCGAGGCCTTGGCGATGCGCCGTACCATCTTCACGCCGCAGGACGGGCACGTGGGGCGCGTGAAATCGCCGGCCGTCGCCAGCGCGAGGAGCGAAGAGCGCTGGTCGTCCGCCAGCGCGTCGATCTTGCGCAGGAGGTCGGGACCATCGATGAGCATGATCTCCTTGCCGCCGGCGAAATCGCGCGCCGGCTGCGTAAAGCGTCCCGTCGTGACGAACACGCCCTCGCGGACCTGCTCCGCGGCCATCACGCCCAGGAGCTCGCGGATGCACTTCACGCCGACGTCGTACGTGCTCCAGGCCTTGCACTGCACGAGCACTCCGGGCTTGGCGTCGCCTTCGGCAATGAGGTGGATGTCCACGCCGCCATCGGGACCGGGCTTCGCGAGGAGCGTGCGAAAGCCGAGCAGGCGGAAGTACGCGGCGCAGAGCTCCTCGAAGCGCTTCCACTCGAGCGCGCGCAGCAGCTCGAGGTTCCATGCCGACGTATCGACCCGGCGCGAGGGACCCGGCGCGTCTTCCCAGTCGCCGGTCCAGATGCGGTAGATGTCGTGCTCGTTGCGCGGGCCGCGGTCCGGCTGCGCTTCCTGCGGCGCAACCGGCGCCATGGCGGAGCGGACTTCCCGCGCCCGCCGCAGGGCCCGCTTGATGGCGGAAGCCAGGGCGCCCATGAGGAATATCGCGGGGAAAACGTATTGCGCGCCGAGGAGCAAGCCCTTCAAGACGGCCGAGGCCACGACGTTTGCGGGCCTTAGGTCCGCGGGCAGCGCGGTCGGGGGAACATCGGCCCACCAGTGGAGCAGGAAATAAGATCCGGCCGCGAGGGCCAAGCCCGCGAGAGGCGGCAGCGTGCCGGCGAATTCGAGGAGCGCGGTCAGCGCGCCATCGTGCCTGCGTCTGGCCATGGACGCCGATGCTACTTGAGCGCGGCGCGGGATGGTAGTGTGGATCGCGCCGGCGTCACCAGCGCGCCGGATCGACCCGATACAGCGAGCCCAGCTCGGCGTAGACCGCGGGGTGCAGCGCCGCGAGCGCGGCGGGCTGCTCGAAGAACACCTCGGAGGCGACCGCGAAGAATTCGGCGGGGCTGGTGGCACCGTAGTGGCTGAAGAGCGACGCCTCGCCCATCGCGGCCTGCTGCCGCAGCCCCGCGTATGCCTCGAGCATCACGCGCGACCAGCGCGGATAGCGGTCACGCCGTCCGAGCCAGGGTGCGCCGTTCGCGTAGCCCTTGTGCTGGTCGAGCTGGTGCGCGAACTCGTGGATCACCACGTTGCGGCCGTCGGCCGGGTCGGCCGCGCCTTCCAGCACGTCCTCCCACGAGACAACCACCTGGCCGTGCGTCCATGACTCGCCCGAGAGCGCATGGCGTTGCTCCTGCAGCACGCCCGACGGCTCGGCGCGCACCCGATCCACCACGAACTGGCCCGGATACACCAGGACCTGTCCCAGGCCGGGAAAGTAATGGCTCCGGCGATTCAGCAGCAGCAGGCACGCCTGCGCCGCGATCGTCACGCGCACGTCGTCGTCGATCGCGAGCCCATCGCAACCGAAGAACTGCTTCTCGGCGATGAAGACCTGGACGTGCGCCTCGAGCTGCCGGCGAAGGGGCGCGGGAAGGCGCCGCACGCCGGGCACGCGGCGCTCGAGGATGGCGCGCCACGCCGCGGGAAACGGGCGCTCGCGCAAGCGCCGCCGGCGCCGCTCCACCCACAACGGCTCGCCGGCCAGCCAGAGGATGACGAGCGAGACCAGGCAAAGCACGAGGGCGAAGGCCATGGAAGGCAAGGTGGGGGCGCCCGGGCCAGGATATCAAGCCCCCGGCCGCTCGCGTCGTGTAGCATCGAACGGATATCCCTCCGCGCAACCGTCTCGCCATGCCCGCCGCCTTCACCGAGGCCGACCTCGACCGCCTCGAGTCCTGGCTCCTCGAGCCCGAGCGCGGCGAGGATGCGCTCCTGCCCGACGGCCTGCAGGGCCTGCTCTGCGCCGTCGTGAGCGCGCCCTCGCCGATTCCCGAATCGACGTGGATTTCCGCCGCCCTCGGCGCGGATCCGCATTTCGCCTCCGACGCGCAACGCGCGGAAATCGGCACGCTGCTCCTCGCGTTCCGCGACGATGTCGCCGCGCAGCTCAATGGCGGCGAGCACCTCGACGTCGTGCTCTACGGGGACGAAGGCAGCGAGGACCAGGAGGCTTCGCTCGCATCGTGGTGCGAGGGCTACCTCATCGGCGTCGGGCTCTGCGAGCCGCCCTGGCACGAGCAGGCGAGCGACGAGGAGCTGGACGAGATGCTCATGCCGTTCGTCATCCTCTCGGGCCGCGCGCGGGAGGCGGCCGCCGAAAGCGGCGAGGCCTGGATCGACCCGGCGGAGGAGCGCCGCATGATCGGCGAGGCACGCGACGCGCTCATCGACGCGATCCTCGACAATCGCGCGTACTGGTTCGAGCGCTCGATTCCGGACCCGATCCGGCGCGAGGCGCCCAAGGTCGGACGCAACGACGCCTGTCCCTGCGGCAGCGGGAAGAAGTACAAGCACTGCCACGGCCGGGAGGCCTGATTCCGGGTGATTTCAGGTGTAATTAAGGGCGGCGTGCGGAAATGACACAGTGTGCACGTAGGCATTGACGCTGCGGCGAAGTAAGCCGACACTTTTCCCGAGCAGTCGTCGTCGCAAGTGCAAGGGAGAGAATTCCATGGCAGTGAAGACGTTCAATGTGAGCCGCGCGATCTCGGAAGCGAAGAACCGTACGCTGACGGGAAAGGCGCTCAAGGCCGCCATCAAGACCGCCGAGGATTTCGGCTTCGAGAAGGAAGCGCAGGAGCTGAAAAGCTACCTCGCGGCCGCGGCGCCCGCACGGCGCACCGCGGCAGGCTAAGCGGGTCACCAGCGGCAGTTTCCCTCGCCGAACTCATTGGCGATGAGCGGCACGACGGCCGCGAGCCCCAGGCTCGAATAAGCCGTCTTGCAGTCGGGCTTCCACGCCTTCTCGATCGCCTTCTCGAGCTTGCCCTTGTCCTTCGGGACCGGCGGCATGGGAAACGCCAGCAGCGCGTGATTGCCCGTGCCTTCGCGCGCGAGCTGTCCCGCGCGGCTGCGCATCGCATCCAGGTCCAGCGCGGGCGGGCGTTGCGGACGCGTGGGATCGTAATCGTCCGGCGTTGAGCCGTTCCCGCGTCCCGTGGGGGGCGTCGTGCGGAACGGCGACGGCGTCTCCCCGGCCGGCGCGGGCGACGGCGCCAGCGGCTCGCGCACCGGCGGCGCGGCGGGCGCGCGCTCGACCGGTCTTGCCGAGGGTGGCGCGAGCGGAACGGCCGGCGCGGCGGGTACCGCGGGCGCAACGGATACCGCGGGCTGCGCCGGCACGATCGGTGTGATGGGTACTGGCTGTGCGGCGGGTACCGCCGGCAATGCAGGCGCCTCGAGCACGGGGGGCGCCTCGAGCGGCTTGAGCACCGGCATCTCGACCGCGGGAAGCTTCTCCGCCGGCCTGCTCACCGGCGCCTCGACGGGTGGCGGCAGGCTGTCCACGCGCGGTGCAGGCAACGCCGGCGCCTCGACGGCAGCGGGCGTCACGGGCGGCGTCGTCGGCATCACCGACACCGGCGGCGGCTCGATGTGCGCCCTCTCCACCGGGGCCAGCGACGGAAGCGGCGCCGCCTCGATCGGCGCGAGGGGTGCGAGCGGCTTCATCGCCGCAGGCGCCGGGAGCGGCTTGAGCTCCACGGGCGCTTCCATGGGCTGCAGCGGAGCCGACCGCACCTGCGGCAGGGCCTGCAACGGTTTCATCTCGATCGGCGCCGGCGCCGGAGCGGGCTTCGGTTCCTCCGCCAGGGGCGCGGGCACCTGGTTCTCCGTGGGCGCCGGCACCGTGAACGTATCCATGCGCTCGAGCTTCGGCGGTGCCAGCCGCTCCAGCATCGGCGGCACGACGAGCGCAGGCGGCGTGGCCGGCACCACGGCGGGGGCCTGCGGAACGCGCACGGGCTGCGCCACGCGGGATGCGGGCGCAGGCGCCGGCAGCGGTGCGGGCTGCGGGAGTGGCGCGGGCGCCGGAAGCGGCGCCGGTTGTGGAAGCGGCGCGGGCTGCGGTCCCGGCGCTCCGAGATCCTTCGCGGCGTTGAGGCGTACGGGCGGCGCGGGCCGCGGCCGTGGCGCGGGACGGGGCGCGCGCGCGATCTCCTTGCGGATCGCCTCGATCGCCCGGTCGATCTTCAGGTCGGGCAGCGCCTGCCGGTAGGACTGCTCCAGTTCCACCTGCAGCGAGCCCCACATCGCGCGCCCTTCGCGGCTGCCGCCGCTCGGGGCGCCGAAGAGCAGGATCGCCAGCGCGTGCAGGCACATCGACAGCACGACGAACTGCACGAGGGTCGGCCGCCCATCGCCCTGCCGGTACGCGTAGCTGCGCCGCTCCTGCGGGCGCGGCGGGGGGCGGTACTTCGACGTGGCGGCGGACGGCAATGAAACCCCGCGATCGGCGTGGTGCGCCGATTATGGCGGCTCAGTCGACGTTCGTGAACCGCAGCTCGAGCACGTCGTTCGGCCGCACGACGGTCTTCACTCCCTTGCGCAGCGCCCACACGACGTTGCGATAGGTGAGCGGAATGAACGCGGCGTCCGCGTCGAGCGCTTCCATCGCCTCGATGAAGAGCGCCTTGCGCTTCGCCGGGTCGAACTCGACGCTGCCCCGGTCGAGCAGCGCGTCGACCTTCGCGTTGGAGTAGCCACCGAAGTTGTACTCGCCCACCGAAGGCGCGCCCGGCGTGTGCACCAGCGGGACGAGCGACTGCTCGGCTTCGGCGGTCGCGGTATTCCAGCCGATCACGTACATGCTCGTGTCGCCGGAATTGAGCTTCGGCAGGAGGATGTTGAAGGGCAGCGGCTGGTACGACACGCGGACGCCCACGCGCGCGAGCATGGCGCTGATCGCCTGGCACATCGCGTCCGCCGGTTGCTGCGCGCTGCAATCGAGCTCGACCGAGAAGCCGTCGGCATAACCCGCCTGCGCGAGCAGCGCCTTCGACTTCGCGAGGTCGTGGGGCCACACCGCGTCGAAGCGGGGGTCATAGCCCTGGATGCTGGGCGAGAACATCGCGCGCCCGATGCCGCCCTCGCCGCGCATCACCTTCGACTGCAGCGACTTCACGTCGATGGCGAGGCGGATCGCCTCGCGCACGCGCCGGTCGCGGAAGGGATTGCGCTCGCCCGCCTTGCCATGCACGAGCCTCGCGTGCCCATAGTCGAAGCCGAGGTACTGCACGCCGTTGCTCACCACCTGCAGGATCGAGACCTGCGGGATGCGCTTCAGGCGCTCGAGGTCCTGCAGCGACGGATCGACCACGAGGTCGAGCTCCCCCGAGAGCAGTCCCGACACGCGCGTGGCGCCCGTGCCGATCACGAGGTATTGCGCCTCGGTGACGTTGCCGCGCTTGCCCCAGTAATCCGGATTGGCGACGAGCACCGTCTTCACATCGGGCGTCCATTGCACCAGCTTGTAGGGGCCGGTGCCGTTCGCGTTGCGCGCGGTGAAGGTCTCCTCCTTCGCCTTGTAATCCTGCGGCTGCTCGGCATGGTGCTTCACGCACCACGCCCGGCTCATGATGCGGAAGTTCGTGGCCGCCACGGGCAGCAGCGGCGTCGCCTGCGCGGTGAGGAGGTCGACGGTGAGCTCGTCGATGCGGCGCGCGCCGGTGACATTGGGAAGCGTGACCTTCTGCGCGGAGAGCGGCGAGAGCACGCGCTGCACGCTGAAGACCACGTCGTCCGCCGTGAACGGCGTGCCGTCGTGGAACTTCACGCCGGGACGCAGCTTGAAGCGCCATCCCCTGCCGCCGTCGAGCGGCGCCCATGAGAGCGCCAGCCCGGGCTCGGGACGGAACTGCTCGTCGCGCTCCACGAGCGAGTCGTAGACCTGGCCCACGACGCGCGTGTTGTAGAGCGACGCGATCGCGTGGGGATCCATCGTTCCGGGATCGAATTGCGACGCGTAGCGCAGCGTCTTCGCGGGAGCGCCCGCGCAGGCGAGCAGCAGGCAGGCCGACAGCAGGAGGGAGCGCGGTGACATCGCGCGATTCTACCGAAGACGCCCCTTGACCGGCCGCATTAACGAGAGTGAACTGGACATCCGGTGCGTGCACGCAGCGCCGTCGCGGAGGTTCCATGCAGGCGACCCGCCGGTTCGGCCAGGACATCGAGCTTCGCTTCGACGACACGCGGTGGAGCGTGCGCGAGGAAGAGGGCGTCCGGGAGGAAGCGATCGCGGGCCGTGCCCGCACCGGCGCGGCCGACGGCGCCGCCTGGATTGCCCAGCGCGTCGTCTCCGCGGGGCTTGCGCGCGCCGCGACCCCCGTGCCGCTCGAGCGCCTCGCCGCGGTCGGCACGCGCGCCCTCGACGCCGACGTCGCGCCGGTGCTGCACGTGCGGCTGCCGCCCGAAGAGAACGTCGTGCTCCTGGTGGAATCGGAAGGCGTCGTCGCATGGCAGTTCCCGGACGACTCCGGGCTTGTCGCCGGTTCGCGCAGGCCCCGAGCCGAGGCGATACGGGACGTGCGGTTCACCGTGGTCGAGCCCATGCGCGCGGGCGTGGCGCACGCCGCGGCTCACGCCGCGTTCGCCGGCTGGCCCGTGCAGGGGCTGCAGATCGTCGTGCTGCGCATGCTCGCACGCCCCATCGCCGGCGGGATCGTGAACCGGCTGGAGGGCCGCAAGCACGAGGGGCCCGTGGTCGTGGACGACGCGGCCGATCCTTCGCGCTGGGACCAGCTCGACGCGTTTCCCTTTTTGAAGGCGGTGCCCAACGGCCCCGCGCGCATCCTGCTCTTCGTGCACGGCTCGTTCTCGAGCGTGAGATCCGCGTTCGGCGGGCTCTGCGCGACGGCGCCCGGCCGCGCCTTCCTCGACGCGGCGCACCAGCGCTACGCGGCGGTGTGGGGCTGGGACCATCGCACGCTTTCGGTCGATCCCCGCGCCAACGCTGTCAAGCTCTACGAGGCGCTCGCCGCCGTCACGGTCGCGAGCCCGCCGGTGATCGACGTGGTCTGCCACAGCCGCGGCGCGCTCGTCGTGCGCAGCCTGGTGGAGGAAGTGCTGCCGGGAAAAACATGGCGTCCCGCGATCGGCCGCGTCATCTTCGCCGCGGGCGCGAATGCAGGGACGCTCTTCGCGCGCCCCGCCAACTGGCATGCCCTGCTCGACCTCGCCACGAACCTGGTGCTCGCGGACCGGCGCGCGCTCTCGTTGGTGGGGGCGGCGCCGCTCGCGCTCGCCGCGGGCGAGGCGATCGAGTACATCGCGGATTTCGTGGGCTGCCTCGTCGACGGCCCCTTCGTGGAAGCCGTGGCGCCGGGCCTCGCCGCGATGGACCCGGACGGCGCCTTCGTGCACGAGATCAACGGGGCGAATCCCGGGGAGCCGGCCCCCGATGCCTGCGAGTACTACGCCATCGAGTCGGATTTCGAGGCGCGGCTCGCGGACGGTGCGACGCAGGGGCCGCCCGAGTTTCCGCGCCGCCTCGTGCTGCTGCTCGCCAACGGCTTCGTGGACGCGCTCATGCAGGGGGCGGCGAACGACCTGCTCGTGGATGTGCGCTCGATGACGTCGATCAATCCGCCCGCGCGCGAGGTGAGGGCGGTGCAGGACTTCGGGCGAAACGCCCGCGTGTACCACACGAACTACTTCCTGCAGCCGCCGACGGTCGAGGCGCTGGTGCGCTGGCTGCTGGCGGCGCGCGGCGCGGGCGGCGCGATACACCCGCAGGCTCGCGCGGCCGCACCCGCCTGACGCGCCGAGCGCGCGCCTTCAGGCCGCCGGCTCGTCTCCCGGGCGCGGCTCGTCGGCCGGCGGCGTGTCGGGCGCCTTCTCGGCCTCCTTGCGTTTCAGCTTCTCTTCCTTCTTCTGCTTTTTCGCCAGCTCCCGTTGCCGTTTCTGGAACGCGTAGTTCGGTTTGGCCATGCATCGATTCCTTCACGAAAAGAAAAAAGGCCCGGACGGGCCGGGCCTTCAGGGTCCATCGGGCACGCCGCGCGCGAGGCGGTATGCGCCTTAGATGGCCCGGATACGCGAGGCCGACGGGCCTTTCGGTCCGCTCTGCACTTCGAATTCGACGCGCTGGCGCTCCTGGAGCGTCTTGAATCCGTTCATCTGGATCTCGGAATGATGGGCGAAGAGGTCCTTGCCGCCATCATCCGGCGTGATGAATCCGAAGCCCTTGGAGTCGTTGAACCACTTGACGGTGCCTGTAGTCATTTCGAAAACTTCCTTATCTTGAAAAATCCGGGCGAAACCGGCCCGGCAAACGGGTCACGACGATCAAGGAAGGGAAATGACTGCCACTTCGGACGCCGCACTTCTCCGCGGCGTAGGAGGACTGAAAGTTCACTGCTTGACTATCCTGCCCCAGCAGTATAGCACCGGGGCGAAACGGCGACGTTCCGCCCCGGTGGCCGCTGCAACCCTTACTTCTTGCCGATGCTGCTTGCCGACGCCGCGTCCTTGTACGCTTCGGCGTCCTCGTCGGTGAGCAGCCGCCGCTGGTGGAGGTCGTTCACCGCCTTCGCGACGGCGCTCACGTACGCGCCATGGTTGGGATACCGCTCCTCGATCGACGGGCGCGGATCGCCGCTCGCCAGGCGCTCGGCCTTCGTCGCCGCGAACGGCACCATCTGGCCGCTGCCCTCGCAGCCGTCGTTCGCCTGCGGTCCGGAACGCAGCGACCATCCCGTGTACGTCGCGAGCGGCGCCGACACGGCGGGCAGGCGAATGCCCGCGATATCGTTGCCGTCGCTGTCGGTCTTCGGAACCCAGCTCGGATAGATCGGCCCGTTCGCCGGGTTGTCCTCATAGGGCGAGAAGTGCAGCGGCGGGTCGATGTCCATGATGCCCTGGTCGAAGCGCGGACCGTAGTTGTAGCGATAGCGCGTCGTCTTGAGGCCCGTGAACGTGACGCCCGGGATGTGCGGGAAGCCGACGGATGCCTGGTCGTGGTTCACCAGCGTGCCGTTGTCGAGGCGCGGCACCGCGGACGGCGGCGGTGCGACGCCGTTCGTCGCCCACTGGTCGAGGTCCACGAAGAGCGCGCGCTGGATGGTGGAGGAGTCGAGCGGGTTGCCGAGCTGCTGGCAGGAGCCCTTCGACGTCCCGTTGCCCACGCCGTGCTGGTGGCTCGAAATGAAGTAATTGCGCGCGTACGGCGAGTCGCCGAGGTCATGCAGCCCGTCGGGCGTCGTGTGCAGCAGCGACGCGGCCTTCACCCAGTACTCGTTCGCCGAGTAGATCTCCATCGCGAGCGGGCACGTATTGGTCGCCGTGCACCGCACGAGCCGCCCGTCCGTCTTGCCGGTGATCGCATCGGTGGTGACCACGTTGGACATCGGGAAGACGCCCTCGGCGTAGAGCTCGTCCTGGCGATTGCGCTCGGTACGGCCCGTCTGCGAGAAGCGCAGGTTCATGTTGATGCCGTCGCCCGCGCCGATCCACTGCAGCATGCCGTCGAACACCTTGTGGCCGGCCTCGTCCTGGTTGAAGCCGAGGTGGCGGAAGTCGTTCAGCAGGCGCGCCGGCTGGGACAGCGTGTACGAGTAGATGCGCGTCACGTGCCCGGCGAGCGGGTTGGGCGTGCCGCTGTCATCCGTCGCCGCGCTGCGCAGGAACGAGTTGAAGTCGCGCACGGCGGCGAAGCCGACGCCGTTCACCGTCGGGTTCTTTGCGGTGTACATGAACTCGTAGATGTCGTTCGCGGTGAAGTTGCCGCTCGAAAGCGTGATCGACTTGCCGTTGGCGGCGTAATTCCAGGTCGACGCATCCACCACCTGCGGCGTGTCGTCGAGGTGCACGCGATGCGTGAGCTGCGCGGTCGACTTGTCCGCGGCGTTCGCAGGCGGGTAGGTGAGTGCGAGGCTCGTGCCGCCGTTGCCGGTGAAGTATTCGTATGACGGTCCGGTGATCGCGCTGCCGTCGGCCTGGGTCGCGGTCGGCAGGTTCACTCCGGCCTTGAAGTTGCCCGCCACCGGCGCGCCGGCGGCCGCATCCCAGCCGCTCCATGCCATGGCATAGCCCTGGTTCATGAGGAACGGGCTCGGCGCCGTGTCCGAGGCCGGGTCGTTGCCGCCGGCGATGCCGGCGAAGCCGCCGAAGAGCTTCGTGCCGCGGTTGGGCGGCTCGTACATCAGCTTCTGGTTGCCGAGGGCCGGGTTGGTGGGCTTGAGGATGTAGTAGTTGAAGCTGTACTCGACCATCCCGCGCGCGTTGCGCGGCGCGAGCGCGAGGTCGACGATGACGGCGTTCTTCGGATCGTTCGGGTCGAGCTCGCCGTAGGCCATGCCGGTGAGCCGCTCGTAGGTGCCGACGGTGCCGAAGCTCGCACCGCCAAAGGCGGGCGCGGCCGCGCCATCGGGCACGATCCTCACCACGCGTGCGGCCGCGTCGCCGGCGGCCAGAAGGGAAGTCGCGGCCAGCGCGCACGCGACGCCATGGGCGAGCGCTTTCCGCCGGAATTCGGAATTTCGCATTGCAGGTCTCCTCGGTTGCGTTGGGATGATCGCCGCCGCGCGGTCGAGCCCTGTCGCCGCCGGCGTTTGTGGTGTTTCGGATGTTGATACTTATTGTCGGCAACCGGACCCGGTGGCCGCAGGTGACAGTGGTCCCCGGGCCCACGGGGCGTCAAGCCCCATTTACAACTCGATGCAAACGAAGGCGCAGGAAACGTAAGGGCTGCACATGCCGACCGGAAAATCCTTCCTCGATGCGGTGCGCCGCGGCCCGTGGACGCGCCCTCGCGCGCTGGATACGGCGGTACGAACCTTGCTGCTCGATCGGGTTGGCACTCTCCGCGAAAGATCCCATGAGCTCGATTCCCCGCGACCCCGCCAGCGACGCGCGCCGGCGCTTCCTCGTTTCCACCGGCGTGATCGGAGCCGGCATCGGGGTCGGCCTGCCCGAGGGCGAGGCCGACGCGCGCACGCCCGGCCCGCCCGAGGAGGCCGCGCCGGTGGCGGTGCAGTTCACGCTGAACGACAAGCCGTGCGAGCTGCGGATCGATCCGCGCGTCACGCTGCTCGATGCGCTGCGCGAGGTGCTGCACGCCACGGGAACGAAGAAAGGCTGCGACCACGGGCAATGCGGCGCATGCACCGTGCTGGTGGACGGCCGCCGCGTGAACGCCTGCCTCACGCTCGCGGCGACCCTCGAAGGACGCGCCGTCACGACGATCGAGGGCCTTGCCGCCGGGAAGCTCCATGCGGTTCAGGCGGCGTTCGTCCATCACGACGCGTTCCAGTGCGGCTACTGCACGCCGGGACAGGTCATGTCGTGCGTGGCGTTGATCGACGAGGCGCGCCGCGGCATGCCGAGCGCCGTGACGCCCGCGCCGCACTCCGAGGCCCCGCTCGAGCTCACCGACGACGAGATCCGCGAGCGCATGAGCGGCAATCTCTGTCGCTGCGGCGCCTACGTGAACATCGTCGCCGCCGTCCGCGACGTGGCGCAAGGAGGCGCGGCATGAACGACATGACGCCCTGGGTCGGCCGCGGCATCGACCGCCTCGACGGACCGCTCAAGGTCACGGGCCACGCGAAATACGCGGCCGAGTTCGAGCCCGGCAACCTGTGCCACGCGGTGATGGTGCGCAGCACGATCGCGAGCGGCCGCATCGTCGCGATCGATGCGGCGCATGCGGGCGGCATGCCCGGGGTGATCCTGGTGATGACACACGAGAACACGCCGCAGCTGCCGCAGAAAGGCCGCGCGGCAGTGAACCCGCCGGCGGGGCGCGAGTTGACGCTCTTCCAGGATACGGAGATCCGCTACAACGGCGAGCCGGTCGCGCTCGTCGTCGCGGAAACCCTGGAACAGGCGCAGGAGGCGGCCGAGCGCGTGCAGGTGAAGTACGAGGCGAAGGAACCCATCCTCGATTTCGAGCGCGCGAAGCGCGACGCGTACAAGCCGGAGAAGATGGCGCGCTCGGCGCCGGATGCCCACTGGGGCGACGTGGAGCGAGGCCTCGCCGAAGCCGAGGTGCGGGTCGACCAGGTCTACACCACGCCCATGGAGCACCACAATCCGATGGAGCCCCACGCCACGATCGCGCACTGGGAAGGCCCGCACCTCAAGCTCCACGACTCGACGCAATACGTGGCCGGCGTGCGCGAGACGACGGCGAAGACGCTGGGGATTCCGGTCGAGCAGGTCGAAGTGAGCTCGCCCTTCGTGGGCGGCGGCTTCGGCTGCAAGGGCTCGACCTGGTCGCACGTGGTGCTGGCCGCGATGGCCGCGCGCCAGGTGAAGCGTCCGGTGAAGCTGGTGGTCGAGCGCCGCCAGATGTTCGGTCCCGTGGGCGGTCGGCCCTGTACGGAGCAGCGCGTGCTGCTCGCCGCCCGGCGCGACGGGACGATCACCGCGCTGCGCCACGACGTGATCTCGCATACGTCGGTTTTCGAGGATTACACCGAGCCCGCGACGCAGCCCACGCGCGCGCTGTACGGCGTCGCGAACGGTGCGGTCACGCAGAGGATCGCGCGGCTCAACGTGGGCACCCCCACCTTCATGCGCGCGCCCGGCGAGAGCACGGGCACCTTCGCGCTGGAGTGCGCCATGGACGAGCTGGCGCAGGCGCTCGGCATGGACCCCGTGGAGCTGCGCCTGCGCAACCACGCGGATGCCGATCCCTCGAAGGGCTTCCCGTGGTCGAGCAAGAAGCTCAGGGAATGCTATGCGGACGCGGCGCGCCGCTTCGGCTGGGAGAGGCGCCCGCGCGAGCCCGGCTCCCTGCGCGACGGCCGCTGGCTCGTGGGCTGGGGCATGGCGACGGCGACCTACCCGGCGCACATGGACAAGTGCAAGGCGGTCGCGATGCTCGAGAGCGACGGCACGTACGTCGTGCGCTGCAGCACGCAGGACATCGGCACGGGGACGTACACCATCGGTGCCCAGGTGGCCGCCGAGGCGCTCGGCGTGCCGCTCGAGCGCGTGCGCTTCGAGCTGGGCGACTCGCGCTTCCCGCGGGCCCCGGTATCGGGCGGCTCCATGACCGCGGCGAGCGTCGGCATGGCCGTGCGCAACGCCTGCCTCGGACTCAAGGAGAAAGTGCTCGCGGGGGAAAGGGCGCCGCTCAGCGTGGAGCTCGAGTACGCGCCCGGCGGCGAGGACCAGCGCAAGCTCGGCATGCGCTCGTTCGGCGCGGTCTTCACCGAGGTCCGCGTCGATCGCGACCTCGGCATCCTGCGCGTGCCGCGCGTCGTCGCGACGTACAGCGTGGGACGGCTGCTCAACGCGAAGACCGGCATCAACCAGCTGCAGGGCGGGATCGTCTGGGGCATCGGCATGGCGCTCCTGGAGGAGAGCGTCCTCGACCCGCGCCGCGGCCGCTTCGCCAACTCGGATCTCGCGGAGTACCACGTCCCGGTGAACGCGGACATCGGCACGATCGACGTGACCGTCGTGGACGAGAACGACACCGCGTTCAACGCGCTGGGGGCGCGCGGCATCGGCGAGATCGGCATTACCGGCGTCGCCGGCGCGATCTCCAACGCGGTGCACCACGCCACCGGCAAGCGCATCCGCGACCTGCCCATCACCCTCGACAAGCTGCTCTGACAGCGCCAAGCCGAAACCGGGGACTTTGGTACGCTGTGGCATGGGGATCCTCGTCACGCGCATCGGCAACGCATTGGGGGCGGAGGTCGGCGGCGTCGACCTGCGCGCCATGGACGACGCGACCTTCGCGCAGGTGAAGGCCGCCTGGCTCGGGCACCTCGTCCTGCGCTTTCGCGGCCAACGCCTGCGCGATTCCGAGCTGCTGGCGTTGAGCCGCCGCTTCGGCGAGCTCGACCCGCCCGGCCCCAATCCCTACGGCGGTCCGTTCATGCCGGCGTTTCCGGAGATCAACGTGATCTCCAACGTGAAGGTCGAAGGCAAGCCGATCGGCAACCTGGGCGATGGCGAGGCCGTGTGGCATTGCGACATGACGTACGTCGAGCAGCCGCCGCGCGCTGCCATCCTCCATGCGCTGGAGCTCCCGCCGAGCGGCGGCGACACGTTCTGGTCGAACATGTACCTGGCCTATGAGACGCTGCCGCCGGACCTGAAGCGCGCCGTCGCGGGAAAGCGCGCCGTGCATGACGCGACGTACAACAGCGCCGGGATGATGCGCAAGGGCATGGAGGAGGTCACGGATCCGCGCGAGGCGCCGGGCGCGCGCCATCCGCTCGTCGTCGTGCATCCGGAGACGCAGCGTCCCGCGCTCTTCCTCGGGCGCCGCCGCAACAGCTACGTCGTGGGCCTCGAGCTCGCCGCGAGCGAGGCGTTGCTCGACGCGCTTTGGGCGCATGCGACGCGGCCCGAATTCACCTTCCGCCAGGAGTGGCGGGTGAACGACCTCGTGATCTGGGACAACCGCTGCACGCTGCACCGCCGCGATGCCTTCGATGCCTCCGCGCGACGTATCCTGCATCGCACCCAGATCAAGGGCCCGCCCGTCATCGCGCACGCTCCTTGAAGCGCGCCTCGGCATCCGCCGAGACGCGGCGGACGACCTCGGCGGCGGGCTCGATGCGATCGATGAGGTCGACGCCCTCGCCGGCCCAGACGACGGCGGTGTCGCAGTCGCCGGCCTGGGCTGCCGCGAAATAGGCGGGCCGCTCGCGCTCGAGGCGCTGCTGCAGCTCCGCCTCCCGGCCGCTCCAGCGCGAGGCGAACGGGTTGCGCACCGCGCGCCCGTCGATGCCGTCGGGCCACGCGTAACCCCGCACGATGTCGAAGACGCGCGTGCGCGTGGTGTCGTCGGCGCGCGCGTCCACCAGGCGCTGCTTGATCGCCGGATGCGCGAGCGCCTCGACCGTCGCGAAGAACCGGGTACCCATGGAGACGCCTTGCGCGCCGAGCATGAGCGCCGCCGCGAGGCCGCGGCCATCGGCGATGCCGCCCGCGGCCAGCACCGGAATCGATCCCGCGACGTCGGCCACCGCCGGGACGAGCGCGAAGGTGCCGCGACGCCCGCCATGGCCGCCGGCCTCCGTGCCCTCCGCGACGATCACGTCGGCACCCGCCTCGACGGCGAGGCGCGCGCTCGCGAGGTCCTGCACCTGGCAGAAGAGCTTCGCGCCGATGTCGCGCACGCGCCGCGCATGAGGGCGCGGGTCGCCGAAGGAAAGGAACACGGCGGCGGGGCGCGCCGCGAGCGCGATCTCGAACGCTTCGGGCGTGATCGACCACGTGATGAATCCCACGCCCCATGGACGCTCGGTCGCGCGCGCGACGATCGCGAGCTCCGTGCGCAACCATTCGGGCACGCCGTAGCCGCCGCCGACGAATCCGAATCCGCCCGCGTTCGAGACCGCCGCCGCGAGCTGCCCGCCGGAGACCGCGCCCATGGGGGCCAGCGCGATCGGGTGCGCGAGCCCGAACATGCGCGTGAACGCGGTCTCGATCATGGCGCGATTCCTTGTAAAGTGTCCGGCATGGATTCCCCCTCTTCCGTGGCGTTCGATGCGCTGTTCGAGCAGGCGCCGGTGGCGCTGATCCTGGCGGATCGCGAAGGCCGTATCATGGCCTGGAATCGGGCTTCCCAATCCCTGTTCGGTTTCGCCGCGGCCGAGGTGGCGGGACAGAGCCTCGACGTGATCATTCCCGAGCACCTGCGGGACGCGCACTGGACGGGCTACGACCGGTCGCTCGCCTCGGGCGACACGAAGTATGCGGGACAGGTGATGACCACGCGCGCCGTGCACAAGGACGGCCGCAGGCTCTACGTGGACTTCAGCTTCTCGATGCTCAAGGACGCGCAGGGACGCGTCATCGGCGCCATCGCCGCGGGCCGCGACGGGACCGAGCGCTTCCTCGCGGAGCGCTCGCGCAGGATGAAGGAAGGCGCCGCCTAGCAACCCCTGCCTCACGCATTCATTCGAATCCCAAGGAGAAGAAATGAAGCTGTACTACTCGCCGGGCGCATGCTCGCTCGCCCCGCACATCGTGGCCGAGGAGCTCGGCGCGAAGCTCGATTACGTGAAGGTCGATGGCACCGCCAAGAAGACGCAGGACGGCGAGGACTTCTGGAAGATCAATCCCAAGGGCTACGTGCCGGCGCTGGGACTGGACGACGGCGGGGTGCTGACCGAGGGACCGGTCATCTCCCAATACCTCGCGGACCAGAAGCCGCAGGCGGGGCTCGTGCCCGCCGCCGGCACGCTCGAGCGCTATCGCGTGCAGGAGATGCTGGGCTACATCAACTCCGAGATCCACAAGACCTACAGCCCGCTCTTCGGCAAGGACGTCGATCCGAAGCTGCGCGAGGATCGCCTGGCCTACCTCGCGAAGCGCTACGCGGTGATCGAGCAGAAGCTGGACGGTCGCGATTACCTCTTCGGCGATCGTTTCACCATCGCGGATGCCTACCTCTTCGTGGTCACGAACTGGGCGCACTTCGTGAAGTTCGACCTCGCGCCTTTCCCGAAGCTGCAGGCGTTCCAGAAGCGCGTGGCCGCGCGTCCCGCCGTGCAGGCGGCGATGAAGGCCGAAGGCCTGCTGAAGTGACTAGAATGCGGCCTCCACGAACACGGAGCCCGCACATGAAACACACCCTCATCGCCCTCGTGCTGCTTGCCGCGAGCGGCGTGGCCGTCGCGAGCGCGGACCAGCAGGCCCTCGACGGATGCATCGCGCAGTGGGGCCGCCAGTCGCCGTTCCACAAGGGCACGCCCGCCGAGACCGTCGTATCCACCGGCGTGAAGGTCTTCGGCGTGGGCTCGTCTTCCTCGGGCAACGACTCTGCGACCGGGCACGCGTCGCTCATCCTCGTGCGCCCCGCCGTCAACGTGATGGGCAAGAGCACCATCAGGCTCAACAACCCGAAGGGATGGTATTGCTTCCGCTCGAACGTCAACGTCGCCGGCAAGATGGAGATCGAGGCGCCCTGCGACGCTCACATCGCGAGCGCGACCTCCGAGGGCGCGGCGGTCGGCGCCTCCGATGACACCGGCAAGGGCGTGAGCGTCTTCGGCGCGCTGCGCGTGACGCGATACGGCTGCAAGGGTTGAACGGCCTAGCGCTTGAGCGGCGCGGCGATGCGAGCGGCTTGCGTGGCTTCGGGAAGCTGCGGCCGGTCGCGTTCGGTCGTCACCATGCACAGGAACCCGAGCGGCTCGTCCGCCGCGGCATGGAACTGGTGCCACGTCATCGGCGGCACGCTCACGAGGTCATGCAGCCCGAGCTCGTAGGCCTTGTCGCCCACCAGGCACTGCCCGCGCCCGCGGATCACCATCACGGCGTGCACGTGCTCATGGCGCTCGAGCGTGGTCCAGCCGCCGGGCGCGACCTCGAAGTAACGCAGCTGCGTCGGCAGCTCGCGCCCCTCGAAGAGCACCTGCCGCGTGACGTCGCGGAACGGCGCGCCGGCGTCCTGCTTGTAGGCGAGCACGTCCACGCCTTCCCAGTGGAAACCGTCGCGGGCCTTGCGGACGAGAGGGGTGTCGCTCATGAATGAATCGGGGTCCGGGGAGGATTATCGCCCAACGCAACGCCGGACTTCTACGCGACGAACTTCACCACGGTGAAGTAGTGCAGCGCGCTGCCGGCGAGCACGAACAGGTGCCAGATGCCGTGCCAGTACGGGAAGCGGTCGTCGTAGAGGTAGAAGACGATGCCGACGGTATACACGAGGCCGCTCGCGAAGAGCCAGAGGAAGCCGCGCAGCGAGATCGCATCCACCAGCGGGAGCGCCACGAGCAGGCCCATCCATCCCATCACGAGATAGATCGCGAGCGATGTCAGGCGCGCGCCGCGGGCCACCCAGATTTCCTGCGCGATCCCGACCGCCGCGAGCGCCCAGGCCGCGGCGAACAGGTTCCAGCCGAACGTGTCGCGCAAGGCGACCAGGGCGAAGGGCGTATAGCTGCCGGCGATGAGGAGGTAGATCGCGCTGTAGTCGACCTTGCGCAGCACGTCCTTCGCGCGGCCCCGCGTGCTGTGATACGCCGTCGACGAGAGGTACATCAGGAAGAGCGTCGCTCCGTAGATCGCGAAGCTCACGAGGCGCATGGGATCGTTGCGCGTGGCGGCGAGCGAGACCAGCTGCGCGCAACCCCCGGCGGCCAGCACGGCGCCGGTGAGGTGGGTGTAGCCGTTGAGTCGTTCGCCGCGGATCATGTCGCCAGTATCGTCAAGCGCGGCGGCGAATAAGAGCGGAGGGTTCTACACTCCCGGTGCGGGAAAAATCCGGTTCTGCTATCGGGAGTTATCCGACACGCGCCGGCGGCGGGGGAGGATACCGGCGCCCAGTCCGAGCAGGAACCCGAGGACCAGGGCGGAGATGCCGACGATCCATTCGCGTTGCCGGGCCTGCTCGGAAGAGGGGTTGCTGCGGTCGACCGGCGGCCCGAAGGAGAACGGGTCCACGTCGTCCGGGAGCGCCATCAGGTCCCGGGTCTCGCCGGTCTTCACGTCGATGGTGATGAGGCGCGTCTTCGCCGGCGTGCCCAGGTTCGAGTTGACGGCGTAGAGCGTGCCGTCCTCGCCGAACGACATCGAGTTGATCGAGCTCACGTAGGGCGCGCCCTTGATCTGCGGCCCCGCCACCACCTTGCCCTCGCGCGGGTCGAACGTGTCGAGGGAGCCGCCGGGCGAATTGGCGGAGATGTAGATCACCCCGTCCCGGTTCACCGCGATGCCGCCCCCGAGGGTCTGCTCGTACGTGGAGCCGTCGACGGGCCGCGCCGCGCCGGTCCCGAGGTCGATGGTGCCGAGGCAGTTGCGGTCGAGGAGCCAGGCGTAGAGCGTGCCCTTCGAGTCGAAGCGGATGTCGGCCGCGGAAAGGCCGAGCTTGCCCACGAGCGTGGCATTGCCGGTGCGTGGATCGATCGTCACGAGGGACTTGGGCAGGTTCGGCGAGACGCCGCCGGTGATGCCGTAGAAGACGCCGGTCTTCGGGTGCACCGCGAGGCCGGTCAGGCCGATCGGCACGGCGCCGCCGATGCGGATCGGCGCGATGAGGCTCGCGTGGCGATCCTTCAGGTCGACGGAGTAGAGAGCTCCTCCCGTGTCGTCCGCGACGTTGTCGCGCAGGGTAGCCACGTACATCGTCTCGGCGGCGAACGAGAGGGGAGATAGCACCGCGCACGCGGTGAAGACAACGAGCCGCAAGCCGGACCGGATATCCACGGCCGCCAAGATACCCTAATTTGCGCTTCCCGACTCAAGTGCGGCACCTCCCGCGCGAGCGCGTCGGCCAGCGCCCTGGAGAGCGTGCACTCGTCCAGCTACACCCGGCGCCGGTCGCGCTGGTCCTGCACGAAGATGTTCACCAGCAGCCAGCAGCCGCCGGCGGCGGCCGCGAGGAAGCAGAGCATCGCGAGGCCCGGATAGCCGAAGAGGCGGAAATCGGTGTCCACGCGCATGAGCAGCGCCGCGCCGATGATGAGCGCCGCGAGGATCAGCCCCGAGGTGATGCGGTTGGCGATCTTCTGCAGGCCGTCGAGCATGGTGTCCGCGTCGACCGACTTCACCTTGAACTCGAATTGCCGGTCCGCGATCGCATCCATGATCTTGTTGATGCGCATCGGCAGGCCGGCGACGAACTCCTTCATCTCGAGCACCGTCGAGAGGATGCTGCCCTGCGTCGCGTCCTTCTTCATGCGCCGCGACATGAGGTCGGTCACGTTGCGCCGCACCGCGGCGTTCGGGTCGAACTCCGGATCGAGCGTGCGTCCGACCTCATCCAGCTGCAGCAGCGTCTTGCCGAGCACGGTGAGCTCGGAGGGCACGTAGAGGCCCATGTCCGCCGCCGTGCCCGTCACCTCGAGGAGCGTGCGGCCGACGTTCATCTGGTCGAGCCCCTGGCCCACGCGCATGGTCACGATCTGCGCGATGCGCCGCTTGAAGTCGACGGGATCGAACTCCTCCTCCTTGCGGCTGATGTTGATCACGACCTCGGCGGCCTGCTCGCCCTTGCCGTCCGCGACCGCGACCAGCACCTTGATGAGCTGCAATTGCATCTCGGGCGTGGTGCGGCCGACCATGCCCAGGTCGAGCAGGGCCACGCGCCCGTCGTCGGTCACGAAGACGTTGCCCGGATGCGGATCGGCGTGGAAGATGCCGTCGATCAGGACCTGCTTGAGATACGCCCGGAAAAGCTCCGCGGCGAGCCGGCAGCCGTCGAGCTCGAGGCGCGCGATGGGCGAGAGCGACGTGATCTTGCGCCCGCGCACGTAATCCATCGTGAGGACGCGGCGCGTGCAGTAATCGGGCACGGGCTGCGGCACCACGATGAGCGGGAATTCCTCGAGGTTCTCCGCGACCACGAGGAGGTTCTGCGCCTCGAGCTCGTAGTCGAGCTCCTGCTGCACGGTGATGCGGAACTCGCGCAGGACCTCGACGAAGCGGTGCTTGCGGCCGACCTCGGTGTGCGACTGCAGGAAGTCGGCGATCTGCTCGAGCACCTGGAAGTCCTCGGCGATCTGCTGCACGATGCCCGGGCGCTGCACCTTCACCACGACCTCGCGCCCGTCGCGCAGCGCCGCCTTGTGCACCTGTCCCAGGGAGGCGGCGGCCAGGGGCCTCTCGTCGAAGCGCGAGAACGCCTTCGAGATGCGCACGCCCAGCTCGTCCTCGACGATCGCCTGCACCTCGGTGAAGGGGAAGGGCTTCACGCGGTCCTGCAGGCGCGCGAGCGCATCGAGGTACGGCTGGGGCAGGAGGTCCGGACGGCTGGCGAGCACCTGCCCCAGCTTCACGAACGTGGGCCCCATCTCCTCGAGGTCGTCGGCGAATTCCTCGGGGCTGGCACTGCCGTCCCTTTCCGCGAGGGTCTCGTCCAGCTCGCCGCCGAAGGGCGGCGCGTCCAACTGCTTCACGAGGTCGGAGCGCCCGTACTTCCACAGGAGCCGGGCGATCTGCTTGTAGCGTTGGAAATGGAGGGCGCGCAGCTTCATCGGGGGTGTGGGCTCCGGGCCCTTCAATGTCGCCGATGTGCCGCGCCGGGTCTGTCGCCGGAGCGCGCGTGAAGCTGTCAGCCCAGTCCGATGGAGGGATCCCGCGGTGCGCGCGCCCCAAAAGAAAAAGCCCCGCCGGGGGCGGGGCTTCCTTTCGTGCAGCAAGGCGGCTCAGTGGTGGTGGCCGGAGTGCGCGTAGTGCGAGTAATGGCCACCGCCGTAATGACCGCCGGAGTGACCGCCGTAATGACCGCCGTAATGACCGCCGTAATGACCGCCGTAGTAACGGCCGCCGACATACACAACCGGCGCGCCGTAACCGTAGGCATACACCGGCGCGCGATACGCCACCGCCGGCGGGTAGTACGCCTGCGGGGCGGGCGGGTAGTAAGCCTGCGGCGCGGGTGCATAGCCGGGCGCGGGACCGCCCGCGGGTGGCGCGTAATAGCCGGGCCCCGGACCGTAGTAGTACGGGTCCGTGGTCGCGCCGATCGCGGTGCCGATCACGGCGCCGACGGCGGCACCGGGTGGGCCGCCGGCCGCGGCGCCGATGGCGCCCCCGACGATGGCGCCCGCGAGCGGGTCGGCCGACGCCTGGGTGGAATAGCCGGCCGCGGCCAGGCCTGCGGCGGCGACGGCGACTGCGATGAATCGTTTCAGCATGGTGAGCCACTCCCTGTGGATATCGTTGCCACGGTCATTCTACCGGGTACTGGTGAAAGGGATAGTACCCCCGTCACGGCTTGGTCGAACCGGCCTGGCGGTTGCCATACCGCTTCGGATCCTGCGCGATGTCGTACGTCGCGCGTGCCATGTCGAGGTGCGACTCCAGCACCGGCAGCGTCGCCGCGGCGAAGCGCGTGACATCGTCCTGCTTCTTCGCGTTCGCACGCTTGCGGAACTCCTTCACGTCCTTGCGGTGCTCCGACAGCATGCGCGACATGTACGCGCGGTCGAAGTCCCCGCCGATGAGCTGCGAGAGCTTGTTCATCTCGCGTTCATGGCGCCGGTCGATCGCGGCCGGCACCTGCACGCCGTGGCTCGAGGCGATCGCCTTCAGCTGCTCGTTCGCCTTCGAGTGGTCGTCCACCATGCGGTTCGCGAACTGCCGCACCTCGTCGCGCATCGCCTTGTGCTGCGCGAGCCGCGCGAGCTCCACCTCCGCCAGGCCATCGACGGCCGCCTTCTGCAGGAACTTCACGTCTGCACGCGGGAGCTCGCCGGCGGCGTTCTCGGCCGCGCCGGGCAGGGCGAAGGAAAGGGCGGTGGCCACCAGGGCCGCCGCCATGAGGTGCGGGATGTTGTTCATGGGATTCTCCGGCTGTCGTCGCGGGAAGACAGGACGCCGTCTCGCGAGTTCAGAAAAGGGCCGCAGTGAGCAGCCCTTCGCGACGCGGTTTCACCCGTTCAGTGATGGTGATGGCCGTCCCAGTGGCGGTACACATGGTGGTCACGGTAGTGGCCACCGCCCCAGCCGCCGATCACGATGCTCGGTCCGGCGTACACCGGTGCGGGCGCGTAGTACGCGCCATACGCCGGCGCGGAATACACCGGGGGTGCATAGGCGGGCTCGGCATACGCATAGGCGGGCGGCGGGCCGTAGGCGGCCGGCGGCGGCGCGTAATAGCCGTTGTCGTAGTACGGCTGGCCGTAGTAGTTGGAGCTGGCGGCCACGCTGGAGCCCACGACGGCGCCGACCACCGCACCCGCGGCTGTTGCACCGTGGCCCCCCACGCTGTGGCCGATGGCGGCACCAATGCCGCCGCCGACCAGGGCGCCGAGCGCCGGATCCGCGGCCGATGCTTCGGTCGACACCGCGGCGAGCCCCGTGGCGGCCACGAGGGAAGCGATCAACAGGGATTTCTTGAGCGTCATTTGCGTCTCCTTCGATGGATCTGGTATTGGGACCGGCAGCTCCGGGGCGAGTGCCGCGAAGCCCCTTACCCGTGTAACGCCCGACCCCCGGTTTCGTGGACCCCCGTACACTCTGTTACAACCCCGAGTTGGTGTAGCCTCCGAGCTACAACGAAATGGAGAGAGCCCATGTACAAGCGCATCCTCCTCGCCTATGACGGTTCGCAATCCGGGCAGAAGGCCTTGCTCGAATGCCGCGAGGTCGCGGGCCTGTCGAACGCGGAGCTCTTCCTCATCGCCGTGTCGCCGCCCGCCGCGGCGCTCATCGGCGGCGAGGGCTATGTCTACGACGCCCGCGCCGAGGAAGAGGAGCGCAAGGCCTTCCAGCGCATCCTCGACGACGGCATGTCGCAGTTGAAGCAGGAGGGCCGCGGCGTGGTCCAGGGCGAGGTCGTCGTCGGCCAGCCGGTGGACGAGATCACCCAGTACGCCCGGCGCATCCAGGCGGACCTCATCGTGGTCGGCCACCGCCACCTCGACAGCTGGGCGGCGCGCTGGTGGCGCGGATCGATCTCGAAGGCGCTCATAGAGCACGCGCCATGCTCCGTGCTGGTGGCGATCACGCGCTGAATGCTGCTGATCGGCAATGCCGATGTCTCCCGCGTGCTGGCCATGGGGGACACGATCGATGTGCTGGAGAGGTCGTACCGCGACCTGGCCGCCCAGGAGGCGGTCTGCCGCCCGCGCATCGACATCCGCATCCCGACGCGCGACGCGGGCAAGACCTACCAATGGGGCACGATGGAGGGCGGGTCGACCGGCGGATACTTCGCGATCCGCATGAAGTCCGACGTGGTCCACGAGCTTCGCTCCGGCGCACGGGTCACGCGTGAGAAGTATTGCCGCGAGCCGGGCCTCTACTGCGGCCTCGTGTTCCTCACCAGCGTCGAGACCGGCGAGCCCCTCGCCATCCTGAACGACGGCGTGCTGCAGCACATGCGCGTCGGCGCCGACGGCGCCATCGGCGCGCGGCACATGGCGAAACGCGATGCGCGCGTGCTGGGCATGCTCGGTTCCGGCGGCATGGCGCGCTCGCACGTGGAGTCGTTGCGCTGCGTGCGGCCGATCGAGCGGCTGCAGGTCTTCAGCCCGACGCGCGAAAACCGCGAGGCCTTCGCCGCCGAGATGCGCGAGCGCCATGGGCTCGATGTGCGCGCGTGCGCGAGCCCCGAGGAGGCCTATCGCGGCGCCGACATCGTCGCGGCGGTGACCGATTCCGCCGTGCCGGTGCTGGACGGCACGCGCCTCGAGCCCGGCACGCACGTGATCAACGTGGGCGGCGGCGGGCGGCCCGACGACGCCACCGTCGCGCGCATCGACGTGTACCTGCGCTTCGGCTCGGCGCCGCCGCCGCTCGGCCTGCCGGAGCTCGCGCTCGACGACGAGTACGTGACGTGGGCGGCGCGGCCGGACGCGGCCATGCGATCGTCGCGTGGTGGCGCGCGGGCGCACGGCGCGTTCCTCCCGGAGCGCATGGTGACGCTGGCGGAGCTGCTGGCGGGCCGCAAGCCGGGCCGCACGTCGGATGACCAGGTCACGTACTCGGAGCGCGGCAACCTGCAGGGCGCGCAGTTCTACGCGGTCGCGGGCCACGTGTACGAGCGGGCGCGGGCGGCGGGGCTCGGGCGCGAGATCCCGACCGAGTGGTTCCTGCAGGACATCCGCGACTGACCCCGCGCCGTCCATGAAAAGGGCGCCCGCGGGCGCCCTTCGCACGCGTGTCGCGGCCTACTTGGTGGAAGCCTTCGCCGATTTCTCGCCCTTCGCGGCCTTCTGCGCGGCCTCGGCCATCTGCAGGTGCTCCTGCAGCGTGGGCGCCGTCTGCGCGGCGAAGTTCTTCACGTCGGGATCCTTCGCCGACTTGGCTTCCTTCTGGAATTCCTTCACGTCCTTCTTGTGGTCCTTGACCATGTCGTCCATGTACTGCTTGTCGAACTGCGCGCCCTGGAGCTTCTGCAGCTTCTCCATCTTCTTCTGGTGCGACTTGTCGGTCTCGGTCGGAACGTCGACGCCCTTGGAGGACGCGAGCTGCTTGAGCTGGTCGTTCGCCTTGCCGTGGTCCTGCACCATGCGCTGGCCGAATTGCTTCACCTCCGCGGACTCCGCGCGCTGCGAGGCGAGCTGGCCCAGCTCCACTTCGGCGAGGCCGTCCTTCGCCGCGTTTTCCAGGAACTTGCGATCGCTGTGATCGAGCTGGGAAGACTTCGACGAGGCGGACCGGGACGCCTTCATCGATCCCGACGTGCTGCCCGGCGAGCCCATGCTGGAGCCCGACGACGCGGATCCGCCGGACGTCCCCGGCGACGTGCCTTGCGCGACGGCGGTGAGTGCGAGGGAAAGCAGCGCGGCGGGCAGCGCCGCCTTGGCAAGTCGGGTCTGCAACATGGATCTGGCTCCTTGGAAATGAAAAAAGCGAGGATGCGTGCATGGCACGAGACACGCGCGCACCGCGGAAATTCCGCGCGTCGCAGCTCGGGACTTGCGGAAACTTCCTCGCGCCGGCGCCCTCGTCCTTCCGGCCTATGCCGGCGAGAGCTTCGCCACGTAAAGCCGCTGCACGAGCGTCACGGTGACGACCGTGAGGGGCACGGCGAAGAGCAATCCGGCGATGCCGAAGATCAGGCCGAAAGCCACGATGGCGACGAGCGTGAGCGCGGGCGGCAGGGCCACCGCGCGTTTCTGCACGATGGGCACGACCACATGGCCCTCGATGAACTGCACGACCACGTAGACGCCGAGCGCGTAGAGCGCCACCTCCGGTCCCTGCGCGAACGCGATGAGCAGTCCCGGGACCGCGGCGAGCAGCGGACCCACGAACGGAACGAAGTCGAAGACGCCGTAGAGAATGCCGAGCGCCGGCCCCAGCGGCACGCCGACGATCCAGAGGCCCAGGCCGATGCACACGCCCACGGACACCATCGCGACGAGCTGGCCGGCGAGCCAGCGCCGCAGCGCGCGGCCCGAGGCGTCCAGTGCGTCCCCCACGTCGCCGCGCAGGCGCGGCGGCAGCAGCGCGAGGAAGCCGTTGCGATAGGTCCGCGGGTCCGCTGCGAGGTACACGGTGAGCACCAGCACGAGCACGAGGTCCGCGAGGCCGCCGAAGACCGTGACCGTTTCCCGGGCGACGCGCATCAGCGCGGCCGGGTCCGGTGCCGCCTGGGCCCCGTCCAGCAGCGTCGAGAAGAAGCGCGATCCCTGCAGGTACGCCCGCACTTTCTGGTACGCGTCCGTCACCGCGCTCACCAGCTCCTCCATCTGGGCGGCGAGCTGCACGCCGAAGAACGAGAGGCCCGCGATGACGAGGACCAGGAACAGCAGGAACACCAGCGTGACGGCCCACGTGCGATTCAGGCGCAGCCGCCGTTCCAGCGGCGAGGCGGCGGCGCTCAAGGCCGACGCGAGCACGATGCCGGCGAAGATGAGCAGCAGCAACGGCAGCAGCTTGAATGCCAGCAATGCCAGCACCACGACCGCCAGGACGACGAAGACATACCGGGTGAAGAGCGGCAAGGGCGTTGGCATGCGCTTTCGACAGGCCCCCGGCGCAAAGTTCTGCCGCGCGGTTGCGCTAACCCGCCACCGCGCGCGCGAACGCGCGGCTGCGCTCGAGCAGCCGCGCGCCGGCCTCGAGCAGGTTGCCGCCGATGAGCAGCATGACGTCGTCGCCGTAATCGGCGCGCATCTCGGCCACGCGATCGAGCGTCATGCCGCCGGCCGGCACCGGCATCGTCGCGGCGAGGCCGTCCCACGGCCTGCGCGCGGCATCGGCGATCGCGAGGCACACCTCGCGCGGGTAGTGGAAGCGCCCGGCGTAGTTGGTGAAGATCGTCGCGTCGGCACCGAAAAGCCGGAAGAGCTGCCCGAACAGCACGACCGGCGCGATGCGCGCGGCGCCACCGAATGCGGGATGGGCCAGGAGCGGCATGCCGGCCGTGCGCGCGAGCTCGGCGAAGACCGGCAGTCCCACGACCATCGGCGAGACGAGCGCCGCACGCACCCCGCAGTCGCGCGCGATACGCAGCTGCTCCGCCAGGGCCGCGGGCGCCCCCGAGAGCGTCGGCGCATAGAGGGTGCGCCCCCCCGTCGCACGGTTCGCCTCGTCCACGGCGCGCTGCACCGCCGGCACGCGCTGCGCGAACGGCGAGAACGCCTGGTTCGCGAGCCCGTGGTCGTCCTTCACCAGGTCGAGTCCGGCGAGCGCGAAGGTGCGCGCGAGATGCACCAGGTGCGCGAGCGGGCTGCCCTGCGGCTTGAGCGCGGTGCAGGTGAGCGGCCGGTCGATCGCGCCGGTCGCCGCGCGCAGTCCCGCGATGCCGAAGCGCGGGCCGCCGAACCCCTGCACGAAACCCGGCGGGAACGCGAGGCCCACGAGCTGCACCTCCGGCATGAGGGAGCAGTTGCCGAACACCATGTTGATGAGCTGCCCCGGCTCGTGCCCGGTCGTCTGCGTCGAGATGGCGATGTCCGCCTCGAACGCGTCGCCGGCGGCACGCACCTGCACGACTCGCGCGACGATCTCCGAGCGCACGTGCGGGTCGTCGATGGCGTCGAGCGGCATCTCGACGCTCTGCTCGGTCGCGATGGCGAGGGCGCGCGACTCGGCGTCCGCCTCGGGCACGGACAACCGGTAGGTGGCGACGATGCGATCCGGGAACGGGCTCACGCGGCCCTCAGCGCGTCGACGATCTCGAGCCGGGCCGCGCGCAGGCTGGGCAGGAATCCGCCCACGAGCCCCATCACGAGCGAGAACAGGGTGGCCGAGGCCACGATGCGCGGCGTGAGGTCGAAGCCGAACGCGAGCTGGCTGAACGACTGCCAGTTCATCGTCGTGATGGTGAACGCCTGCAGGCCCGAGGCGAGCACGAGCCCGGCGGCGCCTCCGGCGAGCGCCAGCATGATGGCTTCGACGAGGAACGCGGCGAGGATGCTCGCGCGGCGGAAGCCCAGCGCCCGCAGCGTGCCGATCTCGCCCGTGCGGTTCGCGACCGCGGCGTACATGGTGATGGCGGCGCCGATCATCGCGCCGATGGAGAAGATGAGCGAGAGCACGATGCCCAGGATGGTGATGAACTGCGACAGCTGCCTCGATTGCTCCTCGTAGAACGCCGGCTCGCGCTTCACGTCGAGCGCCAGGCGCGGGTCGTTGCCGACCGCGTCGGCGAGCGCCTGGAAGTCCGAAGCCTGCTCGAGCCGCACCAGCGCCGAAGAATACAGCGTGCGGCGGAAGGCCTGCATCATCTGCTCCACGTCGCCCCACACTTCCGAATCGAACCCGGACTTGCCGCCGTCGAAGACGCCGACGATGGTCCACTCGCGCCCGGCGAAGCGCAGGCGCTCGCCGATGCCGGTGCCGTCGAAGCCCCGGGCGACGCCCCGGCCGACCACGATCTCCGAGGATCCGGCGCGGAAGAAGCGCCCGTCCACGATGCGCACCTGCGGGCGCAGCGCGATGCCCTCCCGCGGCATTCCCCGCACGACGACGTTGGCCGGCTTGTCGCTGCCCTTCTTCGGGATCGCGATGAGGACCAGCGTCTCCTTCGACACCAGCGGCTCGCCATCGGCTCCGCGCGCGACGTGCGGCAAGGTCTCGAGCAGGTCCGCCTGGTCGCGGTAGATCGCGCTCTGGATCTCGGTCTGCGACGCCTGGCGCAGGAGGATCGCGTTGTCCCAGCTCCCGGTGGAGACGAGGGTGCGCTTGAGGCCCGCGTCGAGCATCAGCACCGCGGTGAACACGAATACCACGAGGCCCATCCCGCCCGCGGTGAGGAGTGTCGTGAGCCTGCGCGCCCAGAGGTTGCGCACGATGTAGGCGAACGGGACCTTCAACCGATGTACCTCAGGCCGTCCACGATCTTCACGCGCGAGGCGCGAAGGGAGGGCAGCAGGCCGGCCGCGATGCCGACGATGAGTGCTGCCGCTGCTTGCAGGGCGACGGTGCTGGGGGCCACGTTGAACACGGGGAAGAGCGTGCCCACGAGCGCCTTGAACGCCGCCGCCGTGGGGAAGGTGAGGGCGATGCCGATGGCGCCGCCGAGGAGCGTCATCGCGACCGACTCGGCCACGATGAGCGATGCGACGAAGGCCGGCCCGAAGCCCAGCGCCTTGAGGGTCGCGTATTCCGCGAGGCGCTCGCGCGCGGTCATGGCCATGGTGTTGGCGACCACGGCGAAGATGATGACGATCACGACGAAGGAGACCACGCGGATGGCGGTCACGATCGCCTCCATCTGCGCGACGAAGCCGAGCTGGAAGGCCTTCTCGGTCTCGGTGAGCGTCTCCGCGAGCGAGTTGCGGAACTCGCCGTCGATGACCTGCGAGAGCTCGGCGGCGCGGCTGCCGTCGGCGATGCCGACGATGAACACGCCCGCCTGCTCGGCGCGGCGCGGAAACTTGAGCTTGAGCGCCTCGTTCAGGTACTCCCAGTGGAAGTAGAACTGGCGCGTGACGGTCGTGTCGTCCTTCGGCTCGTAGATGCCGCGCACCACGAACTCCCAGTCCCCCGGGTAGATGGCGCCCTTGAGCGGGATCACGTCGCCCACCTTCCAGCCGAACTGGTCGGCGAGCAGCCGGCCCACGAGCGCGCCGCGCCGGTCCGCCTTCCACGCCGCCATCTGCTCCGGCTTCACCCGGAACTCGGGATAGAGGTCGAAGTAGTTGTCGTCGATGGCGAACTGCGCGAAGAAGTTGCCCACCGACTGGTCCTTGTAGATGCCGCCGAACCAGTTGGAGATCGCGACCTTCGTGACGCCGTCGATCGCGCGGATGCGCTCGCGGTAGTACGCGGGCAACGCAAAGACGAGCGACGTCGCATTGCGCGTGATGAGGCGCTGCGCGCTCGCCATGTCGGCGCCCGCGAACCACGCATCGACCACCGTCTGCAGGATGCCGAAGGCGAGGATCGCGACGATGAGCCCCGCGATGGTGAGCAGGCTGCGCAGCCGGTGGCGGAAGATGTTCTTGAAGACGAGCTTGAGGAACATGTCAGCCGGGGAGGAGCTCGCCCTTCTCGAGGTGCGTCACGTGGCGCGCCGACTCGACCGAGTGCGGGTCGTGGCTCACCATGATGATCGTCTTGCCCATCTCGGCGTTGAGCCGCGTGAGCAGCGCCAGCACCTCGACAGCGCTCTTGCGGTCGAGGTCGCCCGTGGGCTCGTCCGCCACGATGAGCGTGGGATCGCTGATGAGGGCCCGCGCGATCGCGACGCGCTGCTGCTGCCCTCCGGAGAGCTCGTTCGGGTAGTGCTCCATGCGGTCCGCGAGACCCACCAGCTCGAGCGCGGTCTCGACCCGCTCGCGCCGGTCGCGCTTGCCGAGCCCGGTCAGCATGAGCGGCAGCTCCACGTTCTCGAAGGCATCGAGCACCGGCATGAGGTTGTAGAACTGGAAGACGAAGCCCACGTTGCGCGCGCGCCAGTCCGCGAGATCGGCTTCCGCGAGCCGCGTGATGTCCTCGCCGCCCACCAGGAGCTCGCCCGCGTCGGGCTTGTCGATCCCGGCGATGAGGTTGAGCAACGTGGACTTGCCCGAGCCGGAAGGCCCCATGAGCGCGATGAAGTCGCCGTGCGGGATCGCGAGCGTGATGTCGCGCAGCACCGGGACGTCCTGGCCGCCACGCCGGTATCCCTTGGAGACATGGCGGACATCGACGATCGGAGACTCGGACCCGGCCCCGGCCGGGGCGGCACGCGGCGTCATTTCTTCGCGAGGCTCACGCGCACGCCGTCGCGCACGCGTTCGCTGGGTGCCAGCACGACCTTGTCGCCGGCGCCGAGGCCGGTGACCTGCACCAGGTCGCCCACCTTCGGCGCGTCGCCCACCGGCTTCTCGTGCGCGACGTTGGCCGCGTCGAGGACGAAGGCCACGTTGCGGCCGTCGCGTTTCGTGACCGCTTCCGCGCGCACCGCGATGACCGGCCGGCGTTCGGCGGGCGCGGGCTCGCGCGAGAGGAACGCCACCTTCGCGCTCATGTCGGGCAGCACGCGCGGATCCTTCTCGCGGAACGCGACCTTGACGAGGAGGGTGGCCTTGCTGCGATCGACCGTCGGCACGATGCGCGAGACCTCGCCCATGAGGCGCGTGTCGGGATACGCGTCGAGCTGGATCTCGGCGGGCATGGCGGGCTTCACCTTCGCGATGGAGGCCTCGCTCACGTCGGCCTCGACCTCCAGGGTCGCCATGTCCGCCATGTTCACGACCGCGCCCTTCGAGTCGGTCGCCGAGGAGAAGGGCGTGAGGATGTCGCCCACGTTCGCGTTCTTGGTGAGCACGAGGCCGTCGAAGGGCGCGCGGATGAGGGTCTGCTCCAGGGCGACCTCGGCCTGGCGCGCGTTGGCGTCGGCGACGCCGATGCCCGCCTTCGCGTTCGAGATGCCGGCCTGCGCCTTCTCGTAGCGCGCCCGCGCCGTGTCGAGCGCGGACGCGGCGATGAATTTCCTCGCGAACAGGTCTTCCGAGCGATGGAAGCTCGTCTCGGCATCGCGCAGCTCCGCCTCGGCCGTCTCGAGGCTCGCGCGCGCGACCGCGCCGTTGGCCACGGCGGAGTCGTGGGCGGCGGCCACGTCCCGGTTCTCCAGGCGCGCGATGACCTGGCCTTCCTTCACGCGCGTGCCTTCCTGCACGCCCAGCCATTCGAGGCGTCCCGTCGCCTTGGTCGAGACCGCGGCCTTGCGCCACGCGACGACGTGGCCGGTCGCGTTGAGCACCGAGAGCGACTGCGTGGGGTAGGCCGTCGTGACGGTCGCCGTCTCCACGGCCACCGGCGCGGTCGCCTGGCGCGCGGCGATCGCCCCGGCGACGACGATCACCACGGCGAGCAGCACGGTCCAGCGATTGAGCCAGCGCCGCCGGCGCCGCGGGGCCGAGAGCGTTGCGGAGCGATCGATCGAGAGTCTCGAGAGGTCGGGGTTCACGGTGCGCGGTCCCGCGGGAGGCGAGTCACCGATACTACGTCGCCGATCGAGCGCCGCGTGAAGAGCGCGAGAGTGCCTTCGTGGAGCGGCGCGCCGCGTTCGGCGAAGGCATCGACGATGCTGAAGTGGTGCGCGCCCGGCATCAGCATGAGCTGCGCCCCCCGGGATTTCCACGCGTCGGCCAGGAGCTGCGACTGGCGCCGGAATTCGGAGCTCTCGTCCGCGCCCGCCGCGACGATGAGCGGCGCGTCCACGCTCGGCATCTTGTCGGCGAGGCCGAGGCGCGCGACGGACGCGGCGTCGAGGCGGAAATCGCTGTTGAAGCTGAAGAGGCGCAGCGGCTCGAAATCGAAGATCCCGCTGATGGGCACGGCCCCCGCGATGCGCGTCGTGTCGAAGGCGAGGCGCTCGCGCGGCGCGGCCATGATCGCGGCTGCGAGGTGGCCTCCGGCGGAATGTCCGCTCAGCACCACGCGGTCCATGTTCATGCGGTGCCGCGCGCCGTGCTCGAAGAGCCATGTCGTGGCGGCGATCGCATCGCCGACGATGTCCTCGATGCGCACGGCCGGCGCGAGGCGATAGCGCGGCAGCGCCACGCTCACGCCGGCGGCGTTCCATGCCGCGGCGATCCACGAGAACATGTCCTTGTCGAGCGAGCGCCAGTAGCCGCCGTGGATGAAGACGAGCGTGCCGAGCGCGCGCTCGCCGGCGGGAAAGAGATCGATGCGATGGCGCGGGTCGGGCCCGTACGGCACCTCGAGCTCACCGACCAGCGTGGCACGCACGAACTCCGAGTCGCGCGTCCAGCGGTCGAAGTAACGTGGGTAGTCCTTCACGAGCGCGCGGTTGTTGTACTCGCGCTCGACGAACTCAGGCGTCAGCATCCGGGGCTCCGGCGGTCGAGCCCGCGATGATAAGCGCTCGCGGCCGCCGCGTGGCGCGCGGCTCAGCCCCCGGCGGCAACCAGCGGAAACGAGGCGCGTACGCGCGTGCCCTTGCCGGGCGCGCTCTCGATGTCCAGCCGCCCGCCGACGAGGCTCGCCCGCTCGCTCATCGCGAGCAGGCCCACGTAGCCGCGCGCGCCATCGGGCCGGTCGAACTCGAATCCGTCGCCATCGTCCGCGACGGTGAGGCGCAGCTCGGGGCCCGCACTCTGCAGCGTCACTTCGACGTGGCGTGCATTGGCGTGGCGCGCCGCGTTGATGAGCGCCTCCTGGCCGATGCGGAAGCAGGCGGTCTCGATGTCGGGCGGGAGCCGCTGCGGCAGCTCGTCGGCGCGCATGGCCGACGTCCATCCGGCGGCCTTCGACTGCTGGCCCAGCGCCCATTGCAGCGCATCGGCGAGGCCGAGGTCGTCGAGCATCGGCGGGCGCAGGTTGACCGCGAGGCTGCGGATGCGCGCGATGGCCTCGTCCGCGATGGCGGCGCTCTCCTCGAGCGGCCGCGCGCGCCGCGCCTCGTCGTTGAGCGCCACGCCCAGCCGCAGGCGGATCGCCCCCAGCGCCTGGCCGATCTCCTCGTGCAGCTCGCGCGCCACGCGCCGGCGCTCGTCCTCCTGCGCCGTGATGAAGCGAAGGGACAACTGCTCGAGCCGTTGCTTGGCGTCCACCAGCCCCGCGTTCGTCTCGCGCAGCTCCGAGGTGCGGTCGGCGACGATGCGGTCGAGGGACTCGTTCAGGCGATGCAGCTGCTGGTCGATGCGGCGGCGTTCGCGCACTTCGGCGAGCAGCGCTTCCTCGGCGGCCTTGCGCTCGGTGAGGTCGCGCGTCACCTTCACGAAGCCGCGCACCGCGCCCTGCGCGTCGCGCAGCGGCGCGATCGACACGCGCGCCCAGAAGCGCGAGCCGTCGCGGCGCACGCGCCAGCCCTCCGCCTCGTAATGCCCTTGTTCCGATGCGGTTCGCAGCCCGTGGGCGGGCTTTCCCGCCGCGATGTCCTCGGGCAGGTAGAAGCAGGCGAAGTCGCGCCCCACGATCTCCTCCTCGCGATAGCGCTTGATGCGCTCCGCGCCGGCGTTCCAGCTCACCACCCGGCCCGCCGTATCGAGCATGATGATGGCGTAGTCGACGACGCTCTCGGTCATGCGGTGGAAGCGCTGCTCCGCCTCCAGGAGCCGGTCCTGTTCCGTGCGGCGCCGGCGCACCCGGGTGTAGAGGAAGGCCAGCATGGCGACCAGGGCCGCGACGATCGCGGCGGTGCTCGCGCGGAAGCCGCGGAGCCGCGACTGGTGCTCGGCCAGGCGCAGGCGCAGCAGCCGCTGCTCCTCATCCTCCAGGCGCGTGAAGAAATTCCGCACCGCCGCCGCCTCGTGCCGCGGGAGCTCCGAATCGACGATCGCGCGGGCGGCGTCGAAGCCGCCCTCGCGCCGCGCATCCACGGTCCGCTCGAGCGTCGCCACGCGCTCGCGCAGCGCGCCGCGCAGTTCGTCGACCTGGGCCTGCCGCGAACCGTTGTCGGCCACGAGCGCGCGCAGGCGGCCGACCTCCGCGTCGAGCGCGGCGCGCCCCCGGGCAAAGCCTTCCACGTCTTCGGCCCGGCCGGAGATGACGTAGGCGCGGGCGCCTCCCTGGGCCTCGAGCAGCGCCGCGCGGGCGCGCGCGAGGCTCGCCAGCACTTCCTGGCTGTGCGCGACCCATGCGGCGGCCGCTTCCTGCTGGCGCGAGAGCCAGGCCAGGGCCCCCGCCAGCAGCAACGCGACGATCGCGGCGGCCACGAAGCCCGCGAGGGTGAGGTCGCCGCGCGCGCGACCGGCAGGAAATCCGTTCACGGCGACGAGCGTACCGCAGCGGCGTACCGGGGAGGCAGGATCGTGCCGCGCGATGCCGAAAATTCGGCAGAGTGAGCCCGGGCCGCATGGTATCTTGGCACCGCAGTCACCCCCCCAGGAGGCCACAATGTCGCGCAAGAACAAGCACGAAGGCGAACTCTCCGAGCAGCAGCTGGACCGCGTCTCCGGCGGCACCGAGGTGCGCAAGATGGGCACCATCGTGGTCGAGGCCCGGCGCCCGCAGGAACAGAAGGTCGTGAAGATGGAGACGATCGTCGTGACCGCGAAGCGGGAAAAGCACGACGCGGGCGGCACGCAGGTCGCCGGCGTGACGGGCGCCAAGGGCAAGAACTAGGCCCGGGCGGCCTGGCGCTCGAGCAGGGCGGCGAACGGGCCCTGCTCGACGGCGAGCTGCCGGAAACTTCCTTCCTGCACGATGCGGCCGCCGTCGATCACGACGATGCGGTCGGCCTGGCGCACGGTTTCCAGCCGGTGCGCGATCACGATGCGGGTTGCATCCAGGCTCGCGAGGCCCTGCAGCACTCGCGCCTGCGACATGTTGTCGAGCGCGCTCGTGGCCTCGTCCAGCAGCAGGATGCGCGGGCGCCCCGCCAGCGCGCGCGCGAGCAGCACGCGCTGGCGCTGCCCGCCGGAGAGCGTGCTGAGCGCCTCTCCGACCCGCGTGTAGAGTCCCATGGGCAGCGCCTCGATGTCCGCGGCGAGGCCGGCGGCTCGTGCCGCCTCCCAGGCCTCCTCCACGGTGACATTCGCGGCGCCCGCGATGTTGCCGTAGAGGTCTCCGTCCCAGAGGCGTCCGTCCTGCAGCACCGTGCCGATGCCGCGGCGCAAGCGGCGCCGATCGAGCGTCGCGAGATCGCGGCCGTCGTATTCGATGCGGCCGCGCACCGGCTCGTCGAAGCCCAGCAGCAGGCGCATCAGGGTCGACTTGCCGGAGCCGCTCGGGCCCACGAGCGCCACGAATTCGCCCGGCGCGATCGCGAGGTCGATGCCATGGAGCACGGGCTCCCCGTCGCCGTACGCGAAGCTCACGTTGCGCAGCGCGATCGCGCCTCGCGGCGTGTGCTGCTCGCCGCGCCCGGGGGCGTCCTCGGGCAGCACCTCGAGGAGGGGACGCGCGCGCTCCCACACCGGTCGCAGGTTCACCAGGTCGAGGACCGTCGCCGCCAGCGCATGCACGCCGCCCAGCATCGCGAACATCGCGGCATGGAATGCGACGAAGTCCCCGGTGGACAGCACGGCGCGGCCGGAGAGGCGCCACGCGAGATAGAGCACCATGGCGGTCGCGGCGGGTTGCAGCACGCCGAGCGCGACGGCTTCCCAGTTGGCGAGGCGTGCGCCCTCGCTCGCCGCGTGGCGAAACGCATCGTAGCGGCCGTACCAGCGCGCGAAAGCCCGCTCCTCGGCGCCGGCCGCCGCAGCTTCGCGATCCCGGCGAAGAGCTCGTAGGTGATCGCACCCACGGAGCCGTCGAGCGCCTCGATGCGCGGACCGATGCGCAGGCGCAGGGCGCCGGCGAGCGCGCTCACCGCGACGACCAGCAGCGCGATGGCGAAGGCCGCCGCGCTGAGCTGCGCGCTGTAGTGAAGCATGAGTGCCGCGTTCGCCAGCACGAAAAGGGTCGTGACGAGGGCCGCGAGCGTCGCGTCCAGGAGCGTTCGCTGCAGCGTGTTGACCGCTCCGATGCGTAGTGCCAGGTCGCCGCTCGCGTAGCCGCGCAGGAATCGCGCGGGCGCCGCCAGCACGCGATCGACCAGCGCCGCCTGCAGCGACACACCCACCCGCGCGGCAAAGCGCATCACCGCGAGCGTTCGCAGCACGTCGAGCGCGATGAGGGCCACGCCGGCCACGGCGAGTCCCGCGATCAATGCAAGGACACGCCCGGAATTGCCGGCGGGAATGGCGCGGTCGATGAGCCAGCCCGTCGCGGCGGGCGCGAGCAGGCCCAGGAGCGCGGCCATGAGTCCGGCGCCGAGCAGCAGTGCCAGGTCGCGCCGTCCGTGGGCGGTCGCGAAGGCGAGGAGATCGCGCGGAGCGAGGGGCCGGTCCGGGAAGCGCCGGTGGAACGTGAACGCATGCGGCGCCAGGCGCGCGGCGAGCGCGGCATCCACGCGCCACTCGATGACCGCGCCCGCGGATGGATCGAGGGCGCGCATGCGGTATCCGTCATGCGGATGCGGGACGAGCGCGACCCATCCGCGCATCGCGTCCTCGGAGTCGTCTTCGCGCGGCTTGCGCCGGCGCTCCGAGAGGCGCGCCAGCATGGGGGCGCCCGCGTGTCTCCACCAGCGCGTATCCAGGATCACGCGCCGTGCGCGCAGGCCCACCGCTTCGGCGATCCCCTCGATCACCTCGGCGGCGTCGTCTTCCTGCACGGCGATGGCACCGGGCTCGCGCGCGGGCACGCCGAGGGGCTGCGCCAGCAGCGACCACGCCGCCTCGAGCGTCATCGAGCGGAACGAGATGCCCGGATCGGCGCGCATCACGCGGCCTCCGAGGCCACGAGCGCGGCGTAGCGGCCGTGCGCCCGCGCGGCGAGCGCCGCGTGCGTGCCGCGCTCGACGATGCGGCCCTGGTCGATCACCACGATCTCGTCGGCGTCGCGCAGCGTCGAGAGCCGGTGCGCGATCACCAGGCACGTGATGCGGCGCTTGCGCAGCTGCGACGCGACCCGCGCTTCCGTCGCGGTGTCCAGCGCGCTGGTCGCCTCGTCGAGGATGAGGAGCGAGGGCCGCAGGGCCAGGGCGCGCGCGATCTCGAGGCGCTGGCGCTGGCCGCCGCTCAGGTTGCGCGCCGCTTCGTGGAGCGGTGCCTCCAGGCCGCCGGGTCGGCGCAGGATCTCGCGGTGCAGCGCCGCGTCGTGCAGGGCCGCCTCGAGCGCCGCGTCGGAAATGCGCTCGTCCCAGAGCGAGAGGTTCTCGCGCACGGTGCCCTCGAAGAGCACCACGTCCTGGTCCACGTAGCCCACCGCCCGCGCGAGCGCCCCGCGGGGCCAGCTCGAGCGCGGTTCGCCATTCAGCAGGATCTCGCCGCTCCAGGGCGCGTGCAGTCCCGCCGCGAGGCGCCCGAGCGTCGATTTTCCCGATCCGGATGCGCCCACGATCGCGATCCGCGCGCCCGCCGGCACCTGGAGCGACAGCGACTCGATCAGCGGCGGCGCGCCACGGTCGTAGCCGAACGTGATGCCGCGAAACTCGAGCGCGATCGGCGAGCCGGGAAACACCCGCCAGCTCTCGATCGGGGTCGTGGGGTCGGTCTGGTGGTGCAGGACGTCGTCGAGGCGCGCGAGGTCGCCGCGCAGGGATTGCACGTGCTGCGCCTGCGTGAAGAGCGCGTGCACCGGCGCGGCGAAGCCGGCGAGCAGGACCTGGAAGGCGACCAGGTCGCCGACGGTGAGGGTGCCTTGCATGATGCGCACGGCGCCGAGGCCCAGCACGCTGAGCGCCGCGACGAGCCCGAGCAACGCGGGCGCCTGGCCGAGCGTGAGCATGAAACGTTGCGCCCGCAGCGACGCGTTGAGGTACTGGACCTGCAGGCCGATCCACTTGAGGAAGAGCGCGTTCTCCTGGCCGCCCGCCTTGATCCCCTCGATGTTCGCGAGGCTGCCGGTCGCGACCCCCGCGAGCTTGCCAGCCTGCACCGAGAGCTCCTGCGAGATCTCCGCCGTGCGCGCCGCGAGCGCGCGCCACGCGACCACCTCCAGCGCGAGGCAGGCGACCACCGCCAGCGCGAGGCTCGCCTCGAGCCGGACCATGAGCACCAGGAAGAAGCTCGCGGTGAGCAGGTCGAGCACGAGCCGCGCGAGGTCGTGCGACAGCGTCTGCGCCACGCGCTCGTTGAGCTCCACTCGCGCGGCCAGCTCGCCCGGGCTGCGCTGCGCGTAGAACGCCATCGGCAGCGAGAGCGCGTGCGCGACGAAGCGGCGTGCCGAGGCGCGCGCGGCCTGCCCGAAGGTGTTGGTGACGAGGCGCGCCTGCAGGGCGAGCAGCAGGGCGCGCGCGAGGATCGCCAGGGCGAGCCCGCCGAGGAGCGGCCACGCGAGCGAGCTCGCGTGCGCGACCAGCACCTCGTCCACGAAGCGCCCGAGCAGCCACGGCAGCGCCAGGCCGGGCAGCACGAGCGTGAGGCCCACCATGAACGCGAGCGCCACGGAGAGGCGCAAGCCCTCGAGGTATTGGCCGAGCGAACGCACGACCGACGGCGCTTCGCCGCCCGGCTCGAAGTCCGCGCCCTTCTCGAAGGTGAGGACGACGCCGGTGAAGGCCTGGTCGAACTCCGCGCCGTCCACGACGCGCCGGCCGCGGGCGGGGTCGTTCAGGTGCACGCGCCCGTCGCGAAAGCCCTCGACCACCACGAAATGGTTGAAGTTGACGAAAGCGATCGCGGGCAGCGGCAGCTCGGCCACCTCGTCCGGCTCCTTCTTGAATCCGCGCGCCACCAGCCCATGGCCGCGCGCCGCGCGCAGCACGCCGCTCGCCTTGCTGCCGTCGCGCGTGACGCCGCATTCGATGCGGACCTGCTCGAGCGGCACGTGGCGCCCGTGATAGGCGAGCACCATGGCGAGCGCCGCGGCGCCGCATTCGACCGCCTCCAGCTGGAGGATCGTGGGCGTGCGGTGCAGCGCCGTCGCGGCACTCATGGAAGGAGCAGCAGCCATATGGCGAAGGCCGCGGCGCCCGCCGCGAGCGCGATCACGGCGGCCACGAGCGCGCGGGGATACACGGGAAGCTCGAGCCGCTCGTCCAGGCGCTCGGGCGAGGCGAGCCGGTCGAGCGCGGCCTGGCGGAAGATCGAGGTGTCGCCCGCCATGGCTTCAGCCCGCCAGGCGCTTCAGCATGCGGTCGAATCGCGCTCCGGCGAGGTGCACGTTGTCCAGCAGGTCCTCGTTGAGCTCGTCGCGCCCGTGCGGGTCGTCGGCCGCGTTGCCGTAACCCAGGCGCTGCGTCGTGTGGCGCATGCGATCGGCGAGGAAGACGCAGAGCGCCCGATAGAAACGCGCGGCGAAGCCCAGGTCCGACGCGAGCTTGTCGCGCAGCGTCGCATCGGGAATGCGCAGGAGCACCGCCTCGGTGACCGCGGCGACGGAGACGCCCGTGGGCGCCGGGTCCACCAGCGACATCTCGCCGATCACCTCGCCCGAGCCCAGCATGCGCAGGCGCTCGCCCGAGCGCGTGATCACCGCGAGCTGGCCGTCGAGCACGAAGTAGAGATGGTCGATGCGCGCGCCGAGCGCGACCACCTCCATGCCCGGGTCGACATGGATGCGCTCGCCGGCGTGGCCCAGCCACTCCACGTCCGCGTCGGTGAGCACGCTGAAGATGAAGAGAACCTTGCGCACGGCCGCCTCCCGGGATTTGTCGGCCGAAGTGTACGGGCGTTTCGCGCGCGGAACCTAATGCCGGGCGCCGCTTCGAAGAGACGCGAGCGGACGCGGCGCACGATTGCGGACAACGGAGAAGAAGCGATGGCGGCAGCCGAGCAGCGCGAGAACCGGGAAGCGGAAGAGCGCTCGTCGCCGAGCGGCAAGGTGATCTACAAGGCCATCCTCGCGGAGGGCGAGGAGGAGCTCGAGCGCCCGACGCCCGCGCTCTTCTGGTCGGGCTTCGCGGCCGGCCTCTCCATGGGCTTCTCCATGATCGCCGAGGGGCTGCTCAAGACGCACCTGCCCGAGGGCGACTGGAACATCCTGGTCACGAAGCTCGGCTATTGCGTGGGCTTCCTCATCGTGGTGCTGGGCCGCCAGCAGCTCTTCACCGAGAACACGCTCACGCCCATCCTGCCGCTGCTGCAGAGGCGCCGGCAGGCGAGCGTCGCGAACGTGCTGCGGCTCTGGGGCGTCGTGCTCGTCGCCAACCTGCTGGGCACGCTCGCCGTGGCCTTCGCCGTCACGCACACCGATGGCTTCAGCGCGGAGGCGCTCGCGAGCTTCACGCAAATCGGCACGAAGGCGTTGCAGCCGACCTTCGGCGGCAACATCATCCGCGGCATCTTCGCCGGCTGGCTCATCGCGCTCATGGTGTGGGTGCTGCCCTTCGCGGAGACGGCGCGCGTGTGGGTGATCATCATCCTCGCCTACATCGTGGGACTCGGCGAGTTCAGCCACGTCATCGCCGGGGCGGTCGAGGTCTTCACGGTCGCGGCGGCGGGCGGCGCGGGGTGGGCGGAGGTGGTGGGCGGCTACCTGGTGCCCACCTTGATCGGCAACGTGATCGGCGGCGTGATGATGGTCACCATGATCAACCACGCGCAGGTGACCGCCGGCGGCGCCGCCAAGGACCTGTAGCCCGGCTTCTTCCTCGGGCTTGGAGTCATCGGCATTCGGGATCGTGCGCACATGCCGCGTGCGTTCGACAAGGCTGCGGTCCTGTTCGATCCGCGCGGGCTCCGCGCGAAACCGCTGGCGATGGCGCGGCTCCAACCGGCGTGACCGCGATTCCGCAACGCCTCCTCGTGATCTCGCCGCACCTCGACGACGCGGTCTTCGGATGCAGTGCCCTCCTGATGGCGCACCCCGGCGCATGGGTTGCCACCGTTTTCGCCGGCGTGCCGGGCGCCGACGTGCCGCTGCCGGAATGGGATGCGACGTGCGGGTTCGCGAGCGCGCGCGAGGCGATGCTCGCGCGGCGCGAGGAAGATCGCGCCGCGCTGGCGCTCCTGGGCGCACGGTCCGAGTGGCTCGATTTTCCCGACGCGCAGTATCGCGACCGGCGCCCGCAGCCCGGCGTGGCCGACGCGATCGCCGCCGCGATCGAGCGCGCGCGGCCGCGGCTCGTCGCCATCCCCGCCGGGCTCTTCCACGACGACCACAAGGCGGCGCACGAGGCGGCGCTCGAGGCGCTCCGGGCGCACGGCGCTGTCCGCTGGCTCTTCTACGAGGATGCGCTCTACCGCCGCATCGAGGGCCTGCTCGGCGCGCGGCTGGAGCGCTTGGCCGAGGCGGGCTTCGTGGCGCGGCGCCTGCCGCGGGCGCCCTTCGACGCCGGGCGCAAGCGCGCCGCGGTCGAGCGCTACGCGAGCCAGCTGCGCGGCCTCGCGAGCGGCGGGCGCCCGGGCCATCGCGACCTCGCGCTGGCCGAACGTTACTGGAGCCTCACCCCTTGGCGAAGACGACCCTGGTCATCCTCACGTACAACCGCCGCGCGCAGCTCCTGAGAACCGTCGAGAGCTCGCTCGCATTGCCGGAGCGCCCGCCGGTGATCGTGGTGGACAACGCGTCGGGCGACGGAAGCGCCGCGGCGGTGCGCCGCGCATTCCCGGCCGCTCGCGTGGTCGATGCCGGCCGCAACAGGGGTGCGGCCGCGCGCAACCTCGGCGCGCATGCGGCCGCCACGCCGCATGTCGCGTTCAGCGACGACGACACGACGTGGTGCGCGGGATCGATCGCGCGCGGCGAGGCCCTGCTCGACGCGCATCCGCGCATCGCGGCGCTCACGGCGCGCGTCCTCGTGGGCGCGCGTCGCGAGATCGACCCGGCCTGCGCCATCATGGCCGCGAGCCCGCTGCCACGCGAGGACCTCCCCGGCCCCTCGCTCCTGGGCTTCCTCGCGGGCGCCGTGCTTTTCCGGCGGGACGCCTTTCTCGCCCTGGGCGGCTACGAGGAGCGCTTCTTCATCGGCGGCGAGGAGGCGCTGCTGGCGCTCGACCTGGTCGCGGCGGGCTGGCGCGTGGTGTACGCGGACGACATGGCGGTCGTGCACGAGCCTTCCGCGCTGCGCGACCCGGCGGCGCGCGACATGCATCTTGCCCGCAATGCCCTGTGGGTCGCGTGGATGCGAAGGCCCGCACGCGTCGCGGGCCTGCTCACGTGGCTCGCGCTGCGGGATGCCCAGGGGCGCCAGGCCTTGAGGCTGGCGGTCCGGGGACTGCCCTGGGTGCTCGCGCGCCGCCGCATGCTTCCGCGCGACGTCGAGGCCTGGCGCCGCCGCCTCGATGGAATCGAGCGGCAGGTGCAGCAAACTCCTACAATGGGGGTTGCCACCGGCCTCCCGCATGCCGAAAAAGCCACGGTCCCCGCGCACTCTCCCGCCGGATCCCGCCTCACCGCGAGCGGCCGTTGATCCCGGCGTGCCGTCCGCCTCCACGGCGGACTTTCCGATCGTCGCGATCGGCGCCTCGGCCGGCGGCGTCGAGGCGATCACCGCGCTGTTGCACGGCGTGCCGGCGACCACCGGCATGTCGTTCGTCGTGCTGCTGCACACCTCGGGCGCCCATCCCGAGAACCTCGAGGCGGTGATCGGCCGCGCGACGCCGATGCCCGTGGTCAACGTGCGCGAGGCGGCGCGCATCGAGCCCGACCACGTCTACCTCGTTCCGGGCCGCACCACCGCCAAGATGGACGACGGCGTGCTCCTCGTGCGCGGCGGCGAGCTCCCGGTGGGCGGCCGCATCGACGGCTTCATGCGCTCGCTGGCCGACCACCACGGCGAGAAATCCATCGGCATCATCCTCTCGGGTTCCGCGACCGACGGCACGCTGGGCCTCGCCGAGATCAAGGCGGCGGGCGGCATGACCTTCGCGCAGGACGACTCCGCGCAGCAGCACGGCATGCCGCGCAGCGCGGTGGCCGCGGGCCACGTCGACGCGGTGATGTCCCCCGGGCAGATCGCCGACGAGCTCGCGCACCTGTCGCGCCATGCCTTCATCGACGCCGCCGCCGCAGCGCCCCTCGAGGCCGCCGCCGCCGAGGGATTCACCCGCATCGTCCAGATCCTCCACGATTCGCTGGGCCTCGACTTCCGCCACTACAAGCGCAATACGCTGCAGCGGCGCATGTCGCGGCGCATGCTGCTCAACCGGCTCGATACGCTCGAGCAGTATGCGGACTTCCTGCTCGCGCAACCGGACGAGCAGCATGCGCTCTACCAGGACATCCTCATCGGGGTGACGTCGTTTTTCCGCGACGCGGACGCCTACGCGGCGCTGCGCAAGGAGGTCTTCCCCGCGCTCACCGACATCCGCTCGCGCGGCGAGGCCGTGCGCATCTGGTCGCCCGGATGCTCCACGGGCGAGGAGCCGTATTCGATCGCCATGGCGCTCGCCGAATACCTCGAGCAGAGCGGGCGCCAGGCAAACGTCCAGATCTTCGCGACGGACGTGAACGGGGCCAGCATCGAGAAGGCGCGCGCCGGCATCTATTCGCCCGCGATCGCGAGCGACCTCACACCCGAGCGGCTGCAGCGCTGGTTCGAGCCGGTCGACGGCGCCTTCCGCGTGAACAAGCACATCCGCGACTGGTGCATCTTCGCGCGCCAGGACGTGCTGCGGGACCCGCCGTTCTCGCGCATCGATTTCCTGGCGTGCCGCAACCTGCTCATCTACCTGGAATCGTCGCTGCAGCAGCGCCTCGTGCCGGTGCTGCACTACGCCTTGCGCGAGAAGGGAGTCCTGTGGCTCGGCAAGTCCGAGACCATCGGCGCGTATGCGGACCTCTTCGACCTGGTCGACCAGCGCGAAAAAATCTACGTCAAGAAGCCGGCGCTCTCCCGGCCGGCAGCCGCCGAGCTGCGCCCCTTCACCGGGCGCGCCGTGGCGGCCGTGCTGCCACCGGCCGCGCGCCTCGCTCCCGAGCCGCAGCGCGAAGCCGACCGCCTGCTGCTCGCGCGCTACGCGCCGCCCTCGGTGCTCCTCGACAACGAGCTCAACATCATCCAGTTTCGCGGCGAGACCGGCCCTTATCTCGCGCCCGCGCCGGGCAAGGCGAGCTTTTCGCTGCTCAAGATGCTGCGCGAGGGCCTGTCGGTCGCGGTGCGCGACGTCGTGGAGCGCGCCCGCCATGACAAATCCGTCGCGCGCCAGGAGGGCGTGCGCGTGCGCTCCGAAGCGGGATGGCGCGACGTGAACCTGGTCGCCGTGCCACTGGAACACGGCGACGCGGCGGGGGCGCTGCTGCTCCTCTTCGAGGAGCCTGGCCTGAACTTGCTCTCCGCGAAAGCGCGCGACGACCTCGCCAAGTCCGAGATGCGCGACGAGCTCTCGCGCAGTCCCGATGCGCCGGAGCGCGAGATCGCGCGGCTGCGCCAGGAGCTCGCCACGACGCGCCAGTACCTGCAGGCGGTGATCGAGCAGCAGGAGGCGGCGAACGTGGAGCTGCAGTCCGCGAACGAGGAGATCCAGTCCTCCAACGAGGAGCTGCAGAGCATCAACGAGGAGCTCGAGACCTCGAAGGAAGAGGTCCAGAGCGCCAACGAGGAACTGGCGAGCGTCAACAGCGAGCTGCACAACCGCAACGCCGAGCTCACGCACAGCATCAACGACTTCACCAACCTGCTCGCGAGCGTGCAGCTGCCCATCCTCATGCTGGGTCCGGACCTGCAGGTGCGGCGCTTCACGATGGCCGCCGAAAAGACGCTGGGGGTCTCCGCCGCGGACATCGGGCGGCCGTTGCGCGACATCAAGCTCGTGGTGGGGGGCGAGCTCGTGGCCGAGATGGCGCGCGACGTCGTGGAGACCATCACGGCGCGCGAGACGGAGGTGCGCGATGCCGCAGGACGCTGGCACATGCTGCGGGTGCGTCCCTACCGGACGGTCGACAACCGCATCGAGGGCGCGGTCGTGGTCCTCGTCGAGGTGGACCGCATCAAGCGCGCCGAACAGTCGCTGCGCGAGAGCGAGGCGCGCTTCGAGCTGCTCGCCAACAGCGCCCCGGTGATGATCTGGATGTCCGACGCGTCGGGCCTGCGCTTCGCGAACCGCGCGTTCGAGGAGTTCGTGGGCGCCATGGAGCCCGCCATTCGCGGCGTGGGCTGGGGCGAGCTGATGCACCCGGACGACCGCGCCGGCTTCACCGCCTCGTACGACGACGCCGTGGCCGCGCGCGCACCGTTCGTCGCGCGGGCGCGGCTGAAGCGCGCCGATGGCGAATACCGCTGGATGAAGTGCATGGCCAACCCGCGCTTCGACGGGTCCGGCGCCTTCCAGGGCTTCGTGGGCTGCGCGGTGGACCTCACGGACGTGAAGGAGGCGGAGACGGCGCTCGAGGCCCTCGAGCGCAGCAAGGACGAGTTCCTCGCGATGCTGGCCCATGAGCTGCGCAACCCGCTGTCGGGCGTGCGCAACGCGAGCCTGCTGCTGCGGCGCACGCGCGGCGACCCGATCGTCGACGAGGCGCGCAAGATCATCGACCGCCAGACCGAGACCATGGTGCGCATGGTCGACGACCTGCTCGACGTGACCCGCATCACGCACGGCAAGATCCGCATCGAGGCGGACCCCGTGGACCTCGTGGAGGTGATGCGCCGCGCCATATCCGACTGCGAGCCCGAGTGCGATGCGGCGAAGCTGCACCTCGAGGTGCAGCTTCCGGCGCGGCCGCTGGTGGTGCAGGGCGATGCGGTGCGCCTGGCACAGGTCTTCTCGAACCTGCTCGGCAACGCCGCCAAGTTCACGCCCGCGGGCGGCCACATCTGGGTGTCGCTCGAGCGCGAGAGCCGCGGCGCCCACACGCTCGCCGTCGCGCGCGTGCGCGACGACGGCAGCGGCATCTCGACGGCGATGCTGTCCCGCGTCTTCGACCTCTTCGTGCAGGAAGACCGCAAGGCCGGCGGCGGCGGCGTGGGGCTCGGGCTCACGCTGGCACGGCGCCTCGTGGAGCTGCAGGGCGGCACCATCGAGGCGCGCAGCCCCGGGCGCGGCAAGGGCAGCGAGTTCATCGTGCGCCTGCCGATCGGCCAGGCGCGCACCGACGCCGCGGCGCCGGCGACGCACGCCCATGCGAACCCGCGCCGGCTGCTGATCGTGGACGACAACCGCGACTCGGCGTGGTCCCTGCGGATGATGCTCTCGCTCGATGGCCATGACGTGGCGATCGTGTCGACGGGTGGCGAGGCGGTGGAGGCCGCCGCGCGCATGCAGGCCGAGGTCGTGCTGCTCGATATCGGGCTGCCCGACATGGACGGTTATGCCGTCGCGCAGGCCTTGCGCGGCGATCCGCGCACGCGCGACGCGCTCATCATCGCGGCGACGGGCTATGGCCGGAGCCAGGATCGCGAGCGCAGCCGCCGCGCCGGCATCGACGCGCACCTCACCAAGCCCATCGACCTGGACGAGCTGGGCGCGATCCTCGAGCGCCGCCCCGGCGCTGCGCCGCGGGAGCCCTAGCCGATCCCGGCGGCAGCCGCGCGCGGCGCCTCGCGCTCGATCAGCTCGCGCAGCGCCGCCGCATGCCCCGCCACGGCGTGGGCGAGCATCTGCATGCGTGCCGCCTCCTCGCTGGCGCCTTCCTCGAGGCATTGTTGCGCGACGTCGCGCAGCAGCATCTCCTTTTCCTCGAGGCCGCGCATCGCGTTCCACATCGCCATGTCCGTGGCGCCGGACTGCGCTTCCTGGAGCGTGCGCAGCGTGAAGGCGTGCCCGGTATGGCAGCGGAAGCGGCGCGGGCGCGAGGCCGCCACCTCCCACAGGCCGCCGTTGCAGTCGGGGCACACGTAGGCGCTCGGCGCGCCGACCTTGTCCAGGTGCTCCATGGGATTTCCTTGGGACATGAATATCGCCTGTTCCTCCTCGAGCGCGAGCCGGGGACGCGCGATCGCCAGCTCCGGGGGCACCCGCGAGAGCAGTGCCGTGAGCATCTGCGGCAGCTCGGCGATGCGAAACGTGCCGTCCACGTCGACGTAGCGCAGGGCGCTCATCGGCATGTTCGCCTGCTGCGCCTCGGCCGGATCCTGCACCAGCACCGTGCCGCCGCAGGCCGAGACCGCCTGCAGGCCCGGCGTGCCGTCCTCGCCCCAGCCGGTGAGGATCACGCCGATGGCACGGGGACCGTAGGCGAGCGCCATCGAGCGGAAGAGCGGATCGATCGCGGGGCGCGTATGGTGCTCCTTCGGGCCGTGCACGCAGCGCAGCACGCCGTCTTCCACGATCATGTGGCGGTCGGGCGGCGCCACGTAGACGCGCCCGGGCCGCGGGGTCTCGCCACCGACCGCGTGCTGCGCGGGCAACGGGCCGGCCGCCGTCAGCAGCTGCGGCAGCACGCTCGGATAGGGACCGATGTGCTGCACGACCAGCACGGGCGCGGGAAGGCCGGCGGGCAGCAAGCGCGCGAGGCGCTGCAGCGCCGTCACGCCGCCGGCCGAGGCACCGATGCCGATGACCGCAGGAAAGGAATGGCGCTCGCGCGCCGTGGCACGGGTGGGGCCGGGCGGATCCAAGGAGCTCTCCCGGAAAGGGTGGGTTCCGGCTTCGACCTGCGGCGCCCGCCAGTGTTGCGCCGAAACTGATCGATCCGCCGGCGTTCCAACCTACACCGCACCTTTACGCCAGCGCGCATGCCCGAAGCCCCCCAGACCCAGCATGTCGAACTTTCGGACGCCGCTTCGTTCCTGTTCGACGAATGCCGCATGGTGCTGCCCGGCATCCAGGCGATCTTCGGCTTCCAGCTGATCGCGGTCTTCAACCAGCGCTTCCCCCATCTCGGGGAGTACGAGCAATCGATGCATTTCGTGGCGATGACGCTGATCGCGATCGCCATCGGCCTGGTCATGTGCCCGGCCGCCTATCACCGCATGCGCATGCCGTTCGAGGTCACCCAGCAGTTCATCCGCAACTCGTCGCGCCTGCTGCTCTCGGCCATGGTGCCCTTGGGGCTGGGCATCGCGATCGACTATTACCTCATCGCACGCCTCGTCTTCGAGGACACCGGCCGCGGGTGGCTCGCGGCCGCCGCGTTGCTGCTCTTTGCGCTGCTTTCGCTCTTCTGGTTCGTCTTTCCGCGGTCGCAAAGGCTGCAGGAGATGCTCGACAGCAAGCCGGGATCCTGGCGGCGCGACCACAGCGTGTTCTGACCTTCCGGCCGGAGTGCGCGCGATACCGCAGCCTGAGCCTTGGCGCGCGATCGGCTGCCTGCTACAGCGCCGCTCGCGCGTCCGCTACATGCTGCGCCGGACGGCGCACGCGCCGGGTGACAGCTGAAATCCGGAACGGCGCACCGCTCCGGGTGCAGCCTGTCCGACGATTCCTACCTCGCCCAAGGCGTCGCCGTGCCCGTCGAAGACCTGAGTAGCGCCATCGTGCGCGCGTTGCAGCGTGCCCGCTCCCGCCTGCTGGAATCGATGGCGCACCACGGCCTCACGCCGGACGCCGGCTGGCGCATCAACGAGGAGCTGCGGCACACGCTCGATGCGACGGAATGGATCCTCAGGCCGATCCACCTGCGCGAGGCGCCGCCACCGGCGCTCGAGATGCGCGTGCGCATCGATGCCGAAGGCCGGCTGCTGGACGAGGCGGCGGGCTGAAGAGCGGAAAGGAGGAATCGAACCTCCTCCTCGACAGTGGACCCGTCGCGCTCGGCCATTGAGCTTTTTCCGCATGCAAGTCGAACACTCTCGCGGCACGCTTATTCCGCGCGCCCTTTGGAGCAGCGCGCGGATTTCATCCGCAATCCGCTCTTGTGAAACGCGACACTGAAGCCGGCGCGTCCTGTCGGGATGATGTGCGCATGCGAATCTATCGGCTGCAAACGGCGATCCTGGAGCAAGGCGGACGTTTCAAGGTCCGCGTGGCGGCGCACCTGAAGTCGAGCCCGCAGGGCGCGACGATATCCCAGGAGCGGATCTGCGACTCGAAGGTCTCCGCCGAGATCACCAAGAACCTCCTGAGCGAGCAGGTCAACGCGGCGGTGAGGGCCATCGGCGGCGCGATCGACTTGTGCGCCACGAACCCGGGCTGCTGAAGCCCGCATCATCGGCCGTGAACTAAAGCGTGCTCGGCGTGGGCGGCGTACGTCGCCGACTCGATGACCTCTCGCCGATCTGTCCCATCTGGAACAGGTAGTTCTTCACCGAAAGCGCGTTGGCTCCAACGGTGCCGACGGCTTGGTGAACGTGCCAGGCGAAGACGTCGAACGCTTCAGCCCACGCCTCGAGATCGCCGACGTCGGCCGTATCGATCTCGCTTTCGACTTGAAGCTCCATGGCGTTTGGGCGTTTCCTGAAGGCGGCTCGACTATGCCGCGTAGTGCGCACTCCTCCTGTGAGAAATCGCACAAGCCGCGATTGCACCGGTAACTTGCGGCCCCGGTCCGGTCGGGCTACGGCGCGCGCCAACTGCGGATATTCCTGTCAAACGTCCCCACCCATACCGGAGGCGTCATGAACTGGGACCGCATCGAGGGAAGCTGGAAGCAGCTCAAGGGCACGATGAAGCAGCAATGGGGAAAGCTCACCGACGACGAGCTCGACCAGATTGCCGGCGCGCGGGACAAGCTCGTGGGCAAGATCCAGGAGCGCTACGGCATCTCGAAAGACGCCGCCGAGCGGCAGGTCAACGACTGGCAGGACTCGCAGGCGGACCGTCACTAGGAAAGCGTTGGCGCCACCCGGCAATGCCAGTCGGGTGACGCCGCGTGCGCGTCGGAGCCCATCGAGGGCCGCTGCATCGCAATTTGGTGCCGGGAGTGGGAATCGAAGCGGTCCGGGCTATAGAGGGAAGATCCGGGATATATCGGGATCGCTTAAGCCCTTACCCTGATTGTTACCCTTCGCTCGTAGCGTCCATCGCGCTGCTTGCCCCGAAACCCTCGGAAACCGGTCCAACGTACAAGGACATTCCGCGTGGACGAGGTTATGGAAATTGAGCCACCATTCGGCCGCGGGTCGTACCCCGGCGAGCGGGAAGGCTTATGGGTCATGGAGGACTTGAGGCAGATCTTCCCGAGCGTCCAAGCCGGAGATATTCAACGCGCCTAGGCTGGCGCTCCGTCCACGCAGGACGTCACAGTATCGCCGCGCGCCGTGAGCTTGGCCTCCATCTGCGACATGATCGCGGTCGGCGCAACCGCCAAGCACCCTCCGGCTCGTGGCGCGCTCCTGACGCATAATTCACCGCATGTCCGTCTGCCTCAACATGATCGTGCGCGACGAGAGCGCCGTGATCGAGCGTTGCCTCACCTCAGTGCGACCGCACATCGACCAGTGGGTCATCGTCGACACCGGCTCCGTCGACGACACGCGCGAGCGTATCCGGCGTGCGATGCAAGGCGTGCCGGGCGAACTCTTCGAGCGGCCGTGGCGGGACTTCGGTCATAACCGCACCGAGGCGCTCGCGCTCGCGCGCGCTCGCGCTGACTATCTGCTCTTCATCGACGCCGACGAGACTCTCGCTTGCGAGCCGCGTGCGGCGTGGCCGCAACTCGTGCAGCCGGCGTACTCCATCGAGGCGCGCTACGGCGAGTTGCGCTACGACCGCGTGAGCCTCGTATCGACGCGCCTGCCATGGCGCTGGGAGGGCGTGTTGCACGAATATCTGGAGGCGGGACGGCCGGTCGCACAGCCGCGCGTGCCGGGATTCTGGATCGAGGTGGGGAACGAAGGGGCGCGCTCGCGCGATCCGCGCAAGTTCGAGAAGGATGCCGCCGTGCTCGAGGCGGCGGTCGCGTGCGAGCCGTCGAACGCGCGCTACGTCTTCTATCTCGCGCAGAGTTGGCGCGACGCCGGGCAGCCCGCGAAGGCGCGCGAGCGGTACGCGAAGCGCGCAGCGATGGGCGGATGGGACGAGGAAGTGTGGTATTCGCTCTACCAGCTGGCGTTGCTCTCGGAGCAGCTGCAAGACGCGCACGAGCGTGTGCTCGCGGCGTACCTTCGCGCGCACGAGGCGCGCCCGAAACGCGCCGAGACGCTCGTCGCCCTCGCCCGCTATCTGCGCCTGCGCAACGAGCGCCACGGCGCCTATCTTTTCGCGCAAGCGGCGAAGCGTCTCGCGATGTCCACGGACAGGCTCTTCGTTGACGCGACGGCGTACGGCTGGCGCCGCGACGATGAACTGGCTCTGGCCGCGTTCTACTCCGGGCGCAAGGACGAGGCGGCGGTACTGTGGCGCGCGATGCTCGCAGCGCCGGATTTGCCCGTCTCGGAACGCGCGCGCGTCGAGCGCAACCTCAGCTTCACCTGACGTGCACCGACTTCAATACGGCTGACGCACGATTGTCTTCGACTGCGTTAGGCCATTCACGGTGTAGGTCATGGTCGCCCAACCCTGGTCGCTGAAATCGAGCGTCATCGAGCCAACCTTCACCGGTGCGAAAGCGGCCGGCGAGTACTCGGTGCCGAGCCATGAGGAGCTCGTGGTCGCGTAGAGATTGCCCGTGAAGGCGGCGCCGGTCCACGCACCCCCCGGCACGACGAACCAGGTGTCGCGCCCGTTGGCGTCGTACGAGAACCAGGTCACGAAGAGCATGCGGCCCTGCTGCGCGACGTTCACACCCCAGCCGTCTTGCATCTCGCCGCCCCACCACATGTCGTTCACCTGAAGCCGCGGCGCAGCATCGTCGAGGGCGAAGGGCTGCCGCTCGATCGCCTTGCTTCCTGAGACGCCGCCGACGCTGTAGTTGAGCTGCGCGGTGCCGCTGCCCGTGAAGCGGATCGTGGCCTTTCCGACCGGAGTACCGACCTGCACGCGGCTCGCGACGTATGCATCGAAGGGAGCGGAGGTCGGCACGTACAACGAACCGCTGAACGTCGTGTGGGCGGCATCCCAGGTGCCGCCGGGCATCACGTACCACAGCGGCTTCCCTTCCGCGTCGTACGTGTACAGCACGTTGAACTGCACGCCGCCATGCTGCGCGATGGAGATGCCCCAGCCGTTCTGCGATGTGCCGCCCCACCAGAGGTCGGTGTAGTCGAGCGGCACGACGGCGGTCGAGGACACGTCAAGGGCCGCTTGCCGCGCGCCGCCCTCGGGCAGCTGACCGAATTGGGCGACGTAATGATGGGAGCCATCGCTGGCCGCATTGACTGCGCAGGTGGCCACGCCTGCCCCGCTGATGCTGCCGTCGAGGGGCTGCACCGCGACGGCCTCGCAACCGGCAAGCGCGGCGCCGTTATCGGTGAGGCTCACGGAGCCCGCCACGGCCGCGCCCGAGGCGACCAAGGCGCGCAGCACGAGCGGCTGTCCGACGATCGCCTGCACCGGCGTCGCCGACAGGCTCACCGCGGGACGATCGAAGCGCGCCTCGGGATGCACGCCGGTCTTCACCGCATAGCTCGCGCTGTAGGCAGGGCCGGACGCGAACGTCGTGCCAACGAGATCCTGGACACGATAGCTCGCGGAGCTCGAGGAGCCGGTCGCGGCGCCTTCCTGCACGGCGACCGAGTAGCTCGCGCTCGATTGCGCGGCCGCGAGGATAGGGGCAGCGCACACCATCATCGCCGCGGCACCCGAGCGCACGTGGGATCGAATCGGCCTCATGGCGCGCTCAATTGCAGTAGACCAAAGCTTCGACCATGAAGCCGCTTCCGCAAAACCACGTGCATTGCCACTGGGTCGAGCTGACCCGGTAGCTAGAAACGAGATAGTCCGATCCGAAGTTGTCCGGGTCGACGCAACCGCCCGATATCGCCTGTGTCCCCGACCCGCAGGTCGCCGTGAAAGTGGTCTTAGTGAAGTTGGTACTGCTGCCGCAAACGCCGCCCGTGGCCCATGCCGTCAACGTGCCGATGGTGCCCGTTACGCCCGTGGCTCCCGTAGGCCCAGCCGGCCCGGTGGCGCCAGTGACCCCGGCGCCGGTAGCTCCCGCGGGACCGGTCGGACCGGTGATCCCTGCAATGCCCTGCCCACCCGTGGCGCCCGTTGCCCCAGTCAGTCCCGCCGGACCAATCGGTCCCGTCGCGCCCGTGACACCTGCTATCCCTTGCGGCCCCGTCGCGCCCGTGGATCCAGTCGCTCCCGCGAGGCCCACGGCGCCAGTCGGACCGGTGACCCCTTGTATGCCTTGCGCGCCCGTCGCGCCGGTTGAACCCGTCGCACCCGTGGCCCCCGCGATCCCGGCCACACCCGTCGGGCCGGTCGCACCCGACGAACCGGTGGGGCCTGCTGCACCGATGGCGCCTGTGGCGCCCACTGGGCCCGTGGGCCCCGTCACGCCGGTCGCCCCGTTCACACCTGTCGCGCCGGTTGGACCCATCGCACCGACGGCGCCGACGGCACCAGTCGAGCCCGTGGCGCCATTCGCGCCTGTGGCGCCCGTCGGGCCGCTCGCACCGGTGGCGCCCGCGGGACCGACGAGCGAGGAGCCCGCACCCCATGCACCGCCGCTCTTCGCGCCGTAGATCGCGAAGGTCGACGTGTCGATGTAGAAATCGCCGTCGTTGCCGAGGCTGGCTGCGGGTGTGCCACTGCCGCTCCAAACCGTGCGGCCATCGAGTCCCACTGCGCCCGTCGCGCCCGTTGCACCGACGGCTCCTGTGGCGCCCACCGGGCCGGTACCGCCCTGCACGCCCTGAATCCCTTGCGGCCCCTGCGGACCCAGCGCGCCCGTCGGGCCGGCCGGCCCCGTATCACCCGTGGGCCCCGGCGAATTAGCCGTGTCCGCGGTGATCGCGTACGGGCTCGCGGCGAGCGCCTGGCGCGGCGTCATCTCGGCATCGTCGCCGACCTTGATGCCGAGGTAGTACTGCGCGTTGAAAGGCAGCGACATCGGCACGAGGGATCCGAGCACGACGCTGAAGCTGCCGTTGGAAACGGTGACCGCGTGCGTCTCCGAGTACAACGCGAGGCCGCCCGTCGCTGACGCATAAAGGCTGAAGGTGACGGTGAGCGGCGCGCTCGCGGGTGCATCGACCGGAAGGCCGGTGCGGGGATAAGTGAGGTATCCCTGGTAGTTCAGCGTGTGGGGGACCTGCGCGTCGGCGAGGCTGGCGTAACCGAGGGCCGATGCGACGAATACGGGAAGCATGCGGCGAGTGCGACGGTTCATTGTTTCCTCTTTTCGTGTCGTTTGCCGCGCCGCGATTGTACGCGATGATTGCGCCAACAATCGACAACAATTGTCGACTTCGCGGCCCGTGTTATCAGGCCGCCAGAGCGCAGGGCTGGCGCTGCGCCGCAACAAATGCGTTTAAGCAGCCCATGGAGGCGCGCCAGCATCTTCCAGTTGGTTCCGTCACGTCGGCGCAGGACCCTTAGCGCTGACTTAGTTGTGATTTCTATGAGGGTTGTCCACCCGAGCTAAACCCGAGAAGCTGTTTGGTGCGAGCCGAACAACAACTTGGGAGAAGCCCGGATGAACATCCATGAGAATGCCCGCACCACGCCTGCCAGTCGATACCTGCTGGCCCA
>DASRRY010000051.1:0-42873 GCA_035656735.1 Usitatibacter sp. | reverse complement strand
TTCACGTTGAGCGTGGCGTTGGCGGCTGCCGGGTTGCTGCCGTTCGAGGTCTGCAGCGCACCGGCCGCGATGGTATTCACGTAGCTGCCGCCCAGGCTCGCGGTGACATCGACGCTCACCGTGCAGGTGCCCGGCGTGCTGCCGGAACCGCCCGGAATCGATCGCGTCGTGGGCAAGGTGACTGAGGAGCCGCCCGCCGCCGCGCCGACCGCCCCGGCGCCGCCGCAGGTCGTCGAGGCGTTCGGCGTCGCGGCGATGACGACGCCCGACGGCAACGTGTCGACGAGCGCCGCCGAAAGCGCGGCCGCGGACGCGTTCGGGTTGGAGAGCGTGAGCGTGAGCGTCGACGTAGCACCCGCGGCGATGGTGGCCGGGGCGAACGCCTTGGCCACGCCCGGCGCGCCGCTCGTCACGGTGAGCGTGGCGGATGCGGCCGCGGCGTTGTTGCCGTTCGAAGTCTGGAGCGCGCCGGCGGCGAGCGTGTTGGTATAGCTGCCGCCGAGCGACGCCGTCACGTCGAAGGCGACCGTGCACGAGCCCGCGACGGCACCGCTGCCCGCCGGGATGCTGCGCGTGGCCGGCAGCGTGACACTGCCCGCTCCGGCCGCGGCGGTCACGGCCCCTGCTCCCGCGCACGTCGTGGACGCATTCGGCGCCGCCGCGACGACGACACCCGCCGGCAGCGTGTCCACGAGCGCCGCGGAGAGCGTCGCCGCGGACAGGTTCGCGTTGGCCAGCGTGAGCGTGACGGTCGACGTGCCGTTCGGCGCGATCGACGACGCCGCGAACGCCTTGGCGAGCGTCGGCGTGACGGTCGTGACGGTGAGCGTCGTGGGAGCCACGCCGTTCACGACGGTGGCGAGCCCGCTCATGTTGGCCGCGTTGTTGGCGTAGCTGCCGCCGAGCGCGGCGGTCACGTCCACCTTCACCTGGCAGCTCGCGACCCCGGCCGCGATGCTCGCGCCGGAAACCGCGATGCCGCCGCCCGCGGCGGTCACGCTGAATCCGGGCGCCGCGAAGCCGCCACCGGCGGGGCAATTGGTCTGCACGTTCGGCGCGCCGGCGACGGAGAGTCCGCTCGTGAGCGTGTCGGTGAAGGCGATACCCGCCTGGGCGGGATTGCCGCCCGAGTTGGTGATCGTGAAGGTGAGCGTCGAGATGCCACCGGCGCCGATGGAGGCCGGCGCGAACGCCTTGGTGAGCGTGGCCGTGCCGACGGTGAGCGTGGCCGAGGCCGCGCTGCCCGCGAGCGCCACCGGGCCGCTCGAGGCGGGCGCCGTCGTGGTGTTGGCGCTCGTCGACGTGGCGGAGACGCCCTGCGTGATCGTGCAGGTGCCGCCCGGCAACAACGTGCCGCTGTTGAACCCGACCGTCGTGCCGCCGTTGGCGCCCCCCGTGATCGTGGCGCTGCTGCCGGCGCTGCAGGCGACGCTGCCCACGGCGTTGTTCACGAGTGTGCCGCCATACGTGTCGCCGATCGTGACTCCGGTGAGGCTCGCCGGATTCGCCGCGGGGTTCGTGACGGTGATCGTGAGCGTGGAGGTGCCGCCCGTGCCGATGGTCGAGGGCGCGAAGCTCTTCACCGCGGTGGGCGCGGCGTAAACATCGAGCGTGGCGCTGGCCGCCGCCACATTCGCCCCGCCCGAGGTTTGCAGCGCCCCCGCGGCGAGGGTGTTCGTCGCGGCGCCCGCGGTGGAAGAGGTGATGCTCACGACGACCGTGCAGCCGCCCGCCGGGAGCGAGGTGCCGTTGGCGATGGCGAAGCTGCCCGCGCCCAGGCTCGCCGTGACACCGGCGCAGGTGCCGGTGCTGCCCGCCGCCGCGAGCGTCATGCCCGCAGGGAATGTATCGGTGAGCGCGCTCGTGAGGGTCACGGCGGACGCATTCGTGTTGCCGAGGGTGACCGTGAGCGACGTCGTGCCGCCGGCCGCGATGTCGGTCACGCCGAAGGCTTTCGCGAGCGTCGGCGCCGCGAGCACCGTGAGGACCACGCCCGTCGCCGCCGTGCCGGTCAACGCGACCGGTCCCGAGGCCGTCGGCGCCGTGGTCGCGTTCGTATTCGTCGAGGTGGCGCTGACCGGCTGGGTGATCGTGCAGGTGCCGCCCGGCACGACGGTGCCCGCGGTGAAGCCCACGCTCGTGCCGTTCAGGACGCCGCCCGCGAGCGTGGCGCTGCCCACGCCGCTGCACGCCACGCTGCCGGCCGCGCTGTTCTTGAGCGTGCCGGTATACACGTCGTTCACCGCGACGCCCGTCAGGTTGCCCGGATTCGCCGCCGGGTTCGTGACCGTGATCGTGAGGGTCGACGTGCCGCCCGAGGCGATCGACGCCGGCGCGAAGCTCTTCGTGACGGTGGGCGGCGCGTAGACGTTGAGCGTGGCGCTGGCCGCGGCGGCGTTGCTGCCCGCGGAGGTCGTGAGCGCACCCGCGGCGATGGTGTTGGTGGCCGCACCCGCGGTGGTGCTCGTCACGTTGACGATGACCGTGCACCCGCCCGCGGGGATCGAGGTCCCGTTCGCGACTGTGAAGCTGTTGCTGCCCGCGGTGGCCGTCACGCCCGCGCACGTGCCGGAGTTGCCGGCCGTGTTGATCGTCATGCCGGCGGGGAACGTGTCGGTCAGCGCGCCGGTGAGCGTGATGGCGGAAGCGTTGGTGTTGCCCAGCGTGACGGTGAGACTGGTGTTGCCGCCGCTCGCCAGGCTCGCCGCGCCGAAGGCCTTCGCCACGCTGGGCGGCGCCAGCACCGTGAGGACCACGCCCGTCGCGGCGGTGCCGGTGAGCGCGACCGGCCCGGAAGCCGTCGGCGCGGTGGTCGCGTTGGTATTGGTCGAGGTGGCGGTGACTTGCTGCGTGATCGTGCAGGTGCCGCCCGGCACGACGGTGCCCGCGGTGAAGCCCACGCTGGTGCCGTTCAGCACCCCGCCCGAGAGCGTCGCGCTGCCCGCGCCGCTGCAAGCCACGCTGCCCGCCGCGCTGTTCTTGAGCGTGCCGGTGTACAGGTCGTTCACCACCACGCCCGTGAGGTTGCCCGGGTTCGCCGCGGGGTTCGTGACCGTGATGGTGAGCGTCGACGTGCCGCCGGACGCGATCGACGCCGGCGCGAAGGTCTTCGTCACCGCCGGTGGCGCATAGACATTGAGCGACGCGCTCGCGGCCGCCACGTTGCTGCCCGCCGAAGTCGCGAGCGCACCGATCGCGATCGTGTTGGTCGCCGTGCCCGCGGTGCTCGAGGTCACGTTGACGATCACCGTGCAACCGCCGGGCGGGATCGACGTCGCGTTCGCGAGGGTGAAGCTCGAGCTGCCCGCCGTGGCCGTGACGCCCGCGCACGTGCCCGTGTTGCCGGCCGTGTTGATCGTCATGCCGGCCGGGAAGGTATCGGTGAAGGCACTCGTGAGCGCGATCGCCGCCGCATTGGCGTTGCCGATCGTGACCGTGAGGCTGGTGTTGCCGCCGCTCGCGAGGCTGGCGGCGCCGAACGCCTTGGCGACCGTGGGCGCTGCGGAAACCGTGGTCGTCGCCGTGTTCGAGGTCGCACCCGTGAGCGCCACGGGGCCGGAGGCACTCACGGTCCCCGTGGTGTTGTTCTTGACACCCGCCGTGGTGCCCGTGACGTTCACCTGCACCTGGCAGCTCGCGCCCGCGGCGAGCGGCCCGCCGCTCGTCAACGCGAGCGTCGTGTCGCCGGTCGTGGCACCGGGGCTGACACTTCCGCCGCACGTGTTCGTGAGGCCCGGCACCGCCGCGACCTGCAATCCGGCGGGGAAGGCGTCGCTCACCGCGAGACCCGAGAGGGCGCCCGGATCGGCCGCCGGATTCGTGATCGTGAGCGTGAGCGTCGTGGTGCCGTTGAACGGGATCGCCGCCGCGCCGAACGCCTTGGCGATCGTCGGCGCCGCGTACACGTTGAGCGTGGCGCTCGCCGCCGCGGCGTTCGGGCCGGCCGACGTCGTGAGCGCGCCGATGGCGATGGTGTTGGTCTTCGCGCCCGCGCTGCTCGCGGTCACGTTGACGATGACCGTGCAGCCGCCCGCCGGGATCGACGTGCCGTTGGCGATCGTGAAGCTGCCCGCGCCCGCGGTGGCGGTCACGCCCGCGCACGTTCCCGTGTTGCCCGCGGTGCCGATGATCATGCCGGCGGGGAACGTGTCGGTGAAGAGGCTCGTGAGCGTGAACGCAGCCGCGTTCGTGTTGCCGATCGTGACGGTGAGGCTGGTGTTGCCGCCGGCCGCGAGGCTCGCGGCGCCGAAGGCCTTGGCGACCGTCGGCGGCGCGAGGACCGTGAGCGTCGCGGAAGCCGTGCTGCCCGCGAGGGCCACGGGACCGGTCGCCGTCGGCGTCGAGGTCGTGTTCGCGTTGGTGGTGGTGGCGGTGACGCCCTGCGTGATGGTGCAGGTGCCGCCGGGCGCCAGCGTGCCGGCGCTGATGCCGACCGTCGTACCGTTGTTCACGCCGCCGGTGAGGGATGCGCTGCTCCCCGCCGTACACACGACGCTGCCCGCGGCATTGTTCCTGAGCGTGCCGCCGTAGGTATCGGTGAGCGCGACACCCGTGAGGTTGCCGGGGTTGCCGGCGGGGCTCGCGATCACGATGGTCATCGTGGAGGTACCGCCCGAGGCGATCGACGCCGGCGCGAAGCTCTTCGTGACCGTCGGCGGCGTGTAGACATTGAGCGTGGCCGTGGCGGCCGCCGGACTGTTGCCGGCGCTCGTCTGCAGCGCCCCCGCCGCGATGGTGTTGGTCGCCGCGCCCGGCGTGCCCGACGTCACGTTGACGACGACCGTGCAGCCGCCCGGGGGAATCGACGTGCCGTTCGCGACGCTGAAGCCGCCCGCGCCGGCGCTGGCGGTCACGCCGGTACAGGTGCCGGTGTTGCCCGCCGTGTTGATCGTCATGCCCGCCGGGAACGTGTCCGTGAGCGCGCTCGTGAGCGTGATCGCGGCGGCGTTCGGGTTGGCGATCGTGACCGTGAGGTTCGTGTTGGCGCCGGCGGCGAGGCTCGCCGCGGCGAACGACTTCGTGACCGTCGGCGCCGTCTGCACGATGAGCGACTGGCTCGTGACCGTGTTGAAGGCATTCGCCAGCGCCGACATCTGCGCCGCGCCGTTGGTGTACGTGGCCGGCGTGGCCGAGAGCACGTTCACCGACACCGTGCAGCTCGAGGCACCTGCCGCGACCGTGAGCCCTGCGACGGCGAAGGTGCTCGTGCCCGGCGTCGCGGTATAGGCCGGCGCCCCGCCGCACGTCGTGGCGGTGGCGACGGGCGACGCGATCACCAGGTTCGCGGGGAAGGTGTCGGTGAAACCCACGCCCGTTTGCGCCAGCGCACCGGCGACGTTGGTGAGGGTGAAGGTCAGCGTCGAGGCCTGGTTCGCCGCGACGACCGTCGGATTGAAGGCCTTGGTGAGCCTGGGCAGGACGGTGTTCGCGATCGTGCAGGACACGTTGTTGCCCGGGCCCATGGCCGTCGCATCGAGCGCGAAGCTGCCGGCGGCGTTGGGCGTGACGGTCCCGCCGTTCATGCCGGAGCACGTGGCCGCCTGCAGCGCCTCGCCGGCGGCGAGCGTTTCCGTGAGCGTGGTCGCGGTGTTCGCCTTGGCGAGCGTCTCGCTCGGCGCGGCCACGCCCACGCCCGAGGTCACCGTGGTGATCGTCTGGTTCGTGTAGCCGTTGTTGCCGCTGAAGGTATAGCCGCCGACCGAGCCGTTGCTGACCTTGGTGAGGGTGAGCGTGGGCTGCTTGGTGTTGACGACGGTGCAGTTCGCGAGCGGGTTCGTGTTGCTGAGCGACGCCGTGATCGTGCGCGTGGCGTTGTTGATCGTGACGAAGCCCGCCGCGGAGCTGCCGTCGGGCTTGGTGCAGGTGATGGTGGAGGTCGGATCCCACCCGGCGACCGACGCCTCGGTGAGCGTGAGGTTCGTCGCCGTGCCGTTGATCTGCATCTTCACCTGCTTGCTCTGGGTGTCGCCCAGGGTGAAGGCGCCATCGCCGGCCTGCACCGGGTGGTTGGTCTGGTCGGCGCTCGCGGCGGTGAAGTTGAAGGTCTGCGCGCTGCCCGCGGGAAGCGTGTTCTTGGTGACCGTGACGCCGCCCAGCACGGAGAACGTGCTCACCGGCAGGATCGCCGTGCCCGCGTTGCACTTGGACGAGGAGCCGCCCTGCACGTCGGCGGGTCCGGTGCACGCCCCGGAGTCGTTCTGCGCGTAGATCAGCGTGTACGGCACCTGCAGGTTGCCGGTCGCGTCTCCATTGCACAGCACCTTCATGTTGTTGACGGTGACCGTCGAGGTCGCGTGGGCGCGATAGTCGCCGCAGGTATTCGCGTTCGACGACAGGAACCACGGCGGGTCGGGGCTCGTCGGCATCGTCGCCACCGAACAGCTGCCGCTGGTCACGCGCGGGTCGTTGCCATCCTGTCCCGTGAGCCAGGCGACGTTGTAGCGGTCGGCGTTGGTGCCCGAGAGCTGGATCTGCGCGGAGAGGTAAACGTACTGCCCCGCCACGCAGTTGAGCGGGCTGGGATTGGTGAGCTGCACGATCGTGGTGAACTCGCCCGCCGTGCAGCCCGTGGAACCGCGTACACCCGCGCACGTGAGGTCGTTCGTGGCGTTGACGGTGTACTGGCCCAGCGCCGGCAGCGCGCCGACCGCGCCCATGAGCACGAGGGCGAGACGCCCAGCGACGCGGGCGATGGCGCGCATCATTGCGCCCCCACCTTCTTCGCGACCGGCGCCAGCGTGTCCTCGTCGAACTTGTAGCGCAGGCGGACGTACGGACCCTTGGCCGTGTAGTCGGCGCCGGCCATGTCGGCGTCGCGGTAGCCGGTCACGTTGTAGCCGGCGGAGACCCAGAGGTTCTGCGCCACGAGGTAGCCCACCTCGAAGCCGATGCCGTACTGCTTCGACGTCGTGCCCTCGCCCATCAGGACCGAGGTCACGACGCCCACGTCCCACTTGGGCAGGAACTCCCAGGTGGCACGGGCGCCGACGACCTGCGCGTGGTAGCGCGTCGAGAGGCCGTTGGAGGTGTCGCCGGACCACTTCGCGGCATAGCGGCCGGAGACCAGGAACGGCCGGCGCGGCTGCCAGTCGGCGTGGATCGACAGGATCTGCGTGGAGGTCCGCAGGTCGACGCCCGGCGTGGAGTCGTCGTGCTCCATCCGATGCTCCACCCGCGCCAGCATGTTCCAGCGATTCGTTTCGGTATCGCGCCAGGCGAGGCCCGCCTGCATGCGTTCGATGACGTGGTCTCCCGCTCCCTCGGTGCGCGTCAGGTTATACGCGTTGCGCGCGAGGGCCGTCCAGTCCTTGTTGAGCCGGGCGGCGAGGCCGACCGTGAAGAGGAGCGAATCCTGGGTGCTGCCGTTGCGCACCTCGAGGCGCGTGCTGCCCTTCCAGCGGTCGCTCCCGGTGTACTCGAGGGCGAGCGCCACGGCGGTGCTCTCGTCCTGGCCCGTCCCGGCGAGCGCGTGCACCCGCTCGAAGGTCGTGCCGAGCTTGAGGCCGGGCGCGATGGACCAGAGGTTCCTGAGCCCCAGCGCCGCCTCGACGTCGCCGCCGCTCATCGCGTCGCGGATGCGGTACTCGCTGAACATCCGGCCGTCCTTCATGTACTCGGTGTCGATGCCGACGGCGGTGGTGTTCTGGCGCTCGTTCGGATTGAGGCCGTAGGGACCCGTGATCGACGAGATGAACTCGTGGCGCCCGTAGATGCGGCCCTTGTTCGGCAACGTGTACTCGCCGCCGACGGCGAGGATCTTCTTGTCGGCGTCGTGGATGTCCACTTCCGCTTCGCCGTAGAGCGCGGCGTTCTCGACGCCCGGCACGCCCGCATCGACGCGCGCCCGGACCGTGGTGACCTCGGAGGGCATCGGCTCGGGCAGCGGCTGGCCCGCGACCGGCGGCACCGGGGAGAGGAGCGTGTCGCCCTTCTCCGCCGCATGGCGCATGCCGATCTCGAAGGAGAGGCGCTTGGCGATCTGGTAATGGACGGCGAGCGTGGCGCCGTCGCGCACCGCATGCGTGGCCTCGTCCTCGGTGCGCAGCGCCTCCGCGTGGATGCGGGCCTTCTCGGTCAACTGGTAGTCCAGCTTGCCGCCCGACTCGCCGCGCCCCTGGGAGAGGTACGAGCCCGGGTTGTTGAAGCCCACGTCCGTCTTCGCGACGTAGGCGTTGGCCTTGAGGTTCGTGCTCTCGTGCTTGATCTCGATGCGGCCGGCGTTGCCCTTCGTGTCGTCCAGGCCGCTCTCGGTGCGCGCGGCCTCGCCGATCACGAACGTGCTCTCGCCCACCTTCACCGCGAGGTTGGCGCCGCCCAGGGTGAAGGGCAGCAGCGGGTTCTTGTCCTTCACGTACACGGCGCCGACCTGCACGCGGTCCGTCACCTTCACCTGGCCATCCACGCCCACGACCCAGAACGCGTCGCCGCCCTGGTCGACCTCGTAGGTCACGCGGATGAAGACCGGGTTCAGGTTCGCGTCGAAGGACGCGACCGGCGCCTTGAAGAGGATGCGGCCCGTGAGGACCTCGATCTCGTAGTCGCTGAAGCGCGCCTGCGGCACGCTCTGCACGATGATCGCGGGCTGGTTGCGGTCGCGCGTGATGATCTCGACCTTCTCGCTGTTGACGAGCGCGCCCTGCGTGCCCAGCTGGAACGGGCCCGAGGTGCCGTTGGCGCGCAGCTCCTCGATCACCTGGCGCGTCGTGTCGCGGCTCGCGAACGCGGTCACGGACACGCGGTCGTTCTCGTAATGCTCCTTCACGCCGGTGAGGGAGCGGCTGTAGTTGGTGAGCTTGCGCATCGTCGACTGCGCGTCCGTCGTGAAGTCGCCCCACAGCAGGTACGAGCGCTTGTTGTCGATGCGCACGTAGAGCTTCGAGGTGGACTGGGCGTCGAAGCCGCGCACGCCCGAGTCGCCGTACACCGGGTAGAACTCGTCGGGCTGGATGTCGCGGAAGAGGCGCTCCTGCGTGTCCTTGTCCGAGTCGTACGCGGCGGTGAGCAGGTATTCGCCCTTGATCTTGCCCTTCAGGTAGAAGGCGGCGCGGACGCCGGCCTGGGTATCGTTGCCCCACTGGCGCGAGAGCTGGCGGATCTCCTGCTCGAACGCGTCGGAGGCGCGCGCGGGCGCGATCGAATCCCGGCTCAGGTGGCGCACGTTGACCACGCCCTCGATCACGCCCGTCGCGATGAGGTTGCGCAGCTCCGGCAGGAAGTCGAGGGTCGCCTCCGCCTTGAAGGGGCCGCTCGTCACGACGACGCGAGCGGAGCCGGGCTCGATCGGGGGCACCAGCAGGAACTCGCCGCGGCCGTTCTCGATGAACTGCTGCACGCCGGGCTCGGCCGGGTCGAGATCGTCGGCCTGCCACTTGCCGCTCGAGGCCTCGAGGGTCACCGCCGTGCGCACCGTGACCGGCACGCCGTTCGCATCCGTGAGCTTCACCACCACGCGCGCCGGCGTCTTGCCGTCGGCGACGCCGCCGCCGGCGGGCAGCTCGATCGACACCTTGCCCAGCTTGTCCGGCGCCGTCACGTGGATCGTCTCGGACCCGCGCGCATTGCCGAACGAGTCTACCGTCGTGACGATAAGGGTGTTGGCGCCGGGCTTGAGCTCGATGCCGATGTATTCCCAGGCCTGGAGCTGGCGCTCGGCGAGCGTCGCGCGCTTGCCGACGCGCTTCTCGCTCACCGCCTCGCCGTTCACGCTGAGCTGGAACGTCGTGCCCGCCAGGCCCTTCACGCGCACGGTCGCCTGCGCGTAGGGCAGCGTCGCGCCGTCCTTCGGGCTCACGAACGCCAGCTTGTTGTCGGGGATCTCCGGCAGCAGCGCTTCCAACGCGCGCTCCGGTTGCGCCACGGGCGCGGGCGCGGCGAGGCGCGGCGCGGGCGACGGACGCTCGGGTGCCGCGAGCGGCGCCACGCTGCCGAAGCCGGCGCCGGGCGCCGCACCGGGAAGCGTGGTGGCGCCCGGCAGCGCTGTCACCGCCGCGCCCGCGACGAGGCCGCTCGCGGGCATCGCCTTCGCGTCGGTGATGACGCGGGCCTCCGTGGTGAGCTGCGCACCCGCGAGCGCCGCGAGCTCGTCCTGGCTCGCGGCCGCCTGGGCACGCGCCTTCACCTCCGCGAGCAGCGCGTCGTCGCAACCCGTGATGGCGAAGTCCGCACGGCCCAGCTCACCCGCCTTGAGGTCCACGACGCGACTGCCGGCATCGCCGAGGTTGCGCCCGCTGGTCGAGACGAGCCGCGCGCCTTGCGGCAGCGTGGTGCGGTCGACCTTGACGACGTGGGTGCGGTTGCTGATGCCGTAGAAGCTGAAGCGGCCCTCGCCGTCGGTGATGACGTAGGTGCCGTCCTCGAGGACGACGCGCACGCCCGCGACGCCCGCTTCGCCCGCGTCCTGGACGCCGTTGGCGTTGCAGTCGAGGTGCACCTTGCCGAGGATGAAGCCGCGGTCGTCGAAGACGCCGCCGGTCACGCGCACCTTGGCGGCGGCGACGTTGGAGGTCGTGGTGACACCGCCGGCGGCGTACATCGCCTGCACGCGGTTGGTGCCGTCGCCCTGCATCGCGCCGGGGCCGGTGCGCACGCGGTACGTGATCACGACGGCGGCGTCGCGGTCCATGTGGCCGATGGCGAGCACGAGGCGCGGGCCGTTGCCGCCCACGGGGTCGGCGATGCGGGTGCCGTCGCGGCGCGCCGTGCCCGGCACGTAGCCGAAGCCGGCGGGCAGGCCGTCCGTGAGCGTCACGTCGGCGCGGTCGAGCACGTTGCCGGTGCTGTTGCGCACGCGCACCGTGTAGTCGATGAAGTCGCCCAGCTCGACGACCTGGCGCGAGGCCTCCTTCTGCACGAAGAGCCCATCCTGGCCCGTCGCATCGACCGGCACGTCGATCACGACGAGGCCGCCCGTGGCGACGGCGAAGACGCTGCCGTAGGAGCCGCCGCTCGTGGGGCCCGTCACGTTGAGGTTGCGCGTGGCGGGCAGCTGCGTCCACGGCACCTGCGACGGCGCGTGGTAGCCGTTGGGCGGCTGCACCGCGAGGCAGTAATGGCCGGCCGCGAGGGCGGGGAACGCGAAGCGGCCCGACGCGTCCGTCGTCACGGGGTTGCCGGCGTTGCCCAGGTCCACCGCGCTGCCCGAGCACTGGGAGCCGCTCGCGCCCACGAGCGTCACGCGCGCGCCGGCGACCGGGTCGTTGGTGCGGCTGTCGAAGACCACGCTCTGCGGTTGCATGAGCGTCACGACCGTCTCGATGCGCTGGGCGCAACCCAGCATCTGCACGTCGAAGACGTCGTTCGCATTGCCCTCGAGGATGCGGTCTCCCGCGACGACGGGAGGCGCGCGCACCGGGAGCGGATCCATCACGAAGACGCCGGTGTTGGGACCGGTCTCCGTGGCCAGCAGCTCCTCGCGCTCGCCGTTGGGGCCGGTGATGACCACGGTGCGCTGCTCGGCGACGTCCGGCACCGAGTTGCACGACGAAGCGTCGGCGCGCAGCCAGAGGCTCGAGCCCACTACGCCCCAGAGCGTCGGCACCTGGTAGGTCGAATCGGTGAAGTTGCGGATCGAGTTGGCCGGCTGCGCCGGCTGGTCCTTGTCGTTCTCCGACGTCGTGTCGCGCACGGTCACGTTGCCGCTGCCGCTGCCGGTGAGCGTCACGGTCGTCACGTCCGCGGCGGCGATGTCCTTCGCTCCCTTGGCCGCCTTGGCGGGCGCGACCGTCGGGGTCGCCACGTCCAGCAGCACGCGCACGGAGTCGCCCGGCTTGAGGGTCGTGTTCCAGCCCTGCGCGATCGGCGCGTCCGTCGGGTCGAGCGCGCCCGGCAGCGAGCCGTTGCCCGCGGTCGGGGTATCCAGGTACGGCGATGCCTTCCACGATTGGCTGTCCGAGAGATAGCTCGCCCCGGCGGTCACCGTCTCGACGCAGTTGCCGTGGTTGGACAGATAGTGCGTGTAGGTGATGTGCTGGCCCGGGCCGACGGTCGCCTGGTTGTCCGGCTCGAACACGAGCGCGCACTTGAGCGACACGGTGTCCACGATGTCGTCGGCCGAGGCGGTGCGCATGGGCGCCGAGGCCGCGCGCGCCACCTTCGTCACCTTGTACGAGGCCGGCGCCGCGGTCTCCGGAAGGCGCGCGCGCACGATGATCGAGTACGACGCGTTGGGGGCCACGGGGCCGGTGTCCGGCGTGCCGTTGCCGTCGGTATCGGCGAGCGGCGTGGTGCCGTCGCTCTTGAAGAGTGCCAGCGTCGTGCCCGCCGGGAAGGTGCTGTTGGCGAGCGTGATGTCGAAGGTCTCGGTCGCCGTGCCGCGGTTCGTGAGGACGTTGGTGAAGATGACCGTCGAGCCGGGAGTCGCGGTGGGCAGGCGCTGGCCCACGAGATCGAGGTCCACGCGCGCGTTCACCGTGTAGGTCGCCGGATCGGCGTTCACGCGCGGGCCGTAGTTGTTCGACGCGTCGTAGAAGACGCCATCGGCGCCGTTCACGATGAGCGTGCCGATCGCGAGGCCCGGGTCGACCTGCACGTCGAAGGTGATGGCGCCGTTGGCGCCGGCCGGGACGCCGGCGATCGTGGCGGTCACCGCGCCGGGGGTCGTCGCGTTCCAGTCGTAGGCCACGCGCGTGCCGCCGCTGCCCTGGAGGTCGTCGCCCGCGACGTTGTCCGTGAGCACGAGGCCCGCGGCGCCGCTCCAGCGGCCGCTGCCCGCGACGTAGCTCATGCCCGCGGGCAGGCGGTCGGTGAGGACGATGCGCGCACGGTCCTTGTTGCAAGGCTGGTATCCCAGCGTGACCGTGATCGGGCCGGCCGGCGAGGCGCCCTGGCTGCGCGACATGAACTTGGTCACCAGGGCGCAATCGGCGAGGAGGCCGCCCACCATGACCTCGTCCGTATCCGGCGTGACGGTCGCGCGGGCGCTCGTGGCGGAAATGCGCGCGTGGCCGGCGCCGCGCGCGGGGGCCGCGGCCGGGACCGCGTAGCCCACCACGAAGTGGAAGGCCTGGCCGGCGGCGAGCGTCACGGGCGCGGCGATGGGCGTCGCGTTGTCGGGCTGGCCGTCGTCGTTGGCGTCGGCGTAGATCGCGAGGGAAGCGAACGCGTAGTCGCCGCCGATATCGGCGAGCGAGAGCGTGAAGGTGTCGCTCGCCGTTCCGGTGTTGGTGAGGACGTGGCGCGCATAGGCGGTCGTGCCCGCCGTGACGTTGGCGATCGAACGGTTGGCCTCGAGCGTGCCGCCGTAGGTCGCCGTCACCGTGCCCGCGCCCACGGTGAGGGAGACGACGTTCGAGGCGGCGCTCATCGTCGCGACGCCCTGTTGCGCGGTGGCCGTCGCCTGGTTGGGAATCGCGGTGCCCGGCGCGGGCGCCGCGCACACCGTGCCGAAGCCGAGCGTCAACGCAAAGGCCGCGAGGGCGCGTTTCGCGCCTCCCGCAATCCTTCCGCCGTTGATGTCACTCGTTGTATGCACGGTCTTCGAAGTCTTGTGGTCGTGGGTCTTTTCGCTGGTCCCTCTGCCGGAAGGACCATCGAAAAGCGGAGGCACCGTTTCCGGTGCCTCCGTGAAATCACCCGGGAGCCATCAGGGAGGCAGAGCAGCCCGGGTGGAGTGACACGGTTGTCACGGGTCGATCCGCACGCAGAAGTAGAGAACCGCGGCCTGGGTCGAGGTCAGCGGTCCCACGTTCGCGGTGACGGTGCCCGTGGCGCCATCGGCGGCGGAGCTGCCCGCCATCGCGCCGATCGTGACCGTCGGGTTCGCCGCAGCGTTGCCGCTGCACGAGAACTTCATCTTCGTGTTGGCCGGCACGATGTCGCTGATCGCGACATTCGTGATCGTCCCCGCGGTGGTGTTGGTTCCCGTGATGCGGTACGCGATGCACTGGCCGGGCGCGGTCGCGGGGCCGGCCGGGATGGCGCCGGTGGTGTATCCCGCATGCGGACCGGCGGCGGCACAGCTCACCGCGACCTGCTCCTTCAGCAGCACGAGGCCGTCGGTCACCGTGGTCGAGTCCGTCGCAGACGTGGTGAACGCACCGTACGTGCCGGTGATCGTCGTCACGTTGGCCGGATCGGCCGCGGTCGCCGAGGGCGGCGCGAACACGCGCACGATGATCGTCACCGACTGTCCGACCGCCAGCGGAAGCGTGGTCGAGCCGCAGGCGATCAGCGTGTCGGTGCCGATCTCGAGCGTGCCGTTGGCGTTCGTGTCGATGTACGCGGCGGAGGTCCAGCCCGAGCCCGAGCGGCTGTCCGTGAGGCAGCTCGCGCCGAACGTCACCGTGTCGGCGGCGTTGCCCGAGTTGGTGATCGTGTGGAGGTAGGTCACCGAGCCGCCGGGGAACGTCTGCTGCGTGTTGTTCGGCGCCAGGGTGATGTTGCGCACGGCCGCCACCGTCACGCGATCGCGGATCGAGTCCGTCACCGCGGCGTTGGTGGTCGACGTCGCGGTGAAGTCGAAGTCGAAGTTGCCCGCGTACGCCGTGCCCGAGGTGGTCGAGGGAACGGTGACCTGCGCGCAGACGAGCCGGTTGGCGCCGGCGTTCAGCGTGCCGGTCGAGCTGATCGAGGCACCCAGCGACGAGCAGTTGCCCGCCCCGCCATCGGCGAAGAACTGCACGCTCCAGCCTGCCGGCAGCGTGGGCGGGGTCACCGAGCCGTTGCTCGACGCCGCCAGCGTGGCCGCCAGGTTGAAGTTGTCGTTCACCGCGCCGCCGTTGTTCACGAAGAGCTGGAAGCGCGTGGTCGTGCTGCCCGCGCCCGTCGGCGTCACATTGTTCGTGACGATGACGGTGGCGCCCGTCGCGCCGAAGCCCGTCGTCGCGGAGTTGCCCGCGGCGGCGCTACCGGCCGGCGTCGAGTCCGTCCGCGCCGTGTTGTTCGTCATGTCGACGGTGTTGGACGTGACGGCCGTGAGCGTGTCGATCACCGTGTCCGACTTGGTGTTGTCGAACGCCGAGGTCGCCGTGAGCGTGACCGAGAACGGCCCGCCCGTAGCGCTCGCGGGGAGCGTCACGCGCACCACGACCTTGTAGCCGCAGTACGTGCCGTCGCTCACCAGCGGGGCCGCACAGGCCGCGCCCGGGCCCGGGACGGGTCCCGTGTCCGGAGCCGCCGCGCCGCCGCTGTTGAGCAGCGACGAGACGCCGTCCTGCTGCAGCAGCGTGACCGTGCTGCCCGCGGGGAACGTGTTGGCCGTCACCGTGACGTCGAAGGTGTCCGTGCCGTTGCCGCGGTTCCACACGTAGTCGTTGAACGTGATCGTGGAACCGGCGCCGGCGGCCGCCACCGTCACGGGCTCGCCCGTGCCGTTGACCGAGCTCGCCGCGGAGCCGTTGGCGACGGTGCTCGCGGTCTGCACGACGGTGTAGCTCGCCGCGTTGGTGTTGCTGGATGCCTGCGTCGCGGTCTGGTACTGCGCCGTGTTGTTGATCGTCTGCGGCGCGAGGTTCGCGGCGATGTTGACCTGGAACGTGACGGTGCCCGAGACGCCGGCCGGAACCGACGGGATGAGCGCGGTGATCGTGCCGCCCGCCGAGCGGAAGTCGATGCCGGGCGGGAAGGAGCCCGCCTGTTCGGTGCCGTCGTTGGCGTCGGTGAGCGCGGTGGCGCCCGAGACGCTCCAGCGGCCCGAGCCCGCGACATACGTCATGCCCAACGGCAGCCCATCGGTCAGCTGCACCGAGGTCGCGGCGGCGTTGCCCGAGTTGGTGTACGACAGCGTCACCGTGAGCGGGCCGGCCGGGGAGGCGCCGGAGTTGCTCGAGAGCGACTTGGTCACCGTGATCACCGACGAGGCGACGGTCGTCGTGTCGGTGTTGGTGACGGCCCCACCGCCGGAAGTGTCGGAGACCGAGGGCGCCATCGTGCCCGTGGCGCCGATGGCGGCGCCCGCGGGAACGGTGCCCGCGACGACGAAGCGGAAGATGCCGCCCGCCGCGAGGGGACCCGTCGTCGCGATCGGCGTCGCGTTGTCCGGCACGCCGTCGCCGTTCGCGTCGATGTAGTACGCGAGCGACGTGTGGGTGAAGAGGCCGCCCGTGCCGATCGCATTCAACGTGTAGGTGTCGGTGCCGTTGCCCGTGTTGGTGATCGTGTGCGGGTAGTAGACCGTCTGGCCCGGCGCCGCGGTGCGGGCACCGTCGGCCGTGAGCGTGAAGGTCTTGACCTGCGAGACCGTGGTGGTCACCAGGTTCGAGGTCGCGGTGCGCCCCGTGCCGCCGGCGTCGTTATACGTCGCCGTCGCCTGGTTCCCGATCACGGTGCCCGCGGCCGGCGCGGCGTGCGCGTTCGCCATCCCGAGCGTGTACATCAGGCCCAGGACGAGGACGAACGAGACGATCGCGCCCAGTCGGCCCGTGAGGCCTCCCCTTGCGGATTGCGTGCTCGTGTTCATGATTTCTCCTTTTGTTTTCGAACTGCCGTACGGTTGCGTGTGGTGTTGCGTTGGAATGCGCGAAGCCGGCGCGGGCGCCGGCTTCATGGGTTCATTTCTCGAGCACGCGGACGCGCGCGCTGAACTTCACGCTCTTGTCGCCGCCGAGCTCGCCGGGATACCAGCGCAGGTAGCGGTACTCGCGCACCGGCACCTGCTCTTCGATGGAGCGCCCGTCGCGCACGACCTTGCGCACGAGCGGCATGTCCGCGAAGGCGCGGCCGTCGACGCTCGCCTTCGCGTTCGAGGGCTTCGCGCTTCCCGCGACGAATTCGGTGTTCGAGGGGATGGGCAGCGTCGCCGTGACCCCGCTCAACGGCGCGTGCCCCGTGTTGCGGTAGATCGCGTCGTACTCGATGACGTCGCCGGGCTTCACCGCCGCGGCGGGCTCGAGCTTCTCCGTGCCGTCGCCGGCCTTCACGACCCTGTGCTGCTCGAGCGTGGACTCGAGCGGCTGCTTGTCCTGCGCATAGGCCGCGCCGCAGGCGAGAACCAGGGCAAGGATCCCGCGGTAGATCTGCTTCATTCTTTGTCACTCCGTTGTTGTCGTTATAGGAATCTTTTGCGTGCGGACGGAGCATCGCCCGCGCGGGCTAAGCACCCGTATGAAGCAGGTCACTAAGCGCAAAAACAGGGGCTTACAGTTGCAACCCGCCGTAATGCGCGCGCAACTTGCACGCGCCGGCGATGTGTCGCGCATCACGTTTCGCGCGATCGAGGCGCGCTTCGCGCGGGCATCTTCGCGATGCCCCGCGTTAAGGGATTCGCGGTATTCGGGGGAATGGGTGAAGGGCGCGACGGCGCACGCCCCACGGGGTGCCGCCTGGCGTGGAAATGCCGCGCCGTCCCAACGGGGCTTCCAACCCGCTGATTCGTAGGCTTTCCTGTACGCGGAACCCGGCGACAGGAGAGCCGGAAGCCTCCGCGATTCCGTTCCGCGGAGCGGTTCGTCAACTTTCGTTAACGGCCGCGCCGATCAAGGGTTTGCGTGCCAAGCTCACGCAGCTTCGAGGTCGATTCGGGCGCGAGGTCTGACGCGAACCTTGCAGGATCGGCCCCTCTCGTGCGCCGGGACGCGCTTCGGCGCTCCGTTTCGCAAAACACGCAAGTCCCTGACTTTTCCGCCTTTTTGGCGCCAAAATCGTGAACCACGTCACAGCGGAATGGAGTTTAATGAGCCCCCTTGGCCGCCCCCTCCGCTGCGGAGGCTCGCCGCGCGGCCCGGAGAGCCCATGAGTCCCACACGCTTCGTGCTCGCGCTGATGGTCGTGCTGTTGCCCGCCTCCGGCAACGCGCAGCACGTCGTGCGCGGCAAGGCGGTGCTAAGCCTCCCGGGCGCCGTGGATCGCAACGCCATGCGCGCGGCGTCGTATCCGCGCGAGAGCGATTGGGTCGTGGCGATGCCCGCCCTGGCCGCCACGCCGAAGGCGATCGAGGGCGCGGACGACAAGCGCCTGCGCGTGGGTGTCGCGCGCGACGTGACACAGGAAGCGACTGCAGCCTCCGCGAGGACGCCCGCCTGGTTCGCGACGGCGGACGGCGGTCGAGCGACGCACCTGCGCGTGACGTCCGCCGGCGCCCTCGCCTTGCGCGTGGCGCTTGCGCTGCGCGGCCTGCCCCGCGGCGCGGAGCTGCGCGTGTCGGCCCTGGATGGGACGCCGGTCACCTCTCCGCTCGATGCCGCGACGATCGAGGCTTCGGCGAAGCTCCAGGGCGTGTTCTGGACTCCCGTGACCGAAGGCGACACGCAGCTCATCGAGCTGTGGCTCCCGGCGGGCGCCGCGGGCGAGCCCTCGATCGCCGTGGAAAGCGTCTCTCACCTCGTGGCCGCACCCTCCCACCTTTTCAAGTCGACGGGACCCGGCAGCGCGCAGGCGTGCGAGGAGAACGTGGTGTGCGTGGCGAGCGTGAATCCCGCCCTGGCGCGCGCGGCGAACGCCGTGGCCAAGCTGCTCTACACCGAGAACGGCGTGACCTATCTCTGCTCGGGCACGCTGGTGAGCGACGGCGACGCGTCGAGCCAGGTGCCCTACCTGCTCAGCGCCGCGCATTGCATCGACTCGGATGCGGCCGCGGCGACCCTCAACACGTTCTGGTTCTACCAGGCGTCGAGCTGCAACGGCAAGGACGCCGCGACCTACAAGCAGCTCACCGGCGGCGCCGCGCTGCTCTTCTCCGACGCCACGACGGATGTGGCGCTGGTGCGGCTGCGCGACCGCCCGCCCGAGGGCGCATGGTTCGCGGGCTGGGATGCGACGCCGCTCGCGGCCGGCGCGCCCATCGTGGCGCTGCACCATCCGTCGGGCGACGTGAAGAAGGTCTCGCTCGGGCAGGCGCTGGATCCCGTGGGCACGGCGCCCGGTTCCTATTCGACGGCCGCGTGGACGAGCGGCAGCACCGAGCCCGGCAGCTCGGGCTCGGGACTCTTCACCTTCGACGGCCACGAGTTCGTGCTGCGCGGCGCCCTGCGCGGCGGCAGCGCGTCCTGCGGCAACAGCGGCCAGCTCGCGGACCCGGCGAACCGCGATTACTTCTCGCGCCTGGACATCGCGGGTGCCACGCTCGCCAAGTGGCTCTCGGCCCCGCTCTCGCCGCTGGACGACTATGGCGGCCTCTGGTTCGATCCGGCGGAGCCGGGCTGGGGACTGTCGATCGTGCAGAGCGCCGACAACCATGTCTTCGCCACGTGGTTCACGTACGACGCCCAGGCGCGGGCGACCTGGCTCGTGATGCCCCAGGCCGCGTGGCAGAGCGGCGTGGCCTTCGAAGGGGCGCTCTATCGCACGGGCGGAAGCGACTATGCGGCGCCTTACGATGCCAGCCGCTTCACGCTGAGCGTGGCGGGAAGCCTGCGCGTGGAGTTCGCGGCCGATGGCACCGCGACCGCCACCTTCGCGGTGGACGGCAACACGCTCGTGAAGCCGCTGGTGCGCCAGCCGCTCTAGCCTTCAGCCCAGCGTGAGCGCGACGGAGCGCGCGCGAACGAGCTGGCCCACGCCGTCCGGCGGCAGGGCGGGAGACAACAGGAAGCCCTGCATCTCGTCGCAGCCCAGGCGCCGCAGCACGGCGAGCTGCTTCTGCGTCTCGACGCCCTCGGCGATCACCGATTTCCCGAGCGCATGGGACATGGCGATGATGGCCGCGACGATCGCCTCGGAGTCGGGACCGCCGCCCAGGCCCTCGATGAAGACGCGGTCGATCTTGATCGTGTGCACGGGGAAGCGCTTCAGGTAGGACATCGACGAGAAGCCGGTGCCGAAGTCGTCGAGCGCGATCGGATGCCCCGCCTCGGCGATCTCGTGCAGCATGCCCTCGACGCTCGGGCCCTGCTCCAGCAGGAGGCCCTCGGTGATCTCGATCTCGAGCGCGCTCGCGGGGATCTGGTGGCGCGCCAGCGCATCGCGCAAATGCTTCACGATGGAACGGCGGCGGAACTGGCGCGGCGAGACGTTCACCGCCACGCGCTCGATCGGGATCCCCTCCGCGTGCCAGGCATGGATCTGCGCGCATGCCCGCTCGATGGTCCACTGCCCGATCTGGTCGATGAGGCCGCTCTGCTCCGCCAGCGGGATGAAGCGGGCGGGCGGAACGAAGCCATGGCCGGGACGGTTCCAGCGCAGGAGCGCCTCGGCCGCGATGAGCTTGCCGGTCTTGAGGTCGAGCTGCGGCTGGTAGTGCAGCGTGAGCTCCTCGCGCTCGAGCGCCCCGCGCAGCTCGCGGTCCAGCGTGAGGCGCGAGACCGCCTCGGAGTTCATCTTCTCCTCGAAGAACACGACCTGCGAGCGCCCGCCCGACTTCGCGCGATACATGGCCGTGTCCGCGCTCTTCAGCAGCGCCTCGGCCGACTCGCCGTCCTCGGGGAAGAGCGCGATGCCCACGCTCGCGCTGAGGAAGCAGGTATGGCCGCCCGCCTCGAATGCGGTCGAGAGCCGCTCGACGACGGTCTCGGAGAGCAGCCACGCCTCCTGCGGATGGTGCAGGCCCGTGATCAGCACCGCGAACTCGTCGCCGCCGAAGCGCGCGACCGTGTCGGATGCGCGCACGCAAAGGGCCACGCGGCTCGCCGCCTCGCGCAGCACGGCGTCGCCCGCGCTGTGGCCGAAGCTGTCGTTCACGTTCTTGAAGTGGTCGAGGTCGACGAAGAGGACGGCGAAGGTCGAGCCGTCGCGGCGGCTGCGCTCCGCCTCGCGCTCGAGGCGGTCCTTGAAGAGCAGCCGGTTCGGCAGTCCCGTGAGCGAGTCGAAATGGGCCTGCTGGTAGAGCTGCTCGTCGCGCCACGCCGAGGATACCGCCACGGCCACGCGGTCGGAGATCTCGCGGGCGCGCTCGCGCTGCTCGGCCGTGGCGCGGATGCCCGAGCGGAAGCCCAGCACCAGCACGCCGCACACGTCGTCGCGCCAGACGATGCGCTGGACGAACGCGCAGGCCATGTGGTCGTCACGCGCGCGCTCGAGGTAGCTCGGCAAGCTCTCGCCGCCGGACTGCAGGTCCACGTCGAAGTCGTCTTCCATCGCCGTGAGCGCCGCCAGGTCTTCCGCGGGCAGGTCGCGGCGTTCCATGGAGACGCCCTCCGCCGTGCGGAAGTAGGTTCTCGCGTTGCTGCGGTTCTCGTGGTCGAAGAGCGTCACGGTGACCAGGTCCGCGCCCGAGATCTCGGCCATGCGCCCGATGACGGAGCGCACCACCTCCTCGGTGTTCTTCGAGAGGATGTGCCGGTCGATCTCGGAGAGCGCCTGCAGCGAGGCGAACTGGCGGCCGAGCCGCTCGGTCATCTGGTCGAACGCGCCCGCGAGCTCGCCGAACTCGTCGTTGCGCTCCAGGCCCAGGCGCGTGCCGAAGTCGTTGCGCGCGACACCGCGGGCGCGTTCGGCGAGGAGCTCCACGGGGCGCACGATGTTGCGGGACTGCCGCACCGCGAGCCAGGCCGCGAAGAGGAGCGCCAGCCCGATCACGGGAATGTAGAGCTGGGCGAACTGCCGGGCACCCGCGAGCTGGGAGTCCTGCGGCTGGCTCGCCACGATGGCCCAGTCGTCGGTGCCGAACGCCTCGCGCATGAACTGCATCCAGGTGCGCGAGATGTAGTCCACGTCGCCGCGGCGCCAGGTCATCTCGGGAAGCCGCGACACCATGGCGAGGCGCGGCGCGCGCAGCACCGACTCGTCCATGGGTGCGGAGCAGAAGAGCACGCGGGAGCTGCCGTCCTCGACCACGCAGAAGTCGGTGAGCGCGGGGAGCTCCGCGATGGAGCCGAAGAGGTAATCGGCCTTCACCTCGCCCACCACGATGACGCGGGAGGCTTCGTCGACGGGCGCCGCGAGGTACACGCGCGGCGAGCGGAAGGCATCGGTCACGAGGATCGCGTGCTTGCCCGCCCGCAATCGCGCCTGCGCTGGCTCGGGCAATTCGGGCCCGGCGAGGCCCGCGAGGATCGGCTGGCGCTCGGTGCCGCGACGGATCTCGAGGGACTCGAAGGTCTTCGGCGCGAGGGATTCCGCGCCGCTGCCGAGCGTCGGGTTGTGCGCCGTGGCCACGGCGACATCGGCCGCGAGCAGCAGGCGCTCGAAGAGTCCCATGCCGTAGGTCTTCGCGAGCGCGGCCACGCGCTGCTCGCCCTGCTTCATGAGCAGCGCACGCACCTGCGTGAGCGAGAGGAAGGCGCCGACGGCCAGGGGCAACAGCGCCGACACGGCGAACAGCATGAAGAGCCGCCGTCCGATGCTCGTGCGCAGGAAATCGGAGATGACGGTCTTCACATCGGGTCGAATTCGGCGGCGGGGCCGACGAAGGCGCCGTCACGGGCGCGCACGATGTCGTCGCGGCTCTCGGGCTTCGAAAGGGAGGGAAGGGTCACGCCGTCCGGTCCCACGCTGTACAGGTCGAAGTCGGAGTTGAGCGGGCGCAGGATCTTGTCCTGGCGGGCCTGGCCGTTGCCGTGCGAGGTGCGCAGGTTGAAGAACTGGTAGGCATAGCCCCATGGGTCCGCGCGCCCCTCGTAGCCGACCGTGGACAACGAGTCGGGCAGGATGCCATGGGTCTTCTCGTAGTCGCGGATCACCTTGGACATCTCGGCAAGGTCCGAGACAGCCTGCGAGACCTTGCCGCGGTCGATGTAGCGGTTGACCATGGGCAGGGTCATCGCCAGGACCAGCGCGGCGATGGCGAGCACGATGACGAGCTCAACGATGGTGAATCCACGCGCGCGCATGCCCGGGCGGCCCGAGTCTGGGAATGCCTGCAGGCTAAGGGCGGCGGGGAACGGCGTCAACGCGCCCATGTGCCCGTGTCGTTACCATTGTCACGAGCTGCTATGGGCAAGTGACGCCCGAGCCGGCGATGGCGGTCGTGCAGGTGACCCCGGCCCGGCAGACCGAGATCGCGGAGATGGCGAAGGTCGTGGGAACCGTGAAGCCGAAGACCGTGGTCGACAACGGCGTCACCTCGACCCGGGTGAAATCCTGCCCGACGTTGACGGAAAGGGTCGACAGCTGACCCACGGTTGCGCTGCACGCCAGTTTCTGCGACGTGAGCACGGGCGTGCCGCTGGTGCCGTTGTAGAACTTGAGCTCCACGGTCTCGAACACCACGCCGAAGAACGTATTGAAATCGTTGAGCGTGATCGCGAACTGGCGCGCGGCGCCTCCCAGGCCGATGTGCATCGAGTCGTTGGTGGCGGACGAAATGAGGCTCGCGCTGCCGCCGCCATACACGCCGATGCCGGAGTTGCCGTTGGTGGTGTCGTACGAGATGTCCGTCGCGGTGCCCGCGCTGAATCCGGTGATGGTCGTCGCGCCGTAGGTCAGGGTATTCGTCCCCGTGTCCACGACGGCGGGATCGGCGGTGCCCCCGCCCAGGGCGATCGTGCCTGGATCGAAGGTGAGGCTCGTGACGCCCCAGGCCCGTGCATCCAGCCCGGCGCGCTTCGCGAGGTCGCTCACGGTGCGATACACGAGCAGGTCATCGAAATGCGTATTGAGGTCGGCCGCCGTGTCCGGATCGGACCATGCCTCGAGCGTGAACGGTCCGGTGTCCCGCGTGTTGTTGCGCTCGTCGCCGCTGGGCCCCACGCCCGCGGCCCCCACGACCAGCGCGCCCGAAACCGTGTAGCCGCCGAGCCCGGTCGGACCGTGGCTGATCACGACATACGCGGTCGGGTCGTTGTTGTTCTTCGTGTGATCGGTGCCGAAGTCGGTGAGGTCGAGGCCGCCCTTCTTCTTGAGCACGTCGAAGCTGCTCGTCGTATGGCTGGCACTGCACTGGCCGTTGGAATCGGTCCCGCCGCCCGCGTGCGTATCCGCGTAGCAGTTGACGAGGCTCGGGCCGCCCGGCTGCACGAGGCTGCCCTTCGAGCCGTTGTCGGTGTACACGCGATAGGAAAGCTTGCGTCCCCACGCATCGTAGGCGTCGTCCCGCCGCAGGCCGATGGTGCGCCAGGGCAGCGTCCCCGCCGGAAAGGTGCACGTCTTGGCCGATGCCGGCACCTCGACTCCCGTATCCGCGGACGGATCCGCGGGACAGGGCAGGCGCGCGTTGATGCCGCCGCCCGCGACGTACTGGTCGAGCGCGTCGGCGGCGCGCGAGAGGCTGGCCAGGGTCTGGTTCCGGTCTGCCGCCGAATCGCCGACGCGCGACAGCACGCGCACCGCCAGCAGCACGAGCACGACCAGCACGAGCACGACGCCGATCATCACGCCGCCGGCCCCGCGCTGGGTCGTGCGCATGTTCAATGGGCGCGAGGTCCCAGGCCCGCCCGCGTGATCACGTTCATGAGCGACGGGCGCAGGACGACGTCGTCGAAGTGCGTGATGCCACTCGCGTCGCTGATGCCGTCGTCGACGTAGTAGGTGAGCGCGGCGGAAACGTAGCTCCCGCTCGCGTAGTTCTTCTGCTCCTCGGTGCCGTCGGTGAGCGTGCTCGCGCCGAGGACGCCCGTGTTGAGGTAGGCGCCGCCGCCCGTCTCTCCGGCGCTCACGAGAACATAGGCAGCGCCCGTGTTCGGATTGCCCGATGGATCCATGACCACCGTGCCGGCCACGTTACGGACGGTGAGACCCTTGGTCACAAGAAATGCGAGGGGCGGTGTGCAGCTCGTGAGGAGCGTGCTCGTGCAGCCGGCCGTGCACGCGCGCGGCGCGGCGGGCGCCGTCGGTGCCTCGCTGCCGGCGGCATCGCACCACGACATGTCGAGCGCCGAGTCGGCAGCCAATCGCGGATCGATCCGATACGTGATGCGGTGGTCCCAGCCGTCGGTCGCGTCGGTCTCGGTCAGCCCGAGCATGCGCCACGGCACGACGCCGTTGGTCTCGTAGTTGCCGCCCGCGGCGGTGCATCCCGCCGCGGTGCGCGCTCCCTCGTCACCGGGAATGGGCGCCGTGGTCGCGGTTCCGGGGCGCGTGCCGTCGGCCGGGCATGGAAGCCGCCGCTGCTGCTGCGCGAACTGGACGAGCGCCGCGTCGACCGTGGCGAGGCGCGCGGCGGTGATCGAGCGCTTCTGCGCCGCGGTGACCCCGCGCGTGAGCACGGCCGCCATCGAGATCACGATGCCCAGGATGAAGAGCACCACGACCATCTCGATGAGCGTGAAGCCCCCGGGGGATCGGCGTGGACGGCGTCGGGACGGAATCATGGCCGCGACATGATACCGGCGGCCGGGCGCAATGAACCATGCCGCAGTCCTGGGCAGGACGAACGGCGAGCCGGGCGGGACGAACGGCTAAGCCATCACCATCCGCACTGCCTCCAGGCCCTCGGCGTACGGCACGCCGATGAGGCGGCCCTGCACGTGGGCGAACTCGCGATACATCTCGGTATCCAGGCCGCGGCCGCCGAACTGGCTCGCGTGGGCGGTGATCGCATGCATCTTGGCGTCGATGGTCTCGGTCACGTCCACGTAAACCTTCGGGTGGAACGGGATCGGCACGGGGCGGCAGTTGGTCGGGTGGTACGACATGAAGTCGAAGAACCCGTGGCGCTGGGTGGGGAGGCAGGCGTTGTAGATGAGCAGGTGGTCGTTGTGGAAATCCACCGAGCTGTGCGTGAGCATCGCGGCCGGCTGGTACTCGCGCACGACGGCGTCCAGCATGCCCACCAGCTCGCAGGTCTTGATGTCCTCCAGCCGCTTGGGACCATCCTCCACCAGCAGCTTGAGCTCGCAGCCGAGGATCTCCGCGCCGCGCCGCGCCTCGTCGATGCGCACGTCGAAGTCCTTCGGGATCGAGGCCACGACCATGACGACGCGTGCGCCCACCCGTGCCAGCTTCGCGAGCGTGCCGCCGATCCCGATCTCGAGATCGTCGGGGTGCGCGCCGATCGCCACGATGGTCTGGCCGGAATAGCGCGAGGCGAGGGAACGTCCGAGCGGACGGACTTCGGTTTCGGTGGCTCTTTTCATGCGTTCCTCGCTTCGGAGTCGGAGGCCCACTGGGGGCTACGGTAGAGGTACAACGTGAAATCGTTCGGCAGGTAGGTATGGTCCAGCCGCACGGCGGGCGCCAGCGTCAGTGCCACCTCGAGCGCCTTGCCCGGCTCGACGTAGATGCGGTTCTCCGCCGGATCCGGATACGCGGCGCTCAGGAAATTCACCGCCACTCCGATGCGGGCCCAGCGCGACATGCGCTCGAGGGTGGGCAACATGCGCTCGCGCACGCCGTCGGCATCGAGGCCGAAGAGACCGCTCGCGAGCACGTAGTCGTACGTTTCGCGCGGCTCGTAATCCAGCACGTCCGCCACTTCGAAGCGCCCGGTCTCGCCGAAGCGCTCGATGCACCTGCGCACCATCGGCTCGCAGACGTCGATCCCGGTATAGGCCGGGGCGATGTCGCGCTCCTGCAGGAACGCCAGCAGGTCGCCGAAGCCGCAGCCCACGTCGAGCACGCGCTGCCCGTCCAGGTCTCCGACGCCCAGGAGCGCTTCGAAGCGCTTGATCTGCGAGGAGCGGCTGCGGAAGCCCAGGCCGCGATGGTCGAAGCCATAGGTGCGAACCTTGTCTTCGTACCAGCGCTGCGCGGACTCAGGCGGCGGCAAGGAGCTCATCGTTCGCCCGGTCGCGGCACTGGCGCAGGATCCGTGCGCTCTCGGGGCCGCAGTTGAAGAGCAGGTCGAGCGCGGACAGTCCCTTGATGAAGGGAGCCTCGCCGTGCTGCGGATAAGCGGGGTGCGTGAAGTCCTGCCACCTGACGCCCATGCGCGCGGCGTCGAAAGCCTGCGCATCGAGGTACGCCCTCGAGCCCCCCATTCCGCCGAGGAAGGCGGAGGCCTTCACGCGCCGGCAGATGTCCAGCAGCAGCTCGGAGCGCTGGCCTTCGGGTGCCAGCGTCGAGCTGCGCAGGAGGGGCGTCGTGATGTCGAGCTTCGAGCGCAGGAACTCGAGCGTGGCCATGTCCAGCTCGAGGAGCTTGTCCCAGCGCGCGTGGAAGATGTCGCGCAGCTCCGCGGCGTACGCCTCGAAGAAGGGTGCCTTGCGGTACGCGTACTTGAGCGTGTTGAAGCTGTTGGGGCCCCACCAGCGATTGCCTTCGGCCTCGGGCGGGTTGTCCACCCGCTTGTCGATGATCTTTTCCTTCTGCGAGAGCTGCACCACGGGCACCGTGAGCCAGCGCGCCTCGTCCTCGAGCCGGATCATCGTGCGGTTCTGGTAGTTGCGCCGCTCGAACTGCACGTGGTCCAGGATCACGAAGAGGTCCGCTTGCGCCATGCGGTCGAGATAACCCAGCCAGGGGAAGAAGGTGGGCTGGTGGATCGCTACGAGCATTCGGGCCTCCGCACAGTCGATGCTTGGAGCGTACGGAGCGGTCTTTTCGGATCCGCTCTTGCGGACTAGTCCATCCGGACCACCCTGTGGCGATCCCTCCACCATGAGGGTGCATCGAGCTTTCACTAGCATTTCCCTCACTCCTACAAGAACTTCGATCCATGGCTCACGACCTCGACCTGCCGCTGCACCGTCTGGATTTGAAGCGCCTGCCCGTCGTGCTCATGGGCGGGATCAATCTCGTGCGCACGCTCGGGCTCGCGGGCCTGCAGGCGATCGTCGCCTCGACCGATCCGCGCGACGCCGTGTTCGGCTCGCGCTACTGCATCGGCAAATGCGTGCTGCCTCCCCTCGAGCAGGCAGAAGCCGCCGTCGATTCCCTCGTGGCCGTCGGAGATCGCCTGTGCAACCTTTACGGCCGGCGCGTGCCGCTGATGTACGGCAGCGACGATGCGCTGGAGCTCATCTACGCGCACCGCGAAAGGCTGCAGCGGCATTTCCTCTTGATGCTGAACGATCCGGACATCGGCCGGGCACTCATCGCCAAGGACCGCTTCCAGGCGCTCGGCCAGGCGCGCGGCCTGCCCGTGCCGCAGGAGCTCGCGTGGGACGGCACCGGCCATGGCACGCTCGCGGGCACTCCGGGGCCCGTGCTCATCAAGCCGAGCGTCAAGGTGGACTGGTGCGGCTCGCAGCTGCGCGAGCGCCTCTTCCCCGGCGACGCGAAGGCACGCGTGTTCGAATGCGGCGCGCAAGTGCTGGGCGATCCGGTGGTCGCACTCTTCCGCGAGCAGCTCACCTTCCAGGAGTACATCCCCGGGGGCGAAGAGTGCCTGTGGTCGTTCCACGGCCTCGCCGACGGCCAGGGCCAGGTGCTCGTGTCCTTCGTCGGCCGCAAGATCCGCACGTACCCGCCGGTGGATGGCGAGAGCGCGTTCATCGAGCTCGCGCACGACAGCTCGCTCGACCAGCTCGGGCGCCAGGTCGCCGCGCGCCTGCCGCTCAAGGGCATCTTCAAGATGGACTTCAAGCGCGACCCGCGCAGCGGCGAGTGGTACCTGCTCGAGATCAACGCGCGCTACACGCTCTGGCACTACCTCGGCGCCTGCAACGGCGTGAACCTCATGCGCGCGGCGTACGACTTCCTGGTGGACGGCGCGCAATGGGAGGCCAGCCGCTACGCGACGCGGCGGCGCTGGCTGTCGCTGCATCTCGACTTCGCCGCCTACCGGGCGCTCGCCGCCCGGGGCGAGGCGACGCTCGGCTCGTGGCTCGCCTCGATCGTGCTTTCGCGCAACGTCTACAACGTCTTCGCGTGGAGCGACCCGGGACCGTGGGTGAGCTTCCTCTCGGGACGCATGCTCCAGCGCTGGGATCGCGCATGCGACCAGCTCCTCTCGCTCGTGCGGCAATGGCGCTCTACGGCCTCCTAGGCGACATCCACGGCAATCGGGAGGCCCTCCAGGCCGTGCTCGAGCGGCTGGACGGGATGTCGGTCTCGCGCCTGCTCTGCGTGGGCGACGTCATCGGCTACAACGCGGATCCCGACGAATGCGCGTCGCGCCTTCGCCAGCGCGAGGCGGTGTGCATCGCCGGCAACCACGACCTCATCGGCACCGGCCGCCTCGGGTTCGAGCGTTGCTCGAACAAGGCCATGCACGCGCTGAAACGAACGCGCCGCACGCTGATGCCCGAGACCGCCGCATGGGTTCGCGCGCTGCCTTCCCATGCACGCATCGAGGATCGCTACCTGCTCACGCACGGCGGCGTGCGCGATGTGCAGCAGTACATGACGCAACCGAAGCACCTGCAGGAGAACGTGGCTTACCTTCGCGCCGATTTTCCCGGGCGCACCGTATGCTTCTACGGCCATACCCACGAGCAGAAGGTCTACGAGATCGAGGGCAGTGCCGTGCACGAAGTGGATCTCCAGGCGAGTGGCGGCACGGTCACGCTGCGCGCCGATCGCGAGTACTTCGTGAATCCCGGGTCCGTCGACGCATCGCGAAAGCGCGCGATGAAGCTCGCGCAGTTCGCGGTGCTGGACACCGCCGCGTCATCGGTCACGTTCGGCGAGGTGCCGTACGACGACGGCGTCAGCGAGGAGAAGGCGCGCGAGCATGGCTATCGCATCGAGCCCTGGCGCGACCGGCTGTACGACATCGGGCGGCGCATCACGGCGTTTTCCTACAGCAAATCGTAGGAGTGTGCAGCCGGGGATGACATCGGCAACACGCGGCGCCCGCACTCGCGCGGCGCGCACGGCTCCAACGGGTCAGACCTCACGAACGCCGAGGACACCCGAAAACATGAATGACAAACCCAGATCGCTCGTCACGGCGAGCGAGCTCTATGTGCTCATCGCGCGCGAGTTCAGGCGCCGCCAGCCGCGCGAATGCCCGGCCTGCTTTCTCGAGCTTCCCTGCATGGGGGGCGAGAGCGTGCCCCAGGGCGCCAACTGGAGCCTCGCCCTGCCTGCCGATTGCGGCGGCGCCTGCCGCGGCATCCTCGAGGACATCGTCGCGGAATATGCGCAGCGTTACGAGTTGCGCCGCGGCTGAATCAGCGCCGCTCGAGCCGCGCGCGCACCTCACCGACCTGGTCGCCCGCCTCGCGCAACGCTTCGCGCAGCTCCACCTCGCTCACGCCGAACTCGCGCGTCCAGAAGCGCACTTGCCAGGGCTGGGCCAGGTCGATGCGCCAATAGTCCGGCACGCGCACGGAGGACGGCATGGCGGGCGGGCCACGGCGGCGGCCCCCGGGAACCTGGTCTTCCTGGGATTCCTTACGCAAGGGTCGCCACGCTCAGTCGGCCTGCGCGGCTCCGCGACGCTGCTCGCGCAGGAACGCCGCGACGTCCTTCGCGACCGCTCCGCGCTCGGCCACCGCACGGAACAGCTCGTCGTCGGAGCATTGCAGCTTGGTCGTCCAGAACATGACCTCGCCCTGCAGGTCCAGGCGCACGCGCCAGTTGTCCCAGGGGTTGGGCCGCGCGGCGGGAATCTCGGAAGGGGCGGTGCTCATGCGTCAAGCAAATCACGAGCGGTGCGTAGGCGGCGATCAGAATGCCGCTCCTCCGCCTCGCGGCCGATGGCCTGCCCGCGTGTCGGTGACCTCCGACACGTCAATCCGCGTCAATCGCCTCGATGCTGCCGAGGAACATGATGACCGCGGTGCCGGCGTCGGGATATTGGCGGGCATCGACGCCCTCGCCTGCCTGCAACCGCGCGATGCCCAGCTGGCCCGTGCGCGGATCGATGAAGAGCAGCCGCCCGTGGCGGAACGCGAGCTGGCGCGCGATATAAGCGTGCGATCCCTGGCGGCACGTGATCGGCGCGGCCGCGGTGGCGAAGGGCACCACGTCGGGAAATGACGACAGCTCCTCCGCGATCGGCTCGGGCTGGCGCATGGCCGATTCGCGCATCGGCATGGCTACTGCGCCTCCAACGCGATGACGCGCCCGCCCACCGCCATCACGGCAGCGGTCACCTGGTTGGTCAGGATCTCGCGGATCTGCTCCGCGCCATGGCGCGAGCCGCATTCCTGCCGCCGCGAGATGACGCCATCGCGAGGCGCGTCCTCGCGCGTGGCCGTGACGGCCACATGGTAGAGGTCCTCCCCCACGGCGACGACCCGCGAACACACACGGTATCGAATCATGGCGCGCAACATAGCACTCGCATCTCGCCCTAACGTGTGAAGCCATTCACACGATGACTGCCGGAGACATTCCAATTGCAAGAGAATTTCCCCGCGGGCGAGCGGTGTTCGCGCGCATGTTCCCGCAGGGCCGCGAGCGCAATGCTAAGTGCGCGCGCGGGGCATGCCTGCGGACAGCGCGCGCGCCGCGCTTGCGCGACACTGCCGCCCCACGCATTGCGGCCGATTCGTGAACCAGACGTCAAATCAACGACTTAATCGCCATCGGCGCGGCCAATTATATTTTCGTGCGGACCGACCGAACCGCCCCGGGCAGGGTCAAAGCTGCACATGCCCCTCACGGGCGAGATGGCACCATGAACAATCGTGAATTGGCAGCGCTGCTGTGCGGGGCCTCGGGCACTCTCGCCGAAGCGCATCGCCGACACGTCGGCGCGTACGGCACGCTGATTCCGCACGTGTACATGGGCGATGTCCTGACGCACGTGGGCCGATGCCTGGGCGAGCTCGGACGGACGGACGAATGGCGGTTCGATGGCGAGCTGCCGACGATCCTCGCCATGCTGGATCGCGCGGTGCTCGAGGGCGATCGCGAGACACGCAACGTCGTCGTGCTTTCCTTCGTGCGCGACGGCGAGCTCGAGGGCTTCTTCCCGCAGCTCAGGCCTCATTTCGGCCCGGGGCTGCGCATGCAGGTGAGCGGCCGCTAAAGGCCGAGGGAGCTTCCATGCAAAGGGCATGTACCAATTGCGCCTCGGGGCCCGCGAAGATCGTGGGCCACGCCGACCTTTACGTTCACTCGTTCCTGGACGCGGATGTGATCCACAAGTGCCGCGCGTGCGGAAGGCTCTGGACGCGCCACAACCTGGGCGGAAACACCTTCGAATGGACGGCCGCGAATAGCGCCGCCGGGTCTCTCGTGCCGTAGGACGCGACCGAAAAAAAAACCGATGCGGGGAGCGCATCGGTTTTTGCTGTTTGGCGGAGAGGGAGGGATTCGAACCCCCGGATGGAATAAACCATCAACAGATTTCGAGTCTGCCGCATTCGACCACTCTGCCACCTCTCCGGGTCGAAGAGCTCGATTATAGCGTGTTTGCTACGCTCTCCCGCCTTCGACGGAGAACCCCGATGCGAATTCCCTCCTGGACGCCGGAAGCGGCGCTGCGCGAGCCCGCGCTGGTCGACGCGATCCTCGCGCGCCGCGGCGGCAAGCTGCTGAACCTCGATCGCGCGCTGCTCTGGAGCGAACCGCTCGCCCGTGCGTGGAACGTGTTCCTCGGTGCCGTGCGCCGCGAGATGGCGTTCGACGCGAAGCTGCGGGAGATTGCGATCTGCACCGTCGCGCGGACGACGGGCGCCGAATACGAGTTCTCGCACCACTGGCCCGAATACGTGAAGGCCGGCGGCGACGACGCCTTGCGCGCGAAGATGGCGGACCCCGATGCCGCCTCGCGTGAGCGCGCGTTCAGCGACGACGAACGCCTCGTCATTCGCTACGCGCTCGCGATGACGCGCGAGGTCGAGGTCCCGGCCGCGCTCTTCGACGAGCTGCGCCGGCGCTTCTCGACGACGGAGATCGTGGAGCTCACGGCCGCCATCGCGACCTACAACATGGTCGCCCGCTTGCTCGTGGCACTCGAGGTGGAAAGCGACCCGCACGCGTGACTCATGTGGTGCGGGGTTACCCGGCCGCGGCGGAATCCGGCTGGAATTCGAGCAAGTCGCCCGGCTGGCATTGCAGCGCCCGGCAGATCGCATCGAGCGTCGAGAAACGAATGGCGCGTGCCTTGCCGGTCTTGAGGATCGACAGGTTGGCGAGCGTGATGTCGACCCGCTCGGCGAGCTGCGTGAGCGTCATCCGGCGCTCGTGAAGGATGGCGTCGAGATGCACGGCGATCGCCATCAGACCGTCCCTTCCAGGTCTTCACGCATGCGCGTTCCTTCGGCGAAGACGCGGGCGAGGATGAACGTCAGGAGCACGGCGAGCCACCCGCTCGTCGAAAAGCCGGCGTCGAGATGCAGGGGATGAGCCGGCGTCGACACGGCCTTGCCGATCGTGCCGATCACCACGCTCAGGACTTGCAGCCCGAGCATCACCCAGGCGATCACCTGCAAGCGGTTTGCGTTCGCGACGACGAAGGGATCCCCTCTTCGCACCGTCTCGACCGTTGCAAGGAGCCGCGCGAGAACGGCGTGGTTGAGCGGGATGGCGACGAGGCCCAGCGCCGCGATCGCGCGCATGCCCATCATCAGCGCCCGGGTCTCCGGCGACGGCGGCACGCCGAGCGCGGTGAAGGTCCACTGCTCGTGCGTGATGCTGAAGGCCAGCAGCGCCAGGATGGCGGCGCCCGCGAGCCAGTTGAGAACCAGCAGAAGGCGCAGCGCGACGTGGGCGATGGGCAGTGCGGGCGAGGTTTGTGGCATCGGAATCATCGTAGAGTCTTATCGATGAACGATAACTCAAATATCGATCATCAGCAAGTCAATTATCGATCTTCGATATTCGTTGAACCGCCCGGGTTAGCCGGTAAAATTGCGGGCTACACCCCTGCATCACCCACCGAATGAAATACGACGAGCAGTCCATCAAGGTCCTGAAGGGCCTCGAGCCCGTGCGCGCGCGGCCGGGCATGTACACGCGCACCGACAGCCCGCTGCACATCATCCAGGAGATGATCGACAATGCCGCGGACGAGGCCCTGGCCGGACACGCGAAGCACGTGACGGTCACGCTCCACTCGGACGGCTCGGTGAGCGTCGAAGACGACGGCCGCGGCATCCCGGTCGGCCCGCACCCGGTCGAGAAGGCGCCCACGGTCGAGGTGGTCTTCACGCGCCTGCATGCCGGCGGCAAGTTCGACAAGAAGGGCGGCGGCGCCTACGCCTTCTCCGGCGGCCTCCACGGCGTCGGCGTCTCGGTCACGAACGCGCTCTCGAAGCGGATGGAAGTGCGCGTGAAGCGCGAAGGCGCCGTGTACGCGATCGCGTTCGAGCACGGCGAGACGGTCGAGAAGCTGCACAAGGTGGGCAAGGCGGGCCCGAAGGAAACCGGGACGTGGGTGCGCGCATGGCCCGACGGGAAGTACTTCGACTCGCCGAAGGTCGCGCGGCGCGACCTCGAGCTGCTGCTGCGCGCGAAGGCCGTGCTCCTGCCGGGCCTCCACGTGACGCTCGTCGACGAGGCGTCGAAGGACCAGCGCGACTGGGTTTACGAAGGCGGCCTGAGCGCTTACCTGCGCGAGCAGATCGAGGACGCCCACGGCTACGTGAGCCCCATCTTCGCGGGCGAGTCCTACTGCGGCGCCGACGACGGCACCTTCGCGCAGGGCGAGGGTTGCTCCTGGGCGATCGCGTGGGCGGAATCGGGGGGCGCCGGCGAATCGTTCGTGAACCTGATCCCGACGGCGCTCGGCGGCACCCACGAAGCCGGGTTGCGCAACGCCGTCTATGAATCGGTCAAGGAATTCTGCGAGCACCACGAGCTCCTCACGCGCGGCGTAAGCCTCCAGTCCGAGGACGTGTGGAAGCCGCTGCGCTACGTGCTCTCGGCGCGGCTCCTCGACCCCCAGTTCCAGGGACAGACCAAGGAGCGCCTTTCATCGCGTGATGCGGTGAAGCTCATCGTGTCGCGCGTGAAGGATCCGCTCGATGCGTGGCTCAACCAGAACATCGAGGAAGCCCGGAAGATCGCGCAGCTCGCGATCACCGCGGCGACCGCGCGGCAGAAGGCCGGCAAGGTCGTCGAGAAGCGCCGCGGCTCCGGCGTCGCGGTGCTGCCCGGCAAGCTCACCGATTGCGAGTCGCAGGACATGACGCGCAACGAGGTGTTCCTGGTGGAGGGCGACTCGGCCGGCGGCTCCGCCAAGCAGGCGCGCGACCGCATGTACCAGGCGATCCTGCCCCTCAAGGGCAAGGTGCTGAACACTTTCGAGGTCGACGCGAAGGAGCTCTACGCGAACACCGAGGTTCACGACATCGCGGTGGCGCTGGGCATCGACCCGCACGGCTACGACGCGCCGGACTCGGTGCTCGAGGGCCTGCGCTATGGGCGCGTCATCATCATGGCCGATGCCGACGTCGATGGCTCGCACATCCAGACGCTGCTGCTCACCCTCTTCTATCGCCACTTCCCGAAGTTGATCGAGCGCGGCCATGTGTTCATCGCGCAGGCGCCGCTCTACGCCATCCGCGTGGCGCCCCACGGCAAGGTGAAGAGCGAACGCCGCCTCTATGCGCTCGACGAGAGCGAGCGCGACATGCTGCTCGAGAAGCTGCGCGACGAAGGCATCCGCGAGAATCTCGTCCACATCGGCCGCTTCAAGGGGCTGGGCGAGATGAACCCGGAGCAGCTGCGCGAGACCACCATGCACTCCGACACGCGCAGGCTCATCGAGATGCGCCTCGACGGCCCGGAGCGCGAGCTCGCCCAGGGCGTCTTCAAGCTGCTGATGGCCAAGGGCGAGGCGGCGGGACGGCGCGCATGGATGGAAGAGAAGGGCCACCTCATCGAGGCGGACATCTAGCGTCGCGCGGCCTGGCGCCCGGGGTGCGTGCAGAACACCTCCTGCAGCGTTGCCATGATGGTGGCAACACCGGGGCTCGAAAGCGAATAGAAGACCGCCTGGCCTTCCCGGCGCGCGGTGACCACGCCCTGGCGCCGCAGGAGCGCGAGGTGCTGGGAGATGCCGGACTGCGAAAGCCGGATCGCCCGCTGCATCTCGCTCACCGAGCATTCGCCCTCCGCGATCCGGCACAGCAATATCAACCGCGAGGGATTGCCCATCGCCTTCAGCAGGGGCGCGGCGCGGCGGGCGTTGGCCCGCAACTCCGGCATGCGTCCCGCCGCCACGTGGGACATGATGGTCGGCCTGCGGCGCTGGTTGTTTTCCGGCATGGGTAATCGCGTTTCGGCGTTCGGACCCGAAAGGTCGTCCAGGCCGCTGCGCCTGTCAAGTCGGGAGTGCTCCAGTTCCTATCCAAACATATTCCAAAATGCTAATAAGGTAGCCTTGGGGAAAAGGACGAGGGCTTTCGATGCTCGGCGGGTTGGCGATCAGGACGCAGCTCTTGCTGCTGGTGATATTCGCGGCGTCGGCCGTGGTGATGGGCGCCATGGCGGTGCGATACTCCGCGGCGCTCGGCATGTCGGCGCTCGAATTCGAGCATCGGGAATCGCTGCGCCCGATGGTCTCGCTGGGGGCGATCCTGACCCGGCTTCAGAAGACCGCATCCCGGCTCTCGGAGGTGCTCGCTGACCTGGTTGCCATCGACGACGCGAGCGCCCAGGCGGCGGCGGCCGCACGGGACATCGACGCGCAATGGCGCGACTACTCCGCGCATGTGCACGAGGGCGGCCGGGCCGGGTCCGAGGAAACGCGGCTCGTGCTCCGGGGCGACGCCGGCCTCGCAACCGTGAACGCCTTCTATGACAGGCTGCAGTCCGCCTATGCCGCGAACGATCGCAAGGCGCTCGAAGCGCTCTCGCGGGACGACTGGCGCCAGGTCGACACGTCCTATATCGAGGTGCTCGGGAAGCTCGTGGCGCTCAAGACGGCGCAGAGCCAGGAGAACTTCGAGTCGAGCAAGGTGACCCTCGCCACGACGCGCGAGTTGTCCACGATCGCGGGCGCGCTTTCCATCGTGGTGCTCCTGATCCTCGCCAGGGCGATCCGCAACGGCGTGACCTTGGCCATGGGGGAGACACTGTCGGTCGCCGACCGCATTGCCGCGGGCGAGCTGCGGGCGCGGGTGACCTCGGATCGCGGCGGCGAGATCGGCAAGGTCCACGTCGCGCTCAATCGCATGGCGACGCGGCTCGAAGACGTCGTGAAGCGCGTTCGGCGCTCTTCCGAGGCGGTCGCGAGCGCGAGCTCCGAGATCGCGGACGGCAACCAGCACCTTTCGACACGCACCGAGGAGCAGGCGGCAAGCCTCGAGGAGACGAGCGCCAGCATGGAGCAGGTGGCCGCGGCGGTGCGGCAGAACGCCGAGAGCGCCCGGCAGGCCAATGCGCTCGCGACGTCCTCCTCGTCCGTGGCCACCAAGGGCGGCGAGGTCGTGTCCCAGGTCGTCCAGACCATGGACGAGATCCAGGCAAATGCCCGGCGCATCGCGGAGATCGTGAGCGTCATGGATGGCATCGCCTTCCAGACCAACATCCTGGCGCTCAACGCGGCCGTGGAGGCGGCTCGGGCAGGCGCGGAGGGTCGCGGCTTCGCGGTCGTCGCCTCCGAGGTGCGCGTGCTCGCCCAGCGCAGCGCCGTGGCCGCCCGCGAGATCAAGGCGCTCATCGCGGCCAGCACCGAGAGCGTGGTCCGCGGCGCGGATCTCGCCGGGCGCGCGCGCGGCACGATGGACGAGATCCTCGCGTGCGTGCAGCGAGTGGCGACCTTCGTGTCGGACATTTGCGCCGCCAGCAGCGAGCAGGACGCGAGCATCGGCCAGGTGAACCAGGCCATCGCACGCATGCACACGACGACGCAGCAGAATGCCGCGCTGGTCGAGCAGGCCGCGGCCGCAGCGGAGAGCCTGCACGCGCAGGCCGCGGACCTTGCGGATACGGTGCGGATATTCACCGTCGAGGAGGCTGCGCGCGACATCGCGGCGGCACCACCGGCGCACCCGCCGGTGAGCGCAATGGGAATGGCACGCCTGCCCGCGCCGGCTCGCTGAAAGGCGCTCGCCCCGCCGGGCGTTACCCGCCGGGACGGCGCCAGCGGTGGCCTTGGTAAAATGAGGATCTCTCCCGAAGGACCTCATTTCCTTGAAGACGAAATTACGGGCCGGCGAAGAACGCTCGGGCGACCTCTTCTCCCAGCCGCCCGCCGCGCCCCCGCCGGTGCAGGGCGGCGAGCCGCCCGCCCGCACGCCCGAAGGGCCCTCGCTTTCCGAGTTCGCCTCGCGCGCCTATCTCGCCTACGCGATGAGCGTGGTGAAGTCGCGCGCCCTGCCCTCCGTCGAGGATGGCCAGAAGCCGGTGCAGCGACGCATCCTCTTCGCGATGCGCGAGCTCGGCAACCGCAGCGACGCGCCCTTCAAGAAGAGCGCGCGCATCGTCGGCGACGTGATCGGCAAATACCATCCCCACGGCGACGTCGCGGTGTACGAAGCCGCCGTGCGCATGGCGCAGGAGTTCACGCTGCGCTATCCGTTGATCGAGGGCCAGGGCAACTTCGGCTCGCGCGACGGCGACAGTCCCGCGGCGATGCGCTACACCGAGGTGCGCCTCACCGCGTTCGCCGAGGCGGTGCTGCTCTCCGAGATCGAGCGCGGCACGGTGGATTTCGTCGAGAACTACGACGGCTCGACGCGCGAGCCCAAGCTCCTGCCGGCGCGCCTTCCGGTGGGGTTGCTCAACGGCTCGTCGGGCATCGCCGTCGGCATGGCGACGGAGATCCCGCCGCACAACCTGAAGGAGGTCGCCGAGGCCTGCGCGCTCACGCTCGAAGCGGGCGAGGACGGCAAGGTCGTCACGCGCACGGTCAAGGGCCCGGACTTCCCGGGCGGCGGCCAGATCATCTCGTCGCGCGAGGAGATCAAGCGCGCGTATGAAACGGGTCGCGGCAGCGTGCGCGTGCGTGCACGCTGGTCCGTGGAGAAGCTCGCGCGCGGCCAGTACCGCGTCGCCGTGCACGAGCTGCCGCCGAACACGTCGGCGGCGAAGGTGCTCGCCGAGATCGACGAGCTGGTGAACCCGAAGGCGCAGGCCGGCAAGAAGTCCCTCACGCCGGACCAGCAGGCGCTCAAGAACGCGACGCTGGCACTCCTCGAGAGCCAGCGCGACGACTCCGACGCGGAGCACCCGGTGCGCATCGTCTTCGAGCCGCGCACGAGCAAGGTCGAGCCCGACGAGCTGATGGCGTTCCTCCTCGCGCACACCTCGATGGAAGGCAACGTCGCGCTGAACCTGGTCCTGATCGGTCGCGACGGGCGCCCGCGCCAGATGAGCCTGGCGGACATGATCTCCGAGTGGACGAGCTTCCGCCTCGACACGCTCGAGCGGCGGCTCCGGCACCGCGCCGACGAAGTCGCCGATCGCATGCACATCCTTGAAGGCCGCATGATCGCCTTCCTCAACATCGACCGGGTGATCAAGGTCATCCGCAACGCCGACGAGCCGAAGCCCGAGCTCATCACGGCGTTCAAGCTCACCGAGCGGCAAGCCGAGGACATCCTCGAGATCCGGCTGCGCCAGCTGGCGCGGCTCGAGGGCATCAAGATCGAGCGCGAGCTGGCCGACCTCAAGAAGGAAGGCGCGCAGTTGAAACGGCTTCTGGGCTCGCCCGCCGAGCGGCGCAAGCTCGCCGCCCAGGAGGTGCGCGAGGACGCGGAGAAGTTCGGCGACAAGCGCCGCACCGTGATCGAGGAGGCGGAGAAGATCACCGTGGCCGACGTGACCACCGTCGCCGACGAGCCGGTGACCGTGATCCTCTCGCGCAACGGCTTCATCCGCACGCGCCAGGGGCACGGCATCGATCGCGCGGCGCTGACCTGGAAGGAAGGCGACGCCGAGCTCGCGATCCGGGAGACGCGCACCGTGATGCCGGTGATCCTCTTCGGCGCGAACGGCCGCGTGTTCAACGTGCGGCCGACGGACATTCCCGGCGGCAAGGGAGACGGCGTCCCGGTCACCTCTCTCGCCGAGACCCAGGGCACGCCGATCGTCGGCATGCTGGTCGGGGTACCCGAGACGGCCGTGCTGCTCGGTACCGCGGGCGGCAACGCGCTGAGGGCGAAGCTCGAGAATTTCTTGACCACGCGCAGCGCGGGCAAGCAGTTCGTCGGTATCGATGGGGATGGCGACGCATTGCTCGCCCCGGTCGTCCTGCCCGCCGCGCCCAGGGAAGTCGCCGCGCTTTCCGGCGAAGGCCGCCTTCTCGTCTTCCCGTTCGAGGAAGTGCCGGAGCTGCCCAACGGAGGCAAGGGCGTCATGGCGATCAAGCTGCACGAGGGCGAGAAGATGCTGGGCTTGCGCGTGGCCGACGGCGGCGTGCGCATCGCCGGCATTGGCCGCGGCGACAAGCGCATCACGATCGAGGTCGGCCCGAAGGACCTCGAGCACTACCGGGGCGCTCGCGCCCGCACCGGCCGCGTGCTGCAGCAGGGCCACAAGCGCGTCGAAGGCTTCGAGGCGGATTGATGGCGTCGCACCCGTTCTACTCGCTGCACCGCCACGGCTTCGTGCGCGTCGCGGCCTGCACGCCGCGCACCCACGTGGCCGATCCCGCCTCCAACGCGCGCGAGACGCTGGAGCTGATGCGCGAGGGCGATGGCCAGTCCGCCGACCTCATGGTGTTCCCCGAGCTCGGCATCAGCGCCTACGCGATCGACGACCTGCTGCTGCAGGACGCGCTGCTCGACGGCGTCGAGGCTGCCATCGCCTCGCTCATCGACGCGTCGCGGGAGATGAAGCCCGCGTTCATCGTGGGCGCGCCGGTGCGCCGCGAGCAGCGGCTCTACAACTGCGCGGTGGTGTTCGCGAAGGGCGAGCTGCTGGGCGTGGTGCCCAAGTCGTTCCTGCCGAACTACCGCGAGTTCTACGAGAATCGCTGGTTCGCGCCGGGCGCGGGGGTCGAGGGGCTGGAGGTCGACCTCGCGGGACAGCGCGCGCCCTTCGGCACGGACCTTCTGTTCTCGGCCACGGACCTCGCGGACTTCACCTTCCACGTCGAGATCTGCGAGGACTTCTGGACCGCGATGCCACCGTCGACGCGCGGGGCCCTGGCGGGAGCGACGATCCTCTGCAACCTTTCCGCCTCGAATATCGTCGTGGGCAAGGCATTCGACCGCGCACTGCTTTGCGCGTCACAGTCCATTCGCTGCCTCGCGGCCTACGTCTACACCGCGGCCGGTCCCGGCGAGAGCACCACCGATCTCGCATGGGACGGGCAGGCCTCGATCCACGAGCTGGGCGCGCTGTTGGCGCAGAGCTCGCGCTTTCCGCGCACGAGCCAGATGGCGGTCGCGGACGTCGATGTCGAGCGCTTGCGCCAGGAGCGCATGCGCACCGTCACCTTCAACGCGGCTGCCGCGGCGCTCGATCACCCGGAGCACGATTTCCGCCGCGTGACGTTCGACCACGAGCCGGCGTTCGAGGACGTGGGCCTGCAGCGCGCGATCGACCGCTTTCCCTACGTGCCCGACGACCCGGCGCGCCTGGACCTCGACTGCTACGAGGCGTTCAACATCCAGGTGCAGGGCTTGATGAAGCGCATGGAGGTGACGAACGGCGAGCGCGTGGTGATCGGCGTCTCCGGCGGTCTCGATTCGACGCATGCCCTCCTCGTCGCGGCAAAGGCGTTCGATGCGCTGGGCGTTCCGCGCTCGGGCATCCTGGGCTTCACGATGCCCGGATTCGCGACCTCGGAGGGCACGAAGTCGAACGCATGGGCGCTCATGCGCGCGCTCGGCATCACGGGAGAGGAAATCGACATCCGGCCCGCGGCGATGCAGATGCTGAAGGACCTGGGGCATCCCTTCGCGCGCGGGGAGGCGGTGTACGACGTGACGTTCGAGAACGTGCAGGCGGGGCTGCGCACGGACTATCTCTTCCGGCTCGCCAACCAGCGCAAGGCGTTCGTGCTCGGGACCGGCGATCTCTCGGAGCTGGCGCTGGGCTGGTGCACCTACGGCGTGGGCGACCAGATGAGCCACTACAACGTGAACGGCTCGGTTGCCAAGACGCTGGCCCAGTACCTCGTGCGCTGGGTGATGAAGTCGGGACAGCTGGATGCCGCGGCTTCCGAGACGCTCGGGCGCATCCTCGACACCGAAATTTCTCCTGAGCTCGTGCCCGCGGGCGCCGGCGGCGAGCTGCAGAGCACGCAATCGAAGATCGGTCCCTACGAGCTGCAGGACTTCCACCTGTACTACATCACTCGCTTCGGCTTGCGGCCGTCGAAGGTCGCGTTCCTCGCATGGCATGCATGGCGCGATGCGGAGCGCGGCGAGTGGCCGCCGAACTTCCCGAAGGAGATGCGGCACGCCTACACGCTGGCCGAAGTGCGCAAGTGGCTCTCGCTTTTCCTCTACCGGTTCTTCGAGTTGAGCCAGTTCAAGCGCTCGGCCATGCCCAACGGCCCCAAAGTCGTCTCCGGCGGCAGCCTCTCCCCTCGCGGCGACTGGCGCGCGCCCTCCGACGGCAACGCCCGCGTATGGCTCGCGGAGCTCGAGCGCAACGTCCCCGAAGAATAGGCAAAGATTCCGGGACGGTTAACCGTCATTCGCCGCGAAAGGCCCAGAGCGGCGAGGCTTCGCAGTGCGATCAAAACAAAAAGCCCGGCACGAGGCCGGGCTTTTCGCGTTACCCGTCGCTCTCTTACGCGGCGAGGGGGTGAACCGTCGACAGATATGAAATGGCCGCGACGAACACCACGAAACTTGCCAGAGCGAATTGGCGGGCCTTAGATATCACGGATCACCTCCCTTCATAAAGTGGATCAAGGACTCCATTTTACCATCGGGGACGCGTCACGTGCGCACCGCGACGACGACCACGACCGGCCAGGCGCCGCCGTCGAACGCCGATTTCCACTCGCCGATCGCGTCGTCGAACAGGGCGATCGCGCGGTCGTCGGCGAACACGGTGCCGTCCGCCACCTTGACCTCGTCGAACGGGCCATGGGACACGCTCGCCGCACCCGCGGCCGCCTCGAAGTGGACGGTCGAGGCCTCGTCGAGATGGAAGGCGGTGAAGAACCGGCCATGGATGATCCACTGGTGGTTCTCGAGCCGCCCCACGGGGGCCTCCACCGGTCCCATGCACAGGGACGACCTGACGATCTTGAACCACGGCGCGGGACCGACGATGACACCGTGGCCGAACAACGGTGCCGTCACGTGCAGTCGCATGGCTCCTCCACCGTGAGGTCCAAACGAGTTTGATGCCACGTGCGAGCGGCCCGTTCGCGCCGGCCCGTGCATCGATCGGCGCGTCGCCGCGCGGCGACGTGCGGCGGATGGACTAGCGAGCGGCCGCCGCGGTCCCGCCGCCGATCACATCATGCCCATCTTGCGCGGCAGCCAGAGCGAG
>DASRRY010000050.1:0-11994 GCA_035656735.1 Usitatibacter sp. | reverse complement strand
TCAGAGGTGGATTATCAACAAGTGAAACCGGGCGCAGGAAGGCTAGCGCGGGGAGTTGCCGCTTTCACTTGTTGATAATCCACCTCTGACCCCGATTCCCAGGGCGGCGAGGAGCGCGAGGGCGACGCCGATGAGCAGCATGCCGGCGAGCTCGAGCGGCGCCGGCCGCTCACCCAGTTGCAGCGCGGAGGCCAGCACGGCGATCACCGGAATCCCCAGCGAGTTGAGGCCTGCGATGCCCGCGGGCGTGTGGGCGAGCACGTAAGTCCAGAGCCACCAGCCGACCGCCGTCGCGAGCACCGCGGAGAACAGAAGGGCCATCACGAACTCGGCGTTCCATTCGATCCCGGCATGCGGGTGCAGCCGGGCGAGCAGCGCGAGCGCCACGAACCCGAAGAAGAGCTGCCATGCGGTGAAGATGAGCGGATCGGCGCCCGCCGTGGGCCATCGCTTCGACACCACGGCGGATATCGCCCACACCGCACCGGCGGCCACGGCGAGCAGGCTGCCCGCCACGTTCGTGAGCCGCCAAGGTTCCACGATGAGCACGAGGCCCGCGAGCGCGAGCGCCACGGCAAGCCACTGCGGGCCGCGCATGCGCTCGCGCAGGATGAAGTGCGCGAACACCACCATCCAGAACGGCATCGTGAACGTGAGCACCGAGGTCTTGCCCGGACCGGCGTACATGAGCGCCAGCTGCGAGAGCGCCGCGAAGAGCCCGACCTGCAGCAAGCCCACCACGATCGCCATGCGGTAGCTCGAGAGGCGAAGCGGGCGTCCGCGCGCGATCACGATCGCGAACAGCATCGCGCACGCGAGGCCCATGCGCAGTGCCGCGAAATCGAAGGGATGCGCGTGGCGCAGCGCGATCTTCATCACCACCCACGAATAGCCCCAGATGACGACCATCGCCACCATCGCGGCGATGGGCCCCGTGGCCGCCCGCTTCACGAGGCCGCTTCGAGGGCGGGGTAGCCGAGGATCTCGAGGGCGGGCCCGTCCGGGGCGTTCCAGCGCAGGTCGCGCCGGGCGAGCGCCTCGAGCTGTGCCACGACGAGCACGTCGAAGCCGCCGCCCGGCGCCGCGGCCACGGCCGCGAGCGTGCCGGCCGCCTGGTCGCCGAACGCCGTGCTGTAGACGCCCTGTCCCGGCATCGGCCGCGCGTCGCCCGCGAGGTGCGCGTGCGCCATGCGCCGCTTGAGGATGCCGCGGTACTGCGTGCGCGCGACGATTTCCTGGCCGGGGTAGCAGCCCTTCGTGAAGCTCACGCCGCCCACGAGCTCGAAGTTCGCCATCTGCGGGACGAACGCTTCCTGCGTGGCGGCGACGATCACCGGGATGCCCGCATCGATCAGGCTCAGCGCCCACGCGTCCGGTCCCGCGGGCGCCGCGTTGAGCGCGAGCTTCTCCCAGAGCGGCGGCGCGGCTTCGACCGGAGCCAGGATCACGAAGCGCTGCGCGTCGAGTGCCACGCAGGTGGCACCGTCATGCTCGACGGATCGCAGCGCATCCGGCGTGAAGCCCCAGTGGCGCGCGACGATCACCCCCGCCGTCTTTCCCGCCAATGCGAGGCGCGCCCATGGTGCCGAGACCTCGGCAATCTTCACCTTCGAGCGCAGCACGAACATCGAGAGGCGCTTCGCGAAAGCCGCCGCGATCTCGGCCGGGAGCAGCACGAGGAAGCCGTCTTCGCGCCGCACCAGCAGGAAGGTCGCGAGCAGGCGCCCCTTCGCGCTGCACCACCCGTTCCACTGCGCCGCGCCCACGGGCAGCGATTCGACGTCATTGGTGAACTGGCCGTGCAGGAACGCGGCCGCGTCGTCCCCCGTGACCGAGACCAGCGCGTTGCTGGAGAGGTCGACGAGGATCGTGCCCTCGCGCGCGGCGGCGGTCTCGGCGGCGGCGTTGCCGAAATCGGCCACGCCGGTCGCGTCGAGGCGCGCCCCGCGGCTCGCGAGGAAGGAAAGCCAGGTGGACATGGAAGGCGGGATCGAACCGATCGATCTCCAGTATAGCGGCGTGGTCAGCGCGGTTCTCGCGGCCGCCGCGTTGGCGACGCTCGTCATCGTGGCGTTCCTGCCGTGGAGCATGGCGCTGCGGGCGTCGATCGGGGTGGCCGTGGCGACCCTTGCCCTGCACGGGCATCGCGGGCTGCACGAGGTGCGCTCGTTCGTCGTGCGCGGCGGCGGCACGATCGCCGTCGTGTTCCACGATGGCCGCACGGTAGAGGGGACGCTCCGGCCGGGATGCTTCGTGGCGCCGTGGCTCACGCTGGTGCGCTGGCGCCCGCCGCGCGCCCGCTTCGACCGGACGATCCTCGTCACCGCCGGCAGGGCCCATCCCGAAGCTTTCCGGCGCCTGCGCGTTCGCCTGCGGCAGGGCTGAAGAATCGCTTGCGGCGCGACGGGGATTCGGTATCGTGCCCGTTGGCAGGGCCCGAAAAACCAGACAGGGAGCTCCCGATGAGAACAACCGCAACCTCGATCGCCGGTGCCGCGCTTCTCATGTCGTGGTTGGCCGGGTGCGACGCGTTGATGCAGGGTCCGCCCGGCGCGGGTGACGGGTGCAAGACTTCGGGCGGCGTCTGCAAGGTGGAGATCGGCGTGCCGCCGGGCTGCACGACGGGCGACTGCGTCACGCTCACCGACGACCCGGTTCACGTGGGCGACGGTTCCGGCAGGGTCCGCGATGTGAACCTGCTCTGGAAGCTGCCCACCGGTTACGCCTTCTGCATGGGCGACGGCGTGGAGTTCAGCGGCAATACCCAGAACCAGTTCACCGACAACTACCCGACGGACGATCCCCAGGGCGCACGCGACCACGCCGCGGGCGGGAGGAAGAACTACCACTGGAAGGACGCCAACACCTACAAGGACACGTTCAAGTACACGGTCCGCTTCCATGACGCGCAGTGCGGGACGCCCTTCAGGAAGGATCCCGGCGTCATCAACGATATGTAGCCGGAGCGGCACCCGCGAGGACACCCGTCCCATCGAGCGCGGCACCCGGCACCATCGCGCGGCCTTCGCGCTGCGCCGCGTCGAAACGCTCGGCGCCGAGGGCCGCGCGCGCCTCGCGCAGCCACGGCTCCAGGAACGCCGCGTCGGCCTGGTCCGGCCGGATGCCGGTATCGTGCGACTGCGCTTGCGCGCATCCGTAGAGGAGCGCGGCCTCCCGCCACTGCCGTCGTGACGCCGCGAGGCCGGTCGCGACCTCCAGCACGCTCTGGCGCAGCCGCCGCGAGCCAGTCTCCTCCACGATGGCATGCGCCTGCTCCAATGTCCGCGCACCCGCCGTGTCGTGCCGCGCGATCTGCACCATGGCGAGGTTCAGCAAGGCGACGGCTTCGGTCTCGCGGTCGCCCAGCTCGACCGCGCTCTGGAGCACGTCGCGATAGCCGGCCTCGGCTGCGTCGAGGCGGCCTTCCAGCCGGTCGAGCTGCGCAAGGCCGTTGGTGGCGCTCGCCACCTCGCGGCGGTTGCCCATGAGCCGCGCGTGCGCCAGCGCTTCGTCGAGGTAGCGGCGGCCGCCGTCCAGGTCGCCCTCGCCGACGGCCGCCCACCCCAGGGGCTGCAGCACCGCCGCGACCCGTGCATCCTCGCCGGTCGCGCGTGCGAGCGCGAGGCTCGCCTCGAGGTGTCCACGCGCCGCGGCGAAATCGCCCATGAGGCATCCGAGCTGTCCCGCATCGAAGAGCGCCTTGCAGCGCGGCGCCTCGAGTCCGTCGCCGGGCGCGCGCGCGAGCGCGTCGAGGATCACGCGGCGGCCGAGGTCGAGCAGGCCGCGGTTGCCCCAATAGAGCTTGATCGAGCTCACGAGCGAGAGGGCCTGCTCCGGCGGCACCGGGCCTGCGAGCGAATGGGCGTGCGCGGCCAGGATGTTGTCGAGCTCCGGATCGAGCCGTGCGAGCCATTCGCCCTGCGCCGCGCCGATGAGATGGGGCTTGGCCTCTTCGGCCAGTGCCACGAAGTGGGCGAAGTGACGCTCGCGCAGGAGCGCGGCCTCGCCGCTCTCCTCGAGCCGCGCGAGAGCGTACTCGCGCACCGTCTGCAGCATCCAGTACCGGTCCGGCTCTGCCTCGCGCTCGACGAGGGACTTCTCGACGAGCCGTCCGAGGAGGTCGATCACGTCCTCGGCCCCGCACTCGCACACCGCCTCCGCCGCCTCGAGCGTCCAGCTTCCGGCGAAGACCGCGAGCTGCCGGAACAGGCGGCGTTCTCCCTCGGAGAGCAGGTCGTAGCTCCAGTCGATGAGCGCCTGCAGCGTCTGCTGGCGCGGCAGCACGGTGTGGTCGGCGCCCTTCAGCAGCTTGAAGCGGTAGGTGAGGCGCTCGGCGATCTTGTCGACCGGGAGCGAGCGCACGCGCGCCGCCGCGAGCTCGAGCGCGAGCGGAATGCCGTCGAGACGGTGGCAGATGGCGGCGATGGCGGCGGCATTCGCCGCGCTCGGCTCGAAGCCCGGCTGCACCGCACGGGCACGATCGACGAAGAGGCGGACCGCATCGTATTGCTCGAGCACGCCGGGCTCGAACGGCGCGCGCAGGCTCGGCACGGGCAGCGAGGAGAGGGGATAGCTCGCCTCGCCCGCGGCGTGCAGCGGCTCGCGGCTCGTCGCGAGGATGCACAAGCCCGGGGCGGCGCGCAGCAGGCGCGCGGCGAGGCGTGCGCAGCCGGCCAGCAGGTGCTCGCAGTTGTCGAGGACGACGAGCACCTGGCGCGCGGCGAAGAAGCGCTCCAGCGTCCCGATGAAAGGGCTCCCCGGCTCCTCGCGCAGCCCGATGGCGGCGCCCACGCTCTGCTCGAGCCGCCGCTCGTCGATGAGCGTCGCGAGCTCGACCAGCCACACGCCGTCGGCAAAGCGCTCGGCCTCGCCGGCCGCCACGTGCACGGCGAGGCGGGACTTGCCCAGCCCGCCCATGCCGGCGATGGTGACCAGCCGGTGCCGCGCGAGCAGCGCGCGCACCTCGCCGATCTCGCGCTCGCGGCCGACGAACGTGGTGACATCGTTCGGCAGGTTGTTCGGCGTGCGCTCGAGGGAGCGCAGCGGCGGGAAGTCGGCGCGCAGGCGCGGATGAACCACCTGGAAGATGCGCTCGGGGCGTACCACGTCGCGCAGGCGGGCGCTTCCCAGGTCGCGCAACGTCACGCCGTCGCGCAGGCGCCCCTCGAGCAGGTCCGCCACCGTGCGCGAGACCAGCGTCTGCCCGCCGTGCGCCGCGCCCATGATGCGGGCCGCGCGGTTGACCGCCGTGCCGTAGAAATCGCCGTCGCGCATCTCGTGCACGCCGGCATGCAGGCCGCAGCGCACGCGTAACGCCATGCCGCCGGTATTGGCCGGCTCCTCCAGGGCGAGCTGGATCGCGAGCGCCGCATCGAGGCCGCGGAGTGGGTCGCCGAAGGCCGCGTGCACGCCGTCGCCCGTCATCTTCACGAGCTGCCCGCCCTGCGCTTCCACCGCGTCCCGCGCGATCGCGTCGTGGCGGGCGAGAGCCGCGCGCATGCGCTCCGGCTCCTCTTCCCACAAGCGGGTGCTGCCCTCGATGTCCGTGAACAGGAAGGTGGTGATCGGTCCGTCTTGCACGTTCCCCGGGTCCCGCGCGATCGACGCCAGCTTCTACTCTAAACTACCGCGGCCATGAGCTTGAGGACCGTCGCCGCCACCCGCTACGTCACGCCGCTGCGCGAGGGGGGCTCGTTGCCCGCGATCGTCGAGGGCGACGACGACGGCCTGTACGTGCTCAAGTTCCGCGGCGCGGGACAGGGGCCGCGCGCGCTCGTGGCCGAGGTCATCGCCGGCGAGCTCGCGCGCGCGGTGGGGCTCCAGGTGCCCGAGATCGTCCTCGTGGAGCTCGATGCCGACATGGCGCGCACCGAGCCGGACCCGGAGATCCAGGCGCTCATCCGGGCGAGCGCCGGCACCAACGTGGGCCTCGACTACCTGCCGGGCTCGGTCATGTTCGACCCGGTCGCGGAAAAGCCGGACGCGGGGCTCGCCTCGGCGATCGTGTGGTTCGATGCGTACGTGACCAACATCGATCGCACCGCGCGCAACGTGAACCTGCTCACCTGGCACCGGGCGCTGTGGCTCATCGACCACGGCGCCGCGCTCTATTTCCACCATGCCGAAGGCGATTACCGCGCGCGCATCGGCGACCGTTTCCCGCAGGTGAAGCAGCACGTGCTGCTGCCGTTCGCGACGGCGATCGGCGCGGCGGATGCCTCCATGCCGCGATCGCTCACGCCGGCCACGATCCGCTCCGCCGTCGACGCGGTGCCCCACGCGTGGCTCGACGGCGGACTGCCGCGCGAAGCCTATGTCGATTACCTCACGCGTCGCCTCGAGGCGCCCCGTGGCTTTGCCGAGGAGGCCCAGCGTGCCTGCGACGCGCTGCACGTATGACTATGCGGTGATCCGCGTGGTCCCGCGCGTCGAGCGCGAGGAGTTCCTGAACGCGGGCGTGATCGTCTCGTGTCCCGAGAGGGGATTCCTCGAGGCGCGCGTCGAGCTGGACGAGGCCCGGCTGCTCGCGCTCGATCCGCACGCGGACGTAGGCGCGATCCGCGCGCACCTCGCGACGATCCCCCGCATCACGGCGGGCGGCCCGGGCGCGGGCCCGATCGGTGCATTGGCGCCGCGGGAGCGCTTCCACTGGCTGGTCTCCGCGCGCAGCACCGCGATCCAGGTTTCGCCGTCCCATTCCGGGCGCTGCGAGGATCCCGCGGCGCTGCTGGACCATCTCATGGAAACGATCGTGCGCCCGGCCCGGCGATAATAGGGGTTCGTCCTTGCGGAGCCAGACCTTGAGCCGATCGACCTACATGGCGCGCGCCGTCGCGCCGCGCCTCCTTGCCTTCGTGACGGCGGCGCTCGCGGCATGCGCGGCGGCCGCCGGCGTGACCGACACCTCCCTGCGCTATCCCGACGCGCCGCGCGAGCGCGTGATCGAGACCTATCACGGCGTGGCGGTGCCCGACGACTACCGCTGGCTCGAGAACGCCAAGGATCCCGCGGTGCGGGAATGGAGCCAGGCGCAGCTCGCCCTCGCGCGTCACGTGCTGGACAACCTGCCGCTGCACGACGAGCTGGTCGCGCGCATCCGCCAGCTCTACGAGCGGGCTCCCACGCGCTACGGCGATTTCATCGATCGCGGCGGGGTCTTCTTCGCGCTCAAGACGCAGCCGCCGAAGAACCAGCCGATGCTGGTCGCGATGAAGGCGCCCGGCGACATCAAGTCCGAGCGCGTGCTGCTCGACCCGAACCGGCTCGATTCGAAGGGCACGACGGCGATCGACTTCTACGTGCCTTCCCTCGACGGGCGCTACGTCGCCGTCGCCGCGTCGCAGGGCGGCAGCGAGGAGGGCCCCGCGTGGGTCATCGACACGCGCACCGGCAAGCGGCTGCCCGATGTCGTGCCACGCGTGCAATATCCGACCGGTGGCGGCAGCATCGCGTGGGACGGCGAGGGCAAGGGCTTCTTCTACACGCGTTATCCGCAGGGCGACGAAAGGCCGCCGGCGGACGCGAATTTCTACCAGCAGGTGTACTACCACCGGCTCGGCACGAAGCCCGCCGAAGACACGTACGCCATCGGCAAGGAGTTTCCGCGCATCGCGGAGACCGCCCTGCGCGCGTCGCGTGACGGACGCTACGTGCTCGCGACGGTCGCCGACGGGGACGGCGGCGACCATGCGTTCTACCTGCACAAGCCCGACGGGTCGTGGACGCGGGTCGCGGATTTCGCCGACCGCGTTCGCGCGATGGACCTCGGCCTCGACGGACGCCTGTATGCGCTCTCGCTCAAGGACACGCCGCGCGGGCGCATCCTCGCGATGCCGCTCGACGCGCCCGACCTGGCCTCGGCGAAGGAGGTGGTGGCGCAGGGCGACGACACCGTGGAGGGCTTCACGGCCACGCGCGAGCGCCTGTACGTCGACTACATGGCGGGCGGGCCCTCGGAGCTGCGCATCTTCACGCTCGACGGAAAGAGCGCCGGCAGCGTGCCGATCGAGCCGGTCTCGAGCGTCGCGATCGCGGCGCGGCTCGACGACGGCGACCTGCTCGTCGCGACCCAGAGCTTCGTGTCGCCGCCCGCCGTACAGCGCTACGACGCGCGCAGCGGCAAGCTGGTGCGCACGGTGATGGGCGGCAGGTGGACGGTGAGCTTTTCCGATGCCGAGGTCGTGCGCGAGATGGCGACCTCGAAGGATGGGACGAAGGTGCCCGTGAACATCCTCATGAAGAAGGGCACGAAGCGCGACGGGAAGAACCCCGTGCTGCTCTACGGGTACGGCGGCTACGGCATCAGCATGACGCCGCGCTATTCGCTCGCCAACCGCGTGTGGCTCGACCACGGCGGCATCTTCGCGATCGCCAACATCCGCGGCGGGGGCGAGTTCGGCGAGGCATGGCACCTGGCCGGCAACCTCACGCGCAAGCAGAACGTGTTCGACGACATGATCGCGGCGGGCGAGCACATGATCCGCGCCGGCTACACGAACCGCTCGAGGCTCGCGGCCATGGGCGGCAGCAACGGCGGCCTCCTGATGGGCGCGATCCTCACGCAGCGCCCGGATCTCTTCCGCGCGATCGTGAGCCAGGTGGGCATCTACGACATGCTGCGGGTGGAGTCCACGCCCAATGGCGCGTTCAACGTGACGGAGTTCGGGACCATCAAGGATCCGGACCAGTTCAAGGCGCTGCTTGCCTATTCGCCTTACCACAACGTGAAGAACGGGACGCCGTATCCCGCCGTGCTGCTCACGTCGGGGGAGAACGACGGGCGCGTGGACCCGTACAACTCGCGCAAGATGGCGGCGCGGCTGCAGGCGGCGACGTCCTCCGGCCGGCCGGTGCTGCTGCGCACGAGCGCCTCGACCGGGCACGGCATCGGAACGGGACTCGAGACGCGCGTGCAGGAATATGCCGACGAATACGCGTTCCTGATGGACCAGCTCGGGATGCGCTAACCCAAAATCGGGGTCAGAGGTGAATGTCAACATGCGACATGTCGGCCCGCTGATCGGCGAAGCGTTGATGCTTTATGCCCCGCAAACCTCGCCTCGCCGCTCCCGAATATGCCGTCCATGTCATCCAGCGCGGCAACAACAAGGCTACGTGTTTCGTCGACGATAACGATCGGCTGCTCTATCTGACGCTGCTGTCCCGATTCGCCAAACATGAGCAATGCGGGATTCATGCTTACGTCCTGATGACGAACCACGTCCACATACTGGCTACCGGACGCGCCAACGGATCGATTTCACGTTTGATGAAGCACATCGGCGAAAATTACGTCCCCCGCTTCAACCGATCGGGAATGGTCCCCGTGCCGGGAGACTATGCGTGGTCCAGTTTCCGTCACAACGCGAGAAAAAGGGCTGATCGGTGACATTCGATTCCGCTCCCTGATAATTCACCTCTGACCCCGATTTCCGGGGTCTGTCCCCTGTCGTATAATGTCGGGCTATGCCGCAGCAGGTCCTCACGCTGCCGGGCGCCGTAGCGCTCTCTCCCTTCCGAGTCGAAAAGCTCCTGGCCGCGCTGCCGCGCGAGCTGGCCTCCGCCATGGCGGTGGAAGCACGCTTCGTGCATTTCGTGGCGGTGTCCGGGCCGCTCGACGAGGCCGAAGCGCAAACGCTGCGCAAGCTGCTCACGTACGGCACGACACCCGGGCCTGAGCCGAAGGGCGAGCTCAGGCTCGTGCTTCCCCGCTTCGGCACGGTCTCGCCCTGGTCGTCGAAGGCCACCGACATCGCGCACAACTGCGGCCTGGCCCGGGTCGTGCGGATCGAGCGCGGGGTCGCGTACTACGTGCAGGTGCGCGGGCCGTTCAATGCGCAGCAACGTGCGTCGCTCGATGCGGCGATCCACGACCGCATGACCGAAGTCGTGGTCGACCTGCCCGGCGAAGCGCACCGCCTGTTCGAGCACGCGAAACCGCAGCCCATGCGAATCGTCGACGTGCTGGCCGGCGGCCGCGCCGCCATCGAGGAAGCCAACGTCGACATGGGCCTCGCGCTCGCGCCCGACGAGATCGACTACCTCGTCGACAACTTCACCCGGCTCGGACGCAATCCCACGGACGTCGAGCTCATGATGTTCGCGCAGGCCAACTCGGAGCATTGCCGCCACAAGATCTTCAACGCGTCGTGGACGATCGACGGCAGGAAGCAGGACCACTCGCTCTTCCAGATGATCCGCAACACGCACGCGAAGAGCCCGCAGGGAACCCTCGTCGCGTATGCCGACAACTCGGCCGTCATGGAGGGCGCGCGCATCGAGCGCTTCTATCCCTCCGGCGGCGCGTGGAGCTACAAGCCCGAGCTCACGCACATCCTCATGAAGGTGGAGACGCATAACCACCCGACCGCGATCGCGCCCCATCCGGGCGCCGGCACCGGTGCGGGCGGCGAGATCCGCGACGAGGGCGCCACGGGCATCGGCGGCAAGCCCAAGGCGGGCCTCACCGGCTTCTCCGTCTCCAACCTCGACATCCCGGGCGCGAGGCAGCCCTGGGAGAGCGACTACGGCAAGCCGGGCCGCATCGCCACGGCGCTGCAGATCATGATCGACGGCCCCATCGGCGGCGCGGCGTACAACAACGAATTCGGCCGCCCCAACCTGGCGGGGTACTTCCGCACCTTCGAGCTGCCCTTCGCGGGCGAGGTGCGCGGTTACCACAAGCCCATCATGCTCGCGGGCGGCTACGGCAACATCGCCGATGCGCACACGCACAAGCGCGCGCTCGACGGCGACACGGTCTTCATCCAGCTGGGCGGACCCGGATTCCTCATCGGGCTCGGCGGAGGAGCCGCGTCCTCCATGGCCTCGGGCCAGAACATCGAGTCCCTCGATTTCGATTCGGTCCAGCGCGCCAATGCCGAGCTCGAGCGGCGCTGCCAGGAGGTGATCGACGCCTGCTGGCAGCTCGCCGATCGCAATCCGATCCTCTCCATCCACGACGTCGGGGCGGGCGGCCTTTCGAATGCCTTCCCCGAGCTCGCGCATTCCGGCGGCGTCGGTGCGCGCTTCGACCTGCGCAAGGTGCCGAACGAAGAGCCGGGCATGTCGCCGATGCAGATCTGGTCGAACGAGTCGCAGGAGCGCTACGTGCTCGCCATCCCGCGCGACCGCGTCGACGAGTTCCGTGCCTTGTGCGAGCGGGAGCGTTGTCCTCATGCCGTCGTCGGCGAAGCGCGCACCGACGACACGCTCATCGTCGAGGACCCGCTCTTCGGCAACGTGCCCGTGGACATGCCGCTCGAGATGCTGCTGGGCAAGCCGCCGCGCATGCACCGGGAGGCACGGCGCGTCCCCAGGCAGGGGCAGCCTCTCGACCTGCAAGCGGTATCGCTGAAAGACGCTGCGTATCGAGTCCTGCGCCTGCCCGCCGTAGCCGACAAGACCTTCCTCATCTCCATCGGCGATCGCACGGTGGGCGGCATGACGTCACGCGACCAGATGGTGGGACCGTGGCAGGTGCCGGTCGCCGACTGCGCCGTCACCGCGCTCGGATACTCCACATACGAAGGTGAGGCGATGGCCATCGGCGAGCGCACGCCCGTGGCGCTCCTCGATGGCCCCGCTTCCGGGCGCATGGCGGTGGGCGAGGCGATCACGAACATCGCGGCCGCGGCCATCGAGCACATCGGCCGCATCAAGCTCTCGGCGAACTGGATGTGCGCGGCCGGACATCCCGGCGAAGACGCCGCCCTCTACGAGACCGTGCGTGCGGTCGGCATGGAGCTCTGTCCGGCTTTGGGCATCGCGATCCCCGTGGGCAAGGACTCGATGTCGATGCGCACCACGTGGCGCGATCCGGCGACAGGCGAGGCGAAGGCTGTCACGGCGCCACTCTCGCTCATCGTGTCCGCCTTCGCGCCCGTGCGCGACGTGCGGGCGACACTCACGCCCGGGCTTCGCACCGACGCGGGCGACACGGAGCTCATCCTCATCGATCTCGGTGGCGGGCGTGCGCGGCTCGGCGCGAGCGCG
>DASRRY010000049.1:0-39727 GCA_035656735.1 Usitatibacter sp. | reverse complement strand
TGTCCCATGGAGATTCTCCTTGTCGTGGACTCGAAGATTAGCGCCGACGCGCGTTTGCGCATTTCGCGATCGAATACATAATCCCGATTCCGCACACATTGAGCAGGAACGCCATGAACGACAACGGCAAGGTCGCGCTCGTCACGGGCGCGAGCGCGGGCATCGGCAAGGCATCGGCTCTCGCGCTGCTCGCGGCGGGCTACAGCGTCGTGCTCACCGCGCGCCGCGGCGAGCTGCTCGAGCGGGCGATCGCGGAATCGGGCGCGGGGGAGCGTGCCCTCGCCGTGACCGCCGACGTGGGCGATCCGCAATCGGTGAAGCAGCTCTTCGCGCGCGCGAAGGACCGCTTCGGCCGCCTCGACGTGCTCTTCAACAACGCCGGCATGGGCGCGCCCGCGATGCCCATGGAAGACCTGCCGTTCCAGAAGTGGCAGCAGGTGGTCGCGGCGAACCTCACGGGCACCTTCCTCTGCTGCCAGGAAGCGATCCGCATCATGAAGGCGCAGCGGCCGCACGGCGGCCGCATCATCAACAACGGCTCGATCTCCGCGCACGCGCCGCGCCCGATGTCCATCGCCTATACCGCCACCAAGCACGCGATCTCGGGGATCACGAAGACGATTTCCCTCGACGGCCGGCCCTTCGACATCGCATGCAGCCAGATCGACATCGGCAACGCGGCGACGGAGATGACGCAACGCATGACGAAGGGCGTGATGCAGGCGAACGGGGAGATGGGGATCGAGCCGCGCATGGACGTGAAGCACGTGGCGGAGGCCATCGTGTTCATGGCGAACCTGCCGCTCGAGACGAACGTGCAGTTCATGACGATCATGGCCACGAAGATGCCCTTCGTCGGCCGGGGATGAACTAGCCGGCGCCCCCCGCCATGCGCCGGGTCTCGGCGCGCTTCATCGCGAGGTACTCGTCGCGGTCCATCTCGTGGAGCTGGCGGCGGTATTTCTCGCTCATGGAGAACCACTCGTTCAGGCGCCGCTCGACCTGCTGCGCCGGGGGCGCGGCGAGCGAGTTGAGGTAGGCGTCGATGGCGAGGTAGTAGCGCATCGTGTTGCGCTCCATCACGCCGCGCATGCCGCCGACGAGCCGCGCGCGCCCGCCTTCCTGCGACGTGGAGAAGCCGACCTTGTCCGAGCCCGCGGTGTTGAGGTAGAGCTGCATCGCGATCTTCGAGACCGTGCCGTACTGGTACGAATAGGAGAGATGGATGAACGAGTGCGTATCGTCGAGCGGCGCGGCCTCGAGCGTGATGGCGTAGTTGCGGGTGCCCACGGGACCGTCGGCCGCGCGCAGGCTGCGCTGCAGGTAACCGGGCTCGGCCGCGACCGGGATGAACCTGAAATCGAGGCGGAACGCGCGGTCGATCGGCTCCTGGCTCTTGCGGCCCACGTAGAGCGAGAGCGTGCCCGCCCCGCTCGTGCAGTTCTTCGTGTTGAAGGGCAGGATCAGCACGTGGCACCAGTTCGCGGCATCCGCCAGCGTCTGCACGTCGCGGAAAGGATGGTCCACGATCCCGTAGACATCGCCCTGGACGCTTTTGGAACCCTCCTCGGAAAGCAGGTACAGCGGTTGCCCGAACGCGTTGTGCTCCAGGCGCGTGCGCAGCTCGCCATAGCGCGCGCGCAACGCGTCGCCCGAGCCCGCGATCGTGCGCTCCTGCGCGGGCGCGGACGGGCTCGACGCGGCCGGCAAGGCCAGCGGCGCCAGCAGCACGACACTCAAGATGGCGGCGCGCCACGCGCGCCCCGCGGCGGAAATCATGGCCGGATATCCTCCCTCCGCAGCCTAGACCCATTCACGGCGTCGAAGGTTTGTAGGAGGACGCCGAAAATCAGGGCCGCGCGCGAATTTGCCGGCCGCCGCCAAAGAAAAACCCCGCCGGGGCGGGGTTTTCCGGGGAAGTGATGGGGGTCAGAGCGGATAAGTCTGGCGCTCGAACTCGGGTGCGTGCTTGTGGGACGGCTGGACGGGCGCGGCGCTGCGCGCCGGGCGGCGCACTTCGTCCTTCTCGCGGGCACGCCGGGCCATCTCGGCATAGGCGCGCTTCACCATCTCGAAGTCATACTCGTAGGTCATCAGCCTGCTCCTCCTGGGATGTTACCCGTTCGAGTTTCCGACATGCCGGAGGAAGCTGGCTATCAGAATCGTCCTACGTGGAGCGGAAAATGGCCCGGTCGGGCTAGTATGCGCTCACCATTCAACGCTCTTCCTTCCATGGACCTCCCCCGCAACGCCTTCAAGCACGCCATCCGCGCCGGCCAGCAGCAGGTCGGACTCTGGGTTTCCCTCGCCAGCGCCTACAGTGCCGAGATCGTCGCCGGCTCCGGCTTCGACTGGCTGCTGATCGACGGCGAGCACTCACCGAACGACCCCCCGCGCATCCTCGAGCAATTGCACGCCGTGTCCGCCTATGGCGCCGTCACGCCGATCGTGCGCCCGGCGTGAAACGACAAGGTGCTCATCAAGCGCTATCTCGACGTGGGCACGCAGAGCTTCCTCATCCCCTATGTGCAGTCGCAGGATGAAGCGCGCGCCGCCGTCGAGGCGATCCGCTTCCCGCCCCGCGGGGTGCGCGGGGTCGCGGGCACCACGCGCGCGTCGCGCTTCGGCCGCATCGGCGACTACGCGCGGCGCGCCGAGGAAGAGCTCTGCATGCTGGTGCAGATCGAGACGCGGTCCGGGCTCGACAGCCTCGAGGCGATCGCGCGCACGGACGGCATCGACGGCGTCTTCATCGGCCCCGCGGACCTGGCGGCGGGACTGGGACACCTCGGCAACATCGGCCACGCCGAGGTGCAATCCGCGATTCGCGACGCGATCGGGCGCATCCGCGCGTGTGGCAAGCCGGCCGGCATCCTCGCCACGGACGAGGAGTCCTCGCGCCGCTACATGGAATGGGGCACGACGTTCACCGCCGTCGGCCTCGACGCGATGATCCTCGCGCGCGAGACGGAAAAGCTCGCCAGGCTGTACAGGAAATGATTGCATTGCAAAGCCTCGTCGCTCCGGACCTGCTCGCGACGAATGTTCTTCAACCTTCCCGGGATCTTGAGCTTTTCTGACCGCCGCCGGCCAGGGGGGCCGGCGGCTTCGTCATCGGACCCGGCCTGCCGCGGCGAGGCGTCCCTCGATCGCGGTCCGGGGGGCAACCCGAAATCCTCGTTAGGCGGGCCGCGCACAGCCCGCGAAGTTGCCCGGTGCTACAACATCAACCACTCGCGCATCGCCTGGCGCGCCTCCTGCTCGAAGCGCGCGTGCGCGTTCGCGACCGGCGCCGGCAATCCCGGACGCCGCCCGGCCTCGTACATCGCGAAGCCCCGCTGCCTGCGCTTCAACCTCGACTGCCTGGCGCCGCGCCACCGGGGCCAACGCCACATCATTGCCGCGTTCATCGCCATTCCCCTTGCCGTTTTCGTTTCGCAAAAGCACGAAGCCCGGAGTTTTCGGCTCCGGGCTTCGCGGGGAATGGCTCGATGGTGCTTAAGCGTTCATCCCGTCGCGGTCCCGGAGATCGACCACTGGCCGACGACGACTCGTGCGGATCCGTGCATGGAGCACGGACGGCACGCGCCGGGGCGCAGGATCGGTTGATCGAAGAAAATTCGGTTCATGTCTCTCGGGTCTCGCTTCAGGACTGCAAGGAACGGATGCTGCCATGCAGCATTTTTGCCGTCAAGCTCTCGCGAGCGATAATGGGTGTTTTTTCACGCACGGAGAAACCATGAAGAAGAACATGCTGGCCGCCATCGCGGCATTGGCACTCGCGCTGTTGCCGACGCTCGCGCAAGCGGAATGGCCGGACCACCCCATCCGCCTGGTCGTGCCGTTCGCGGCGGGCGGCGCCAACGACCTCATGGGCCGCGCGGCCGCGGAAGGCGTCTCGAAGCGGCTGGGCCAGCCCGTGGTCGTGGAGAACAAGCCGGGCGCCGGGGCCATCATCGGCGCGGAGTACGTCGCCAAGTCGAAGCCGGACGGATACACGTTCCTCGTGGGCGCCGCGGGCGTCGTGACGAACAGCATGATCCGCAAGGACATGCCCTATCCCGACGAGGACCTGGTTCCCGTCGGCATGGTCGCGGTGGCCCCTTCCGTCATCGTGGTGAACCCGTCGGTGCCCGCGACGAACATGAAGGAATTCGTGGCGTGGGCGAAGACGCAGCCCAACGGCATCACGTGGGCCACCGCGGGAACCGGCAGCACGCCGCACTTCGTGGCCGAGATGCTGAAGGAATACGGCGTGAACGTGACGATCGTGCCGTACAAGAGCGGCAACGAGAGCGTGACGGCGGTGATCTCGGGGAACGTGCAGGCGACGTCCGAGGCGAGCATCGTCGTGCTGCCGCAGATCAAGGCGGGCCGGCTCAAGGCGATGGCGACGACGTACGACAAGATCAGCGCCGCGCCCGCAATCCCAACGACCGCGGAATCGGGCTTCCCCAACGTGCGGATCGGCCACTGGGCCGGCATCTTCGCGCCGAAGGGCACGCCGCAGCCGATCCTCGAGAAGATGAACGCCGCGCTGCTCGCCGTCGTGAAGAGCCGCGAGTTCCACGAACGGATGGTGCCCCAGGGCATCGAGCCCGCGCCCCTGGATCTCGCCGGCTATCGCGACTTCATCCGGCATGAGCGCGAGCGCCTGGGCGAGGTCGCGAAGCGCGCCAGGATGCAGGCGGATTGACGGGGCGCGCGAACGTGTATGCGGTGAAGGAAATCTTCTACACGCTGCAGGGCGAGGGCGCGAATACCGGCCGCGCGGCGGTGTTCTGCCGCTTCGCCGGATGCAACCTGTGGTCGGGCCGGGAATCCGATCGCGCGGGCGCGGCGTGCGATTTCTGCGATACCGACTTCGTGGGCACCGATGGGCCGGGCGGGGGGCGCTTCGCCGACGCGGATGCGCTGGCGGACGCGGTGCAGCGCGCGTGGCCCGCGGATGCGCCGCACCGGTTCGTGGTCTGCACGGGCGGCGAGCCGCTGCTGCAGCTCGACGCCGCCGCCGTGGCCGCGTTGCATGCGCGTGGTTTTCGCATCGCCCTCGAGACGAACGGATCGCTGGTTCCCCCCGCGGGCATCGACTGGATGTGCGTGAGCCCGAAGGCAGACGTGGCGCTGGTCGTCGAGGCGGGCGACGAGCTCAAGCTGGTGTTTCCGCAGCGCAAGGCGCCGCCCGAACGATTCGAGCGCCTGCGCTTCGACCACTTCTTCCTGCAGCCGATGGACGGCCCGGCGCGCGAGCAGAACCTGCGCGCCGCGATCGACTACTGCATGGCGCACCCGCGCTGGCGCCTGTCGTTGCAGTCGCACAAGGTGATCGGGATCCGCTGATGGAGCTCGCCCTGCGCTTCGGATTCGACGCGGCTCACCGCTTCGACGTGTTCCCCGAGGGACACCCGAATCGCTCGCTGCACGGCCACTCGTTCCAGGTCGAGGTGGCCATCGCGGGCGAGCCCGATCCGGCCACGGGAATGATCGCGGACCTGGGCGACGTCGAAGCGGAGTGCAAGCGGGTTCGCAACTTGCTTGACCACCGCGTGCTCAACGACATCCCCGGCCTCGGGCAGCCCAGCCTCGAGAACCTGTGCCTCTTCGTGTGGAGGGCCCTGGAAGCACCCCTTCCGCAGCTCGCGCGCGTCACGGTACGGCGCGAATCGATCGGGCAGAGCTGCACCTACACGGGACGCTGATCCCTCCCGGAACTCCTGTGGCTCCCGCACGGTCGCATAAGGCGAGCCGCGCGTCGCGCGCTCGTCCCTGCACCGACAAGCCGAAGCGACAAGGAGCTCCGATGAGGCACCCGTCCACTCCCGCGGGCAACAACGGCAACACGCAACGCACGCGGCCTCGGGGAGCGATTCGCACCCACCTGGGACGCAAGCGCACCGGTCCGCGCAGCCGCGCATTGCGCAGCCCCACCGGCGAGCCGACGCGGCGCGAGCAGGAGGAGCTGTTCGATCGCCTGCTCGGCCAGTTCCAGGACATCTTCACCCGGGCCGGCGAGACGACGGCCGCCGCCTTCGAGAAGGCGCTCGACACGGCATGTGACGCTCTCGTGACCGCCGGCGAGTTCACGTCGGACAACGCCGAGCGCATGCGCCAGCTGCTGAAGCGCGACCTGCTCCAGCGCGACCATCCGACGATGACTTTCCGCACCGGCGACATCTCCACGGCCGGAACCTTCTCCTGCGCGGGCTGCGGCTGGACCATCGTGACGAACCGCACCTCGGTGCTGCCTCCGTGCCCGCAATGCACGGAGACGCAGTTCAGGAAGACCGAATAAAACGAAACGGGCGCGCCTCGTGGCGCGCCCGCGTCGTCCTCCCTGAACGAGCTTATTGTCCCGGCGAAGGGCGCAGCGGATTGGCGGTCGCGTTGCCCAGCGGGTTCGTCCTCGACTGCCCGGGGACCCACTGCTCGCTGCGCAGCACCCAGCCGCCGTCGACCGCTTCCCAGCGCGGCGCGACGTACGAGTAGCCGGCGAGCGCGGGGACGTAGCGGCCCTCCACCCAGACATAGTTCGAACCATCCCAGGACCAATAGCCCGGTGCCCATACATACCCGTCACGCGTGGGCGGCATGTCCTCCACGCGCGGCGCGGGCGGCTCCACCTGGACCACGACCAGGCCCGGCGGGGTCGCGGGAGCGACGCTGGGCGCGATGATCGTGGCGTTGGTGACCTCGGCGCTCCACGCCGGCGCCGCAACCGCGGCGGCGAGCGCGAGCCCTGCGAAAAGCATGGCGTTCTTGTCCATCAGCGTCTCCCCGGCATCCATTGGGTCGCGTCGTGCTCGGTCTTGTCCTTCGCGTCCTCGTCGCGCACCCATTGCTCGGGATAGAGCGTCCACTTGCCGTTGCTCTCCTGCCAGCGCGGCGACTGGTAGCGGTAGCCCTGGCGCGAGGGGATGTAATGGCCGTCCACCCACGTATAGCGGCTGTTCTCGTAGTTGTAGTAACCCGGTGCCCAGACGTAGCCCTCGCGTACGGCACCCGGCGTTTCCTGCCGCGCCGCGGGCGGCGCGGTGTCGATGGTGAGCGAGCTTTGTGCCCACGCCGGCGCGGCGATGAAGCCGAGCGCCAGGACGAGCGGCGGGACGATGCGGTTCCTGATCATGGCGTTCTCCTGGTCACGATAAAGACAGCATGCCGCGCCGCGACCGTGCCTGGCAGTCGGCAGCATCCGGGAATGGTGTACGCGGGGGCTTGCGCCAGGTCGGCGCCGTCCCACCGCGCCTTCGAATAGAATCGCGCCACCTGACCTGGAGGAACCATGATCCGAGCCCTGAAGGCCCTCGCCATCCTTCTCGCCTGCACGGCCGCTGCGGCCGCGCAGGCCCAGCCTTATCCCACGCGCTCGGTGAAGATCATCGTGCCGTTCGCCGCCGGCGGTCCCGCCGACATCTACGCGCGCGCCGTGGCCGAGAAGCTGGCGGCGTCCCTCGGGCAGCCCTTCATCGTCGAGGACCGTCCCGGCGCCGGCTCGATCCTCGGCACCGAGGCCGTGCGGCAGAGCGCGCCCGACGGCTACACGCTGCTCATGATGTCGAACACGCATACCGTGAACGAGTCGCTCGTGCCCGACAAGCCGTTCGTGCTGATGCGCGACTTCGTGCCGGTCGCGCCGGTCAATTACTCCGACCTGGTGATGGTCGTGCATCCCTCGGTCCCGGCGAAGAACCTGGCCGAATTCATCGCGCTCGCGAAGTCGAAGCCGGGCCAGCTGAACTACGCATCGTCCGGCACGGGCACGCCGTACCACATGGCCGGCGAGCTCTTCAAGCACATGGCCGGCGTGAACATCGTGCACATTCCGTACAAGGGCAGCTCCAACGCGCGCACCGACCTCCTGGGCGGGCAGGTGCAGATGATGTTCGATGCGATCACGACGATGGCCCCCCACGTGCAGGCGGGCAAGGCGCGCGCGCTCGGCACGACCGGCAAGGTGCGCTCCTCGGTGCTGCCCGACGTGCCCACGATTTCCGAAGCGGGCGTGCCGGGCTACGAGGCGGTGATCTGGCTCGGCTTCATGGCGCCGGCCGGCACGCCGAAGCCGGTGGTGGAGAAGTTGAACGCGGAGATCACGCGCATCGTCAACGCGCCGGAGATGAATGCCGCGTGGGAGAAGCAGGGCGCGGTCTCGATGTCCATGTCCACCGCGGAGTTCGACCGGTTCCTGCGCGAGGACATCGACAAATGGGCGCGCATCGTGAAGATCTCCGGCGCGCGGCCCGACCGGTGACGCGGCTCGAGTTCCTGAGCGGCGGCGCGGCCCATGGCCTGGTGCGGGCGCTCGCGCCGGACGCGGGCGTCGAGCCCGCCGGCCATTTCGGCGCGGTCGGCGCGATGCGCGAGCGATTCCTCGCGGGCGAGCCGTGCGACATCGTGATCCTGACCCATGCGCAGGTCGCCGAGCTCTGCGCGCAGGAGCGTGCGGAGGCGCGGCTCTGCGCGGACCTGGGCTGCGTCGCGACGTCGGTCGCCGTTCGCGCGAGCGATGACGCACCCGATGTCGCGACGGCCGATGGGCTGCGCGCCGCGCTCCTCGCCGCCGACGGCATCTACTTTCCCGATCCGTCGAAGGCGACGGCCGGCATCCACTTCGCCAAGGTGCTGGAGAAGCTCGGCATCGCCGCGCAGGTGAAGGATCGACTGCAGGTCTTTCCGAATGGAAGCACGGCGATGGCACGCATGGCCGCCGCCCCGGGCCATCCGCTCGGATGCACCCAGGCGACCGAGATCCTCGCGACACCGGGCGTGAAGCTCGTGGCGCCCCTGCCCGCGGGGCTCGATCTCGCCACGGTCTATACCGCGGCCGTCAGCCGCGCCGCGCGCGATCCCGTGGCGGCCGAGCGCTTCTTCGAGCGCCTCGCCGACGATCGCGCCGCGCCGCTGCGCGCGAAGGCGGGATTTGAGGGCGCCCGCATCCGGCCCGCGACGGATCGCGATGCCGCTGGGGCGCTGCGCGTGATCGAGGCCGGGATGTCGGAGCTCGGCCTGGCCTATCCGGCGCAGCTCGCGCAACGCGATATCGGGAATCTGGAGGCGACCTTCGTCGCGCCCGGCGGCACCTTCGACGTGGCCATCGCCGCCGATGGCCACGTCGCGGGGTGTGCCGGCGTGCAGGTGCTCGGCAACAATGCCTGTCGCCTGCGCGCCATGTACGTCGAGGCGGCGTCACGACGCCGCGGCATCGGACGGCGGCTGCTCGAGCGCATGGTGGCGTTCGCGCGCTCGCGCCGCTTCACGCGCATGGAGATCGAGACGTCGGCCGCGATGGGCAGCGCGATCGCGCTCTACGCCGCGAGTGGCTTCGAGCGCGCGGAGCGCGCGCCCGGGACGCCGGGCTGCGAGCTGGTCCTCGCCCGCAGCCTCTGAGCCGTCACTTCTTGCGGTTGCCCGCGTCAGACCATGTGCCGTCCCATGCCCATGCCCATGCCGCCGAAAGTGCCTGCGATCGTGCTCACCACGATGCCCAGCACGATGGCGCAGACGATGATCACGACGACGTACGGAACCGATTTTTCCTGCGGCGAGCGCATGAGCCGCGGCAGCCCGAGATAGAGCAGGTAGAGCGCGTAGAGCACGCCCACCAGCACCGCGAGCCATCCCAGGACCGGGATGATCGTGAGGAGCCCGAAGACCCACACGGGCGTATACGAGTAGGCCGCGACCTTCACCGCCTGGTCGAAGCTCTTGGTGCCGGCGAACGTCGGGGCGAGCGCGTCGATGATGAAGGCCATGACGAACACCATCACGATCGCCGTGACCAGGTGGTAGACCGCGGCGACGAGGGCGATGCCGACGCCGGCGCTGCCGCCGAGGAAGCCCATGAACAGGGCGGAGCCGATGAACGAGGCGAGGGCGTACGCGGCGGCGAGCGGAAGCACGTAGCCGGTGACGACTTGCGCGGGCGGCGTGGGCTCGGCGGCCGCGACGTCCCACTCGGTCTTCGGCGTGAGGATCATGTTCTTGGCGCGATTGACCAGGTTCATTTCCGGTTCTCCCTTATTGAGCGTCCATGGATCCTGCGGTTTGGAGGCGGCGGGTGCGATAATGACCGCAATGGCGAACCACGACAACCCGGTCGTAGTCCGCGGCCTGCGCTTCTCCTACGGCAGGCGCGCGGTGCTGCGCGGCATCGACCTGGACATCGCCCCGGGCGGCGTCGTCGCGATCCTCGGCACGAGCGGCTCGGGCAAGACTACGCTCCTGCAGCTGATGGCCGGATCCCTGCGTCCGGAGGCGGGCAGCGTGCGCGTGTTCGGCCGGGAGGTCCCGAGCCTCGACCAGCGCGAGCTCTACGCGTTGCGCCGGCGCATGGGCATGATGTTCCAGAAGGGCGGCCTCTTCAGCGACCTCACGATCTTCGACAACATCGCGTTCCCGATCCGCGAGCACACGAAGCTGCCCGAGGACATCGTGCACGACCTCGCGCTGATGAAGCTCAATGCCGTGGGCCTGCGCGGCGCGTACGCGCTCAAGCCGGGCGAGCTCTCGGGCGGCATGGCCCGCCGCGTGGCGCTCGCGCGCGCCATCGCGCTCGACCCCGAGCTCATCATCTACGACGAGCCCTTCGCCGGGCTCGATCCCATCACGCTCAACGTGGTGTGCAACCTGATCCGCACGCTCAACGACGCGCTCGGCGCCACGTCCGTGGTGGTCACGTACGACGTGCACGAGGCGATGCAGCTCGCCGACTACCTCTACCTGCTCAACGATGGCGTGATCGTCGGGCACGGGCCGACCGCCGAGATGGCCGCATCGCAGGATCCGTTCGTGCGCCAGTTCCTCCACGCCGAGCCCGACGGCCCGGTTCGCTTCCACTTCCCGGCGCGCCCGCTCGCCGAAGAGCTCGAGCTCGCCCCCTCCCCCGCCCGACCATGACCGTGGGCGCCGGTGTCGCGCGAGGGCTTTGCGCCGTCGCGATGGCCGCGGCCACGCTCGGCGCGCCGGCCGCGCGCGCGTATTGCGTCTACAACGACCTGAAGGACCGCAACGTGAGCGTCGAGCAGGAGACCCATCCCGATCCGCTGCGGGCGGAGCACCGCCTGCGCGCGACGCTCAAGCCGGGACAGGCTCGCTGCTGCCGTTTGCACTCCCTCGACTGCAACCCCGAGGGACGCCAGGACTCCGTGGTGAACCTCGCCATCCGCATCGAGGGCGCGCCGGCCTATGAATGCGGATACCCGGAAGGCTCCGAGCCCGACGTCAAAGTGACCGGCGGGGGTACGATCCACGTCCTGCCCAACCCGCGCCGCCACAGCGCCTATCCCTACATCGTCCGCGTGCGAACGCACGACCGGAAGGACCTCACCGGGCCGCGCGGACTCTCCTGCCCTCCCGCTCCCGAGAAAGGAAAGCAATGATGCGCCGCCTCGCCGCCCTCGCCTTCGCCTCGATCGCCTTCGCAGCCTGGGCGCAGACCGATTACCCGGCGCACCCGGTCATGATGGTCGTGCCCTTCCCGCCCGGTGGCGTGGCCGACATCACGGCGCGGCCGGTCGCCGAGGCGATGAGCCGCATCCTCAAGCAGTCCGTGGTGGTGGAGAACCGGCCGGGCGCCGGCGGGGGCGTCGGCATGCAGGTCGTGGCGCACGCGAAGCCCGATGGTTACACCCTGCTCATGGCGCTCTCCTCGATCTCCATCATCCCGGAGGCCGACAAGGTGCTGGGCCGCGATCCGATGTACCAGCTCAACCAGCTCGTGCCGATCGCGCGCTTCACCGCCGATCCCACGGTCCTCGCGGTGCGCGCGGACAGTCCCTACAAGTCGGTGAAGGATCTCGTCGACGCCGCGCGCAAGTCGCCCGGCGCGATTCCATACGGGTCCTCCGGCAACTACGGGACGATGCACGTCCCGATGGAGATGCTCGCGGGCGCAACGCATACGAAGATGCTGCACGTTCCCTTCACCGGCGCCGGTCCCGCGGTCGTGGCGCTCCTCGGCGGGCAGGTGGACGCCCTCTCGACCGGGCCCTCGAGCATCATGGGCCAGTACAAGTCGGGCAAGGTGCGCGTGCTCGCGACGTGGGGCGACGGCCGCCATCCGGCGTTTCCCGACGTTCCCACGCTGAAGGAGCTCGGATACGACGCCCAGTTCTCGCAGTGGACGGGACTCTTCGCGCCCGCGGGCACGCCTTCGGCGGTGATCGACAAGCTGCGCGAGGCCGCGCGCCAGGTCGTGGCCGACCCGACCTTCCGCAACGCGATGGAAAAGGTCGAGACGCCGGTGCAATACCTCGACCAGCCGCAATTCAAGGCGTTCTGGGATGCGGACGCACGCAAGCTCGCCACCGTCGTGCACAAGATCGGCAAGGTCGAATGAGCCGGGCGGCGGCGAAGTGATCGACCTGGCGAGCCTGCTGCTCTTCACCGCGGTGGCCGACGCCCTCGTCGCCATCGTGACGGCGCTCGCGGCGGCCTCACCCGGGGCGCCCGCGTGGAGCGGCGCGCTCGCGTTCCGCTCGCTGGCCCTCGTGCTCCTCGCCGGCGTCGTGCAGGATCCCGGCGCCGTGCCGATCGCCGCGGGATGCCTCGCGGTGTCCATCACGTTGCAGGCCGCGTCGCTCGCGGAGGCGGGAAGGACGCGTCTCCCCGGCTGGATCCACGCCGCGGCGGCCGGCGGCGTGGCGCTTCCCACGGCGCTTCTCGCCGGGGATGCCGCGACGCGCATCGCATTCGCGGGCCTCGTGCTCGGCACGCTGCTCGCCGCGGCCGCGGTCTTCGCGCTGCGCCTGGCGCCGCCCGCCGGCTGGCGCTCGCGCTCGATCCTGTCCGGATGCCTCGCCCTCGCCGCCGGCATCTTCTTCGCGCGCGGCATCGCGGCCGCGGGCAACGGCGATGCGCTGCAGGCGCTGCTCCATCCCGAAGGCCTCGCGGGGGCGATGCTCATCGCCGTCACCGTGTCCGCGGTCGTGAGCACGAGCGGCTTCCTGCTCCTGCAGAAGGAGCACGCCGATGCCACGGCGGCGCGGCTCGCGGCGCTCGACCCCCTCACCGGCGCCTACAACCGCCGCGCGTTCCACGAGATCGGCGAGCGCGAGATGGCGCGCGCGCAGCGCAACGGGCATCCCCTCTCCGTCGTGATGGTGGACCTCGACCGCTTCCGCGAGGTGAACGAGCACCATGGGCACCGCGGCGGGGACATCGTGCTCCAGGCCGTGGCGCAGCTGCTGCGCGCGACGCTGCGCCAGGAGGACTTGCTGGTGCGTTTCGGGGGAGAGCAGTTCCTCGTCTTCCTGCCCATGGTTCCCGGGCCCGGAGCCGTCGTGGTGGCCGGCCGCCTGCGCCGCGCGATCGCCGAGACGCCCATCGCGCTCGAGGGTGCCGAGGTGGCGGTCACCGCGAGCGCGGGAGTCGCGGCACGCCTCGACGAGGGGCCCGAAAGCATGGACGAGGTGATCGGACGTGCGGAGCAGGCCCTCGCCCTCGCGAAGCGTCGCGGCCGCAACCGCGTGGTGGCACTCTCCCTCGGGCGCTCGATCGCCGCCTGAACGGGTGGCGCCGCGAAGCCCTGGGGGCGCCTAGCCGGCCGCCTTCTTGCGCACGCGCTCGTCGAAGCGATTCACGTTCACCACGACGCGCTCGTGCGTACCCTCGCCGATCAGCTCGCGCTCGTCCTCGGCGCGCACGCTGAAGTAGACGGTCCGGCCCTCCACCTTCAGGACCTCCGCCGTCGCGCGCACGCGCATGCCGACCGGTGTCGCGGCGATGTGCGTGACGTCCAGGTGGGTGCCCAGGCTCTGGTGGTCCTCGGGAAGGGATTGCTCGACCGCGGCGAGGGCCGCCGCCTCGATGAGGTTGATCATCACGGGCGTCGCGAGGACGTGGATGCGGCCACTGCCGACGCGGGGCGCGGTGTGGTGTTCGCCGACCACGAGCTCGGCGGTGCCCGTGAGGCCGCTGGGAAGCTGCAGGACGAGGGCCATGGATGCCGATCGGAGGATGGGATCGGCAACATTCTTTCACAGGTAGGAAAAATCCGGCCCGCGTCCATGCGCACGTCTGACCTCATTTCCAGCCTGCCCGCGCGAACGGCGACCGTAGTGGCGCGCTCTCATCTGGGACGGAGGACATTCCCAAATGATCGACGCGACGCTGTCATCGTTCGAGCGGGACGTGATCGAGGCCTCGATGGAGGTCCCGGTCATCGTGGATTTCTGGGCGCCCTGGTGCGGGCCGTGCAAGATGCTGGGCCCGCTGATGGAGCGGCTCGAGCGCGAGTACGGCGGGCGTTTCAAGCTCGTCAACGTCAACGCGGACACCAATCCCGAGCTGGTGGCCTCCTTCAACCTGAAGTCGATTCCCTACGCGGTCGCCTTCGTGGACGGCAACGCGATCGCCCAGTTCACCGGCGCGCAGCCCGAGGCCTTCATCCGCGCGTTCCTGGACCGGCTGATCCCGAACCCGTCGGTGATCGAGCACCGGGCGGCCCGGGAATCGCTCGCGAAGGGCCAGGGGGCCATCGCCGAGGACTACCTCAAGAACGCCATCGCCCTCGACCCGTCGAACGACTCGGCGCGCCTGGACATGATCGGCATCCTCCTGGACCGCAACGACGTCGCCGCCGCGCGCATGCACTTCGCGACGCTGTCCTCGCGGGCGCTGCAGCAGTCGACCTACGAATCGATGCGCGCGCGCCTGGAGGCCGCCCAGGCCGTCGTGGCGCTTCCCCCGGCGGAGCTGCTCGAGCGGCGCGTGGCGATCGACCCCAACGACCTGCAGGCCCGCCTCGAGCTCGCCGAGCTGCACATCGCGAAGCGGCGTTTCCCGCCGGCGCTCGAGAACCTGCTCGAGATCGTGCGGCGCGACCGCAAGTTCCAGAACGACATCGCGCGCCTCAAGATGCTCACGGTGTTCGAGATGGCCGCGGACCATCCGGACCTCGTCGGCGAGTACCGCGCGAAGCTCTCGAGGATCCTTTTCTGAAGCGTTTCCGTACCCGACACGGCTGACCGGCCGCTCGCCAAGGGGCCGGGGCGCTTTAACTCCTTTGGGGCGCAGGGAAGCGGCCGCGTCGAAGGGCGGAAATCCCGGGTGGACGATAATCGGGGCTTGTCCGCCCCCGTCACCCTTCCCACCGCACGCATCGAGCAACGCGAGGATGTCGCCTTCTCGAGCGAGTTCGGCGACGTGTACCACCCGGCGAGCGGCGCGCTCGCGCAAGCGCGGCACGTGTTCCTCGCGGGCAACGAGCTGCCGCGGCGCTGGGCGGGACGGGAGTCGTTCACCGTCCTCGAGACCGGCTTCGGGCTCGGCCTGAATTTCCTCGCGACGTGGCAGGCGTGGCGTGACGATCCCGCGCGCTGCGCCCGCCTGCATTTCGTCTCCGTCGAAGGCACGCCCGTCGCACGCGAGGCGCTGGCGGCCGCGCTCGCCCGCTTCGAAGGGCTGGCGCCACTCGCGCGGGCGCTGCTGCAGGCCTATCCGCCGCCACTCGCAGGCTTTCACCGCGTGCACTTCGATGGCGGCCGCGTGGCTCTCACGCTGCTGCTCGGCGACGCGCGCGAAGCCCTCACGCAATTCGTGGGACGCGCCGATGCCTTGTACCTGGATGGTTTCGCGCCCGCGCGCAATGCCTCGATCTGGACGCCCGAAGTCATCCGCGAGCTCGCCCGCATCGCGCGCCCGGGTGCCACGCTCGCGAGCTGGACCGTCGCGGGAGGCGTACGCAGCGCGCTCGCCGATGCGGGTTTCCGGGTCGACAAGCGGCCCGGATTGCCGCCGAAGCGCGAGATGCTGGCCGGCTACCGGGACGGGACCGAGAGTACGGCGAGCTCGCGCACGGGCCGTACCGCCCTCGTCGTCGGCGGCGGCCTCGCGGGGACGCTCGTCGCGGGACAGCTCGCGGCGCGAGACTGGGGCGTCGTCGTCGCGGACACGCGCCCGGCGCCCAGCAGCGCCGAGGTGGGACTCGTGCGGCCCATCGTCAACCTGCGCGATGCGCTCAACGCACAGGCCTCCCGCAGCGCCTTCCTGTACGCGTTGCAGCATTATCGCGCCCTGCAGCATGACGGCTTCCACCTGCAATGGTCCCGCTGCGGCGTGCTGCAGCTCGCGGCCGGCGAAGACGAGGCCGCGCGCTTCGAGGCGATCGTGCGCACGCAAGGCTACCCCGCGTCGGTCCTCCAGTTCGTCGATGCCCAGGGCGCCCGCGAGCTCGCCCGGCGCGAGGTGCGCGGCGCCGGCTGGTGGTTCCCCTCGGGCGCCGTCGTCACGCCCGTGAGCCTCGCCCTCGCCACGGCGGCACGCGCCGGCGAGCGCCTGGCGCGGCGCTGGAACGGGCGCGTGGAGCGCCTCGAGCGCACCGGCGGCACGTGGCGCGCCTGGAACGAGGCCGGTGAGCTCATGGGCGAGGCGCCCGTCGTCGTCGTGGCCAATGCCGCCGACGCCGCGCGACTGGTGCCCGAGGCCCGGCTGCGCCTCGCGCGCGTGCGGGGACAGGTGACCTACGTCCCGCCCGATCCCGCGCGCCGCATGGAAATCGTCGTGAGCGGCAGCGGTTACGTGGCGCCGCTGCCGCAGGGGGGCCATTGCATCGGCGCCACGTACCAGCACGATGATGCGGACGAGCGCGTGCGCGCCCACGACCATCGCGAGAACCTCGAGCGCGCCGAGACGATGCTGCCGGGTTTCACGCACGGGCTCGTCCCACGCGAGCTCGCGGGCTGGGCGGGATTGCGCACCACCGTGCCGGACCGCTTGCCGGTGATCGGCCTCTCCTCGCTCGAGGGCCTCGCCTTTGCGACCGGCCTGGGATCGCGCGGCCTGCTCTGGGGTCCCCTGGGCGCGGAGCTCGTCGCGAGCGAATTGAGCGACGAGCCCCTGCCCTTGCCGCGGGACCTCGCGGGGGCCGTCTCGCCCCGGCGCTTCCTGTCCTGACTATTCGCGGGATTCGATGGTGATCCGCGTGCGCACCGAGGATGCGATGTAGCAACGCTCGTGGGCCTCGTGATGCAGCGCGTCGAGCACCTCGCGCGACGGGCCGGCGGCCGGGTCGAATGCGACGCGAGGCCTCAACGTCGCGCGGGTGATCGCCATCTTTCCTTCCTCGTTCTTCTCCATGAAGCCCTGCGCCTCGTCCTCGTAGCGGTCGACGCGGAAGCCGCGCTTCGCCGCGAGCCCCAGGAACCACAGCATGTGGCAGCTCGAGATCGCCGCGACGAACGCCTCCTCGGGGTCGACCGCCGACGGGTCGGAATACGGCACGGGGACGGAGAGCGGCGAGGACGAGCCGGGGACCTCCGCGCCGCCGTCGAAGCGCCACGCGTGGCGCCGGCTGTAGCGGTTGTCGGTGAAGGCGGCGTCGCCGCGCTGCCACGCGACGGAAGCGGTGTAGACGTGCATCGCTATTGACCGGTGGACGGGGAGGCTCCACTGTAGCAGCCGCATGCGGCCCGACCTCTCGTCCCTCGCCCTCTTCGTGCGCATCGCGGAGACCCGCAGCCTCACCAAGGCCGCGGACGCGAGCCACATCGCGCTGGCGGCGGCGAGCCGGCGCATCGCGCAGCTCGAGCATCAGTTCGGCGTGCAGCTGCTGTATCGCACGACGCGCGGCGTGGAGCTCACCCCCGCGGGCCACGCGCTGCTCTTCCACGCCAAGCAGATGCTCACGCAGGTGGACGAGATGCGCGCGGAGATCTCGGACTACTCGAGCGGCGTGAAGGGCATGGTGCGCATCCATGCGAATGCCTCGGCGCTCGCCCAGTACCTGCCCGACGACCTGGCGACCTTCGCCGGGAAGCATCCGGCGGTAAAGCTCTCGCTCGGCGAGGAACGCAGCGTCGCGATCGTCGAGGCGGTCCACGCCGGCACGGCCGACGTCGGGATCGTGATGGAAGGCGCCGATGCCAAGGGGCTCGAGCTGCTCGAGTACCGCACCGATACCCTCGCCGCGGTCGTGCGGAAGGACCACCCGCTGAAGGCGAAGAAGGTCGCCTTCGAGACGCTGCTGGACGAGGATTTCGTGGGCCTCGAGAGCAACACCGTCATCTCGTCGCTCATGCTGCAGTCGGCGCACAAGGCGGGAAAGCCGCTGCGCCTGCGCGTGCAGGTGAAGAGCTTCGATATCGTGGCGCGCATGGTCGTGGCCGGACTCGGCTTGGGCGTGCTGCCCGACGGGACCGCCTCGACCTTCGGGCCGATGGGCCTGCGCTACGTCGGGCTCACCGATGCATGGGCGCGCCGCAAGATGTACGTCTGCGTGCGCCAGTACGGCGGCCTGCCCGCCCCCGCCCGACAGCTGGTCGACCACCTGGTTCCGCGCCAGTCCTGAATCCTGCGTTCGCATTTCGCGAACGGGTCCTTGCCGCAATTCCAATTCCCTGTTGCGCTGCACCATGGTGTGATGGCTGCGTCCGCCAATGAGGAGCTAACCCCATGGGTACCGAGCTGGAACTGCAGCGCATCAAGAGGGACTGGGCCGAGAACCCCCGCTGGAGCGGTGTCAAGCGCGGCTATGCCGCCGAGGATGTCCACCGCCTGCGCGGGACGCTGCCGATCGAATACACGCTCGCGCGCCGCGGCGCCGAGAAGCTCTGGAAGATGCTGCGCGAGAAGCCCTTCGTGCACTCGCTGGGCGCCATGACGGGCAACCAGGCGATGCAGCAGGTTCGCGCGGGCGTCCCCGCCATCTACCTCTCGGGCTGGCAGGTCGCGGCCGACGCGAACGACAGCCTGTCGATGTATCCCGACCAGTCGCTCTACGCGGTGTCGAGCGTGCCGACGGTGGTCAAGCGCATCAACAACGCGCTGCAGCGCTGCGACCAGGTGGACCACGCCGAGGGCCGCCACGAGATCGACTGGTTCGCGCCCATCGTGGCCGATGCCGAAGCGGGCTTCGGCGGCGTGCTCAACGCGTTCGAGCTCATGAAGTCGATGATCGAGGCCGGTGCCGCCGGCGTCCACTTCGAGGACCAGCTCGCGTCCGTCAAGAAATGCGGCCACATGGGCGGCAAGGTGCTGGTGCCCACGCAGGAGGCGGTGCAGAAGCTCATCGCCGCGCGCCTCGCGGCCGACGTGATGGGCGTGCCCACGCTCCTCCTCGCGCGCACCGACGCCGAGGCGGCGGATCTCATCACCTGCGACATCGACGAGAACGACCAGCCGTTCCTCACGGGCGAGCGCACCGGCGAAGGGTTCTACCGCACGCGCAAGGGCTTCGACCAGGCTCTCTCGCGCGGCATCGCCTACGCCGCCTATGCGGACCTCGTGTGGTGCGAGACAGGCACGCCGGACCTCGACTTCGCGCGCCGCTTCGCGGAAGGCGTGAAGAAGGTCCATCCCGACAAGATGCTCGCGTACAACTGCTCGCCGTCGTTCAACTGGAAGAAGAACCTCGACGATGCCACCATCGCGCGCTTCCAGCGGGAGCTGGGCGCCATGGGCTACAAGTTCCAGTTCATCACGCTCGCGGGCTTCCATGCCCTCAACTACGGCATGTTCGACCTGGCCCACGGCTACGCGCGCAACCACATGAGTGCGTTCGTCGAGCTGCAGCAGAAGGAATTCGCCGCCGCCGAGCGCGGCTTCACGGCCGTCAAGCACCAGCGCGAGGTGGGCACCGGCTACTTCGACTCGGTGACGCAGGTGATCCAGGGCGGGCAGTCGTCCGTCACGGCGCTCACGGGCTCGACGGAGGAAGCGCAATTCGACGTCCACGCGACACCGATCGACAAGCGCCAGCGCGAGTCCGCCGGCGCCGCGGAATGAACAACGAGGAGGATATCCCCCATGAAGCGAGACGATTTCGAGGTTGAGGCGATCCAGCTGCCGGCGCACCAGCCGAATCTCTACGATCGCATCCTCACGCCGGGCGCGCTGGCGTTCGTGGCGCACCTGCACCGCAGATACGAGGAGCGCCGCCGCGCGCTCATGAAGGCGCGCGCCGAGCGCCAGAAGCGGCTCGATGCGGGCGAGACCTTCTCCTTCCTGCCGGAGACACGCCCGATCCGCGAGGCGGCCTGGACCGTGGCGCCGATCCCGCGCGACCTGCAGGATCGCCGCGTCGAGATCACCGGGCCCGCGGAGCGCAAGATGGTCATCAACGCGCTGAACTCGGGCGCCTCGACCTTCATGGCGGACTTCGAGGACTCGCTCACGCCCACGTGGGACAACGTCGTGCGCGGCCAGATCAACCTGCGCCAGGCGATCGACCGTTCGATCGGCTTCAAGAGCCCCGAGGGCAAGTGCTACCAGCTCGACGAGAAGGTCGCGACGCTCATCGTGCGGCCGCGCGGCTGGCACCTGCTGGAGAGCCACATGCTGGTGGACGGCGAGCCGGTGGCGGGCGCGCTCTTCGACTTCGGCCTCTTCTTCTTCCACAACGCGGAGAAGCTGGTGGCCCAGGGCAGCGGTCCCTACTTCTACCTGCCGAAGATCGAGTCGCACCTCGAGGCGCGCCTCTGGGACCACGTGTTCAACGAGGCCGAGTCGCGCATGAACCTCGCGCGCGGCACCATCAAGGCGACGGTGCTGATCGAGACCCTTCCGGCCGCGTTCGAGATGGACGAGATCCTCTACGAGCTGCGCGATCATGCGGCGGGACTCAACTGCGGCCGCTGGGATTACATCTTCAGCTGCATCAAGAAGCTCCGGAAGCACGACTTCGTCTTCGCCGACCGCGCCGAGGTCACGATGACGAGCCCGTTCCTGCGCGCGTACTGCCAGCTGCTCGTGCAGACGTGCCACAGGCGCGGCGCCTTCGCTATGGGGGGCATGGCCGCGCAGATCCCGATCAAGAACGACGGCGCCGCGAACGCCGCGGCGATCGCCAAGGTGGTCGCCGACAAGGAGCGCGAGGCCAACGACGGGTTCGACGGCACGTGGGTCGCGCACCCCGGGCTCGTCTCCGTCGCGAAAGACGTGTTCGATCGCATCATGCCGGGCCCGAACCAGCTCGAGCGCAAGCGCGAGGACGTGCGCGTGAAGGCTTCCGACCTGCTCGAGTTCGCCCCGCGCACGCCGATCACGGAGAAGGGCCTGCGCACCAACATCGCGGTGTGCCTGCAGTACGTGGGCTCGTGGCTCTCCGGCAACGGCTGCGTGCCCATCAACCATCTCATGGAGGATGCGGCCACGGCGGAGATCTCGCGCTCCCAGGTCTGGCAATGGATCCGCCACCCGCAAGGCCGCCTGGACGACGGCCGCAAGGTGACGCTCGAGCTCTTCCGCGAGCTGCTCGCCGAGGAGCTGCGCACGGCCACCGGGCGCCCCGGCGCAGCGGCCTTCCGCTACGACGAGGCCGCGTGGCTGCTCGACCGGCTCGTCTCCAGCGACGAGTTCGTCGAGTTCCTGACGGAGCCGGCATACGAGATGGTCTCCGCGATCCCGGAGCCCAAGGAGATCGACCGCGCCGCGGGGCTCAAGGCGGCGTAGCCCGAGAACCTGCCCGACCTCGCGCGGTCCCACCGGGAACCGCGCGAGGTTTTTTCATGGCCGCCAAACGCAAGTCCTCATCGCATGCGAAGTCTTCTTCCACGCGCAAGCACCGCTGGTCGAAGCGCGTGACGCAGACGAGCGATGCGCTCGACCTGAAGCAAGGGGTCTTCAAGGAGCACGACCCCAGGGCGATCGCGCGCTCGCTCAAGCGATCCGCCGAGCATAGCGACCGCCGCAGGGCCGATCCCTTCCGCTCCGCGATGTCGATGCTCGTTTTCTATATCAACCGCGCCGGCCACAACCTCGGCGCCCGGCAACGCAAGGTCCTGGAATCCGCCAAGGACGAGTTGCGCGGGCTCTACCACCGGCCGCGCAGGGCGTAGCGAGACCAGCGTCCTCAGCCGTCGCGGCTCAGCGACGCGATCGCTTGCGCGCTCTCCTCCCAATTGCGTCCATCGAAATTTCGCACCTCGATTTCCGCGGGCGACGGGTCGAGGCAGCGCACGTTGACGTCGATGCCGTCGGGATTGGAGCGCGGAACGTAGAACGGCTTGATGCCGCAGGTGCGGCAAAAGTAATGCTTCGCCACGCCCGTGCCGAACATGTACGTGGCCAGGTGGCTTTCGCCCTGGAGCAGCCGGAACCGGGAGACCGGCACGATCAGGTGCAGGTAGCCCGTCCGCGTGCAGATCGAGCAGTTGCAATCGAGGCACACAACGCGGGCCGGGGCGTCGACCTCGAAGCGCACGGCGCCGCAGTGGCAGCTGCCCGGGTGAACGACGTATTTCTCGTCCATCGCTCCAGCATAACCGACCCGCCAAAGGGAGAGCCGAATGGACTTATCCACATTTCGGCACGGGTCTGGAAACGGGGCGATTCCGCCCTAAAATAAGCGGTTCCCCTTCCGGGCCGGGCGCGGGGCGCCCTGCCTCCTACGTCGAGATCCCATGAACGACCTCACCGCCGGCCATCCCGGCGAAGCCGCCGCATTGAACGACGAGCAGCAGGAATCGATCCGCATCCGCGGCGCGCGCCAGAACAACCTGAAGAATGTCGACGTCGACATTCCGACGGGCGAGCTGGTCGTCGTGACCGGGCCCTCGGGGTCGGGCAAGTCGTCGCTCGTGTTCGACACTCTCTATGCCGAGGGTCAGCGCCGCTACGTCGAGACCTTCTCGCCCTATGCGCGCCAGTTCCTCGACCGCATGGACAAGCCGCAGGTCGATTCGATCGAGGGCATTCCTCCCGCCATCGCGATCGACCAGACGAACCCGGTGCGCACCTCGCGCTCCACGGTCGGCACGATGACGGAGATCAACGACCACCTCAAGCTGCTCTTCGCCCGGGCCGCGCACCTGTACTGCCGGCGCTGCGCGCAGCCCGTGCGGCGCGACACGCCCGACACGATCTTCGCGGAGCTGCAGCGGCGCGCCGCGGCGGCGAGCGACCCGCGGCTCGTCATCGCCTTCCCGGTCGATGTGCCGGCCAACTTCACGGAAGAGGAAATCACGAAGCTCCTGCAGGGGCAGGGCTACACGCGCATCCATGCGCGCAAGGGCAATCGCCTGGAGGTGGTGCAGGACCGCGTGAAGATGTCCACCGCGGAACGCGCGCGCGTGGTCGAGGCGCTGGAAGCGGCGCTGCGCGTGGGCGTGGGGCGGGTGAACGTGCACGTGGTGAACGAGGAGGCAGCCTCTCCCGAGGGAGCATGCTGGAAATTCTCGACCGACCTGCACTGCGCGCACTGCGACATCCACTACAGCGACCCGACGCCGGCGCGATTCTCGTTCAACTCGCCGATCGGTGCGTGCGACGCGTGCCGCGGTTTCGGCCGCGTGATCGGCGTCGATTACGGGCTGGTGATTCCCGACGAGTCGAAGTCGCTCGGCGAAGGCGCGGTCAGGATCTTCCAGTCGAAGAGCTACGACGAGTGCCAGGACGACCTCGCGAAATACGCGAAGCGGCGCGGCGTGGCGATGGACATCCCGTGGCGCGACCTGCCCGAGGCGCATCGCCGCTGGGTCGTCGACGGCGACGACGGCTGGGTGGGCTGGAACAAATCCGGCAAGACCCATTGGTACGGCGTCCAGCGCTTCTTCGACTGGCTCGAGACCAAGGCGTACAAGATGCACATCCGCGTGCTGCTCTCGCGGTATCGAGCGTATACGCCGTGCGGCGCGTGCGACGGAGCGCGCCTCAAGTCCGAGTCGCTGCTGTGGCGCGCCGGCACGAAGGAGGATGCGGATGCGGTCCTGCCGGCCGCGCGCCGCCACATGCCGAAGGATACGCAGTGGACGCGCGAGCAGCTCGAGGCGGTGCCGGGGCTTTCGCTGCACGACGTGATGCTGATGCCGGCCGACGCGGTGCATGCGTTCTTCCAGCGCCTCACGCTGCCGGCGCCGCTCGACGAGGCCACGGAGCTGCTGCTGGGCGAGATCCGCTCTCGCCTCGACTACCTGCGCCAGGTGGGACTCGGTTATCTCACGCTCGACCGGCAATCCCGGACGCTCTCCGGGGGCGAGGTGCAGCGCATCAACCTGACGACGGCCCTCGGCACGTCGCTCGTGAACACGCTCTTCGTGCTGGACGAGCCTTCCATCGGGCTGCATCCGCGCGACATGGGCCGCGTGATCGACGTGATGAAGCGGCTGCGCGACGCCGGCAACTCGCTCGTGGTCGTCGAGCACGATCCGCAGATCATGCTCGAGGCCGACAAGCTGATCGACATGGGGCCCGGGCCCGGCGAGCGCGGTGGCGAGATCGTGTTCTTCGGCTCGCCGGACCAGCTTCGCGGCGCAACGACCCTCACGGCGGAATATCTCTCGGGCCGCAAGCGCGCCGACGACCTGCTGCCGGACGTCGAGGTGCGCATTCCCGGCGTCGAGGTGCCGAACACGCTCGCGCGCGATCCGCTGCGCGGCACGACGCTGCTCGGCATCCGCGGGGCGACCGAGCACAACCTGAAGGACATCGACGTCGATTTCCCGCTGCGCCGGCTCGTGTGCGTCACGGGCGTGTCGGGCTCGGGCAAGTCGACGCTCGTGCAGGACGTGCTGCACCCGGCCCTGCGCAAGCGGCTGGGCAAGCCGACCGAGACTCCGGGCGCCCTGCGTTCGCTCGCGAACGCCGATGAAGTGAACGACATCGTCTTCGTGGACCAGTCGCCCATCGGACGCACCACGCGCTCCAATCCGGCGAGCTACGTCGGCGCCTTCGACGCGATCCGCGAGCTCTTCGCCAATGCGCCGGACGCGAAGGTGCGCGGCTACACCGCGGGGACCTTCAGCTTCAACTCCGGCAACGGCCGGTGTCCCACCTGCAGCGGCAACGGCTTCGAGCACGTCGAGATGCAGTTCCTCTCCGACGTCTACCTGCGCTGCCCCGACTGCAACGGCACGCGCTATCGCGACGAGGTGCTCGAGGTGAAGATCGACGGCCGCAGCATCGCCGACGTGCTCGAGCTCACCGTGCACGAGGCGGTGAAGGTTTTCGCTGTCCATGAGGCCATCCGCATCCGCGTGCAGCCGCTGGTGGACGTGGGCCTGGATTACCTCCGGCTGGGCCAGCCGGTGCCCACACTCTCCGGCGGCGAGGCGCAGCGCCTGAAGCTCGCCGGCCACCTGGCCGAGGCCTCGGGCCGGCCCATCTCGCAGCTGCCGAAGCGGCCGGCCGCGGGCTCGAAGGGCACGCGGCTCTTCCTCTTCGACGAGCCCACCACCGGCCTGCACTTCGAGGACGTGGCGAAGCTCCTTCGCGCGTTCCGCAAGCTGCTTGCGGCCGGACACTCGCTCATCGTGATCGAGCACAACCTGGACGTGATCCGCGCCTCCGACTGGATCGTGGACATGGGACCGGAGGGTGGAGACGCCGGCGGCGAGATCGTCGCCGTCGGCACGCCGCGGCAGGTCATGGGCAACCCGGCCTCGCATACCGGCCGCGCGCTGGTCGAGTACGAGGCGGCGCTCAACGTGAATCGCGTGGCGGAGCCGCGCATGCCCCTCGCGCGGCCGCTCTCCCGCGGGAAGGCGGGCAACTCCATTTGCGTGCGCCATGCGCGCGAGCACAACCTCAAGGGCATCGACGTCGAGATCCCGCGCGGCAAGTTCACCGTGGTGACGGGCGTGTCCGGCTCGGGCAAGTCGACGCTTGCGTTCGACATCCTCTTCGCCGAGGGCCAGCGGCGCTATCTCGAGTCGCTGAACGCCTACGCGCGGCAATTCGTGCAGCCGGCGTCCAAGCCGGACGTCGACGCGATCTTCGGCATTCCGCCGACGGTCGCGATCGAGCAGCGCACGAGCCGCGGCGGCTCGAAGAGCACCGTCGCCACGCAAACCGAGATCCATCACTTCCTGCGCCTGCTGTTCGTGAAGCTGGGGACGCAGTACTGCCCCGACTGCGACGTGCCCATCGAGCCACAGAGCGTCGAGGCCATCGTGGCACGCATCATGAAGGAACAGCGCGGCAGGACGGTGGCACTCCTGGCACCCCTGGTGACGAACCGCAAGGGCTTCTACACCGATCTCGCGAAGTGGGCGCTGCAGAAGGCGGTCTCCCACCTGCGCGTCGACGGCGAGTACCTGCCGACGAAGGGCTGGCCCCGGCTCGACCGCTTCAAGGAGCACACCATCGAGCTGCCGGTGGGCGAGGTGAAGATCGCGCCGGAGAACGAGAAGGCGCTGCGGCACGCGGTGGAGCAGGCGCTCGAGTTCGGCAAGGGGGTGCTGCACGTTTGCTGCGGCGGCTGGGGCGACCGGGAGACGCAGATCTATTCGGTCAAGCGCGCTTGTCCCGCGTGCGGACGCAGCTTTCCGGAGCTCGACCCGCGCCTCTTCTCGTACAACTCCAAGCACGGCTGGTGCGCGGCCTGCTACGGCACCGGCCTCAAGATCGAGGAGGTGCATTGGGACGACGAGCGCGCGAAGACCGGCACCGAGGACCATGTCCTCGACTCGTGGGTCGAATGGCTGGAGCTCGACGAGCCCTGCGACGAATGCCACGGCAAGCGCCTGAACCGTGAAGCGCTCGCGGTGCGCTTCCGCGACCAGTCGATCGCGGACATGAGCGCGCAGCCGATCTCCGAAGCCCACACGTTCTTCGGCAAGCTCGCGGTCGCGGGACGCGAGCAGGAGATCGCCCGGGACATCCTCGCGGAGCTCACGGCCCGGCTCGGCTTCCTCGAGCAGGTCGGGCTGGGATACCTCTCGCTCGATCGCGCGGCGCCCACGCTCTCCGGCGGCGAGGCGCAGCGCATCCGGCTCGCCGCGCAGCTCGGGTCGAACCTTCGCGGCGTCTGCTACATCCTGGACGAGCCCACCATCGGACTGCATCCGCGCGACAACGGCATCCTGCTCGACACCCTCGCGCGTCTCGGCGCCAAGGGCAACACGCTGGTGGTGGTCGAGCACGACGAGGACACGATTCGCCGGGCCGAGCACGTGATCGACCTCGGCCCCGGCGCCGGACGCCTCGGTGGACGCATCGTCGCCGAGGGCACCGCCGAGGAGCTCAAGGCGAATCCGGCCTCGCTCACGGGCCACTTCCTGCGCCAGCCGCTCAAGCACCCCGTGCAGCCGCGACGGAAGGTGGACAAGGTGACGCCCTCGATCGACGTGGTCGGCGCGCGCCTGCACAACCTGAAGGACGTCGATGTGCGCTTTCCGCTGGGCCGGTTGTCCGTCGTGACCGGCGTGTCGGGCTCCGGCAAGTCGACGCTCGCGCGCGACGTGGTGCACGAGAACCTGCAGCGCCTCGTGGGCGATGAGCGCAAGGGCGCGCGCAGGAAGGAAGCCTCCTCACCCTCTCCCAAGGCGGACGGCGGCCTTTTCGGCACGAAGTCCATCAAGGGCTGGCAGGCGGTCACCCGCGTGCTCGAGGTGGACCAGACCCCGATCGGCAAGACGCCGCGCTCGTGCCCCGCGACCTACGTCGGATTCTTCGACAACATCCGCAAGCTCTTCGCCGATACGCAGGAAGCGCGCATCCGCGGCTATACCGCGAGCCGCTTCTCGTTCAACACCGCCGGCGGACGTTGCGACGGCTGCGAGGGCCAGGGTGTCAAGACCATCGAGATGAGCTTCCTGCCCGACGTGAAGGTCGCGTGCGAGGTCTGCGGCGGCGCGCGCTTCAACGCGGAGACGCTCGCCGTGCCGATGCGCGGCAAGAACATCGGCGAGGTCCTCGCGATGAGCGTCGACGAGGCGGTGGACTTCTTCGAGAACCACCCGTCGATCCACCACTGCCTGCGCCTCCTGCAGGACGTGGGACTCGGCTATCTCACGCTCGGCCAGCAGAGCCCGACCCTCTCGGGCGGCGAAGCGCAGCGCATCAAGCTCGTCACCGAGCTCGCCAAGGTCCGCACGGGCGGCGCGCCGCGACCCGGCCGCGCGTCGGTCGCCCAGCACACGCTCTACGTGCTGGACGAGCCCACCGTCGGCCTGCACATGGCGGACGTGGAGAAGCTGATCCGCGTGCTGCACCGTCTGGTCGACGCGGGAAACAGCGTCGTGCTGATCGAGCACAACCTCGACGTGATCGCCGAGGCGGACTGGATCGTCGACATGGGCCCCGAGGGCGGCGACGGCGGCGGGCGGGTGGTGATGGCGGCCTCTCCGGACGACTTCCTGAAGGCGTCGGCCAAGGGGCACACGGCCGCGGCGCTGCGGGAATTCATGAGCGGCCGGCAAACGTAGAATGGAGGGCATGTTCCGACATGCCCTCCTCGCCCTCGTTCTCGCGGCCGCCCTGCCGGGGCTCGCAGCGACCCAGAAGGTCTTCCGCTATGCGTTCGAGATCGCGGAGACGAGCTTCGATCCCCAGTTCGTGAGCGATGCCTACTCGGACATCCTGAACGAGGCGATCTTCGACGCGCCGCTGCAGTACGACTACCTCGCGCGCCCCATGAAGCTGGTGCCGAACACGGCCACGGCGCTCCCCGACGTGAGCGCCGACGGGCGCGTGATCACCGTGCACGTGAAGCCGGGCGTCTACTTCGCGGACGACCCCGCCTTCAACGGGCGCAAGCGCGAGCTGGTCGCGGCCGACTACATCTACTCCCTCAAGCGCATCCTCGACCCGAAGGTCAAGGCGTCGCAGCAGGCGGAAATCGAGCCGTACGTCGTCGGCGCCGAGGAAGCCGCGAGCGCGGCCCGCAAGTCCAATCGCTTCGATTACGACGCGCCCATCGAGGGGCTGAAGGCCCTCGATCGCTACACATTCCAGATCCGGCTGAAGGAACCCAATTACACGTTCCTCTACAACCTCGCCGACTGCCGCATCTCCTGTGCGGTCGCGCGCGAGGTCGTCGAACGCTACGGCGACGACATCGGCGCCCATCCCGTGGGCACCGGGCCGTACCGGCTCGCGTTCTGGAAGCGCACCTCCAAGATGGTCTTCGAGCGCAATCCCGGCTATCGGGAGGAATACTTCGACGCCCATCCCGCGGCGGGGGATGGGCGCGGCGAGGAGATCCTCGCCCAGCTGAAGGGCAGGCGCCTGCCCATGATCGATCGCATCGAGGTGAGCATCATCGAGGAGACCCAGCCCCGCTGGCTCTCGTTCCTGAACGAGGAGACCGACCTCATCTTCCTCGTGCCCGAGGAATATGCATACCAGGCCTTTCCCGCGCACAAGCTCGCGAGGAACCTGGAGCGCCGCGGCATCGGCATGGACCAGGTGGCGATGCTCGACCTCACCTACAACTTCTTCAACATGGACGATCCCGTCGTCGGCGGCTACACGGCCGACCGGGTCGCGCTGCGCCGCGCGATCGGCCTCGCCTACAAGACCAAGGACGAGATCGACATCATCCGCAAGGGCCAGGCGATCGCCGCGGAAACCCCCTACGCGCCGGGCGTCGCGGGGTGGGATCCGAGCTTCCGCACGGGCGCGGGCGAGTACAACGTGGCGAAGGCCAACGCGCTGCTCGACATGTACGGGTACAAGGACATCGACGGCGACGGCTATCGCGAGATGCCCGACGGCAAGCCGTTGGTGCTTCACTTCTACTCGACGCCCACGTCGCGCGACCAGCAGTTCGACGAGCTCTGGAAGCGCAGCGCCGACGACATCGGCATCCGCCTCGAGGTCGTGAAGCAGAAGTGGCCCGACATCCTCAAGGCGGCGCGGCGCGGCAAGATCCAGTTCTGGCAGCTGGGCGGGTCGGCGAGCAGCCCCGACGCCGATACGTGGCTCGCGAGCCTCTGGGGCGAGAACAAGGAGCAGAACTTCGCCCGCTTCCGCCTGCCGGCCTACGACCGCCTCTACGAGCGGGCGAAGCGCACGCCCGACAGCCCGGAGCGCACGCACATGTACCAGGAGATGGCGCGCCTGGTCGCGGTCTACGCGCCGTGGAAGGTGAATACGCACCGCATCCGCGCGGACCTCTGGTATCCGTCCGTGATCGGCTACCGCAAGTCGCCGATGCTGCAGTTCAATTTCTGGAAGTACATCGACATCGATCCATCGAGGACGCGCGGCCTCAAGGAGTGAGCCGGTGCGCCTCCTGCCAGGCCGAAGCGGCTTCGAGGCGGCGGGCCACGCCGAGGAGATCCCAGTCGCCGCCGCGCCGCGCCACGAGCTGGACCGATAGCGGCACGCCGGAGGCGGTCGACGACCAAGGCAACGCGAGCGCCGGCACGCCCGGGAGGTTGAACGGCAACGTGAGGCCGGTGATCGCGGTGTGCAGCGCGATGGAACGGCCTGCGACGTCCACTCGCGACGTTCCGATGCGCGGCGCGGGAACCCGCAGCGTCGCGCAGAGAAGGACGTCATGGCGCTCGAAGGCCGCATCGAGCGCCGCGGCCCATGCGGCACGCAAGCGCTGCGCCTTCGCGTACCAGGCCGCGGGGAAGAAGAGCCCGGTCTCGAGGCGCACGCGAACATCCTCCCCGAACGCCGCGCCATTGTCGCGCAGGCGGTCCAGGTGGAACGCCGTCGCTTCCGCGGCGATGGTCTGCAACTGGATCGCGGGCGTGAGCGCCGCGCCTTCGATCGTGGTTTCTTCCACGCGCGCGCCGTCCTGCCGGAGCGCCGCGGCCGCTTCGGCCACCGCGCGCGCGACATCCGCATCGAGCGGCTCGGCGAAATAACCGGTCAATATCCCGACGCGACGGGCACGCAGGTCGTCGAGGCGCCACGGCGGAACCGGGTCCAGTGCGCACATGGCGGCGAAGAGTTCCGCGCACTCGTCCACGGTGCGCGCCATGGGACCCACATGGTCGAGCGAGTATGCGAGGTCGATCACACCGGCACGCGGGACCGCATCGTAGCTCGGCTTGAGGCCGACCACGCCGCAGCACGCGGCCGGAATGCGGATCGAGCCGGACGTGTCCGTGCCGATGGCGTGACGCACGATTCCCGCGGCGATCGCGGCCGCGGAGCCGCCGCTCGACCCTCCCGGAATGCGATCGTCGCTCGCCGGATTCACCACGCGCCCGAAGTGCGGGTTGTCGCTCGTGATGCCGTAGGCGAACTCGTGAAGGTTCGTGAGGCCCATGGGCACGCCGCCCGCGGCGCGGATGCGGGCAACGACCGCCGCATCGGCCGCAGCCGGCGGCCGGCCCATCGCGCGGCCCCCGCCGCTCAGCGGCCAATCGCGAACCCCCATGAGGTCCTTCACGGCCACGGGCGCGCCCCGCAGGTACCCCGCCACCGCAACACCGGCATTCCCGGGAAGGAATGTGAAGGCGCGCAGGGCGGCCTTGGCATGGGCGTTCGCCAACGCGGTTTCGGGCGTCAGACGCCGGTCGATGCGCGGTGCCGGACCCGCGGCAGGCAAGGCCACGGAAGCGGCCCGCGGCACGTGCGGAGCGACCTGCGGCACGGCGGCTGCGCGCAGCGCATCGATCTCCGGCTGGTTCAGCTCGATGCGCTCGCGCCAGGACCGTGCGCGGCCGGGCTCGGAATAGCCCTGCCACTTCGCCTGGACGACCAGCGCCTGCTCCAGCCCGTCGTCGGCCATGCTCATGGAAGGCGCATCACGGTTGTAAGAAAGGACTTGGAAATCAATGGGAAAAAGCGGGGATGTGGGGTATAATCGATTCTCAGGTATAGGCGTCTCATCCGGTTGGCGCCCCTGCCGTTCGCGGATTCCGTTCCAGGACCCGAATCTCACTCAAGAAAGCTCATCTGCCTGAACCGGTTTCGAAGGATTTCCTTCGCGGGCCGATCATCAGGAGATCGACATCAGTACGTCGTTTGAAAGCCTCGGGCTGCTGCCCGAGCTGCTTCGCGCGGTCGCGGAGCAAGGCTACACCGAACCCACCCCCATCCAGTCCCAGGCCATTCCCGTCGTCCTCGCCGGCCGCGACCTGCTCGGCGCCGCCCAGACCGGCACCGGCAAGACGGCCGGATTCACGCTCCCCCTGCTGCAGCGCCTCGCGCCCACCGCGACGAAGAGTTTCTCGCCCGCGCTGCATCCGGTGCGCTGCCTGATCCTCACGCCCACGCGCGAGCTCGCGATCCAGGTGCACGAGAGCGTGCAGACGTATGGCAAGCACGTGCCGCTGCGCTCGTTCTGCGTGTACGGCGGGGTGAACATCAACCCGCAGATCGAGGCGCTCAAGAAGGGCGTCGAGATCCTCGTGGCGACCCCGGGCCGGCTGCTCGACCTGCTCCAGCAGAAGGCGCTCACGCTGCGCACGGTGCAGATCCTCGTGCTCGACGAGGCCGACCGCATGCTGGACATGGGCTTCATCCCCGACATCAAGCGCATCATCGGCATGCTGCCGCCGCCGCCGATGCGCCAGACGCTGCTCTTCTCGGCGACCTTCTCCGACGAGATCCGCAAGCTCGCGGCGCAATTCCAGAAGGACCCGGCGACGGTCGAGGTGGCGCGCCGCAATACGCCCGCGGAGCTCGTCACCCAGTACGTCTACCACGTCGAGTCCACGCGCAAGCGCGAGCTGCTCGCGCACCTCGTGAAGCAGAACAACTGGGAGCAGGTGCTGGTGTTCTGCAAGACCAAGCACGGCTCCAACCGCCTGGCGACCCAGCTGCAGCGTGACGGCATCAACGCCGATGCGATCCACGGCAACAAGAGCCAGAACGCGCGCGTGCGTGCGCTCGAGGACTTCAAGGCCGGCAAGGTGAAGGTGCTGGTAGCGACGGATATCGCGGCGCGCGGCATCGACATCGAGGAGCTGCCGCACGTCGTGAACTTCGACCTGCCGCACGTGGCGGAGGATTACGTTCACCGCATCGGCCGCACCGGCCGTGCGGGGGCGACGGGCGAGGCGCTCTCGCTCGTCGGCGCCGAGGACCGTCCGCTCCTGGGGCCCATCGAGCGGCTCATCAATCGCAAGATCGACGTGCGCGTGGCCGAGGGCTTTTCGAGCCGCGCCGCGTCGCCGGCGCGGTCCGAGGACGGCTCCGAGCGCCGCGATTCGCCGGCGCCGCGCGAACGCGGCGAAGGCCAGCGTCGCGGCGAGGGACAGCGCCAGCGCACCCAGCAACCGAAGGCAGCCCAGCCCAAGGCAACGCAGCAACCGAAGGCGGCGCAGCAACCTAAGGCCGCGCAGCCGCCGAAGGCCGCGCGCCCGCCGCGTGACGAAGGCCGCTCGGGCCGCGACAGCCGCAAGCGCGATTACGCGAACGCGACGGCCGCCCCGCGTCCCAACAACCATGCTGCCGGCGGCATGGACTTCGACAAGCCGTACGAGCCGTCGGCGCAGGCCGCCGCCCTGGAGGCCGCGCCGGCCGACGAGCGCTCTTCGCGCCGCAAGAACGAGGCGCAGGTCCCCGCGCTCTTCAAGCGCCGCGCCGCCTGACGCCTCACGGGCGCGCGAGCCGCCCGGAGGTAGAATCAACCTACCGCCCTCCCCCGAGACCCGCGCACAACGCGGGTCTCCTCGCTTCCAATGCGCGACGCAAATCCCCAGCCCATCCACCTGAAGGAATACTCGCCGCCCGCTTTCCGGGTGTCGGGCATCACGCTCGACGTCGACATCGTGCCGGGACAGGCGACCGTGCGCGGCGTGCTCGAGGTGAAGCGCAATCCCGCGCGCGCCACGCCGCGCGAGCCCCTGGTCCTCCAGGGCGAGAACCTGGAGCTCCTGCGCGTGAGCCTCGATGGTGCGGTGCTCGAGCCGGCACGCTATCGCGCGGACGAGCGCCAGCTCGTGATTCCCAACGTGCCGGATGCATTCACGCTCGAGACGATCGTGCGGTTCGATCCTTGGAAGAACACGCGCCTCGAGGGACTCTATGCGACGCAGGCGGGACTCGTCACGCAATGCGAGGCGGAGGGCTTCCGGCACATCACGTACTGCATCGACCGGCCCGACGTGATGGCACGCTACGGCGTGACGATCTGCGCCGACCGTGCGCGCTTTCCGCGCCTGCTCGCCAACGGCAACCTGGTCGAGCAGGGCGATGGCGTGCCGGCCGGATGGTTCGAGGCGGCGCCGGGTGACGGCGCGCGCCACTGGGCGCGCTGGGAAGACCCGTTCCCGAAGCCGAGCTACCTGTTCGCGATGGTCGCGGCGAACCTCGACGTGGTGGAGGATCACTTCGTCACGCGCTCCGGCAAGCGCGCGCTGCTGCAGATCTATGTCGAGCCGGGCAAGGGCGACCAGGCGATGTTCGCCCTCCAGGCGCTGAAGAAATGCATGCGCTGGGACGAGGAGGTGTTCGGGCTGGAGCTCGACCTCGAGCGCTTCATGATCGTGGCGGTGCCCGACTTCAACGCCGGGGCGATGGAGAACAAGGGCCTCAACATCTTCAACACGAAGTACATCCTCGCGCGCGCCGATACCGCGACCGACGGGGATTATTTCGGCGTGGACAAGGTCGTCGCGCACGAGTACTTCCACAACTGGACCGGCAATCGCGTCACGTGCCGCGACTGGTTCCAGCTGTCGCTCAAGGAAGGGCTCACCGTCTACCGCGACCAGGAATACAGCGCGGACGAATACTCGCGCCCGGTGGTGCGCATCCAGGAAGTGCGGGACCTGCGCAACCGGCAGTTTCCCGAGGACGCGGGCCCCATGGCCCACCCGGTGCGGCCCGAGTCCTATGTCGAGGTGAACAACTTCTACACCGCGACCGTGTACGACAAGGGCGCCGAGGTCGTGCGCATGTACGCGACGATGCTCGGCACCGACGGCTTCCGGCGCGGCATGGATCTGTACTTCAAGCGCCACGACGGCCAGGCCGTCACCTGCGACGACTTCCGCGCGGCGATGGCCGATGCGAACGGCGCGGACCTCGCGCAATTCGGGCGCTGGTACTCCCAGGCGGGCACGCCCGTCGTGGAGTGCCGCGGCGAGCACGATGCGGCGGCGCGCCGCTTCGTGCTCCACGTGCGCCAGTCATGCCCGCCCACGCCGGGCCAGCCGGCGAAGGAGCCCTTCGTGATTCCGCTCGCGGTGGGCCTGGTCGATCGCGACGGCAACGACGTCGCGCTCACGCTCGTCGAGGGCCGGACCTTCGGTGCGCCGCGGGAAGGCGCTGCACGCACGGCCATGCTCGCCGTGACGCGCGAGGAAGAACGATTCGTCTTCGCGGGCGTCGAGCATCCGCCGGTGCCTTCCCTGCTGCGCGGGTTCTCCGCGCCGGTGCAGGTCCGTTACGGATACGCCGACGCCGACCTGGCGCACCTGATGGCGCACGACGCCGATCCGTTCGCGCGTTGGGAAGCGGGCCAGATGCTCGCCACGCGCATCCTCCTCCAGGGCGTCCAGGACATCCGCGCCGGACGCGCGATGAGCGTGCCCGACGCATTCGCCGAGGCGATCGCGCGCCTGCTGGGCGATGCCACGCGCGATCCGGCCTTCACGGCGGAAGCCCTGCAGCTGCCGTCCGAGGCTTATCTCGCCGAGTGCATGGAAGTGGCGGACCCGGAGGCGATCCACATCGCGCGCATGCGCCTCGTGCGCGACCTGGCGACGCGTTATCGCACGCGCTTCGAGGGTGCGTTCCGCCACTTCACGGTGACGGGCCCATATTCCCCCGACGCACAGGCCTCGGGGCGCCGGGCGCTGCGCAATACGGCGCTCGCCTACATCGCCACGATCGACGATGCGACCTCCCGCGCCCTCGCTTTCCTCGAGTTCCGCCGTGCCGAGAACATGACGGATGCGATGGCCGCGTTGACGAGCCTCGCCAACTCCGGGGGCGCGGAACGCGAACGCGCGCTCGCGATGTTCCACGACAAGTGGAAGGACGAGGCGCTGGTGGTGGACAAGTGGTTCCGCGTCCAGGCGACCTCGTGGCTGCCGGCGACGCTCGAGCGCGTGAAGGCGCTCGCGGCGCACCCGGCGTTCGACGTGCGCAATCCGAATCGCGTGCGCGCGCTGGTGCACGCATTCGCGCTGGACAATCCGCTGCACTTCCACGCGGCCGACGGCAGCGGTTATCGCTGGGTGGCCGAGCAGGTCGTCGCCCTCGACCGGCTGAACCCGCAGGTGGCCTCGCGCCTCGCGCGCGCGTTCGACCGCTGGAGGAAATACGACCCGCAGCGCCAGGAGCATGGCCGCAGGGCGCTGGAATCCATCCGCGGCGCGGAAGGACTTTCGGGCAACGTGGGCGAGGTCGTCGGCCGCGCGCTCGAGTAGCGCCCTGCGCACAAAAGGAAAAGGGCCGCGGCGCGGCCCTTTTCCATCGCCTCGAACCCGGGACGTCAGTTCTTCTTGATCGTCTCGAGCATCTTGAAGATGCCCTTCGGCGCGCCGAGGAACAGGCGCTTGAAGGTCTTCGGCAGGCAACGCCGCTCGAGGGTGTTGCGGCGGACTCTCTTGCGTTCAGCCATTTCGAACCTCCGACTAGGACCGGTCATTATACCGGGCACGGGCGGTCCCGGGGCCGCTGTCTTTGGCGGCGCGGGTCCCGCGTGATCCCCCTAATCCACCAGGGTCACGGCGCCGTTCTCGAGGCGCGCGCGGATACGGCTGCCGTCCGCGCGAACCCAATGGCCGGAAGCCCGCGCCGCGCCGGCCTCGAACTCGCCTTCGAAGCGGGTGCCGTCGCCGAGGTAGAGGATGCCGCTGCCGATGGGCACCCCCGCGCGCACTTGCCCCTCGTAACGGCTGCCGCCAGCGAACCGGAAGATGCCCTGGCCGGCGGGCAGTCCATCGTCGATCTCGCCCTGGTACACGTCGCCATTGGCGTAACGCAGGATGCCCAGGCCCCGCGCGCGGCCTCGCACGAAGGCGCCCTCCAGCCGCTGGCCATCACGCGCGAAATAGCGGCCGTAGCCGTGCAGCATGCCCGCGTGCATCTCGCCTTCGTAGCGGTCGCCGTTGGCGAATCGCAGCGAGCCCATGCCGTCGGGAAGCCCGCGCACGAAGGTGCCTTCGTAGACGTCGCCGCCCGCCGACTGGTAGCGCCCGCGGCCGTCCATGCGGCCCCGCTTCACGTCGCCCTCGTAGGCATCGCCGTTCGCGAAGGTGAAGCGTCCGCGACCATCCGCCTCGTCGGCGTGGAAGCTGCCTTCGTACCGGTCGCCCTGCTTCCACTCGCACAGCCCGAGCCCCTCCATGTGGCCGGCATCGAAGTCGCCGTCATAGCGGAAGGCGGGCGAGCGGTACTCGCCATGGCCATGGGGCACGCCATCGCGGACCGTGCCGCGATAGGAGGAGCCGTCGGAGAACCCCAGCTCGACGATGCCGGCTGCGACATCATGGCGCGAGACGACCTTCGCGCGCGACTGCACGTTTACGGGCGGAAGGGAGACGCCCACCCCGGGTGCGAGCGTGAGCGCGTGGGAAAGCGGGACGCATGCGAGCGCGAGGCTCGCCGCGGCAAGGACGAGGCGACGCATGGTGCGCTCATTATGGAGCTTGCCCGCCCCGGCCCGCCATGACCTTGGTCGTGAGGCCCTACTCCGGCTTCGCCGCCATGGCCTCGATCAGGGTCTCGAGCTGCGGGCTCATCGGCAGGTCGATGCGCTCGCCGGAGGGGAGCTTCGCCAGGAACCAGCGCTTGTACTGGCGCTCCACCTCGCCATCGTCGGCCAGCGCGCGGAACGTCGCGTTCACCAGCTCGCGCATCTGCGGATCGCCCTTGCGGTACATGATTCCGTACGGATCGTAGGAGAGGAATTCGCCGACGACCGCATACTCGTCCCGCACCCGGTGCTGGGCGAGCAGCCCGTACAGCAGCACGTCGTCGGTCGCGAAGGCGTCGGCCTTGCCCTGCGCGAGCTGCGCAAAGGAATCCGCGTGGTCGCGCGCGGCGACCAGCCTCATGTCGATCTGGAACTTGCGCGCGACGTCGCGCAGCGCCCGCTCGTTGGTCGTGCCCGCCGTGACCACGACCGTCCTGCCGCGCAGGTCGCGGAAGGAGCGGATGGCCGAGCCGCGCTTCACCAGCAGCTTGGTGCCCGACACGAAGATGGTCGGCGAGAACGCGACCCGCTTCGCGCGCTCCAGGTTGCTCGTGGTCGACCCGCATTCGAGGTCGGCCCGACCGGCGGTGATCGCGTCGATGCGCGATTCGGACGTGACGGGCAGCCACTGGATGGCGAGCTCCCGGCCCACGGCCTCGGACATGGCATCGACCAGCTTGCGGCAGAGCTCGATCGAGTAGCCGATGGGCTCGCCGCGAGCGGAGAGGTACGAGAACGGGATCGACGACTCGCGGTGCGCCAGCGTGACGATCCCGCTCGAGCGCACCTTCGCCAGGGTTCCCGCGAGCTCGACGGGCGGCTCGTCCTGCGCGCAGGCACCCGCGCTCGCGAGCGCGAGCCCGATCGCCACGAGGCATGCGAGGGCGGTCCTCATGCGGCCGCCTAGGCCGGCACGGCCTCGGTCGTGTCGAGCGTGCGCGCGTTGACCTGCGCGGCCTCGGGCGAGAGCAGCTCGCCTTCCCACTTGGCCACCGCGGCGCTCGCGATCGAATTGCCGATCGCATTCGTCGCCGACCGGCCCATGTCGAGGAACGTGTCGACGCCCAGGATCAGGAGCAGGCCGGCCTCCGGGATGTTGAACTGGTTGAGCGTGGCCGCGATGACCACGAGCGAGGCGCGCGGCACTCCCGCCATGCCCTTCGACGTGAGCATGAGGACGAGCAGCATCGTGACCTGCGTCCCGAGCGCGAGCTGGATGCCGTACGCCTGCGCGATGAAGAGCGAGGCGAAGGTGCAGTACATCATGGAGCCGTCGAGGTTGAACGAGTATCCCATCGGCATCACGAAGCTCGAGATCTTGCGTTTCACGCCGAAGCGGTCGAGCGCGTCGAGGATCTTCGGATAGGCGGCCTCCGAGCTCGCGGTGGCGAAGGAGAGCATGAATGCCTCCTTGATCAGGCCCAGCAGCCGCACGATGCGCACGCCGAGCACGGTGAATCCGGCGAGGATGAGCAGCCCCCAGAGGATGAAGAGCCCCAGGTAGAAGTCCCCCATGAAGACGGCGAACTTGAGGAGGATCTCGAGCCCGTTGGTCGCGACGGTCGCGCCCATGGCGCAGAGCACCGCGACCGGCGCGAGCTTCATGACGTAACCGGTGATCTTGAGCATCACGTGCGACAGCTCGTCGATCGCCGCGACGAGCGTCCTGGCCTTTTCGCCCAGGGACGCGAGCGCCACGCCGAAGAACATCGAGAACACCACGATCTGCAGGATCTCGTTGTTCGCCATCGCCTCCGCGAAGGACTTGGGCACGAGGTGCGTCACGAAGTCCTTCACCGTGAACTTGCCCGTGGCGAGATTGGCCGAGGCACCGATGTCGGGCAGCGGCAGGCCGAGGTCGTGGCCCGGCTGCAGGAGGTTGGCGAGGATGAGGCCCAGCACGAGCGAGACGAGGGAGGCCGTGATGAACCATCCCAGCGCCTTCGCGAAGACGCGCCCCACGGAAGCCGCGTCGCCCATGTGCGCGATGCCCACCACCAGGGTCGAGAAGACGAGGGGCCCGATGAGCATCTTGATGAGGCGCAGGAAGACGTCCGACCCGAGCGAGATGTAGCCGGCGATCTGCGCCGCGCTCTTCTTGTCCGGGAAATTGAGGAAGACCATGTAGCCCAGGACGATGCCGAGCACCATGCCGACCAGGATGGTGGCGGCGGGCGGGAATTTTCGGGTCATGAGGCCTCCCTCGCTTGGGACGCTGCCCGGCCGGACGGGCGGAAGGCGCCATTGTAGGCGCGGAGCCGAAGCGGTGCCCGTGGCACCTTGGGGCCATTCCAAATGGCGGATCGGCGTGGAGGGCCCGACGCTCCCGTACAAATGCAAACGCCCGACCTCATTCGAGATCGGGCGTTTTGTATAGGGCCCTGGCGATGACCTACTTTCTCACGGGCAATCCGCAATATCATCGGCGCGACGTCGTTTCACGGTCCTGTTCGGGATGGGAAGGGGTGGGGCCAACGCGCTATGGTCGCCAGGAATTCTGGAATGAAGGTAAGTGCC
>DASRRY010000048.1:0-49489 GCA_035656735.1 Usitatibacter sp. | reverse complement strand
GGCGTGGAAATTCCCGCCCGACAGCGACTCGCCGCTTTCCGGATAGACGAGGGGATTGTCGGTGACGCCGTTGGCCTCGATGAGCAGCGTTGCCGCGGCCGCATCCATCACGTCGAGGCAGGCGCCCATCACCTGCGGCTGGCAGCGCAGGCTGTAGGGATCCTGCACCTTGTCGTCGCCGGTGAGGTGCGAGGCGCGGATGGCGCTGCCGGCGAGGAGCCGACGGTACGCCCCTGCCACCTCGATCTGTCCCCGGTGCCCGCGCAGCTCGTGGATGCGCGGATCGAACGGCGTGTCGCTGCCCTTCGCCGCGTCGACCGACATCGCCCCCGCGACGACCGCTGCCGCGTAAACATTTTCCGCCGCGAAGAGGCCGTGCAGCGCGAGCGCCGTCGAGACTTGCGTCCCGTTCAGCAGCGCGAGCCCCTCTTTGGGGCCCAGCGTGAGCGGCTCGAGGCCCGCGGCGGCGAGGCCGTGCGTCGCCGGCATCGCGCGTCCCGCGTGGCGCGCTTCGCCCAGGCCCAGCAGGACGGCGGCCATGTGCGCGAGCGGCGCGAGGTCGCCGGATGCGCCCACCGATCCCTTCGACGGAATGCAGGGATAGACCTCGGCATTGAGCAGCGCGAGCAGCGCATCGACCACTTGCGGCCGCACGCCCGAGTAGCCGCGCGCGAGGCTCGCGACCTTGAGCAGCATCACGAGGCGCACGACCTCGTCGGACAGGAGCGGTCCCACGCCCACGCTGTGCGAGAGGATCAGGTTGCGCTGGAGCTGCTCGAGGTCCTCGCGCGGTATCTGCGTCTGCGCGAGCTTGCCGAAGCCGGTGTTGACGCCATATGCGGGAAGCCCGGAATCCACGATCGCCGCGACAGTGCCGGCGCCGCGTGCGAGCTCCGAGCGCGCCCGGGCATCGAGCTCGAGGCGCTCGTGCGACCGTTCGAAGTCGCGCAGCTGGCGCAGCGTGAGGTGCCCGGGCAGGAGCTGCATGCGTCAGGAGGCCATGCGAAACATCGCCGGAATCTACTGGGCCGTCCCGGCAGGGTCAAGCACTCCGCTCAGCGGATCTGCGCGTAGCCCTTCTGCGCCGCCTGGCGTGCCATCGTTTCCAGGCTCGCATAGGCGTCGATGTCCGGTGCCACGAAGCGCGAGACGCATGCGCCGGCGAGGAGCGGCGCATAGGCGGGCTGGCCATGCAGCTCGAGGAGGTGGCCACGCAACCCCGCCACTGCTGCGCCCGGGACGTCGCGCGCCGCGACGAGCAATGGAACCGGAGTCCACGGCGTGGTCGCCACGCAGCGCACACCCTCGAGCGCCGCAGGATCATGGTGCCGCAGCAAGTCGAGATAGAAGCTGTCGAGCGCCACCACGTCCACGTCGCCGTCTCGCAAGGCCTTCAACGCCTGCGCCGGCGCACCGAGCGGACCCTTCACCTGCGAGTAAAGATGGGGACGCGCGCTCGACACGAACGAGGCCAGGTGCGCGCGCGGTGCGTTGAAGCCGGACTGGGAGTTCGCGGCCATCCAGCCGAAGCGATGGCCGAACGTATCCTCGAGCCGTGTCCATCCGGTCCCGGTGCGCACGAGGAATTCGCTGCAATAGCGGGGCAGCCCCTCGTAGCGCGCGGGCGCCGGTACCGGCGCGGCCACCGCCTGCATCCCGGCGCTCGAGCGCACGAAGGGCCAGCCGCACATGAACGCGCCGCAAAGTCCCTCGCGGCCCCACAGCTCGTCGATCGGCTGCGGCCAGCGGTGCTCGATGATCTCGACGTCCAGCCTCGCCTCGGCGAAGACTCTCGTGAAGAGCGCACGCCACGCGTTCGCCGCGCCGGGCGCCGCGTTGTACATGCGCAAGGACGTGATCAGGCGAATTGCAGCGTCTGCCCGATGGATTGCCGCTTCGCCTTCTCCAGCAGCGCGTGGCCCAGCGCGATGTCGCTCGTGCTGAGGCCGCGGTGCCAGAAGAGGATCGTCTCGTCGTCGCGCTCGCGCCCGGGCTTCAGGCCGGCCACGATCTGGCCCAGCTCGGCGTGCAGGTTGCGCTCGCTCAGCCGGTCGCTGTCGACGTGCTGGCGCAGCGCGCCGAAGGGCAGTCCCTTGCGGCATTGGCCCCAGTCGTCCACCACCATCTTGTCCATGATGTCGGTGAGCGAGAGCTCCACCGCGCTCATCGTGCCGTAGGGAATCACGAGCGCGCCCTTGCGGATCCACGCGGTCCTGAGCATCGGCGTGGGCTCGGGCAGCCGCGAGGCCTCGACCACGATGTCGGCGGCGCGCACGCACGACTCCCAATCGTCGGTCGCGATCACCGGCTTCTTGAGGTCGCGCGACAGGCGCTGCGCGAAGGCGTTGCGGCTCTCGGGGCGGCGCGAGTGAACCCGGATCTCGTCGAAGTCGAAGAGCCGGTCGAGCAGCCGCACATTCCAGTACGACGTGCCGCGCGCGCCGACGTGGCCCAGGATCTTGCTGCCCTGGCGCGCCAGGTACTTGGCCCCCAGGGCGGTCATCGCACCGGTGCGCATGTCGGTGATCGCGGTCGCGTCGATCACGGCGAGCGGCATGCCGGTCTGCGGATCGAAGAGGTTGAGGAGCGCCATCTCCGAAGGAAGCCCGACCTTGTAGTTGTCGACGAAATCGCTCACGACCTTCACGCCGGCCACCCCCAACGGCTTCACGTAGCCGCGCAGCACGTTGAAGTGGCCCTTCGCCGACGACTCCGGCACGAGGTGCACGCGCGGCTCGATGACGGTCTCCTGCCGGCCCTGCGCATCCAGCGCGGACTCCACGGCCTGGATCACCTCGTCATCGGTCAGCGCGAGCCGCTCGACGTCGGGGCCGTTGAGATAGGTGATGTCGACGCGGCGCGCTTCCATCACTCCACCCGGACGCCGGCCTTCTTCACGATGCCGCCCCACTTGAGGCTCTCGGCCTGGATGACCGCGCCGAACTGCGCTGGCGTGTCACCCACCGGCTCGAGCCCGAGGTCGGCGAGCTTCTTCACCACGTCGGGCTGCTTCAGGGCATCGGCCATGTCGTCGCGCACCTTGCGCATGATCGCCGGCGGTGTGCCGGTCTTCGCCACGATGCCGTACCACGAGGTCACGTCGAAGCCGGGATAGCCGCTTTCGGCGACGGTCGGCACGCCGGGCATCGCGTCCAGGCGATGCGGCCCGGCCACCGCGAGCGCGCGCAGCTTGCCCGACTTCACCTGCTGGATGATGGTCGACACGCCCGCGAACATCATCTGCACCTGGCCGCCCAGCAGGTCGTTCACCGCGGGGGCGAGCCCCTTGTACGGGATGTGCACGATGTCGACGCCGGCATCCAGCTTGAGCAGTTCCCCCGCCAGGTGCGCACCGCTGCCGGCGCCGGGCGAGGCGAAGTTGAGCTTGCCCGGATTCGCCTTCGCGTACGCCACGAGCTCCTGGAAAGTCTTCGCCGGGACGGACGGATGCACCACGAGCACATTCGGCACGTTGGCGAGCAGCGTGACCGGCGTGAAGTCGCGCGCCGTATCGAACGGCAGGTTCGGGAAAAGCGTGGGATTGACCGTGAGGTTGCCGGCGGGCGCGAGCGCGAACGTGTATCCGTCTGCCGGCTGCTGCGCGACCCAGCCCATGCCGATGTTGCCCGAAGCGCCCGCCTTGTTCTCGACGATCACGGGCTGGCCCCACTTCTGCGTGAGCTTCTCGCCCACGAGGCGGGGCAGCAGGTCGGCCACGCCGCCCGCCGGGTACGGCACGACGATCGTCACCGGGCGCGCGGGATAGTTGTCCTGCGAGGCGGCGATGGAAGACACGCCGAGGAAAAGCGCGGCGAGTGCCGCGCGCTTCAGGAATCGCTTCACCAAGGTTCTCCTTCCGGTCAATCGATCATCGGCAGGTCGAGGCCCTCGCGCTTCGCGCAGGCGACCGCCGCTTCATATCCCGCATCGGCATGGCGCATCACGCCGCTGGCCGGATCGTTGTGCAGCACGCGCCCCAGGCGCGTGCGCGCAGCAGGCGTGCCGTCACACACGATCACCACGCCGGCGTGCTGCGAATAGCCCATGCCGACGCCGCCGCCGTGGTGGATCGACACCCACGTGGCCCCACCCGCGGTGTTGAGCAGTGCGTTCAGGAGCGGCCAGTCGGAGACCGCGTCGGAGCCGTCGCGCATCGATTCGGTCTCGCGGTTCGGGCTCGCGACGGAGCCGGAATCGAGATGGTCGCGCCCGATCACGATCGGCGCCTTCAGCTCCCCGCTCGCCACCATGTCGTTGAAGGCCTGGCCCACGCGTGCACGATCGTGCACGCCGATCCAGCAGATGCGCGCGGGCAGGCCCTGAAACGAGATGCGGCCGCGCGCCATGTCCAGCCAGTTGTGCAGGTGCGCATCGCCGGGGATGAGCTCCTTCACCTTGGCATCGGTCTTGTAGATGTCCTCCGGATCGCCGGAGAGCGCGACCCAGCGGAACGGGCCCTTGCCCTCGCAGAAGAGCGGCCGCACATAGGCGGGCACGAATCCCGGGAAGTCGAACGCGTTCTGCACGCCTTCGTCCCGCGCCATCTGGCGGATGTTGTTGCCGTAGTCCACGACCGCGGCGCCGCGCCGCTGGAACTCGAGCATCGCGCGCACCTGCACCGCCATGGATTGCTTCGCCGCCTTCACGACCGCGTCGGGCTCGACGATGCGTTTCGCCTTCCATTCGTCGATGGACCAGCCGATCGGCAGGTAGCCGTTCAGCGGGTCATGGGCCGAGGTCTGGTCGGTCACCACGTCGGGCAGGACGCCGCGCTCCACGAGCGCGGGAAAGACCTCCCCCGCGTTGCCTGCCAGGCCGATGGACACGGGGTGCCCGTGGTCCTTCGCCTGCTGGAGCATCCCCAGCGCCTCGTCGATCGAGCGCGCCTTGCGGTCGAGGTAGCGCGTGCGCACGCGCATGTCGATGCGCGACTCGTCGCATTCCACGGCGATCATGGAGAAGCCCGCCATGGTGGCCGCGAGCGGCTGCGCCCCGCCCATGCCGCCGAGGCCGCCCGTGAGGATCCAGCGTCCTTTCGCGTCGCCGCCGAAGTGGCGGTCGGCCATCGCGAAGAACGTCTCGTAGGTGCCCTGCACGATGCCCTGCGAGCCGATGTAGATCCACGAGCCCGCGGTCATCTGGCCGAACATCATGAGGCCCTTGCGGTCGAGCTCGTTGAAGTGCTCCCACGTGGCCCACGCCGGCACCAGGTTCGAGTTGGCGAGCAGCACGCGCGGCGCATCGGGATGGGTCCTGAAGACGCCCACCGGCTTGCCCGACTGGATGAGGAGCGACTCGTCGTCGCCCAGGCGCTTCAACGTCTCGAGGATCCGGTCGAAGCATTCCCAGTTGCGTGCCGCGCGCCCGATGCCGCCGTACACGACGAGCTCCTCGGGATGCTCGGCCACCTCCGGATCGAGGTTGTTCTGGATCATCCGGTAGGCCGCCTCGGTGAGCCAGCTGCGGCAGCTCAACGTGGCGCCGCGCGGCGCCCTCACGACGCGCGCGTCGTGGCGCGTCCAGCTCACTCGATCGTTCATGGCTTGCTCCTCGAATGGGATTGCCGCTGGTACGCCTGCTGCGCGAGCGGGACGTAGCCGCCGAGGCGGTAACGGCTGCCCGGATGCAGCAGGCGGGCGAAGCTCGCGACGTGCCCGCGCGACCAGGTGCGCCGGTTGATCTGCAGGCACGCCTCCGGTGCGCGCACCTGCAGCCAGCGTGCCACGACCGAGGTCGGCAGCACCGCCTCGATCACGTGCTCGACCGCCTCGATCGGCGCCACGCGCGACAGGTACGCATTGGGCGTCATGCGCGCGAAGTCCTGCTCGAGATAATCGGGCGCGATCGCGGGATTGGTGAAGCGGTCTTCCAGCTGCACCGGCGTGTCGTCGTCGATGTGCACGATGATGGAATGGAAGACCTTCGAGCCGGGAGCGACGCCCAGGTACATCGCGACCGTCTCGCTCGCGGCGACCTCCTCGAGCTTCACGATGCGGTTGCGGTACTTGTGGCCGCGCTCCGCGATCTCCTCGGCGATGTTGCGCACCTCGAGCATCGAGAGCACGGGCTTGCGGTCGGCGACGAAGGTGCCGAGGCCCTGGCTGCGCACGAGGAAGCCCTCCTGCACCAGCTCCAGCAGCGCGCGGCGCGCCGTCATGCGGCTCACCTCGAACCCGGCGGCGAGCCGGTTCTCGGAGGGCACGCGGCTCGCGACCTTCCACTCGCCCGACTCGATGCGCGCGACCACGTGGCGCTTGATGCGCGCGTAGGGTGCGATGTGCGGCGTGACGGCCATGGACTTGACTGTACTTGCATATACAAGTACCGTCAAGGACCATGGCGACGACCCCAGCGTCCTCCCGGCGGAGAGCCGAATGACCGACCTCGTGCTCGCGAACGTGCGGCTCGCCACGATGCAGCGCGGCGCCGCGCCGTACGGCGAGTCCCCGTTCGACGCCATCGCGTTCCGCGCCGGGCGCATCGCGTGGATGGGCCACAGCCGCGAGGCGCCCTTCGCCGCGGTGAGCCTGGATGGCCGGGGCCGCTGGGCCACACCCGGGCTCATCGATTGCCATACCCACCTCGTCTACGGCGGGAACCGGGCACGCGAGTTCGAGATGCGGCTCGCCGGCAAGACTTACGAGGAGATCGCGCGCGCCGGCGGCGGCATTCGCGCGACGGTGAAGGCGACGCGCGAGGCGTCCGAGGACGACCTCGTGGCCCACGCGCTGCCGCGCCTGCGCAGCCTCGCCGCCGAGGGCGTGACCGTGGTCGAGATCAAGTCGGGCTACGGGCTCGACCTCGAGAGCGAGCTCCGGATCCTGCGCGCAGCACGCCGCCTGGGCACGAGGGTTCCGGTCACCGTGCGCACCACCCTTCTCGCGCTGCACGCCCTGCCCGGCGAATATGCCGGCCGCGCCGACGATTACGTCGAGCTCGCGTGCAAGGTGATGGTGCCCGAGGCCGCCGCCCAGGGCCTCGCCGATGCGGTCGACGCCTTCTGCGAGTCCATCGCCTTCGACGCGCGCCAGGTGGAGCGGATCTTCCAGGCGGCACGCGAGCACAAGCTCCCGGTGAAGCTGCACGCCGAGCAGTTGTCGAACCAGCACGGGGCCCAACTCGCGGCGCGCTACGGCGCGCTCTCGGCGGACCATCTCGAGCATCTCGACGAGGCGGGCGCCCGCGCGATGGCCGCGGCGGGAACCGTCGCCGTGCTCCTGCCGGGCGCCTTCGTCTTCCTCGGCGAGAAGCAACGCCCGCCCATCGACGCGTTGCGCCGCCTCGGCGTCCCGATCGCGCTCGCGACCGATCACAACCCCGGAACCTCGCCCTACTCGTCGCTGCTGCTGATGCTCAATCTCGCCTGTGCGGCCTTCCGCCTCACGCCCGAAGAGGCGCTCGCCGGCGTGACGCGCGAAGGCGCGCGCGCCCTCGGCATGCACGAGACGCATGGCACGCTCGCGCTCGGCAAGGCGGCCGACGTCGTCCTGTGGGACATCGAGCATCCCTCGGAGCTCGCGTACAGCTACGGCACCCATCGTCCGTCGGCCGTCTATCGCGCCGGCGTCGAGGTCTCGCGCCCATGAGGCTGCATGCGGCGGCCGCGTTGCTGCCCGACGGCTGGGCGGAGGATGTGGCGATCGAGCTGGACGGCGAGGGCCGCATCGCCGGCGTCACGCCGCGCGCGGCCCGCGAGTCCGGAGGCGAGCGCATCGAGGGATTCGTCGTGCCGGGCATGCCGAACGTGCACTCCCATGCATTCCAGCGCGCCATGGCGGGCCTCACCGAGCTGCGCACCGATTCGGGCGACAGCTTCTGGACCTGGCGCGACCTCATGTACCGGTTCGCCGGGCGCATCACCCCCGACCAGGTCCACGACATCGCCGCCTGGGCCTATGTCGAGATGTTGAAGGGAGGCTATACCGCGGTCGGCGAATTCCATTACCTTCATCACGACACGAGCGGGCGCCCCTACGCGGATCCGGCCGAGATGTCCCATCGCATCGCGGAGGCGGCGCTCGCCACGGGGATCGCGCTCACGCACCTCCCGGTGCTCTACCAGTTCTCCGGATTCGGCGCCAGGCCTCCCACGACAGCGCAGGCGCGATTCATTCATTCGACCGAGGGCTTCATGCGGCTGGTCGAAGGCCTTCACCGTCATTACCGGGGCCACCGCGACGTCCGTGTCGGCCTCGCATTCCACTCCCTGCGCGCGGTCGATCCGGGCGCGATCGCCGAATCGCTCGCGGCGCTCAAGGCGATCGATCCCGCGGCACCCGTGCACATCCACGTGGCCGAGCAGCGCAGGGAAGTGGACGATTGCGTCGCGTGGAGCGGGGAGCGGCCCGTGCAGTGGCTCCTCGGCCATGCGCGCCCCGACGTGCGCTGGTGCCTGGTGCATGCGACGCACCTCGAGCCGGACGAAGCGCGTGCGCTCGCGGCGAGTGGCGCCGTCGCGGGGCTCTGCCCGACCACCGAGGCGAACCTGGGCGACGGCATCTTCCCCGCCCGCGACTATTTCTGCGCGCCCGTGCCCGGCCGCATCGGCATCGGCAGCGACAGCCACGTGGAGATCAGCGTCGCGGCGGAGCTGCGCATGCTGGAGTACTCGCAGCGCCTGTCGCTCGAGCGCCGCTCGGTGCTCGCTTCCGGCCGGCAGCCGTCCCCGGCCGCCCGCCTCTACACCGATGCCGCGCTCGGCGGCGCCCGCGCCCTCGCCATCGACGGCGGCCGCATCGCCCAGGGGTGCCGTGCGGATCTCGTCGTGCTCGACCGGGAGCATCCGGCCTTGTGGAACAAGTCGCCCGCCCAGGCGCTCGATGCGTGGACCTTCGCGGGCGACGCGTCGTGCGTGCGGGACGTGATGGTGGCCGGCGCCTGGCGCGTGCGCGAGCGCCACCATCCGCGCGAGGCGGAGCTCTCACGCCGCTATCGTGCCGCGCAGGCGGCGCTGCTCGGATGAACGTCGCCCATCTCAAGGCCGGGGATTTCACGCGGCAGCCCTGGAAGAACGGCGGCGGCGTCACCACGCAGCTCGCCCTGCACGAGCAAGGCGAACGCTGGGTGTGGCGGCTCAGCCTCGCGGAAGTCGCACGGTCCGGCCCCTTCTCCGATTTCGCGGGTTACGAGCGCACGATCATGCTGGTCGACGGCGCCGGCATGGAGCTCGAGGTCGACGGCCGCGCGACCGAGGCCCTGCGGCTGCCCTACCGTCCCTTCGTCTTCGACGGCGGCGCCCGCACCCGCTGCATCCTCGTGGACGGGCCGGTGAAGGACCTGAACCTGATGGTCGATCGCGAGCGCGCCGGCGCGTCGCTCGACGTGATCGACACCCACCGTTTCCGCGGGACGCGCCTCGAGGCGCGCTGGACCGTCGCCTACGCGCTGCGCGGCTGGACGCACGTAGTCACGGGGGACCTCGAGTGCACGCTGGCGCCCGGCGAGCTGCTGCGCATCGACGGCGCACAAGGCGCGGACCTGGACCTGGTCGGCCTCGATCGCAGCGCGCTCGTGGCCCTCATCCGCATCCACGAGCACTGAACGAGCATGGCAAGCGCCCTGCTTCCGCTGGCACCCTTCGAATTCCGCGAGGGCACATCGCCCCTTCTCGTGAGCATGCCCCACGTCGGCACCGGCCTGCCGCCCTGCATGGAGGGGCGGCTCAGCAGCGCGTGCGAGCCGCTCGGCGACACCGACTGGCACCTGCCGCGGCTCTACGATTTCGTATCGGCCATGGGCGCCTCGACGCTCATCGCACGCTATACCCGCTTTGCCGTGGACCTCAATCGCCCGCCGGACGACGCGCCGCTCTATGCAACGGCGACGACCGGGCTGCACCCGGACATCCTGTTCGATGGCACGCCCGCATTCAGGGAAGGACACGGGCTCACGAAGGACGAGTGTGCGGCGTTCCTCGCCGAGGCATGGAAGCCGTATCACGCGCGCCTGGCCGCGGAGCTCCAGCGCATCCGGCGAGTCCACGGCTACGCCCTGCTCTTCGATGCCCATTCGATCGCGGGCGAGAGCCCGCGCCTCTTCGAGGGCGCGCTGCCGGACTTCAACATCGGCACGGCCGACGGCAAAAGCGCGGATGCGTCGCTTGCCGAACGCGTCGCGGATATCGTGCGCGCAGCGCCGCGATACCGCCTCGCCGTGAACGGCCGCTTCAAGGGTGGATACATCACGCGTCACTACGGCGATCCGGCGCGCGACATCCATGCCGTGCAGCTCGAGCTGGCGCAGCGCACGTACATGCAGGAGCAGGCGCCGTATCCCTACGTGCCGGAACGCGCGGAACAGGTGCGGCCGGTGCTGCGGAAGTTCGTCGAGGCGATGCTCGGCTGGGGCCGCGAGCGTCATCCCGCGCGGCCCGCCTGATCACGCGCGGGCCTCGGGCGTCAGAAGGGAATCATGCGGGCGCTCACGAGCGGATCGCGGCGCCCGCCCTCGAAGGCGACGAGGCTGTACTCGGGCACCTCGAGCCACGTCGAGTCGTCGCGGGTGAGCGGCTCGGAAGCGAGCAGCATCGCCGTCGCGTTCTCGCGCCCGCCGACCATCTTCCACTCGCCGTCGTGGCACTCGTAGGCGTGGCCGAGCGAGTACCAGAGCGAGAGGTAATCGAGGTGCCACGGCATGATCGAGCGCGGGTCGTCGCCGGGGTAGCAGCCGAAATCGAAGGCGAAGCGCGCGGCCACGATGTTGCGGCCGTTCGCCACGAACAGGTTGACCGAGGAGACCGAATCGATGCCGGCCTTCTCGCGCGCGTGTCCCAGGACCTCGAGCGTCCCGACCAGCGCATCGGCGAGCTCGCCCGTGCTGTGGTCGGCGCCGGGATCGGCGAGCCGCGACAGGAACACCGCGTAGATCCATTCGGAATCGAGGTTGGTGCGCACCAGTCTCGCGATCTCCGGCCGCAGGCTTCGTTGCAGCGCGGGCCGCATCTCCGCGAAGCGGTGCAGCTCGCCGTTGTGCGCGAGTGCGACGCGCATTCCGGGATACATGAACGGGTGCAGGAACTGCGGACCCACGAGCGGGTTCTCGCCGAACGGAATGCCGCGCACGTGCGCCAGCACGCAGCTCGCCTGCACGTTGCGGGACATCGAGCGCAGGTTGTTGTCGAATGCCGGCAGCCCGGGCGTGTGGTACGTGTAGGGCTCCGGATGGTCCGGATCCCACGCGGCGATGCCGAAGCCCGCGAGATTCAGCATGCGCAGGCGCCGCGGCGCATAGCTCTGCCTCACCAGCGAGTTGTCCGCCGCATAGAGCAGCGTGTCGAGCGGGAGCGGCTCGCCGAGATAGGCCAGCACGCGGCACACGGGCTCAGGCCTCCTGCACGGCGCGCAGGGGCGCCGCGCGCCGCGTGCGGTGCGCCCAGGCCATCTCGAAATGCATGCGCAGCGCGGTCGCCCGCCGCAGCGTGGAGGCGAGGTCGCGCGACAACGTGTACAACAGGCGTGCGGCGAAGGGCGATGCCACCTCGAAGAGCTCGGCGTCGAGGCGCAGCAGGCGCGTCGGGCTGCGCGCGCGCCAGCGCCGCGTGCCGTGTCCCAGGCCGAGCGCCCAGGCGTAATCGACGAACCACCCCGGCCCCACGGCGGGCCGCATGATGTCGGGGCCCACCTCGTCGTCCAGCCAGGGCGAGAGCGCCCCGCGCAGGACCATCGTGACGCCGGGCGCATCGCCATGGGGCAACACGACTTCTTCGCCGCGCCGCAGCTCGGCGACCCGCAAGCGGGGCACGAGCGCTTCGCGGTCGGCCGCGTCGAACGAAGCGAAGGCCGGCAGCACGCCGAGCAGGCCGGCGACGTAGCGATCCGCGCCGGACCACTCGAGGCTGGCACCGGCCGGCACGATGCTGCAAGATCCATCGCCCGCCGCGCACGTGGCGTCCAGCCGCTCGTGCACCATCGCCGCCACCGAGCGCAGCAGGCGGTGTCCCGCCTCGCCGCCGTGCAGCGTGAGCGCCTCGAAGGCGCCGATGCCGACGACGCGCACGACGCAGCGTCCCACCGCGCGCAGGCTCGCGGCGCGCATGCCGCCGTCGAGCACCGACATCTCTCCCAGGATCATGCCGGCACCGGCGACGATGAGGACCTCCTCCTCGTCGCCCGGCAGAGCGCGCACCACCGCGACCTCGCCCTCCTCGACGATGAAGAGGCAGTCGCCGGCGGTGCCCTGGCGCACCAGCTCCCCGCCCGCCTCGACGACGCGCGAGCGGCCGAGCGCGAAGAGCCGCGCCCGGTCGCCTTCCGACAGCTTCTCGACGAGGTTGCCGGTCAGTGCCCGGCGGGGTCGTTCCATTGCGGCAGCAGCACCATGCAGTTGGGGTTGAGCCCGGCGACCTTGAGCGTATCCATCGAGGCCACCACCTTGCGCGCCTTGAGGTCGATCACCGTGACGGACCCGTCGCTCAGGCCGGGCAGGTTGAGCAGCGCGTTCTGCACGTATGCATAGCGGCCATCCTTCGTGAAGGCGATATGGTGCGCGCCTTCCGCGGCCGGGACCGTCGCGAGCAGGGCGGGCTTCATGATCTTGTCGCCCGCCACGTCGAAGATGTGCATGCGCCCGGGCTTGCCGGTCGTCACGTACATCCGGTCCACCGCCGTGTTGAAGTACATCTCGAGCGCCACGCCGTCACCGTCCTTCGAGAAGTCGTAGGCCTGCGCGACGTCGAAGTCCTTGGTCGCCGGGTTCCATTTCGCCGTCCACAGCGTGCCGGCGCCGAGCGTCGTCACGTAGAAGAGCGGCGGATCGCTTCCGGGCACCAGCAGCACTTCCACCGGCGCCGAGCCCGAGGGCGAAGGCTTGTTCGACATCTTGTGCGTGCCCAGCTGCTTGCCCGTGCTCAGCTCCACCACGCTCAGCACCTCGCCCGGATCGCCGCCGTCGGCGGGGCGCACCGTGCTCGTGAGCAGCGCGCGGTCGATGCCCGTGTGCACCGCGACGCCGTGCGGGTATGGCGCCGGCACCTTGACGCTGCGCAGCGCCACGTCCTTGACCGCGTCGCCGACGATCATGTTCGCGCTGCCCATGCAGCTCAGGTACCACGTCTTGTTGTCTTCCGAGAAGACGACATCCTCGCCCACCTGGCACTCGGACACGTCGATGATCTTCATCGCGTAAGGCTTCTTGCGCATGTCCATCACGCGCATCTCGCCCTTCGCGAGCGAGGTCACGTAGATCTTGCTCATGTCGCGGTTGTAGAAGATATGATGGGCCATCAGGTCGGCCGGGAGCGGGATGTCCTGCACGATCTTCCCGAAGCTCTTCGACTCGGGGTCTACGTCGATGATGGCGATGCCCTCCTTGCGCGCTCCCGTCACCGGATTCTTCAGCGCCTTCATCGAGTCCGGTGACTTGGTCTCGTAGTTGAACATGGCGTGGATCTGCGCGGCCGCGAGGCCGGGCAACGCGAGCGCCATCGCGGCGATGCATGCTTTCAGCGCGAAACGAGCCTTCATGGGAACCTCCTGCATGTGGTGGGGGCCATCCCGCTCCAGATGGGGAGAGGAAATATGAACCTTCGCCCTGCACGGCGCAATTGGATTGTCGGGGTTCTCGCGCGCGGATCGTCCCTATGCGTGGCGGCATCGGGCGCGCAGGCACACGGTTTCGGCCAACGATACGACCTGCCGCTGCCCCTCACGCTCTACCTCTGCGCGGCCGCCCTCACCGTCACGCTCTCGTGCGTCATGCTGGCGCTCTTCGTGCAGCCGCGGCGGCGCGACGGCGAAGCGCGCGTCGATCTGCTCGCGTATCCCGCGACGCGCTGGATCGCCGCCCCCGCGTTTGTCGCGCTTGTGCGATTCAGCGCCGTGCTGGTGTATGGGCTCCTGCTGGTGGTGGGCTTCATCGGCAACCAGGACGCGTTCCACAACATCGTGCCGATCACCGTGTGGGCCCTGTGGTGGGTCGGCCTGGGCTATGCCAGCGTGCTGCTGGGCGACGTGTGGCGCATCGCCAATCCGCTCGAGACGATCTTCGCGGCCGCCGAGCGCGCGTATGCATTCGCGACCCGGGGCAAACGTCTCTCGCGCCAATGGCCCGTGCCGCCGTGGGTCGAGGTATGGCCGGCGCTCGGTCTCTATCTCCTCTTCCTCTGGATGGAGACCGCGTGGGACGGGAGCGACGTGCCGGCTCGCATCGCGGCCGCGATGCTGCTCTATTCGGCGCTCGTCTGGGCCGGGATGGTCGCCTACGGCCGCGAGGAGTGGCTGCAGCACGGGGAGGCCTTCACGCGCGTGTTCGGCCTCATCGCCCGTTTCGCACCCATCCGCGTGCAGCTGGCGGATCGCCGCATCGTGGCACTCGAGCTGCGGCCGTACTCCGTGGGCCTGCTCGCGCGCGAACCGGTGAGCCGGTCGGAGATGGCGCTCGCGATCACGATCCTCGCCGCGGTGAGCTTCGACGGCTTCCTGGACACACCGGCATGGGCCGCGCTGAACGATGCCTTCGCGACCGACGCGCCCGAGGCGACGGCCTTGCGCACGGCGGCGCTGGTCGCGGCCCCCCTGATCTTCCTCTCGATCTACATCGCATTCTGCCGCCTCATCGCGTGGAGCGGCGCCGGCGCCTCGGGCGGCGAACGCACGGCGCGCATCGCCGGGCTCTTCGTGCTCACCCTCGTGCCCATCGCCATCGCCTACCAGGTGGCGCACTACCTGTCGTTCCTCGTGACGGCCGGGCAGTACGCGATCGCGCTGGTGTCCGACCCGTTCGGCTGGGGATGGAACCTCTTCGGCACGGCGAATCACCTGGTGCGCCCGAACATCGTCGGCGCCCGCATGGTGTGGCTCGTCTCCCTGGGCGTCATCGTCGCCGGCCACGTCGCCGCCCTCTACCTGGGGCACCTCCTCTCGATGCGCGAGTTCGCCGACCGGCGTGCGGCCACCCGCAGCGAGTGGCCCATGCTGGTGCTGATGGTGGGCTACACCATGCTCAGCCTCTGGATCATCGCCCAGCCCATCGTGAACAGCCGCTGATTGCGCAGCGAAACAGCCGCATCTTGCGTTGCGCCGGCGGCACGCGAACGTGCAGAATCCGCGTTCCGGTGTATGAGGGAGGCCGACATGGATAGCGCCGAATCGCCGAGCTCGTTCCTTTCCCTCTGCCCCAATTGCCCGTCGAACGACAACCTGGGCTTCTGGCAAGCGCTGGTGGAGCGCCTCGCCTGCGAAGGGCGGCTGCACCGGAACGACGCGGCCCCGGCCGACCGCGGCATGGAATCCGGCGTATGCACCATCGCGGAGCTGGATGAGGCCCCCTCGCGCACCCAGCACAACGCCCCGCTGGTCGCGAGCAGCCCGCTGCCGCCCGCCGTGCGCGCGCTCCTGGAGACGCGGGAGCTCGGCCGCCCCTTCGACGGCATGGCGATGGACCTCTCGGCCGTGGCGGACCGCCTTCCCGGACTCGCGTGTCCCGAGGGCGACGTCGCATTTCCCGCATCCGACGAATCGTTCGAAGGCCTCGCCGTCTCCATCGAGGCGCTGCTGCAGCATCGAAAGCGCCTGCTGGCCGCCTCCATCGACCGCACCGACCCGCCTCGTCGCGTGCTCGTGATGGGCGCGGGACCCGCGGGACTCATGACGGCGGTGCAGCTCGCCCTTCGCGACCACCACGTCGTCGTGTGCGAGCAGCGCGAGAGCTATGCGCGCAACCGCTACATCGGCATCTACAAGGAAGTGACGCACCTGCTGGCCGCCCTGGGGATGCCGGAACGCATGACGTATGACTTCTCGCAGTACCGCGGCAAGCGCGGTGTCATGCTCGCCGACATCCAGACCTTCCTGCACCTCGTGGCGCTCAAGCTCGGCGTCGTGATCTACACCGGTGCCGTGCCGCGCAGGCTCACGGCCGACGAGCTGCATTCCGGCTCCTTCGAGCTGCAGCGCACCGCGCGCGGGACGTCGGGCGCGCCGGGACAATCCTCGATCGGCATCACGCGCTGGCAGTACGATCGCGTGGCTCGCGTGCGCTCGGGGGTCGGCATCCATTTCGACACGATCGTGGAGGCGACGGGCGGACGCTGCGGCCTGCGCGAGCTGCTGGTGGGCGAGGAGAACGTGGTGCCGCTGCGCGTGCTGGGCCGCTCCGCCGCGGCGCGCGACCCGTCGCTCGAATCGTTCTTCGCCGATCCCGAGGACCACAGCGCCGAGTACGTCGAATCGGGCTACGGCTGCCCGCCGGGCCTGCGCGAGGCGTTCGCCAAGGCGTTGCTCTCCGGCGGCGAGGGACAGATCCCCGATTCGCTGCCCTGCTTCGTCTCCAACATCGACGCGATGATCTTCACGCGGCCGATGCGTCCCACCGACGTCTCGATGGGCCTCGCCTCCCGCATCGGGGATCGCGACCTCACCATCCCGCACGACTGGGTGGTGCTCGAGTGCCGCCTCGCCGACCAGTCGCTCTCGCGCTATCACATCGAGGGACCGCTGCCGCAGAGCTTCGAGTTCGGCGGCACGCGCATGTCGACGCGCGACGTGGTCGACAAGCTGAGCCCCGTGGGCCTGCTGCTGCGCATCCTCTATGCGATGGGCGTCCCGTTCGACGCGGTGGATCGCCGCCGCCTCATCGACTTCTACATGAGGGAGAGCTCCTTCGGCGACTCGAGCGACATCGTGTCGACGTGGGTCGGCAACTTCCGCGGCCTGCGCCTGGGCGGCGAGCAGCCGATCTGGTGCGGCGCCGTGCCCGGCGCGCCGGGCGTGCGCTACGCCATCGTCGGCGAGGCGCTGCAGAACGCGTGGTATCGCTTCGGCGTGGGCGTGGACGACGCCTTCGCGGCGGCCGTGCGTTTCGCGGAGTGCCTGGCGCTCCCGCCCGCCGCGCGCCTCGAGGAGGCCCGCCGCTTCGAGCGCGTGATGATCGCGCGCAGCGTGCAGATCGTGTACCACCTCTTCGCCGTCGCGCGGAACACCGAGCAGGGCGTCGTCGGGCCGGTCCTCACCGAGTACTACATGGACGAGAAGCACGGCACCGACCTGGCGGATGCCCGCCTGCGCGAGCTCGCGCAGCAGGGCAGCGAGATGCTCGCCGCCGCCCGCGAGATGCGCGTGCCGGGGCCGCCGATGCTGCTCGACGCGGCGATCGACCACCTGCGCGAGAACGCGTGCCGGCGCGCGGTCGCGGTGCTCGAATCGTTCCCGTATTCCCCGGCGCTGCTCGCGCGCGCACGCCAGGCCATGAAGGTGCAGGATCGCGACTGGCGCTCGCAGGTGTTCGCCCTGCTCGAGCCGGCCTTGTCGCCCGCGCACCATGAGCTGCTCACGCCGCTCTTCGCGCCGGCCGACGTGGCGCCCGAGGGGGCCGCCGCGCGCGATGAACGCCAGGTGGAGCTGGCCCTCGGCCGTTACGGCTGGGTGAGCCCATGGCTGCGCGCATGCGCGCTGCACGGGCTCGATGCAGCGATTCCCGGCGCACGCCTGGCTCTCGAACGCGGCGCCTCCGACGGTGATCCGCTCGTGGCCGAGACCGCCGCGGCCGCGCTCGCGCGCGCCAAGCCGTCGTTCGTGCGGCGCGGGGGACTCGCGCCCTACCTCACGATCGACAAGGTCGCGATCCTGCGCGACGTGGCCCTCTTCCGCGGCATTCCGCACCAGGTCCTGGCTGGCGTCGCGGCTCTGCTCACCGAGCACTGGGCCGAGGCGGGCCAGCATGTCGTGGACCGCGGCGAGGTGGGCGACTGCCTCTACGTGATCGCATCGGGTCGCGTGCGCGTGCACGAAGGCGATCGAACGCTCCACCAGTTGGGCGAGCGCGAGGTGTTCGGCGAGCTGTCGCTGCTCGATGCGCAGCCGCGCGCCGCGAGCGTGACGGCGATCGAGCGCACGCGTCTCTTCCGCCTCTCACAAGCCGACTTCCACGCGCTCATGAGCGAGCATCCGGAAGTCACGCATGCGATCAACCGCACGCTCTGCGGGATGGTGCGCAATGCGAACGCCGCGGCACGCATGGTGATGGAGGTGGAGCGCGCGGGAACCCGGATCCCGGCCTGACGCGGGTCCGATGGCGGTCGGCGGCGCCGGGGGAGTGCATCATAGGCATTCCCCCTCCCGATCCGACCCGCATGGACGCCCCCGCCCCGCCCTGCGCCATGGTGATTTTTGGCGCCGCCGGCGACCTCACCAAGCGCCTGCTCGTACGCGCGCTCTACGAGCTCGCTCGCGCGCACCGCCTTTCACCGAATTTCCGCCTGGTCGGCGTGGCCACCGGCCAGCGCACGACCGACCAGTGGCGCGGCGAGCTCTCCGCGACCTTTCACGAGCTGGTGCCCGACGCCGACGAGGCGGCGTGGCAGTGGCTCTTCCAGCGCATGAGCTATGTGCAGGCGGACCTGAACGAGGCGGAGTCCTATCGCCGCCTGGCGGCGCACCTGCAGGCGCTCGACGCGAACGAGGGCACGGCGGGCAATTACCTCTTCTACCTCGCGATCCCCGCCCATCTTTTCGCGACCACCGTGGCCGGGCTCGCCGGCGCGGAGCTCACGCGCGAGCGCGAGGGGCGGTGGCGGCGCATCGTGATCGAGAAGCCCTTCGGCCATGACCTGGAGTCGGCGCGCGCGCTCGACCGCCAGCTGCTGGCCGTGGTGCGGGAGCGCCAGCTCTATCGCATCGACCACTTCCTCGGCAAGGAGACGGTGCAGAACCTGATGGCGCTTCGCTTCGCCAACGGCCTGTTCGAGCCGATCTGGAGCCGCGCCCACATCGACCACATCCAGATCACCGCGGCCGAGTCGATCGGCGTCGAGCGGCGGGGACGCTTCTACGAGAAGACCGGCGCGTTGCGCGACATGGTTCCCAACCACCTCTTCCAGCTCCTCGCGATGACGGCGATGGAGCCGCCGGTCTCGTTCGAGGCGCAGGCCGTGAGGGCGAAGAAGGCCGAGGTGATCAGCGCGATCCGCCCGATGACGGAAGCCGAAGCCCTCGCCAACGCGGTGCGCGGCCAATATGCGGCCGGCACGGTGGACGGCCGGCCGGTGCGGGGCTATCGCGAGGAACCCGACGTCGCGCCCGGCTCGACGACCGAGACCTTCGTGGCGTGCAAGCTGCTCGTCGACACCTGGCGCTGGGCCGGCGTGCCGTTCTACCTGCGCACCGGCAAGCGGCTCACGACGCGGCGCACCGAGATCGCGATCTGCTTCCACAAGGCGCCGCACTCCATCTTCCGCGGCATCGACGTGGGGCCCATGAATCCGAACTGGCTCGTGCTGCGCATCCAGCCGGACGAGGGCATCGCGCTCGAATTCGCGGCCAAGCGCCCCGGACCCGAGGTCTCGCTCGAGACGGTCAGCATGGACTTCTGCTACGCCACCTACTTCAAGCTGGCGCCGAACACGGGCTATGAGACGCTGCTCTACGACTGCATGATCGGCGATGCCACGCTCTTCCAGCGCGCGGACAATATCGAGGCGGGGTGGCGGGCGGTGCAGCCGATCCTCGATGCGTGGAGCGCGAATGCGCCGGTCGACTTTCCGAACTACGCGGCGGGCAGCAGCGGGCCGGCCGCGGCCGACGAGTTGCTGGCGCGCGACGGGCGCGAATGGAGGCCGCTTCGTGATGCAGGGTCGTGTTGAGGTCGTGGAGGACTCCGCGGCGCTCGCGCGCGCGGCGGCCGATCGTTTCGTCGCGCGGCTGGCGCAGGTGCATGGGCGGCAAGCCGTGTGCCTGACGGGGGGCGGCACGCCCGAAACACTCTATCGATTGCTGGCCACGGACGCATACCGCTCGCGCATTCCGTGGAAGGATATCCACTGGTTCTGGACCGACGAGCGGTTCGTCTCCGCGAGGGACCCGCTGAACAATGCGCGCATGGCGATCGATGCGCTGCTGGACCACGCGCCGGTGCCTGCGGAAAACATTCATCGAATTCCCACCAGCGTTCCCGGCCCTGTCGAGAGCGCGCGCCTGTACGAAGAGGCGCTGCGCCAGTTTCACGGCCAGGATTCGCTCGATGCCGGACGACCGCTCTTCTCGCTGGTGCTGATGGGCATGGGGCGCGACGGGCATACCGCATCGCTCTTTCCCGGCAAGCCCGAGGTCGACGAGAAGCAACGATGGGCCGTCGCGGTGCCGGAAGCCGGAATGGAGCCCTACGTGCCGCGCGTAAGCCTCACGCTGCCGGCGCTCGGCTCATCGCGGGAGATGCTTTTCCTGGTGAGCGGCGCGGACAAGCGCGACGCGCTGCGGCGCATCCGCTCGGGCGAGGATCTCCCGGCCGCGAGCGCGCATTCGGACGGCGAGGCGGCGTGGCTCGTGGACCGTGCCGCGGCAGGCTGAGCGCCAGCGCATTCATTTGCGCTTCTTCCCGCCGGCGACGAGGAGCACCACGCCCGCCGCGATCGCCGCGATTCCCGCCCATTGGGGGATGTTCACGTCCTGCTTTTCCTTCATCGAGAGCTCGATCGGTCCGAGCTTCGCCTGGTGCGTCTCCTTGGTGTAGCTGAAGCCCCCCAGCGCCAGCGCGAGGACACCGGCGACGATGAGGACGATTGCGACGATCCGTGTGGCGTTCATGCGTTCTCCTGGTTAGCGGACTGCCTTGAACTGCCCCTGGGCGCGGTCCTTCGTCACGTTATCCCACGAGAAGACGCGCCCGTTCATCGCGACATAGGCGCCTGCGGGAAGCGCCAGGGCCATCGCGAGCGCGAACCCGAGGTTGAAGGCCGCATCCGAGCCCTGCACCGAGTACGGCACCATCGCGCCCGTGAACACGACGGTCTTGTCGAGCGCGGCGCGCCCGACGACCGCGGCGGTTTCCACCATGGTGTCGGTGCCATGGATCACGACGACGGAATGTTCGGCCGACTCGCGACAGGCCCCGAGCACCTCCCGTCGATGCTCCCCGGTCATCTGCAGACTGTCGATGAGGAGGCGAATGTCGATCGCGAGCGGCAGCGTCACGCGCGACTCTTCGAGCATCGCGGGCAGGTGCGTGTCCTTGAAGCCCAGCTCGCCCTTGATCGCGTCGTAGCGCTTGTCGAAGGTGCCGCCGGTGACGATGATGCGGGCGCTGTCCGTGACGGGGATTTCCATGGCGCGCATCTTACAAGGCCTTCACCGGACGAATGGGATCAACCCCCCGACCTCGCGCCGGTACGCGGCATAGGTCTCGCCGAAGCGGTCCACGAGCATCCGGTCCTCGGCGCGCACGCGGTGCGCATAGGCCGCGAAGGTGGCGGCGAGCGATGCGGCCAGCACGGCCGCGCTGCCGGACGCCATCGCGACGCCATTCAGGCAAAGCAGCGAGCCGAGGTAGCCGGGGTGCCGGACCCAACGGTACGGTCCGCCGCGTTCGACGGCATGCTGGTCGTGGGTCAGGAGCGTTCGCGTGTAGCGCTCGCGAAGGGTGAGGACCGCCCACAGGCGCAGCGCAAGCCCGATCGCCCCCAGCACGATGCCGGTCCAGGCGACGGCGGGCATCCCCGGCAAGCCGGGCTCGCCGACCCAGGCGGGAACCCATGTGCTCCTTCCCGCCTTCATCGCGAGCACGAAGCCCACGACCGGAACCAACACCGCGAGCTTGATCGCCCGCGTGCTGCCCTGGTCGGACTGCCCCGCCGAGTGCGATCGAGCCGTCGTGCCGAAGCGGATCTCCGACTCGATCACGTAGAGCACCAGGACCGCCACGGCGGCGAGGCCGTAAGGCGGAAGCATCCGGAAACCTTCGAGATATGACGACATGAGCGAGTCCTCCCGCGCGAACTTATACCGGAATGGCGGCGCCTGTCGATTTCGTTCTCGTGATGCCCGGCGGCACTCTCATCGCACTGGGCCTCTACCTTTACCGCCGCCACCGCGGCCTGGCTTGGCCTGCCGCGGCGCGATCGAGAACCACGCGCAGGCCGCCGCAAGCACCGAGAGCACCGAGGCGATGAGCATCACGCGGCGAAAGCCGTGCACGAACGCGTCCGCCACGGCGGCCTTGACGGCCGCACGTTCCGCGCCGCCGACGGTGGGCGGAATCTCGATGGCCGCGAGCTTCAGCCGTTGCGCGCTCACCTGCTCCCGCACCTCGGCCGGCAGCCTCACCCGCTCGAGGCGCTCCGCGAGCGCTCCATCGAAGGCCTGGGACATCGCGAGCCCGAGAGTTGCGACCGCCAGGACGCCGGCGGTCTCGGACACGGCGTTGTTGACCCCCGACGCCACGCCCGCATGGTCGCGCGGAACGGAGCTCATGACGGTCGTCGTGAGCGGCGCCACCGTGAGCGCCAGGCCGGATCCGAGGACGACCAGCGCGGGAAGGAACGTGGTCCAGTAGCTGGCGCTCGTTCCCGGCAGCATCAGCAGCCCGAAGCCCGCCGCGCAGGTCAGCGGGCCCAGCACGAGCGGAATTCGAGCGCCGATCCGCTCCGCGAGGCCGCCCGACCCGCGCGACATCGCGAACATGATGAGGATCACCGGCAGCATGGCGGCACCCGCACCCGTGGCGGAAAAGCCGTGCAGCTGGATCAGGTCCATGGGCAGGAAGAAGAATCCTCCTGCAAGCGCGGCATACAGGAAGAGCGTGAGCGCGTTCGCGCCGCTGAAGGCGCGGGATCGAAAGAGCGCAAGCGGCAGCATCGGCGAGCGCGAGCGCCGCTCCACGAGCACGAATAGCGCGAGCAGCACGACGGCAGCCGCGAGCGCGGCCACGATGACGGGATGCGCGAACCCGAGCGCTTGCGACTCGATGAGTCCATAGACGAGCGCCGCCAGCCCGGCTGTCACCAGCACGGCTCCCGCGACATCCGGCCGGCTCGCCGTGTCGCTGCGGCTCTCGGGCACGTGGCGATACGCGAGCCACAGCACGATCGCGGCCAGGGGAACGTTCAGGAAGAAAATGGCACGCCACGACACCCGATCGATGAACGCGCCACCCACCAGCGGACCGATGGCCATCGTGATCGACGTGAACGCGGACCACGTGCCGATGGCCTTGCCGCGCTCGCCGCCGGGAAAGCACGCGCTGATGAGGGCGAGGCTTCCCGGCACCAGCATCGCGGCGCCGACGCCCTGCAATGCGCGTGCCGCGATGAGGATCGGGATCGTGGGCGCCACGCCGCACCCGATGGAGGTCATGGCGAAGACGGCCACGCCGATGGCGAAGACACGCTTGCGTCCGAGGAGGTCGCCGAGCGCGCCGCCCGTGAGCATCAGCGACGCGAGGAAGAGCGTATACGCCTCGACGACCCACTGGACGTCGGCGATGGTCGCTCCGAGGCTCGATTGCAGCGCGGGCAAGGCGATGTTCACGACGGTCGAGTCGATGAACGCCATGCTCGACCCGAGGATCGTGGTCGCCAGGATCCAGCGCCGCGACGCGGGCGAGCCGGGGGTGGGACGCGAGACGCTCATGGCGCGGTAGGATAACGCCATCGACCCCCGAGGAGCCCGCGATGAAATTCCTGTGCCTGGTCTACGGCGACGAGGAGACCTTGCAGGACATGCCATTCGACGAGTGCATCGAATACGACGAGAGCCTGCGCAAGAGCGGCCGATGCGTGGCCTCGGAATCGCTGCAGCCGACCACCACCGGTGCCACGGTGCGCGTGCGCAACGGCAAGGTGAACGTCACCGACGGCCCCTTCATGGAGACCAAGGAGGCCCTCGCGGGCTTCTACCTGGTCGAGGCGGCGAACCTGCAGGAGGCCATCACGATCGCGGCCGGCATTCCGCCGGCCCAGGTCGGCAGCATCGAGGTGCGGCCGATCCGGCCCATCCGCGACATGCGGGCGGAGCGCGAAAAGGCCGGGGAGCTCCGCGCGGCCGGTTGAGCGTCTAGCCGCAATCGCCGGGCGCCTGCATCTCGCGCAGCTCGCATTCGAGATCCCACTCGGGTCCGTGGATGCCGAGGAAGCGCCGCGTGAGCTCGACCGCTTCCGCGCGCGTCTTCGCCTCGAAGATCGCGTAGCCGCCGATCACCTCCTTGGTCTCCGTGAACGGCCCGTCGGTCACGGATTGCCTGCCCTGGCGTTGCCGCACCCGCACGCCCTCCTTCGTCGGACGCAGGCCGGACGTGGCGACCAGCTGGCCCGATGCCGTGAGCTCTTCCATGAGCTGGAGCATGTCGTGCTGGAGCTTGTCCGTGATCGGCGTGCCGCTGTTCTCGTTGATGCGGATCATCGAGAGGAATCGCATGTGCAGAATCTCCTGTGGCTGAAGGTCAATGAATGCGGTCAGGCCGCCGCCGGCGTCGGCTCGCCGGCGGGGCCGCGCGGGAAGAGCAACGCGATGCCCACGGCGCCGAGACCCACGGCGAACGACCCGATGTAGAGCAGCTTGTAGCTGTGGAACGTGTCGAAGATCCAGCCGCCGATCCACGGGCCCAGCGCCATGCCGAGCGACGAGACCAGCGCGGCGGCACCGAAGACGGAAGCCAGGATGTGCTGGCCGAAGTAATCGCGCGCGATCACCGCGTAGAGCGGCATGACGCCGCCGTAGGCAAAGCCGAAGACGGTCGCGACCACGTAGAAGTCGGGGAGCCGCGACGCGAACATGTAGGCGCCCGCGCCGATCGCCTGGACGAGCAATCCGAAGACGAGCGCGCGCCTGGCGCCGAAGCGGTCGCCGAGCAGGCCGAAGACGACGCGCCCGACGAGGCCGCCGACGCCCTCCATGCTGTAGATGGTCACGGCCGCCATGGTGGGGATTCCGCAGCCCATCGCGAAGCTCACCGTGTGGAAGATCGGTCCGGAATGCGCCGCGCAGCAGGCGAAGAACGTGGCCGCGAGGACGACGAACTGCGGCGAGCGCAACGCCTTCGGAAGCGCATCCTTCGGCACCGCCGCGCGGCCCGTGGGACCGGTTGCCGATGCCGCGCCCGCCTGGGGTGCCGGCCGCACGAAGAATGCCGCGGGGATGAGCGTCGCCCACGCGAGCGCGGCGAGGACGAGCTCCGCATGGCGCCAGTCGGTGACCGAGAGCAGCCACGCGGCGAACGGCGAGAGCGTCATCGGCGCCACGCCGACGCCGACCGAGACGAGCGCCACGGCGAGGCTGCGCCGGCGCTCGAACCACGAGCTCACGACGCTGATCATCGGCGCGAAGAAGCTTCCCGTCGCCCCGCCGACCACGATGCCCCACGCCACCTGGAACTGCCACACGCTGGCGGCGCGGGCCGACAGCACGAGCCCCAGCCCCAGGAGCACGGCGCCCGCGAGCAGCACAGGGCGCGGACCGAAGCGATCGCTGAGCGTGCCCCAGGCGAAGCCACCGATGCCCATGGCGAGGAAATTCAGCGTCATCGCGCTCGAGATGGCGGTTCGCGACCAGCCCGTCGATGCGGCCATCGGGGCGAGGAACACCGCGAGGGAAAACATGGCGCCCACGGCCATGCACGTCATGAGGGCGCCCAGGCCGACCATGACCCAGCCGTAGAGCGGTTCGCGTCTGACTTCCAAGGGCCCCTCCTCCAGTTCCGGCGATGTTATGGGAGAGTCGAACCGGCGGCGGCGGAATCGACATCCGGCTCGCCAAATTTCGTGCTTGACATTATTCACCCTTTTGGATGAATATCAAGCCATGCAACTCGACGACACCCTGGTCGCCCTCGCGGACGAGACCCGCCGGTCGATCCTGAAGAAGCTCGCATCGGGCGAGGCGCGCGTGACGGAGGTCGCGGCGCCGTTCGACATCTCGCTCAATTCCGTCTCGAAGCATATCCGGCTGCTCGAGCGCGCCGGGCTCGTGCGCCGGCGCATATCCGGCCGCGACCACTACCTCTCGCTCGACCCCAGGCCCTTCGACGAGCTGTCGGAGTGGATGGTCCGCACCCGCGAATTCTGGAATTCCAGGCTCGACGACCTCGAGGCCGCACTGCGCGCGGACGATGCCATCGATGCCGCCGCCCACTCGTCCAAACGCACCGTGAAAAGGAGACGCAAATGAACGACCAGAAGCAGATGAGCCGTCCCGTGACCCTGATCGAGCCCGGCACCGTGAAGGTCGAGCGCCTGCTGCCCGGGCCGATCGAGCGCGTGTGGGCATACGTCACGGAGTCGGACAAGCGTGCGAAGTGGCTCGCCGCGGGCGAGTTCGACCTGCGCATCGGCGGCCACATCGAGCTGCGCTTCGACAACGACAACCTCTCCTCCGACAAGAAGACCCCGGAGCGGTACGAGAACGGACACAAGCCGAACGCGCGGCGCGCGATGGAAGGCGTCATCACGCGCCTCGACCCGCCTCGCCTGCTGGCCCACACGTGGATGTGGGACAGCGGCGACACGGAGGTCTCGTACGAGCTGGAGCCGCGTGGCAGCCAGGTGCTGCTCAAGATCGTCCATCGCAAGCTCGCCGAGCAGATCGTCCCGGCCATCATGGGCGGGTGGGACGTCCACACCGGCATCCTCGACGACGTGCTCAAGGGCAAGGAGCCGCGCCCGTTCTGGAGCACGCACGAGAAGATGATGCGGGAGTACGCGGCGACGCTGTAAAAAAAGGGCCGCACGCGCGGCCCTCTACCCCTTGCCAACGGCGCCCTCTCCCGGGAGAGGGCCGCCTCTAGAACATCTGCCGGGTGACGGCCTTGCTCGCCGTGACGCCGTTCACCGTGTACGTGAGCGTTCCGTTGTTGGGATCGGCGAACGTGAGCGACACGGTGCCCGCGGGCGTCACCTGCACGCGGCTCGAGTCGAACGTCGCGCCGAAAGCCGGGCCGACCGTGCGATATAACGGGCCGCTGCAGCCGGCGGAGCTCACCGCGCAATTGGAGGCCACGTACCAGACCGGCTTTCCGCTGCTGTCGTACACGTACCACGCGAGGAACATCACGCTGCCCTGCTGCGCGACCGCCATGCCCCAGCCCGACTCGTTCGGATTCCACCAGAGATCCGTGTAGTCCACGCCCGGAATGGAGCCGCCGGCGATCGCCTGGCGCACGATGGAGACCGTGCGGGTCTGGCTTCCGACCGTATAGGTGAACGAGGCGTTGTTCGTATCCATGAAGGTCACGGCGATGGATCCGGCGGTGACGACGTTGACCGCCGCGGGATTGAAGGCGGCGCCGAAGAACGTGGGGCCGTTCACCTCATAGAGCGAGCCGTGGCAGGTTCCGCTCGTCACGCCGGCCGAAGGCATCGCGCAGTTGGAGGCGACGTACCACTTCGGGTTTCCATTCGCGTCGTACGTGTACCACGCGGCGAACACGATGTCGCGGCGCTGCGTGAAATCGATGCCCCAGCCGGACTCGCCCGGATTCCACCAGAGGCCGCTCAGCGTGCCGGGGAGCGCGGCCGTCACCGTGACCGTCCCGGACATGCCGTTGAAGTTGAGCGGCGCGTTGACTCCCGTCGAGCCGCTGCGGTTCCATGCGAGGCGGCCATCCGTCGGCAGCGCCGGATACGTCAGCGTGTCGGCTCCTTCGCCGTAATTCAGCGCCCCCCCGTTGACCGAAAGGAACCCGTTCGGCACGACATAGTCCGGCGTCACGATGCCCAGCGCCGCGAAGCCCTCCGTCGCGATGAGCATCGACCGGTAGGTGGTGTCTCCGCCGCCTCCGTAATATCCCCCGCTGTCGCCGGTGGTCATCGCCGTGTCGCCAGGCAGGCTGTTGGGGAACGTGTACTTCTGCGTGGCGGAGCCGTGCGTGGAGACGATCGTGTGCCCGGCCAGGAATTCCTCGCCGGCGGCGAAGGACTTCAGCTCCACGAACTGGATCGTCCCGTCCGCGTTGGAGTAGAGCTGGACGATGCTCCAGAGGTGGAAGGTGGCGTGGGCGCTCCCGCTTGCCGCGAGGATCAGGAACAGGACGTACGACCGCAGGCTGGATGCACGCATGACGCCTCCTTGGGGAATGACCCGCCTGCCGGGTGAACAGCGCGGGAACCCGGCTATTCCCGGTCCCGCTGCGATTCAAAACCGGGGCGGGAGGCGAGCCGCGCGGGAGCTTAGCCGCCCGATGCGGGCCCTTCGCCGGGCCGCTTCATGAGCTGGCTGCGCACGAAGTCGATGTGCGTGCGCAGCACGTAGAGCTCGTTGGCCAGCCATGACGGCAGCTTGAGGTTGATGAGGCGCTGCTCGAACGCGTCCAGCTGCTTCATCAGCTCGGCCCTCTGCTCGGGGGTGTTGTGCTCGAAAGCCGCGCGCTCGATGCCGATCAGCTCCGCGTAGCGCCGGTACAGCCGATCGCGGACGCGCCACGTATAGAACATGGGAACGAGCTTGAGTCCCGGCAGCACCACGACCAGCAGCGGCAGCAGCAGGATCACGGTCCGGTCGACCAGGCTCGCGAGCCAGAACGGGAGGTGGCGATACGCGAAGCCCTTGCCCGACTTGTAATAGCGCTGCGCGTCGTCGCTGATGCGGTACTCGTGCTCGAGCGGTGCCGGGAATTCGCCGGCCCTTTGCAGCAGGCTGGCGCGCCCATGCACCTCGCGCGCCGCTTCGATGAGCATGTCGGATATCGCGGGATGCAGGTCGGGCCGCGCCAGCAGCTCGACCGTTGTCGCGACGAGGGACACCGGTTTCGGGGGATCGTTGGTGCCGAGGTCGAACGACCCGGGCGGCATCTCGATGCGGTTGAGGTAATTGAAGCGGCGCACGTAGGCATCGGCCTGCACGAAATCGAAGAGCCGGATGCCGTGGTGATGCACGAGCGCCACCATGTCCGCGCCCGAGGTCGAGTCCCCGGAAAGGAATGCGGCATCCACCTTTCCGCGCACGAGGGCATCGGCGGCGTCCTTGCCCTCGAGGTTCACGAGCTTCGTGCCCTTGTCGGGGCCCACACCGTTGGCCGCGAGGAACGATTGCGCGATCGCCCGCGTGCCACTGCCCTCGCGCCCGATGGCAATGGCCTTGCCCTGGAGCTGCGAGAGCCGCTCGATGGGGCGCGCCGAGCGATAGAACACGACGATCGGGGAGTAAGTGACGCTGCCCAGCGAGACGACGCTGTCCGGCTCGACCGAGCCCGCGAGGCCGCCCTGCACGAAGGCGACGTCGACATCCGATTTCGGATCGGCCAGCCGCTTGAGGTTGTCCAGCGAGCCTTCGGAGGGCACGATTTCCAGCGTCACGTCCTCGCGCGCGAGGATGGAGCGATAGCGCGCCGCCAAGCCCTCGAAGATCGTTCCCGGGCGTCCCGCGGCCATGACGATCTTCCGGGGAGGCGCCGGGCGGATGAAGTGCACCGCCAGCGCGAAGGCCGCGATCACCACGAGGACGTACGGCCCCAGCGTGGTCGCGAGGTCGCGCCACGAGACGAGCGAGATCTTGTGGGGAAAGGCCCTCACGGCGCGATCATACGTCGAAGCACTCCGTGGGCGTCCGCGCCGATCTCCCAGAACATGGTGCCCCGCAGCCCCTGCTCGCGCGCGAAGTCGGCCTTCGCCCGCACCGATGCCTCGTCGTCATACGTGATGAAGACTCCATTCGAGGCGTTGTAGAGGTAAGGCACTTGCGCGGCGGCATTCCAGTGGCGCACGAAGCCCCGACCCGGGACGGTGTAGCGGCCATCGGCGTCGCGCGCGAGATAACCGCGATCCGCGAGATACGCGAAGTCGAAGCTTTCGTCGGCGGAGCCCGAAGCGAGACCCGCGCAGGACTGATGGAGACCGTCGCCCGCGGGACCGGGCGCGCATCCCGACCAGCCCTTGCCGTAGAACGGGATGCCGAGCGTGATCTTGTCCGCCGCAATGCCGTGCGCGATGAGGCGCTTCACGCTCGCCTCGACATTCGAGCCCACGGGGTCGGCCGGATCGCGATGCAGCGGCGCGTTCAATCCCGCGACGCGCTCCCACGAGCCGTGATAGTCGTAGCTCATGAGGTTGATCCAGTCGAGGCTCTCCGCGAGCTCGCGAAGCCACGCGCCGCTTCCCGCGGGATCGAAGAGGAACTTCTCGTCCGCGCCGGCCGCGATGGTCACGAGATAGCGCTTGCCGTCGGCCACGCCCGCCGCATCGAGTGCCGCACGCAGGTCCCGGGCGAGCCGGACGAAGTTGGCCTTGTCCTCGGGCCGCTGGCACGTCTCGCCGGACGGACACGGGTAGCCGATATCGCCCGGGTACTCCCAGTCGATGTCGATGCCATCGAAGCGATGCCGCCGGAGAAAGGCGATCGCCGACTGGATGAACGCGGCGCGCATGCGAACGTCGTCCGCCATGCCGGAGAATCGATTCGATCGCGTCCAGCCGCCGACCGAGACCATCACGCGCAGGTCGCGATCGGCCCGTTTCAACGCGGCGAGCCGCGCGAGCGCCGCCTCCTCCATCGGCGAGCCCTCGTCGATGAGCGAGCCGTCCACCGAGACGTATGCGAACGCGTAGTTGACGACGGTCACATCGTGCGGTGCGATGGCGCTCGCGGGCTTCCATCCCGCGTAGTAGCCGACGACCTCATGGTGCGCACAGCCACTGATCGACGCGCCGAGGGCAAGGGCAACCCACGCGGCAATGAGCTTCACGCCATGAGCCCGCGAATCAATTCGCGGTCACGCCGGCACTTGCTCTCCGGACTCCGTGGGAAGCCTGGCACTCAGCCACGAACAGTAGAGGACCAGCGCGCGGCCCTTGTCCGCCGGAAGATCGTGGTCGGTGTAAGCGAGCGGATCGAGATTCCGCGCGCCGGGAACGCGGGCCTTGACCCAGCTTTGGCGCGAGTTGACGTCGATCGTCGTCACGCCCCTGGCCTGCACCAGCTGGTGCAAGGCGTCGGGCGAAATGGTCTTGAGTCCCATGAGTCGCGCGAACATTGGCTCTTGCTCCTATTGTCGGGGTGCCGCAGATGCGAGGAATGAAGCGAGCTTCTCCAGGGCTGGACCCGCATTCTGCACGTAACGCCTCAACGCGCGCTGCACCGTCGCATCGTCACCGCGCGCCCGCAGGCCCTGCATCGGATTGAGCCGCGCCTGCTCGAGCCAGGCCGCGACGTCCGGCTCCTTCGACCACAGGTAGTCCGCCCTCGTGCCGATGAGCGTGCCGCGCACCCAGTCCAGGGGCTCGTCCGGGAGGCGATTCGGCGGGCACAGGCGGTTCTTCGCGGCGGTATCGTCGCGCGTCGCCTCGATGAACCCCGCCATCGCCGCATTGAACGGGATGAGCCCCGTACGAATGGGCTGCAGGGTGATGCGATCTTCCGCGAACATCGGCACGCTGGCGGCGCGGTTGAGGCCGATCGTCGCGCAGTGCACGTGGAGGAATTTCCGCTGGGTGGCAACACTGCCCTGCTCCAGCCGGATGGCATCGCGTTCGAGCCGCCGCACCCGGCCGAGGCGAACGACGTTTTCGATCCGGCCCAGCTGCTCCAGCTCGCCGGCGCTCGTGATCGCCGCCTTGTACATGGTCGGGCGAATGCCTGCGCCGGGAGCCATCCACTGCCCGGTGGCGACCAATCCATCGAAGAGCTCATCCGCGCTGGCCGCACGCGCGGCCGCCTCGAGCTGCAGCGAGACTCCATCCATGAGCGTGGCGACCTGGTCACGCCCCTGGACATAAGCGCGGTTCACGAGCCACGCCTCGCGCGGCTTGACCCAGCGAATGCGCTCCGGCGCGACCGCCTGGTCCAGCAACCACAGGCATGCATCCATGGCGGTCTTGCCCGCGCCGATGATCACGAAGTCGTCCGCCTGCGACACAGACGTGGGCAGCTCGCCCACGGGAATGCAGCGTGCGCCCGGCTCGATCTCGAAGGGCGGCGGCGTCGTGGCCGGCACGGACGGCTCGAGATACGCGGCATCGACCACCTTCCTGCGAACCTTGACCTCGTAGCTTTCACCTGCACGCAAGGAGGTGAAGCGCCGGCCACCGATGTATTCGCAGGCGGGAAAATGGCGCACGCGGCCGGAAGCCAGGAAACGCTCCTCCATGACGCGCCTGAAGTAGGCCTGCAGCCCTGGCGCATCGGACTGCTCGTAGAAGCCCTTGTTCGGGCCATGCTGCTGGATTGCGTCGGTACCGAGCGGCAGCGAGTTGACCCCGTAGTAGGACGAGGGCTGGTGCAGCCGCACGAACGGGTATGCAACGTTCCAATGGCCGCCCGGGGCCTCGCGACGATCCACCATGATGACGTCCGCGCCGGAATGCGCGCACAGCGAATCCGTGAATGCCATGCCTGCCGCACCGCAGCCGATGACCAGATAGTCGGTTTCGAGGACCTTCATCGCATGCCGAAAGACATCCTCCAGACGAGCCTCACGAGGAAGTATGCATCTGCCGGCGCACGCTCAGCGGTCCGCAAGCATGGCCTTCGTCTCGAAGTCCAACGGCACGGACGTGTGCTCGTGCACGAGCTTCCACATCCCGTCACCCCTGCGCAGGACCCATGTGAGCCGATTGCGCATGCTTCGAAGCTTGGCGCCGTTCGATGCGATAGCGGTGTAGATGATGGCGCCATGGAGGGTCGCGAGGTCCCCGTCGACCGCGACCTGAACGCCCTCCGATGCCACCGTGATGCGCTCGTCCCCGAGCGAGTCGAACCAGGCGCGCACCATCCGCCGCCATCCGTCCAGGCCTTCGCAAGCCCAGTGTCCCCACGCGTCGAACACCCGGACCTTGGGGTCGTACATCGAGATGAATGCTTCGAGGTCCTTGTCCAGCACCGCCTGCTTGTAGCGCTCGAGCACGCGTGCAACATCCGTGTTGCTCACTTCGCATCTCCAGAAGACATGATCTGGTCGAAAGTCGAATGGCGATGGGTCAGATCGACAAGGTGTCGGTGGGCCGCGCTCCGTCACCCCGCTGAGCTGCGGTCGCGGGCATCGATCGTACAATTGCGCCCAGCCCACCTCCCGGGCCCTTCCACTACTGAGGAGATGAAGGTGAAAAAGCTTCTGGTTCCCCTGACGATCGCCCTCGCGGCCGCCGCAGCCGGCGCCTGGGCCAAGGCCCCCGCCGGTGCGACCGGTGAATGCAAGGATGGCTCCTACACCACTGCCGCACAGAAGGAGGGTGCCTGCTCCTCCCACGGCGGCGTGAAGAAGTGGCTCGCGAAGGAGGACAAGAGCGCCAAGGCCGAAAAGCCTTCCGACACCGCCCCGAAGACCGACAGGCCCAAGGTGGCCGCCAGCACGAACGCGGCGAAACCCGCGGACGCGACCGGCGAGTGCAAGGACGGAAGCTTCACGACCTCACCCAGCAAGTCGGGCGCCTGCTCCGGCCACAAGGGCGTGAAGAACTGGTACGGCAAGGACGCGATGTCGCCGGGCGCGGCCGAGCCCAAGGGCAGCGGCGCGGCGTCCAGCCGGCCTTCGACCATGAACGCGCCGTCGACGACGAGCGCTCCGGGCACCGGTTCCTCGCGGTCGTCTCCGGCGCCCTCCGGCGGGAAGACGGCAGCGGCCGGCGGCGGTGCGGGCCAGGTGTGGGTCAACACCGACTCGAAGGTCTACCACTGCGAGAAGGACTCGCTCTACGGCAAGACCAAGCAGGGCGAGTACATGAGCGAAGCGCAGGCCAAGGCCTCCGGTGCACGGCCGTCGCGCGGCAAGGAATGCTCCTGAGCGCCCCTTCCGCTCGCGGATCGTCCGTGATGCCAACGGAGCCGGCAGCGTCGTGACGCAGCGCGCGCTAGGACCGCCGGAGTCCTGGCCGCACTGCCCGCACTGCCTCGATCAGGCGCCCATGCGCGGCCGGATCATGTTGTGGACGTAAGCAACGCCGGCCACGTTGCGCGCCTCCATTGCCGCGATCCAGGCCTGGCCCTCGGTGCGCGTCCATCCCGAGAGCGTCACCACCGCGTCATGCGATTCCACGCCGATCCGGCCTTCCAGGCGTGTGTTCGCCATGAGCCGGCTCGCCACTCGCTCCTGGATCGCGGCATCGGACAAAACGCGCTGCCCCTCCACGATCACGGAGCTCGACCGGTCCTGCGCCAGCGGCACCGCGGGAACCGCGGCCGCGGCGATCGTGAGCAGTGCGGGAATGAACAGCCTCGCGTGCAGTTTCATGGCAAATCCCCTTTGAAGCGTTGACGGGTCATGCAGGGGAAATGCTAGGCGCTCGATCACCGGGTGAAGGTTCTATCGCGTCGTCGCGGTGTTACCGATCGTGAGGGTCATTACGGGACATACCGTGACGACGCTCGCGGGCGGTGCCGCGTGAAATGAATGGTGAAAAAGGCGCAAGCTAGCCTGCATGCCAGGCGATCTGGACCCGGGTGAACTTGACATGAGCGACCGCGACGACGTCGAACGCAAGCTGCGCGAGAGCGAGATACGCCTGCAGCAGATCCTCGCCACGCTACCGGTGGGACTGGCGGTGACCAACCGGGCGGGCGACATCATCCTGGTCAACGAAGCCTCGAAGCGCATCTGGGGCGACGTCATCGTCTCCGGCGCCGAGCGCTGGGAGATGACCAAAGGCTATTGGCATGACACCGGCGAGAGGCTCGCGCAATTGGAGTGGGCGTCCGTACGCGCGCTATCCGGGGGAGAAACGAGCCTCAACCAGCTCATCGACATCGAGACGTACGACGGGCGCCACAAGACGGTGGAGAACTCCGCCGCCCCGATCCGGAACGAGGACGGGCAGATCGTCGGCGCGGTGGTGGTCAACGAAGACGTCACGGAGCGGGTGATCGCGGAGAACGGCCTGCGGTTCGCCCTGGAAGAGCTGAAGGCGCTTTCCCTGCGGCTCGTCGAGGTGCAGGAGACGGAGCGGCGCGAGCTCTCGCACGAGCTGCACGATCGCATCGGCCAGAACCTCACGGCCCTCGGCATCAACCTCCAGATGCTGCAGGGGCGCCTGGCAGCGGCCGATCCGGAGATCGCTTCCCGTCTCGATGACTCGCGCAAGCTGCTCGCAGCGACATTCGACGCGGTGGCCAACCTGCTTTCGGAGCTGCGCCCGCGCGTGCTGGACGACAGCGGCCTCCTCGCCGCGCTCGAGTGGTACGCGAGCGAGTTTTCCGCGCGAACGGGCTTGCAGGTAAAGGTCGTCGCACGGGATCTCGCGCAAAGGCTCGATGCGCCCTTCGAGACCGCCCTCTTCCGGATCGCGCAGGAAGCGCTCAACAACATCGCCAAGCATGCGCATGCGCGGCATGTCGAGGTCTCGCTCACCTCGACGCAGGGCGACTGGGTGATGTCGATCTCCGACGACGGCGTGGGCGTCGATGCGAAGGCGGACGGCGCGCCCCGCGCCTCGGGCGGCTTCGGTATCGTCACGATGAGGGAGCGGGCGCGCGCGATCGGCGGCCGTCTCGAGGTGCGCGCCCGGCCGGCCGGCGGGACGTCCGTGATCGTCACGGTGCGAGGCGGCCCTTAGGCGCCGTGCCCGAGGCGCGGCAGCCTCAAGCTTCCGGCGTAGCGGGCAGCCAGACCCGGAATACCGCGCCCCGCGGCACGTTGGGCTCGTAACCCACGCGGCCGCCATGAAGGTGGACGATCGTTCGCACGATGGACAGGCCGAAGCCCATGCCGTCCTTCTTCGTCGTAAAGGTCGTATTGAAGACGCGCGCCGCATCCGCTTGCGACAGGCCCGGGCCGTTGTCGGAGACGACGATCTCCACCCCGCCTTCCGCCGCGACGGTTGCGACGCGGATCGAGCGCATGCCTTCCGGATTGCCGCCGACCGCCTCCATCCCGTTCACGACGAGATTGGCGACCACTTGCTCGAGCTCCACGGGCTCGGCGAGAACGACCGGCAGCGGCGAGCCGAGCGCGGTTTCGAGAGTGACGCCGCGGCGCGCCGCTTCCATCGCGAGGTGACGCAGCGCGCCCGAGACCGACGCGTTGATGTCGGTCGGCACGAGATTGAGCTCGCCACGGGAGAACATCTTGCGCACGCTGCGAACCACGTCGGCCGCGCGCATGTCCTCGTTGCAGATGTCGTCGAGGATCTCGCGCAGCTTGCCGTCGTCGAGCGATCCGCGGTCCAGCATCATCTTCGCGGCCTCGGCGTTGCTCAGGATCGATGCGATCGGCTGGTTCACCTCGTGCGCGATGCTGCCAGCGAGCTCGCCCATCGCGGCAAGCCGGCCGACGCGCGCCATTTCGATGGCCCGCTCGCGCAACCGCTGCTCGGCGATGCGGCGCGCACGGCTCTGCACGATCACGACCCAGAGCAGCCCGAACTGCAGCACGATGATCGTGACCAGGATCAGGAACTGCCAGAAGTAGTCGCGCCACATCTGCGGCGGCCGGTTCACGATGGCGCAGTAACCCGGCACCTTCGCTTCGGAAATCGACCACCGCTGCAGGCCGCGCCAGTCCACCTGGCACACCGCCGCGGGGACCGCCGCGATCGGGATGAGGTCGGGATCCGCGCCATCGAGGACGCGCCGCACGAGACGCCCGCCCGCGCGGCCATGCTCGTCGGAGGGTGACGACAACCCGCCGACGGGACCCCGATTCCATTGCGTGTAGACGGCGGAGAGCAGCGGAGCGGGCGAGCGCTCCCGGATCTGGGCGAGGATCGTGTTGTAGGGCCCGCCGTACTGGCCCTGGCTGTCGCGCAACACCGTGAGGTAGAAAAGCAGCGCGTCGCGCTCGACGTGCGCCGTGCTCTCGATGATCTCCTCGCGACTCAGTCCCGTGATGTAGTGCGGCTCGAGCCGACCTGAGAACCGGCGTGCGGCCGCACGCGCCTGGTCGAGGTAGCGCTGGTCGAACTCGGAGCTCCCGGCGATGAAGTACACCTTGCGTGCCGACGGAAGCAGGGCGAGTCCGAGGTTCAACGTCCCGGCGACGTCGAGCACGGTCGTGATGCCGGTCGTGCGGGACGGACGCTTCCAGTTCTCGAGCCAGCCGTCGGTGACCCCCATGAAGACGATGGCAGCGCCTGGCCACACCTTGTCGCGGTAAAGCGCGGCGAATTCGAGCGGCTCGAGACCCGTTGCGATCACGACATCGATCCTGATGTCGCGGTACTGGCGCTGCAGGACGGCCGCGGTCTCCGCGTTGTACTTCTTGTTGAAGCGCAGGTTGTCGAGCTGCTCCGGATAGATCTCGATCTCGCGCGGGGAGTTCTCCAGGAGGACCTCGCGCAGCGCGCGCTCGCGCGTTTCGTTCACGCGGTAGAGCTCGTCCCAGTTGCGGATGATCACGACCCGCCACGGAGCCGCGGCGGCGACCCCATGGGCCCAGGCCGCGAGCACGAGCACCAACGCCGCCAGCGCGCAGCGCCGGACGGCGGCGGGCATCAGCACCCGGAAAGCGCAGGCCTTGGACTCATGCGGCGGATTATGCCTGCGCCAGGGCAGTCAGTCCTCTTCGCGCTCTTCCGCCGCTTCCTGCGCGCGGCGCTTCATCTCCTCGGGGCTCACATCTTCCTTGCGCGTGGCCAGGTGCCAGACGTGCCCGAACGGATCCTCGATCGTGCCGCTGCGGTCGCCATAGAACTTGTCCTCGATCTCGCGCACGAGGCGCGCTCCGGCCGCCACGGCGTTTGCGACCACGCCGTCGACGTCGGGGACGTAGAGGTGCATGTTGACCGGGGTGCCCTCGCCCTTCCTCGGGCCGCGGAAGTTCATGTCGGGGAACTCGTCCGCCAGCATGATCGTCGAGTCGCCGATCACGAGCTCGGCGTGGCCCACCCGTCCGCCGGGGGCGCCCATGCGCATCCGCTCTTTCGCATCGAAGACGCGCCGGTAGAAATCGATCGCGTCGGCGGCGCCATCGATGCAGAGATAGGCCGTCACGGCGTGATAGCCCTCGGGCGCGGTGCTAGCCTGCTTGTTCTTTCGCGGCGCGGCCTTTCGCGGCGTGGCCTTCGCGCTGCGCTTCGGTGCCGGCTTCCTCGCGGCAACCTTTTTGCCGGCGACCTTCCTGCCTGCGGCCTTCCTGCTCTTGGCTGCGCCCTTCTTCGCTGAAGCTTTCCTTGCTGCCATGGTCTCTCCTTTGCGGCGGCTGCGCGCCGGTGACCATTCTCACATCTCTCGCGGTTCCAGTGCAGTCCGCGCGCGCTCCACTGTCACGGAATTGAAATGGAGCCGCGAGACTTCAAGCGCACGGCGCAGTCCCTACTCCTACTTGAGGCTGGGCTTCTCCCCATCCTGCTTCACCAGGGATCCGGCCAGCCGCCTGACCTGTTCCCCGAGGACTTGATCCACCGCAGGCGCCAGCTTGTCCATCGCAGCGTCGGGCGTTGCGCGCACGCGGTACGTCACGTCGAGCGATGTTCCGCTCCCGTGTGGCAATAGCGTGAATGTCAGGATGCCCGTCGCGCCGAGCGCTTGAAACGGGCCCAGCGCTCCCTCCAGCCTGAGGAGCTTGCCGGGCATCGCGACCAGCACGCGTGCGTGTTGCACCGAGTTGGCGCCCCACCGCTCGCACCAGCATCCGCCGGCCCTGGCATCCAGCGTCAGGTTCGCCGCGTCGCCGGAATACGTGTGTGCGGCGCTCCACCATCCGGCCACACGGACGAGCGCCTGCCATGACTGCTCCGGCGTCGCATCGACCTCTTCGTGAAATGAGGCGAGAAAGGCGGAAGGCGAGATATCGGACGTCTTCGCCCAGCTTTGCGACGCAAGGAGCAGAAGCGGAGCGACGAGCAGCATCGACGAGCGCTCGAGCATGGATTTCCTTGCTGCCATGGCCTCTCCTTTGCCGCGGCTCGGCGCCGCGCTCGCTATTCTCACACCTCTCGCGTCGCCGCTGCGCACTTCGTGTCCGCCATCGCGAGTGCGGGATTCGACGCGGTGGTGTGGTGGGATGGGCAGTCCTGAAGCGTTGACGGTCCGGCAGGCATACCATCCTCGTCGCCCACAATCCCGCGGGCGTCTTCGGGGAGAGATCATGCTTCGAAACATCGCACGCCTGCTCGTGCTCTTGTGCCTTGTCGCCGCCGGCGGCGCATATGGCCAGCTTTTCCGCGCCTACGTCTCGGCCAGCGGCTCGGATGCGAACCCTTGCACGCTGGCCCTGCCATGCCGTCTGCTTCCCGCCGCGCTGAACGCGGTCGCGTCGGGCGGCGAGATATGGATCCTCGACTCGGCCAACTTCAACAGCGGCACCGTCAACATCGGGAAGTCCGTTTCGGTTCTCGCGCTCCCTGGAGCTGTAGGCAGCGTGGTTGCGGTCGGGGGAGCCGACGCCATCAACGTCACGGGCGTGGGCACGAAGGTGGCGCTGCGCGACCTGGTGATCGCCTCGAACGCGATCTCGCCGGGCTCTTCCGGCATCGTCATGAGCAACGGCGCAGCGCTGAGCGTCGACCGGTGCCTGTTCTCCAACCTGCCGCACAATGGCATCGACATCGAGACCGCCGCCGTGCTGCATGTAGGCGACAGCCTGCTCCGGAACATCGGATCGAACGATCAGGACAGCGCCATACGCGTCGCGGCCGGTGCCAAGGGCGAAATCCTGGACACGAAGATCGATGGGACTCCGGGATTCGGCTTGCTGGTAACCAGCGGCACCGCGGGCGTGACATCGCGCGCGAGCATGGTGAGCTCGAAGATCGCGAATACGGCCAACTGCGCCGCCTTTTCGTACACGGCGAACGCCTCGGCGTTCACCGTGATCAACGTGGCACATTCCGCCATTTCCAACAGCGTAGCGGGACTGTGCGTTCAGGGTGGCACTGGCGCCACGGCCACGCTCGACGACGTCGTGGTCCACGGGAACGCGTATGGCGTCTACTTTGTCACCGGCGGTCCGGTCGTGAAAAGCTTCGGCAACAATGCCATCTCCGATAACGGCACCGCTGTCGCCTTTGGCACGCTGACGCCGGTGGGCCTCCAGTAAATGGGAAAAGGGCCGCGTGAGCGGCCCCGGACACCTTCGCTGTCGCTCAGGCGGTTTTCCTCGGCTTGAATGCCCCCGGCTGGTACTTGCCCGCCTCCGCACGGAACGCGATCGCGACGCGGTTCCAGCCGTTGATGGCGACCACCGCAAGCGTGAGGTTGACCAGCTCTTCCTCCGAGAACTGCGCGCGGGCCACGGCGAACACCTCGTCCGGAACGTGGCCCTCGCTCACCCGTGTAACGGCTTCCGTCCATTCGAGGGCAGCGCGCTCGCGGTCGGTGTAGAGGTCCACCTCGCGCCAGGCGTCGAGCAGGTACAGGCGCTGCTCCGTCTCGCCGGCGGCACGCGCATCCTTGCTGTGCATGTCGAGGCAGAAGGCGCACCCGTTCATCTGCGAGGCGCGCATCTTCACGAGCTCGAGCAGGCTGTGCTCGAGGCCGCAATCGTTCACGTAGGCCTGCAGGCCGTTCATCGCCTGGTAGGCCTTGGGGGACACACGGAAGGTATCGATCCGGGGTTTCACGGCAGCTCCTGTCGTTGAGGAAGGTCTCACCCTGTCAGACGTTCGGGGCGGACGTTTGTGACAGGTCCACGCCGCGCAATTTGGCCGGATTCAGGATGGCGTACACCTCGAGGATGCGCACGCCATCGGTGCGGATCGACATGATCGAGAACGGCTTGCCCTCATGCACCAGCGCGATGCCGGGCTCGCCATTCACTTCGATCGGGCGAAATTCGAAGTGGTGGGCAAGGCGCAGGACGCCCAATGCGAATCTCGCGACGCGGTCGGCGCCGCGGACCACCTTATGCGCCGCCTTGGCCTTGCCGCCCCCGTCCGATATCCATGCCGCGTCCTGGGCCAGCAACGCCATGAGCGCGTCCTTGTCGTGTGCCTGGATCGCGCGCACGAGACCGTCGAGAAGCCTCCGGCTGGCATGCGCGCTCACGTGTACGCGAGGCCGTCCGGCACGCACGCGAGCCTTCGCGCGGCTCACCACCTGGCGGCACGCGATCTCGCTCTTGCCGAGGATCTGCGCGATATCGGCGTAATCCGATTCGAATACCTCATGCAGCAGGAAGGCCGCGCGCTCTTCGGGTGCCAGGCGCTCGAGGAGCGCGAGAAACGCGACCGAGAGATCCGAGGCCAGCTCGACCGCCTGGTCGGCGGCGGGAGCGGTCTCCGCCACGAGCGGCTCGGGCAACCAGGGGCCAACGTACGCATCCCGCTCGGCGCGCAGCTCCCGCAGCCGGTCGATCGAAAGCCGGGTCACCGTCGTGACGAGCCACGCCTCCGGGACGCGAATCTCCGGCGCGTCGATGCGATGCCAGCGCAGGTACGTCTCCTGCACCATGTCGTCGGCCTCCGCCCGCGAGCCGAGCATGCGGTAAGCCACGCCCCAGATCCGGCGGCGATGCTTCTCGAAGGCGGCGAGGCGATGGTCGCTATGGGGCGTTTCGGTGCTCATCGATAGCTAGACGGGCCAAGCACCTATTGTGTGACAGGGAGGGCCGGTGTCGGCGCACGGCGACTTCGTCGGAGCACTAATGTGAGTCACGGACATCGCGCACCTGTTGCGATCCAGGCGCCGATGAGTTCACCGAATCGAGACTGCGTTCCTGGAGCCGGACGACGTCCGGTGCCGGGATGCCACGCCCAACCCACGAGATCGTCCGCAGCCACGTGGTGATGGATCTCGTCGAGACTGTGGCCGCCGTTTCGTTTCGGATCCTTGATCTGCTCGCAGATCTCGTGGAGGGACTTGCCCTGCCACGCCATCGACGCGGGGGCCAGTCCCCATGGGGTGTGATGGGCGTCGGCCAACGGCAGTGGCGGATTGCCCGGGATGCTTTGTATGGAATCGACGTACGTCGGTTGATTCGATCCACCGTGACATGACCTGCACGGCAACGCGGGAACGCCCCTGCCATCGATGCCACCCTGCATCGGGGGAACGTGAGCATGCAGGTCATCGCCTTGAGTGGGCCGCCGCTCGACGGGGTGGCAATTCAGGCAGCGTTGGCTTTGAAAGACCCTGCCGGCCTCGTTGAACAGGGCCAACGAGCGCTCGCCTTCATCACCGATCGTCGCGAACTCGCCTGCCGGCTTGAGCTCTGATCCTTGATTCGCCGTGGCCACCGTGGCCCAACCTGCGCAACCGGCCAAGCCTGCGACAACGGCAGCAACACGAACACGGGCAAGATTCGGCTTCATCGTTCAAGCTCCCGTTCAGGCCTGCTTCAACGCTTCAGCGTCCACCGGAAGTTTCCGCAACCGCTTCCCGGTGGCCGCGAAGATCGCGTTGGCGACGGCCGGCACGATCAACGAAGTGCCGGGCTCGCCCATCCCGCCCGGAGGCTCGAAGTTGCGCACGATGTGCACTTCGATGGCCGGCGCCTCGTTCATGCGCAGCACGCGATGGTCGTGGAAATTGCTTTGCTCCACGCGTCCATCCTTGAGCGTGATCTCGTTGTAGAGCGCGGCGCCGATGCCGAAGATCACCGCGCTCTGGACCTGCGCCTGCACGGTATCGGGATTGACCACCGTGCCGCAGTCGACCGCGCACACGACTCGCCGCACCCGCACCTGGCCGTCCCCCGACACCTCGACCTCGGCCACATGCGCCATGTAGCTTCCGAAGACCGATTGCACCGAAACACCAAGCCCGCTGCCCTTGGGGAGCTTGCGTCCCCAGCCCGCCTTTGAAGCGGCGAGATCGAGCACCGCCTTTGCCCGCGGCTCCTTGTCCAGCAGAGCTCGCCGGAACGCGACCGGATCCTGTTTCGCCGCGAACGCGAGCTCGTCCATGAAGCTCTCGACCACGAAGACATTGTGCGACGGCCCGACGCTGCGCCAGAAAGCCGTGGGAATGCCCGGCGGCTCGACGCGCACGTACTCGACGTGGAAGTTCGGAATCGCGTAAGGCAGATCGATTGCGCCATCGACGGTATCCGGATCGAGGCCCTTGTTGAAGGCGGGCGGAAGCCAACGCGACATGATGGAGGACCCGGCGAAGCGATTGCTCCAGGCGATCAGCGCGCCGTTCGCGTCGAGCGCGCCGGAAATCCGGTCGAAGAAATACGGGCGGTACATGTCGTGCTGGATGTCTTCCTCGCGCGTCCAGACGACCTTGACGGGGCCTTCGACTTGCTGCGCGATCTGCGCCGCGCGAACCACGCCGTCGATCTCGAGGCGCCGGCCGAAGCCTCCGCCGATCAAGTGGTTGTGGACCGCGACCTTGTCCAGTGGAAGACCGCAAACCTTCGCGGCCGCCTGCTGCGCGCGCGAGAGCACCTGGGTTCCTACCCAGACTTCACAACTGTCCTTGCGCACGTGAGCCGTGCAGTTCATCGGCTCCATGGTGACGTGCGCGAGGAAGGGCACCTCGTAGGTCGCCTCCACTTTCGTCGCTCCGTCCGCGAGCGCCTTGTCGACGCTGCCGATGTCCTGCGCGACCGCTCCCGGCTTGAGGGTCGCTTCCTGCAGCTCGCGCACGATAGCATCGGTGGTCAGGCTCGAATGCGGGCCTGGTTCCCACTCGATCGCCAGCGCCGCCAAGCCTTTCTTCGCCGCACCCATGTGGTCCGCGACGACGGCGACCGCGTCATCCAGCCGTACGACCTGGCGCACGCCCTTGACCGCCATCGCGGCCAAGTCGTTCACGCTTCTCAGGCGTCCGCCGAAGACGGGCGATTGCGCGAGTGTCGCGATCTTCACCCCCGCCGGCCGGACATCGATGCCGTACAGCGCGCTTCCATCGACCTTCGACGGCGAATCCAGGCGCTTGGCCGGAGTTCCGATGAGCCTGAATTCCTCCGGCCGCTTGAGAACCACGTTCGTGGGCATCGGCATCCTCGAGGCATCGGCGGAAAGCGGCCCGTAGCCGATCTTCCTGCCTGACGCCATGTGTGACACCGCACCGCTTCGCGCGCGACAGGACGCCGGATCGACGCTCCAGCGCTTTGCCGCTGCGGCCACCAGCATGATCCTCGCGGTTGCACCCGCCTCGCGCAGCGGCTTCCACGCGGCCCGAATGGACGTGGAGCCTCCGGTGGCCTGCAAGCCGCCGAATATCGGATTGCCATAGAGCTTGTCGTTGGGCGGCGCGTGCTCCAGCCGCACCTGGCGCAGATCCACCTCGAGCTCTTCGGCGATGAGCATGGGAATCGACGTGTAGGTGCCCTGCCCCATCTCCACGTACGGCATCGTCAGCACGACCTTGCCGTCGGCGCCGATGCGGATGAAGGCATTGGGCGCGAATTCGCCGCCCTTGCCGGCTTCCCCCTCGGCGGAGACGCTCGGCAGGACCAAGCTCAGCATGAGGCCGCCGCCCGAAGCCACACCCACCTTGAGGAACTGCCGGCGCGAGACCGGTTCTTCGCGCCTCACTTCGAGCCCCCGTCCGATTTTGCCGCGCGCTTGATCGCTTCGCGAATCCGGCCGTAGGTGCCGCAGCGACAGATGTTCCCGGACATCACCGCATCGATGTCGGAATCGGTGGGATGCGGCGTTTTCGCCAGGAGCGCCGCGGCGGACATGATCTGCCCCGATTGGCAGTAACCGCATTGAACGACCTCGCGATCCAGCCAGGCCTTCTGGATCTTTGCGCCGGGGACGGTTGCGCCGACGCCCTCGATGGTCGTGATAGCCGAGGTGCCGATGGATTGAATCGGCGTGATGCAGGAACGTGCCGGAACCCCGTCGACGTGCACTGTGCAGGCGCCGCAAAGTCCCAGCCCGCAGCCGAATTTCGTGCCCGTGAGGCCCACGACGTCGCGCAGCACCCAGAGCAGCGGCGTGTCGCCGTCTACGTCGACCGTATGGGCTTTTCCGTTGACCTTGATTGTGAAGGACACGTGGTCACTCCTTCGCAGAACGTCGCCTAAGCGATGAAGGTGGCGCCAAACATCGGAAGGCCGCTCTTGGAATCGGCGCGCGAGGCTTCGTCCTGAAGAACGTCCCAGTGCTCGGCCAGGACTCCGTCGGCAATGCGCAGGATGTCGGCCGCGATCCAGTTCGGCCCGCCGCGACCGGAGAAACGACCGTGCACTATCACGAAATTCCCGTCGGCCACGATGACTCCGGCCTCATACCTCAATGTCGGCGGCGCGCTCTTCACGAGGTCGAACAGGCCCGCACGGCCGGGGGGAATGTGGGCGCTGTGCTGCACGTAGTCCGGCGACCAATAGGCCGCGGCCGCCGCATAGTCACGCTTGTTGAACAGCGCATCGAACGCTTCGAGGACGAGGGACTTGTTTTCCGTGGCAGTGGTTTCTTTCATTTCGCGCCTCGCACCGGGTCATCGGGCCGATAATATGACCGGTCGTCTTAGCGGGTCAAGGGAATTCCAGTGCTAGCATGCGCTTTCGAATACGACACTGAAACAGGAACTCCTTGGCTCGCCGCGACGTCCGCAGGTCCGTCTTCGAAACGGGGATGAAGCTGTTCATCCAACGCGGATTCAGCGCCTGCAGCGTGCAGGACGTGACCGAGGCGGCGGATGTCCCGAAGGGATCGTTCTACAACCATTTCAAGAGCAAGGAAGCCTTGGCCGCCGAAGTAGTCGTCGAATACGGCAAGGTCGCGAATGACCGAGGCTTCCTGAACGACCGCGACCTCCCCGGCCTTACCCGCCTCGAGAAGCACTTCGGGGCTCTCTCCGAGTATTTCTCTCGAAATCCCGACGGCTGCCTGGTCGGAAAATTCATGGCCGAGGCCTCGGACGAAACACCGCAGATTCGCGAGAGCCTCGTCAAAGTGCTGAACTTCTGGCGCAAGGAGATTTCGGCCGCGATCGCGGACGGACAGAAGGATGGCTCCGTTCGCAAGGACCTCAAGGCCGATGAACTGGCCGCGTTCCTGATCGATGCCTACGAAGGGGCGGTCTTGCGGACACGGGTTGAAAGAAGCTCGAAAGCACTGAAGACCTTCCTCAAGGTCGTGTTCTCGAGCATCGCCGTCACAGCGCCCAAACCTCGACGTCGGGGTAGCCCGTCAATTTGAACGCGAAAATGGGACTGATGGACCTGCTTACGGAGACGGCGCGCTGCGCTTGCTTAGTTTCCGATCAAAGTACACATCCGCCGCATTGAACAACATCATCCACGACGAGTAGCGTGCCATGTCATGAATCTCGTTCGGAATCATGATGACTTCATGGTCGATGTTGTGCGACCGCAAGCCTTCGATGAGCTCGGCAGCCTGCTGGAACGGTACAGCGCGGTCGTCATCCGCCTGCACGAGCAGCACGGGTGAGTGCCACTGGTTGATCGTCGTGATCGGGGAGGATTCCAGCGCCAGGCGGTTCGCATCGCCTCCATCGATTGGCTCGCCCTGCGAAGACAGATGCGTCGACCAGTTATGTATGCCCGAATAATCGACACCGGCCGCGAGTGCATCCGAGGCGCGCGCGAGACCGAGGGCCGTCATGAATCCCCCATAGCTCGCCCCCCAGATGCCCAATCTATGGGAGTCGACGTCCTGCCGGCCTTGCAGATAGGTGATGGCGCCGAGCAGATCATTGAGCTCGCTGGCGCCGCCGGGGCCGAGGTTGTCGGCCTCTCTGTAGTCAAGGCCATAGCCGGTACCGCCGCGGTAGTTGACTGACAGCACAATGTAGCCCTCGGCGACGAGGTACTGATGGAATGCGTATATCCAGCTATACGCACGCTTGGGATCGAACCCCAGCAGCATCTGTCTTTGAGGCCCGCCGTGGAAGAACAGAATCGCCGCGTGCGGCTTGGAGCCTGTCTCGCGTGGCACGAACAGTTGCGCGTGCGTTTCCTGGCCGTCCTTCGCCGTAAAGGTCACGGCCTGGGGCATGACGAGCTTGGAGCTCGGGAAGGAGGATGGGATCGCTTCGGGAGCGAGCCGCCGCCATTGCCCCTCTGCACTCAACGCGACCGGCTGCACCGGTTGGTTGCCGTCGCTCTGCAATGCGAAAAGAGTGCCGTCGGCGCCAATCTGCGGAAAGTCCTCGATGGCGTGGCTCTGCGCGGCGCGCACTGCCGAACCATGCTTGGCACCGACCGTCCAGACATGCATCCTGTCAGTGTCATCCTGAGTCGACGAATACGCCAGGCGCTTGCGGTCATGGCTGAAGACGACATGCGTGACCTCGAACTTTCCCGCCGTCAGTGCGCGGGCCGCCCCGCCTCGCGCGGGGACGGCATACAGATGCTGCCAGCCGGTTTTCTCCCAAGGGAACACGAGATCATCACGGTGGGTCCAGAACAGGTTCGTCGCCGAGGGAGTGTCGTTGTTCGTCGAGATCGTCGGACGGAATACGCTCCCGGCTCCCTCGTCGGCAATCCAGACGCGTCGCCCCTCGCCGGCTTTCACGTCCGCCGTCCAGATCGACCACGGCCGTCCGCTGCGCCGGGAGAAAAAATCCGGGGCTTTCTCGGCAAGCACATGAATGAAGGCGATCCGCGCGCCGTCCGGCGAAAACGCGGGCGAGCTGTCGAAGTCAAGACTCGGACTCAACCAGACGATGGTTTGATCAACGAAATCGTAGACACCGATCAGCGAGTGGCTGCCTCGATGGCTCACGAATGCGACGCGCTTGCCGTCCGGCGCCCAGGTCAGCGAGTCCACTGTTCCCTGATCGATGAGCAATGGCTGCGCGATGCCATCGCCACTCGCGGCCACGGTCAGAATTCGTTTTTTGTCGACAAACAGCAGCCGGCCGCCATCGGGCGAGAAGCTAGGGGAGCCTCCGGCGCCGACTTTATGGGGGACGCCGCCAGACGTGGCAACCACCCATACTTCCCTGGGCATTGGGCCTTGCGGGGAGCTCTTGACGTTGGCCGGCGTCTTGTCCTCGAGACTCTGGCCGCGCGTGAAGGCAATCGACTTCGTATCTGGCGACCAGGCGAGCTCGCCGATTTCGAAGCCGTCGTCCCCTGTGTAGCGTGTGATCTGGCGCGCTTTCGCGCCATCGCGGTCTGCTACCCAGACATTGCTGGAGCCCTTCGCGTTGAATACCCACGCGACGGCTGTGCCCGTTGGCGCGGCCACCATGTTCCACGCGAATGGCGCCTGCATCACATCGTCGAGAGTAAAGGTTTGGGCGCCGGCCAACGTTGCGGTCATCCCGAGCAGCGCCAGGCCGGCGACGTCGACCATCACGCTACACATTGATCTGTTCATCTTGCCTCATTGCATTACCGGCCAGAGACACGAGCGCAGAGGCCGGCACGGCGATTTCGCCGCTTGCGACGTAGGCCGTGGCGCCGCCAACGCTGACAGAGGTCACAACGCCGTCGCTCTTGCGCGCCTCCGCTTCGATTTCGCTTCGGCGCCCCATCAAGACACCTTGCAGGGTCGAGAGACGATAGGCCGTCCCGCCAAAATCGGGCTTCGAAGCCATTGCCCCGACGAGGGCGGCACAAGCGGAGCCTGTCGCGATATCTTCTTCGATACCGATCGCGGGTGCCCACATGCGAGCATGGAGTTGCCCGCCATTCCGCAGATCTCCCGCGAAGAAGTAGAGGTGGGGAGACCACGCTCGCGAGAGCGTTGCCGCCCAGGCAGTCCGATTGATTGCCGCCCGATCAACGGCCTCGTTCGAGTTCAGTTGCGCAAAACAGATTGGAACACCCACGCCCGCGAAAAAGACTTGTCCCACCTCGGCCGGCTCGATAGATAGGACGGCCGCGACATCGGTCGGCGAAGGTGCGCCGGTCGGGGCCTCGATCTTCCCCGATAACGTCAACGTGCCGTGGAATCCCCCGTTTCGCCGGTCGACATCGACTATCACGGGACCGACATTCTCCTCGAGAACCAGGCGGATTGGATCACCAAGCCGTTCGTGCTGTTTCATCACGAGCGCACAGGCCGTGCCGACCGAGGGGTGCCCCGCGAAGTCGAGCTCGGTCCGGGGTGTGAAGATGCGCACGCGATAGGTATTGGGATCGTTCTTCGGCAGGACGAAGGCCGTTTCGCCGAAATTGAATTCGCGAGCGATCTTCTGCATACCCTCGGTCGAAAGGCCCGTCGCGTCACCCAGAACCGCGAGTTGATTTCCGCCGAACGGCGCCGAACTGAAAACATCGACGATGTGAAATGCGTACTTCACGAGATCGACTTCTGTTGCCTCAAGCCTTGACGACGAGGTCGATCTCGACACAGGCCCCAAGCGGCAGGGCGGCCACCGCGATCGCCGTACGGGCGGGAAACGGTTGACTGAAATGCCTGGCGTAAATGCCATTCACCGCCGCGTAATCACGCATGCTCGTGAGATACACACCGGCGCGCACGACATCATCGAAACCCTTGCCGGCCGCCTTGAGAAGCGCCGAGATATTCTGGAAGACGCGCTCCGTCTCGGCTGCAATACCTCCCGCCACCAGGTTGCCCGTCGTCGGGTCTTGGCCGACCTGGCCGCTGAAATAAATGAAGCCACCGACTTCGATCGCCTGGCTAAACGGACCGACCGGCGGCGTGAGTTCGGACGAGGTAATAGCTGTTTTCCTCATGGCCAACTCCTTCGAATACCGGGTTAGAAGGTCAGGATGGTTGAGCCCGGGGATGGTGGCGCACGCCTCCATGAATTCCGCGGATAGTGATGCTCGGCGGAAAATTACACAAATTCATTATTCTCACGATGATCGTACCGGCCGCGCACGATTCGCTACCTGTGGTCGCACCACCCGCGGTTTCGCGCACACCCTTTCGCTCCTGGGCGCGACGCCGCGCGAGAACGCCCACATCCGCACCCTGGCCCGCATCGGCGACATTTACGTGATGAACAACACATTCATGCTCGCGGGCCAGGTCCCCGCCCTCGCCGCCCCTAATCCGGTCACCACCGGTAATGAGGCCATCGTTGCGCTGCTGGTTGGCCATCTGGCGAGCAGCACCAGGGCGCTGGACCGGATGATCGGCCGCGACGGATTC
>DASRRY010000047.1:0-210181 GCA_035656735.1 Usitatibacter sp. | reverse complement strand
TACCTCGACCAGACCGGCACGGGCATCTCCAGCACCATCGACTCGGTCGGTCCGCTCTACATCTTCAGGAACGTGTGGGACCGCAACGAGTTCATCCAGGGGTCGGCCTGCGACAGCGACCAGAAGCAGCCGATGTTCAAGGACGGCAGCTCGAGCGACTTCGGCAACGGCCGGCGCTACCTCTTCCACAACACGATGCTCCAGCGCACGCAATCGGGCTGCAACAATGGCCTCGGCGGCGGCGCGGGCGTGGGCGGCACGGGCGACGCGCAGCTCGTGCACAACACGGTGTCGATGAACAACATCTACAACCTGTGGAAGCCGCAGAACGGCCCGTTCTTCCAGATCGGCACGGACAACACGTTCCAGAACGACATGATGGCGACCGTCGGGGTGCCGGAAATCGGGGTGGTCCTCGGCAGGCCGCAGTACGCCGCGGGCAATGGCGACATGGCGGGCGACTCGGGACTCTATGCGCTCGCGGCCGGCACGCCCGGATATGACCAGGGCATCCGCATTCCCAACTTCAACGACCACTTCAACGGCGTCGCGCCGGACGTCGGTGCGATGGAGGCAGGCGATGGCGCGATGATGTTCGGCGTGGCCGCGGCCACGTCGAGCTCGAGCGCGGACGGAAGCGGCGGCACCGGCGGCGGGTCGGGCGGCGGATCTTCCGGCGGCAGCACGCCCCCTCCCGTCACGAATGCACCGGTCTCCGCGACGATGGATTCCTCGTCGTACACCGTGAAGCAGGGGGCGCGCGTGACCTTCACCGCCGCCGTGATGGGCAATGCCGGCACGCCCACGGGCGCCGTGAGCTTCACGGCGAACAACACGCCGATCTCCGGTTGCAGCGCCGTGGCGCTCTCCGCCGGCAAGGCCACGTGCAGCACCAGCCTCAAGCGCGGCAGCTTCCAGATCCGCGGCAACTACTCGGGCGACGCCACCTACGGCGCGGGCGTGGCGGGGCCCATCACCGAAACGGTCAAATGACGGTCGCATGCCATCCCGGCGCAAGCCGGGGTCGCACTTCAGCCGGGGCTCGTCCCCGGTTTTTTTTCGTCCGCGACGAACCGCTGCGCGTTACTTCAGCTGCTCGGCGAGGAACGCCTTCATCGCGGCCCACGCGCGGTGCTCGGCGCGGCGCTCGTAGGCGACGCCCGGCACGTGGTACTTGTCCACGTCCGGATTCGTGAAGCCATGCTTCGCATGGCCATAGGTCGCCATCACCCAGTCCACGTGCACGGCGTCGAGGCTCTTGCGCATCGCGTCCACCACCTCCGGCTTGATGAAAGGATCGTCGGCGCCGTTGAGGATGAGCATCGCGGCGCGAATGCGGTGCGACTGGTCGCTGTCCGGGGCGATGAGCCCGCCGTGGAAGACCGCCACGCCGCGCAGGTGCGCACCTGCGTAGGCCAGCTGCAGCACGGTGGTGCCGCCGAAGCAGAAGCCGATGGCCGCCAGGCGCTCCGGATCCGCCTGCGGTTGCTTGCGCAGCGTGTCGAGCCCCGGCTTCGCGCGTAACGCCAGTGCCAGGGGCGTCGCGCCGATCGACTTCGACCACGCCTCGGCCTGCTTCGGATCGTCGGTTGTCCTGCCGTCGCCGTACATGTCGGCGGCGAAGGCCACGTAGCCCATCTGCGCGAGCTCCCGGGTCCGCCGCCTGGCATATTCATTCAGGCCGAGGATTTCCGGCACGACCAGCACGCCGGGCCGTTGCTCCTTCGCCGCGTCATCGTAGGCGAGGTAGCCCTTCATCACGTGCTTGTCGACGGTGTATTCGACCGTGCGCGTGACGACCTTCGCGCACGCGAACGCCGGCACCAGCGCCGCCAGCAGGACGAGTATTCGCCGCTTCGACATATATCGTCATCATACCGAGCGCACGCCGCCCCTCCGGGCTGCCTGTTGCACGAGCGCGGGTTGACCGGGCCGCAAGGGGAGCGCCAAATGGGTTGCGGCGAGATCTGGAAACGCCGTTCCACATAACGGAATCATGAGGAGGAGGAACCATGCATTCGAGCATCGGGAAGGTATTGGCCTGTGCCGCCACGGCCCTCGCGGCAGCCAGTCTCTGCGCGCAGGCGCAATTGCAACCGACCACGACCACGGTGGTGACTTCCGCGCTCGTCGCCGACGGCGGCAACGTCGTGGCGGCGAAGCTGCGCCGCCCCGCGACCGACGCGTTGGGCCACGCCCACGTCGGCATCGTCTTCATGCACCCGTACAGCAGCTACCAGAACTTCGCGATGTGCGACGGCCTCGCCGCGCGCGGCTATACGACGCTCTGCGTCGACTCGACCTTCACCGGCCACCCCGACGACTACTACGGCTATGAGCAGCATGCGCCGGCCATCCGTGCGGGCATCGATTACCTGCGCGCCCTGCCGGCGAGCGGCGGGCTGCCGGCGGTGAGCAAGGTGATCGTCTTCGGGCACAGCATGGGCGCGCCGATGATGGCCTTCTACCAGAACGTCGCGGAGAACGGCCCTGCCGTCGCGTGCCAGGGGCCCGAGAAGATCATGCCGTGCGTCGACACCAACCTGCACGGCCTCCCGCGCGCGGACGGCGTCATGCTTTTCGATCCGCACCTGGGGGATGCCCTCGCCACGTACACGTACGTCGATCCCGCGCTGGAGAACAACATCCTCACGTGCGGGCCGCGCAAGCCGCAGGTCGACATGTTCAGCGCGGCGAACTCGTACGTGTCCGATCCGGGCCAGCTCGACGACAACAGCGCGACCTACAGCAAGCAGTTCCGCAAGGACTTCCTGGTGCACCAGGCGGTGCGCAACCAGCAGATCCTGCAGGCGGCGCTCGACACGCTTGCCCAGCACCGGCTCGAGACGGGCGACCCCGCCAACATGGGCGACGACGTGCCGTTCCATGTGCCGGGCGCCAGCGGCGCGCGCATGTGGCAGCCCGACACGAGCCTGCTCAAGTCGACGCAGCATGCGCACACGCTGCTGGCACGCGATGGCACGCGCCCCGTGCAGGTGGTCTCGTCGGTGCGTCCGCCGTCGGGCAACCTGCCGGCGGCCCAGTGCGACAACTCGATGGTCGAATCCACCCTCCACGGATGGCTCGGAGCGCACGCGCTCGACGGCACGCCCGGCGCTTACGACCAGACGCCCAACGACATCACGGGGGTGAACTACCGGTCGTCGGCGACGAGCACGGTGAACGGCGTCCTCGGCTTCACGGTGCCGCTCGTCATCATCTCGAACACGGGACATTACTTCCTGCGCCCCGCCGAGATCGTGTACGACAACGCGAAGAGCGTGGACAAGACGGTCGCGTACTCGGAAGGCGCGGTGCATGGCGGCACGCCGTGCGCGCAGTGCACGCGGATCATCATGAACAATCCAACGCTGCCGACCTCCGTCGCGAACGCGTACTGGACCGACCCGGCTGGCAACGGGCCGCTCGAGCGCTCCGAGAACTTCTACGCGGAGTGGCTGGGCGCGCGCTACTGACGTCGTACGGAGGCGAGCTCAGGACACCCCTTGGACGAAATGTCCAAGGGGTGTTTTCTTGTACGAGCGATTGTCGCTGGCGTCCCGGCCCGCGCCGTCTGCTTCCGACCAGAAGCGGTCCCTGGCGCGTGTTACTTCGAGCTTCGCTGGTAGGCCCAAATGACACCTTCAATGCGGCGAATCGTCTTCTCATTACCGCTTGACCGCGCTTGAGACTTAGCCTCCGCGAGGATCGGTATGAAGAATTCTTCGATTGCTTCGCCGTCGGCTCCAACGTTGATGCAATTCGCGGCGCTAACCAGAGCGTCGAAGTTCGCCATGGTTGACTCCCGGCTAGGACTCTTGATAACCGATACCGCGCGACGATCTTGGCTGTCCAGAGCTGGCAACGAAACATAGCCAGGCTTGTACGCAATCACGTAGGTCTGCCTTCCGATGTGCGTTGGCCAGTCGAAGTAACCATTGTCGTCGGTCACCCCGAGGGCGGCGGCGTCGCACACGTCAGCCGAATGCGGGAAGACGGCCTCTGTGCCTCTAAACAGAAAAAGGAGCGTTACGCCGGCCACGCCGCGAGCTGGCCGAGTGGAATCATCGACGACCCTTCCTTTGACAGTCGAAGGAACCGGAAGCCCTGCGCAGGCCGAAAGCGCACAGCAGACGAACGCGAATGCGGCTCTTCTGCGTAGCTCGTACCAAAAGCCAATGGCCTTATCACCATTGCCCTCATCGACCATATTTCCGACGCGCCTTTCTGCTTAGCCCCCTTTCTCAGGGCGGGTACGCTAAGGTTACGTGAGCATGTATCTTGTTGTCGCTGACGGCCAATCGAGAGGACGACTGCCGCGACGGGATGTCTGCTTTGGGTTGCGGATTCAACCGGTAGATGCAACACACTGCACGCTCGCTGTCTGAGCGAAGGGGGTGTTGCATGGAGAGAAGACCGCGGATCTGCTACTCCGAAAGCCAGAGAGCGCTTATGTGGGAGCGCTGGCGCCAAGGGGACACTCTTCATCAGATTGGCGCACTGTTTGATCGACGCCATACGTCGATACGAGGTGTCCTCGCTCCATCGGGAGGCATACGCCCCCGCGAGCGCGGCCGTTCCAGTACGGCATTGAGCTTGAGTGAGCGCGAGGAGATCTCGCGCGGCGTCGTTAAGGGCCGCTCGATTCGATCAATTGCAGCCTCGCTCAATCGAGCTCCTTCGACGGTGAGTCGCGAGATCCGGCGCAATGGCGGTGTCGAAGGCTATCGAGCCAGCCGCGCCGACCAGGCGGCGTGGGACCGGGCTCGCCGGCCGAAGCTCTGTAAACTGGTTCGCAACCGAGCGCTGGCGCGTCGGGTGGCTCGCAAGCTGCGTCTGGAGTGGTCGCCTGAACAAATAGCCGGCTGGCTCAAGCGCACCTACGTCGATGACGAAGCCAATCAGGTGTCACACGAGACGATCTATCGGAGCCTCTTCATCCAGGCGCGCGGAGCTCTGAAGAAGGAGCTGATGGAGCATCTGCGTCGGACGCGTGGGATGCGTCGCTCGAGACACCATACACAAAAGACTCCGATTCACGGCCAAATCACTGGCGCCGTCTCGATCAGCGAACGCCCAGCTGCAGCGGAAGACCGCGCGGTGCCCGGTCACTGGGAAGGTGACCTGCTGTTCGGCAGCAAGAACAGCCAAATCGCAACGCTGGTCGAGCGTCAGTCGCGCTATGTGATGCTTGCGAAGGTGGCGAGCAAGGACACGGAGACGGTTGTTGACGCCCTCATTAAGCACGCACAGAAGCTGCCAAACGAGCTCTACCGATCGCTTACCTGGGATCGCGGGAAGGAAATGGCGGACCACAAGCGCTTCACCTTGGCCACCGACATCAAGGTCTACTTCTGCGATCCGCAGAGTCCCTGGCAGCGGGGCTCGAACGAGAACACGAACGGCCTATTGAGGCAGTACCTGCCAAAGGGAATTGACCTCTCCACATACTCGCAAGCCGAGCTAAACGGGATTGCCCGGCGGCTCAACGAACGGCCGAGGAAGACACTAAACTACGAGTCACCGGCTGAACGATTTAACCAATCTGTTGCATCGATCGGTTGAATCCGCAACCCAAAGCGGACATGCCAGTACCTCCTCCTTTCGCGTGGAATGGCTGCAGCCATTTCCGGACTTAAATGCAGACGCGTCGCGTGCCGAATAGCAGCATGAGGAGGGCTAGACCTAGATAGCCCGGCCACCCCATGGTCGGCACTGCGAGCGGGCCAAGTAAGCTGCCCGCTGCGATGGTGAACTGGCCACCAAAGGTGGCGAACGCCGAGGTTCCCGGAGGCGATAGAACAAACGACCAGACTACGGAATACGTGCCGTCCGGGACGTGGCCGATGTTCGAAGTGACCGAGTAGGGCAGTTGCGGGCTAGGTGTGCACGGAGGACCGGGATTCGCAAAATTGCTTGTAATCGTGACGTTTGAACCCGTGGTGGACCCGCTCGATACGCCGCCCGGCGCTGCGCAGCTCGTCGTGCCATACAAAGTGATCAACACGCTGCCATCAGCTGCTTGACTCGCTGTTACGTACTCAGAAGCTGCGACTGCTGGCGGCACCACTAGGAGACAGAAGACGACGAGCAAGGCGTTTTTCATGTTTTGATTTTCTTCTTCGTGAATAAGGACTCCGATAGCGCCTAAAGTATGAGTAGCCGGCGCACGGCCGTCAATGCGGTAAGTCCGCTTCTGGCCGTTTGCGCTCAAACGATCTGCGCAATCCGGCCGGATCGACGACAATGCGGCCATCGCCACATCCTGAGCGTCCCATGCCGCTGGATTTCGACCCCGCCGCTTTCGCACAGCGCCAGCTCGACGCCTACAACGCCCGCGACCTCGAGCGCTTCATCGCCGAATACACCGACGATGTGACGGTCTACCGCCTGCCGGGCGTCGAGCCCGTGCTGCAGGGAAAGGCGGCGTTCGCTGAGCATTACCGGAAGAATCGCTTCAACCTTCCAGACCTGCACGCCGAAGTGCTGAGCCGCATGGTCTTTGGCAACAAGGTCATCGATCACGAGCGGGTGACGGGCGTCGAGGGCTCGCCGATGGAGCTTGCCGCGGTCTACGAGGTCACGCCGCGCGGCATCTCCCGGGTGTGGTTCATCAGCGGGAAATAGAGCGCTCGCCTCGCTGCTGCTGAAACTTAGCTCCTTAGCGCGTGAACGGCCAACGCGATCCACCCCGCGATGAACGCCATGCCGCCCGTGGGCGCAGCGATCCCGAGGGAGCGCGCGGTGAGCGCAAGCACCCAGAGCGAACTGCAGAAGAGCACGATCCCGGCGAAATGCAGGAGCCCCGCGGCGGTGAGCCATGAGCTCGATCCGGTGCGCGCGATCACGCCCGCGATCAAGATGCCCATGGCGTGGATGAACTGGTAGAGCACCGCGGTCTGCAGCAGGCGAGCCGCCTCCGGATGCGCGGCTCCTTTGGTGGCATGCGCCGAGTACGCGCCGAGCGCCACGGCGAGCGCCAGCAGCAGCGCGCCACCGCCGATGAAGAGCCTGGCGACAGGCGTCATGCCGCCCTCGCCGGCCGCAGCAGGAAGGCGGCCAATGCCGGCAGCAGGAAGAGCGCACCGAGCATGTTGAGGAAGAACATGAAGGCCAGGAGGATGCCCATGTCGGCCTGGAACTTGAGCGCCGACAACGACCACGTCGCCACGCCGATCGTCATCGTGACCGCAGTGAAGACCATCGCCGTGCCGCGTTCGTTCAACGCCTCGTAGAACGCGCGCCCGAGAGGCAGTCCCTCCTCCAGGTGCTTCTCGATGCGGTCGTAAAGATAGATCCCGTAGTCCACGCCGACGCCCACGCCCAGCGCCACCACCGGCAGCGTCGAGATCTTGAGCCCGATGCCCAGCGTCGGCATGAGCGCCTCGCACAGAACCGACACGAGCACCAGCGGAATGAGGATGCAGAGCGTCGCACGCAGGCTGCGGAAGGTCACCATGCACATCAGCAGCAGCGCGCCGAAGATCGCGAAGTTCATCTCCCAGCGCGCGCGGTCGACGGCCTCGTTCGTGGCGGCGGCGACCCCCATGTTGCCGGTGGCGAGCTTGAACTCGAGCTTCGGCGAGTTGTTGGCCTGCGCGAAGCGCTTCACCTCGGACACCAGGTGGGCGATCGTCTCCCCCTGCTGGTCCACCGTGTTCACCAAAACCTGCATCGCGCTGCAGTCGGGATTGAGGAGGCCCGTCGAGGTATCGATCGGGCTCACCGATTGCGCCATCACCTGGGGATCGCGCGGCAGCGCGCGCCACTTCACGTTCCCCTCGTTGAACCCGGCGTTCACCATCTTCGCGAGCGAGGGGAGCGAGATCACCGACTGCGTGCCGGTGACGTTCTGCATGTACCAGTCGAAGCGCTCGATCGTCGACATGATGTCGTACTGGGTGCAGGCACCCTGCACATCGTGCGTCTGCGCCACCACGCCCAGCGTGTTCACGCCGATGGCGAACTTCTTCACGATCATCGCGTTGTCGCGGTTATAGCGCGACTCGGGCCTCAGCTCCGGGACGCCGATCCCGTAATCGCCCACCTTGAGGTGATGCGCCTGCCAGAGGCCGAGGCCCAGGAGGACCATTGCCACCAGCACGATGGTGGTCGCGCGCCGAGGTTCCACGCAGCGCGCTGCCGCGCTCCAGATGCGATGCACTCGCGACTCCTGCTCGGCTTCGCGGCGCGTCGCGCGGCGTCCCAGGCGCAGGTACGAGAGCAGGACCGGCAGCAGCATCTTGTTGGTGAGGATCATCCAGCCCACGCCGAGCGATGCCGTGATCCCCAGCTCGCGCACGATGTCGATCGGGATGAGCATGATCACGGCGAAGCCCAGCACGTTGGTGAGCAATGCCAGCGTCCCGGGGATGAAGAGCTTGGCGAACGCGCGCTGCGCCGCTTCCAGGTTCGACGCGCCGGCGACCACCTCGCGCTCCCAGGTCTTCGTCATCTGCACCGCGTGCGAGACGCCGATCGAGAAGATCAGGAACGGCACGAGGATCGACAGGGGATCGATGCCGAAATGCAGGAGCGGCAGCGTGCCCAGCAGCCAGAGCACAGGCAGCATCGCCACGACGATGGCCACGAAGGTGAGGCGCACGTCCTTCACGAACCACAGCATGAGCAGCAGCGTGATGCCGAAGGCGATGCCGAAGAAGGCGATCACGCCGCGGGCGCCGTCGGCGATGTCGCCCACCGCCTTGGCGAAGCCGATGATGTGCACGGACTGGTGGGCGTCCTCGTACTTCGCGCGCAGCTGCTCGAGCTTGCGGGCGAAGTCGAAGTAATCGAGCTTCTGCCCGGTCTGCGGATCGATCTCGAGAAGTCCCGCGGATACCAGCGCGCCGGAGAAATCGGTCGCGACCGTCCGGCCCACCTCCGTGCTCTTGTTGACGTTCTCGCGCACGCGCTTGAGGTCGGCGTCCGTGCCCGAATAGCCGGAAGGCACGACGTTGCCGCCCGCGAAGCCCTCCTCGATCACCTCGATGAAGCGCGTGTTGGGCGTGAAGAGCGACTTGACCGAAGGCCGGTCGACGCCGTTCAGCAGGAACACGTCGTCCGTGAGCGCCTTGAGCTTCGCCATGAAGTCGCGCTGGTAGATGTCGCTGCCGTCGCGCTGCACGAGCGCGATGGCGATGCGGTTGGCGCCGCCGAACACCTTCTCGTACTCGCGGTACACCTTCATGTACTCGTGGCGCAGCGGCACCATCTTGTTGAAGCCGGCATCCACGGCCAGGTGCGAGGCGGAGTAAGCGAAGAATGCGCTCGCCAGCGCGAAGACGACCAGCAACAGGCGCCGGTGACCGAAGATGACGCCCGAAACGCGGCCGATGAAGCGCTCGAGCGTCATGGCGTGTGTCCCGGCCGTTGCAGCGGCAGGGCGACCGCCTGCACGCCGGCCTCACCGAGCAACAGCAGCTGGTTCGGGGCGCCGACCAGCGGCTTCGAGAGAAGGTGCGAAGTGTGGGTCTCGATCGGCTGGAATGAACGGCCATTGTCCCGGCTCACGAGCGCCGTTCCCATGGCTCCCGCGAGCACGAGCGCGCCGTCCGGCAGCGAATCGCCGCCCATGATCGCCGCATCCGAGGCGTTGTCGACCACGCTCCACGTGGCGCCGCCATCGGTCGAGCGGAAGATGCGCCCGCGCAGGCCGAACACCACCACGGCGCCGTCCTTCGCGAGCAAGCCGCCGAAGAACGAGCCCTTGTAAGGCGACACAAGCGGCTTCCACGTGGCGCCCTGGTCGGACGATGCGAGGAGCGTGCCGGCTTCGCCCACGATCAGCAGCCGCCCCGAGCCGGCGTCCACGATCCCGTTCAGGTGCTTGTCGTCGGGAATGATCTTGCGGGCATTCCACGTGCGCCCGCCGTCGGCCGACTCGTAATACGCGCCATAAGCACCGGCGGCGATGACCTTCAGGGGTGTCACGAAGCGCACGCAGAGCAGCGGACGCTGCTCCGCGGGTGCGGTGAAGACCTGCGCCCAGCTCTCGCCACCATCGTCGGTCGCGAGGATCGTGGCGTCATGTCCGACCGCGACGCCATGTTTCGCGTCGGCGAAGGCAACGGCCGTGAGCAGGGGCGCGTCGGGCGCACGCGCCCGCCGCCACGTGGCACCCTCGTCGTCCGAGAGCACGACGTAGCCGCGATCGCCCACCGCGACGATGCGCGAGCCGGCGCGCTTCGCGTCCACCAGCAGCAGGCGCTGCAGCGTGCGAGCGCCGACCGGTGCACCGGGCGCGGGCGGCCCGTCGGCCAGCGCGGAAAAAACGATGCCGCAGCAGAGCGCTGCGGCACCGGCGATCTTCCTCATGCGGGCTTTCGTGCGGCTAGCGCGTCCCCATGCCGCGCAGGGCCTCGGGCGTGTAATCGCCGGCCGTACGCTTGAGCGGCTTGTACACCACGCTCACCTCGTTGGCGAGGCCCATCGCGATGTAGCGGCCGGACTGCAGGTCGTTGTGCACCTCGACCCCGGCATACCACATGGGAACGTTGTACCAGTTCTCGTTGTGCAGCTCGGCCACGCGCCAGAGCTGGCCGCGCCCGTCGTACTGGTCGTCCGCCACGACCGCCCAGCTGTCCTCGTCGATGTAGAAGACGCGCTTGGCGTAGATGTGGCTCATCCCCGGCTTGAGAGTCGCCTCCACCACCCACACGCGATGCAGCTCATAGCGCGCGAGGTCCTGGTTGATGTGGCCCGGCTTGAGGATGTCCGAGTACTTCACCTTCGGGTCCGAGAGCTTGTACGAGTTGTACGGGATGTACATCTCCTTCTTGCCCACGAGCTTCCAGTCGTAGCGGTCGGTCGCGCCGTTGAACATGCCGAAGTCGTCGTTCGTGCGCAGGCCGTCGGCCGCCGTGCCCGGGTTGTCGTACGCCACCTGGGGCGCCAGGCGCACGCGGCGCTGTCCGGGGTTGTACGTCCAGGCGGTGCGCGGCTCCTTCGCCTGGTCCACCGTCTCGTGCACGAGCAGGATGTAGCCGGCGAGGCGCGCGGGCGCCGTCGTGTTCTGCACGTAGTTGAGGATCATGTTCGGCTCGCGCTGCGACTGCGGCTTCGAGCAGTTGCCGTACTGGAAGTCGTACTCGTACTGGAACTTGACCAGCGCATAGTCGCCGCCGCGCGTGACCGCGGCCTGGTCCCAGTTCACGTTGTACGTGTCGCCGCGGTAGCGCAGCTCCGTGTTCCAGATGGCCTCGTTGCCGTTCCTGGGCTCCGGGAAGGGGATGCCGCCGGTGCAGCCGACGACGCCGTTGCCGTTGGGCGCGAGCTGCGCCTTGGCCGCGCACTGCTTCGTCTCCTCGTAGTGGCACTGGGGGAACGAGGCGCTGCGGCGCGTGGGGTACACGATCATCTTGTAGTCGGGATACTTCTTGAGCATCGCGACCTGGCCCTCGGAGAGCTGCGCCTTGTACTGGTCCGCGTTCTGCCCGGTGATGGTGAACATCGGCTTGTCCGCGGCGAACGGGTCGGGGTAATGGCCCTCCTCGACATAGCCGGCGACGGGCTTCGTGATGCCGCCATCCCATGCGGGGATGGTCCCGGCGGCGTTGCCGGCCTTCTCGGCACCGATCGGGGTGAGCGTCGTGCCGAGCTTCGCGAGATCGGCGGCGGAGAGCTGCGCCGCCGCGGGCAGCGCGACGAGCGCGCCCGCGACGAGCACCGCACAGTTTTTCTTCGTGATCAGCATGGTTCCTCCTCTTTGGTCTTCTGGGCGCGCGCTAGAACGAGTAGCTCACGCTGAACGAATAGAAATCGCGGTCCTTGAGCGGATTCGCGCTCGAGCAAAAGCTGGCGGGTTGACCCGGCGTGACGGAGCTTCCGGGCGGCGGCACGTCGGTGCCGCAGAATTTCTTGCCGCCGAAGTAGTTCGTGTACTGCACGTCCACGAGCCACTTGCGCTGGTAGTCCCAGGACACGCCCGCCGACGCCGATTTCACGCCCTCGACGAAGTTCGGGCCCACACCCTTCACGTCGTGGGAGAACGCGAGCCGTGGCGAGACGTTCCCGCTGAAGAGCGCGTTCGCGTACTCGAGGCGCCCGGCGAGGCGGTATCCCCAGGAGAAGTTCGTGGTGAAGCCATCCGTCTGCTGCGAGTAGGCGCCCGAGATCAGCGCACCGTACGCCGTCGCCGGCAGGTACGCGGCGGGCCCCGAGAATGCGAGGTCGTTCGGCAGGTTGTGGAAGTAGTTCATGCCGACCTCGCCCACGGCGACGAGCTGCTCCGCGGCCCAGATGTTGGGCCACGACTTGGTGGCGCTCACCTGTGCCTGGCTCATGTGCACGTTGCGATAGCCCGAGAGGTAAGTGCCGTCGGGCACGAGCGCCGCGGAGGTGGCGCCGGTGGGCGCGCCCGGAATCTGCGTGTATCCCGTGATCAGGTTGGGCAGTCCCAGTCCCGCCAGGATGAGCTCGGCCGTCGCGAGCTGCAGCGGCTGGTTCGGGCGATACGAGTACTCGCCCTGGAACGCGATGCCGGCGGGACCGGCGCTGTTGAAGCTCACGCCATAGAGCTTCACGTTCTCCGGATATTCGACGAAGTAGCGCGCGGTGCCGGTCATGCACAGCGAGCGCAACGCCGCCGTGGTCTGCGCGGCCTGGCAGATCGGCGCGATGAGCGGGCCCCCGGTGAGCACCGAGGTCGTCGTGCCCTTCACCGCCGAGAACATCGGAATGCGGCTGTGGTAGTTCTCGAAGTAGAAGCCGAACTCCGTGCTGTTGAGCTCCTTCGCAAGGTAATGGAAGGCGAGTCCCCACTGCCCGTGGTCGCTCGGGTTCTTGTCCGGGGAGCGCGGCACCCACACCGGCGCAGCCGGATCGAACGGCCCGTAGAGCGCCGCGGCGGTTGAGCTGATCACGGGGATGCCCGGCGGCACCGGGTTGCTGTTCGGGAAGTGATCGTCGCGCCGGCGCCCGAAGGAGACGATCACGCGCGTCGCATCGTCGCTCGCGGCGTCGTTGGTCGAGAAGTACGAGCCCATCGGGTCCAGGCGCGTCTTGTCGAAATTGGTGAGGATGAAGCCCTCGACCGAGGCGGCGTTGGTGATCTCCGCGCTGCCCCAGAGGCCCGTGGTCGGGATGAAGGCTTCCTTGAGCTCGCTGCCCGGGATGCGCAGCTTCGACAGATCGACCGGGTTGATCGAGTTGATGCCGCCGGGGATGAAGGTGCTCTCGCCCCAGCTGATCACCTGGCGCCCGGCTCGCAGCCGCAGATTGTGCCCCGCCGGCTCGAAATTCGCGCTCACGAATCCGTCGAGGCCGATCACGTTGCGGCCGAGGCGGTCGCGTCCCGTGGGACCGAGCTTGTCGCTGTCGTGGAGGTCGAAGTCGTAGAAGGCGAGGCCGCGGCCGAAGAAGCCGAAGTTGCGCCATTTGATCTCGGCGTCCACCGTCGCCTTCACCACGTTGGCGAAGCGGTCGTTCTTGTTGAAGTTGAGGTCGCCGTTGTCCTCGTTCACCGAGCGCGAGCTGCCGCCGTTCGCGATGCCGATGAGCGAGGGGTCGCGCTGCTGCGCGCGCCAGGCGACGCCGTAGCTGAGCGTCGTATCGAGGTTCGCCTGGATCCCGTAATCCGGGAAGGTGAACTGGTACGCGAAGGCCGGCGACGCTGCCAGCGCCAGGGCGATCGCGAGCGGCTTGGCCGCGGGACGCAACACGCGTTTCATGGGCTTCTCCTCTCCTGGGTTATTCGTTGTTCTGCATCCGCGGCTCGCCTCTCCCGGGGCGAAAGCCGCGGCTATTGTGCATTCATGGCAGTGACTCGAAAAGTCCCGCGGCGCCCATGCCGGTGCCGATGCACATGGTCACCATTCCGTACTTCTTCCGCGTGCGCTGGAGGCCGTGCACGATCGTCGCCGTGCGCACCGCCCCGGTGGCGCCGAGCGGGTGGCCCAGCGCGATGGCGCCGCCCTGGGGATTGATCTTCGTGGCGTCGAGGCCGAGCTCGCGGATCACCGCGAGCGACTGGGCCGCGAACGCCTCGTTCAACTCGATCCAGTCGAGATCCTGGGCGTTGACGCCGGACGCGGACAGCACCTTGGGAATCGCCTTGATCGGTCCGATGCCCATGATCGCGGGCGGGACGCCCGCCACCGCGTAGTTCACGAAGCGCGCGAGCGGCTTCACGCCGTACTTCTTCAGCGCGCGCTCGCTCATGAGGATCACGGCCGCGGCGCCGTCGGACATCTGCGAGCTGTTGCCCGCCGTGACCGAACCGCGCGCGGCGAAGACGGTCTTGAGCTTCCCCAGCGTCTCGAGCGTGGAATCGGGGCGCGGACCCTCGTCGTTCTCGGCCACGCGCTTCGCGTGCTTCACCTCGCCCCGCGCGAGATCGGGCGTCGCGGCGTCCACCTCGTAAGGCAGGATCTCGTCGCGGAAGGCGCCGGCGGCAATGGCCTTCGCCGCCTTCTGGTGGCTCGCCACGGCGAACGCATCCTGGTCCTCGCGCGGGACCTTCCATTGCTGGGCCACCTTCTCCGCCGTGATGCCCATGCCGTACGCGATGGCCACGTTCTCCCCGCCGCGGAAGACGGCGTCGTTGAGCGCGACCTTGTTGCCCATCATCGGCACCATCGACATCGACTCCGTGCCCGCGGCGATCACCACGTCGTCGTCGCCCGTACGGATGCGGTCGGCGGCGAGCGCCACGGCCTGCAGGCCCGAGGAGCAGAAGCGGTTGATCGTCATCGCCGGCACGCTGTCGGGGAGCCCCGCCAGCAGCACGCCGATGCGCGCCACGTTCATGCCCTGCTCGCCCTCGGGCATCGCGCATCCGACGATGACATCGGCGATGTCGTGCGGATCGAGGCCGGGCACCTGCGCCACGGCGCCCTTCAGCACGTGGGCCAGCATGTCGTCGGGACGAACGCTGCGGAACATGCCGCGCGGGGCCTTGCCGACGGGCGTGCGCACCGCGGCGACGATATAAGCATCCTGGACTTGCTTGCTCATGGCCTTCTCCTAGTTCCTCAGCGGCTTGCCGCTCTTGAGCATGTGCTCGATGCGATCCTGGGTCTTGTGCGTCTTCGCCAGCTCGACGAAATTCCTGCGCTCGAGGTCGAGCAGCCACTTCTCGTCGACCAGGCTTCCGGGATCCACCTCGCCGCCGCAGAGCACCGTCGCGATGCGCGAGGAAACCTCGTAGTCGTGGTCCGAGATGAAGCCGCCTTCCTTCATGTTCACGAGGAGCATCTTGAGGGTCGCGATGCCGGTGTCGCCGGCCACGGGGATCTGCGCGGGCGGCAACGCCGGCCGCACACCGCTCTCCGCCATCGCGCGCGCCTGCTGCTTGGCCACGTACAGGAGCTCCGACGGGTGGAAGACGACGACGTCCGCGGGCTTGAGGTAGCCCATCTCGCGCGCGTTCTCGGCGCTCTTCGAGACCTCGCCCATGGCGATCTGCCGGAAGATGCGCTGCATCTCCGGGAACGTATCGCCGCCCTTCGCCCACGCTTGCACGCGCTCGGCGAATTCCTTGAGCCCCCCGCCCGCGGGCAGCAGGCCGACGCCCGCTTCGACCAGGCCGATGTAGCTCTCGATCGCGCACACGGCGCGCTGCGCATGCATCACGAACTCGCACCCGCCGCCCAGCGCCATCCCCTCGACCGCGGCAACGGTCGGCACGAGCGCGTGCTTGAGCCGCTGCGAGGTCTGCTGGAAGAGGGCCACCATCTTCTCGAAGTCGTCGTACTGGCCGGCCTTGAGGGATTCGAGCGCGGCCTTGAGGTCCGCACCGACGGCGAACGGCGCGTCATGCCAGATGACCAGCGCGTCGAAGTTGCGCTCGGCCTCGTCGAGCGCGCGGTTCAATCCCGCCAGCACCGGCGCGCCGAGCGAGTGCATCTTGCTCTTGAAGGAGACGATCGCGATGCGGTCGCCCTGGTGCCACATGCGCACGCCGTCGTCCTCGAACACGGTGGTTCCGCGATCGGCGGGTTTCTCCCCCACGAGCGTCTCGGGGAAGAGCTGTCGCGCATAGACCGGCAGTGTCGAGCGCGGCACGACGCGGCCCGTCTCGGCGGAATACGAGCCTTCGGGGCCATGGACGCCGCTGCGCCCGTCGGTGACCCACGCGGGCAGCGGCGCCTTCGACATCGCCTTCCCGGCGGCGATGTCCTCCTGGATCATCTTCGCCACGCGCTGCCAGCCGGCCGCCTGCCAGGTTTCGAAGGGACCGCGCTGGTAGCCGAAGCCCCAGCGGATCGCGAAGTCCACGTCGCGCGCGCTGTGCGCGATGTCCGCGAGGTTCACCGCGACGTAGTGGAAGACATCGCGATGGATGGCCCAGAGGAACTGGGCCTGCGGATGGCTCGACGCGCGCAGCTTCGCGAGGCGTTCGCCGCCATCCTTCTCCTTGAGGATCGCCTGCACTTCCTCGGCGATCGCGCCGGCCGAAGGGCGGTAGTCCTGCTTCGCCAGGTCGAGGACCAGGATGTCCTTGCCCTTCTTGGTGTAGATCCCGGCCTTCGTCTTCTGTCCCAGCGCGCCCTTGGCGATCAGCGCCTGCAGCCAATCCGGCGCCCTGTAGTAGTCCTTCCACGGATCGCCGGGCAGCGTCTCCGCCATCGTGCGGATGACATGGCCCATGGTGTCGAGGCCCACCACGTCGGAGGTGCGATACGTGGCGCTCTTGCCGCGCCCGATCGCGGGACCGGTGAGCGCATCGACGTCGTCGAATCCCAGCTTGAACGCGAGCGTGTGGTGCATGGTCGCGAGCATCGAGAAGACGCCGACCCGATTCGCCACAAAGTTCGGCGTGTCCTTCGCGCGGATCACGCCCTTGCCGAGGGTCGTCGTGAGAAACGTCTCGAGCTTGTCGACAACGGCCGGATCCGTCTCGGCGGTCGGGATCACCTCGACCAGGCGCATGTAGCGCGGCGGGTTGAAGAAGTGGATGCCGCAGAAGCGGCGGCGCAGTCCGGCCGGCAGCGTCTTCGAAAGCTCGGTGATGGAGAGCCCCGAAGTGTTGGAAGCGAAGATCGCGCGCGGGGAGATATGCGACGCCACCTTCTCGAAGAGCGACTTCTTCCAGTCCATGCGCTCGCTGATCGCCTCGATCACGAGGTCGCACTCGGCGAGGAGGTCCAGGTGCTCGTCGTAGTTCGCCGGCACGATCTGCTTCAGGACCGATTGCGTGGCGATGGGGCTCGGGTTCAGCTTCGCGAGCCCGTCGAGCGCCTTCTTCACGTTGGCGTTCTTGTCCTTGCCCTCGGCCGCCAGCTCGAAGAGGATCGGCTTCACGTTGGCATTGGCGAGGTGTGCGGCGATCTGCGCGCCCATGACGCCGGCGCCGAGGACGGCGGCCGTGCGCACGAGCAGGCGCTCGGACGCGGGATCGCCCGTACGCCCCGCGGGATGGGACAAGGGACGGGTGCTGGGGGTTGCGACGAGCTCCGACATTTCAGGCCTCCACGGTGCCGCCGGGCACGCTGCGCGGGCGACGGTCCGCGTCCACGGCGACATAGGTCAATTGCGCTTCCGTCACCTTCACGACGTCCTTGCGCCCGTGCCGCCCCCTCTGGGCGTACACCTCGACATCCACCGTGATCGACGTCTTGCCGACCTTGAGCACGCGGGCATAGAAGCTCACCAGGTCGCCCACGTAGACCGGCTCGCGAAAGACGAACGAATTCACGGCGACGGTCACGATCGGCCCCGCGGCGCGCTCCCATGCCGCCACGCTGCCGGCGATGTCCACCTGGGACATGACCCAGCCCCCGAAGATGGTGCCGTGCGCGTTGGTGTCCGCGGGCATGGGGACGATGCGCAGGACCGGCTGCTCGCCATCGGGAAGGGAAGTCGTCACGAGGGAAACGGGAGTTTCAAACGGGCGTTTGAATTCTACTCCCGAACCCCGGAGGGCGCGCAAGCGCGGCGCCTCCCGGGGCCGCCAATCAATGCCGGGCCGGATCAGGCCCCTGGACGACCTGCGCGAGGTGCGCGGGCTTCAGGTGGAGCGTGAACGCCTGTTGCACCTGCCGCGGGGTCAGCTCGAGATAGCGCTTCGCCGCGACCATGGGCTCGTCCAGCGGCTCGTCGCGATAGCTCCACCTGGAGAGCGCGTGCGCGATGCGATTGACGCTCGACACCTCCAGCGGGATGGAGCGGATCTCGTACTGGCGCGCGTTCATGAGCTCATCCTCGGTCGCGGGCGCCTGCTGCAGCGCCTGGATGTCGGCCCGCACCAGCGCGTCCACCGGCGCCACCTTGTCCGGGTCGCTGCCGTACTCCACGTAGAAGACCGAACGCGAACGCTCGAGCTTGAGGACCGAAGCCGCACCGTACGCATAGCCGTGGCTCACGCGCACATCGAGCATGAGCCGCGAGGCGAAGCCGTTGCCGCCGAGGATGTCGTTCGCGAGCTGCAGCGCGTAACGATCGGGATCGTGCAGGTCCACGTCGAGCATCTGGCCCATGACGACGGTGTCCTGGGAAGCGTAGGCGTTCGGCACCACCGTGTAGCTCGCGGCGTTGGTCGGCACCCGCGGCGGCACCACGCGCGGCTTGGGGCCTTCGGCCTTCCAGGCGCCGAAGTACTTCTCGACCGTCGCCTTCGCCGCTTCCGGGGTCACGTCGCCCACGACGACGATCGTCGTGAGGTCGGGGCGATACGCCTGGCCGAAATACTTGCGCACGTCGGCGAGCGTGAGCTTCGACACCGACTCCGGAGTCGCCTCGCGCAGCGCCGGATCGCCCGGCGGGAGCAGGCCGCTGCGAAGCGCACGCACCATCTTGTATTCAGGAGTCTGGATCTCGCCCCCGACCAGCTCGGCCAGCGTGCGCTGCTGCACCTGGAACGCGTGCTCCGGCAGCGCGGGATGAAGCTCGTTGTCGGCGAGCAGCTCGACGCCGCGATCGAAGCTGGCGCTCGGCACCTCGAGGGAAAATTCCTCGCCGCCCGAAACGTTCGCCGGAATGTCGTCGAGCGCCTTGTGGAAGGCCGCGCGATCGAGCGTGGACGTGCCGTAATCGAAGAGCGACGCGAGGAGCTTGCCCACGCCTTCGTGCCCCGGCGGCTCCTGCAAGCCGGCGTCGTGGTCGATGTGTCCCACCAGGGTCACCGTCCTGCTGATCGTCTCCGGCTGCACGATGAGCGTGATGCCGTTCGCGAGCCGGGTGCGCGTGGGATTGAGCGTCCAGTGCGGCATCTCGAGCGTCGAAAGCGCCTGCGCCGCCCAGTCCGGCAACGGCATGTTCAGCTTGTCGTTGCCGCCGAAGGATTCCGCGCCGCCGAATCCGGAGCTGTCCGGGGGGCGCTTGCCATTGAGGTCGGGCTTCAGCAGGACGGTCACGCGCAGCTTCGGCTGCAGGAACTCGTGGGCCACGCGGTTCACGTCGTCTACCGTGACCTGCTGGATTTCGCGCTGCGCCTCCTCCGGCGACTCGAGACCTTCCCACGCGAGCGCCTGGGACCACGCGGTCGCGAGGGTCGCGGCGCTGTTCTTGCGGAACTCGAACTGCGCCTGCTCGGAGCGCTTCGCGGCTTCCACGAGGTCGGCCGGCACGCCGTCCGAGAGCATCGCCTGGATCGTCCTGTCCAGCTGCGCTCGCGCCTCGGATTCGTTGTGGGCCCCTTTCGCGAAGCCGGCCTCGACCACGCCGATGCCGCCATGGCTGAAGGGCTGCAACTGCGCATCGGCGCTCAGCACCTTGCCTTCCGCCGCGAGATTCGCGAGCGAGCTGCGCGGGTTGTTCAGCACGTCGATCAAGACCTGCGCGGCGGCATTGTCCTTCGACATCTGCCCCGGCATGCGGAAGACGAACTGGACGCTGCCGCTACCCGACGGCGTGGTCGCCGTGATCGTCTGCGGCTTGAACGGGTGCGACACGACGGGCTTGCGCGTGGGCGTCGCATGGGAAGGCAGCGACTCGAAGAGCTCCTTCACCCGGGCCATCGTCGCATGGGGGTCGATGTCGCCCACGATCACCAGGATGGCGTTCGACGGCTGGTACCACGCGTCGTAGAAGTCCCGCAGCATCTTTCCGGTCGTCCGGTCGAACGACGGCCGGCTCCCCAACGGATCCTCGGCATAGCCGGTGCCCGCGTACAGGATTCTTTCCGCCCGCGTGAAGGCGAGGTACGAGGGATCCGAGATGTCCCTCGAGACTTCCTGCTCGATGGCGCCTTTCTCGAGGCTCCAGTCGCGGTCGGTGAGGAGCGCTCCGCGCATGCGGTCCGCCTCGACTCGCAGCAGCACGTCGAGATACGCCGCCGGAGCCGAGAAGATGTACTGCGTCGCGTCGTTCGTGGTGAAGGCGTTGTTGTCCCCGCCCATCTTGCCGGTCAGCTCGTTCAGCTGCCCGCCGGTGAGGCCCGTGCTCCCGCGGAACATCATGTGCTCGAGCGCGTGCGCCGTGCCGGGAAAGCCCTGCGGCGTTTCATAGCCGCCAACCAGATAGGTCACCTGGGTGGCGACGACCGGGGCCAGCGGATCGCGCACGATCACGACGCGCAGGCCGTTGGCGAGCGTGCCGCGCGCAAGGTCCGCGTTCGGAGCGGCCGCGGTCACCGTGGAGGCATCGGTTGCCGAGGCGTCCAGGCCGGCAAAGAGGAAAAGAGCGAATGCGATGGCCGCGGCCATCCGTTCGAATCGAAACATTCGGGGGGCTCGAAAGGGGGGCAAAATCCATGATAAGCCGCGTCCGCGCGCGCCGGAGCGGACAGTCTCGTGAAAGGTCCGGGGCTTTCTGCCCTGGCCGGCGTACTCCGCTAGGGGCGCAGCGCCTCGAGCATCCGCGCGAAGTCATCCGGCGCCTCGCGCGTCCATGACACTTGCGCTCCCGAGCGCGGATGCGTGAACCCGAGCGTGCGCGCATGCAGCATCGGGCGCGCCGACTCGATGCGCGGGCCCGCATAGTCGCGGATGTACACGCGCTCGCCGACGAGTGGATGGCCGAGCTCGGACAGGTGGATGCGGATCTGGTGCTGGCGCCCCGTCTCGAGGCGGCACTCCACGAGCGTGGCTCCGTGCAGGCCGGCGAGCGGTCGCAGGTGCGTGATCGCGTGCCGGGCCTCCCGTGGCGGCGGACTGCTGGCACGGCGGAAATGGCCATGGGAGCCGCGCAGGCCATCCCCGCGATCGAGGACCAGGTCGCTCTCGACCGTCGTCTCCGGGACGATTCCATGGGCGATGGCGAGGTAGACCCGCTCGACGTCGTGGGCGCGGAACTGCGCGGCGAGATGGCGCTTCGCGGCGGCGCTCCGCGTGAACACCATGAGGCCGCTCGTGTCGCGGTCGAGCCGGTGGACGACGCCCAGCGGGGCGTCGGCCGCGCGATCGATGCGCCGCAACAGCGTTCGCGCGTGGTCGACGAGCGTGTCCTTGTTGCCCTCCTCGTCCGCGACGCTCAGCATTCCCGCCGGCTTGTCGATCACGACCACGTCGCGATCGTGGAAGACGATCGCCTCCTTCGCGAGCGGGCCGCTTTCCCGCCGGGGGGCGCGCTCATCGACGACCACGACGGAGTCCGGCGCGATGCGCAGCGCGGGATCGACGCAGCGCTCGCCGTCCACGAGCACACGCCCCTCCTCGCACAGCTTGCGGGCGCGCGACCAGGCGACACCGGTCTGCTCGCGCACGCGCGCGGCGACCGTGGGGAGCGACGGTTTCATCCGTGGGATCTTACCGCTCGGTAAAATGGCCCATGGCCCGCGAAACGCCGCTCTACATCCGGATGCACCCCGCCGACAACGTCGCGATCGTGGCGAACGAGGGCGGGCTGCCTGCCGGCGCGACCTTCGAGTCGGGCCTCGAGCTGCGCGAGAAAGTACCGCAGGGCCACAAGGTCGCGCTCGTGGACATTCCGGCCCACGGGCCCATCCGTCGCTATAACGCCGACATCGGGTATGCGGCCCGGGACATTCCCGCGGGGAGCTGGGTCACGGAGCGGCTGCTGCGCATGCCCGGCGCGCGCTCGCTCGAGGATCTTCCGGTGGCGACCGTGAAGCGCGAGCCGTTGCCGCCCCTCGAGGGCTATACCTTCGAGGGATACCGCAATCCCGACGGCTCCGTCGGAACGCGCAACATCCTCGCCATCACCCAGACCGTGCAGTGCGTCGCGGGCGTGACCGAGTTCGCCGTGGAGCGCATTCGCTCGGAGCTCCTGCCGCGTTATCCGAACGTCGACGGCGTGGTCGCGCTCGAGCATGGCTACGGCTGCGGGGTGGCGATCGACGCGCCCGACGCCGTCGTGCCGATCCGCACGCTGCGCAACCTCTCGCTCAACCCGAACTTCGGCGGCGAGGTCATGGTGGTGAGCCTGGGGTGCGAGAAGCTGCAGCCCGGGCGGCTGCTGCCGCCGGGCACGATTGCCGTGCGCGAAGCCGGCGGACCGGAGCCCGCGCTCGACGTGGTGTGCCTGCAGGACGAGAAGCACGTGGGCTTCATGTCCATGGTCGAGTCCATCGTGCGGCAGGCCGAAGTCCACCTGCGGCGGCTCGATGCCCGGCGGCGCGAGACCGTCCCGGCGAGCGAGCTCGTCGTGGGCGTGCAATGCGGCGGCAGCGATGCGTTTTCAGGGGTGACCGCGAACCCGGCGGTGGGGTTCTGCGCGGACCTCCTGGTGCGCGCCGGGGCCAGCATCATGTTCTCGGAGACGACCGAAGTTCGCGATGGCATCGACCAGCTCACCGCGCGTGCCGCCTCGCCCGAGATCGCCCGCGCAATGGTGCGCGAGATGGCCTGGTACGACGCATACCTCCAGCGCGGCAGCGTCGACCGCAGCGCCAATACCACGCCGGGCAACAAGGCGGGCGGCCTCGCGAACATCGTGGAGAAGGCGATGGGCTCGATCGTGAAGTCCGGTACCGCGCCCATCACCGGCGTGCTCGCCCCCGGAGAGAAGCTGAGGAGCAAGGGCCTGACCTACGCCGCAACCCCCGCGAGCGACTTCATCTGCGGGACGCTCCAGCTCGCCGCGGGCATGAACCTGCACGTGTTCACCACCGGGCGCGGCACTCCGTACGGGCTCGCGGAGGTGCCCGTCATCAAGGTCGCCACGCGCACGGAGCTGGCGCGGCGCTGGCACGACCTCATGGACCTCAACGCCGGCAAGATCGCCGACGGCGAGGCGACGATCGAGGAGGTGGGCTGGGAGCTGTTCCGCCTCATGCTCGACGTGGCCAGCGGCCGCACCCGGACCTGGGCCGAGCGCTGGAAGCTCCACAATGCCCTCGTCCTGTTCAATCCCGCGCCGGTGACGTGACGGCCTGCCGCCGTACCGCGGAACCGCCGTCGACCCATGTGGCCAAACCGGCTAGAATGGCCAAAAGGAGCGATGCCATGGCGGATGTGCTCAGGTTCAGGAACGCGCGCGGCGACCTGGTCGAGGTCGAGAGCGTGCCCGCGACCCGGCTGAAGAACGAGCCCGGCGCGATCATCGAGAAGGTGCTCACCGGCGGGGCGGTCGCCATCACGCGCCACGACGCGCCCAAGGCGGTACTCATTTCCTACGACGATTTCCGTGAGCTGGCCCAGGCGCGCGAGCCCAGCCTCGGTGCGCTCGCGGGCGAGTTCGACCGGCTGCTCGAGGCGATGCAGTCGCCGGGCTCGCGCAAGGCGATGGCGAGCGCCTTCGAGGCGTCGCCCCAGGCGCTGGGCGCCGCCGCCCTGCGCGAGGCGGCGAAATCCCGGCGCACGGCGCCCGCGGTGGCCGCGCGCGCGGTGAAGCGGCGCAAGGCGCGCAAGGCTGGCTAGGGAAGCGCAGCGCCTCTTCGTCCTCGCCGGCGTGAATGGCGCGGGCAAGAGCTCCATCGGCGGCGCGATGCTGCGAAGCCGCGGCGCGCAGTACTTCAATCCCGACGAGGCCGCGCGCATCATCCGCACGGCCAACCCGAAGCTCACGCCGCGCGAGGCGAACGGGCTCGCGTGGAACGAGGGCCGCCGGCTCCTCGAGCGGGCGATCGCGGAGAGGCTCGATTTCGCGTTCGAGAGCACCCTGGGCGCGAGCACCATTCCGCGGCTGCTCGCGCAGGCCGCGGACGCCGGGACCGAGGTATGGATCTGGTTCGTGGGCCTCGATTCGCCGGAGCGCCACCTCGAGCGCGTGCGCGCCCGCGTGAAGGCCGGCGGCCACGACATTCCCGAAGCCGATATCCGCCGCCGCTGGGATGCGAGCCGGCAGAACCTCGTGGCGCTCCTGCCGAAGCTCGAGCGGCTCTACCTCTACGACAACTCGGAGGAAGCGGATCCGCGCGCGGGAGCCGCGCCGCGGCCGCGGCTCATCCTGGAGACGCGGCGCGGCCGCATCGTGGGCCCGCAGGATCTGCGCGCGACGCCCGCGTGGGCAAAACCGATCGTGGCGCGCGCGCTGCAACGGGCCGCTGCGCCCCGACGGTAGAATCGTTCGATGTCCTCGCCCTTCTCGCATGACCCGGCGCAGCTCGAGCGCTGGAACAAGCGCTTCTCCGCCGGCGAATACATCTTCGGCAAGGCACCCAACCAGCTCCTCGAGAGCCAGCGCGAACGGTTCCATGCCGGCATGCGCGCGCTCTGCGTCTGCGACGGCGAGGGCCGCAACAGCACATGGCTCGCGCAACAGGGGCTCGAGGTCACCGCCTTAGACTTCTCCTGCTCGTGATGCAGGGCTACACGACGAAGCAGCTCCAATACGCGACCGGCGGACCGAAGGAGCTCGAGAATTTCTACACCGCGCAGGTGCTGCGCGAAAGCTTCGGAGATCTCGAGATCCTGCACTTGCGCGAGCACGAGGATGCGATCGACGAAGGACCGGCCCACCAGGGCATGTCGGCGCTCATCGACCTCGTGGCAAAAAAAACCTCCTAGACCGCGACGCCCTTCGCTTTCAACGCCTCGTCGATCCACGCATCGTCGTACGCGCGCTGCGCGATCGAATCGAGCGTCCGCGCCTCCGCCTCGGCTTTCTTGCGTGAGGCCTGCGCCACCGTGCGCGCCTCGGCCGGCGCGATGAAGACGACCCCGTCGTCGTCGCCCAGCACGATGTCGCCGGGCATGACGACCATGCCGCCGATGCTCACCGGCACGTTGATCTCCCCGGGACCGTCCTTGTACGGACCGCGGTGGCACACGCCTCTCGCGTAGCAGGCAAAGCTGTCCTCGCGGTACGCGGCGGCGTCGCGAATGGCCCCGTCGATGACCACGCCCGAGAATCCGCGCATCTTCGCGACGTTCTTCATGATGTCGCCGAAGAGCGCGCGATCGGTCGCGCCGCCGCCGTCGATCACCAGCACATCGCCCGGTCTCCCGAGCTGCAGCGCCTTGTGGATCATCAGGTTGTCGCCCGCGCGCGTGCGCACCGTGAGCGCCGTGCCCAGCAGCTGAGCGCCCGGCCGGTGCCACGGCGCCAGGCCGGACGTGCCGCTCATGCGGCTCAGGTTGTCGCTCACGATCGACGCGGGCAATCCCTCGAAGAGGGCCACGAGCGCGCGATCGGTGTCGCGGCGCGGCAGGATGCGGAATCCCGGCTGTTCCATGTCACTTTCCTTTCCGTTCGAAGCGGGCGCGGAAGGCGGGCCACACCGCGGGGTTGACGAGGCGCGGCGGCCTGTCGCCGGACAGCGCCTGCACGATCTGCTCGGAGCCCAGCCGTGCCACGTTGTGGCGCGCCTCGTGCGTGACGCCGGCCGTGTGATACGTCGCGACGACATTGGGCAGCGACAGCAGCGGATGCTCCAGCGGCGGAGGCTCCGGCTGCCACACGTCCAATCCCGCGCCGGCCAGGTGTCCGGACTCGAGCGCGTGCGCGAGGGCCCGCTCGTCATGGATGCCGCCACGCGCCGTCGTGATGAAGAGGGCGCCCTTCTTCATGCGCTCGAACTGCCCGGCGCGCATCATGCCGACGGTCGTATCGTCCCGCGGGCAGTGCAGCGACACGATCTCCGAGCGCTCGAGGAGCTCGTCGAAGGAGACCGGCTGCGCGCCCCGGCGGCGGATCTCCTCGGGCGCGAGGAAGGGATCGGCGGCGAGGACCTCGAGGCCGAAGGCGTGTGCGATCCGCGCGACCTCCGTGCCCACGTGGCCGATGCCCACGAGGCCCAGCGCGAGCCCCGCGATCTCGCGGCCCATCAGGTCCTCGCGCGTGAAGGTGCGATCGCGGCGCAGGCGGCGGTCGCTCTCGGCGATGCGATGGGTGAGGGACAGGATCAGGCCGAAGGTATGCTCCGCCACCGACGTCTTGTTGGCGCCCGCCTGGTTCATCACCGCGACGCCGGCGCGCGTGCACGCGGCAACGTCCACGGAGTCGTAGCCGGCGCCGTAGGTGGAGATCCAGAGGAGCGACGGGCATCGCTCGAGGAGCCCGGCGGTGACGAAGGCGAACTTCGAGATCTCGTTGCGCGCCGACGACACGTGATAGACGTGGGCGCCGGCGAGCGAGCGCGCCACGTCCTCGTCGGAAGCGGGCACCGGAGCCACGTGAAGGTCGATCCCCGGCTCGAGCCCGAGGCGCGCGTCGAAGGCGGGATCGATGAAGAGGTCGAAGCGGACGACGCGCCATGGGGTCATCGCCCCAGTATCGCTGGCATAATCCATCGCGTCCATTTCGCGTTTCCTTCGAATCCATCAACGTGGCTGATCAGTTGGACCTGCGCGACCTGCGCTACTTCGAGGCGATCGCGGACGCCGGGCACGTCGGCCGCGCCGCCCGCACGCTCTCGCGCACGCAGCCCGCCCTCACGGCAGCCGTGCGCAGGCTCGAGCAGAAGCTGGGCACGCCCCTCTTCGAGCGGGTGGGGCGCGGCATTCGCCTGACCGCGGCGGGCGCGGCGCTGCACGTGCGGGCCCGCGCCATCCGCATCGCCGCCCTCGAGGCACAGCGCGAGGTGGCGCAGATCGGCCGCGGCGAGGCCGGCGTCGTGCGCATCGGGATGGTGCCCACGGCGGCGCGGTTCCTCATGGCGCCCCTCTTCCAGCGCTTCCTCGGCGAGTCGCCGGCCGTCGCGTTCAAGTCCACCATCGCGAGCAACGACGTGCTGCGATCGGCCCTGCGCGCCGGCGAGCTCGAGCTCGCGGTCGATTTCACCAGCTCGTCGGACGCGGATCTCGTGTCCCACGCGCTGTTCCACGACGAATGCGTGGTGGTCGCGAGCCATTCCCACCCGATCCTGCGCGAGCGGCCCTCGATGCGCGACATGCTCGGCTACGGCTGGGTGTTGGGAGGACCGGCCGTCGCCACGCGCGAGTGGCTGGAGCACGCCTTCCACCGCCGCGGCCTGGAGGCGCCGACGGTGCAGATCGAGACCAACCAGATCCTCTTCATTCCCGAGCTGATGCAGGCGAGCCGGCTCCTCTCGTTCATGTCGCGCCGCCATCTCGCGCCGCGCGGACCGCTGCGTGAAGTGGCGCTGCGCGAGACGACGATGCGCCGGGAGTTCGCCGCGCGCTACCGGCACGAGAGCTACCTTTCGCCGGCGGCGAGGCGCGTCGTGGAGGCCTTGCGCGCCCAGGGCAGGCAGTTGCGCGGGAGCGCGTGATGGAAAGGACCCGCCGCGTGACCGCCGGCACGGCCGCGCTCCTGACGCTGCCGCCGCTGCTGTGGGCGGGCAATGCGATCGTGGGCTCGCTCGTGGTCGGGCGCATCCCGCCGCTCACGCTCAACGCCCTGCGCTGGATCCTGGCGCTCATCCTGCTGCTGCCGCTCGGCTGGCGCGTCATCGCACATCCGCGCGCCCTGCTCGCGCGGTGGCGCTATTTCGCCTCGGTCGGCTTCTTCGGCATCGGCTGCTACAACGCCTTCCAGTACATGGCGCTGGCGACCTCCTCTCCCATCAACGTGACCCTGATCGCCGCCAGCGCCTCGGTCTTCATGCTGCTCATCGGCTGGATCGGCTATCGCGTGCGGCCGCGGGCGGCGCAGGTCTTGGGCGCGGCGCTATCGCTGGCGGGCGTCGCTTTCGTGCTCGCGCGCGGCACGCTGTCCGCATTGCTCGCGCTGCGCTTCGTGCCGGGCGATCTCTTCATGCTGCTGGCGAGCCTCGCGTGGTCGCTCTACAGCTGGCAGCTCGCGCGGCCGCCCGCGTCGATGGCGGGTACGCAACGCCCCGCCTGGAACTGGGCCGAGCTCCTCACCGCGCAGCTCGTGTTCGGCGCCACGTGGGGCGCCATCGCGTCGGCGGTGGAGCTCGCCATCCTGCGGCCCGTCATCCCGTGGTCGCCCGGAATCGCGGGCGCGCTTGCCTACGTGGCGATCGGTCCCGCGGTCGCGGCCTACTGGGCGTGGGGGCGCGGCGTGAGCCTCGTGGGGCCCACCCTCGCGGCGCTCTTCTCCAACTTCACGCCCCTCTTCGCGGCCGTGCTGTCGCTCGCGCTGCTGGGCGAGGCGCCGCGCTGGTACCACGGCGTGGCCTTCGTCCTCATCGCGACGGGCGTCGCGATCCCGGCGCTGCGCGCGCGCTGAGCCGGGTCATCCGGTCAGCGGGCGTCGCGCTCCCGCTTCGAAGCGAGCTTCTCGAGGAGCTCCGCGGCCGCCTTCGACGAGCTCTCCTCGAGCTCGCGGCGCTTGTCGTCGGGCAAGCCCCGCTCCGGAAACATGCGCAGCTCCTGGCGGCGCTTGCGACGCTTGATCCGCGACGCCTTCATCATGGCGAAGACCTGCCAGGCGGCATGGCCATCGAAGGGGCCGATGGGCAGCAGCGCGATGATCATCAGCACCAGGTTGAGCTGGATGAAAACGAAGAGCACCGGTCCCAGCAGGACCCCCGGAATCGAGAGCAGCACGGAGCCCGGCAGCAGGTACCGCACTGCGAGTGCCGCCATGAGGACGAGGAACTGCGCGCCCACGCCGCCCCAGGCGATCGCCATCTCGTCCCGCGGCGCCGCATGGGAGGGCACGGTGCGGCCGTGGAGCCCGTAGAAGCGGATCTCCGTGACCGCGATACGCCGCCGGCGCATGACGGCCACGTGCCCCAGCTCGTGGATGACCAGCAACGCGAAGAAGGCCACGGACGCGATCGCGGTGACCGCCAGGTCGAAGAAGATCAGGTAGAGCCAGACGAACACGAAGAGCACGGTCCAGTGCATGGACACGGGAACGCGCCGCCAGGTGCCGAGGCTCCAGTAGTTCTGCTCCATGCCGGCGATCTTACGCTTCGCCAGGGCGGCCTGAACTCACCTTCCGCCCGGGGTCCCGCCCAGCCACCGGCGCGCCGCCTCCACGTCGTTGAAGAGCCGCACGTTCACGCCGCGGTTGAGCGCCACCATCTCGGCGAATCGCGCCCGGTCGGGATCGTCCATCTGCGCCTCCACGTACGCGATGCGGCCCAGCGCCGCGCCATCGATCGCGCGCTCGCCGATCACGCGATAGATGGAGGAGACGCCGAGGCTCGGTCCGGAGAAGCGGACCTCGAGCAGCAGGCCGCGGCGTCCGCGCTCGACGCAAGCGGCGTACGAGTCCTGGAGCACACGCAGCGCGTTCTCCGGCGTGCGATCGCCCTCGCCCACGACATGAAGGTAACCGGGGCATTCGTCCATCGTCATGCGGTACGGCACCACGCAGCCTCCTTACCCGGGGATGATCACGACCTTGCCGACGGCGCGGCGTTCCGCCACCGCGCGCAAGGCTTCGATCCCGCGCTCCAGAGGATACCGTGCCGAGACATGGGGCTTCACGCGGCCTTCGTCCAGCCAGCGCACGAGCTGCGCGCTGTTCGCGCGGAACGTCGCCGCCTCGCGCCGGCGGAACTCGCCCCAGAAGACGCCCACGACGGCGCAGCCCTTGAGCAGCACGAGGTTGAGGGGAATGCGCGGGATCTCGTTCTGCGCGAATCCCACGACGAGATGGCGTCCGTTCCAGCCCATCGAGCGCAGCGCCGGCTCCGTGTAGTCGCCGCCCACGGGGTCATAGGTCACGTCGACGCCGCGCCCGGCGGTGAGCGCCTTCAGCCTTTCGCGCAGGTCCTCGCGCGAGTAATCGATCGTCTCCGCGGCGCCGCGCTCCCGGCAAAGGGCCAGCTTCTCCGGGCTCGATGCCGCCGCGATGACGCGCGCACCCATGAGCTTGCCCAGCTCGACCGCCGCGAGGCCCACGCCGCCCGCCGCGCCCAGCACGAGCAGCGTCTCGCCGGCCGCGAGCTTCGCGCGATCCTTGAGCGCGTGGTACGACGTGCCGTAGGTGAAGAGGAACGCCGACGCCTGGACGAGGTCGACTCCCGCCGGGAGCGGCACGACATCCGCCTCGCGCGCGAGCGCTTCCTGCGCGAAGCCGCCGCTCATCATGATGGCGAGAGCGGGCTGTCCCGGCTGCACCGCGGTCACCCCCTCTCCGACGGATTTCACGATGCCGGCCACCTCGCAGCCCGGCGCGAACGGCAGCGGCGCCTTGAACTGGTACTTGCCCTGCACCATGAGGACGTCGGGAAAGTTGACGCCGGCGGCCGTCACGCCGATGACGACCTCGCCCGGACCGGGCACGGGCGACGGCAGCTCGCCCACGGCGAGGGAATCGATGCCGTCGAGGGCGCGGCAGACGAGGGCCTTCATCGCGCGGCGGCCTGCTCGGCCTCGCGGACGGCGTCGGCGGGGGACATGGGGGCTAATGCATCGCTCATGCGGTCTCCACGGGGCTCAGATCGACGCCCAGCCCGGGTCCGCCTCGAAGCGCGCGCCGTGCTTCGCGCGCAGCGCCGCCATGATGCGCAGCCACGCATCCTTGCCGCGCGAGCGGATCGCGCCGATGGGCCCGCCGAGGTGCGGCGCGAACCCGGTGCCGAACACCATGCCGGCGTCGCAGAGGTCCGCGTCGGCGACGACGCCTTCGCGCAGGCAGGCCACCGCCTCGTTGAGCGCGGGCGCCACGAGGCGATCGGCGAGCGCCGCGAGATCCGTCCCATCCTGGCGCGCCGCGTTCTTCACGGGCTTGCCGCGCACCCAGGTGTAATAGCCCTGGCCGCTTTTCTTGCCGAACTGCTTCGCCTCGACCAGCTGCTGCAGCCTTTTCGGGACCGGCGTGCCCTCGCGTGCGAGCTCCTGTCCGACGGCCCAGCCGATATCGAGGCCGACCATGTCGGAGAGCTCGATCGGTCCCATCGGCATGCCGAACGCCTTCGCGGCCGCGTCGACCGTCTCGGGCGCATGGCCCTCGTCCACCATCAGCATCGCCTCCAGCAGGTACGGCGAGAGGACGCGGTTCACGAGGAAGCCGGGCGCGGACCTGCACGGCAGCGGCAGCTTGTCGATCTGCCGCGCGAAGGACTGGCTCGCGCGCATGACGTCATCGGGGGTCCGCGGGCCCTGGACGATCTCGACGAGCATCATCTGCGCCACGGGGTTGAAGAAGTGGATGCCGACGAGGCGCTCGGGGCGTGCGAGCGCGCCATCGAGCTCCTGCAGCGGAATGCTCGACGTGTTCGAGGCGAGGATGGCGGTCGGTTTCATGCGCGCCTCGAGGCCCGCGAACACCTTCCGCTTCACCTCGGCGTTCTCGACGATCGCCTCGAGCACGATATCGGCGCGGCCCACGCCGTGACCGGCCACGTCCGGGATGAGGCGATCCATCGCCGCGCGCACGAGGTGCGGCTGGCGCAGGCGCTTGCCGTAGAGCTTGGCCGCGCGCTGCACGGCCGGCGCGATGCGCTCGGGTGCGAGGTCCTGGAGGGTGACGTCGATACCGCGCAGCGCGGCCCAGGCGGCGATGTCGCCGCCCATGGCGCCCGCGCCGACCACGTGCAGGTGCTTCACGGGCTCGGCGTCCTGCTTGCCGAAGGACTTGAGCCGGTCCTGCAGCTTGAAGAGGCGGATGAGGTTTGCCGTCGTGGGATGGGCGAAGAGGCTCGCGGTCGACGCCGGATGCTCGCGCGGGACGTTGCGCACATCGCCGCCGAAGTCCTTCCACACGTCGATGATGGCGTAGGGCGCCGGATAGTGCTCGCAGCGCGCGCGTTCCGCCACTTTCTTCGCGGCGGCCCGCGCCACGAGCTCGCGCACGCCGGGCCAGTTTCCCGCGGCGGCGAAGAGGCGCGGCCCCTGGCGCGGCGGCGGATTCGCGAGCACCTGCCGCGCCGCGTTCTCGAAATGCCGCTTCGGCGTGACCGCATCGACCAGGCCCAGCTTCCTCGCGCGGCGGCCATCCACGCCGCGGCCGGTGAGCATCAGGTCCAGGGCCGGCGCGGCGCCGATGAGCCGCGGCATGCGTTTCGCGCCACCCCATCCGGGCACGATGCCGATCATCACCTCGGGCAGGGCCATGCGCGTCTTCGGGCCGTCGTCGGCCACGCGGTAACGGCAGGCGAGCGCCAGCTCGAGCCCGCCGCCCATGCAGAAGCCATGGATCATGGCCACGGTCGGAAAGGGGAAGCGCTCGATCTTGTCGAAGACCTCGTTGCCGAGGAGCGTGAGCTCCATCGCTTCGTCGGCGCTGCGGATCGCGATGAACTCGTCGATGTCGGCGCCCGCGGCGAAGCCGTTCTCCTTCGCGGAGAGCACGGCGAGGCCCTTCGGCGGCGCGACGGCGAGGTGGTCCGCCATGGCGCCCAGCTCCTTCAGCACCTCGGTCGAGAACGTATTCGTCGCGGTGACAGCGCGATCGAACCACAGCCACGCGATGCCGCTATCGTCGCCGTGCAATTTCCAGTGCTTCAGTTCCATGTTTTTCTTGTCGAGTTATGCGAGCAAGGAGGTCGTCCGCAGATAAGCGCCGATGAACACAGATGGATTCTGGAGATACAAGGCGTCACCGGTCGAAGCGCGCATCATTCTGGGGGCCACGCATCTGGAATTTCATCTGTGTTTATCCGCGTTTATCTGCGGACATTCCCTCTCGCATCAATTTCGTTCAAGCAGCATCGCGCCGCCCTGTCCGCCGCCGATGCAGAGGGAGGCGACGGCACGCTTGCCCCCGGTGCGCTCGAGCACCTTCAGCGCATGGAGCGCCACGCGCGCGCCCGAGGCCCCGATGGGATGGCCCACCGCGATGGCGCCCCCATCGACGTTGAGCTTCGCGCGATCGAGCTTGCCGAAGGCATGGTCGAGCCCGAGGTGCGTGCGGCAATAGTCGTCGCTCTCCCAGGCCGCGAGGCAGCCCAGGACCTGCGCCGCGAAGGCCTCGTTGATCTCGACGGCGTCGATGTCGTCCCACGTGTATCCGTGCCGGCGCAGCAGCGGCGTGATCGCATGCACCGGCCCCAGCCCCATCTCCGAGGGATCGAGCGCGCCCCACTGCGTGTCGACGATGCGCCCGAGCGGCTCGAGGCCGTGCTTCTCCAGGGCCGCGTCGGATGCCAGGATCAACATCGCGGCGCCGTCCGTGACCTGGGAGCTGTTGCCGGCGGTCACGTTGCCGTAGTGGCGCTCGAACACGGGCTTGAGCTTCGCCAGCTTCTCCACGCTCGAGTCGCGGCGCACGCCGTCGTCCTGCGCGTAGACCGTGCCGTCGGGTCCGTAGAGCGGCTCGACCTCGGTGAGCCGGCCCTCATCCTGGGCGGATGCGGTGCGCCGGTGCGATTCCACCGCGTACTCGTCCATCATCGTGCGCGTGATGCCGAAGCGCTTGGCCACGATCTCCGCCGTCGAGCCCATCGAGAGCTGCACCACGGGATCGGTCAGGCCGCGCAGCAGCGCGATCACGGGCGCGAGGAATGCGGGCCGGAACCTCACGGCGAGCGCGGCGCGCTGGCCCGTCGACTTCGCCGCATACCACTGGGCGAGCCAGTTCACCATGGCCGAACCGAAGAGCAGCGGCGCGTGGCTCATCGCGTCGGTGCCGCCCGCGAGCACGAGCTCCGCGCGCCCGGCCATGATGTTGACCGCGGCGGAGTCGAGCGCCTGGAGGCCGGAGGCGCAATTGCGCATCACCGTCCACGCGGGCACGTCGTTGCCGCACCCGAGGCGAAGCGACACGATGCGCGCGATGTTCGCCTCGTCGGCCGAAGGCAGCGCCGCACCGAGGATCACCTCGTCGAACGCGTCTGGCGCAAACGGCTGGCGCAGCAACAGGGCGCGGCCGGCCTGGACCGCGAGATCCGACCCGGTGAACGGCCCCTGGCCCGTGCGCGCCTTGAGGAACGGCGTGCGCGCGCCGTCGACTACATGGACGCGACGGCGATCCTGCGCGCTTCCGGCTGCCATGGGCTCTCCTCGGTGGGATTGCGGCCGAGCTCCGGCCCGAAGTCGTCGACGCGCACCACCTCGGCCCGCAGGCGGTCGGCGCGAGCGAGCACGTCGAGCTCCGAGGCGGTCACGAGCCGTTGCGCGAGCGCATCGGCCCGTTGGTCGTCCGGCGTGCGGCCGCGAACCTTGCCTTCACGCACCGCGCGGCGCAGCTTCGCCTCGATCGGCTCGGCGGCGATCGCGGCCTCCATCGCGAACTCGAGCCGGCCGACCACATCGTCTTCCTTGCGCGGGATGTAGGCGCCCGCGGTCAGGCGATCGCGCGCGGCGCCGGGGGTGAGCAGGATCTGCGCGACCTTCGTGCCCCATTCGTCCCGGGGCGCATCGAGCGTGAGGCCTTTCGGGAACACCAGGATGCGCAGCCATGCGGCGATGAAGCGATTCGGGAAATTCGCGAGCACGCCGTCCATCGCGACCTGGAGCTTGAAGAAGCTGTCGTGCACCGCCCACGTGAGGAGCGGCACGTCCTCCTCCTGGCAGCCCTCGTCGTGGAAGCGCTTGACCGCGGCCGACGCCATGTAGAGCAGCGAGAGCACGTCGCCCAGCCGGGCGGAGATCTTCTCGCGGCGCTTGAGGCTGCCGCCGATCACGAACATCGACACGTCGGCCAGAAGCGCGAAGGCCGAGGAGAAGCGCGTCATCATCTGCAGGTAGCGCTTCGTGCGAGCGGAACCTGGAACGGGGACGCCCTTGCCGCCGGTAAAGCCCAGGAGCAGCGAGCGCATCGCGTTCGAGACCGTGAAGCCGATGTGCCCCCAGAGCGCGCGGTCGAACGCCACGAGGTCGTTCGCGCCCGCCGCGGCGATTTCCTTCAGCACGAAGGGATGGCAGCGGATGGCGCCCTGGCCGAAGATGATCATCGAGCGCGTGAGGATGTTCGCACCCTCGACGGTGATCGCGATGGGAATCGTCTCGTAGGCGCGGCCGAGGTAGTTGTTCGGCCCCATCATGATCGCCTTGCCGCCGTGGATGTCCATGGCGTCGTTGATGATCTCGCGCATGCGCTCGGTCATGTGGTACTTGCAGATGGCCGAGATGACCGAGGGCTTCTCGCCGCTGTCGAGCGCCACCATCGTCATGCGCCGCGTCGCGTCCATGATGTAGGTGTTGCCGCCGATGCGCGCGAGCGGCTCCTCCACGCCCTCGAAGCGCCCGATGGGCGTGCGGAATTGCGAGCGCACGCGCGCGTAAGCCCCGGTCGCGCGGCTGCCGAGCTTGCCCGACGCCATCGACATCGACGGGAGCGAGATCGAGCGGCCCGCGGCGAGGCACTCGACCAGCATGCGCCAGCCGCGTCCCACCATCGGGCGCCCGCCGATGATCCAGTCCATCGGGATGAACACGTCCTTGCCGGAGTTCGGGCCGTTCATGAAGGCCGCCGACAGCGGCAGGTGGCGCCGTCCGATGTTCACGCCCTTGTGCGACGTCGGGATCAACGCGAGGGTGATGCCGAGCTCCTCCTCGGCTCCGAGGAGCTTGTCCGGGTCGTACAGCTTGAAGGCGAGGCCGAGGATCGTGGCGACGGGTCCCAGCGTGATGTAGCGCTTCTCCCACGTGAGGCGGATGCCGAGCACCTCGCGTCCCTCGTGCGTGCCCTTGCACACAATGCCGAAGTCGGGGATCGCGCCGGCGTCCGAGCCCGCCTCGGGATTGGTGAGCGCGAAGCACGGAATCTCCAGGCCCTTCGCGAGCCGCGGCAGGTAGTGGTTCTTCTGCTCGTCGGTTCCGTAATGGATCAGCAGCTCCGCGGGTCCGAGCGAGTTGGGCACCATCACGGTCACCGCCGCGGTGCCGCTCCGGGTCGAGATCTTGGTCACGATCTCCGAGTGCGCGTACGCCGAGAAGCCGAGCCCGCCGTACTGCTTCGGGATGATGATGCCGAGGAAGCCGCGCTCGCGAATGAACCTCCACACCTCGGGCGGGAGGTCCATGCGCTCGTGGGTGATCTCCCATTCGTTCAGCATGCCGCAGAGCTCCTCGACGGGACCGTCGAGGAACGCCTGCTCTTCGGGTGCGAGCTTCGCTTGCGGATAAGCGAGGAGCGTCTTCCAGCTCGGGCGCCCGCTGAAGAGCTCGGCGTCGAACCACACGCTGCCGGCGTCGAGCGCTTCCTGCTCGGTCTGCGAGACCTGCGGCAGCACGCGCTTGTACACGCCGAAGAGCGGACGCGTGAGCAGGTTGCGGCGGATCGGCCTCACGGCGAGGAGAACGACGAGCGCCGCGGCGATGGCGGCGACGGCGATCAGGAATGGCGTCATGGGTACCTCCTCAAAGGCCCGAGACCAGCTCGAGCTTGCGGGTGTCGTTGAGCGCCGGGGCCTTGAGGCCGGCGACGAGGAAGGGCGCCAGGCGCTGCAGCATGAGCTCCTCGTTGTCGGTCGAGGCCACCTGCGACAGCATCTTGAGCGCGTCCGTTCCGGCGAGCGTGTACGACAGCGCGCCCATCACGAAATGCAGGCGCCACGTGAGCTCCTGGCGCGAGAGGTGCGGCAGCGCGCGCAGGAACGCTTCCTTGTAGCGGTTGATCATCTCGGCGTACTGGGCCGAGAGGAAGTGCCGGATGAAAGGCGCCGGGTCGGCGTAGGCGCGGCCGAGCACCTTCAGGAAGTGCTTGCCGCCGCGCTTCTCGTCGCGCGCGAGCTTGAGCGCCGGGATGAGCATCGCGAAGAGGATGCGCTCGCACGTGATCGGCTTGTCGCCCGCGTCGCGCTCGAGCTTCCCGAGCAGCGCGATGCGCTCCTGGTTCATCGGGTCCAGGCGGCGCGTGAGCACGGCCTGGAACAGGACATCCTTGGAGCCGAAGTGGTAGTTGACCGAGGCGAGGTTCACGCCGGCCGCGGCGGTGAGCTGCCGCAGGCTCGTCGCCTCGTAGCCGTGCTCCATGAACAGGAGCTCGGCGGCATCGAGGATGCGGGTCTTGGTGTCGGGCGAGGTGGCGTCGGGGGGCAGGCCCCGGCGCCCGGTTCGGGAAGCCGCCATGGTGTAAAACGGTCGATTCAAACGCTCGTTTGAATCGTATCGTATCGCCCGGGCGGCGGGGCGTCAAACACGCGACGCCGGCGTCCGGAAACCGCTCCGGACGCGAGGAGGATCAGTGCGTCGCGGACGCGGGCTTGACGGTTTCGATCTGCGCGGCCTTGCGCAGCGAGCCGAGGGCGAGGAGGCACAGCTTGCGGATGCCGAAGCCGATGCCGAGGACGGCGATGAGCAGCGTGAAGGTGATCATTGTTGTGCCTTGTTCCGTCGTGGGGTGCGTGGCGCCAAGTTATGCCCGCCGCGGCACGGCGACTGTGAAGGCATTCACAAAGGGGGCTCCCAGCGGATTACCGCCGTAATCGCCCCGGGTTACCTCCGTAACCGTCTCTCGCCGGGCGCGTCGCGTAGACTCGCCCGATGCCCCGTATCGCCTTGAAACTGCTCGTCCTCGCGGTCCTGCTGCCGCTTCCGGCCGCAGCCCTGCTCACGCGAGCCGACCGGGACGACGACGAGTACGCGGAGCTCGCCACGCGGTATCCCTCGGCGATCTCCCTCGGCGTGGGCCAGGGCGAAGGGGTGTTGGTCGCGCCCCGCTGGGTCCTCACGGCGGCGCACCGTGCCGTGGTGCTGCAGGACCTGAAGCCGCGCCCCACGCTCGCGATCGGCGCGAGGCGCTACGAGATCGAGGCGGTGGTCCTGCATCCCGGCTGGAAGGGCGGCCGCGACGACGACATCGCGCTGCTGCGGCTCGCGACGCCGGTCGCGGACGTGGCGCCGGCCGCGTTGCAACGCGTCCCCGATGAAGACGCGAAGGGGATCGTGCTCGTGGCGCACGGATCGGGCGGCAGGCTCGGCGCGAGCACGGTGGCCCCGCGCCGCAGGCGCGCGTCGATCAACACCGTGGGCGGCGTCGGCCCGAAATCCTTCAGCGTGACGATCAAGGCGGGTGACGACGCTTCGGACCTGCAGGGCGCGGCCGTGCGCGAGGAAACCGGCGCTCCGGCCTATCTCGACAGTCCCGAGGGTTTCACGGTCGCCGGAATCCTGGCGGCGATCGGGGAGGCGCCGGATGCGCCTGCGGGCAGCGCCGGCGAGAAGGAATTCTTCACGCGCGTGTCCGCCTACGCCGCGTGGATCGACGCGAACATCAGGTAGCGCCCAACGCGCGGTCGAGGTCCCACAGGATGTCGTCGATCGTCTCGAGCCCGATGGAGAGGCGCACCATGTCCGGCGGCACGCCCGCCTTCACCTGGTCCTCTTCGGAGAGCTGCCGGTGGGTGGTCGACGCGGGATGGATCACGAGCGACTTCGCGTCCCCGATGTTGGCGAGGTGGCTCACGAACTGCAGCCCCTCGATGAACTTGATGCCCGCATCGAACCCTCCCTTGATGCCGAAAGAGAGCAGCGACCCGGCGCCCTTGGGCATGTAGCGCTTCGCGAGCGCGTGATAGCGATTGCCCGCGAGTCCGGGGTAGCTCACCCACGACACCTTCGGGTGCGACTCGAGGAATTGCGCGACACGCATGGCGTTCCCGCAATGCCGCTCCATGCGCACGGGCAGCGTCTCCAGCCCCTGCAGCAGCAGCCACGCGTTGAAGGGCGCGATCGACGGCCCGAAGACGCGCAGCACCTCCATGCGTGCCTTCATCGTGAAGCCGAAGTCGCCGAAGGTCTCGTAGAAGCGCACGCCGTGATATCCCGGCGAGGGCTCGGTCATCGACGGGAACTTGCCGTTGTCCCAGGGAAACTTGCCACTCTCGACCACCACACCGCCCATCGACGTGCCGTGGCCGCCGATGAACTTGGTGGCGGAATGCACCACGATGTCCGCGCCGTGCACGATCGGCTGGCAGAGGTACGGCGACGCCGCGGTATTGTCGACGATGAAGGGCACGCCCGCCTCGTGCGCGATGGCGGCGACGGCGGCGATGTCGATCACGTTGATCGCCGGGTTGCCGAGCGTCTCCGAGAAGATCGCCTTGGTGTTGGGTTTCAGCGCGCGGCGAAAATTCTCGGGATCGTCGGGATCCACGAGCGTCGCCTCGATGCCGAATTTCCTGAAGCTGACCGACAGCATCGTATGCGTGCCGCCGTAGAGCTTGGAGGACGACACGACGTGGTCGCCGCTCTCGAGGATGTTGAGGAAGGCGACCATCTCGGCGGCCTGGCCCGATGCCGCGGCCACCGCCGCGCGCCCGCCCTCGACCGCCGCCATGCGCTCCTCGAACACCGCGGTCGTGGGATTCGAGAGCCGCGTATAGACGTTGCCGAACGTCTGCAGGTTGAAGAGGCTCGCCGCATGGTCGGCGCTGTCGAAGACGTAGGAGGTCGTCTGGTACAGCGGCACGGCGCGCGAGCCCGTCTGCGCGTCGGGGATCTGGCCCGCGTGCAGGCAGAGCGTCTCGAAACCGAATTCCCTATCGGCCATCGCGATTCATTGAAGGAAGGATTGTCCGCAGATAAACGCAGATAAACGCAGATGAAACCAATGCTCCCGTGGATTTCGTGAAGATGGTTCCAGGGCCGCGAATTGGACTCGTCTTCGCAGCATCATCTGCGTTTATCTGCGTTTATCCGCGGACGAATTGTGCCTGTCTCGTTTACTTCGCGGCTGCATTCGCGTCGCGCACGCGGTCGAGCACCGTCATGGCGCTCGCCACGACGCCCGAGACATCGGAGACCGTCGAAGGAATGATGAGCGTGTTCGATGTCTTGGCGAGATTGGCGAAGGCGTCGATGTACTGCTGCGCCACCTTGAGGTTGGCGGCGCTCAGGCCGCCCGGCTCGCCGATGGCCGCGGCGACGGCGCGCACCCCGCCGGCGGTGGCATCGGCCACGAGCTGGATCGCGGCGGCCTGACCCTGCGCCTGGTTGATCTGGGCCTGCTTCTGGCCTTCGGAGGCGAGGATCGCGGCCTGGCGCGAGCCGTCGGCGATGTTGATCTCCTGCTGGCGCTGTCCCTCGGACTTCGCGATCACCGCGCGCTTCTCGCGCTCCGCCGTGATCTGCGCCTGCATCGCACGCAGGATCGACTCCGGCGGCGTGAGGCTCTTGATCTCGTAGCGCAGCACCTTGATGCCCCACGTGCGGCCCGCCTCGTCCAGCACCTGCACGATGATGTGGTTGATCTCGTCGCGGCTCTCGAAGGTCTTGTCGAGCTCCATCTTGCCGATCGCGGAGCGCAGCGCCGTCTGCGCGAGCTGCGTGATTGCCTGGATGTAGTCGGACGAGCCGTAGGACGCGAGCCGCGGGTCGATCACCTGGAAATAAAGGATCCCGTCCACCGAGAGCTGCGTGTTGTCCCGCGTGATGCAGATCTGCTCGGGCACGTCGAGCGGCACTTCCTTGAGCGAGTGCTTGTAGGCCACCCGCGCGAGGAAGGGATTGATGAAGTTCAAGCCCGGCTCGAGCACGCGGTCGAACTTGCCGAGGCGCTCGACCACCCACGCCTGCTGCTGCGGCACGATGCGCACGCCTTCGATCACCACCGCGATCGCGAGCGCCACGAAGAAGGCCGCGACGGTGACGCTCGTGCTCTTCGACAGGAAGCCCGCCACGGCCGCCACGATGACGCTCACCACGAATTTCAGGAACATCGATCCCTCCCGCTCTTGAGTCGTTGTTGGTCTCAGGATCCTGCGTACCGGATGCGGAGTCATGACGGCGGCGCGCTCGCCACGACGAGCTCGTTGCCCTGCTGTCCGGAAATGTAGAGCGTGGCGCCGAGCGGCGGGCGTTCGTCACGCAATGCCAGGCGCGCGTCCCAGGAGCTCCCGCGATAGCGCACGCGCGCGAGCCCGGCAGCCTCGTTGGACCAGCCCTCGAGCACCACCGGCTGGCCGCGATCGAGCAGGTTGTCGCCCTCGGGGCTGCGCGGTTGGCGCTCGTGCCAGTGATGCACCGCCCACGCGCCCGCGATCGCCACGGCCGCGGCCGCGACGGCTTGCACCATGACGTGTGCACCGGTCCACGACGCGACGCCGCCGGCGAAGGCGCCCAGCCCGATGACCAGCAGATAGAAGGTTCCGGTGAAGAGCTCGGCGATCACGAGCACGAAGCCCGCGATGAGCCACAGCAGCCACAGTTCCACGATGCCCCCTTGGCGCTTAAGCCGCGCGCCTGGCCGAAATCACCTTCGTGTTCACGCCCGCCCAGCCGAGGCCGCCGAAGAAGCGGCCGTGCTCGATCTTCATGCAGCGGTTCTCGACGACCTCGAGCCCGGCCTGCTCCGCCTGGAGCCGCGCGTCGGAATTCTCCACGCCGAGCTGCATCCACAGGACCTTGGCCCCGATCGCAATCGCGTCATCCGCGAGGGCGGGAATCTCGTTACTCCTGCGGAAGCAGTCGACCACGTCGACCGGCTCCGGGATCTCCCGCAACGACTTGTAACACTTTTCCCCGAGGATCTCGGGATACCCGGGATTCACGGGAATGACGCGATATCCATGCTCCTGCAGGTATTTCGCCGCGAAATGGCTCGGCCGATGCCACTGGGCCGAAAGGCCCACGACCGCGATGGTGCGGCTCGTGCGCAGGATGCGCCGGATCTTCTCGCTGTCGTCGTCCATGGCCCCATTCGCTCCTTATAATTCCTCATGGATTCTACCTTGACCCGCATGGCCCGCCGCGCGCTCGCCCTCCTCGCCTTCGCCGCGGCGCCCGCCGTCGCGGCGAACCATGAGCTCGTCGTGAGTCCCATCTCCCCCGGACCGCTCAAGGTCGCGTGCTCGAACATCGCGCAGGACACGAGCCTTATCGCGGCCGGAGCGAGCCCCTCGGATTACTGGGAAGGGCGCCCGACCAACGACCAGGCTCATTACATCTCCGACATCCTCGCGCAGCCGCAGGCCGCCTTCCAGTTCGATGTGCAGGTCCCTGACGTGCGCCGCCTTTACGTGGGCCACGCGGGCGACGCGGTGCGCTACGTGGCCATCGTTTGCTACCCCACCGCGCGGGACAACCCGGATCCCGATTACGCGCTGCCCGAAACCGGCGACGTGATCCCGCACATGCAGCTGCCGGGCGAGGCGCCGCGCGTGCTCACGCGCGACCAGCTCGCGGCGTACGTGGGCAGCACACCCTCCGGCAACGCGACGCCGGTCCCGCTGCCGTTGATCGTGTACTCCCACGGCCTCGGCGGCAGCCCCATCAGCAGCGGATACGTGCAATCCATCGTGCAGCTCGCGGCGCAGGGATTCATCGTCGCGGGCGTCTTCCACGGCGATCCGCGCTTTTCCAAGATCCGCGTCGAGGACCTCTCGCAGCTGGTCAACGTCGTCGAAAATTTCGACCGCATGGTCGAGATGACGATGATCCGGCCGCTCTCGCTCAAGGTCATGCTCGACCGGCTGCTCGCCGACCCCACGTATGCCGCGGCGATCGACCCGCAGCGCATCGGCGGATTCGGCGCGAGCCTGGGCGGCATGGCGATGGTCGGCCTCGCGGGTGGCAGCTTCAGCACCAATCTCGACGGCGGCAGCTGCGACGAGCCGCAACACGACCCCCGCATCAAGGCCGTCTTCGGCTACGTGCCCTATGGCGGCCAGCACTTCGCGCCCGCGTTCTGCGCGCAGCAGGCCGGCGCCAGGGGCGTCGACGTTCCGTACCTCGCCATGTCGGGCACGGCGGATACCACGGCACCGCTCGACGTGATGCGAGAGGCGGTCGACAACTTCTCGAGCAGCCGCTACATGGTGGAGCTCGTCGGCGGGCAGCACGAGCTGCGCCCGGAAGATGCCGAGCTGCTCTTCACCTGGATGGTCACGTTCTACAACGCCTACCTGCACGTGGATACCGATCCGCTCGCGATGGCGCGGTTCATCATGATGGACGGGGTCGCGGGCAACGGGCGCGAGAACCACATGATCCTGGACGTCCACGTGCCCTTCGCGAACGCGAACGGCGAAACGAAGGCGCTCGAGTTCTACAACACCTTCCTCGGTCATTACTTCATGGCGGCGGGCCAGGGCGAGATCGACGGCATCCTCTCGGGCGCCGCGGGCCCCGGCTGGCAGCTCACGGGTCAAAGCTTCAAGGTATGGCCCTCCATGCCGGCGGACCCCGCATTGGGCGCGGTGGCGCCCGTGTGCCGCTTCTACGGCGTGCCCGCGGGCGGGCCGAATTCCCACTTCTTCACGGCGAGCGCCTCCGAGTGCGACCTCGTGAAGAACAGCCGCGGCTGGTTCTACGAGGGCATCGGCTTCTACGCCTTGCCGGTGGATTCGGGCGGCGAGTGTCCGCCCGGATTCCTGCAAGTGCTGCGCGCCTACAACAAGGGCGCCGTCCGCAACGACTCGAACCATCGATTCACCACCAGCGATTCGACCTGGCGCGAGATGGGCAGCCAGGGCTGGGCCCTGGAAGGAGCCGTGATGTGCGCGCGTCCATGAGCGCGCACCTCGAGGCGGTGCCGGCCGACGCGTCGAAGTGACCGCCTAGCGCGTCACGCGCACGAGGCGGTCGTTGGCGGACTCCGCGCCCCACGTCTCGCCCCGGCGCCCGGCCAGCTGGCGCACGGCGGCGAAGCCCCCGGCGTGCGTCCCGTCCTCGAATCGCTGCGTCGCGGGATCGAAATGCAGGAGCGTGCTCGTGCTCCACTCCGAGAGCCACACACCGTCGGCCTCGTCCACCCACACCGCGTAGACGTGCGCGTTCTTCGCCGGCGCATGCCACTCCTGCCACGCGTTCGAAGCGGGGTCATACATGGCGACCTGGCCCGCGCTCCACTCGCTCACCCAGATGCGTCCCTTCGAGTCGCTCCATACGCGCCGCGCGCCTTGCCCGCGCGTCGGCGGCTCGATCACCCGCGCCTGTCCCGTGGCGATGTCGATGCGGGCGATGTGATCGCCCGCGAGCGAGGCGTAGTAGATGTCGCCGGAAGGCGTGGCCGTGATGCCGTAGGGCCCGGCCCCGCGCGGAGCGTCCCAGACCTTCACCTCGCCGGTCTTCGGATCGACGCGCCCGTAGTAGCCCGACTGCCCCGTGTACCAGAGCCGGCCGTTGCGGTCGAACGCGGCGGTGTTGAGGTTGGCGTACGGCGTGTCCCGCGGCAGCGGGTAAGCCTTCACCGCTTGCGTCGCGGAGTCCACGCGCACGATCGCATTCAGGCCGCCATCGGTGACCCATGCCGCCCCGTCCGGGCCCACGATCACGCCGTGGGGGGCGGACCCGTTGCCGAGCGGAATGCGCTCGACGCGGCCGCTGCGCGGATCGAGGCGTCCGAGCTCGCCCTTCGGCTGCGCGGTGTACCAGACAGTGCCATCGGGCGCGGGCGCCACGTCGTGCGGATGGGACCCGCGCGGCACCTCGAAATACTTCACCTCGGAGGCCTGCGCGGGCGGCAGGATGAAAAACGCCGCGACGAGCGCGGCGATGCGGATCGAGGGCACGGCCACCTCCAGCTTCAGCTCGGAGGCGTCCATCCTCCTCCAAGAGCGTTCATCAGGTCCACCGTGAACGAGAGATAGGCCTGGCGGTTGCGGATGTACGCGAGCAGCTGGTTGTTGAGCGCGCGCTGCGCGTCGAGCACCTCGAGGTACGCGGAGTAGCCGTTCTCGTAGCGCAGCTGCGACAGGCGCAGCGACTCCCGCACCTGGCGCACGGAGTCGGCGAGGTCCGTCTCCTCCTTCGCCGAGAGCTCGATGTTCGAGAGGGCATCCTGCACGTCGCGAAAGGAGTTCTCGACGGCGCGCTGGTAGGCCGCCTCGGCCTGGTGCGCCTGGGCCTCGGCCTCGCGCGTGCGCGCCGCGTAGAGTCCGGCGTCCAGGATCGGGCCCAGCAGGTTGCCGCCGATGCTCCAGACCTTGTTCTCGCCGCTCACCAGGTGCGCGAGCTCATTGCTCGCGAAGCCGAGGCTGCCCGTGAGGCTCAGCGTCGGGAACTCGTTCGCGCGCGCCACGCCGATGCGTTCGGTGGCGGCGGCGAGCTGCATCTCCGCGGCGCGCACGTCGGGACGCCGCTCCAGGAGGTCCGAGGGCAGCCCGGCGGGCGGCGTGGGCGGTATGGGCAGCTGCTCGATCTCCTTGGTCGGGATCTTCACGTCGAGGCGCCCGGTGAGGACACCGAGCTCGTGCACCGCCACCGCGCGCAAGCGCGCGACCTCGTTCGCCTGCGCACGCGCACCCGAGCGCAGCGCCCCGGCCTGCGCCAGGTCCACGTCCGAGGCCACGCCGCCCTCGGCGCGCCGCCTGGCCAAGTTGTACGAAGCGTCGGCCGCGTCGGCGATCTCGAGCGAGGCGCGGTACTGCGAGTCGAGGGAGAGCGCGGTGAAGTAGGTGCGCGCGATGGTGCCGGCGAGCGAGAGCGCCACCGTGTCCTTGCCGTAGCGCGATGCGAGCAGCGTATCGCGGGCACTCCTCTGGGCGCGTCGCAGCTGCCCCCAGATGTCGATCTCGAAGGATGTCGTGAGGCCGAGCGAATAGGTGCTGCCCGTGGCGAACTTGCCCTGCAGCTCCTGGCGCCCGCGCGTAGCCGACGCCTGGCCACCCACGATCGGGAAGAACGCCGCGCGCGCCTGGGCCATCACGGCCTCGGCTTCCTCGACGCGCCCCGCCGCCTCGCGCACGTCGGCGTTGCGCTCGAGGCCGCTGTCGACGAGCTGGTCCAGGACCGGATCGTTGTACAGGGTCCACCACTTCTCCGGCACGGCGATCGGTCCCGGCTTCGCGGCCTCGCCGTACTGCGGCGGAAGGCCCTCCTGCGGGCGCTGGTAATTCGGCCCGACCATGCAGCCGGAAAGCGTGGCGGCGACGGCGAGCGCGAGCGCGCGATGCATGAACGTCATTCCGCGGCTCCTTTCGCGCCGTGCTCGTCAGGGGGCATGGGCTCGCGGTTTTCCTCCTGCGCGGCCTGGCCCATCTTCTGGCGCCGCGCGAAGACCGTGAAGAAGAGCGGGATGAAGATCGTCGCGACGAAGGTGGCGAGCATCATCCCGCCCACGACGCCCGTTCCCATCGAGCGGCGCGCCGCGGCTCCGGCGCCGGTCGCGACGGAAAGCGGCAGCACCCCGAAGACGAAGGCGAGCGACGTCATCACGATCGGGCGGAACCTCAGGCGCGCGGCCTGCAGGGCCGCGTCCTTCGCCGACATGCCCGAGAGCAACCCCTGCTGCGCGAACTCGACGATCAGGATGGCGTTCTTGGCCGCGAGGCCGATCAGCACGACCAGGCCGATCTGGAAGTAGATGTCGTTCTCCATGCCGCGCAGCCACACGAGGCCCAGCGCACCCAGCACGGCGAACGGCACCGCGAGCACCACGGCCGCCGGCAGGCGCCAGCGCTCGTACAGCGCCGAGAGGATGAGGTACACCATGATGATGGCGAGGCCGAAGGCGAAGACGGATGCGTTCCCGGTGCGAAGCTCCTGGAACGCCTGGCCGCTCCACGCCAGCGTGTAGCCGGCCGGCAGCACCTGTCCCGCGAGCTTCTCGACTTCCTGGATCGCCTGCCCGGAGCTCACGCCCGGCTTGCCGTTGCCGAGCACCTTGGCCGCGATGAAGCCGTTGAAGCGATCCACCTGCTCGGCACCGATGAAAGGCTCGATGCGCACGAGCGCCTTCAAGGGGATCATCTCGCTCGTCGTCTGGGAGCGCACGAAGATGCTGCCGATCTTCTCCGGCGACGCGCGGTACGGTGCGTCCGCCTGCACCTGCACGCGGTAAGTCCGGCCCCCGAGGTTGAAGTCGTTCACGTAGAACGCGCCGAGCGTGGCGCCGAGCGTCGAGAACACGTCGTTCACCGGGACGCCGAGCGACATCGCCTGCTCGCGGTTCACCTCCACGCGAAACTGCGGCACGGTCGGGCGGAAGAACGTGTTGATGCCGGTGAGCATCGGGTCGGCCTGCATCGCCTGCACGAGCGACTGCACCACGGTGCCCAGGCGGCGTGGATCGGAGTCGCCGCGCGACTGCACGTAGAACTCGAAGCCGCCGGCGCTGCCGAGGCCGCGGATCGCCGGCGGGTTGAACACGAGCGCGAGGCCATCGGGCAGCCGCATGCCCTGGCCCATGAGCTCTCCCGCGATCTGCGGCGCGGTGCGCGTGCGCTCGTCCCAGTTCTTGAGGAGGATGAACGAGGTTCCGGCATTGGGCTTGTTGCCGCCGCCGATGAAGTCGCGCCCCGCCGCCACGAAGGCGTGGGCCACCGCGTCGTCCTTCGAGAGGATCTGCTGGAGCTGTGCGCCGGTCTTCTGCGTGCGCTGCAGCGATGCGCCGTCGGGAAGCAGGATCGAGCTGATGAGGTAGCCCTGGTCCTCCGGCGGGATGAAGCTGCGCGGCACCAAGTAGAAGAGCGCACCCAGCGCCACGAGCACGACCACGAAGGCGAGCCACGCCACGAGCCGGCGGCGCAGCGCCGAGTTCACGAAATACAGGAACGTGGCGGTGAGCTTGGCGAAGCCCTTGTTGAACGGGCGGAAGATGCGCGAGTCGTGGTCGCCGGGCTTGAGCAGCAGGGAGCACAGCGCGGGCGTGAGCGTGAGCGCGGTGAACCCCGAGATCACCACGGCGACCGCCACCGTGACGGCGAACTGCTTGTAGAGCTGGCCCGCCAACCCGCCCAGGAACGCGACCGGGATGAACACGGCGCAGAGCACGAGGATGATCGCGATCAGCGCGCCGGACACCTCGCGCATCGCCTCGATCGCGGCCTCGTGGGGACGCATCTTGTGCTCGCGCATGAGGCGCTCGACGTTCTCCAGCACCACGATCGCGTCGTCGACCACGATGCCGATGGCGAGCACCATGGCGAAGAGCGTGAGGGTGTTGATCGTGAAGCCGAGCAGGAAGAGGCCGGCGAAGGTGCCGATGATCGATACCGGCACCGCAAGCATCGGGATGATCGTCGCGCGCCACGTCTGCAGGAAGATGAAGACCACGGCGAGCACCAGGAGCGCCGCCTCGAAGATCGTCTTCTCCACCTCGTGGATCGAGGCGCGCACGACGATCGTGGTGTCGAACGGGATGAGGTACTTCATGTCGGGCGGGAACGCCTTGTCCATCTCGACCAGGCGCGCCTTGATCGCATCTCCGACCTGCAGCGCGTTGGCCCCTGTCTGCAGGAACACCGCCATGCCGACGGAGGGCTTGCCGTCCACCGTCGCGGGCGTGTCGTACTGCTGGGCACCGAGCTCCACGCTCGCCACGTCCTTCAGGCGCAGCACGCCGTTCGGGCCGTTGGCGCGCACGATGACGTTCTCGAACTCGTCGACGCGCGAGAGCCGGCCGCGCACCGTCACGGTATAGGTGAGGTCCTGGCCCTTGGGCGCGGGCTCCGCGCCGACCTTGCCGGCGGCGTACTGCGCGTTCTGCGCGGAGATCGCGTTCTCCACGTCGGTGGCGGTCACGCCCAGCTGCGCCATCTTGTCCGGGTGCAGCCAGACGCGCATCGAGGAGCCCGAGCCGAAGAGCAGCACGTCGCCCACGCCGGGGATGCGCTTCAGGTCGTCGATGATGTTCACGTTGGCGTAGTCCGCCATCGTGGTCGTGGCCTGGGTGCCGTTGGGCGAGAAGAGGCCGATCACGAGCAGGATGTCGTTCGAGCGCTTGGCGACGATCACGCCGTTGCGCCGCACCTCGTCGGGCAGCTGCGGCAACGCCGTCTGCACGCGGTTGTTGAGCTGGAAGGTCGCGCGGTCCACGTCGGTGCCGACCTCGAACGTCGCGGTGATGGTGAGCGTGCCGTCGGATCCCGCGGTCGAGGTGAAGTACAGCATGCCCTCGGCGCCCGAGAGCTGCTGCTCGATCGGCGCCGCGACGGTCGCCGCGATGGTCTCGGCGCTGGCGCCCGGGTAGCTCGTGGTGATCGTCACCGTCGGCGGCGAGATCTCCGGGTACTGGGCGATGGGCAGCGAGAATCCTGCGATGACGCCGGCGATCGTGATCACGATCGCCAGCACGCTCGCGAAGATCGGCCGGTCGATGAAGAAGCGCGAGAAATTGCCCATGGGCCCCTACTTTGCGGTTGCCTTCGGCGCCGCGCCCTGGGGGGGCGCACCCGCGGGCGGCTCTCCGGGCGCGTGGGGCGACACGGGCGCTCCCGGACGCAGCTTCACGAGGTTGTCGGTGATCACGCGATCGCCTTCCTTGAGGCCGCTCGTGACGATCATGTCGTTGCCGATCCAGCTGGCGGTCTGCACCGGCTTGGGCACGACCTTGTTGTCGGCGCCGACGGTCATCACCACCTTCGCTTGCTCGGTCTGCAGCACCGCGGCCTGCGGCACGAGGATCGCGTCCTGGTCGCCCGCGAGGACGCGCACGTGCGTGAACTGCCCCGGGAGCCAGCGCGTTCGCGGATTCGCGAACTCGGCGCGCAGCTGCACGGCGCCGGTCTTGGTGTCGACCGTCGTGCTGGTGAAGTTGAGCTTGCCGTTGTCGGCCAGCAGCTTGCCGGACTCGTCGACGATCTGCACGCGGGCGCTGCGCTGCGCGCCGCGCACGCTGTCGAAGTCGCGCTCGGCGAGCGGGAAGAGAATCCAGATCGGGTTCACCTGCGTGACGTTCGTGAGGAGCGCCGAGTCCGTGTTGGCGGTCACGAGCGATCCCTCGGAGCGCAGCGCGCGCCCGGTGATGCCGCCGATGGGCGTCGTGACACGCGTATAGGAGAGGTTCAGCTGGGCCTCCTTCAGCTTGGCCTCGGCCGAGGCGATCGCCGCCGTGGAGTTCTTGAGCTGCGCCACCGCCTGGTCGAGCTCGCGCTGGGAGATGGCGCGATCCTTCGCGAGCGGCTCCAATCGCTTCACGTCGACCTGCGCCAGGTCGCGCGCGGTGGTCGCCTGGAGGAGCGCGGCCTTGGCATCCTGCACGGCGAGCTCGTAGGGCTGCGGGTCGATCACGAAGAGCGTGGTGTTCGCCGGCACGGCCGCGCCTTCCTCGTAAGCGCGCTTCTCGATGATCCCGTTCACCCGCGCGCGGATCTCGACCTCGCGCGAGCCCGTCGCCTGCCCCACGGCCTCGAGCGAGATGGGCACCTTCTGCATCTTCACCTCGATGACCGTCACCGGCAGCGCCGGCGGCGGCGCGTTGGCCGCCTTCGCGTCACCATCCTTCTTCGCGCACGCGGAAAGGACGGCAAGGCTGGCAACGAGGACGGCGAGGGCGCCACGGCGGCGCACGGTCGGAAGAAGATTCATGGGATCCGGGAGGGAGACGGCGGGGCGGCCGATCGGCTATTATATATACGTTCAAGGACGTATGTAAGGCACGATCCGCCGATGCGCAGGACGAAACAGGAAGCCGCACGCACCCGCAGCGCGATCGTCGAAGGCGCGCTCAGGTGCTTCGACCGCTACGGCATCGCCCATTCCACGCTCGAGCAGATCGCGCGGGAATCCGGCGTCACGCGGGGCGCCGTGTATCACTACTTCGGCGGCAAGCGCGATATCCTGCGCGCGATCCGCGAGCAGGTCTCCGTGCCGCTGCTCGACGAAGCCGACACGGAGCTGCTGAAGAGCGCGGCACTGCCGGCCCTCGAGCGCATCGAGCGCTTCCTCCTGGGAGTGCTGCACGGCCTCGAGAAGGATCCGCGCAAGCGCGTCGCGTTCACGGTGATGCAATTCAAGTGCGAGTACGTGCAGGACATGGGCGAGGAGCTCGCCTGCGCCGCCCGCAACACCGGCCAGCTGGTGCGCGCCTTCGAGTCGGCTTACCGGCAGGCGCATGTGGACGGATCGCTCGCGCCGGGGGTCAAGCCGCGCATCGCGGCGCTCGAGACCATGATGTTCCTGAGCGGGCTGCTGCGGCTCTGGCTGCTCGGCGGCAGCCGGAGCGCCTACCGCAAGGATGCGCAGGACATCGTCCGGGCGCACGTGCGATCGCGCGGCGGGACGGATGCCGCGCGGGCATCGCCCGGCGCGTCAAGGAAGGAGGCGCGCGGCGCCGCCGCGCGCCCGCACGGCGCTACTTCTTCGCGTTGAACGCGACGCACCAGCCCTTGGGCGAGATATCGCCGTCGACGATGCCGCACTTGTTCGGCGCCTGGAAGTAGGTGCACTGGTCGCATTCCTGCCCGTTCTTCGGGGAGTCCTGGTACTGCATCGATTTCTTGTCGGCCTTCTGCGCATGCGCGACGCGAATCGGGATGACGCTCGCGGCGACCGCGGCACCCGCGATCGTGGCCGCTCCGCGGAAGAATGCCCTTCTCGTGACCTTCTTGTCTTCCATGTCGACTTACCTCCTGGTGGGTTGATGATACCTCTGGTGCGGCGGCTTCGCGGATTCGGCCGTGAGCCGGTCAGAACATGCCTCCCGGACGAACGACCTTGCTCACTCCGGGAACGACGATGCGATCATAGGCGAACGAGCCGCTCGAGGCGTTCTCGTGGCATACCTCGCAATTAGTGAAGTTCTTCAACGGAACGTTCACCTGCTCCATCAGCTTGCGCATCACGACATGGCGATGGCGCATCAGTGGCAGCGCCGTGACGCGCAGCGGCGTGGCGCTGGCGGGCAGCTCCCAGAGCATGAGCTCGGAGCCCCGGTACGGCGAGCGGTCCGCCGCGTTGGTCGCGAGATAGCCCTCGATGTGGCTCTTCACATCGGGGGCGAGGCCCAGCGCCTCGCCGAAGTGCTTGTCCGCCTGGGCCATGAGCGCATGCCACGACCTTTCGGGCAGCATTCCCGGCAGGTAGGTGAAATGGCAGCTGCCGCACTCCTTCGCATATGTGTCGTCCGTGATGGGTGCGAAGCCGCCCTTGTCGTATTTCTTCGGATCGAAACGGTCGTCGATGGCGAACGCGGGCACGGTCACCAGGACGGCGAGCGCTGTCAGCAGGATCAGCCTGAGCATCATCGCATTCCCTTGCTTTCCGAGAAGAGCTCGTCCGATACCGAGAACGCCTGGATGCGGTAATCCCCCTTCGGCGCGCGCACGTGGCAGACCTCGCACTCGGTGAGGCGCTTGGGCCGCGGCTGGCCTTGCCAGCGCGGATCCATCACCGCCGCGTGCAAGCCGGCGATGAACGGTACGTCGGTGATGCGTGCGGGCACCTCGCCCGGGCCGAGCGAACGCATGATCACGTGCGCCTCGTCGCTGTTCGCGTGATCGGCCGCGTTATCGACGAGGTAGCGCGTGATCGCGTCCCGGCCCGCCGCATCGAGCTGCGCGGAGTCGCCGAAATGCTGGTCGAGATGACCCATGATCCGGCGCCACGAGGCCGCCGGAAGCAGCTGCGGCGAGAATGCGGTGTGGCAGGAGCCGCATTCCTTGAGGTAGGTGGGATCCTTCGGCACCAGCACGTACGCCGGTGCGAGGGACGCGTAGAGCGCACCGTAGAGCGCGAGCGCAAGGGGGGCAAGGATTCGCTTCATCGGTTCTTTCCTTATCGGCTTCGTATCATGACCAGCACGTCGCCTTTCTCCTGCGGCGTGCACGAACGGCCCAGCGTCCACTTGCAGTTGCGCTCGAGCCACTTCTCGACTTTCGAGGCGTCGCTCAGGCGCTCGGGATTCGCCGAGGGCGCAAGCGGCTTGATCGCCTTGCCCGTCACGGCGTGCTTGCCGGTGGCCGAGAGGTTGGTGCTGTGGCAAAGCGCGCATTTGCGCGGCTCCCCGCTCGCGGCATCGACATGCGGCGTGTCCCAGAACTTCTCGCCGGCCGCCGCGCTGAACGGCCCGGCACCCTGCGACTGGTAGCGATGCAGGAGGTCGTCCACGGGCGCGGCCGCGGCTGGCCGCACGCTGCCCAGGACGAGGACCGCCGTGGCGAGCAGACCGCGGGCCAGCGGCGTCATTTGGACCCTCGCGCGGGCGGGGGGCCCTCGGGCACACGGATGGCGAGCGCAGAGAACGATGCGCTGTCCGCATCCCGATGGCAGGCGCCGCAGTCGGATGCATGGACACTCTTGAAGAGAGCCGGATCGAGTCGCTCATGGCGCGCGCGCCAATAGGCGGTCTCGCTGATCCGAAGCGGTGCGGAGCCGGTGTCCACCGATCGTGCGATCCTCCACGCGACTGGCGAAGGCCGCGTGTCCGCCGCATTGCGCACGGCGTAGTCCTCGAGCTGGCGCACGGCTTCATCCGCGAGGTCGAGGTCCTCGCCGAAGTGCTGGTGCTGCCCGGAAAAGAGCCGCTGCCACGAGCGAGCCGGAAGGAGCGAAGGGTGGTAGGCCAGGTGGCAGCCGCTGCACTCGGACTGCCAGCGCGGGTCGCGCGGCAGGGCCAGTGCGGCGATGGCACGCTGCATGCGCGCATCGGCGCGCCCTCCGGCGAACCAGGCAAACGCGGAAACGGCGAGGAGCGCGATCATCACGCCGGCCACGCCGCCGCGCGCGGGAACGCCGTCCGAGGCCGGCGCGTGCTTGCGCCCCGTGAGCATCGAGCCCACGAGGTTCTCCCGCTCGAGGAAAGTGCCCACGAGAACGCCGCCGACATGGACGCCAACGACGGCCAGCATGGCGTACGCGAGGATGCGATGGGCCGCATGCGCCGCGTCGCCGAGCGCGAAGGAAGGCACGCCCGCGAGCGGTCCGAGGTGCTGCTCGGCACCCAGGGCCACCACGCCCGTGACGACCTGCAACGCGGCCAGCGTGAGCAACATGTAGATGGCCCAGCTGCCCGCCGGATTGTGGCCGACGTGGCGGTCCCGCCCGCGCCCGAGCATGCCGCGGAAATAGCGCCATGCCGCCGCGGCGGAGAGCGGGAAGCTCGAGAACCGCGCCCAGCGCGTGCCGAGCCAGCCCCACGCCAGGCGGAACAAGACCAGACCGCCGATGGCATAGCCAAGGAATTCATGGAAATCGAGCCGGGAGGCGTCGCGCGTGAGCCAATCGCCGGCGAACGCCAGGGCCAACGCCCAGTGGAAGAGCCGGGTAGGCAGATCCCAGACGCGGACCATTCGGGAGACCGGGCAAAGAACCTCCCCGGGCGCGGGGCCCGGGGAGGTAACTCACTTCAAACGCAGGAGGTTCTCAGAAGCTGTACTCGACACCCCAGTTCCAGCTCGAGGTTTCACGCGTCAGCGCGTTGACCTGCGCCGGCGTGGTCGTCGCCTCGGTATAGACGGCGTTGGTCGAGCTCGGGCTGTAGTTCAGGTGCATGCTGAAGTTCATCGCCGGGTTCCACAACAGCACGATGTTCTTCGACGAGCGCTTGCCGAAGTCGGACTTGACGCCCGTCGGGCTCGTGTACTCGTACGTGGTGTCCTTGGCATAGGAGGCCTGGATTCCGTACGTGCGCTGCCAGAAGTAGCGGATGTACGCGCCCCACAGCTGCCGCTTGGTCGAGGCGCCGCTCTTGAAGTCTTCCTTGATGCCGTTGGCCTGGAGCATGGCGACCCACGAATGCGGGCCCTTGTCGGCCACGATGTAGTCCACGTGCGCGCTGTACGTGTCGAAGTTCTTGACCACTTCGACCGGCGCGCCGGCGACCGGAGCACCACCCAGCGTGTTGGTGAACGACAGCGACGCGTCGGTCACGCCCGCGGGACACGTCGTCGGGCAGATGAAGCTCGCCTTCACCGGCGTGAGGATCGACGCGTTGTCGTTGCCGGTCTCGTACTCGAGCGCGAACCACCAGTCGTTGTCCGTCTTCCGGCCCGCGTTGTACGCGATCGAGTAGTACTGCTGCCACCCGTTCGAGAAGCTCGCGTTGGTCACCCCCGACTGCGCGGCGAACTGCAGCCACAGCTGGTCGGCGAAGAAGCCGTGCAGGCTCAGGGTGCTCATGTTGAGCGACTTGCCCACGCCGCCCTGCCCCAGGTTGAAGAAGCGCGGGACGCCCAGCGGGAACACGAACTGCGTCACCACGTCGCCCGGCTCGTTGCCCAGCGACATGCCGATGAAGCTGTTTTCGCCGATGGTGCGCGAGGTGGACAGCCGGTATTCGTCATAGGCGAAGAGGTTGGTGCCCGTGGGCCCCGGGTTCGCCACGCTGACCGAGTTGAGCGACTGGTTGCCCAGGTAGCCGATCTCCGTCCACAAGCCCAGCCAGTCGGTGATCGGACCGGTGTAGAACAGGGCCATGCGCGCGAGCGGCGCGGACGTCACGTCGCTTTTCACGCCGTTGGTCTTCGACTGCTGCGCGAATTCCGAGACCAGGCGTGCCGCGAAGAAGTCGGTCCAGTTGAGCGAGAGGTAGTTGCCGCCGTACTGCGGCTCACCCTCGATCTGGCCGTCGACGCGCAGCTTCTCGCGCACGACAGGGCGCGTATACCCGCGCATCGCGAAGATGCGGCCGGTACGGGTGAAGTTGGGGACGTTGTCCGTGCCGATATGGCACGAGGTGCAGACCATGCCGGTCTGGCGGGCGAAGCTCGGCATCGCCTGCGACTCGGTTGCCAGGAACGGCAACGCGAGGCCCAGGGCCGCGGCCGCGACCTTCACAAGGCTCGTGGTACGCCACTTCATGAGTTTTTCCTCCACTCGATTGTTCATTGCTGCAGGTCCGTCTTCAGGAACTGGACCAGTGCGTCCGCGTCCGGGACCGCCTCGGCGCCGAAGGCCGGCATGTTCGGATACGACTCGTGGTAGAGGCGCTGCGGGCCGGTGCGGCCCTTGCGGATCACCGCGATGATCGCCGCACTGGGCGCGTGCTGGATGAAGGGATTGCCCTTCAGCGCCGGCGCCAGGCGCGGATAGTCGTTGTTGGTCCCCTCGCCGTTTCCGCCGTGGCACACCCCGCAGCGCAGGCGATACAGGTTGCGCAGGTTCTGGTGCTCGCCCACGACCGGGACCGAGGGGAACACCGGAGTCGTGCCCCATCCCGGCGCTTGCGCGTAGGCGGTCACCGCTCCCGCCATCGCGGCCGCGAAGATTCCCAAAGCAAACAACCCTCGTTTCGATTTCACGCCATCCTCCTTTTTGTCTTCCATCGTTGATTCGTGAATCGCATCCCGTCTTACCTCCCCGCGACCACGGTGAACTCGACGAGCGCTCCGCGGGGCAGGTTGGAAACCTCCGCCACGGTCCGCGCCGGCGGGACGCCCTTGAAGAAATCGTGGTACGCCGCGTCGACGGCGGAGAGGCGGGAAATGTTCGTGATGTACACCGTCACCGACACGATGTTCGCCATCGTCAGGCGGTTCGCATCGAGGATGGTGCGCACGTTCTCGAGCGCGCGCCGGGTCTGGGCCTCGATGTCCTGGTTGGACTCGAACGCACCGGTGCGCAGGTCGTTCGCGATCTGGCCGGAGAGGAATAGCAGATCGCCGTAGCGCGATACCTGCGGATAGCGAGCGGCGAGCTCGGTGTCCGCGGCGGCGGCGGAGGAACCGGCGCGGGGTGCCGGCTGCGACTGCGCGACGACCGGCGCCGGCTCGCGGCGCGGGGCAGGAGCCGGGCGCACCGGGGCTGGCGCTTCCGCCGTGTCGACCTTGCGCGGAATGCCCGCCTTCATCTCGACTTCATCGCTGGGAGCGTTGCGATAGAGGAGCGGGCGGCCTCCCACCGTGGTCTCGCCGGCACCGCTGCATGCACTGACGGCGAGGCACGTACACACGAGGCCGGTGAGGGCGCGCAACGGCGAAGGCAGGACCAACTTTTCTCCTCGGGACCGCATTTTTATTGTGTGATGAAATTGCGTTGCGAAACTATCACCCGGCGTTCAGCCCTGCAACAGCTTTGTGCGGAGGCGTGGACAAAATGACACACGAGTTTCGATATGTGAAACAGCAATGCGAATTTTGCATTCCTGCGACGCGGCGACGCGCAAGCGCGGGGAAACGCCGGGGAGTTGGAGGGAGTCGCTACAATGCAACCGCGCGGGGATGCCACCGGGGAGGGTGGGCCCGCCTGGATTCGAACCAGGGACCAAGGGATTATGAGTCCCCTGCTCTAACCGACTGAGCTACAGGCCCGTCGCGATCGCGATGCGGCATTCTAATCCGATGGACGACTTCGACTTCACCAAGCCGCAGGCAACACAGGCGACGGAGGCACCGGGCGCCTCCGCCCCGTTCAAGGCCGCGAGCAGCCCGTTCTACGACGCCCGGGTCGCCGAAGCGCTCTTCCGCGCCTCCGGACGCGAGGAACGCTTCGCCGCCGGCGCCGCGGTCTTCGCGGAGGACGACCCGGCGAAGGCCGGGCTCTTCTCGCGCAAGTCCGCGAGCCGCATGTATTTCGTGGTCTCCGGGGAGGTGGCGCTCACCATCGGCGGCAAGCCGCTCGACGTGATGAAGGCGGGCGACGTCTTCGGCGAGATGGCCGTGATCAGCGAGCGGCCGCGCAGCGCCAGCGCCACCGCGCGCACGGACGTCGTGGCCCATTCGCTTTCCGCGGCCGAGCTGCAACAGGCGCTCGCCGGGGCGCCGCAGTTCGCGCTGATGATCATGAGCGTGATGTCGGATCGCCTGCGCTTCATCGCCGCGCGCCTCGCGGCGCGGCGCACGCCGCTTCCCGCGTCGGCGCGCGAGCTTTCGGTCTTCGACAAGAACCTGCTCGCCGACTTCGAGGCGGCCCTGCCACGAGCCGCCATCGTGCGGCACTGGAGCGGCGCGAACATCATGCGCGAGGGCCAGACCGGCGCCTTCATGTACGTGGTGAAGTCGGGGCGCGTCGCGATCTCGATCCGCGAGCACGTGGTCGAGTACGTGAACCCGGGTGGCACCTTCGGCGAGATGGCGCTGGTCGACCAGTCCGCGCGCACGGCGAGCGCCACGGCGGAGCTCGATTGCGTGCTGCTCTCGGTGGACCGCCCCTCGCTGCTGCAGGTGGTGGGCGCGCGCCCCGCCTTCGCGATGGCGCTCTTGCGCGCCCTGGTCGAGAGGCTGCGCTTCATGAACTCGGTATTGAGCGGGGCGGCCGCTTCATAGTCCACCCGGCCCGTGTCCGGCAGGGCATGGGTGGAACGCCCGTCGTGTCGAATACGGTTGATGACGGACACCCTCTTCGAGCCCGGGCGCAATTGCACGTCGGTCGCGAATGCGCCGCGCGTGGCGTTCATCGTCGACGCGGAGGACTATTTCCGGGCGTTCATGCTCGCCGCCGAAAAGGCGCAACGCTCCATCACGATCGTCGGCTGGGACTTCGATTCCCGCACGCCCCTCTGCAACGAAGACGACAAAGGCGGGGGCTGCGTGCGGCTGGGCGAGTTTCTCAACCGGCTGGCTGCCGGGAACCGCCATTTGCGCATCCGCATCCTGAACTGGGACTACCCGATGGTGTTCGGGGCGGACCGCGAGCTGCCGCCCACGCTCGGCATCTCGTGGACGCCGCACCGCCGCGTGGACTTTCGCTTCGACGATACGCACCCCGTCGGCGGCTCGCACCACCAGAAGATCGTCGTGATCGACGACCGGATCGCCTTCTCCGGGGGATTGGACCTCACGAACAAGCGCTGGGACACGCGCTCGCACACCGCCGCCGATCCGCGCCGCATCTTCGACGGCAAGCCGTACCCGCCCTTCCACGATTCGATGATGGCCGTGGACGGCGAGGCCGCATGCGCCCTCGCCCGCATCGCCTACGGCCGCTGGCACGACGCGACGGGCGAAGTGATCGCGGTGAAGCCGCACGCCGGACGCCACGATCCGTGGCCCGGGGGGCTCGAGCCCGACGCGCACGACGCGCGCGTGGCCGTCTCCCGCACCGCGCCGCCCTTCGAGGACTACGACGGCCTGCGCGAGGTCGAGGCGCTGTACCTCGACATGATCGCGCGTGCCCGGCGCTATCTCTACATCGAGAACCAGTACTTCACCTCGGACGTGATCGGCGCCGCGCTCAAGCGCAGCCTGGCCCGGCCCGACGGACCGGAGATCCTGGTGGTCACGCGACTCCTGAGCCACGGCTGGCTCGAGGAGCTCACGATGACGAACCTGCGCACCCGCCTCGTGCGCGAGCTGCGCGCGGCCGACGTGCACGGGCGGCTGCACGTGGTGTATCCCCAGGTGCACGGCCTCGCCGAGGGAACGTGCCTCGACGTGCACTCCAAGATCTGCGTCGTCGACGACGAGTGGCTGCGCATCGGCTCGGCGAACCTGAGCAACCGCTCCATGGGCATGGACACGGAATGCGACGTGACCCTGGAAGCCGGGGGCGATGCGACGGTGGCGCGCGCGGTGCGGCGGTTTCGCGATTGCCTCGTCGCCGAGCACTCGGGCTGCACCGTGGAGGAGGTCGAGCGCGCGATCGCGCAGCATGGCTCATTGAACCGCGCGGTGCACGCGCTGGGAGACGACAAGCGCCGACTGCTGCCGCTCGACGCGCCGGAGCTTCCGGCAAGCGCCCTGCTCATCGCTGAAATCGGCGACCCGGCGGAGCCGCTCTTCGAGCAGATCGTCCCGCGCGTCGTGCCCGAACGCCGCGCCGCGAAGCGCTTTCCCCTGCGCCGCTTCGCCCTCGTCTCGAGCGGCATCATCGTGCTCGCCTTCATCCTCGCGCTGGTCTGGACGCGCACGCCGCTTGCGAGCTGGGTCACGCTCGAGCGCGCGGCGGCGTGGGCGGACTGGTTCACCGGTCGCTGGTGGGCGCCGATCCTCGTCGTGGCCGCCTACACGCCGGCGGCGGTGCTCATGTTCCCGCGCTGGATCATCACGATCGCCGCCGTGATGGCGTTCGGCCCGTGGCGCGGGTTCGCGCTCGGCACGGCCGGCATGGTCATCGCGGCGATCCTCACCTTCCTGCCCGGGCGCATCATCGGGCGCGAGCGCGTCCAGCGCTTCACGGGCCCGAGGCTGAGGCGCATCGCCCATTTCCTGCACCGGCGCGGGCTGCTTGCGGTGATGATGGTCCGCATCGTGCCCGTCGCGCCCTTCCCGGTGGTGAACCTCGCGATGGGCGCGCTGCGCGTGCCGCTGCGCCACTTCGTGCTCGGCACGCTGGTGGGCATCATGCCGGGGATGCTCGCCGCGACGGTGCTGAGCGACCAGCTCGCCGCGGCGCTCGAGGAGCCCTCGAGCATCAATGCATGGGCCGTCGCCGCGGGCGTGCTCATCATCGGCATGCTGGCTTTCTTCGCCCAGCGGGTGATCCGCCGCGTCCCCGCGTGACGCCATGTCCCGGCTGCGGCTCGCCTCGTACAACGTGCATCGCGCCATCGGGCGTGACCGGCGCCGCGATCCCGAGCGCATCCTCGGCGTGCTGCGCGAGATCGACGCCGATGTCGTCGCGCTGCAGGAAGTGGAGGCGCACGATCGCGGCGGGGACATGCTCGAGTGGCTCGGGCGCGAGACCGGCTTCCATGCCATCGCGGGCACCACCCTCATGCGCCACGACGGCCACTACGGCAACGGCCTGCTCACCCGCTGCCCCGTGCTGCAAAGGGAGCTGATCGACCTGAGCTTCGGGCGCCGCGAGCCGCGCGGGGCCATCGCGGCCGACCTCGATTGCGGCGGCCGGCCGTTGCGCGTGGTGGCGACGCACCTGGGGCTGCGCCCGGCGGAACGGCGCGAGCAGGTGAAGGCGCTGCTGCCGCTTTTCCGCGAGCGTCCCGAGGACCGCGCGGTGCTGGTGGGCGACCTGAACGAATGGTTCCTGTGGGGGCGGCCGCTGCGCTGGCTGCACGAGCATTTCGCGCGCACGCCCGCGCTGGCGACTTTCCCGGCGCGGCGGCCATTTCTCTCGCTCGATCGCCTGTGGGCGCACCCGGGCGAAATCCTCACGCGCCTCGAGGTGCACCGCAGCGCGCTCGCGCGCATCGCCTCCGACCACCTGCCCCTGATCGCGACGCTCGAGATCTAGCCGGGGTAGCGCGCGATCGCGGCCTCGATCGCGCCGTCCCAGTCGCCGGGACGCGGCTGGCGCACGAGGCGCATGGACGGATACCACGGCGTGGTGTCGCCGTGCGCGCCCCAGCGCCAATCGGGACTGAAGGGCAGCAGCAACAGCACGGACCGTCCCATCGCGCCGGCCAGGTGCGCGATCGCGGTGTCGACGGTCACGAGCAGGTCGACATCCGCGAGGATGGCCGCGGTGTCGTCCCAATCACCGATGCGGGGCGCGATGTCCAACATGCCGCCTGCGAGCGGCGACTCGCCGACTTGCAGGTTGAGGAAGCTGCCGCCGCCGCGCACGAGGCGCTTCGCCATGCCGCGCGGCAGCGAGCGATTGCGGTCGTTGCCGTGCAGCGGGCTCCCCTTCCAGGCGAGGCCGATGCGCAGACCCGGCAAGCGTGCGAGATCGACGAACTTCTTTCGCCGCTCGGCCAGCGGCGAGAGGTAGGGACCGGGCCAGCGCGGCGCCTGCGGCTCGCGCAGTTGCGCCCGCGCCACGTCGAGGATCGATGCATGGAAGTCGTGCGCCGGGCGCTCGCGCAACTCGCTCATGGCGTGGCGCACCCCTTTCACGCGCGCGAGGAGCGAGGCGAGCGGCGGATGGCAGAAGAGGTCGATGGCGGCGCCGGCGCGCGCGAGCGGCTCCAGGAAGCGCGCGAACTGCATCGTGTCGCCCTGTCCCTGCTCGGCGTGCACGAGGATCGAGCGGCCGGCGAGCGGCTCGCCTTTCCAGCGCGGCATGCCGAAGGGAAAGTTCGCGTAGTCGGCATAGCCCGGCACGCGCGTGCGCCACTCGTACTCGTCGAAGCCGCGCGCGTGCTCGCCGCGCAGCAGGAGCAGCAGCCCGCGATTCACGTGGGCCTCGATGAAGTACGGATCGAGCGCAAGCGCCGCGTCGAACGATTCCAACGCGCCGTCGAGGTCCATCAGGTCCTGGCGCACAAGCCCGCGCAGGTTGTGGAGGATGGCCGACGAAGGGCTCTCGCGCAGGCCCGCATCGAGCCGGGCCAGCGCCGTGTCGGGCGTGCCTTCCGTGCGCAGCGCCAACGCCTCCGTGAAGGCTTCGGGAAGCGGTGCGGCGGTGGCGAGCGAACCGTGGCAATCCTTGTAGCGCCGGCCGCTGCCACACGGGCAGGGATCGAGTCGTCGGGGGTGCGGCGTGCTCACCGGCGGGACGGCGTCGCCATGAAAAAAGCCCGCCGGAGCGGGCTTTCGGTCAGGACTCGCCTTCGAGGAAGCTGCGCAGCTTCTCCGAGCGCGACGGGTGGCGGAGCTTGCGCAGCGCCTTCGCCTCGATCTGCCGGATGCGCTCGCGCGTCACGTCGAACTGCTTGCCGACCTCCTCCAGCGTGTGGTCGGTGTTCATCTCGATGCCGAAGCGCATGCGCAGCACCTTCGCCTCGCGCGGCGTGAGCGAGTCGAGCACGTCCTTGGTCGCCTCGCGCAGGCTCGCGTAGAGCGCGGAGTCCGAAGGTGCCAGGCCGGCCTGGTCCTCGATGAAGTCGCCGAGGTGCGAGTCGTCGTCGTCGCCGATCGGCGTCTCCATGGAGATCGGCTCCTTCGAGATCTTGAGGATCTTGCGGATCTTCTCCTCGGGCATCTCCATCTTGATCGCGAGCGTCGCCGGATCGGGCTCCTGCCCCGTCTCCTGCAGGATCTGGCGCGAGATGCGGTTCATCTTGTTGATCGTCTCGATCATGTGCACCGGGATGCGGATGGTGCGCGCCTGGTCCGCGATCGAGCGCGTGATGGCCTGGCGGATCCACCACGTCGCGTAGGTCGAGAATTTGTAGCCGCGGCGGTACTCGAACTTGTCCACCGCCTTCATGAGGCCGATGTTGCCTTCCTGGATCAGGTCGAGGAACTGCAGGCCGCGGTTCGTGTACTTCTTCGCGATCGAGATCACGAGGCGCAGGTTGGCCTCGATCATCTCGCGCTTGGCGCGGCGCGCCTTCGCCTCGCCCGTCGACATCTGGCGCGCGATCTCCTTCAGGTCCTTGATCGGGATCCCGACTTCCTTCTGCAGCGTGATGAGCGCGTCCTGCTGCTCGACGATGGCCGGCTTGAAGCGGTCGAGCGCCTTCGCGTACACCTTGCCCGACGTGATCTCCTCGTTCACCCACTTCGTGTTGGTCTCGTTGCCGGGGAACACCTTGATGAAGTGGGCTCTCGGCATGTTGGAGTTCTTGGTGCAGAGCTCCATGATCTCGCGCTCGTGCGAGCGCACGCGCTCGACCAGCCCGCGCAGGCCGTTGCAGAGGTGCTCGACCTGCTTCGCCGTGAAGCGGATCGCGAGCAGCTCGTTGGAGATCTCTTCCTGCAGGTCCTTGTAGGCGCGCGAGCGGTAGCCCTTCTCGCCCAGGATCTTCTTCATCTTCTTGTACTGCCGGCGGATCTTGTTGAAGTGGACGAGCGAGTCCTGCTTCAGCTGCTCGAGGTCCGCGGACGCGACGGCGTCTTCCTCGCCCTCGTCGACCTCTTCCTCGGCCTCCTCGAGATCCTCGTCGTCGGCGATTTCCTCCTCGACGACCTGGTCCTCGCCGTCCTCGTCGACGAGGCCGTCGACGAGCTCGTCGATGCGCATCTCGTCCTTCTCGATGAGCTCCGCCATGCGCAGGATCTCCTCGATCGTCGTCGGGCACGACGAGATCGCCTGGATCATGTGCTTGAGGCCGTCTTCGATCCGCTTGGCAATTTCAATTTCGCCCTCGCGCGTGAGGAGCTCCACCGAGCCCATCTCGCGCATGTACATGCGCACGGGGTCGGTGGTGCGGCCGAACTCGGCATCGACCGTCGAGGAGAGCGCCTCTTCGGCTTCCTCGATCACGTCCTCCTCGGCGATGGGCGGCGGCGCTTCCGCCATGAGCAGCTGCTCGGCGTCGGGCGCCTCGTCGTAGACGGAGATGCCCATGTCGCCCAGCATCGTGACCACGCCCTCGATCTGCTCGGCGTCGGTCATGTCGTCGGGCAGGTGGTCGTTGATCTCGGCGTACGTGAGGTAGCCGCGCTCCTTCCCGAGCACGATCAGGTTCTTCAGGCGCTTTTTCTGCGCCTCGACGTCGGCGACCTTCGCCTCGGCCTTGTGGTGCTCTTTGCTGGAGCTCTTCACGTTACGCATCTCCGGCGTCTCTCGATCTCGGGAAAACCGTCAATTGTATCAGAGTTTTGACCGCTCCCCAGTCCCGGCATTCCCCTGATTTGCGAGGGAAAGCCGGGCGATGAGGGCCTCGTATTCCGCCTTCTGCTCGGGCGTGGCGGTGCCGCCCGCGACCAGGGGGAGCAGCTCCGCGCTGCGCCGGGCGCGCTTCGCGGCGAGCATCCGCTCGACCAGGTCGCGCCCTTCGGCCACCAGATCGAAGTCGGGGCTTTCGACCTGATTTAAAAGGGGTTCATCCAGCGCTTCCGCGATCGCGGGCTGGTGCTGCGTACCCTCGAAGTGAGCACTGGCTTGACCCAGCGTCGCACCGGGCTGAGCGCGGAAGAACATGACCGCTTCGGCGAGGGCAGCACCCGCCGGAGTCCGGGCATCCAGGATTTCGTCCGGAATCCCGAGCGCGATCTCCGGGCGCGCCAGGACCCGGCCCAGGAGCTGGGCCTCGAGCCCCTTCATGGGCTTGCGCGGGGTGCGGGCCGGCGCGCCCCGTCGCGGCATCGACCCCGGGCGGGACGCAGGGGCGGGGACAGGGCCGGGCACGAGCCGGTCGAGCTCGGGGGCGTCGAGCTGGGCGAGTTCCGCCAGGCGATGGCGCAACATGGCGGACAGGGCCGGCGCCTTCACGTGCTCGAGGAGCGGGCGCGCCTGGGACAGGAAGCGCGCGCGGCCTTCGCCGGTGGTCATGTCCACGTGGGACGCGAGCTCCCCGAAGAGGAACTGCGAAAGCGGCTTCGCCTGACCCGCCGCGCGCAGGAAGGCGTCCTTGCCCTCACGGCGCACGAAGGTGTCCGGGTCGTCCTCCACCGGAAGGAAGAGGAAGCTCATGAGCTTGCCGTCGGCGAGCTCGGGCAGCGCGACCTCGAGCGCGCGCCACGCGGCCTTGCGTCCCGCGGCATCGCCGTCGAAGCAGAACACCACGTTGTCCGCGAGCTTCAGGAGCTTGGCGACATGGTGCGGCGTGGTCGATGTGCCGAGCGTCGCCACCGCGTTCTCCACGCCGTGCTGCGCGAGCGCCACCACGTCCATGTAGCCCTCGACCACGACGACCTCGTTGCGGTCGCGGATCGCGCGCCGCGCCTGGTAGAGCCCATAGAGCTCGCGCCCCTTCTCGAAGAGCGGCGTTTCGGGCGAGTTGAGGTACTTGGGCTCGCCCGCGCCGATGACGCGCCCGCCGAAGCCGATCACGTTGCCGCGGCCGTCGAGGATCGGGAACATGACGCGATGGCGGAAGCGGTCGTAGCGGCGCGACTTCTTGCCCTGCGCTTCGTCGGGCTCCGAATCGATGACCAGTCCCGTGTCCTTGAGGTCCGCGGTGCCATAGTCCGTGAACACCGCCGCGAGGTTCTGCCATCCCTCGGGCGCGTAGCCCAGCCCGTAGCGCGCCGCCACCTCGCCGGACAGGCCGCGGCCCTTGAGATAGTCGATCGCCTCGCGCGACTTCTTGAGCTCGGCGCGATAGTACGAGAGCGCCTCCGTCATGCGTTGCGCAAGGTTCTGCGCCTCGGTGGTGCGGGCCCGGTCCACGGGCGCGCGGGTTTCCGGCACTTCCATGCCGACCTGCTCCGCGAGCGCACGGATGGCCTCGGGATAAGCGAGCCCGGAATACTCCATGAGGAAGCCGATCGCATTGCCGTGCGCGCCGCAGCCGAAGCAGTGATAGAACTGCTTCGACGGACTCACCGTGAAGGACGGCGTCTTCTCGTTGTGGAAGGGGCAGCACGCCTGCAGGTTGGCACCCGCCTTGCGCAGCTTCACGTAGCGGTCCACCACGTCGACGATGTCGACGCGTCCCAGCAGGGACTGGATGAACTCCTGAGGGATCATGGGCCGATTCTACGGCCCAATCGTCAGCCGAGCCTCGCTTTGACCAGGGCGGAGACCTTGCCCATGTCGGCGCGTCCGGCCACCTTCGGCTTGACGAGCGCCATGACCTTGCCCATGTCGGCCGCGCCCCTGGCGCCGGACGCCGCGACCGCTTCGGCGACGATCGCCTCGATCTCCGGCTGCGAGAGGCCCTGCGGCAGGTACGCCTGCAGCACCGACATCTCGTACTTCTCCTTGTCGGCCAGGTCCTGGCGCTCGGCGCGCTCGTACTGCTCGATCGAGTCGCGGCGCTGCTTCATCATCTTCTCGATGACGCCGATCACCCCCGCGTCGTCGAGCGTGATGCGCTCGTCCACCTCGCGCTGCTTGATCGCGGCGAGCAGCAGGCGCAGAGCGCCCAGCTTCTCGGCCTCGCGCGCGCGCATGGCGTTCTTCATGTCCTCGTTGACTCGGTCGCGCAGGCTCATGGCTTCTCCATCGGGGCTTGCAAAGCAGCGCGGCGAGCGGGGCACGGGGCCCGGCTCGCCGCGGAATCCTTCAGGCCGTCCGGCTTAGTACAGCTTGGGCGGCAGCATCTGCGCGCGCATGCGCTTGTAGCGGCGCTTCACCGCGGCGGCATGCTTGCGCTTGCGCTCGGCCGTGGGCTTCTCGTAGAACTCGCGGGCGCGAAGCTCGGTGAGGAGGCCCGTCTTCTCGACCGCGCGCTTGAAACGGCGCAGCGCGACGTCGAACGGCTCGTTTTCCTTGACTCGGATGATAGGCATTGAAACTGGATGAAAGACGCTTCAGGAAGCCAAGCATAATATCAGGAAACGTCCCTCCCGGGAAGCCGCCTCGCGGCCGCCCCGCCCTCATCTTGCTCGTCCTCGGCATCGAAACCTCCTGCGACGAAACCGGCGTCGCCCTCTACGACACCCGGGCGGGGCTGCTGGCCGACGCCTTGCATTCCCAGGTCGACCTGCACGCGCTGTATGGCGGCGTGGTGCCCGAGCTCGCATCGCGGGACCATGTGCGCCGGCTGCTGCCGCTGCTGCGCGAGGTGCTCGAGCGCTCGGACCGCGCCCTCGCTGACGTGGACCTGGTCGCCTTCACGCAAGGGCCCGGGCTGGGCGGGGCGCTGCTCGTCGGCGCATCCGTCGCGGCGGGCGTGGCTCTCGCGCTGGGCAAGCCCGTCATGGGCATCCACCACCTGGAGGGCCACCTGCTCTCGCCGCTGCTCGCGCAACCGGCGCCGAAGTTTCCCTTCGTGGCGCTCCTGGTCTCCGGCGGCCACACGCAGCTCATGCGCGTGGACGGCGTGGGTCGCTACCGGCTCCTCGGCGAGACGCTCGACGACGCCGCGGGCGAGGCGTTCGACAAGACCGCGCAGCTTCTCGGCCTGGGGTATCCCGGTGGGCCGGCGCTCGCCCGGCTCGCGGAGGGGGGCGATGCGGCACGCTTCGAGCTGCCGCGCCCGATGCTGTCGAGCGGCGACCTGGACTTCAGCTTCAGCGGCCTCAAGACGGCGGTGCTCACGCGCGTGAAGGCGATGGGAACGCCGGACGAGGCCATGCGGCGCGATCTCGCGGCGTCGTTCCAGCAGGCCACCGTCGACGTGCTGGCGGCCAAATGCCGTGCCGCGCTCGAGCGTGAGGGCCTCGACACGCTGGTGGTGGCGGGCGGCGTGGGTGCCAACCGCGCTTTGCGCGCGCGGCTCGAATCGGACATGGCCGCGCGGGGCGCGCGAGTCTACTTCCCTCCGCTCAGGCTCTGCACGGACAACGGCGCGATGATCGCCTTCGCGGCGGCCCTCAAGCATCCGGCCGCCGAAGCCAGCGCGGTGCAGGACTTCGCGATCCATCCGCGCTGGGACCTCGAGGCGGCGGCTCAGTCCACCCCGCGCCGGTAGGCCTGCTCGGCCGCGTGGACGTCCTCCTCGGCTTTCTTGACGGCGTCCTCGAGCGCCGCAATCCGCTCCTGGTAGGCGGCATTCGGGATGATCGTCGGGCAGATCACCACCGGCTTCGGACCCTTGCCGGCCACGGCGGTGCAATTCTGGCGATTCGCCGTCATGCCGAACATGCCGCCGCGCGCCACCTGCACGTGGGACTCGTCGATCGGATTCTGCTGCACGGTGGGCGGTAACGGGATGTTCGAATTGCCCGTCTGGGGAAGCTGCTGCGGCTGCGGTCCCTGCGGCGTCTCCGAGGGATCCACGACCTTCTCGATGATCGTCTGCTGCTCGTCGGGCGCCATGTCCGTCGCCTCGGCGAGGTTCTTCCGCGCGAGGTCGAGGCGGGCCTGCGCCTGCGCGAGGCTGGCCTCCAGGCGCGCGCGGGTCGCCCGGCGTTGCGTGAGATAGTCGACCTGCGGCGCGGCGGGCTGCGCCACCGGCGCCGGAATGGCGGCGGGTTGCGGCACCGGCGCGCGTCGCGCGGGGATGGTCGTGTCGGTCGTATCCACGTCGACCCGCGTCACGTTGCGCGCGCCCTGGGGCGGCTTGTCGCCGTATACCACGCGGCCATCCGCATCGTTCCAGCGGTAGAACTCCGCGGCATGGACGGCGGCGGAGAGGCCCGCCGCGGCGAGCGCGATGGCGACGATCCTAGCGAGCGTTCTTCTCGGCTGCGTGCAGCTCATCCTCCGCCTCCTTCAGCGAGCGCTCGAGCTCCGCGAGCCGGCGCCGGTAAGACTCCGTGGGGACGCGGCGGGTGCCTCCGCCGGCGTTACCGACCCATTGGACGTCTTCCTCGGCCGGATCGTTCTGGGCGTGCTCGAGCGCGGCCTTGCGCTCGGCCACGCGCTCCCGCAAGGCGCGCACGTCCGTGGAGCCGGCGGCGGCGCGGGGCTTGGTCGCAGGCGGCTGGAATTTCGGCAACGTCGCGGTGTTGGCGTTCGGGTTCACGTCGATGCGGATGACCTTGCCGTCGAAATCCTTGGGCGCCTCCTGCGCATAGGTCACCTTGCCGTTCCTGTCGATGAGCTTGTAGAGCGTCTGCGCCTGGGCCGGCGCACACGCGAGCGCGGCGAGCAGCGCCACGGCGCCCGCAGCGTGCAATGCGATCGCGCGTTTCATCGAGCTTCTCCTAGGCGGCCGCGCGGTGCCCCGCGCACACGCGGCAATGGGGATCCCGCGCGAGGCGCACTTCATGCCAGCGGCTCGCGAGCGCATCGAAGAGCAGCAGGCGGCCCGCGAGCGTCTCGCCGAGGCCGGCGAGCAGCTTGACCGCCTCGGCCGCCTGCAGCGTGCCGATCACGCCGACGAGGGGCGCGAAGACGCCCATCGTGGCGCAGCGCTCTTCGGCCGACTGGGCGTGCTCCGCGAACAGGCAGTGATAGCACGGCGCGTCGGCGCGGCGCATGTCGAACACCGCCACCTGGCCGTCGAAGCGGATGCCCGCGCCCGACACGAGCGGGCGCCGTGCCGCGACGCAGGCGCGGTTGATCGCATGGCGGGTGGCGAAGTTGTCGGAGCAGTCGAGCACCACATCCGCCGTGCGCACGAGCTGGAGCAGCCGCTCCGGCCCCAGCCGCTCCTCGAGCGCTTGCACGCGCACGTCGGGATTCAATGCGGCGATCGCGGCGGCCGCCGAAGCGACCTTGGGCTGGCCGATGGAATCGACGCGATGGATGACCTGGCGCTGCAGGTTGGTGAGGTCCACGCGGTCCGCGTCGGCCACGGTGATGCGGCCGACGCCGCTCGCTGCGAGGTAGAGGAGCGCCGAAGAGCCCAGGCCGCCCGCGCCGATGACCAGCGCATGTGCGGCGAGCAGGCGCTCCTGCGCGTCCTCGCCGAACTCGTTGAGGAGCAGGTGACGGCTGTAGCGCAGGCGCTGCGTATCGTCCACGTGAAGTGAAAAGGCCGGCTTGCGCCGGCCTTCGATCACTGCGTGGCGCTCGCGTCCGCCGAGTGCGTCACGGGCGGCGAGGCGGGGGGATTGTGCGGGTCCTTGAGGAAGTTGAGCGCCGCGTCAAGCTGGAGGTCCTCCTTCTTGGCGTTGGGGTCCTTCTTCCCGTCGTCCTTCCGGGCTTCCTTCGCCTCGTCCTTGCGCGACGCGGAGCCGGACTTGGTCGTGGCGGGCGCGGAGGTGTTCTTCTCGCCGCCCTTCGCCTTGGCCGCCGCAGCCTCCGCCGCCGCGGCCGCGCCCTCGTCGCCCTCGTTCATCAGGTGGTGTTGCAGGTCGGCCTCGCGCAGCAGGACCTTCTGGTCGGCGGCATCCTCCACCACGATGTCGGGCGTGATGCCCTTCGCCTGGATCGAGCGGCCATTCGGCGTGTAGTAGCGCGCCGTGGTCAGCTTCACCGCCTGGTTGTTCGGCAGCGGCAGGATCGTCTGGACCGAGCCCTTGCCGAAGGTCTGCGTGCCGATCAGCGTCGCGCGATGGTGGTCCTGCAGGGCACCGGCGACGATCTCCGAAGCGGAGGCGGATGCGCCGTTCACGAGCACGACCATCGGCACGGTCTTGGCGGCCGCGGGCTCCTTGGCGATGTAGTCTTCCTTGAACGCGCCGCGGACGTAGTTCTCCTTCGCCGCGGTGAGGCGCATCTTCGCGTCCTCGGTGCGGCCGTCGGTATAGACGACCAGCGCGTTCTTCGGCAGGAAGGCCGCCGACACGGCGACGGCCGAATTGAGCAGCCCACCCGGGTTCATGCGCAGGTCGAGGACCAGGCCCTTGAGCTCGCCGTTCGACTGCTTGTAGAGATCGTTGAGCGCCGCGATGAGGTTCTCGCCGGTGTGCTCCTGGAACTGCGTCACGCGGATCAGCCCGTAGCCGGGCTCGAGCATCCTCGATTTCACGCTCTTCACGCGGATCACGTCGCGCTTCACCATGAAGTCGAGCGGCTTGTCCTCGCCCTTGCGCAGCACCGTGAGCTTGACCTCGGTGTTGGGCTTGCCGCGCATGCGCTTCACGGCCTCCGAGAGGCCCAGGCCCTTCACCGACACGTCGTCGAGCTTGATGATGAGGTCGCCCGCCTGGATGCCCGCCTTGTACGCCGGCGTGTCCTCGATCGGCGCCACGACCTTCACGAACCCCTCCTCGACGCCCACCTCGATGCCCAGGCCGCCGAACTCGCCCTGCGTGCCCACCTGCAGGTCGCGATACGCTTCCTGGTCGAGGAATGCGGAGTGCGGATCCAGGCCCGTCACCATGCCGTTGATCGCTTCCTTCAGCAGCTTGCGGTCGTCCACCGGCTCCACGTAGTCGCTCTTGATGCGCCCGTAGACCTCGCTGAAGAGCCGCAGGTCGTCCACCGGCAGGGTGAGCGCCGACGTTTGCCGGTCGGCAAGCGCCGAGAAGTGCAGGCTCGCGGCGATGCCGAGCGCCGCGCCGAAGACGATGAGGCCGAGTTGCTGGAATTTCTTGCCCATTTGCCTTTCCTTGCCCCCCGGGCGGGGAGCCGTGTGTCCATCCGTTCGCCTTACGGCGCGATCCACGTCATCGGATCGAAGGGAGCGCCGTTGCGGCGTAGCTCGAAGTATAGACCCGATTCCGCGCTCGCCCCGGTCGCTCCTGCCTGTGCGATCGGGTCCCCCGCGCGCACCCTGTCCCCAACCTGTCGAAGCAATCCTTCGTTGTACCCGTAGAGGCTCATGTAGCCGCCCCCGTGGTCGAGGATGAGGAGGTTTCCGAAGCCCCGCAGCCAGTCTGCATAGACAACGCGCCCGTCCGCAACCGCGTGCACCGTTTCACCTGTAGCGCAGCGAATGAAGAGTCCCTTCCAGGCTGCCCCCGCCTCCCGTGCGCCGCCGTACCGGTTGGCCAGCTCGCCCCGCACCGGAAAGCTCATGCGCCCCTTGAGCGACGCGAAGGCCTGCGCCGAGGCGGAGGCGTCCGCCACGCGGTCGGCCCGGCGGCCGGGCCCCTTCCCCGGCGGCGCCGGTTTCGCAGCGAGGGCGCGGGCGATCTGCTCGACCAGGCGGGTGAGCCTCGCCTCGTCGCGCCGGAGGCGCCCGATCTCCCGGCGGTTTCGCGCGATCTCGCCGGATAGCTTCGCCACCAGGGCCACGCGTTGCGCACGCTCCTTTTCAAGACGCTTCGCCTGGGCGCCTTGTTCCTGCTCGTTTCGCGCGAGCTCCTCGCGGCGGGAGCGCGCGTCGCTTTCGAGCTTTTCCAGTTGCGCCGCCTGGTCGCGCAGGTGCGCGATGAGCTCGATGCGCGCGCGCTGGATGTAGCCGTAGTACTCGAGGTGGCGCGCGGCGTCCGCGGGATTATGTCCCTCGAGGAGCAGGCGCAGCCCGTCGGGGGCACCCTGCTCGTATTGCAGGCGCAGCAGCCGCGCCGCGAGGTCCTCCTGCCTGGACGCGTCGGCGCGCACGCGCGCGGCGTGCTGGCCGATCTCCGCGAGCTGGGCCTCGAGCGCCCGGCGGCGCTGCGACAGCTCGAAGAGCGTGCGCCGCGCCTCGCTCACGGAGCGATCGCTCTTGCGCAGCTGGTCGCTCGCTTCGGTGCGCGAGCCTTCCGTCGCCGCGAGCTCGGACTGCAGCTTCTCGATGCGCCCGCGCAACTCGCGCAGGTCGTCCTGCGGCGCCGCCTTCTTCGGCGCCGCGGGCGCGGCGAGGGCTGCGAGCAGCAGCAGCGCGAGGAGTGGCGCTCTCAGGCCCGCTTCGCCTTGCCCTGGCTCGCCACCGAGTGCATGGCCTGGGCGATCGCGGACGCATCTCCCAGGTAGTAACGGCGTTGCGCGCGCAGGGCGTCGTCGAGCTCGTAGACGAGCGGCACGGCCGTCGGAACGTTCTCGTTCACGATCGCCTCGTCGCTCATCTGGTCGAAGTACTTGATGAGGGCCCGCAGGCTGTTGCCGTGCGCCGCGATGAGCACGCGTTCCCCGGCGGCGACGCGAGGCGCGATGCGCTCGATCCAGCACGGCACCACGCGCGCCACGGTGTCCTTGAGGCATTCGGTGCGCGGGAACTGCCCGGGCTTGAGCGCGGCATAACGCCGGTCCTTCGACACGTCGCGCGGGTCCCCCTCGGGCATGGGCGGCGGGGGAATGTCGTAGCTGCGGCGCCAGACGAGCACCTGCTCCTCGCCGAACTTCTTCGCCGTCTCCGCCTTGTTGAGCCCCTGCAGGTCGCCGTAGTGGCGCTCGTTGAGGCGCCAGTCCTTCTCCACCGGCAGCCACAGGCGATCCATCTGCCCGAGCGCGAGGTTGAGCGTGCGGATCGCACGCGTGAGCACCGAGGTGAAGCAGGCGTCGAAGTCGAAGCCTTCCGCCTGCAGCAGGCGGCCCGCGGCCCGGGCCTCCTCTTCGCCCTTCACCGTGAGGTTCACGTCCTTCCAGCCGGTGAACCGGTTCTCCTGGTTCCACGCGCTCTCGCCGTGGCGCAGCATCACGAGTTTCTTCATGCACGAATTTTAGCAGCTACACTTCGTCCTTTTCCGAAGTGTCCGTGCAAACCGCATCCCCGCGCGAGGAAGCCCTCGCCGGTTCCCGGGAGATGGTCCCCGTGCTGCTCGGGACGATTCCGTTCGGGTTCGTGGCCGGCGTGGTGTCGATCGCCTCCGGCCTCACGCCGTGGCAGGGCCTCGCCCTCTCGCTCTTCTCCTTCTCGGGCATCGCGCAGCTCGTCACCTGCCAGCTCATCGCTGCGCGCGCGCCGGTCGCCGTCGTGGTCGCCGGCGCGGCCGTCGTGAGCCTGCGCTTCCTGATGTACAGCGCGGCGCTGGCGCCCCATCTCGCGCATCTCGACCGGCGCTGGCGCGCGCTGCTCGCGTTCCTCATGACCGACCAGAGCTTCGCCTCGACCATGAAGCGCTACAGCGAGCCCGGGGACGTGCGCCATCGCCATTGGCACTTCCTCGGCTCGGCGCTCACGCTCTACGCGTTCTGGCAGGCGGCGGTCATCGCGGGCATCGTGGCGGGCGCCCAGGTGCCCGCGAGCTGGTCGCTCGATTTCGCGGTCGTGCTCACGTTCATCGCGCTGCTGGTGCCGGTCGTGCGCACGCGGGCGGATCTCGCGGCGGCCGTGGTCGCGGCCGCGGTGGCGCTCGTCACCGCGGGACTGCCATATCGCTTGGCGCTGGTGGTGGCCGCCGTGGCGGGCATCGCCGTCGGCCTCGCCATCGAGCGCGCCCATGGACGCGCGCGCCACCGATGAGCACCTGGATCGCGATCGCCGCCGTATCGCTCGTCACGTTCGCGCTGCGCGCCGCCTTCATCGTGCTGGCCGATCCGCAGCGCTTTCCCCACGGATTCCGCCAGGCGCTCAAGTTCGTGCCGCCGGCCGTGCTCGCGGCGATCGTGGCGCTCGGCTTGGGAGTCGCCGACGGCCGCGTGGACCTCTCGGCGCACAACGAGCGGCTGGGCGCGGGCCTGGTCGCCATCGTCGCCACGATGTTCCTGCGCAGCACCATCGGCGCGGTCGCGATCGGCATGGCGGCGCTGTGGTCGCTGCAGTGGCTCGCCCGGCACACGGCCTGACGGCGCGCGCCATCGGTCTGGTAAAATCGTCCGTTTTCACGGGCCGCGGCCCGTTCACAGGATCGCAACTCTTGGTGGATTCCCTCGGTGGGTGATTTCGTCGTCCAGCACCTCGGACTCGTGGCCGTATTCGTCGCGAGCGGCCTCATGCTCGTCTGGCCGGAGCTCAGCCGCCTGGTCGGCGGCGCCGACGAGATCGGCACGCTCGACGCCACGCGCCTCATGAACCAGGGCTCGACGCTCGTGCTCGACGTCGGCGAGGACAAGGACTTCGCCGCCGGGCACCTGCCGCGCGCGCGCAACATCCCCGTGCGCGACCTCGCCGGGCGTCTCGAGGAAATCGCGCGCTACCGCGAGAAGGCCGTGATCGTCTCCGCGCGCAGCAACACCCAGGCCGCGGCGGCCGTGCGGGCCCTGAAACGGGCCGGATTCAAGTCGGTCTACCAGTTGAAGGGCGGGCTCGCCGCGTGGCAGCAGGCGAGCCTTCCGGTGGAGAAGTAAGCGATGCCGAGAGTCCTGATGTATTCGACGGGCGTGTGCCCCTTCTGCGTCATGGCGGAGCGGCTCCTCAAGGCGAAGGGTGTGGAGACCATCGAGAAGATCCGCGTGGACCTCGAGCCCGGCCGGCGCCAGGAGATGATGGAACGCACCGGACGCCGCACCGTGCCGCAGATCTACATCGGCGAGCGGCACGTCGGCGGTTACGACGACCTCGCCGCGCTCGACCGCGCGGGCGGCCTCGACCCGCTGCTTTCCGCCGCCTGAGCCCGGCGCATCGCGCGCCCCATTCCCCGCACTCCCAACAAGGACGTTCCATGAGCCAAGCGCAGAGCCAGCCGGTGTTCTCGATCGAGAAGGTGTACGTGAAGGACCTGTCCCTCGAGATCCCCAATGCGCCGCAGGCATTCCTCGAGCGCGAGGCGCCCACGGTCGACATCCAGCTGCACCACAACTCGAGCGGGGTCGAGGACGGCATCTACCAGACGGTGCTGACCGTGACGGTCACCGCGAAGGTCGGCGACAAGACGCTGTTCCTGGTGGAAGCGGGGCAGGCCGGCATCTTCACCGTGCGCAACGTTCCGGCCCAGGAGCTCGAGGCGATCCTCGCCATCGCGTGCCCGAACATCCTCTTCCCGTACGTGCGCGAGGTGGTTTCCGACACCGTGACGCGCGCGGGCTTCCCGCCCGTGGTCCTCAACCCGGTGAACTTCGAGGCGATCTACCAGCAGGGCCGCGAGCAGCAGGCCGCGGCGGCTCCCGCCTCGCAGATCATCACGCCCACGACCTCGCACTGAATTGAAGGCCGGGCTCCTCGCGCTCAGCCTCGCGCTCACCGCCGCGCCGGTGGCGGGTGCGGAGTTCCGCTCGGTGGGCGATCGCGCCGCGATCCTCTATGACGCCCCCTCGGCTCGCGCGGACCGTCTTTTCGTCGCGAGCCGCGCCTACCCGTTCGAAGTCCTGGTGAAGCTGGAGCAGTGGACCAAGGTGCGCGACGTGAACGGGGAGGTCGGCTGGATCGAGAACCGCGCGCTCGGCGACCGGCACACGGTCATGGTGACGGTGCCCGTCGCCGACGTGCGCGTCGCGCCCAACGCGGGGGCACCGCTCGTGTTCGAGGCGTACAAGCAGGTGGTGCTCGACCTGCTCGAGCCGCCGTCCGACGGCTGGGTGAAGGTGCGCCATCGGGACGGCCAGGAAGGCTATGTGCGCCTCGCGCACGTCTGGGGCAGCTGAGCCTTGAAGGTCGCGATCCTCGGCGCGGGAGCGTGGGGATCGGCGCTCGCCGTTTCGTTCTCCGCGCGGCATGACGTCCGGCTCTGGGCCCGGGATGCCTCCCAGCGCGAGGCGTTGCGCCACGAACGTGCGAGCCGCTACCTGCCGGGCGTGCGGCTGCCCGAGACCGTCGGGGTCCCCGACTCGCCCGCCGCGGCGCTGGCAGGCGCCGAGCTCGCCATCGCGGCCACGCCCACGGCAGGACTGCGCGACATCCTGCGCGATGCAAGGGCGCCGGCGCCGCCGCCATGGCTTTGGGCCTGCAAGGGCTTCGAGGGCGGGAGCGGATGCCTGCCGCACGAGATCGCGGCCCAATGCCTCCCGAGTGGCGCGCGCGCGGGCGCGTTCTCGGGGCCCTCGTTCGCGCTCGAGGTCGCGCGCGGCCAGCCGGCGGCGGTGGTCGTCACCTCGGCGGACGCCGCGTTCGCGGCGGCGCTCGCGGCGAGCCTCAACGGGCCGCGCCTGCGCGTCTATTCGAGCGACGACGTGATCGGCGTCGAGCTGGGCGGCGCGCTCAAGAACGTGATCGCGATCGCCGCCGGCATCTGCGACGGGCTCGCCCTGGGCAGCAACGCGCGCGCCGCGCTCGTCACCCGCGGCCTGGCCGAGATGGCGCGGCTCGGCGTGCGGCTCGGCGGCCGCCCGGAGACCTTCGCGGGGCTCACCGGGCTGGGCGACCTCGTGCTCACCTGCACCGGGGACCTCTCCCGCAACCGGCAGGTCGGATTGCGGCTGGCGCAAGGCCAATCGCTCGAGGTCATCCTGTCCGGCCTGGGCCATGTCGCGGAAGGCGTGTCGTCGGCCCGGGCGGCGGTCGCCCTGGCTTCCCGGCATGGCATCGAGATGCCCATCTGCGCCGCGGTGCATGCGGTGCTTTTCGACGGCTTTCCCGCCCGCGACGCCGTCGAGCGGCTGCTGGCGCGCGACCCCAAGTCGGAAACGACCTGATCCTGCGTTACTGCGGCAACCGTTAATCCCCCGGGCCCGTTCCGGTGGATGGAACCGTGACGCACCTCACAGCGCATGTCATTGAACTGAAATGATATGTGCTCTTTACAGCGATGTTACAAATGCCGTTAACATTTGCTGTAACACGTTGATTCCTCGTGGTTTTGTGACCCGCATCATAGAATGCAATCGCGCGGGTGCCCAGAATGGGTTCCGTCGTCCAGGCCGTCGGGGAACAGGCAGCACAAGCAGAACGGCCAACGAACAAACGCACGCAACCAACCAACAAGCCATAAGGGAGTGACCATGAAAAAGATTCTTCTGCCGCTCGTTGCCGCCAGCTCGATCCTGGCCGCGGCTTCCGCCCACGCTGTCACCACGCCGGCCCAGGGCTTCAACGTCACGGTGACGCTGACCTCGGCCTGCACCGTGTCGGCGCCGGCAGCCGTCGCCTTCACGTATACCTCCGGGCAGGTGGGTGCCGCCACCGCGACCGGAGGCGGCTTCAACGTGACCTGCACGAACAACCTGCCCTATACGATAGCGCTCGACGCGGCCGGCGGCACGTTCGCCGCGGTGAACCTGGCTTACACCTTGTCGCTCAGCGCGGCCGCCGGCACGGGTAACGGCGTGGCGCAGCCCTTCACGGTGAACGGCTCGATCGCCGGCAGCCAGTCGGGCACCTGCGGTTCCGCAAGCTGCAACGACACCTCCGCGCGTACCCTGACGGTCTCGTACTGAGACGCGAGGTCGTCATGGCAGGGTTGTCGCAGGAGCGGGGCGGCGATCCGCGGGATCGCCGCTGGCGCGCATGGACCACGGCCACGCTGCTCGCCATCGCGAGCGGCGCGGCGCTGGCGAAAGGCGTCTCGGCGCCCTTCACGCTGAGCGTCACGGTGTTTCCCGCGTTCAAGGACGTCGTCGACTGCGGCACGCGCCAGCAGGGCGCGGCGGTCTCGCTCAGCTGCTCCGCCGGGAGTCCCGCCGCGGGCACCTCGCCGCGCTTCCTGCTCAACGTCTATCGCGACGGCGCGCAAGTGGGCACCGTCGAAGGCTCGACCGTTCCCGGCACGCTCACGTCGTGGAAAGTCGTGCGTATCGCGGATCGAGATTTTGTCGAGATCGTGGTAGGGTGGTGAAAAATTTACCCCGGGCTCCCGGACCCTGCCTTGCGTCACGCGAAGATCCTGCACCATTGCGCGCTCATTCTCGCCACCTGTTGCGTCGCGCTGCCGGCGAGCGCGGGCGTCTTCTCCGTTTCGCCGGTCCGGATCTTCATGTCGCCCCGCGACCGTGCCATAGCCGTCACCGTGACCAACGAGGGCGACGATGAGCTGGTCATGCAGGCGGACGTGTACCGATGGAGCCAGAAGCCGTCCGGAGAGGACGACCTCGCGCTTTCCGAGGACCTGATCCTCTCCCCGCCCATCCTCAAGCTCGCGCCGCACGCGCGGCAGGTCGTGCGGCTGGCGCGCGTGGGCCCGCCGCCCACCGACTCGCAGCTCACTTATCGCCTCATCGTGCGCGAGGTGCCCGAGGCGACGAAATCCGCGAAGGACGTCCGCTTGCAGGTCGCCCTCGCCTTCTCGCTGCCCGTCTTCGTCACGCCGCCCGGGCTCAAGCGCGACCTGCAATGCTCGTCGCAGCGCATGGCGCCCGATGCCCTCTCCGTGACGTGCGAGAACCAGGGCAAGGTCTACGCACAGGCGCGCGACATGGAGCTCTCGCTCGGCGCCGGCCAGCGCCTCGCCTCGCGCGATACCGCGTTCTACGTATTGCCCGGGATGAAGCGCACGGTCGAGCTGCGCGCCGCGCCCGGCGCCACCATTCCCGGCGGCGCCCTCAAGCTGGCCGTGACCTTCGACGACGGAACCACCCAGGGCTACGACCTGAGCGTTTCCGAATAAGCGGCGCGGTGCGACGCGCGCGACGCCCGCACTGCCTGGCCCTCGCGGCCGCCCTCCTCTGCAGGACCATACTGGCACAGGAACCGTCCCCGGCCAGCCCGCCCGCGGACCGCGCCATGCCCCTGGAAGTCGTGGTGAATGGCGCGACCGTCGGGACGTGGGTCCTGGTGCATCGCGGCGGCATCCTCTACGCACCCGCCGAGGCCTTCGAGGAGTGGCGCCTGGAAGTGCAGGCCGATGCGCCGAGCCTGCGCTTCAAGGGACAGAAGTACCTGGCGCTCACCGCGATTCCCGGCTTCCAGGCGAAGGTCGACGAGTCGACGCAGACGGTGCAGCTGCTCTTCTCGCCCAAAGCCTTCGCCGTCATGCGCATGTCGCAGGAGCTGCCGGAGCACGTCACCGTGAGCCCCGCGGTCCCGTCGCTCTTCTTGAACTACGACGTGAGCTACCAGCATTCGCAGGTGAAGGACGCCGCCGGCACGCGGGACCTCGGGCTGCTGAGCGAGTTGGGGTTGTCCGGAGCATGGGGCGTGCTCACCACCAGCTCCACCGTGCGCAACCTGGCGGGTTACCGCCTGGACCAGGAGCCGCGGCAATGGCTGCGGCTGGAGACCCGGCTCACGCGCGATTTCCCGGAACGCCGCACGACGCTGCTGGTGGGCGACACCACCACGCGGCCCGGCATGTGGGGGCGCGAGGTGTACTTCGGCGGGGTGCGCTATGGCACCAACTTCGCGCTCACGCCCGGTTTCGTGAGCCAGCCGTTGCCGGTGATCTCGGGCCTCTCGGCCGCACCCTCGACGGTGGAGCTCTACGTGAACGACGTGCTGCGCTCCGTCTCGAAGGTGCCGACCGGCCCGTTCGTCATCGACAATTTCCCCGTGCTGAGCGGAAGCGGGGAGGCGCGGCTCGTCGTGCGCGACCTTCTCGGCCGCGACACGGTGATCACGCAGCCCTTCTTCATCACGAACACGATGCTCTCCGCCGGGCTCGACGACTGGAGCGTCGAGGCGGGACGCGTGCGCCACGACCTGGGCCTTGCGAGCGACGATTACGGACCCGCGTTCGCGAGCGGCACGTGGCGCCGCGGGATGAGCAACACGCTCACGCTCGAGGGACGGGCGGAGGGCTCGCGCAGGCTCCAGCTCGTGGGAGCCGGGATGCTCACGATGCTGCCGTGGGAGGTGCTGGCCCGCGCGGCTCTCGTCGGCAGCCACACGGACAACCTGGGCGACGGCGGCCACTGGCTCATCGGCCTCGAGCACCAGGGCGCATACGGCGGCATCAACGTCGAGGTGTCGCATTCGTCGCCGGCGTTTCGCGAGACCGGCCAGCTCGACACGGTGAGCCCCATCCGCACGCAGGTCGCCTCGACGCTCAACTATTCGAGCGCCTCCTGGGGCACGTTCGGGGTCGGCTATGCATCGATCGACCGCTATGACCGCACCCGCATCACGACCGTGTCGGCCAACTACGCGCGGCGCATCGGCGAGCGCAGCACGCTCTCCCTCACGGCCAGCCACGCCATCGCCGGCGGCACCGGCTCCGCCTTCGGGCTCGCGTTCATCATGCCGCTGGATCTCAGCCGCGTGACGAGCTTCACGGCGAACTCGCGCTCCGATTCCCAGGACGCGTATGCCTCGGCGGTGCAGAACCCGGGGATCGACTCGGGCGTCGGCTGGCGTGCGCTCGCGGGCGAGGAGCGCAATCGTGCGCGCGTGGAAGGCGGCCTGTACTACCAGGGACAGTACGGCTACGTCTCGAGCGACGCGAGCGCCAGCTCCTCCACCCAGACGGTGCGCGTGGGAGCCGTCGGCGCCGTCGTGTTCGCGCAGAACCATCTCTTCGCGACGCGGCGCCTCGACGAGAGCTTCGCCATCGCGGAGGTCCCGGGGTATCCCAACGTCGGCATCGGCATCGGCAGCAACGTGCTGGCACGCACCAACGCGGATGGCGTGGCCCTCGTGCCGCGCTTGATCCCGTACACGCCCAACTCCATCCGCATCGACCCGAAGGAGCTGCCGATCAGCGCCGAGGTCGAGTCGATCGAGCAGACGGTGGTGCCCGCCTGGCGCAGCGGCGTGAAGGTGACCTTTCCCGTGCGCAGCGGCCGCGGCGCCCTGCTCTCCATCGTGCTCGACGACGGCAACCCCGCCCCGGCGGGCGCGATCGTGCGTCTCGCGGGCGACAAGGAGGAGTTCTACGTCGCGCGCCGCGGCGAGGCCTTCGTCACCGGCCTCGAGGCCGCCAGCCGCGTGTCGCTGGAGTGGAAATCGGGCCGCTGCGCCCTCGAGGTGCGGCTGCCTCCCGAGAAGCCGGACCAGATCGCGCGCGTCGGCCCGATCGCCTGCCATGGAGTCGCACGATGACCCTTCGCCTCGCACGCATCTTCCTGCCGCTGCTCGCGACCTGCGCGGCTTTCGCCACGCACGCCGCGATCACGTGCAGCATCTCGTCGCCCGGGTTCGCCGCGGCGTATGACCCGGCCGCCGTCAACACGAACATCACGCAGACCTACTTCACCGTCACCTGCACGCGCGGCGCCACCACCGATCCGGGGTCGGTCAACTACAGCGTGAAGGTGGACAACGGCCTCAACCCCGTCGGCCAGCGCAATCGCGCGAGCTTCGGCGCGAACCGGGTCAACTACGATTTCTACAAGGATGCCGCCTGCGGCACCACGTGGAAGGGCAATTCGGCGATCACGGGGACGATCACGTTCCCCGGAACCGGCACCTTCACGAGCCAGGGCGACTACTGGGGCTGCGCGCCCGCCGCGCAGACCGGCCTCGCCGCGGGCACGTATACCGATTCGGTCACGATGACGATGACGTACGGCGCGCCGCAATCCACGGCGAGCACGGCCGCCAGCGTCATCATCTCGACTCCGCCGACCTGCAGCATGACGAGCGCACCGGGTAACGTCGTGTTCAACTACGTTTCCCTCGGCGGCGCGGTCAACGCGAGCACGACCTACGGCGTGACGTGCACGCTGGCATTGCCCTACACCATGGCGCTCGATGCCACGTCGGGGACGATCGTCGGCCTCAACTACACGCTGGCGTTGGGCACGCCCGCCAGCACGGGGACCGGCGCGCAGCAGACGTTCTCGATCAACGGGACGATCGCCGCGGGACAGGCCGGCACCTGCGGCACCGCGACCTGCTCGGGCACGCAGCCGCGCACGATCACCATCACGTACTGATCAGCCGGCGCCCGCGAAGCCGCTCTGCCGCCACGCCTCGAACACCACCACGGCGACCGCGTTGGAGAGATTCAGGCTGCGGTTGCCGGGGCGCATCGGCAGGCGCAGGCGTCGCGACTCCGGGAAGCTCTCGAGGATCTCGCCTGGCAAGCCGGCCGTCTCGGCGCCGAAGACGAGCGCATCGCCCTCGCGATATTCGATGTCGGTATAGCGCACCGCACCGCGGGTCGAGAGCGCGAAGAGGCGCCGCCCATCGAGCGCCTGCACGCAGCGTTCCCAATCCCGATGCACGACGACCGTGGCGAGCTCGTGATAGTCGAGCCCGGCGCGCCGCAGCAACCGGTCCTCCATCGAGAAGGCGAGCGGCTCGACGAGATGCAGGCGCGCCCCCGCGTTGGCGCAAAGCCGGATCACGTTGCCCGTGTTGGGCGGAATCTCCGGGTGCACCAGGACGACGTCGAACATCAGGCGGGGGCCGGGGTGCGGGCGACGGTCCAGACGCTCACGCGAGCGGCACCACGGTCCCGCAGCACGCACGCGATCTCCTGAGCCGTCGCGCCCGTGGTCATCACGTCATCCACGAGCGCCACGTGAAGCCCCGCGACCGAAGCCTCGCAGCGGAAGGCGCCACGCAGGTTGCGCGCGCGTTCGGCGCGGTCGAGGCCCGGCTGCGGTTGCGTCTCGCGGATGCGCACGAGGCCCTCGCCGCGGCAGGGCACGTCGAGCGCGCGAGACAGCGTCTTCGCGAGCTCCAGCGCCTGGTTGAAGCCGCGCTCGCGCAGGCGGGATCGCGCGAGCGGCGGGACGAGCAGGAGATCCGCCCGCTCGTCGCACAGCACGCGCGCCATGCACGCCGCGAGCCACCGGCCGAGCGCCAGGTCTGCGGCGAACTTGAAGCGCTGGACCAGCCGGTCGAGGGGGAAGCGGTATTCGAAGCACGAGCGCGCCGCGTCGAAGGCCGGCGCACGCACCACGCATGCCACGCACATGCCGCCGTTCGGGAGAGGCACCGCGCAACGCGTGCACGCGCGATCGAGCCACGGCAGTGCGGCGGCGCAGGCGCCGCAGAGCGCATCGCCCGCCGGCGCCAGGCACAGCACACAGTCCTGGGGCCAGGCTGCCACTTCTTTAGGCAACCGTAAGGACAAGGGCGCCGGAAAAATTGACATTGCCGAAAAAATCGCTAAAGATCAGGGCGTTGAACCACCGAGTTGCCATGGATACCGTCGTCCGTTTCACCCCGCCGGCCGCCACCCCCGGCCCGGCGCTCGAGTCGCAGCGCCAGCGCGCCCTCGCCCTCTACGCCCTTCCCTTCAACGATCTGCTGTTCGAAGCGCATACCGTCCACCGCGCCCATTTCGACGCGAACCGCGTGCAGCGCTCCACGCTGCTGTCGATCAAGACCGGCGGCTGCCCGGAGGACTGCGGCTATTGTCCGCAGGCGGCACGCTATCACACGGGGGTCGGGAACCAGCCGCTCATGCCGCTCGACGCGGTCATCGACGCGGCGCGCGCCGCGAAAGCCCACGGTGCGACCCGCTTCTGCATGGGCGCCGCGTGGCGCACGCCGAAGGAGCGCGACCTGGCACCGGTGCTGGAGATGGTGAAGGCGGTGAAGGATCTCGGGCTCGAGGCCTGCTGCACGCTGGGCATGCTCAAGGAAGGCCAGGCCGGGCAGCTGCGCGATGCGGGGCTCGACTACTACAACCACAATCTCGACACCGCGCCGGAGCTGTATGGCGACATCATCACGACGCGCGATTACGACGACCGCCTGCGCACCCTCGAGCGCGTGCGCGAGGCGGGCCTCAAGGTCTGCTGCGGCGGCATCGTGGGACTCGGGGAGTCGCGCGAAGGGCGCGCCGGATTGCTCGCGCAGCTCGCGACCCTCGACCCGCAGCCCGAGTCGGTGCCGATCAACGACCTGGTCCAGGTGGAGGGCACGCCGCTCGCGGGAACGGATCCCCTGCCGTGGATCGAGTTCGTGCGCACGATCGCCGTGGCGCGGATCATGCTGCCACGCAGCGTCGTGCGCCTGTCGGCCGGACGCGCGGCCATGAGCGAAGCCGTGCAGGCCCTGTGCTTCTTCGCGGGCGCCAACTCGATCTTCTACGGCGAGAAGCTGCTCACGACGGGCAATCCCGAGGCGAGCCGGGACGACGCGCTGCTGGAAGCGCTCGGCATCGGCCGCGCCTGAGGCTGCGATGGCGGCGCTCGTGGCCGGCGTCGAGGCCGGGCTCGCCGCGCTCGCGCGCGCGGCACTCGTCCGCGAACGCCGCGTGCTCGACTCGCCGCAGGGGGCGCGCATCGAGGTGGACGGCCGCACGCTGCTCAATTTCGCCTCGAACGATTACCTCGGCCTCGCCGCGCACCCGCGCCTTCGGGCCGCCGCGCACGCGGCCATCGACCGCTACGGCGTCGGCAGCGGCGCCTCGCCGCTCGTCATCGGCCACCAGCGCCCCCACCAGGAGGCCGAGGAACGCTTCGCCGCGTTCTGCCGCCTCCCGCGCGCGCTCCTCTTCGCCAGCGGCTATGCGGCCAACCTCGGCATCCTCACGGCGCTCGCCGATCGCCACGCCGACGTCTTCTGCGACCGGCTGAACCATGCATGCCTCAACGACGGGGCGCTGCTGTCGCGCGGGCGCATGGTGCGATATGGCCACGGCGATCTCGACGCGCTCGAGCGCGCGCTCGCGCGATCGAAGGCTTCCCTGCGCGTCGTCGCGACCGATGCGGTCTTCAGCATGGATGGCGACCTCGCCGACGTTCCGCGCCTCATCGCGCTGTGCGAGCGCCATGGCGCCTGGCTCGTGATCGACGATGCCCACGGCATCGGCGTGCTCGGCGAGCGCGGCCGCGGGACGCTCGACCACTTCGACGCGGCATCCGATCGCGTCGTGTACATGGCCACGCTCGGCAAGGCGCTGGGCAGCCACGGCGCCTTCGTGGCGGGCCGCGCCGACGTGGTGGAGTGGATCCTGCAGCGTGCGCGCACGTACATCTTCTCGACCGCGCTGCCGGCGTCCGCGGCCGCCGCCGCATCGGCGGCGATCGCATTGCTCGAGGAGGACGCCACGATCGTGCTCCGGTTGCGCGAGCGGATCGCGCATTTCGGCGCGATGGCCAGGACCGCCGGTGTACGCATTTCCGCCTCGCAGACTGCGATCCACCCCGTCGTGCTGGGCGAGCCGGAGCGCGCGCTCGAAGCATCGCGCCGCCTGCTCGAGCAAGGCCTCCTCGTGCCCGCCATCCGTCCTCCCACGGTGCCGGAAGGCACCTCGCGCTTGCGCGTGAGCCTGAGCGCTGCCCATGCCGTGGAGGATCTCGAGCGCCTGGTGCACGCACTCGGGGAGTGCGTTCCATGACCGGCCTGCATGTCGACATCGACGGCCACGGGCAAGACCTCGTGCTGCTGCACGGTTGGGGCTTCCACTCGGGCGCGTGGGAAGCGGTGGTCCCGCGACTGGCGCAGCGCTACCGCGTGCATCGCGTGGACCTGCCGGGACACGGACACTCGCCACCCGACGGCGTCGCCACCTTCGAGGATGCGGTGCAGGCCGTCTGCCGCTGCATTCCCGCGGCCGCGCGCGTCGCCGGATGGTCGCTCGGCGGCCTCATCGCGCAACGGATCGCGGCGCGGCGCGCGGGTGCCATCGCCGGCATGGCGCTCGTCAGCACGACCCCCTGCTTCATCGAGCGCGCCGGCTGGTCCTGCGCGATGCGGGCCGCGACGCTCGAGGGATTCGCCATCGATCTCGAGCGCGATGCGGCAACGACCCTCGACCGGTTCGTGCGCCTGAACGCGCTGCACGGCCCGCACGCGAGGCAGAACGCGAAGACGGTCGCGCTCCGGTTGCGCGAGCGGCCGTTGCCGGGCCGCGCCGCGTTGCGCCAGGGCCTCGAGTGGCTGCGCGAGGTGGACCTGCGCGAAGACGCCGCGCGTGTCGGCACGAGGTGCGTCGTCGTTCATGGCACGCGCGATGCGATCACGCCGGTCGCCGCCGGACGCTGGCTCGCGCGCTCGATTCCGGGCGCCCGCCTGGTCGAGCTGGAGGACGCCGGCCACCTGCCCTTCGTGTCGCACGCGGACCGGTTCGTCGAAGCGCTGGAGCTGCTGGATGACTGAAGCGCACTTGCCGGACAAGCGCGCGGTGCGCCGCGCGTTCTCGCGCGCTGCCGGAACCTATGACGAGCACGCCGTGCTCCAGCGCGAGGTCGGGCAGCGCCTCGTCGAGCACCTGGAGGGCATCCGCATCGAGCCGGCGCGCATTCTCGATCTCGGCTGCGGCACGGGCGCCTCGTTCGGGGCGCTCGCCGCGCGCTATCCCCGCGCCCGCCTGCGCGGGCTCGACCTGGCCCGCCCCATGCTCGCGCAGGCCCGGCAACGCGTGCCCGCCTGGCGCCGCATGCTGCGGCTCGCGCCTGCCGCGCCCTCGCTCGTATGCGCCGACGCGGAGCGGTTGCCGTTCGCCGCCGCGTCCCACGACCTCGTCTTCTCCAATCTCACGCTGCAGTGGTGCGATCCGGCGCGGGTCTTCGCCGAAGTCGCGCGCATCGTTCCGGCGGGCGGCCTCTTCATGTTCTCGACGCTCGGACCCGATACGCTGAAGGAGCTTCGCGCCGCATTCGCCGCCGCCGACGGCGCGGACCACGTGAATGCCTTCGTGGACATGCACGACCTGGGCGACGCGCTGGTCCAAGCGGGCTTCGCCGATCCGGTGATGGAGATGGAAGTGCTCACGCTCGAATACGCGTCTGTCGAGCGCGTCGTGGAGGACCTGCGCTCCATCGGCGCCACGAACGCGCTGCCGGGACGGCCGCGGGGCCTGGGCGGCCGCGCGCGGTGGCAGCGGGTGGAAGCCGCTTACGAGCGCGCGCGCCGCGACGGCATCCTGCCGGCGACGTACGAGGTCGTCTACGGACACGCCTGGAAAGCGCAACCGCGCGCCGCTGCCGATGGCCGCGCGATCCTGCAATTCCATCCGCGGGGGCGGCCGTGATGCGCGGCGTCTTCGTGACCGGCACCGATACCGGGGTCGGCAAGACCTTCGCCTCGACCGCGCTGATCTGCGCCCTGCGTGCCCGCGGCCTGCGCGTCTTTCCCTTCAAGCCCGTCGCGGCCGGCGCGGTGCGCGCGGGCGATCGCTGGATCAACGAGGACACGCAGGCGCTCCTCGCCGCGGCGGGCCTCGACGAGGCGTCCTCCGCCCTCGTCACGCCGGTCCTGCTGCGCGAGCCCATGGCGCCCCACATCGCGGCACGGCGCGAGGGCGTGGCCATCGACCTGCGCGCCTTGCATGCGGCGTGGCTGCGCGGCGCCGCGGGCAGCGACGTGAGCGTGGTCGAGGGCGTGGGCGGGTTCTGCGTCCCGCTGGACGAGCGGCACACCACGGTCGATCTCGCGCGCATGCTGTCCCTTCCGGTGCTGCTCGTCGTGGGCATGCGCCTCGGCTGCCTCAACCACGCGCTCCTCACGGCGCAGGCGGTGGAGGCCGCCGGCCTCACGCTCGCCGGCTGGATCGCCAACGAGCTCGATTGCGCCATGAACGGCCTCGACGAGAACGTCGCGACCCTCGAGAGCGCGCTGGCGGCTCCGCTCCTGGGCCGCCTGCCCTGGTCGCCGCACGCCACGCCGGCCACGCTGGCGCAATCGATCGATGGGCGCGCGCTGCTGGAGGCCACCCGGTGAAGGCCGTGCTCTTCGACCTCGACGGCACGCTCACCGATCCGCGTGAAGGCATCACGCGTTCGATCGCCCATGCCCTCGAGCGGATGGGCCTGCAGCCCCCGCCGCTCGACGCGCTCACGTTCGCCATCGGGCCGCCGCTGCGCGCCTCGTTCGCTCGCCTGATCGGGCGCGACGACGCCGTGACCGTCGAGCAGGCGATCCGCTTCTATCGCGAGCGCTTCGCCGACGTGGGGCTCTTCGAGAACGAACCCTACGAGGGTATCGCTGAAGTGCTCGCAGGCGTGCGCGCGAGTGGCGCGGCGATGATCGTCTGCACCTCGAAGCCCCTGGTGTACGCACGGCGCATCGTCGAGCATTTCGGCCTGCACGTGCACTTCGACGCGATCCACGGCTGCGAGCTCGACGGCACACGGGAGGACAAGCGCGACCTCATGGAATACCTGCTGCCGCGCCACGGCATCGCGCCGGCGGAGGCAGCGATGGTGGGCGATCGCGGTGCCGACATGCGCGCCGCGCGCCACCATGGCGTGCGCGCCATCGGGGCGTTATGGGGCTACGGGACGGCCGAAGAGTTGCTGGAGCACGGCGCGCAGGCGCTCTGCGCCACGCCGGGCGAGCTGGCGGCCTTTCTCGGGGGCCTGGGCCTGGAGCCGGCGCCCCGGCAAGTGCGCGAGGTTCCGTGGTAGAGGGCCGCCCGACGCTTGAAGAGGTGCGCCGCGAGATGGGCCTGCCGTCGTCGGGCGACGTGCGCGGGCAACGCGACACGGTGGGATATCCCTCGACCGCGGAGGCGATGGCGAAGGCCTGGGAGCTCTCGGCGCAAGGGCCGATGCCGGAATCCCTCGGCGGGCAGGCGCAGCCCGGCGTGCTGGGCGTGATCGGTCCGCACGACGATTACGTCTATGCGGGCCGCGTCTACCGCCAGGTCTTCCCGCTGGTGACCGCGAAGACCGTGGTGATCCTCGGCGCCTTCCATCGCTACCGGCGGTTCGGCGAGCGCGACCGCGTCGTGTTCGATGCGTACCGCGCGTGGCGCTCGCCGGACGGCGAGATTCCGGTGTCGGCGCTGCGCGGGGACCTTCTCGCCGCAGTGCCCGCCGGCATGGCGGTGCAGGACGCGGCCGCGCACGACCTCGAGCACAGCGTCGAGGGCATCGCATACTTCCTGCATCACGCGCGCCACGACCTGGAGATCGTGCCGATCCTGGTCCCGGTGGCGTCATTCGAGCGCTTCCAGGCGATGGCGGCCGCACTCGGCGATGCGCTCGCACGCGCCATGCAGCGGCGCGGCTGGACGCTGGGACGCGACTTGGCCCTCGTGATCTCCAATGACGGAACGCATTACGGCCACGACTTCGGCTATGCGCCGCACGGCTCCGGCGGCGTCGACGCCTTCCTGCGCGCCCTGCGACACGATCGCGAGCTCGTGCGCGACGCGCTCGCCGGACCCGTGGACGCCGCGCATGCATGGCACTTCTTCTCGACGGTCGTCGATCCCGCGCGCCCCGACGAATACCGCGTTCCCTGGTGCGGCCGTTTCTCGGTCACGCTGGGAGCGATGCTGCTGCAGGAGACGGCGCGAAGGCTGGGCCTGGCGCGCCCGCGCGGGGTGCCGCTCGCGCTCGGCGCGAGCGTCGACACGCCCGAGCTGGCGCTTCGCGACGTCGGCATGGGCGCGACGGCGCCGGCCAACCTCCATCACTTCGTGACGCATCCCGCGGTGGCCTACGTCGCGGGCGAAGCGGGCGAGGACGCCGTCAGTCGCTGAACGCGGCGCGCAGCAGGGCCACGCCGTGGGCGCCGTGCGCCCGCGCCTGCGCCAGGTCGCGGCGCGCGAGCCCGCCGATCGCGTACACCGGGATGGCACGGCCGGCGGCGAGCGTGTCGAAGCGCTCCCACCCCATGCCCGCGGCTCCCGGATGCGTCGCGGTCTCGTGCACCGTCCCCAGCACCGCGTAATCGAGACCCAGCCGTTCGGCCTGGTCGAGCTCCCGCGCATCGTGGCAGGACGCGCCGGCGATCGCGACTTCGTGCGGACGAGCCGGCGCGTCCATCAGCGCGCGCGACGTGAGGTGCACGCCGTGCGCCTGCGCGAAGCGGCCGCAGTCGCTGTTGACCACGACCCGGCCGCCGAAAGGCTCGACGCGGGCGAGCACGCGGGACAGGAAGTTCTGCAGCGCCTGCGCCCCCATGCCCTTCTCGCGCACCTGCACCATCAGGCGCTCGGACGTGGCACGAGCGCAGAGCCCCTGCAGCCAATCATCGACTCCCGCGCCCATCGCATCGGACACGATCATGACTGCCGGGAGCGCGAGGGCCGAGAGCACGGGCGCATTGGCCGGCAGCATCGGCGCCACGTCGGGCGCGCCGATGCGTTGCCAGGCGATCGACTGGTCCTCGAGGGGGCGGGGCTCGCCGTCCCATGACGCCACGCGGAAGAAATGCAGCCGGACCGTGGCATGGGTATAGGCGTAGACGCGCGTGATCCACGGCGTCGCCTCGCGCACCTCGATGCCGAGCTCCTCGCGCAGCTCGCGCACGAGCGCCGCCCGCGCGTCCTCGCCGGGCTCGATCTTGCCGCCGGGGAATTCCCAGTAGCCGGGATACGGCTTGCCCGCGGGGCGCTGCGCCAGGAGGAATTCGCCGGGCCGCTCGATCACCGCCGCGGCGACCTCGGTCAGCTTGACCGTCACCGCTTCCTGCGGCCGGCCCAGTCGCGCGCGAACTGCCAGGCCACCCGTCCGCTGCGCGAGCCGCGCTCGAGCGCCCACAGCAGCGCCGCGCGGCGCGAGGCCTCGTCGGGCTTGCCCCCCAGCGTCTCGACCCAGTGGTCCGCGATCTGCAGGTACTGCTCCTGGTCGAACGGATAGAACGAGAGCCACAGGCCGAAACGCTCGGAGAGGGAGATCTTCTCCTCGGTCGTCTCGCCGGGATGGATCTCGCCGCCGACGTGCTTCGTCTCCAGGTTCTCGTCCATGAACTCGGGCATCAGGTGGCGCCGGTTGGAGGTCGCGTAGATGAGCACGTTGTCCGCCGAGCCGGCGATGGAGCCGTCGAGCGCGACCTTGAGGGACTTGTAGCCGGCATCGGACGCCTCGAAGGACAGGTCGTCACAGAAGATCACGTAGCGCTCGCGGCGGCCGGCGACGAGATCCACGATGTCCGGCAGGTCGACCAGGTCGCGCTTGTCCACCTCGATCAGCCGCAGGCCCCTGGGCGCGAACTCGTTCAACGCGGCCTTCACGAGCGAGCTCTTGCCGGTGCCGCGCGCGCCCGTGAGGAGCACGTTGTTCGCGGGCCGGCCGGCGACGAACTGCTGCGTGTTCTCGCGCAGGCGCTTCTTCTGCTCGTCGATGTCCTTCAGGTCCGAGAAGCGGATGGCGTGCGGATGGCGCACCGCCTCGAGATAGCCCCCGCGCGCGTTCTTGCGCCAGCGAAACGCGGTGGACGCCTTCCAGTCCGGGGCGGCGCTCGCGGGCGGCAGGAGCCGCTCGAGGCGGCCCATCAGTTCATCGAGTCGATCGGCGATGCGGGTGGCAGGATCTTTCATTTCGTCCGGAACACGAGCAGCCAGTAGTAGCGCAGGGACTCCAGGTGGGCTTCGGCGGCCACCTCGGCGACCGCCTCGCGCAGCTCGTCCTCCGTGGGGAAATTCTTCACCACCTCGTAGTCGTCGCCGTTCGCGAGCTTGCGCACCTGGTAGGTATTGCCGTCCGCGTCGCGCCGCGACATCGGCGTCGAGCTGCCTTCCACGAAGGTGTTGTCGAGGATGGCGATGACGGATCCGCGCTTCAACTTCGCGTCGAGCCGCGCGATGAAGCCGCGCAGCTCGGCCTTCTTCACGTGGGACCACCAGAAGCCGGCGAAGGCGGCGTCGCAGCCCTCGGGCACGCCCTCGAGCGTGAGCGCGTCGGCGCGGAAGAACTCGGCGCGGCCGGGCGCGATGGGCTTCTCGCGCGCGATGTCGAGCACCGCCTCGTTGATGTCGCAGGCGCGCACGCGCCTCGCTTCCCGCGCGATGTACTGCGTCCAGTAGCCGGTGCCGCACGCGATCTCGAGCACCTCGCGCCCGCGGAACACAGCGGGTACGCGCTCGCGCAGCCATTCCAGCTCCGCCTGGCGCTCGGGCTTGTCGTAGATGCGCTCGTATTCCGCGGCGCGGCGCGCGTAGTAGCGTTCCATCGTGGGCGCGGCGGTCGTTTCGCTCATGTCTTGGCTCCTGATGGATCGACGGCGTCCGGCTGGACGTCGTGCGGGTGAACCTCCGGGTCGCGCGCGGGCCACGCGATCAGCTGCGATAGTCCGCGTTGATCTTCACGTAATCGTAGGAGAGGTCGCAGGTCCAGGCGGTCGCGGTCTCCACGCCGCGGCCGAGCGTCACGCAAAGCGGGATCTCCGCCGGCTTCATCGCCTGCTGGCCCAGCTCTTCCGTGTACGAGGCGGCGCGCGCGCCGTTCTCGACCACGCTCACGGAGCCGATCCTGAGGCCGACGCGGGAAGGATCGAGGTCCTCGATGCCCGCGTTGCCCACGGCCGCGAGGATGCGGCCCAGGTTCGGGTCCGAGGCGAAGAACGCCGTCTTCACGAGCGGCGAGTTGGCGATCGACTTGGCCACGCGCATGCACTCCTCCCGCGTCTCGCCGCCGTCGACCTTCACGGTGATGAACTTCGTGGCGCCCTCGCCGTCGCGCACGATCGATTGGGCGAGCACCTGCGCCACCTCGAGCACGCCGGCGCAGAGCTTGCCGAATTCCGCCGTGCCCTCGCCGAAGATCTCCGGATTGCCCGCGCGGCCCGTGGCGGCGACGAGGAGCGTGTCGTTGGTGGACGTGTCGCCGTCGACCGTGATGGCGTTGAACGACTGGGCGGCCACGGTCCGCGCCATGTAGAGCAGCGCCTCCGGACCGATCGCCGCGTCCGTCGCGATGAGCCCCAGCATGGTCGCCATGTTCGGCTCGATCATGCCGGCACCCTTCGCGATGCCGGTGACGGTGATCGTCGTGCCGTCGATCTCGAGCTGCCGCGAGACCGCCTTGGGCACCGTGTCCGTGGTCATGATCGCCTCGGCGGCGCAAGCCCATGCATCGCTGTCGAGGGCGGCCACGCATTGCGGGATGCCGGCGCGGATGCGATCGAGCGGCAGCGGCTCCATGATGACGCCGGTGGAAAGCGGCAGCACCTGTTGCGCGGCGAGCCCGAGCTCCGCCGCCACGGCATCGCACGTCGCGCGCGCATTCGCGAGCCCCGGGTCACCCGTGCCCGCATTGGCCACGCCGGTGTTCACGACGATGGCGCGGATCGGCTCGCGCTTCGACAGGTGCTCGCGGCAGACGAGGACCGGCGCGGCGGCGAAGCGGTTGCGCGTGAACACGCCCGCGACCCGCGCCCCCTCGTCCAGGCTCACGACGAGGAGGTCCTTGCGGTTGGGCTTGCGGATGCCGGCCTTCGCGATCCCGAGCCGGACACCGGGGACGGGCAGGAGGGATTCCGCGCGCGGCTTTTCGAGGTTGACGGCCATCGTCTCGTGGGAATCGCGCGGGCCGTGCGGCCCGCATCGACCCGCCATTCTACACGCCGGCCGTTTTCGCCCTGATGCGCGCCATGGAGTACGCGTCCTCGCAGCGCCCGTCGCGCCCTACACGGGAATGACGCGGGCGCCGGGGACCGTCAGCTCAGCTTGCCGTGGCACTGCTTGTACTTCTTGCCCGAGCCGCACGGGCAGGGATCGTTGCGGCCGACCTTTTGCGTCGAGCGCGTGGACGGCATCTGCGACTCCGAGGGTGCCGCGACCGCGACCGCCGCCGCTTCCACCGGCATGCGCTCGCTGGCCTCGTCGCCCACGGCGGGCGTGAAGTCGGCATGCTGGTACTGCAGGTTCTTCAGCGCGCGCGCCGCTTCCTCCGCCTGGCGCTCGGCCTCGCGGACCTGCTCCTGCGTGCGGATCTGCACCGCCATCAGGTGCTTCGTCACCTCGCGCTTGATCGAGTCGAGCATCGCGCCGAAGAGCTCGAAGGCCTCGCGCTTGTACTCCTGCTTCGGCTGCTTCTGGGCGTAGCCGCGCAGGTGGATGCCCTGGCGCAGGTAGTCGAGGGCGGCCAGGTGCTCGCGCCAGTGCGTGTCGATTGCGTGGAGCATCACGGCGCGCTCGTAATGCCGCACGCCCTCCTTGTCGTCGACGGGCGCGAACTTGGCCTCGTATTCCACGGCGGCCTGCGAGATCACGCGCAGCGCGATCTTCTCCGCGTCGAGCGTGGAGTCGGCCTTCGCCCATTCGCCCGCGGGGACGCTCAGGAAGTAGTCGCTCGCGAGCCGCGCCTGCAGGCCGTCGAGGTTCCACTGCTCCTCCACGGAGTCCGCGGGCACGTATTCCTGCACGACGCTGCCGAGCACGTCCGAGCGGATCGAGGCGATGGTCTCGGAGATGTCGGCCGACTCGAGCAGCTCGTTCCTCTGCGCATAGATCACCTTGCGCTGGTCGTTCGCGACGTCGTCGTACTCGAGGAGCTGCTTGCGGATGTCGAAGTTGCGGGCCTCGACCTTGCGCTGTGCGTTCTCGATGGAGCGCGAGACCATGCGCGCCTCGATCGCCTCGCCCTCGGGAATCTTGAGCGAGCGCATGATCGCCTGCAGCCGCTCGCCGGCGAAGATCTTGAGCAGCGGATCCTCGAACGAGAGGAAGAAGCGCGAGGAGCCGGGGTCGCCCTGGCGGCCGGAGCGGCCGCGCAGCTGGTTGTCGATGCGGCGCGACTCGTGGCGCTCGGAGCCCACGATGTGCAGCCCGCCCGAGGCGACCACCTGCTCGTGCAGCTTCTGCCATTCGTCCTTGAGCTCGGCGATGCGGCGCTCGCGCGTCGACGCGTCGAGCGTCTCGTCGCCCTTCAGCTTCTGGATCTCGGGCTCGGGATTGCCGCCCAGCACGATGTCCGTGCCGCGGCCCGCCATGTTGGTCGCGATCGTCACCTGGCCCGGGCGCCCCGCCTGCACGACGATCTCCGCCTCGCGCGCGTGCTGCTTCGCGTTGAGCACGTTGTGCGGGATCTTCTCGCGCTGCAGCATGCCCGAGAGCAGCTCCGAGTTCTCCACCGACGTGGTGCCCACGAGGACCGGTTGCCCCTTGGCCGTGCGCTCCTTCACGTCGTTGATGATGGCCTGGTACTTCTCCTTCGCCGTGATGAAGACCTGGTCGTTCAGGTCCTTGCGCACCATCGGGCGATGCGTCGGGATGAGGACGGTCTCCAAGTTGTAGATCGTCGAGAACTCGAAGGCCTCGGTGTCCGCCGTGCCGGTCATGCCGGCGAGCTTCTTGTACAGGCGGAAGTAGTTCTGGAACGTGATCGAGGCGAGGGTCTGGCTCTCGTTCTTGATCGAGGCGCCTTCCTTCGCTTCCACCGCCTGGTGCAGGCCGTCGGACCAGCGCCGGCCCTGCATCATGCGGCCGGTGAACTCGTCGACGATGACCACCTCGTCGTCCTGCACCACGTAATGCTGGTCGCGGTGGTACAGCGCATGCGCGCGGATGCCCGCGTGCAGGTGGTGCATCAGCACGATGTTGGACGGATCGTAGAGGCTCGCGCCCTCGGGCAGCAGGCCCGCCTTGAACAGCAGCTCCTCGGCATGCTCGTGCCCCTGCTCCGAGAGCGTCACCGTGTGCTGCTTCAAGTCCACCCAGTAGTCGCCCTCGGCCTTCTCGTCGGCCTGCGCGACGAGCGCGGGAATCAGCTTGTTGATGGCGCGATAGAGCTCGGTGGAGTCCTCGGCCTGGCCCGAGATGATGAGCGGGGTGCGCGCCTCGTCGATCAGGATCGAGTCGACCTCGTCGACGATCGCGAAATTGAGGCCGCGCTGGAAGCGGTCGGCGACCTGGGTCGCCATGTTGTCGCGCAGGTAATCGAAGCCGAACTCGTTGTTGGTGCCGTACGTGATGTCCGCGCGATAGGACTGCTGCTTCTCGAGCGGATCCATCTGCGGCACCACAACGCCCACGCTCAAGCCCAGGAAGCGGTGGATGCGGCCCATCCATTCGGCGTCGCGCCGCGCGAGGTAATCGTTGACCGTGACGACGTGCACGCCCTTGCCGTCCAGCGCATTGAGGTACGACGGCAATGTCGCCACGAGCGTCTTGCCTTCGCCCGTGCGCATCTCGGCGATCTTGCCCTCGTGCAGCGCGATGCCGCCGATCAGCTGCACGTCGAAGTGGCGCATGCCCAGCACGCGCTTGCCCGCCTCGCGCACGACGGCGAAGGCCTCGGGGAGCACGTCGTCGAGCTTCGCGCCGTTCGCGAGCTTCTGCCGCAACTGCGGCGTCTTCGCGGCGAGCTCCTCGTCGGAGAGCTTCTGGATCGCCGGCTCCAGCACGTTGATCGATTCGACCTGCCGGCGGTATTGCTTGAGGAGGCGGTCGTTGCGGCTGCCGAAGACGGCCTTGAGAGCGTTGGTGAGCACGTGGGGAAGGACCCGGAAAATGCGGAAACCGGCCCCGGGAAGCCGGGGCCGGCAAGGATGGAATTATAAGGGAGATGGGGTCCGCGGGCGCGGATGCAACCGGCCCGGGGGCCGGGGGGCGGCCCTAGCGGCCCATCGACGCGCGGATGACGCTGTCGCCCTTGAGCGAGAGGAACTTGTTCGGGTTCAACGGGATGCCCTTCTCGCGCACCTCGAAATGCAGGTGCGGTCCGGTCGCGCGGCCGGTGGACCCGACGAGCGCGATCTTCTGCCCCTTCATCACCACATCGCCCGCGCGGACCAGGCTCTTCGAGAGGTGCGCATAACGCGTGGTGAGGCCGTTGTCGTGGTCCACGTCGACGAAGTTGCCGTAGTCGGACAGGTAGGCGGACTGCGAGACCACGCCGCCCGCCGCCGCCATGACCGGCGTGCCGGCCGGGGCGATCAGGTCGACGCCGGTGTGGAACGCCTGCTTGCCGGTGAAGGGATCGATGCGATAGCCGAAGTTCGACGAGTAGTAGCCCATCGCGACCGGCATCGTCGTGGGAATGGTCTTGCGCGTGAGGCGGTCGTCCAGGATCAAGGAGTCGAGCACGCCCAGCTTGTCGCTGCGATCGTCGAGGGTGATCGAGATGTCGTCCAGCATGTGCTGGAACTCGCCCATGCTGAGGTCCCGCGACGCGATCGGCGCCGCGCCGCCCTGCGGCACCACCTTCTGGTCGAAGCGGAATTCCTCCTGCTTGACGCCGGCCGCCTTGGCGAGGCGCTCGCCGAAGGCATCGAGGCGCAGGATGCGCGCCTGCAGCTCGCCCAGCTTCACGGCGAGCGCGTTGAGGCTGTCGCGCGTCTGCGCCTCGTTGCGGCGCAGGTCGTCCTGGTGCAGCGCTTCCACGAGCGAGCGCAGGTAGGGGTTGCGCACGTCGACCGCGAACTTCATGGTGACGACGTACGTGGCCATCGCCAGCATGAAGCCCGACAGCAGGATGCCCAGCGCGATCAGCACCACCTGGGTTTGCGACAGGGCGACCGACCGGCTCTTCGCGAGACTGTCGGAAACCAGAATAATGTTCATTCAACCTCTCCCGTATGGCCCACCATGGCGCCCGAACCGATTTCCAAGCTGCTCGGCACGGCCGAGCTCCAGCCCATTGCCTCCCGGTTGGAGGACATCCGGCGCCTTCAGAGGCGCTACCGGGCTGTTGCTCCCGGGCCGCTGGTGCAGGCGAGCCGGGTGTGCGCCATCGATGGAACGGTTGTCGTTATTTGCGCGGCCAATGGTGCGGTTGCGGCCGCCTTGCGGCAGATTGCGCCGCGCCTGCTGGAGGGTTTGCGCGGAACCCGAAAAAGCGCGAAACACTCGACGGATCAGGACATTACTTCAATCCGCATCGAAGTTCAAGTAACCATTCCACAACGCAAGCCGGTGCCGGTGCCGCGCGGGGAGGTGCCGAAGGAGAAGCTCGGCCGGGTAGCGGACGGGCTTTCCGACTCGCCGCTCAAGGAGACCCTCGAGCGGATGTCCGGTCAGGCCAAAAAGAGCCGCTCGACCAGGTAGAGCAGGCCGAAACCCACGATCACCAGCAGCTCGAGCTGGAAGGCGAGGATCAGGTAGCGCAGGTACTTGCGGTCGCGCGAGGCGACGAAGGCGATCCCGAATCCCACCAGGACCATGACGGCGAGCGGGAGCAGGACGCGAAGGAGGAACAATGCCTACTGCGGCTGCAGCTGGAGGTTGGCGAAGGCGCGCGGCAGCGACTCCACGCGGTCGAAGGTCACTTCCTCCCAGGCGTCACGCTGCTCCAGGAGCTTGCGCACCAGCAGGTTGTTGAGCGCATGGCCGGACTTGTGGCCATAGAAGGCGGCGATGAGCGGCCGCCCGAGAAGATAGAGGTCGCCCACGGCGTCCAGCGCCTTGTGCTTCACGAACTCGTCGTCCATGCGCAGCCCCTCCGCGTTCAGCACGCGGAAATCATCGACCACGATGGCATTGTCGAGGGAGCCGCCGCGGCCGAGGCCCTTCGAGCGCATGAGCTCCACCTCCTGGGTGAAGCCGAAGGTGCGCGCGCGCGAGATCCCGCGGATGAAGGACACGTCGCCGAAGTCCACCTCGACGGTGGAATGCTCGGGCTCGAAGACCGGATGGCTGAACTCGATCGAGAAGCCCACCTTGAAGCCGTTGAAGGGCTCGAGGCGGACCGTCTTGTCGCCCTGCTCGATCTCGACCGTCCGCAGCACGCGCACGTAGCGCTTGGGGGCGGGCTGCTCCTCGATGCCGGCGGTTTGCAGCAGGAACACGAACGTGCCCGCGCTGCCGTCCATGATCGGCACTTCCTCCGACGACACGTCCACGAACGCGTTGTCGATGCCGAGCCCGAAGAAGGCCGACATGAGATGCTCGACGGTGGAGACGCGTGCGCCCTGGTTCTCGATCACGGTCGCCATCACCGTGTTGCACACGTTGAGCGCGTTCGCCGGGATCGCGGGATTGCCCGGAAGGTCCGTGCGGCAGAAGACGATACCCGTATCGACCGGGGCGGGGCGCAATGCCATGGCCACCTTGATCCCCGTGTGCAGACCCACGCCGGTGGCGCGGACGACGGTCTTCAAGGTTCGCTGGCGGATCATGTCGGGCTAATCAGGATGCGGCGAGTCATTGATTTTATAAATTTTACCAGAGTCGCGCGCGCTGCAGGCACGCGCCCGCAAAGAGGCTTAATCTGGACGCGCCCCCATCCCGCGGAGGAATCATGAGAACACTGCTTGCTTGCCTGGGACTCGCCGTGCTGCCCGCGCTCGCGCAGGCACCGGCTCCTGCGCCCCCCGCGCGGACGGCCCCCGCATGCGCCGACTGCGGGGTCGTTCGCTCCGTGAGCGTGGTCGAGAAACAGCAGCGCCCCGGGACGGACGCGGGAAAGCCCTCGGGGCTGGTCGCCACGGTGCCCCTCGGGGGCGGCAAGATGGAGGTGGGCTCGTCCACCCGGCTCGGCAAGGACACGGTGTTGACGGAGAAGCAGTGGAACGTCGTCGTGCAGATGGACGACGGGCGCCTGCGCGTCGTGACGGTCGACCAGCAGGGCGATTGGCAGCAGGGCGATCGCGTGCACGTCGAGGGCAGCCGGCTCACGCGCATCGGCGCGGCACCGCCCACGCCCGCGCCCACGGTCCGGAAATGAAAAAGCGGGCCTCGTGATCGAGGCCCGCGCGAGCACCTGCGGCGGCCGGCGGGAGACGCGCTGTCGCCGTGATGGAGTCAAGGCATGAGCCCCACTCCGTCCCTCTCCCGAGGAGAGGGCGCGTGCGTCAGTCCGCCTGCTTGCGCAGGAAGGCCGGGATATCCAGCATGTCCACGCCCGACTGCCGCATGGCGTCGATGGTGACGTCGCGGCGGCGGCGGATCGCGGTGGGCTGGTCCAGCTCCTCGTAGTTCACCGGCGCCGTCGCATCGTCCGTCCCGGTGCGCGGTACCACCTGCATCACCGGCTGGCGTTGCGCCGCGGCGCCGCCCAGTCCCGTCGCCACGATCGTCACGCGCAGCGCCTCGCCGACCGACTCGTCGATCACGCTGCCGTAGATCACGGTGGCGTCCTCGGCGGTGAACGAGCGGATGGTGTTCATCACCTCGTGCACCTCCTTCAGCTTCATCGACTTGCCCGCGGTGATGTTCACCAGCACGCCGCGCGCGCCGGAGAGGTGGATGTCCTCGAGGAGCGGCGAATGCACCGCCTGCTCGGCGGCCATCTGCGCGCGCTCGGGGCCGGAGGCGGACGCCGAGCCCATCATCGCGACGCCGTTCTCGCTCATCACCGTGCGCACGTCGGCGAAGTCCACGTTCACCATGCCCGGGCAGTTGATGATCTCGGCGATGCCGGCCACGGCGCCGTTCAGCACGTCGTTGGAGGCGCGGAACGCGTCTTCGTAGGTCACGTCCTCGCCCAGGACCTGCATCAGCCGATCGTTGGGAATGATGATGAGCGAGTCGACGTGCTCCTTCAGCTGCTCGATCCCCACGGCGGCCACCTTCTGGCGCTTGCCCTCGAAGACGAACGGCTTCGTCACCACGGCGACGGTGAGGATCCCCAGCTCGCGCGCGATCTCGGCCACGACCGGCGCGGCACCCGTGCCCGTGCCGCCGCCCATGCCGGCGGTGATGAAGAGCATGTCCGCGCCGGAAATGAGCTCCGTGATGCGCTCGCGGTCCTCCTCGGCGGCCGCGCGCCCGACCTCCGGCTTGGCGCCGGCGCCCAGGCCCTTGGTGGTCGCCGTGCCCAGCTGCAGCGTGGTCTTGGCGAGCGTGCGCTTGAGCGCCTGGGCGTCGGTGTTCATCGCGATGAACTCCACGCCCTGCACCCCGTTGTTGATCATGTGGTCGACCGCGTTGCCGCCGCAGCCTCCCACGCCCACCACCTTGATCACCGCTTCCGGTGACTGGGTTTCCAACAGCTCGATCATCGTCGTCTCCTTTGTTATCGCTTGCGTGCCGCGGCGCCTTTTGGGCGCCGATCCTTTGAATCAGAAATTCCCCTTGAACCAGCTCTTCATGCGATCCAGCAGGTCGCGGAAGCCCGCGCCTTGCATCCGTGCATGGCGGTCGCGCTTCACCTGCTCCATCCCCGCCATGAGCAAACCCATTCCCGTCGAGTAGCGCGGGTTGCGCACCACTTCCGACAGCGCGCCGGTGTAATTCGGCACTCCCACGCGCACCGGCATGTGGAAGACCTCCTCGCCCAGCTCGACCATGCCCTTCATGAGCGCGCTGCCGCCGGTGATCACGATCCCGGACGAGAGCAGCTCTTCCAGGCCCGCGCTGCGCAGCTCGCGCTGCACCAGCGAATAGAGCTCCTCCACGCGCGGCTCGATCACCTCCGCGAGCGTCTGGCGCGAGAGCTCGCGCGGGCCGCGGTCGCCCACGCCGGGGACCTCGATCATGTCGGTCGTGCTCGCGAGCTGGCGCAGCGCCACGCCCTGGGTGATCTTCAATTCCTCGGCGTCGCGCGTGGGCGTGCGCAGCGCCATCGCGATGTCGTTCGTGATCTGGTCGCCGGCGATCGGGATCACCGACGTGTGCTTGATGGCGCCGTCGGTGAAGACCGCGATGTCGGTCGTGCCCCCGCCGATGTCCACGAGGCAGACGCCCAGGTCGCGCTCGTCGTCGAGCAGCACCGCGTCCGCGGAGGCGAGGGGCTGCAGCATCAGGTCGCGCACCTCGAGCCCGCAACGCCGCACGCACTTCATGATGTTCTGCGCGGCGGACACGGCTCCCGTCACGATGTGCACCTTCACCTCGAGCCGCATGCCGCTCATGCCCAGGGGCTGGCGCACCCCGCCCTGGCCGTCGATGATGAATTCCTGCTCGAGGATGTGGAGCACCTGCTGCTCCATCGGGATGTTCACCGCGCGCGCGGTCTCGATCACGCGGTCGATGTCGTACTGCTGGACCTCCTTGTCCTTGATCGCCACCATCCCGTGGGAGTTGAAGCTCTTGATGTGGCTGCCGGCGATGCCGGTGAGCACATCCTTGATCTTCGCGTCCGCCATGAGCTCCGCTTCCTCGAGCGAGCGCTGGATCGCGTTCACCGTGGACTCGATGTTGACGACCACGCCTTTCTTGAGGCCGCGGGACGGGTGGCTACCCATGCCGATGAGGTTGAGCGTGTCCTCGGGCGTGATCTCGGCCACGAGCGTCACGATCTTGGACGTCCCGATGTCGAGGGCGACGAGGAGCTGGCGGTTGTCGCGGGCGCGGTTGACGATCATTTCTTGCGGGCGGGACGGGGCATTCGGAAGGACGGCGTGGCCGCGCTTTGGGTGACGGGGACTTCGGCCACGCGGCGCAGCGCGAAGCCGTTCGCGTAGCGCAGGTCGGCGTGGCGCGCCTCGGCGCCCGCCGCGGCGAGCTGGGGCCACGCCGAGGCGAAGCGCTGCAGGCGCGGCGCGATGTCGGCGCGGCCCACCTCGAGCACGAGGCCCGAGGCGAGCGTCACGTGCCAGGCGCCCCGCGGCGAGATCGCGATGTCGGCGATCGCGTCGGGAATCGGCTTCAACGCCGCGCGCACATCGGGCAGGAGCGCCACGACCGTCGCGGCCATGCCCTCGGGCGCGCGGATGCGCGGCAGGGCGCCGCCGAAGGGCGCGCGAAAGATCTCGCCGCGCGAGCTGAGGAGCGCACCGTCGCCCCAGCGCGCGATCGCATCGAAGGCCTCGAGCTCGATCTCCACGCCGTCGGGAAACTGCCGCCGCACCGCGGCGTCGCGGACCCACGGCACCTGGCGCGCGCGCTCGCGCATCGCATCGAGCGAGGCCATGCCACGCACGTCGGCCGCGAGCGCCACGAGGTCGCTCCGTGCCACCCGGGCCGTGTCGCCCGCGAAGGAGACGTGCTCCACCGGACGCGCGGCGAGCACGCGATAGCCTTCCCAGCCTGCCCCGGCGAGCGCGCCCGCCACGACGATCGCCGCGGTGACGGAGAGGGTTCGCGCGGCCCAGGCCGGTGCCTTCACTCGCGCCTCCCGCTGTCCAGGCATGCATCCTCGAGGATCTTCACGCAGAGGTCCGCATAGGTCAGGCCCGCCGCCTTCGCCGCCATGGGCACGAGGCTGTGCCCGGTCATGCCGGGCGAGGTGTTCATCTCGAGGAACGAATACGTCCCGTCGGGACGCAGGATCACGTCGGCGCGTCCCCACCCGCGGCAGCCGAGCACGCGGAACGACTTGAGCGTGACCTGGCGGATCTCGTCCTCGATCGCCTGCGCCACGCCGGCGGGGCAGTAGTATTTCGTGTCGTCGGTGAAGTACTTGTTCTGGTAGTCGTAGTTGCCCCGGGGCGCCTCGATGCGCACGAGCGGCAGCGCCTGCTCGCCCAGCACCGCGGCCGTGAGCTCCTGGCCCTCGACGAACTCCTCGGCGATCACGAAGCTGTCGTAGCGCGCGGCGAGCTCGTAGGCCGCGGGGAGCTGCGCGGCCTGCTCGACCTTCGTGAGCCCGAGGGTCGAGCCTTCGTGCACCGGCTTGATGATGATCGGCAGGCCCAGCAGCTCGGCCAGGCGCTCCCAGTTCGTGCCGGGCGTCACCATCGCGAAGCGCGGCGTGGGAATGCCCGAGGCGTCCCACACGAGCTTGGTGCGCCATTTGTCCATGGCGATGGCCGAGCCCATGACGCCGCTGCCGGTGTAGGGAATGCGCAGGACCTCGAGCGCGCCCTGGACCGTGCCGTCCTCGCCGAAGCGGCCGTGCAGCGCGATGAAGGCGCGGTCGAAGGCCTCGCGCTTGAGATCGAAGAGCTCGCGCTCGGCCGGGTCGAACGGGTGCGCGTCGACGTTGCGGCCGCGCAGCGCCTCGAGCACCGCGCTTCCGGAGATGAGCGAGATCTCGCGCTCGGCGGAAGGCCCGCCCATGAGCACCGCGACCTTGCCGAGCACTTTCATGCCCCGCCTCCCACGATGCGCACCTCGCGCACGAGCTCGATCCCCGTGCGCGCGAATACCTCGTCCTGCACGTGGTCCACCACCGCCTCGATGTCGGCCGCGCTGGCGCCGCCGGCATTCACGATGAAGTTCGCGTGCCTCGTCGAGACCTGCGCGCCGCCCACGGCGTATCCCTTGAGGCCGCTCGACTCGATGAGGCGCGCGGCGTGATCGCCCGGCGGGTTGCGGAAGACGCTGCCCGCGTTCGGCTGGTCGAGCGGCTGGGAGGCCACGCGCTTCGCGAGCAGCTCGCGGATGCGCGCCATCGACGCCTTCTCGTCGCCATCGGGGAAGGTGAAGCGCGCGCCGATGAACCACTCGTCGCGATGGGCGTTGAGCTCGACATGGCGATAGCCGATGTCGTAGTCGTCGCGCACGCGCGTGCGCACGGTGCCCGACCGATCCACCGTCTCGGCGAAGACCACGTGGTTCCAGGTCTCGCCGCCGTAGCAGCCCGCGTTCATCGCGAGCGCCCCGCCGACGGTGCCCGGCACCCCCGCCATCCATTCGGCGCCGCCGCCGCCGTGCTTCGCGACGAAGCGCGCGAGATGGGGCGCGGGCACGCCGGCACCGGCCGAGTACGAGCGGCCGTTGACCTTGCCGATCCCGGTGAGCGCGTGGTGCGTGAAGACCACCGTGCCCGCGAAGCCGCCATCGCGCACGAGCAGGTTGCTGCCGAGGCCGACGAAGAGCACCGGCTCCTCCGGCGCGAGCGCGCGCAGGAACGCGCACAGGTCGGTCACGTCGGCCGGCCGGTACGCCGTGCGCGCGGCTCCGCCGGCGCGCCAGGTCACGTGCTTCGCCATCGGCTCGTCGTGCGTGAGCGTGCCTCGAAGGCCGCCGGGAAAGCGATGGGAGTCGCTCATGTCCATGTCAGCTTCCTGTCGCATGCAGCACGGGGGCCGCGACGGAGAGTTCGGGGGCGAGGTTGGCGATCGAGCCGGCGCCCATCGTGAGCACCACGTCGCCGTCGCGAAGCCGCGACAGGACCGCCTCGCGCATCTCGGGGACGGTCTCCACGAAGAGCGGCTCCACGCGGCCGCCCACGCGCACCGCGCGGGCGAGCGCACGCCCGTCGGCCGCGACGATGGGCGTCTCGCCCGCGGGATACACGTCGGCGAGCACGAGCTCGTCCACGGTCGAGAGCACGCGCACGAAGTCCTCGAAGAGGTCGCGCGTGCGCGTGTAGCGGTGGGGCTGGAACGCGAGCACGATGCGGCGGCCGGGAAAGGCACCGCGCGCGGCCGCGAGGGTCGCCGCCATCTCGGCGGGGTGGTGGCCGTAATCGTCGACCACCGTGAAGTGGCCGCCGCCCGGGAGCGGCACGTCGCCGTAGCGCTGGAAACGCCGTCCGACCCCGGTGAATCCGGACAATCCCTGGGCGATGGCCTCGTCGCTCGCCCCCACCTCGCGGGCCACCGCGATCACGGCGAGCGCGTTCAGCACGTTGTGCTCGCCGGGCAGGTTCAGCAGCACGTCGAGCGGCTTCAATCCGCGCTCGTTCGCCACGGCGCTGAAGCGCATGCGGCCATTGTCCCAGCGCACGTTCTCCGCGCGCAGGTCGGCGTCGGCGGCGATGCCGTACGTCATCATCGGCCGCGTCACGGCCGGCATGATCGCGCGCACGTTCGGGTCGTCCTTGCACAGCACCGCCAGCCCGTAGAACGGCAAGTGGCCGAGGAACTCGACGAAGGTGCTCTTCAGCTTCTCGAAGTCCTGGCCGTAAGTCTCCATGTGGTCGGCGTCGATGTTGGTGACGACCGAGACCACCGGCTGCAGGTACAGGAACGACGCGTCCGATTCGTCGGCCTCCGCCACCAGGAAGTCGCCCTTGCCGAGGCGCGCGTTGGTGCCGATGGAGTTGAGCCGGCCGCCGATGACGATGGTGGGATCGAGCCCCGCCTCGCCCAGCACCGCGGCCACCAGCGACGTCGTCGTGGTCTTGCCGTGGGTGCCGGCGATGGCGATGCCCTGCTTGAAGCGCATGAGCTCGGCCAGCATCATCGCGCGCGGCACCACGGGGATGTGCGCCTCGCGCGCCCGTTGCACCTCGGGGTTGTCGGGCCTCACCGCCGAGGAGACCACGACCGCGTCGGCGGCCTCGACGTTCTCCGCCTTGTGGCCGATGACGATGCGGATGCCGGCCTGGCGCAGGCGCCGCACCGCCGCGTTCTCGGAGAGATCGGAGCCCGAGACCGTGTAGCCCAGGTTCGCCAGCACCTCGGCGATGCCGGACATGCCCGAGCCGCCGATGCCCACGAAGTGGATGCGCTTGACCTTATGCCGCATGGGCCAGATCCGCCAAAGTGCTTGCCAACGCTGTGGTTGCTTCCGGCTTGCCGAGCGCGCGCGCCTTCGACGCCATCGCGGCGAGGCGCTCGCGCGTGAGCGACGCGAGCAGTTGCGCGAGCTCCGCGGGTTTCGTCTCCAGCTGGGCGAGCGCGATGCCCGCCCCCCGCTCCGCGAGGAAGGCCGCGTTGGCGCGCTGCTCGTCGGCCACGAACCACGGCAGCGGAAACAAGACGGCCGCAACGCCCGCCGCGGCGATCTCCGCCACGGTGATCGCGCCGGAGCGGCACACGAGGACGTCGCACCAGGCATAGCGCTGCGCCATGTCGGTGATGAACGGCACCACCTCGGCCTCCACGCGCGCGCCACGATACGCGCCGCGCAGCCCTTCGTAGAGTTTCTCGCCCGACTGGTGCACCACCTCCGGGCGCTGCGCGGGCGCCATCGCGGCGAGGGCGGCGACCACCAGGTCGTTCAGGGTCTGCGCGCCGAGGCTGCCTCCCACGACCAGCAGCCGCAGGCGACCGCTGCGCGCCCCGTAACGCGCCTCGGGAGGCGCGACGGCCGCGATATCGTCGCGCACCGGCGTGCCGAGCCAGGCGACGCGCCGGGGTTTCGGCAGCGCGTTGGCCCACGCTTGCGCGACCGGGCGCTGGAAGGCGCCCTCCATGCCCACGATGACGCGATCGGCGAACGGAGCCAGAACGCGATTGGTGATGCCGGCCACGGCGCCGGGCTCGTGCACGACGAGCGGTTTCCTCCAGAGCGCCGCCATCATGCCGCCGGGAAACGCGACGTAGCCGCCCATCGAGAGCACGACGTCGGGCCGGATGCGGAAGAGCGCCGCCGTCGATTGCCAGAATGCCTGCGCCAGGCGCAGCGGCAGCGTGAGCCACGACGCGAGGCCCTTGCCGCGCACGCCGCGGATGTTCACCGTGACCATGGGGTAGCCCGCGGCCGCCACCAGCTTGTTCTCCATGCCGGCCGGCGTGCCCATCCAGTGGATCGCCCAGCCGCGTGCGGCCATCTCCTTGGCGATCGCAAGGCCCGGCATGATGTGGCCCCCGGTGCCCGCGGCCATGATGAGGAGGGTGCGCTTCACAGCGCGCCTCCCTTCATGAGGTACCGGTTCTCGTAGTCGATGCGCAGGAGGATCGCGAGCGCGATGCACGACACCACGATGCCGGTGCCGCCGAAGGACAGCAGCGGCAGCGTGAGGCCCTTGGTCGGCAGCAGCCCCATGTTCACGCCCATGTTGATGAACGCCTGGGAGGCGAGCCAGATGCCGATCCCCTGGGCCACGAGGGCCGCGAAGTAGCGCTCGAGGCTCGCGGCCTGGCGCCCCACCGCGAACGCGCGGTGGACGAGAAAGAGAAACAGCGTGATCACGGTCGCGACACCGGCGAACCCGAGCTCCTCGGCGATCACCGCGAGCAGGAAATCGGTGTGCGCCTCGGGCAGGTAGAAGAGCTTCTCGACGCTGGCGCCGAGGCCTACGCCGAGCCACTCGCCCCGGCCGAAGGCGATGAGCGAGTGCGAGAGCTGGTAGCCCTTGCCGTAGGCGTCGGCCCACGGATCCATGAAGCCGAGGATGCGCTGCAGCCGGTACGGCGACGAGATGATGAGCACCACGAAGGCGATCGCCAGGAGCGACGCCAATCCGGCGAAAAGCCGCCAGTTGAGCCCTCCCAGGAACAGCACCGCCATCGCGATGGTGGTCACCACGACGAGCGCGCCGAAGTCGGGCTCGCGCAGCAGCAACGCGGCCACGAAGGTCATCACCGCGAACATCGGCAGGAAGCCGCGGCGGAAGTTGTCCATGAACGCGGCCTTGCGCACGGTGTAGTCCGCCGCATAGAGCACGACGAAGAGCTTCACCAGCTCCGAGGGCTGGAAGCTCGCGAGCCCGAGCGGGATCCAGCGCCGGCTGCCGTTCACCTCGCGGCCGAGGCCCGGGATGAGCACGATGACGAGGAGCGCCACGCCCGCGATGAAGAGCCACGGCGCCGCCTTCTGCCAGAGCCACACCGGCACGCGGAAGAACCCCGCGGCGAGCACGAGGCCGATGGTGAGGTACGCGCAGTGCCGCACCAGGAAGTAGCTCGAGCGGAAGCCGGTGAACTTCTCGGCCGATGCCATCGCGACCGACGCCGAATACACCATCACCAGCCCGAGCGAGGCGAGCAGCAAGGCCGACCAGAGCAGTCCCTGGTCGAAGCTCGACGCGCGCCGGGCGGGGCTGTACAGCATCATTGCGCCTCCGCGGCCGCGCGGGCCGCCGCCGCGAACACGTCGCCGCGATGGCCGTAGTTGCGGAACATGTCGAAGCTCGCGCACGCGGGCGAGAGCAGCACCGCGTCGCCCGGGCGCGCGAGCTCGAGCGCGGCGCTCACCGCATCCGGCATGGAGGCGGCCTCGCGCAGCGGGACGCCGGTCGCGGCGAGCGCGCGGCCGATCGCGGGCCCGTCGCGCCCGATCAGCACCACGGCGCGCGCGTGCGCCTTCACGGCGGGTGCGAGCGGCGCGAAGTCCTGCTGCTTGCCGTCGCCGCCGGCGATGAGCACGACCGGCACGTCGAAGCCCTCGAGCGCGGCCACCGCCGCACCGACGTTGGTGCCCTTCGAGTCGTCGTAGAAGCGAACGCCGCGCGCCTCGGCGACGGGCTGCACGCGATGCGGCAGGCCGCGAAACTCGCGCAGGGTGCGGGCCATCGCCTCGGGGGCAAGCCCCACCGCGGTTCCGAGCGCGTGGGCCGCGAGGCCGTTGGCGACGTTGTGCAGGCCCGGCATCGCCATCTCGTCGACGCGCACCAGGTCTTCGTCCCCGTGACGCAACGTCCGGCGCCCGGCATCCAGGCCCCATTCGCTCCCGCCGCGGGGCTCTCCCAGCCCGAAGGACCACGTCGTGCCGCCCGCCATGGCGCGGCTGAACGCGTCGTCGCGATTCACCACGCGCGTGCGGCAGTGCGCGAAGATGCGCTCCTTGGCCCGCGCGTAGTCCGCGAGCGAGTCGTAGCGGTCGAGGTGGTCCTGCGTCACGTTGAGCATCGTCGCGGCGTCGAGCGGCAACGAGGATGTCGTCTCGAGCTGGTAGCTGGAGAGCTCGATCACGAGGAGCTCCGGCAGCTCGCCCGATGCCGCCGGGACGAGCGCATCCAGCACCGGGACGCCGATGTTGCCGATGGCGCGCGAGCGCAGGCCCGCGGCCGCACCCATCTCCGCGGCGAGCGCGGTGACGGTCGACTTGCCGTTGGTGCCGGTGACGCCGATCAAGCGCGGCCTCTGGAGCATGCGGGCCATCTCGCGCCCGAAGACCTCGACGTCGCCGACGATCTCGATCCCTTGCGCGGCGGCTTCCCGCAGGAACGGGTCGCGCAGCGCAACGCCCGGACTCGCAACGATCGTGTCCACGCCCGCCAGGAGGGAAGGCGCGAAGGACCCGAGGGCGACGCGGACCCGCGGATGCTCGCGCTGGAGCGTTGCCAGGGCCGGAGGCGCCGCTCGCGTGTCGGCGGCGCGAAGGCGCGCGCCCTGCCGTGCGAGCCAGCGAAGCGCCGAGAGCCCGGTGTCGCCCAGCCCGAGGACGAGGATGTTCCTGCCATTCCAGCTCGCATCGCCCATCTCCTGTCGATCAACGAAGCTTCAAGGTGGACAGGCCGAAGAGCACCAGCATCATCGTGATGATCCAGAAGCGCACGACGACCTGGTTCTCCTTCCAGCCCTTCAATTCGTAGTGGTGGTGCAGCGGCGCCATGCGGAAGACGCGCTTGCCCGTGAGCTTGAAGCTCGCCACCTGGATGATCACGGAGAGCGTCTCGACCACGAAGACGCCGCCCATGATGAGCAGCACGATTTCCTGCCGGACGATGAGCGCCACCATGCCGAGCGCGGCGCCGAGGGCCAGGGCCCCCACGTCGCCCATGAAGACTTCCGCGGGATACGCGTTGAACCACAGGAACGCGAGGCCCGCGCCGGCCATCGCCCCGCACACGACCGCGAGCTCGCCCACGCCGGAGATGAGCGGGAAATTGAGGTAGCGCGCGAAGACCGCGTTGCCCGAGACGTAGGCGAAGACCGCGAGCGCCGAGGCGATCATCACCGTCGGCATGATGGCGAGGCCGTCGAGGCCGTCCGTGAGGTTGACCGCGTTGGAGGTGCCCACGACGACGAAGTAGCCGAGGATCACGAAGCCCAGCGCGCCCAGGGGAATCGCGACCGTCTTGAAGAACGGCACGATGAGCTCGGTCTGCTGCGGAAGCTTCGCGTTGTAGGCGAGATACGTGACGGCCGCGACCGCGATCACGGATTGCCAGAAGAACTTGGCCCGCGCCGAGAGGCCCTTCGGGTTGCGATGCACGACCTTGCGCCAGTCGTCGACCCAGCCGACGATGCCGAAGCCGAGCGTCGTGAAGAGGACGATCCACACGTAGCGGTTCGCGATGTCCGCCCAGAGCAGCGACGTGATCGCGACGGAGACCAGGATCAGCGCGCCGCCCATGGTCGGCGTGCCGGTCTTCGCGAGGTGCGTCTGCGGGCCGTCGTCGCGAACCGCCTGGCCGATCTTGTAGGCCGTGAGCTTGCGGATCATCGCCGGGCCCACGATGAACGAGATCGCCAGCGCCGTGAGCGCGGCGAGCACCACGCGCAGCGTGATGTAGCTGAACACGTTGAAGAACCGCAGCGTCGGGTCCTTCGACAGCCACTCGGCCAGCTCAAGCAGCATTCGATCCTCCCGGAGCGGCCAGCGCGTCGGCCACGCGCTCCATCTGCATGAAACGCGAGCCCTTCACCAATACCGTCGCCCCGGCCGCGGCTTCGGCGCGCGCGGCGTCCCGCGCCGCGTCGACGGCCTCGAAGTGGTGTGCGCCCGGGCCGAACGCGCGCACGGCATGGGCGCTCGCCGCGCCGATGGCGATCAGGGCATCGATGCCCGCCCCGCGCGCGAATTCGCCCACCTCGGCGTGCATGGACGGGGCCTCGTCGCCCAGCTCGCCCATGTCGCCCATCACGAAGACGCGGCGTCCCGGCTCCGCGGCCAGCACCTTCACCGCGGCCTTCATCGATTCGGGGTTCGCGTTGTACGTGTCGTCGATGACCCAGCCGCCGCCGAGGCCGGCGCGTCGCTGCAGGCGCCCGGGCACGCCGGGAAAGCGCTGGAGGCCTTCCTGCATCGCGGTGGCGGGCACGCGCAGCGCGTGCGCCGCCGCACAGGCCGCGAGCGCATTGCGGACGTTGTGGTCGCCCGCGACCTGCAGCGCCACGAAGAACGCGCTGTCGGGCGTGACGACGTGGACGCGCCCCTCCTCGAGGCTGCCGCGCACGCTGGCCCGCGCCGAGAAGCCGAAGGTCACGATGCGCCGCCCGGTGTTGAGCTTCGACCAGTAGGCGGCGAACGCATCGTCCTCGTTCACCACGGCGACGCCGTTCGCGTCGAGGCCGGCGTAGATCTCGCCCTTCGCGCGCGCGATCGCCTCGACGCTGCCGAGGATGCCCACGTGAGCGCGTTGGGCGTTGTTCACGAGCGCGACCGTCGGGCGCGCGATGCGCGTGAGGTAGCCGATCTCGCCCTCGTGGTTCATGCCCATCTCGATCACCGCGTAGCGGTGCTTGCCGCGCAGCTTGAGCAGCGTGAGGGGCATGCCGATGTCGTTGTTGAGGTTACCTTCCGTCGCGAGCACCGGGTCGCGCGCGCCCACGTGCACGGCGAGGATGGACGCGAGCATCTCCTTCACCGTGGTCTTGCCGTTGCTGCCGGTGAGGGCGACCACCGGGAGCGGGAAGCGGGCACGCCAATGGGCGGCGAGGCGGCCCAGGGCGAGGCGCGTGTCGTCCACCACCACCTCGGGCCGCTTCGCACCCTCGACCCGGCGCGAGACCATGCTGGCCGCCGCGCCCTGCTGCTCGGCGCGCGGCACGTACTCGTGGCCGTCGAAGCGCTCGCCCTTGAGGGCGATGAAGAGGTCGCCCGCGGCCACGCTGCGGCTGTCGGTGCTCACGCCCGAGAAGCGCACGTTTTCGCCCTCGAGGCGGCCGAGCGTCGCGCGCGCCGCTTCCGCGGTATCCATCATGCGGGGGCCCGCCATTGCGTGAGCGCCGCGCGAGTCACGTCGCGGTCGCTGAAGGGGTGGCGCACGCCCGCGATCTCCTGGTACGACTCGTGGCCCTTGCCCGCCACGAGGATCACGTCGCGCGGCCCGGCCTGGTGCACCGCGGTGAAGATCGCGACCTGGCGGTCCTCGATCGCCTCGACATCGCCCTCGACCACGCCCGCGAGCACCTGCCGGATGATGGCGGCGGGAGGCTCGCTCCTCGGGTTGTCGCTCGTGACGATCACGTGGTCCGCGAGCCTCGCGGCGAGCTCGCCCATGAGCGGACGCTTGCCCGGGTCGCGATCGCCGCCGCAGCCGAAGACGCAGATGAGCCGCCCGTCGGGCGCCACGCCGGGCCGCAGCGCGGCGAGCGCCTTCTCGAGGGCGTCGGGCGTGTGTGCGTAATCGACGACCACGAGCGGCGCGCCCGGAAGGGCCACGCGCTCGAGGCGTCCGGTCACGGGCTCGAGGGCCGAGAGCGCACGCACGGCCGCCTCGAACGGCGTGCCCTGCGCGATGAGCGCACCCAGCACCGCGAGCAGGTTGGACACGTTGAAGGTGCCGAGCACGCCGGCCGTCACGCGCGCGCGGCCCCATTCGGAGGCCACGTCGAACTCGACGCCCGCGTCGGTGAAGCGCACGCCGGAGCCAGCGAGCCGCGGGAAGTGCCGCGCTTCCAGCCCATACGTGATCAGGTCGAGCGGCCCGGAACGCAGGCGCTCCGCGAAGCGCCGGCCGAAGTCGTCGTCCACGTTCACCACCGCGTGGTCCAGCCCGCGCGCGGAAAAGAGCCGGAACTTCGCCTCCGCATAGGCTTCCATGGTGCGGTGGTAGTCGAGGTGGTCGCGCGTGAGGTTGGTGAAGACGCCCACATCGAACTCGATGCCCGCGGCGCGGCCCTGGTCGAGCCCGTGGCTCGAGACCTCCATCGCCACGCAGCGCGCGCCCCGCTTGAGGTAATCGGCGAGGAGGCGCTGCAGCACGATCGGATCCGGGGTGGTGTTCTTGCCCTCGCTGCGCTCGCCCACCAGCCCGTTGCCCAGCGTGCCGATGACGGCGCTGCGGCATCCGAGCCCGTCGGCGGCGGCGGCGATCCATTGGGACACCGAGGTCTTGCCGTTCGTGCCCGTGACCCCTGCCATCCAGAGCGCGTGCGACGGATCGCCGTAGACGTGTCCGGCGATATCGGAGATGCGCTGGCGCAATTGCGCGATGCCCACGTTGGGCACGGTCCAGCGCTCGTCCCACGTGAAGCCCTCGCGTTCCCACAGCACCGCGGCCGCGCCGCGCGCGATGGCATCGGCGATGTAGCGGCGTCCATCCTGGAGCGTTCCCGGATAGGCCACGAAGACGCTGCCGCGCTTCACCATGCGCGAGTCCGCCGTGAGGTCGGCGAGCGGCACGCCGAGCCGGGCGAGCTCGTCGGGCAGGCCGTCACCGGCGGCGCGGGGCGCGAGCTCGGGGGCGCAGATCATCCCGGCGCTCCCGCGGGATTGGCATGCGCCTCGACATCACCGCGCGGGGATGCGGCGTTGATGATGCCGGGTCCGTCGGGCGGCACCGACATCATGCGCAGGGCCTGGCCCATGACGGTGGAGAAGACCGGCGCGCCCACGTCCCCGCCGTAGTAGTCCGCGCCTTGCGGCTCGTCGAGCATCACCGCCACGATGAAGCGCGGCTTCGTGACCGGAGCGAGCCCCACGAAGGAAGACACGAACTTGTGCTCGGCGTAGCGCCCGTTCTCCGGCTTGTGCGCCGTGCCCGTCTTGCCCGCGACGCGGTAGCCCGGCACCTGCGCGCGCGGCGCGGTGCCGCCGGGTCCCACCGCCATCTCCATCATGCGCACGACCTCCTGCGCGGTGGCCGGTGAGACCAGCGGGCGGCCGATCGGCTGCGCGTCGAGCCTCAGGAGCGAGAGCGGCAGCAGCTCGCCGTCGTTCGCGAACACGGTATAGGCGCGCGCGAGCTGCAGCAGGGACACCGAGATGCCGTTACCGTACGACATCGTGGCCTGCTCGATCGGGCGCCACTTCTCCCACGGCCGCAGGATGCCGCGCGCCTCGCCCGGAAAGCCGGTCTGGGGCGCGGCGCCGAAGCCGAGGGCGTTGTAGAAGCGCCACATGTGCTCCGGCGACATCTGCAGGCTGATCTTCGAGCTGCCGATGTTCGAGGACTTCTGGATCACCTGGGCCACGGTGATGAGGCCGTTGGCGTGCGTGTCGCGGATGGTCCAGCCCGCGAGCTGCATGGCGCCCGGCCCGGTCTGGATCAGCGTATCGGGCTTCACCAGCCCCGCGTCGAGGGCCGCGGCGACGGTGAACGGCTTCATGGTCGACCCCGGCTCGAAGAGGTCGGTCACCGAACGGTTGCGGATCTGGCGCGGCGTCACGCCGGCGCGGTTGTTCGGGTTGTAGTCCGGCTGGTTCACGAGCGCCAGCACCTCGCCCGTGCGCGCATCCAGGATCACGATGGAGCCGCCCTTCGCGTGGTGCATCTCGACCGCGGCCTTGAGCTCGCGGTGCGCGAGGAACTGCAGGCGCTGGTCGATGGCGAGCGTCACCTGCTCGCCGTCGCGCGGCGGCTTGAGGGCCTCGACGTCCTCGACGATGTGGCCGCGGCGGTCGCGGATCACCTTGCGGCTGCCCGCCTCGCCGCAGAGGCGGGCGTTGGCCGCGAGCTCGATGCCTTCCTGTCCCGTATCGTCCACGCCGGTGAAGCCCACCACGTGCGCCATCACGTCACCGGCGGGATAGAAGCGGCGGAACTCGCGCTGCTGGAAGATGCCGGGAATCCTCAAGCCCATCACTTTGGTCGCCTGCTCGGGCGAAATCTGGCGCTTGAGGTAGACGAACTGGCGATCCTTTCGGGCAATTTTCTGGCGCACGTCCGCGGCGTCCATGGCGAGCGCCTTCGCGAGCGAGCGCACCTGCGCGTCGTCGATCTCGAGGTCCTCGGGGCTCGCCCAGATCGACTCCGCCGGCGTCGAGATGGCGACGGTCTCGCCGTTGCGATCGACCACCCGGCCGCGCGAGGCCGGCATCTCGATCGTGCGACCATACCTCGCCTCGCCCTTCGCCTGCAGGAATGCGGTCTGCACGCCCTGGAGGTAGAAGGCGCGCCCGACGAGGGTCGTGAACATGCACGCGACCACGACGAAGACGAAGCGCGAGCGCCAGCCCTCGAGCTTCAGCCGCAGCTCCGGCGTGCGCTTCTCGAAGCGGGGCACGCGCGCGTCGAGCCTCATGGGTTCGCCCCCGGCTTCGCAGCCCCGGGGCGCACCATCGAGCCGGCCGGCGCGATGATCACCGTGTTCGAGGAATCGGGCAGCCGCATGTGCAGGTCGTGCGAGGCGATGGCCTCCACGCGCCTGTGCGTGCCCCAGGTGCTCTGCTCGAGCTGCAGCTGGCTGAACTCCTCGGTGAGCTTCTTGGTGGCGACCTGCTCGTTGTCGAGGTCGTTGAAGAGCTTGCGCGCGCGGTGCTGCGCGGTGATCACGCCGAGCGCACAGAGGATGACGAGGACGAGGAGCATGGCGTTGAGGCGGCCCACCTTAAGGCTAGTTCTTCTCCGCGACGCGCAGGATGGCGCTGCGCGCGCGCGGATTGCGCCGCACCTCGGCTTCCGACGGCTTCACCGCGCGGCCGATGGCCGTGAGCTGCGGCTTCGGCAGCTCCGCGGCGCGCACCGGCACGCCGCGCGGCAGGTGGTCCGCCGTGGAGCGCTCGCGGATGAAGCCCTTCACGATGCGGTCCTCGAGCGAGTGGAAGCTGATCACGGCCAGCCGCCCGCCCGCCTTCAGCAGGCCGGCGGCCTGGGGCAGCGTTACCTCGAGCTCCTCAAGCTCCTGATTGATGAAAATCCGAAGAGCCTGAAAGGTGCGGGTCGCCGGGTGCTGCCCCGGCTCGCGCGTGCGAACGGCGCGACCCACGACCTCGGCAAGTTGCCGCGTGGTGCGGAAAGGTTCGACAGCCCTTGCCGCAACAATCTTTGCTGCAATCCCCTTAGCAAACCGTTCTTCCCCATAAGTGGCGATGACCTCCCGGATGTCTTTTTCTTCGGCACGGTTGAGCCACTCCGCCGCGGTCTCGCCGCGGGTCGTGTCCATCCGCATGTCGAGCGGCCCGTCGTTCATGAACGAGAAGCCGCGGCTCGGCTGGTCGAGTTGCGGCGAAGACACCCCGATGTCGAGCAGGACGCCCGCCACCTGGTGCACGCCGCGCACCGCCAGCTCTTGTTTCATCGTCGAGAACCTCCCGTGGATCAGCTCAAGACGCGGATCTTGGAGCGCGCGATCCGCATGCGCCGCGGGGTCCTGATCAAAAGCGAGAAGTCTTCCGCGAACACCGAGACGGGCGAGGATGGCCGCGCTGTGCCCGCCGCGGCCAAAGGTGCCATCGACGTAGGTTTCGTCTTCACGGATGTGGAGGGCAGCAACTGCTTCTTCGAGAAGGACCGGGACATGGAATACCTCGCTCACGGGGGAAGGGACGTTGACGGCGGGCTGCGCTCTTCTCGAAGCGGCTTGGGACCCATCGTCGTTCGCCGCGTCACAGAGAGAAGTTCTCCATCCCCGGAGGCGGCGTCGTACTGCCTCCGGACCTCAGGAGCTCGAGCTGTGCGTTCCATTGCTCGAGATCCCAGATTTCGAAGTGGCTGCCCTGGCCCACGAACATCACCGGGCGGGTGATCTTCGCGAAGTCGCGCAGCTCGGGAGGGATGAGGAGCCGGCCGGCGCCGTCAGGCTCGGTCTCCTGGGCGAAGCCGACGAGGAGCCGCTTCCACAGGCTCAGCTCGCGATTGAGGCTGGGAAAGGCCATCACCTGCGCGCGGATCGGCTCCCAGGCCGGCTGCGGATAGAGCAGCAGGCAGCCTTCCGGATGCGCAGTAAGCACTAACCCAACAGTTCCGCCCTGGGTGAGGGGCTCGCGAACGCGCGCCGGCACGGCCATGCGCCCTTTCGCATCCAGATTGACCTGGTTTGCCCCTTGGAACACCCTCTCCCCCACGTTTTCCCACTTCCGCACACTGTAGAGAGCGAGCTACAGGGTGTCAATGGAAAAAGCACGCAACTTTTTCTTGTGAGACAAGGGGTTAGCGTCGCCTTTCACCGACAGTTAAAACGTTAAATAACCTAAAATCAGATGGTTACGGAATGATTTGAAAGTGCCTTAGCAGGAGTGCCACGGCGTATCGCGCAGCGATCCAGCAACGCAGCCGAACGGTGCGCCATGAAAAAGGGGCCCCGGAGGGCCCCTTCGTCCTGCGAACCTCCGCGCTCAGCCGCCGGTCTTGCCTCCGCGGCCGTGCTCGCCGCCATGGCCGTTGCCGCTGCCTTGGGCGGTGGTGACCGCCGCGCCCGTTGCGGCCCCTGTGCCACTCACGAGGCCGGCGCTGCTGGCGCCATGGCTGCCCGGGCCCGCAGACGCGACATTCGTCACGCCGCCGCCCGCTGCCGTCACCACGCCGCGTCCGAGCGCGTGGACGTTCCCGCCGGCAGCCGCGCCGCTCGCGGTCGTGATGCCGTGGGAGCCCGACGCCGGCACCATGCCAGAAGCCGTCGTGATGCCCTTGCTGCCATGGGACGCGCCCGCGGAGTTGCCGGCCGCCGTGGTGATGCCCTTGCCGGACTTGGGCGCAGCGGTCCCGGTGCCGGCCGCCGTCGTGATGCCCTGGCCGCCCACCCTCGGCACGGCTTTCGGCGCGACGCTCGCGCTCTTCGTGCCCGTCGTGGAGAGCGTCTTGCCGGCGAGCCTCGACTTCGACGCGTCATCATCTACGTGCGCCACGCGAGCCTCGTTGCGGGCCGAGCGCAGCGCGGCGCCGACGGTGGTGCCATCCGCCTTCGCGATCTGTCCCCAGCCCATGCCGCTCGCGCGCATCGTGAGCACGCCTTTCAACGTCGTCGTCGTGGTCGTGCCGTCGGCGTTCTTCACCGTGATGTCGCCGCCGTTGAGCGCGGCCTGCAACTGTTCCGGCGTGGGGTTGGTGATCCCGGCCTTCGCGAGCGAATCCTCCGCCAGCGCGAGCGCGATCTTCACCTCACCCCAACCCATCTTGCCGGTCGGCGGGTCGATGGTCGTCGTCGTGGTGCCGGTGCCCGTGCCCGTGGTGCCGGTGCCGGTTCCCGTGCCCGTGGTGCCTGTGCCCGTAGTGCCCGTGCCCGTAGTGCCCGTACCGGTGCCCGTGCCCGGCCCGGTCGGCGCGACCGGGGTGGTGAGGGTGATGTCGGTGCCGTTGCGCAAGCCGTTCACGAGCGCGAGCGCGTTGTCCTTCGAGCCGGCGAGGCTCGTGAACTCGGACGCGATCTTGCTCGCGACGGATTGCTGGCCGTGGTTCGTCGAGACCTGCGTGCCGAGCGAACCGGCATCGTCCGCGGACGCCATCGGCGACAGCGCGATGAGCAGGGACGCAGCCAACACTCGCATGCGGATCTTCATGTTCGTTTCTCCGTTCTCACGTGGTGGTGCCGACGATTCTTTCCGTCTGCAGGATCACCTCGGTGGCCGTGGCCCCGTCGCGCAGGATCCCGCCATCCTTCGTGGCGGTGACCAGCATGCGCGTCGTATTGGGCGTGAGCGCCTCGAGCTCGACCTCGATCGCACGGTCGCCGGCTTTTGCCGTGATCGTTACGGTCGAGCCGCTGCGCTTCGAATCCACCACCTTGATCTGCATCCGGTGAAATGCGCCGAGTGTTGCCTGCTTCACCTGCGCCTGGGGCGTGGTGAAGGTCTTGTAGACCATGCCGCTCAGCTCGTGGGAGACGCCGGTCGCCATGCCCACGCCGAGAGCCGTGAGCCCGACCGCCACGCAACCGTTCAGGCCGAGGGCGGAAACCGCGATGAGGAGTGCGAAGGTTCTTTTCATATGTAACAGCATGCGGAACGGCCTCGCGCGGCGATGTGAACCAAGTCACAGGGGCGCATGCGAGGAATCCGGCTTGCCCTTGGGGTCAATCGTTCACGTGCGCGGCCGGCGGGCGTCCGCCGTCGATGCCGTTGGAGACGAGGGGCTCGGCGCCCGAGCCGTGCCATGCCGCGACGGACGGAGACAGCGCGCCGAAGGGCATCTGGAGGTGCGCGCAGGCATAGGCGAGGCTGGCCAGGGCGACGAATGCCGTGATGCCGGCTATCCGTTTCATGGTGTCCTCCCGCGTTTGCGTTGAAAACGCGGGAATCATCCGGGCGCCGGCCGCCGCGCGGTGTGACACAGTGCACAAAAATAAAAATAACGCGCGTTTGTCACCGCGCGACGACGCGTGCGCCCGCGACTGACGCAAGTCGTCATGCGGGCGCACGAAACAGGATTGGTGCGGATCGTCCAGCGCGCTACATCTGCCTGAACAGATGCACGTAGGGCTGGCTCACGGCGAGGAGCTCCGACCGGTCCTTGAGGCGAAGGATCACGTGCCCCTTGAGGTCGCGGCCGACGCTCTCGACGGCGTTCAGGTTCACGATGGTCGCGCGGTGCATCTGCCAGAACATCGCCGGATCGAGCTCCGCCACGAGCTCCTTGATGGTCTTGCGGATGAGGCCCTCGCGCTTCGCCGCCACGACGCGCGTGTACTTCGTGTCCGACTGGAAGTAGCGCACTTCCTCGATGGTGACGAGCTGCACGTCGTCCCCGCGCGAGGCGTTGATCCATCGCAGGTACTGGCCGCTGCGGTGCGGAGGATTCTCCAGCTCGTCGACGAGGCCCTTGAGATTGGCGGGCGCGCCCTGCATGCGCCGCTTCACGCGTTGCACCGCGGTGGCGATCCGCGCGCCCGACAGCGGCTTCATCACGTAGTCGACGGCGCCTTCCTCGAATGCGGCCACGGCGTACTGGTCGTATGCGGTGACGAACACGACGTGGCATCGGCCGCTCGCGCGCCGCGCCACCTCGAGCCCGGAAGCTTCCGGCATCTGGATATCCAGGAAGAGCACATCGGGACGCTGGGTCTCGAGCGCGCGGAGCGCCTGCTTTCCGTCCTCGGCCTGGGCGACGATGTCGAGCTCGGGCCACGCCGCGGCCAGGAGCTCGGCGAGCTGCTCGCGCAGGAGCGCTTCGTCCTCCGCGATCACGGCTCTCGGGTTCACGCGACAGCCTTCGTCGGCTCATCCACGCGCATGCGCGGGATGGCCTCGCGAAGGAATGCGATGAACTCGTCGAGCATCGCGTCGGCGCGCGTCGAATCCTCCTCGTAGGCGCGCTCAACCTCTTCGAGCGTGCGCAATACGAACGAGGGATCGACCTCCGCATGCGCCGCCACGAGCCTCGCGCCGATCAAGCGCCCCTGGGCCTCGATGCGCTCGAGCTCGGCATCGGCGAGCGCCTGCGTGGCGCGCCGGGCTCCGCGCAGCCGCACGAAGATGAATGCGGCGAGCCATGCCTGGATGATCGCGCCGTTGAGCGTCGCGCTGGCGTACAGGCGGGGCGATTTCCTCACGGCATCGGATTCGGCGAAATCGACCCTGGCGAGCGTCTCGCCCGCCACGACCTCGCGCGGGGCCGCACGCACCCACTCGGGAAATGCGCCCGCCGCTGCGCACGCAACGACGGTCGCCACGGCCATCGCGAGCACGTAGCGCCAGGCCGCGATTCGCGAGCTGTTGCGCGCAGTGGCGTCCGCCACGGCGATCGCGACCAGGAAGAGGCCGGCGATGAAGACGAACCACGGCGTGAAGTAGACGATGCGCCAAAGCGCCCAGTAGCGATTGGTAAAGAAGTTTTGCAGGGGCATGGAGGCCGAGAGGCACACCGCAATCGCGCTCGCCCATGCCCAATGCCGCCACGTGAGCCCGCGCCCCGCGCGGATCGCTGCCGCGGCGATGGGCGTGCTCATGGCAGCGCCGCTTCGAGCGCGACGCGGTACGGCAGGCGAACGGTCGCGCTGACGCCGCCGGCGGTGTTGGCGACGAGCTCCAGGGTCGCGGCATCCGCGTGCAGCGAGGCGAGGCGCGCGCGGATGTTCGCGAGTCCGACCCCCGGGCCGGAGCGCGCGCGGAACCCGACGCCGTCATCGACCACCGAGATCTCGAGCGTCGCGCCGTCGCGACGCGCGATGAGGCTCACGCTGCCTCCCCGAGCCCGCGGTCCGATGCCATGCTTGACCGCGTTCTCCACGAGCGTCCCCACGATCAGCGGCGGAACCAGCGCCCTCGCCAGGTCCGTGGGCGCCTCGATGCGGACCTGGAGCCTCTCGCCCATTCGCACCTGGAAGATGCCGAGGAAAGAACGCGCCAGCGCAAGCTCCTCGCCCAGCCCGACCTCGCGCATCCGCGAGCGCGAGATGGCGGTGCGCAGGTAGGCGCCCAGATTGCGCAGCAGGCAACGGCCGCGATCGGGCTCCTTCTCGTAGAGGCGCTTCACGCTGGCGAGCGAGTTGAAGAGGAAATGCGGCTCGATCTGCGCCTGCAGGAGCCGAAGCCGTGCCTCGGCGATCTGCTTGTCGATCGCGGCGCGCGACAAGCGCGACTCGTGCATGCGGCGTTGCGCGTCGCGCTCGCGGGCGTCGTAGAAGAGGATCGCGGTGAAGAGCGCGCCGAACACCAGCGCGCGGAAGAAATGTCCGAGGCTGTACTCCCAGTAGCTTCCCGGGGCGCCGATGAGCGGTGGCGTTCCCATTCGCAGGCCCCACCTCGCTGCGGTGAAAGACGCCGCCCCCACGGTCACGGCGAGCGCAAGCGCCACGACGCGGGCGCGAACGGGCCAGTGAGCGGTCCCCATCTCCGTCCGCACCACGAGCACGAGCATCGGCAAGGCGGAAATGAAGAAAAACGCCGCGTTGTACAGTATTCTGCCCAGCCGCAGGACGAAATGGTCGTTGAGGAAAGTCGGGTTGTTCAGGTGGACCAGGATGCACACTGCCGCAAGCACCCCGAGACGAGCTGGCGTGATGCCCGCCATCCAGGGGGAGCCGGGCCCCGTGCCGCGGGACGCGCTCATGCCTCGACCGCCTCGTCCGGGATGGAGCGCAGGTGCGGGATGGCGCCGCGCAGAAAGGCGGCCAGCTCGTCGAGGCGCGCCTCCGCGGCCGCGCGATCCGTGTCGTACTCGCGCTCGATCGCCTCGAGCGTTTCGATCACCATCGCGGGATCGACCTGGGCTTGCGCCGCGTCGAGGTTGGAGGCGAGAAGCTTGCGGCTCGCTTCCGAGCGGCCGAGCTCCGCTTCGGCAAGGGCGGCCGCCGCTAGGCGCAGCGCGCGCAGCCGGGCGTGGACGAGCGTCGCGAGCAGGGCATAAAAGCAGCCCGACCACGCAAGGCCCGCCGCGGAGAACCTGCGCGCGAGCACCTTGTCCGCCATGGCCGGAAGCGGGCGCAAGCGCCCGTCGACGATGTTTTCAGGAGGCGAGGCGATAAACGGCGCGCAGGTCCACGCGATCGCGATGCACGTCGCGCCCGCTGCGGCGATGGCGCCGACATAGCGCAGCACGGCAACACTCGGCGGCCCTCGCGCCGATTCGGCCCACGCGATCGCAAGGAGGTAGATGTAGCCGAACAGGATGAGCCACGGAGCGTGCGAGAAGAACCGTGGGAGCGCCCAGTAGGAATTCGCATCCAGCCCCTGTATCGGCAACCATGCGGCGAAGGCGACCGAGAGCCCCGTCGTCCAGGCCCAGCCTTGCCACCCGAGGCGGGATCTCATCCTGGCAATGCGCGCGGCGGGATTCATTCGGCCGTCGCGGCATGGTAGGGCAGGCGCAGCGTCGCCGTAACCCCGCCCGCGCTGTTCGAGGCGAGCTCGAGCGTTCCCGCCGGGCCGAGAAGCGTCTCCAGGCGGGCGCGGATATTGGCCAGTCCCACGCCGCTTCCCGATCGCGCGCGGAATCCGACACCGTCGTCGTGCACCCCGACGACGAGATAGCCGCCGTCGCTGCGCGAGGTGAGTCGCACGGTTCCTCCGGCGGCGCGCGGGCCTATCCCGTGCTTGATCGCGTTCTCCACCAACGTGCCGATCGTCAATGCCGGCACCAGCGCCGAGTCCAGATCGGCGGGAACATCGACGTCTACGAGGAGCCTCTTTCCCATGCGCACCTGGAAGATGCCGAGGAAGGTCCGCGCCAGCGCCACTTCGTCGCCCAGGGGGACCTCGCGCTGTCGCGCGCGGCAGGTGCCCTTGCGAAGATAGTCCGCGAGGTCGCGCAAAAGCGCGCGCCCCTTCCGCGCGTTCCTGCCGTACAGGAGCTTCACGCTCGCAAGCGAGTTGAACCGGAAATGCGGCTCGATCTGCGCGCGAAGCACGTTCAGGCGCGACTCGACGAGCTGCCTCTCGATCTCGACCCGGGCGAGGCTTGCACGGTGGAGTCGGAGTGCCGCGTCGCGCTCGCGGGCCGCGAAATAGAGCAAGGCCGTGAGGAGGCTCGCCGGAAGAAGGCAGCTGGCGAAATAGGCGACCCTGAGCGATGTGTACGCGGCGGCGCCCACCACGAGCGCGAGCCCGAGCGCCGCGATCCGCGCTTTCGGATCCCACGGCGCCGTATGCAGCTCCGTCTTGATCACGAGCACGAGCCCGAGCGCCGCGATCCGCGCTTTCGGATCCCACGGCGCCGTGTGCAGCTCCGTCTTGATCACGAGCACGAACATCGGAATGGCGAACGCGAACGAGCGGACCCATCGATCCCAGAGCACCCATGGGGCCATGGACGCGTCGTGCGGCAGCATCCTCAGCACCGTAGGAAGCGTGAAGAGCAGGCAGCAAGCCGCCAGGGCAGCGATACGCGCGGGTATGATCCCGCGCAACCATGCCGCGCCCACGGGCGCATGGCGCGGATCATTGACGAGAAAGCCGGATGGCGCGAACAACGACACCGGGACCCCCTGGCGCTTCCTGCGCGCGCGGTTCATACCCATCCTACGCGGAACACGACGTCGAACCATCGGCTAATCCAGCGCCGGCGCATGGGACGGCCCATACCCGTCGTCGAGAGTCCCGAGGAACGCCGTGATGGCATCGATCTCGTGCTCATCGAGGGGCACCGGGACCGCGGCCGAAGGACGGAATGGCACCAGGGCCAGGTCCACGTTCGCGCGGTAATTCGCGGGCACGTCGTCGAATTGCGCTGCACTGCCGTACCAGCGAACCCGATTCGAATCGCGCGTCGCATAGAACGCGACGACATCGCGCAGCGACGTGAAGAATCCGTTGTGCATGAAAGCGCGCTTGCGGGCCGCATTGCGAAGCGTGGGCACCTTGAACGATCCGCACAACGTCTCGTCGGAGGGTGCCGCGCGCCGCGGACCGCACAGGCCCAGGTCGAAGAATGCGGGGTCGGCATTGGAAGGTATGCGCATGTTCCTCGGCACGCCGAGGTTGTGATACGTGAAGTCCGTGAACACGAGCTCCGCCGGATGCCGCGTGGCGGGGTTGAACGCGTGGCACGAGGCGCAGTTGCCTTTCTGCGGATCGGCGAAGAGGCGCTGGCCCTCCATCTCGAGGTCGGTGAGCGCCGCCGCGCCGTGCAGGGACGCGTCGAACTTCGAGGAGAACGGCGCGAATTCCACCGTTCGCTCGAAGGCCGCGATGGCCTTGGCCGCGTGCTCCACCACGAGCCCATCCGAGAAGACCCCGAACCCGAATTCCCCCACCAGGAGCGCGACGTAAGGCCCGCGTGCCAGCCGACCCGCGAGCTCCACCGGGTCCGAGATGTTCATCTCGCCGGCCGAAAAGAACGGTATGGCGGCCTGCTCCTCGAGACCCGCGGCCCGACCGTCGAGGAATTGACCGCCGCTCGCGACCAGGCGCGCGCCCGACGCGGCGAGCGAGAACGCGGGCGTGAAGCTCGCATACATCGCGGTCGGCGTGTTGCGCAGGCCGAGCGTCGTGCCGTTCGCCGCGAACGGGACGCCGGCCGACGATCCGAAGTTTCCGGCGAACGCCGTGGCCGAATCGTGGCATCCCGCGCAACTCTGCCCGGGCGGATTCGAAAGCGTGACGTCGAAGAAGATGCGCTTTCCGATGAGCTCGAGCCGGGAGAGCTTCGCCTCGTCGTCGGGCAATGGCGGGGCAGCGCTGCCGCCCGAGCCACAGGCCGCGCACAACGCTGCCGCCGCCACCGCGCAGATCGCCCCGGCGAGCCGCAACGGTGCGGCGCCCATCGCCGCTTTCCTATCGGCAGACGGATGCAGGCGTCGCATACGACTGCCGCACGATCGCCTTCGTCTGCGTCACGCCGCCGAGTCCGTAGGTGAACGTGCCGTGCTCCGGATCGGCGAAGGCGAGCGTGGCGCTGCCCACTTCCGTCACCACCACTTGCGCCGGGTTGAAAGGCACCGCGCTGAATGCAGGCCCCACGGTGCGATAGATCGAGCCGGTATATACGCCGCTGGCCGTCCTGCGCGTGTCGGGCATCACGAGCCACAGCCCTTTCCCGTTCGCGTCGTAGGTAAACCACGTCGCGAAGAGGATATCGCCCTGGTGCGTGATGTTGAGGCCCCAGCCGGACTCCGAAGCGGCGGGGGCGCGCCACCAGAGGTCCTGGTAATTTCCGGCCGTGCTCGCGGTGCCATCCGCCGCGCACGTGGACAACGGGCTCGAGTAGACCTGGCGCGTGATCGCCTTGGACTGCGTCACCGTGCCCACCGTGTACGCGAAGGATCCGTTGTCGGCGTCGCTGAAGGTGAAGGTGGCGCTGCCGACGGGCGTGACCACCACCTGCGCAGGGCTGAAGGGCACGGCACTGAACGCCGGGCCGGTGGTGCGGTAGATGCTGCCCGCATAGACGTTGGTCGCGGTCTTGCGCGTGTCCGGCATGACGAGCCACATGCCGCTGCCGTCGGCGTCGTAGGTGAACCACGTCGCGAAGAGGACGTCTCCCTGGTGCGTGATGTTGAGGCCCCATCCCGACTCGCTGCCGGCGGGCGCGCGCCACCACAGCGCCTGGAAATTGAGCGCGGGCGCCGCCGCGAGATTCACGGTTCCAATCTGGTCCGCGAAATTTTGCGGCGAGTTGACCGCATCGGGCGCGTCCCGGTTGAGCGAAGTGCGCCCGTCGGCCGGAAGCCCGGGGTATGTCCAGCCGTCGACGTCCGCCCAGTTGACGGTCCCGCCACCCTTGGGAAAGAACCCGTTTGGAATCACGAAGTCGGGGGCCACCACGCCCAGCGCGGCGAATCCTTGCGTCGCGAAGAGCATGTGCTTGCCGTTGGTGTCTCCCTGCAGGTCATTGGGGACGGTAAAGGAATGCGTGACGCCGCCGCCGCTCACGGAGAGCGTGTGCCCGCTCACGAAGCCCTCGCCGGTGGAAAACACCACGAGCTCGAGGAACTGCACGCTGCCGTCGGCGTTGGAGTAGAGCTCGTCCATGCGCCACAGGTGGAAGGTCGCGTTGGCGGCAGTGGCGAACAGGATCATCGCCAGCATCGAGACCCAGGGGATGATCCGGTTCATCTTCATGGGAAGGCCCCGCGCTCAGTCGTTGTCGTCGTCGTGGGTCTGCTTCCAGCGCGGCGTGATGTAGAGCGTGCCCTTGGCGCAGGGAACGCCGTCTGCCCGGGTATAGCCCACGAATTCGTCGTGCACTCCGGCGCCGATGAGCCATTCGGGCCCGGCGCTCACGAAGCCGCGAAGCACCGCGTGCTGGTCGATCGCGCGCCCGCCCACGCGTGCGGTGAAAGGCAGCGAGCCGGTGACGAAGTAATCGGCCTGGATGTAGGTCTGCGTCTGCTGGACCGTGTCGAAATTCAGCACGCTGGCGTCGACGTGACCGGACACGTCGCCCGTCACGGGTCCGGAGAAGGTGAAGACATAGGCTCCCGGCCCGTTCTGCGTGAAGCACTTGTCGAAGTCGGCCTCGAAGGGCTTCGCCTGGCCGGCGAGGGCCGGGGCCGACGCCAGCACGAGCGCGCCTGCGAGAAGGACTGGCTTGCGAAGCGTGTTCATGGTTCTCTCCCTCGGTGGATGGAGGCCCACCGTGGGCGCACGCCCGCGCACTGGCGAGCGAAATGCGACGGACGCCACGAATCGACGACGGGCGCGACGCATCGCCGACGGAAATGAAGTGTGAAGCAGGCCGATAAGCGGGATTCTGTTACAGCCCTTGCGGGCTATGACGGTCATTCCTCTGGGACGCGCGTTGCCGCGCGCCTCGAGCCACCTACCCGCAGGCTCGGTGGGCCACGTCAGTGCCTGCCTATTTGGTGTTGCTCCGCGTAGAGATTGCCCGTTTCACCCTGATCGCACCGACTTGCGCCGGCACAACCAGACTCGTCTCTGTTGCTCTGATCCTCGCCTCACGGCGGACGGGTGTTACCCGCTACGCTGCCCGATGGAGTCCCGACTTTCCTCTGCGCAACCGAAAGGTGGCGCAGCGACCGCCTGGCCTGCTTCACCTTGCCATTCTAAGTGAGGCCGGGAGGCAGCGGCCGGAAGGTCTTCGGCCGCGGGCCGCGGAAGTGCACCGGATCGTCGTAGAAGTCCTCGCGCGCCGTGCCCGGATGCCATCCCGGAATGCCAAGCAGCGGCATGGGCGCCATCATCCGCGGCGAGGCGAAACGCGACGGATCCGCGAAGTGGCGGGCGAGCATCGCATCGATGCGCGCGATGCGCTCGTCGAGCGCCAGCGCGGTGAATCCTTCCTGCACGGACAAGAAAACCGTCTTGCCGACCATGCCGAGGAAGGGTTCCAGCGACTGCTCGTACATCGCGTGGCCGAACCCCAGGAAGGTGACGTGGCGAGCGAGCTCTTCGCGGCGGGTCCAGAAGAGCTCCTTCCAGCGAAACTCGTAGATCAGCCGCAGCAGCTCCCGCGAAGACGAAGCGACGGCGATGCCGCCCTCGTCGAAGAGCGTGAGCGCATCGCGCGCCGGCCCGCGCTTCGCCGCCTCGCGCTCACCGCCTTCCTCGAGGATCGCCGCGTGCTGCTCGTTGATGCGCGCCTTCGTGCGCGGGAAGGTGATCCATGCGAGCGCGTTGAAGAGGTCGTGCCAGTTTCGCGGGCGCGTCTCCACCGCGCCGGTTCGCGCGATGTGGAGCTCGTAGACGCGGCGCCCGCTTTCGCTCGCCGCGCGCGGCGGCACGAACGCCAGCGGCGCGCCCGAGGAGACGGTGATGCCGCGCGCCGCGGCCGTTAGGTCCGCGTGATCGGGCCAGCGCTCGGCCGGCAGCCGCCCGAGCGCGGCGTGCAGGGTGTCGAACGGAGGCTCACGCAACCGGGCCTGCGCCGCGGACCACTCCATGGCAGCCTAGGCCGCGAGGCGCCAGCGCACGAAGCCGTTGGCGCGCATCGGCACGAGCGCCGCGTCGCCGAACGGATATTCCGCCGGCACGCGCCACTCCGCGCGCTCGAGCGTCACGCGCTGCGTGTTGCGCGGCAGGCCGTAGAAGTCCGCTCCGAAATGGCTGGCGAAGGCCTCGAGCCGGTCGAGCGCGCCCACGGTCTCGAAGGCCTCGGCGTAGAGCTCGATCGCCGCATGCGCCGTGTAGATGCCCGCGGAGCCGCAGTCACGCTCCTTGGCATCCCGCGGATGGGGCGCGGTGTCGGTGCCCAGGAAGAACTTCGGGTTGCCCGAGGTCGCCGCGCGCACCAGCGCCTGGCGATGTTCCTCGCGCTTGATGACCGGCAGGCAATAGTGATGCGGACGCAACCCTCCGGAAAAGATCGCGTTGCGGTTGAGCAGCAGGTGGTGCGCGGTGATGGTGGCCGCCACGTTCGCCGGCGCGCGCTCGACGAACTCGACGCCCTCGCGGGTGGTGACGTGCTCGAGCACGAACCGCAGCCCGGGGAAGCGCTGCACGAGGGGCGCCATCGTGCGCTCGAGGAACACCGCCTCGCGATCGAAGACGTCGACCTCGGGATCCGTGACCTCGCCATGCACGAGCAGCGGCATGCCGGCCTCCTGCATGGCCGCGAGCACCGCGTCGCAACGCCGGATGTCGCTCACGCCCGCCGCCGAGTTGGTGGTCGCGCCCGCGGGGTAGTACTTGACCGCGGTCACGACGCCGGACGACTTGCCGAGCGCGATCTCCCCGGGCCGGGTAGCCTCCGTGAGATAGAGCGTCATGAGCGGGGTGAAGCCGCTTCCCGCGGGAAGCGCCGCGCCGATGCGCTCGCGATACGCGCGCGCCTGCTCCACATTCACCACCGGCGGCTTGAGGTTCGGCATCACGATGGCGCGCGCGAACTGGCGCGCCGTGGCGCCGGCCACGCTCGCCATGGCGGCGCCGTCACGCAGGTGGCAATGCCAGTCGTCGGGGCGGGCGATCGAAAGCGTGTCCGTCATCCGCGAAATTATAGGCGGTCAGGACGAACGCTTGCCGGACTTCCCCTTGCGCTCGAGCGCGGCGGCGTACAGCTCGTTGCGCGGCGCGCCGGTGATGCGCACGGCGAGGGCCACGGCCTGCTTGAGCGGCAGCTCCTCCAGCAACGCGTCCAGCACCGCGTCGACGTCGAGCGCCGGCGCCGCCTCCACGGGCCGGCCCTCGATCACGAGCACGAACTCGCCGCGCGTGCGGTCGGGGTCCGCCTCGATCCACGCGCGCGCTTGCGCGAGGGGCACGCGCGCGATCGTCTCGAACTTCTTCGTGATCTCGCGCGCGATCACGATGTCGCGCTCGCCGAACGCGCCGTGGAGGTCCTCGAGCGTCTGGGCGATGCGGTGGGGCGATTCGAAGAGCGCGACGGCCCACGGCCCCGCGCCGAGCGCGCGCAGCCGCTCGCGCCGCGCGCTGCCCTTGACCGGCAGGAAGCCCGCGAAGACCACGCCGTCGAAGGCGAGGCCGCTCGCCGAAAGCGCGGCGGTGAGGGCACTCGCTCCCGGCACCGGAATGACGCGATGGCCGGCCTCGCGGACACGCTGCACCACCCCGTGCCCCGGATCGCTCACGGCCGGCGTGCCCGCGTCGCTCACCAGCGCCACGGCATCGCCGCTTGCAATGGCCTTCAGCACGGTCTCGGCGGCGCGCGCCTCGTTGTGCTCATGCAACGCGACGAGCCTTTTCGACAGGCCATAGTGGTGGAGAAGGCCGCGCGTGACGCGCGTGTCCTCGGCCGCGATGAACGACGCCCGCGCGAGCACATCGAGCGCGCGCCGCGTGATATCGCCGAGGTTCCCGATGGGCGTGGCCACCACATATAATCCGGGTTCCAATGCCGCATCCCGGGACGCCTCCCGCGGCGCACCGGAGCTCCCCGCCTCCCTCGAAATGTCGCGCTTCAACGCGGTTCTCCTCGTCGCTGCCTTCGCCTGGGCCGGGTCGGCATTCTCGGACGATGTCCCGTCCGGCACAACCACGCGCGCCCGCATCGTGGCCCAGGCCCCCGCCCGGGATCCGCAGGACGCCTCCGGCACGAGCGAGACCACGCGCGCGCGGATCATCGGCAATCCGCCCCGTCCCGAGGCCGGGGACATCGATCCGGCGACGGGCATCTCGCGTTCGTCGCGCGTGCAGCCGCTGCGCGATGCGCCCGCGGCGCCCACGCCGATTCCCATGGCGCCCCGCGCGCCGGGGGCGGCGCCGCCCTTCGTGGCGCTCATCCTGCCGACCCAGTCCACCGCGCTCGGGCGGCTGGCCGATGCGCTGAAGCAGGGGTTCCAGGCCGCGGCCGAGGTCGAGGGGCGCAACGGGCCCACGGTGAAGCTCATCGCGGTCGACAACGAGGCGGCCGCGCTGCTGGACGCCTGCCGCTCCGCGCGCGAGGCCGGAGCGATCCTCGTGGTCGGGGCCATCACGCGCGACGGCGCGACCGCGCTCGCGCACAACGATTGCGCGAGGAATGCCACGCTCGAGCTGAACGAGCCGCAACGCACGCCGCAGGACACACTGCCCAACCTGTATGACGCATCGCTGTCGCTGGAGAACGAGGCGCGCCAGGTGGCCCAGCAGGCGGTGAGCGATGGATGGCACCGCGCGGCCGTCGTGAGCACCGATTCCGCGCTCGCGAAGCGCGTCCAGGAGGCCTTCGAGCGCGAGTGGATCCGCGCGGCGGGCGAGGTCGTGCGCGTGCCGTATTCGGGGGACCCGGAGGATGCCGGCGCGGTCCGCGAGCGCATCGCCGCGTCGCGTACGGACATGGTGTTCCTCGCCATGGGCACCGCGGACGCGCGCGCGGTGCGGCCCTACGTCGCCCCGACCCTGGCCACCTACGCCACGTCGCTCAGCGTGAACCCGCGCGCCGAGCCCCTCGTCAACCTCGACCTGGAGGGCGTGCGTTATCTCGAGATGCCCTGGTTCGTGCAACCCGACCACCCTGCCGTCATGGCGTACGCGCCGCCCAGGTCGCCGATGTCCGTGGACGAGGAGCGGCTCTACGCGTTCGGCATCGATGCCTACCGCCTGTCGCTCCTGCTGCTGCGCGGAGAGGCGCGCCGCACCGCCCTGGACGGCGTCACGGGGCGCATCACGCTCGTGGGCAACACGTTCGTGCGTGCGCTGGTGCCCGTCCAGCTGGACGCGGGCCACGTCGTGCTGTCGAAGGCGCCGTGAGCCCGGAGGGGCGGCGCACGGCCGCCCAGGCGAGTGGAGAGCACGGCGAGCGCGTGGCCGAGCGCTTCCTCGAGCGCCACGGGCTGCACGTCGTGGCGCGCAATTACCGCACGCGCCTGGGCGAGATCGACCTGGTCGCGCGCGACGGCGAGATCCTCGTCTTCGTCGAGGTGCGCCTGCGTGCCGACGCCCGCTTCGGCGGTGCCGCGGCGAGCATCGGGCCGGCGAAGCAGCGGCGCATCGCCGCCGCCGCGCAATCGTACCTCGCGCGCCTCGGCCGCGCGCCGCGCTGCCGCTTCGACGTGGTCACCTTGGGAGCGGGCGAGCCGGTGTGGCTGCGCGGAGCGTTCGACGCCGCTTGGTAGAATCGGGCATGGACCTGATCGCGCACCTTCGCACCCACTTCGAGGAAGGCATCGAGCTGCGCCGCCGCATGGCCGAGACGCTTCCGCCCCACATCGTGAACGCCGGGCAGGCGATGGCCCAGGCCATCCGCTCGGGCCACAAGGTCCTCTCCTGCGGCAACGGCGGGTCCGCCGCCGACAGCCAGCATTTCGCCGCCGAGATGGTCGGCCGCTTCGAGCGCGAGCGCCCCGGCATGCCGGCGGTCTCGCTCACCGTGGACACCAGCGCGCTCACCGCGATCGCGAACGACTACCACTACGACCACGTGTTCTCGAAGCAGGTGGAGGCGCTGGGACAGGCGGGTGACGTCCTGCTCGGCATCTCGACCTCGGGCAACTCGAGGAACGTGGTCGAGGCGATGAAGGCCGCGCAGGCGAAAGGCATGATCGTGGTCGCGCTCACCGGGCGCGACGGCGGGGCGATGGCGAAGATGCTCACGCCCCGGGACTTCCACCTGAACGTCGCCCACCCCCGCACGATGCGCGTGCAGGAAGTGCACCTGCTGTGCATCCACAGCCTGTGCGAGGTGATCGACAACGTGATCCACGGAGAAAGGAAATGATGGGACGCCTCACCACCCTCGCGGCAATCGTTGCCGCCACCACGCTGCTCGAAGGCTGCGTCCCCGCCGCCGTCGTCGCGACCGGCGCGGCCGTGGCCATGGCCACCGACCGCCGCACGACCGGCATCTACGTCGAGGACGAGAACATCGAGCTGAAGGCGCTCGCCCTCCTGCACGACGGCGCGTTCAAGGACGTGCACGTGAACACCACGAGCTTCAATCGCCGCGTGCTGCTCACGGGCGAGGCGCCCACGGAGGAGCTGCGCAAGAAGGTCGAGTCCGCGATCCGCGGCATCTCGAGCGTGCGCGACGTTCAGGACGAGATCCAGATCGCCGGCGCATCGTCCCTCGCCTCGCGCGGCAACGACTCGCTCATCACGACGAACGTGAAGGCGCGCATGGTGAACAACGGCAAGTTCTCGCCCAACCACGTGAAGGTGGTGACCGAGGCGGGCACCGTGTACCTCATGGGGCTCGTGACGCAACCCGAAGGCGACGCCGCCGCGGACATCGCGCGCAGCACCAGCGGCGTCGCGCGCGTGGTGAAGGTCTTCGAGTACATCAGCTAGGCGCCGCCAGGGTTACAGCTGTATTGCCCGGAGTGACCCGCGTCACTTCGTCGGCGCGCGCGGGTTCCGACAATGCCCCCAAATGTTTCAAGGGGCATCGAAGGTCATGGACGGCAGGCCGGACGGCACGCACGTGCGGCTGCGCTCGGGCATTCCGGTGCTCGTGCTCGCGGCGTCGCTCGCGCTCACCGCGCTCGGCTGGCTCACGCTCGAGCGCAGCCGGGAGGCCGAGGCACGCTCGCAATTCGAGCGTCGCACCGATACCGCTCTCGCGGCCGTGCGCGCGCGCGTGTTCGCGTACGAGCAGGTGCTGCGCTCGGGTGCGGCACGCATGGCCTCGTCGCCCACCGTGTCGCGCGACGAGTGGCGCGATTTCGTGGCCTACCTGCAGCTGGACGAACGCTTCCCCGGCATCCAGGCGATGGGCTATGCCCCCGTCGTCGACGACTGGGCGCGGCCGACCCACGTGCAGGGCGTGCGCGACGCCGGTTTTCCCGACTACGACATCCGGCCCGCCGGCGAGCACGGCACGTACGCGCCCGCGATGTACATCGAGCCCTTCGCCGGCCGCAACGCGCGCCTGCTCGGGCTCGACCTTCGGGCCGATGGCGCCAGCGCCCGCGCGATGGCCGCCGCCGCGCAGAGCGGCGACGTGGCGCTTTCCGCCAAGGCCGCCAACGCGGGCGAATTCGGCCGCGTGCTGCCGGCGGGCCCGGTGTTCTTCATGTATGCGCCGCTCTACCACGACAGCGTGCGCGTGGTCGCCGACGAGGAGCGCCGCCCCGCCCTCGCCGGCTTCGCGTTCATCGAGCTGCGCATGACCGAGCTCATGCGCGGCATCCTCGACGAGGGCGTGCTCTCGGTCCTCGACATGCGCATCCACGACGACGGGCGCGAGGAGGAGCGCGACCTCCTCATCGACACGCGGACCGCATGGCGCGGCGCGGGCGGTGCCGCGACGCCGAGACTCGAGCGCATCGGCCGCCTGGTCCTTCCCGGGCGCACCTGGACCGTGCGTTTCGCGTCGCGTCCGGAGTTCGACGCCGCGGTCGAGAACGACCGGCCGTGGGCGATCCTCGTGGCGGGCATCGCCGGCAGCGTCGTGGTCTTCGTGCTCACCGCGGCGCTGGTCGCGACGCTCAATCGCGCGCACCACCTCTCGATGCGCGACCCGCTCACCGGCCTCTTCAACCGGCGCTATCTCGACGTGACCATGGAGCGCGAGCTGCAGCGCGCGCGGCGCGAGGGCGCGCCCATCGGCGCGATCCTGCTCGACCTCGACCACTTCAAGCGCCTCAACGATTCCTTCGGCCACGACGCCGGCGACTACGTGCTCGAGCGCACCGGCGAGCTGCTGGCGCACGCCACCCGCGGGAGCGACATCGCGTGCCGCTTCGGCGGCGAGGAGTTCGCCCTCATCCTGCCCGGCGCGTCGCTCGAGAACACGCGCAAGCGCGCCGAGGCGATCCGCGCGTCGTTCGAGGCGCTGGACCTGGTCTACGGCGGAACGCGCCTCGCCCCGCTGTCCCTCTCCGCGGGCGTATCCGCATTGCCCGCCGGCGCCTTCGAGTGGGCCTCCCTGCTGCACCAGGCCGACAAGGCGCTCTATGCCGCGAAGGAAAGCGGGCGCAACCGCGTGGTGGCCGCGCCGCAGCCGGAGGTGGAGCCGGCGTAACGACCGAAGCGCAGGGGCGGGAGGTTTTGGTACGCTTGCGGGCATCGCCGCGACCCCCGCATGAAGAGCCCCTCCTTCGAATCCAAGATCTGCACGCCCGCCGAATTCGCGCAGCGCTCCGCGCGACTGCCGCGGCCGCTCGCCTTCACCAACGGCGTCTTCGACATCCTGCATCGGGGCCACGTGACGTACCTCGACGAGGCGCGCGCACTGGGCCGCTCGCTCGCCGTGGCCCTCAATTCCGATGCCTCCGTGCGCCGCCTCGGCAAGGGCCAGGACCGGCCGGTGAATCCGCTCGAGGACCGGCTCGCCGTCCTCGCCGCGCTCGAGAGCGTGGCGCTGGTCACGTGGTTCGACGAGGACACGCCGCTCGAGCGCATCCTCGAGTGCCGCCCCGACCACCTGGTGAAGGGCGGCGACTGGACCGTCGAGCGCATCGTCGGCGCGAAGGAGACGCTGGGCTGGGGAGGCCAGGTCCACTCGATTCCGTTCCGCCACGACGTTTCCACGACGCGCCTGCTGGCGCGCATCCGCTCATGACCGCATCGGACGACCTGTTGCAACGGCTCCAGGCGATCGTCGGCGATCGCGGCCTCGTGCTCGATGCGCGCGAGCAGGAGCCTTTCGTGAACGACTGGCGCGACCAGTGGCACGGACGCGCGGCGGCGGTCGTGCGCCCGGCCAGCACCGAAGAGGTGGCGCGCGTCGTGGCGCTGCTCGCCCAGCTGCGCATGCCGATCGTGCCCCAGGGCGGCAACACCAGCCTGTGCGGAGGCTCCGTGCCGGACGCTTCCGGCGCCCAGGTGGTGCTGAGCCTCGCGCGCATGAACCGCGTGCGCGGCGTCGATACCGCGAACAACACGATGACCGTGGAGGCGGGGTGCGTGCTGCAGAACCTGCAGGAAGTCGCGCGGCGCCACGACCGCCACTTTCCGCTCTCCCTCGCGGCCGAAGGCAGCTGCCAGATCGGCGGCAATCTCTCGACCAACGCGGGCGGCACGGCGGTGCTGCGCTACGGCAACGCGCGCGACCTGGTGCTCGGCCTGGAGGTCGTGCTGCCGGACGGCCGCGTCTGGAACGGCCTGCGCGGGCTGCGCAAGGACAACACGGGCTATGACCTGAAGCAGCTCTTCCTCGGGGCCGAGGGCACCCTCGGCATCATCACCGCGGCCGTGCTCGAGCTCTTCCCCGTGCCGAGCAGCATGGCGACGGCGCTGGTGGCGCTCGACGATCCGGCAGCCTCCGTGGCGCTGCTGTCGCGGCTGCAGGCGGCCTGCGGCGATCGCGTCACCGGCTACGAGCTCATGGCGCGCAACTGCGTGGACCTCGTGGTGCGCCACATCCCCGGGTCGCGCGACCCGATGGACCTGGCGTATCCGTGGTACGTGCTGGTCGAGCTCGCGGACGCGTCCCCCGGCGCGCCCCTCGAGGAGTTGCTGCAGGATGCCCTCGAGGACGCGGCCGAGGCCGCGCTCGTGCGCGATGCGGTCGTCGCCTCGAGCGAGGCGCAGCGCGATTCGCTCTGGGCCCTGCGCGAGAACATCCCCGAGGCGCAGAAGCAGGGCGCCATCGCGGTGAAGCACGACGTCTCCGTCGCCGTGAGCCGCGTCCCGGACCTGATCGGGCGCGCCGGCGAGGCCCTGCATCGGCGTTTCCCCGATGTGCAGGTCGCGCCCTTCGGCCACGTGGGCGACGGCAACATCCACTACAACTGCTCGGCGCCGCGCGACCGCGAGGGCCGCGTGGCGGACGCAGCGGTGGCCGAGATGAGCCACATCGTCTATGAGGTGGTGCACGGGCTGGGCGGCTCGATCAGCGCCGAGCACGGGCTGGGCGTGCTCAAGCGCGACGAGATCCTGCGCTACAAGGAAGCGGTGGAGATGGACCTCATGCGCACGATCAAGAAGGCGCTCGATCCGGACGGGATCATGAACCCCGGCAAGGTGCTGTAGAAATCAGCGCCCCGCCGGCGATGCGCCGGGATCCACCCCGCGCCAGAGCAGCGCCTGCTCGCGCACGACGTCGGGCATCGAGCGCGTCTGCGCGTATTGCTTGCGCAGCCACTCGGCGCCGTTGCGCCCCTCGCGCGCCGACTCCGCGAGCGCCTTGAGGGGCTTCGCCGTTCCCATCACGACCGCCCGCGGCACCAGGCGCTCGAGGGTCGCGAGCACGTCGTCGCGCAGGTTCACGTGCTCGCGCGCCCACGGGTCCACGAGCGCGGCCTCGTAGCCGAAGCGGCACGCCTGGAAGCGGTTGTAGCCGTACACCCGGTAGAGCGGCTCGACGGGGTCGTGCCTGCGGTTCTCGAGCAGGTCCGCGGCCAGCGTCTGCGCGTACGCCGCGAGCTGCGCGGCGACCTCCACGGTGAGCGGCGTGTCGCAGATGCGGATCTCGATCGTGCCGTACTCGGGCTTCGGCCGGATGTCCCAGTAGAAGTCCTTCATGCTGTCGACGATGCCGTAGCCCTGCATCTCGTCGAAGTAGCGGCTGAACTCGCTCCACGTGAGGACGGGCGGCATCTGCCCGGCGAGCGGAAACGCCGAGACGGCGTGCAGCCTTGACGTCTCGAACGAGGTGTCCTGGCCCTGGGCGAAGGGCGAGGATGCCGAGAGCGCGATGAAGTGCGGAATGTAGGGGGCCAGCGCGTGCGTGAGGTACACCGCGTCGTCCGGGGATGCCACGCCGATGTGGATGTGCTGGCCGAAGACGGTGAACTGCTTCGCCAGGTAGCCGTACAGGTTCGAGACCTTGAGGAAGCGCTCGGTCGGGAAGATGCGCCGCTCGGTCCAGCGGTGGTACGGGTGCGCGCCGCCGCCGGAGACGGCGAGGTTGAGCCGGTCGGCGGCGTGCACGATGCCGTCGCGCACCTCGCGCAGCTGCGCGAGCAGCGTCTCGTAATCCCGGTTCACCGCCGAGTTGATCTCGATCATGCTCTCGGTGATCTCGGGCTTCACCTCCCCGGGAAGCTTCGCCTTCTGGAGGCGCGCCAGCAGGTCCGCCGCGCCGCGCGCGAGGTCGTAGTCGCGCGTGTTGAGCACCATGATCTCCAGCTCGACCCCGAACGTGAGCGGCTCGGAGACGCGGAAGTCGAGCGGCATGGTCAGGCGCCGCGGATGCGGGCCGTCCGCGGGCCGAGCGTCGTCGACCCGGCGTCGTCGGGAACCGTCTCGCCGGCGAGCCGCAGTCCCGCCTGCACGAGCAGCGGGCCGGCCAGCTCCATCACGATGACCGCGGCGATGAAGACATCGCCCAGCTGCTGCCCGAACTGCGGAAAGATGTTGCCGATGTCGTGGGCCATGAGCAGGGTCAGCGCGGACATCGGCTGCAGCGCCAGCGCGAGCCCGAGGCATTGGCGCATGCGCAGCCCCCCGAGGGGTGCGACCGCGAGCACGCCCACGAGCTTGCCGCAGCCCCGCGCGCCGAGGAAAAGGAGCGCGAGCGCCCCGGCGACGGCAAGGGACTCGAACGGGACGCTGGCGCCGGTGATCACGAAGAGCACGATGTAGAGCAGGCGTCCGAGCGGGGCCAGGTTCACGTTGAGCAGCTCGTACCCGCGGTCGTCGTTGCGCGAGAAGATGCCGAAGGCGAGGAGCGTCAGGATCACCGGCAGCTTGAGCATCGTGGCGAGGCCCACGGCGCCCACGACCATGCCGACGATGAGCGTGAAGTGCACGTCCTTCGACTTCTCGATGTTGCGTGCGACGACGCGCGTGAGCCACGCCATCGCGAATCCCACCGCCAGCGCGCCGAAGAAGAGGTACAGGGGATGCAGCAGCGCGACCTCCACGTGGTTGCTTTCCGCCAGGTGCGACGACGCCACCATCATCGTGGTGATGATCGAGGCGAGCAGGCCATTCATCGCGACGATGCTCATCGCGCGCTCGGTCACCTGGCCCTCGGCGCGCGTCTCGTGGACGGTGAAGAGCAGCACCGCGGGCGAGGTCGTCATCGCGATCGCCGCGGCGAGCCCGGCGTTCACCATCGGCACGCGGAACGCGAGCAGCGTCGCGAACACCGCGGCGAACGACAGGATGCTCTCGGCGACGGCGCTCGCGGCGAGCGTCCAGTCGCGCTTCATCCATTGCAGGTCGAAGCGGCGCCCGAGGTCGAAGAGCACGAGGCCGAGCGCGAGGTTCACGAAGATGCGCGCCTCGTCGATGAGCAGGTCGAGGCCCAGGGCCTGGGCGAAAGGCGCGCAGAGGAAGCCCACGATGCCGTAGCCCAGGATGCGCGGCAGCCTGAATGTGCGCGCCACTTCCCCGCCGACCATTCCCGCGACCAGCAACGCGCCGAAGAGCAGCGGATAGCTGAAGGTCAACGGGAAGCTCGGGAGGAAGCCCAACTGCATGATCTCCAAGTAGAATGTCGCAACCCGTTTTCGGCATTGTACGTGCGAAATAGTTTCTTCCAGAACACGATTGCGCTCGTCTATGACTTCGACGGCACGCTGTCTCCGCAGCCCATGCAGGAGTACACCGTGCTGCCGAAGATCGGCGTCGAGCCCGCGCGTTTCTGGGAGAAGGTGAACCGCGAGGCGCGCGAGAGCGAGTCGGACCCGATGCTCGTGTACATGCGCCACATCATCGAGGCGCTCGAGCGCCAGCAGGTGGACGTGAAGCGCGGGGACTTCGCGGCGATGGCGCGCGCGATCGAGTACTTCCCCGGCGTGGCGACCTGGTTCGGGCGCGTCAATGCCTATGTGCGCAAGCGCTCGCGCGGCCAGGTGAAGCTGCAGCACTACCTCATCTCCGCCGGCCAGAAGGAGATCCTCGAGGGCGCCTCGATCCGCCGCCACTTCAAGCGCATCTACGCCTCCGAGTACCACTTCAACCACCACGGGGTCGCCACGTTTCCGAAGATCCTGGTCACGGACACGCAGAAGACGCAGTTCCTCTTCCGCATCAACAAGGGCATCGAGGCGGTGACCGAGTCGATCAACGAGCACATGGACGAGGCCAAGCGGCCGATCCCGTTCCAGAACCTGATCTACATCGGGGACGGCATGACCGACGTGCCGTCGATGGCCATCACCAAGAAGAACGGCGGCCACGCGATCGCCGTGTACAACCCCGCCGAGGAGCGCGGGCGCGCGACCTGCCTGAAGCTGCTCGACGCGGAACGCGTGGACTTCGTCTCCGAGGCCGACTATCGCGCCTCGAGCAAGCTCACGAAGCGGGTGCAGCTGCTGCTCGACGCGATCATCGCCGACGTGGCCTACCGGCGCGAGGCCTACGAGTGCCGCGAGGAGCTGCGCGCGACCCGATGAGCGCCCTCACCTTCGCGGCGCTGCGCTGGCTGGCCGACGGGCGCTTCCACTCCGGCGAGACCGTCGCGCGCAGCCTCGGCCGCTCGCGCGCGACGCTTTCCGAGGCGTTGAAATGCGCGCCCGGCCTGGGCGTCGAGATCTTCAGCGTGCCGGGGCGCGGCTACCGCCTCGCACAACCGCTCGAGTTCATCGATGCGCCCGCGTTGCGGGAACGCCTCGCGCGCGCGGGCTCGCGCATCTCGCTCGAGGTCGTGGACGAGATCGACTCCACCAGCTCGCAGCTGATGATGCGCGCCCTGGGCGGCGCGCCCTCCGGCGCTTGCCTCGCCGCGGAATGGCAGAGCGCGGGCCGCGGGCGGCGCGGGCGCTCGTGGGTGTCGTCGCTCGGCGGCAGCCTCACCTTCTCGCTGCTGTGGCGCTTCGAGCGCGGCGCGGGACATCTCGGCGGCCTCTCGCTCGCGACGGGCGTGGCCGTCGCCGACGCGCTCGAAGCCTGCGGCGTCGCGCGCGTGCAGGTGAAGTGGCCCAACGATGTCGTGGTGGACTGGCGCAAGATCGCCGGCATCCTGGTCGAGACCAGCGGCGACCTGCAGGGACCCAGCGTCGCGGTGATCGGCATCGGCGTGAACTACCGGCTCGGCGAGCGCGTGCTCGATCGCATCGACCAGCCCGTGGTGGACGTCGCGGGATGCGCCACGCCCGTTCCGGGCCGCACCGAGCTCCTCGCGGCGCTGCTCGGGAAGCTGGAAGCCACGCTGGCGCAGTTCGAGCGCGGCGGCTTCTCCCCCTTTCGCGACCGCTGGCGTGCCCTGCACGCGTACCACGGCCGTTCCGTGCGCGTGATGGCGGCCGGCGAGGCGCCGTTCGACGCGGAAGTGACCGACGTCGCGCCCGACGGCGCCCTGCTCGTCGCGGCCGGCGGGCGCACGGTCGCGCTCGCCTCGGCCGAGATCTCGCTGCGCGCGCGATGAGCCGGCTCCTCGCGATCGATGCCGGCAATACCCGCATCAAGTGGGGCATTCACGACGGCGCCGCGTGGTGCGCGACGGGCTCCGTCGCGACGCGCGAGCCGCACGGCCTGGCGAGCGTCCTCGCCGCCCATGGCGGCGTCGCGCGCGCGATCGCGAGCAACGTCGCGGGCGAGGCCGTGGACCAGGAGCTCGCGCGCGTGGCCGAGGCGCTCGGAGCGCGGCTTCGCCGGGTCCAGCCGCAGGCGCGCGAGGCGGGCGTCGTGAACGGCTACCGGGACGCGGGGCAGCTCGGGCCCGATCGCTGGGCCGCGCTGGTCGCGGCGCGCGCGAGCGGCGCGGGACCGCAGGTCGTGGCCACGGCCGGCACGGCGCTCACGGTCGATGCGCTTTCCGCCGCGGGCGAGTTCCTCGGCGGCCTCATCGTGCCGGGGCCCGCCCTCATGCGCCGCGCGCTCGAATCGGCCACGGCACGGCTGCGCGAGACCGAGGGCCGCGACGCGGACTATCCGGCGAGCACGCCCGATGCGATCACGAGCGGCGCGATCCAGGCGTGCGTGGGCGCCATCGCGGGCATGGTGGAGCGGCTCGCGCGGCGCGAGGGCGCGCGGCCGCACGTGCTGCTCTCGGGCGGCGCGGCGCGCGAGATCTCCGCGCGCCTGGCGCTGCCCCATGCGATCCGCGACAACCTGGTCCTCGACGGGCTGGTCGAGCTCGACCGGCACGGCTGACATGGCGCGCTTCCTCTTCTTCGTGCTGCTGGTAGGCGTCATCGCCTTCGGCGTGCAGATCGTCCTCACGATGCCGCCGGGCCCGCCGGACTTCTCGGGCCGCGAGCGCAACGCGGCCGATGTGCGCATCGTGGCGGTCACGCCGCCCGACGCCGCCGCGCGCAGCGCGCAGGAGACGCGCCGGGCCGTGCAGTCGCTCGCCGGCGCCGCCTGCGTCGAGTTTGCCGGGTTCCCGCCCTCGGACCTGCCGCGCGCGCGCGAGGCCTTCGCGGCCCTGCGCCTGGGCGACCGCTTCACCGAGCGCCGGGTGGAGGACGTGACCCGGTTCTGGGTGTTCATCCCCGCCGCGCGCGATCGCCGCAGCGCCGAGCAGGCCGTCGCCCAGGTCCGGCGCCAGGGCGCGAACGACGCCTCCATCCGCCCCGACAATGCCATCTCGCTCGGCGTCTTCTCGACCGACGAGGGCGCCCAGCGCTACCTCCGGCAGCTGCAGGCCAAGGGCGTGCAGGGCGCGGAGGCGGGCCCCTTCGCGCGCGAGACGCGGGACATCGTGATGCTGGTGCGGGATCCCGACACCGAGACGGTCGCGCGCCTCACCATCCTGCAGCGCGATTTTCCCGGCGCGCACCTGCGCGCGGTGACCTGTCCCACGGGCTAGAATCGACTTTCCCATGAAGAGTCGACATCGCGGGCGGCGCTGGCTCGCCGCCATGGCCGTGGCCGGCGCGGCGATGACCAGCTCGTGCGCGCTCATCGACCCGATGAACATGCTCGGGCGCCAGTCGGAGGAGCCGCCGGCCATGGCGGCCACGCCGGTGCCGCCCGTGGCGTCGGGCCGCCTCGGCACGGAAGAGCGCCTGCGCGCCTTCGATTTCGTGTGGCACACCATCGACACGCGCTACCACGACCCGAACTTCAACGGCGTGGACTGGCGCGCCGTGGGCGAGCGCTATCGGCCCCTCGCGCTCGCCGCGCCCGACGACGATGCGTTCTGGGACGTGCTCGACCGCATGACGGGCGAGCTGCGCGACGCGCACACGCGGGTCGAGTCGCCGAAACGCGTGGCCCTGCGCAAGAGCGACGAATCGGTGAGCCTCGGGCTCGCGTTCCAGCCGGTGGAGGGCGCGCTCGCCGTGACCGCGGTGAATCCCGAGGCGGACGCGTGGTGGGCGGGCGTGCGGCCGGGCATGACGATCGTCGCCATCGACGGGCAGCCGGCCTGGACGGTGTACGACAGGCTGCGCGCCGAGGTGCGCCACGATTCGACCGACCGTGCGACGCAGATGCAGGCGCTGCGCAAGCTGGTCTACGGCGCCATCGGCACGAAGGTCGCGTTCACCTTCCAGCGCGCCGACGGCACGCGCTTCGAAGCGCTGCTCGCGCGGCGCAAGCTCGCGCTCCATGCGACCGAGAGCCACCGCGTGCTTCCTTCCGGCTACGGCTACCTGCGCTTCTCGCGCTGGAGCCTCACGCTCGCCGCGCGCGCGCTCGGTGCCCTCGACGACCTGCACAATGCGCCGGGGCTCATCATCGACCTGCGCGGCAACCCCGGCGGCGCCGTGCACGCCGTGAACCTGCTGCTCTCGCGCTTCTTCACGCAGCGCACCGAGCTGGGCCATGCGACCACGCGCACCGGGGCGCCCGTGGCGCTCTTCCTCGGCGCGCTCGAGATCATCCAGTTGAAGCGCGTGGTCGAGGGCGACCCCAACGCGTATCGCGGCCCCGTGGTGATCCTGGTCAATGGCCAGAGCGCCAGCGGCAGCGAGCTCTTCGCGGGCTCCATGCAGGCGGTCGGCCGCGCGAAGGTGGTGGGCGAGCCCAGCTGCGGCTGCCTGCTGGGCTTCCTCGGCTACGCGCGCATCCCCGGCGGCGCCGATCTCGCGTACAGCGAGGTGGGCTTCGTGCTCGCGAACGGCCACAAGGTCGAGGGCGAGGGCGTGATTCCGGACGACCCCGTGCCGCTCTCCCTCGCCGACCTGCGCCTGGGGCGCGATCGCGCGCTCGAGGAGGCCCAGGCGCTGCTCGCGCGCATGGCGGCCGCGCCGTCGCCCCCGCGATGACGCGGGCGCCGAGCCCGTCGCTCAATCCGGGGGTGAGCCGCCTCGAGGTCTTCGCCTGGGCGATGTACGACTTCGCGAACTCGGGCTACACCACCGTCGTGCTCACCGCGGTGTTCAACGCGTACTTCGTGTCGGTCGTCGCCGCGAACGCGCCCTGGGCGACATTCGCATGGACCGCCGCCTTGTCGCTGTCCTACCTCGTCGTGATGGTGATCGGGCCCCCGCTCGGGGCCTGGGCCGACGCGCGCGGCGCCAAGAAGCGCCTGCTCGCGATCTCGACCGCGGTGTGCATCGCGGGCACCGTGGCGCTCGCCTGGACGGGCCCCGGCGCGGTGGCCTTCGCCGTGGTCTTCATCGTCGTGTCGAACGTCGCGTACTCGATGGGCGAGAACCTCGTGGCGGCGTTCCTGCCCGAGATCTCGCGCCCCGAGGCGCTCGGACGCGTGTCGGGGTGGGGCTGGAGCCTCGGCTATTTCGGCGGCATCCTCGCCCTGGCGCTCTCGCTCGCATGGGTCATGAGCGCCGCGTCGCGCGGGTCCACGACCTCCCAGGCGGTGCCGGGCACGATGGTGATCACCGCGCTCGTGTACGGATTGGCGGCGCTGCCGACGTTCCTCTGGCTGCGCGAGCGGGCGCGCGAGGGCCACGTACCCGGCGCGCACGATGCGGCGGCGCGGCTGCTCGAGACCGCGCGCCATGCGCGGCGCTATCGCGACCTGCTCCTCGTCTTCGCGTGCGGCGTGTTCTACCAGGCGGGGGTCGCGACCGTGATCGCGCTCGCCGCCATCTACGCCGAGCAGGTCATGGGTTTCACGACCCAGGACACGATCCTCCTCGTGATCGTCGTCAACGTGACGGCCGCGGTGGGCGCCTTCGGCTTCGGCTACGCGCAGGACCGCCTGGGCAAGACCGCCGCCCTGCGCTGGACCATCGTGGGCTGGATCGCCATGACGGTGGTCGCGTACTTCTCGCGCGACAGGCTCACGTTCTGGATCGCGGCCAACCTGGCGGGCCTCTGCATGGGATCGAGCCAGTCGGCCGGCCGGGCGCTCGTCGCATACCTCTCGCCCGCCTCGCGCAGCGCCGAGTTCTTCGGGCTCTGGGGTGTCGCGATCCGCCTCGCGGCCATCCTGGGGCCGTTGAGCTATGGCGCCGTGACGTGGATCACCGGCGGCAACCATCGCCTCGCGATCCTCATCACCGGCGTGTTCTTCGCGGTGTCGCTCGCGATCCTCGCGGGCGTCGACGAGCGGCGCGGCCGACGGCAGGTCGAGGCCGGCTGACGGGCTGCATTGCGCGCCGCGGCGCGAGGCATCAACATGGCGCCCATGGCAAGCCCCAAGCGCACCCTGTACGAGGTCGTCGGCGTGGCGCCCGATGCGCCGGCGGAGGAGATCGCGGGCGCGTGCGAGGCGCGGCGTGCCCAGCTCGAGGCGCAAGGCTCGCCGGATGCGAGCGCCATCGCCCTGGTGCGGCATGCCCGCGAAGTGCTCACGCATCCCGAGCGCCGCGCGGCGTACGACGCGCGCATCGCCGCCGCGGCGGCGAGCGAGATCCCGGTGTCGAGCGACGGCGACAAGCCGCAAGCCGTCCCCGTGATCGAGGCTCCCGCGGGCGAGCCGCCGCGCCGGACCCCGTGGGGCCTGCTCGCGGTCATCGGCGCGGCGGCACTCATCGTGGTCCTCTTCGTGGCGCGCATGATGACGAATCCCGTGCCCACCGGCCCCGTGGCCGAAGCGCCGAAGCAGCCGGCGGCCGCACCTCCCGCGGCGCCCCTCGCGCCCGCGCAGATCCTCGCCGCGGCGACGCCCTCGATCGCGCGCCTGCAATCCGTGGATCTCTCGGGCAGCGTGCAGTCGCTCGGGCTCGGCGTCGTGGTCGAGCCGGGCATCGCGGTCACGACCTGCCACGCGATCCCGGCCAACGCCCAGATCGTCGCGATGTTCGGCGCGGACAAGGCCGCGGCGACGCTCGTCATCACCGACGAGGTGCTCGATCTCTGCAAGCTTTCCCTCGCGGGCGTCGACGCACCGGTCCTCGCGCTCGCGCCGAAGGACGCGCGGCCCGGCGACGAGGTCTACGTCGTGAGCCCGGCCGCTCCCGGAAGCTACGCGCTCGCCGAAGCGAAAGTGCAGGCGACGGTGAAGACCCCGGCGGGCGACGCGTTGCAGCTCTCGAGCGCCGGCACCAACGGCGCACCGGTGCTCGATGCCCGCGGAAAGCTCGCCGCCCTCGCGACGGAAGGGCATGCGATTCCGGCGGCCTGGATCGCGCAGGCGAAATCGCGCACGCGGTGACCTAGCCGACGAGCAGGAACAGCGCGAGCAGCACGCAGACCGCGAAGATGAGCGCGTACAGGGCTTCCAGCGAGTCCTGCGATTTCATCGGCTTCATCGTTCCGGGATGGGGTGCCGTGGCGCGGGCAGGCACGGTTTCGCCGGGGCCGCGCCCGGGGGCCGCGCGGCCGGTGCGGGGCTCTCGCGATTGCACGACTTCGTTCATGGCCGCGGACGATAGTGAGGCGGTGTCATCTTGCGGGGTCAAACTGTCGGCAATCTGACCGGTGCCGCGCCCTCCCGGTGCTATCCTCGCGCGATGCGGGTCCTCATCGTGGAAGACGACAAGGTGCTCGCGCACGGGCTCAACGAGACCCTGCGCCGCGCCGGTTACGTGGTGGATGCCGTGCCCACGGCGGAGCAGGCCGATGCCGCCTTGCGCGTGACCGAGATCGACCTCGTCATCCTCGATATCGGCCTGCCGGGCGTGGACGGGTTCACGTGGCTCAAGCGCCTGCGCGGGCGCGGGGGCGAGCAAACCGTCCTCGTGCTCACGGCCCGCGACGCGCTCACGGATCGCGTGCACGGCCTCACGGTCGGCGCCGACGACTACCTGGCCAAGCCTTTCGCGCCGGAGGAGCTGCTGGCCCGCGTGTCGGCCCTCACCCGGCGCGGGCGCGCCATCCGCTCCAAGGTGATCGAGCACGGGCCGCTCGCGATCGACCTCGCCCGCAAGCGCGCGAGCGTCACGGGAAAGGCCCTCGACCTGTCGCAGCGGGAGTACGCGCTGCTCGAATTCCTCTTCTCGAACGTCGACGCGATCGTCGCCAAGGACCGCATCTCCGGCGCGATCGCCTCGTGGGACGAGCAGCTCTCGCCCAACGCGATCGAGGTGCAGATCTCGCGGCTGCGCGCGAAGCTCGAACCCTCGGGCATTCGCATCCGCACCGTGCGCGGACTCGGCTACCTGGTCGAGCCGTGGAAGGATGAGAAGCCTTAGGGCGACGCTCTTCGCCTGGCTGCTTCCGCCCCTGCTGATCGTGGGCGTCGTCGCGGCCGGCGGCGCGTACGTGTTCATGGAGCGCCGCCTCGCCTCGGCGTACGACCTGGACTTGGGGGACATCGCGCGCACCCTCGTGCCGTACCTCCACGCGCAGGACGGCGAGGTGTCGCTCGGCTTGAGCGAGCTCGCCGTGGCCATCCTCAAGGCCGACAGCACGGACCAGATCTTCTACGCGGTGTTGGGGCCCGGCGGCGACGTGGTGCTCGGCGACCGGCAGCTGCACCCGCCCTCGATGCCGCAGGGTCCCTCCCCGTATTTCTGGGACGGCATCCACGACGGGCTCAGGATTCGCGGCGTGGCGCTGCCCGCGAGCGTCAACGGCATGCCGGTCACGGTCATCGCCGCCGAGACGATCAACAAGCGCACGCGCGCGTACCGCGACGCCCTCGTATCCGCGATCACGCCGACGGTGCTGCTGATCCTGGCGCCCGTCTTCGCCATCGCGTTCGGGGTGCGCCGCGGCCTCGCGCCTCTCGATCACCTGCGCGACGAGATGCAGGCGCGCTCCCACGCCATGCTGCTGCCGGTCGCGACCTCGGGCGTGCCGGGCGAGCTGCGGCCGCTCGTGCAGGAGCTGAACCAGATGCTCGAGCGCCTGCGCAAGGCGCAGGAGACCCAGGCCCGCTTCATCGCCAACGCCGCCCACCAGCTGCGCACGCCGATCGCGGGGGTCATCACCCAGCTCGAGCTCGCGGTGCAAGGCGGCGGCGAGAGCGGCGAGCACATCGCCCAGGCGCGCGACGGCGCCTATCGCCTCGCGCGCCTCGCGCAGCAGGTGCTTTCGCTCGCGCGCGCGGATCCCGTCTCGAACCCGACCGTCGTCGAGGAGCCGTTCGACCTGGCCGAGGTCGTGAAAGGGCGCGCGGCCACGTGGCTGCGCGCCGCGACCAGCCGCGGCGTCGAGCTCGAGTTCGACCTGGCCTCCGCGCGGTCGCGCGGCGTGCCGCTGCTGGCGGGCGAGCTCGCCGAGAACCTCGTGGACAATGCCACGCGCTATGGAGCCCGCGTCGTGCGCATCCGCACGCGCACCGAGGGCCGCCGCGCGATCCTCGAGGTGGAGGACGACGGCCCCGGCATTCCGGCCTCCGAGAGGCAGCGCATCTTCCAGCGCTTCCACCGCCTGGACAACGAGTCGACGGAAGGCAGCGGCCTGGGCCTCGCGATCGTGCACGAGATCGTGCAACGCCACGGCGGCACGATCGAGGTCGCCGACGGCGAGGGCCATCGCGGCACGCGCTTCACCGTCGCCATGACAGCGCCATGAGGCGGGCGATGTTGCCCTAGGCTACGAACCATGGACCTGCCCGCGCTCATCGACGCCTACGGCTACGCGGCCGTCTTCGTGGGGGCCTTCCTCGAAGGCGAGACGCTGCTCGCGCTCGGGGGTCTCGCGGCGCGGCGCGGCTACCTCGATTTCGCGGCCGTCGTCGCCATCGCGCTCGCCGCCGGATTCGCGGGCGACCAGTTCTTCTTCTTCCTCGGGCGCTTCCACGGGCAGGCGCTGCTGCGCCGCTTCCCCCGTTTGCGCGCGCGCGCGGAGCGCTTCGACGCGATGCTCGCGCGCTGGCACGCACCGCTCATCGTGGCGGTGCGCTTCATGTACGGATTGCGCATCCTGGGCCCCATCATGCTCGGCATGGGCCGCGTGCGGGCGTGGAAGTTCGTCGCGTACAACCTGCTCGGCGCCGCGATCTGGGCACCGCTCATCGCGAGCCTGGGCTACGTCTTCGGCGCGATCCTGGAATCGGTGCTAAAGGACCTGAACCACGTGGAGGCGTGGGCCTTCGCGACGGTGCTGGCGCTCGGCGTGGGCGGTGCGCTCGTCCACCGCTGGCGCGACCGGAGCCTGCCGGACGATCCACCCGCATAGGCCTCCTGGCGCACGCCCGGCGCGGCGTCACGCAACACGCGGCCCAAACTCCGCCCGCCGGCGGGTGTCTGTCCGCCATGGGACCGATCGCATTCGCGGCAATGGCCGCCCTCGGCATGGCGCTCGCGACGCCGAGCGTGAACGTGAACACCGCGCAGCAAAGCGAGCTGCAGTCCACGCGCGGCCTCGACAAGCTGGCGGCCAAGCGCATCATCGAGTATCGCAACGAGCACGGGCCGTATACCTCCCTCGATGACCTCGCCCGCGTGATCGGCGCGGATGCGACCGGGCGCATCGCCGAGCACGTGCGCTTCGACGGCGATCCCTACGACGGACCGCCGCGTCCGGTGCGCAAGCACAAGCGCGCGTCCGAGCGCCAGGCCCTCACCAGCGACTAGCCCATCTCCTCGCGCTCGGGCGTGGCCGTGATGCGGTGGATCGAGAGGTCGGCCCCGTCGAATTCCTGTTCGGGCTCGAGGCGGATGCCGATCGCGGCGCGCAGCAGGCCGTAGACCGCGAAGCCGCCCGCCAGCGCGACGGCGACGCCGAGCGCGGTGCCGGCGAGCTGGCTTCCCAGGGAAACGCCACCCGTGCCGCCCAGCGCCTTCGAGCCGAAGATGCCGCAGGCGAGCCCGCCCCACGTGCCGCAGAGGCCGTGCAGCGGCCATACGCCCAGCACGTCGTCGATCTTCCAGCGATTCTGCGTGAGGGTGAACATGCCGACGAAGAGCGCGCCCGCGGCCGCGCCGGTCGCGAGCGCGCCGAGCGGATGCATCACGTCGGATCCGGCGCAGATCGCCACCAGCCCCGCGAGCGGCCCGTTGTGCACGAATCCGGGGTCGTTGCGTCCCGCCACCAGCCCCGCGAGCGTGCCGCCCGCCATCGCCATGAGCGAGTTGATGGCGACGAGCCCGCTCACCTTGGCGAGCGTCTGCGCGCTCATCACGTTGAAGCCGAACCAGCCCACGGAGAGGATCCACGCGCCCAGCGCGAGGAACGGGATGTTCGACGGCGGAAAGGCGACCACGCGGCCGTCGCGCGTGTAGCGGCCCAGGCGCGCGCCGAGCAGCAGCACCGCGGCGAGGCCGATCCAGCCGCCGACCGCGTGCACCACCACGGACCCGGCGAAATCGTGGAATTCCGCGCCGAAGGTCGAGCGCAGCCAGGCCTGCACGCCGAAGGCCCCGTTCCACGCGATGCCCTCGAAGAACGGATAGACGAAGCCCACCAGCAGGAACGTGGCCGCGATCTGCGGATGGAAGCGCGCGCGCTCCGCGATGCCGCCGGAGACGATGGCGGGAATCGCCGCGGCGAACGTGAGCAGGAAGAAGAAGCGCACGAGCGCGTAGCCGCTCTTCTGCGCGAGCTGCTCGGCCCCCGTGAAGAAGTGCACGCCGTACGCGACCGCGTAGCCGATGAAGAAATAGGCGATGGTCGACACGGCGAAGTCGACCAGGATCTTCATGAGCGCGTTGACCTGGTTCTTGCGCCGCACCGTCCCCAGCTCGAGGAACGCGAAGCCCGCGTGCATCGCGAAGACCATCACCGCTCCCACCAGGATGAACAACACGTCTCCCGGCGCCCGGGTCGCCTCCATCGATTCCTCCTTCGGGGTTGGGGGCTAGTCTTGTGTGCGCGGCTTCTGGCGCCAGCCCTTGAGCAGGTCGGCCCCGAGGTCCTGCAACGAACCGAGCCGGCGTTCGACGTAATCCCGCGCGATGACCGCCTGGCGGGCGTCGAGCATCGCGTAGAGGCGCGTCCATTCCTCCTGCGCCTCGCGCCACTGCGGGCGGACCTGCGCCAGCATCCGGTCCGGATCGCCGAGCAGGCGGTCGAAATCCGGCCGGTCCTTCGCGAGCTCCTGGGCGAGGCGGGATTTCATCTCGAGGGCGAGGATCCCGGTCGCGAGCATCGCGCGGTGCGTGGCGCCCGCCGCCGCGTCGAACTGCAGCTTCTGCGCCGGGTCCAGGCGCAGGCGCGCCTCGAGGTCGCCGAAATCGATCGCCGACCCCTGCGCCGCGGCGGCGAGCGGGGCGAGGGCGAGCACGAGGAGCGCGAGGAAACGCCGCAAGGCGAGCGCGGTCATGGCGTTCAGAACGGCTGCCGCGAGAGCGCGACGCTCCCGGACTGGCCGTCGATCACGTAATCGAAGGCCGCATTATCGCCCGCCACGCGCAGGCGGAAAGCCCCCGCGTCGGAGAGCGAGAGCGCCGCGGCATCGTAGGGCGCGCCGAGCCAGGGGCTGCCGTGCGTGCGGTAGATGCGGCCTTCCCAGGTCTGCGCATCGGTCCAGGTGCCGGAGGGCATCACGAGCCAGGTGGGCGCGCCGGACGCGTCGTAGGTGAACCACACGGCGAAGAGCGAGCGATATTGCTGCAGCACGGCGATGCCCCAGCCGTCCTGCGCGGCGCCGCCCCACCACATGTCCGCGGTGTCCGGGGACGCGCCGCGATCGACCGGGCCGAACGCCTGGCGGCTCAGCGCCTTCGTCCCGGCGACGCCGCCCACGCGGTAGGAGAGCCGCACGGCGGCGGCATCAGTCACGTCGAGCGTGGCATCTCCGGCGGGATCGCCGACCACGAAGCGGGTGGCGTCGTAAGCCGACCACGGCGCCCCGTGCGTTCGATAGAGCGGACCGGAGTACGCGGTGTGCGACGCATTCCATGCGCCGCCCGGCATGACGTACCACGTGGGCTTGCCCGCCGCATCGTAGGCGTAGATCACGCTGAAGAGCGTGTCGCGGTGCTGCACGACGCTCACGCCCCAGCCGTTCTCCGCGGGACCGGCCCACCACATGTCCTGCCATGGCACGGCGGAAAGCTTCACCGGCACGCGCTGCACGGCGTCGTGGAAGCGCAGCTCCACCTGGTAGTCGCCGGGCGCGCCCGAGGGCGTCGCGTCGAACCCCACGCTGCCCTGCTGGCCGGTGTTGCCGGAAGCCGGTGCGAGGCTCGCCTGTCCCGTTTCCGGCACGATGGCCGCGGTCACGTCCGCGTTGTAGATGGGATACACGCCCACGGCAGGCGTCACGGCGAGGTGCACCGACTGCCCCGGCTTCGGGGCTGTCGGGTCCATCGTCACCGCGAAGGACACGTTGCGCGGCAGGTAGGTGAGCACCGTGAAGCTCGCCGTGGCACCCGCCGCGGCGACGACGTGGCACACGATGCCCTCGGGCATGGCCGTGAAGAGCGCGGAGGCGACGCCGTTCGCGTCGGTGGGCGTGGTGTAGTTGAACTGGCCGTTGGGGAAGAAGCCGCAGGCGTCGTTGGAGAACGTCACCGTCTCGCCGACGGCCGCCGTCCCCGCGGCGGTGAGGAAGCGCACGGAGAAGAGCTGCGACTCGTTGCCGGCGACGCTCTGCTGCTGCGCCGTGAGCGGCTGTGCGATGGCGGCGGCTTGGGCGGCGGGCGCCGCGACGAGCGCCGGGAGCGTGGCGGCGAGCGCGGCAAGGAAGCGCAGGGTCATGGCCGTTATTCTGCGGCATCCCACGGTCCGGGCGGATTGCCTCACAATATTGCTTTTGCAGTGCAGCATCGCCCCGGACCGACCCATCCCATGCCGAACGACACCCAGACGCCGCCGCTCGAGGCCGCGCACGCCACCCACTTCATCCGCCAGCACATCGAGCGCGACCTCGAGGCGGGGAAGTACGCGGCACGCCGCTGGGCGGGACGTCCCGGGCCGCTCGAGGTGCAGGCGCGCGCGCCGCAGGATCCCGCCCGCATCCGCACGCGCTTTCCCCCCGAGCCCAACGGGTACCTGCACATCGGCCACGCCAAGTCGATCTGCCTCAACTTCGGGCTCGCCGAGCAGTTCGCGGGCGTCTGCCACATGCGCTTCGACGACACCAATCCGGAGAAGGAGGAGACGGAGTTCGTCGAGGGCATCCTCGATGCGGTGCACTGGCTGGGCTTCCACTGGGGCCGCAACGACGAGAACCTGTACTTCGCATCGGACTACTTCGACTGGATGTACGCCTTCACGCAGGCGCTCATCGAGCATGGCGACGCCTACGTGGATTCGCAGACCGCCGAGGAGATGCGCGCGACCCGCGGCACGCTCTCGGAACATGGCGTCGACTCGCCCTGGCGCAACCGCCCGGTCGAGGAGAACCTCGAGCTCTTCGAGCAGATGCGCGACGGCCGCCATCCCGACGGATCCCACGTGGTGCGGGCGAAGATCGACATGAAGTCGCCCAACATCAACCTGCGCGACCCGGCGCTCTACCGCATCAAGCACGCGACGCACCATCGCACCGGCGACAAGTGGTCGATCTACCCGATGTACACGTTCGCGCACCCGATCGAGGACGCGCTCGAGAACATCACCCATTCGCTCTGCACCCTGGAGTTCGAGGACCAGCGCCCGTTCTACGACTGGGTCCTCGACAAGCTGGCCTCGTTCGGCCTGCTGCAGCGCCCGCTCCCGCAGCAGATCGAGTTCTCGCGGCTGAACCTCACGTACACCGTGATGAGCAAGCGCTTCCTCAAGCAGCTGGTGGACGAGAAGCACGTCGACGGCTGGGACGATCCGCGCATGCCGACGCTCGTGGGCGTGCGCCGCCGCGGCTACGTGCCGGAGGGCATTCGCCTCTTCGTCGATCGCGCCGGCGTGTCGAAGTCCGACTCGATCATCGACTACTCGGTGCTCGAGGACGCCCAGCGCGAGGTGCTGAACGAAGCGGCCCCGCGGCGCATCGCGGTGCTCGATCCGCTCAAGCTGGTGATCGACAACTGGCCGAAGGGGCACGTGGAGGAGTGCCAGGCTCCCAACCACCCGCAGAAGCCCGACTGGGGCAAGCGCGGGATGCCGATGTCGAGCGAGCTCTGGATCGAGCGCGAGGACTTCGCCGAGACCCCGCCCAAGGGCTTCTTCCGCCTCTACCCGGGCAACTCCGTGCGCCTCAAGTACGGCTTCGTCGTGCGCTGCACCGGCTACGCGAAGGACGCGGACGGCCGCGTGAGCGAGGTGCACTGCGAGTACCTCCCGGAGACGAGATCGGGCACGCCGGGCGCCGACGCCGTGAAGGTGAAGGGCAACATCCACTGGGTGTCGGCCGCGCATGCGCTCGACGCCGAGGTGCGCCTCTACGACCGGCTCTTCCGCGTGCCGAATCCCGGCAAGGCCACGGGCAACTACCTCGACGACCTGAATCCCGACGCGGTGCGCCCCATCCGCGCGTGGCTCGAGCCCTCGCTCGCCGCCTGCGCGATCGACGAGCGCTTCCAGTTCGAGCGCCACGGGTATTTCTGCCTCGATCGCCGCCATGGGCGGCCCGGTGCGCCCGTCTTCAACCGCACGGTGACGCTGCGCGACTCGTGGGCCGCGGCGAAGCCCTGAGGCCTCAGGCCGCGGCCCGGTCCGGCAGCGCCTTGCGCACCGCGGCCAGCAGCCGCTCGCTGGTGTAGGGCTTCGCGAGGAACGCGGCACCGGTCAACGCGGCCGCGGGTGGTCCGGCCGGCGCGATGCCGCTCGTGCAGATCACCGGCACCGCGGGTGCCAGCTCGCCCAGCGCCCGCGCGAGGCGCGCCCCATCCATCACCGGCATCATCATGTCGGTCACGACGAGGTCGATGCACGCGTTGTCGCGGAAGGCCGCGAGCGCCGCCGCGCCGTGCTCCGCCGTGACGACGCGGTAACCCGCCGCCTCCAGGGCGCGCCGCGCGAGCTCGCGGATGCCGGCCTCGTCCTCGACGAGCAGGATGGTCTCGCCCGCCGCGTGCGCCGCGGGCGGGAAATCCGGCGCGCGCTCGGCCGGCCGCGCCGTCTCGTTCGCGGGCAGGTACACGCAGAAGCGGCTGCCGGCGCCCGGCTCGCTCGTCACCTGCATGAAGCCCTGGTGCTTGCGCACGATCGCAAGCGACGTGGAAAGCCCGAGCCCCGTGCCCTCGCCATGGGCCTTGGTCGTGAAGAACGGGTCGAAGATGCGCTCGAGCACCGCCTCGCCGATGCCGCAGCCGTCGTCCTGCACCTCGAGCACGACGTAGTGTCCCGGCGGGATCTCCCCATTCACCGCGCGTGCCGCCCCCTGGATGCGCGCCTCGCGCGCCCGCAGCATGAGCTTGCCTCCGCGCGGCATCGCATCGCGCGCGTTCACGCACAGGTTCAGCAGCACCTGGTGCAGCTGGGTGGGATCTCCCGTCACGGTCGCGAGGCGCGCATCGCAGCGCACGTGCATCTCGATGTTGCGCGGGAAGGTCTCGCGGATCATGCGCTCGATCTCGTCGTACAGGAGCCGCGGCTTCACCTCGAGGCGCTCGCCCTCCATGCCGCGCGCGAAATGCAGCACCTGCTTCACCATCTCGGCGCCGCGCATGGCGCTGGTGCGCAGCATCGCGACGATCTCGGCGCCCTCGCCGGCGGCGTCGCCATCGAGGAGGTCCAGGCCCATCATGATCGGCGTGAAGACGTTGTTCAGGTCATGCGCGATGCCGCCCGCGAGCGTGCCCAGGCTCTCGATGCGCTGCGTGCGCATGAGCTGGCGCTCGAGCTCGCGCCGCTCGGTGATGTCGGTCATGCCGCCGACCAGGCGCACGGCGCGCCCGGCCTCGTCCCTCAGGATCGAGGCATGGTCCATCACGAACGCATAGGTGCCGTCCTGGCGGCGGAAGCGGTACTCGCTGGACCAGCGCGCGGCGCCCGAGTCGATGGTGTCGTGGTAGCTCGCCACGATGCGATCGCGATCCTCCGGGTGGATCGCGTCGATCCAGCCCTGCAGGCGCGCCATCTCGCCGTCGGCTTCGTAGCCGAAGAGCGCCTTGAGTCCCTCGCTCCACCAGAGCGCCCCCGTCTCGCGGCACCAGTCCCACACCGCGTCGCTCGTCGCCAGCGCCACGTGCTCGAAACGCCGCTCCGACTCCTCGAGCATGCGCAGCGCACGCTGGCGCTCGGTCACGTCGTGGAAGTAGAGGGCGAGGCCTCCGTCCACCGTCGGGTACGCGCGCACCTCGAACCAGCGCCCGAAGAGCGGCAGCAGGTCCTGGAACTCGACGGTCACGCGCTCGTCCATGGCGCGTCGGTACTGGGTCTCGAACGGGGAACCCGTGAGCCCCGGCACGACGTCCCACACGATGCCGCCCACCAGGGTCTCGCGCGCCAGGCCCAGCACGGTTTCGGCATGGCGGTTCACGTACGTCACGCGCCAGTTCCGGTCCAGCGTCGCGAAACCGGACGTGAGGTTCTCCAGCGCCTCGTGCAGGCGGCTCGCGAGGTGGCGGTTGGCCTCGGCCATGAGCTTGCCCTGGGTCACGTCGCGCGCGACGCAGAGGATGGTGCGGTCCTCCGCGCGCCAGCGCGCCGACCACATCACGTGGGCCACGTGCCCGTCGGCCCGCACGCAGCGGTTCTCGAACTCGCGCGTGGCTTGTCCCGCCTTCACGCGCCGGCCCGATTCGAGCGTCTTCGCGGCGTCGTCGGGATGCACCATGTCGAGCAGGCGGTGACCGACGAGCTCCGCGGGCGCGTGGCCCCAGATGAGCTGGCAGGCCGCGCTCACGCGCAGGAAGCGGCCCTCCTCGTCGAAGACGCAGATCGCGTCGAGCGAGCCGTCGATCACGTGCGCCAGCTCGTCGGCCGCCTCGCGGTAGCGCGCCTCGCTCTGGCGCAGTGCCAGCACCGCGCGCTGCCGCTCGGTGATGTCGCGCAGGAATGCGGTGACGAGCGGCGGGTCGCTCGCCGGCACGCGGGTGACCGACACCTCGACCGGGAAGACATGGCCGTCGCCGCGCAGGGCGGTGGTCTCCACGCGCGTGCCCACGACGCTCGTGCGGCCCTCGTGCAGGCATTCGTCGAGCGCCTCGCGGTATTCGTCGCGCAGCCAGGCCGGCACGACGAGATCGGTCATCGAGCGGCCGAGCGCCTGCCGGCGCGGGATGCCGAAGAGCTTCTCGGCGGCCGGGTTGAAATCGACGACGCGGCCGTCCACGTCGATCGTGATGATGGCATCCATGGCGGAATCGACGATGGCGGCGCTGCGCCGCTCCGCCTGCTCGGCACGGCTGCGATGCGCGCGCTCCTCGGCGAGCAGGCGCACGTTGTCCAGCGCCATCGCGATGAAGGGTGCCGCGACCTGCAGCGCCACCACGTGCTCCTCGCGATATGCCGCCGGCTGCACCGACTGCACCTCCAGGCCGCCGATGACGCGTCCCATCACCTGCATCGGGACCACGAGCGAGGAGTGGGCGGGGCGCGCGTCGATCGCGCTGCCCGCGCCGTGGTGCTGCGGTTCCGCGGGCGCGGCGCGCAGGTCGTCGGTCACCACGACGCATCCCGTCGCGATGGCGCGGCTGTGGGGGCTCGACGTCATCGGCAGCGGCGGCAGCGCCGCCACGTCCTGCTGCCGGCCGTCCCTCCAGGCGAAGACGCGGTGCCGCTCGCGCCGCTCGCCGTCCAGCAGCGACACGAAGAGCCCGTCCACGGGGGCGGACTCGCGTGCGAACGCCAGCACGGCGCGATAGATGCCGTGCACGTCGGCCGCCTCGCCGAGATTCACCGCGAGGATGCCCAGCCGCGCGAGGAGCTCGCGGTAGCGGCGCAGCGCCAGCTGCGACGCCTGCTCGCGCATCTCCTCCTCGCGCTTGCGCCCGGTGATGTCGGTGATGAACCCTTCGTAATGCGTGACGCGCCCCGACTCGTCCGGCACCCCGCGGGCGTTGAGGGACGCCCAGATGAACGTGCCGTCGCGCCGCAGCAGCTCGTACTCGAAGTCGCTCACGCGGCCGTGCGTGTCGATGATCTCCTGCAGCTTCGCGCGCAGCTCCGGGCGGCGATAGGTGTCGCACACATTCACGGCTGCCATGAACTGCTCCGGCGAGTCGTAGCCCGCCATCCGCGCCATCGCGGGATTCGCGGCGACGACCCGCCCGTCGCGCGTCGTGCGGTAGATCCCCTCGACCGCGTGCTCGTAGATGTCGCGGAAGCGCGCCTCGCTCGCGGCGAGGGCATCCATGTGCCGGCGCTGCCGCCTGACCGCGAAGGCCGCGAAGCCCGCGAGCGCCGCGATGACGGCGCTGGCGAACGCGGCCAGCGCGAACCCCATCGTCGCCATGCGCTGGTGGGCGGCGAGGACGTCGGCCTCGCTGCGGCCCACGGCGATCACGAGCGACGGATATTCGCCCAGCGTGTGGTACGAAAAGTAGCGCGGGATGCCGTCGCGCAGGCCCGGCGCGCGAAAGTGGCCGTCGGGCTGCTCCTTCTGCCGGCGCAGGAGCTGCGACCGGCTCGCGTCCTCGCCGGGCGCCCGGTTCGAATGCGCGCGGGCCGCGCGCACGATGCCGTCGGTGCCCATCAGCACCACGGAGCCGTGGGAGCCCAGGTCCGCCTGGCCGTAGAGCCGGCTGAAGTACGACGGAGTGAGCGACGCCGCGATCACGCCGCCGAAACGGCCCGACGCGTCCTCGAGCCGCAGGCTCAACGGAATGATGCGGGTGCCGCTTATGCGACCGGTGATGGGCGCGGAGACATGCAGCGCACGCGAGCGGCTGTCCCGCGCGGCCCGGAAGTACTCCTGCCCGCTGGCATCGAGCTGCCGGCCGTCGCCTGCGACGATGCGTCCGGCGGCATCCGCGAGCAGGATGCGGCCCACGAGGTGGCCGCGATCGGGATCGCGCTCGGGGGGCTCGCGTCCCTGCTCCCATTGCTTGGCCGCGTTGCGCAGCGCCGTCTCGACGTTGCGCAGGGCGCGTGAGTTGTGCTCGCCGAGCGTGAACGCGAGGTTCGCGTGCTCGCGCTGCGCCGAGGCGATGGCCTGCTCGCGGTCCGCCGCGATGAAGTGCAGGGCGGCGGCCCAGAGGCCGGCGATGAGGAGGGCGGCACCGGCCCAGATCGCGACGGGCGGGCCAAGGCGAAGTCGCTGGCGCATGGGTTCGATGTGCGCGGGGATCCGGACGGACGTCGGCCGCCTCGGGGATCTTCGCCCACGAGGCACGCGCAGAGTGTCAACAATTGTATCGGAACGAACGTGCATCGCCTACAATGGGCGGGGCGCTCGTCGCCCAAGGGATGCAAACCATGTCTTCGAAGATCGCCGCCGAAGCGGCGACGCGCAGCCACGCCGTGCTGCTGGTCGATTCGGAGCCGCGCGCGAGCGCGTTGCTGGTCGAGCGCATCGCGGCGCGCGGGCACCGCGCGGCCGTGGTGCCGCCCACCGCGGAGGCGCTGCGCGAGCGCCTGCGCTTCGACCGGTTCGACGTCGTGATCTTCGATTTCCACAGCGAGCGTCCGCACGAGCTCGAGGCCTGCCGCCTCGCGCGCAGCGACGCGGGCGGAGCGCCGATCATCGTGCTCGCGGCTTCCGGCGTGCCGATGCAGCAGGTCGAGGATTTCCGCTCGCGCAGCGGCGCGATCGACGAGATCGTGCGCAAGCCCGTCGCCGGCGACGCGATCTTCCGCCTGCTGGGCCACCTCGTCTCGCGGCGCGCCTCGGACCATCGCGCCGGCCTCTATGCGAGCCTCGTCTCCGAGGGCGGCCGCTCGTGGATCGACTCCGGCGGCACGCGCGCGCAGCTCTCCGAGCAGGCGGTCCTCTTCACCGACATCCGGCGCTCGACGGAGCTGGTGTCGTCGGTGCCGCTGCCCGAATGGTTCGAGGCGATCAACCGGGGCTTAAGCGACCAGGGCGCCATCGTGCGCGAGTCCGGCGGCTCCATCGTCAAGTTCACCGGTGACGGGCTGCTCGCCGCGTTCAGCGGGCGCGGCCGCTCGCACCTCGCGCTGCGCTGCGCGCTCGCCCTGCAGCGCCTGGATCGAACCGCGCCCTATCGCGACACGCTGCGCGTGGGAATGGGCGTCGCCGAGGGGCTGGTGATGAGCGGCCTCATCGGCGAGCCGGGCCGCCAGCAGTACGACGTGATCGGCGCCACGGTGCACCTCGCCGCGCGCCTCTGCAGCATCGCCAACGAGGGCGAGATCGTGGCGACGCCGAAGCTCGTGCGCGCCGCGGCGGTCACGCGCGCCCACGCGCAGCCGACGCGGGCGGTGAACCTGCGCGGCTTTCCCGCGCCGATCGAATGCGTGTCCTTCTGAAGGGAGCCGGCTGCGTGGAGCTCGAGACGACGTACAGCCCGGAAGACATCGGGCGCATCATCGACCAGGCGCTGGTCTACCAGTGCGCATGTCCCGCGCAGGTCGCCACGACGCTGCTCGAGCTGCGCGACCTGTACGACTACCAGCAGAAGTGCGAAGACACCGACGACACGAACCGGCACGTCCATGCGCTGATCGCCGCGGCGACGGCGGAAGCGCACGCGCGCCTCGAGCGTTGCCTCGACGAGGTGCTCGAGCTGGAGGGCTGGGACCGCGCCACCCTCACGATGCCGGCGGCGCTGCGCAAGCGCCCGACCAAGTCCCTCTAGCCGTGCCGGGCGCGGTACTGGCCCGGCGTCATCCCGACCACGGCGTGGAACATGCCGCTGAAGTGCGAGTGGGTCCGGTAGCCCGAGGCCCTCGCGACTTCGGGCAGCGACAGGTGCGAGGCGGCGAGCAGCGCCTTCGCGCGCGCCATGCGCTTGAGCATGATCCATTCGTGGGGCGAGCGGCCGGTCGACACGCGGAACATGCGCGAGAAGTGGAAGGGGCTCAGGTGCACCGCCTGCGCGAGCTCCGAGACGGGCAGGGCTTCGGCGAGGTTCTGCTCGATCAGCGCCAGCACCCGTTCCAGCCGCGGCCGGGCGAGCCCCGCGCAATTCGAGGGCGGCTCGCTGCTGCCGTACGCCGACGCGAGGTGCAGCGCGAGCTCGTCGCAGCGTGAATCCGTGCCGTCCGCATCGCGCGCACGGCCCGTGCGCATCTCGCCCGCGATGGACTCGAGCCCGTCGCGCAGCACCGGGTCGATCGCCGCCCGCGCCGTGGTGACGCGCGCGGGCCGGCCCTGGACGCGGATCGCGCGCTCCTCGCAGAGCAGCGTGTCGAACGAGACCAGGATCCCCTCGGAGCCCGCATCCATGCGCACGTGCAGGCGCTGTCCCGGCGGCACGATGCAGACGTGGGGCGCGCGCACGATCTCGGGTTCCGCCGCGCCGTCGAACGCCATGCGGGCGAAGGTGGCGGGGGCGAGGACGCGCACTTCGTCGAGGTGCAGCTCGGCCGGCGGCTCGCCTGGGGCGCCCAGGATGCGGGCGGTGAGCGCTCCCAGGCGCAGGCGCGAGCGCGGCGCGGCGGATTGCGGGTCGCCCGCGAGCGATTCGGGATCGATCGCGGACCCCCTCTTGAGCTCATGCATCACGCCGGCATCTTGCGGGATGGCACGCACCGCCGCCAGCACGGTCCGCTACCGGACAATCACCGCAGGATCGCATCGCGGCAGGCCTCCCGCCGCCCGCCCTGTACGCGACCGATCCTTACTTCATGATCAGGTCGTACGCCTCGAGCTGCAGGCGGTAGCACTCGCAGCTCACGTTCTCGAGGCCGGGACGGTCGAGGATCTCGATGGTTCCGCGGTGGTAGCGCAGCAGGTTGCGTCCCTGGAGCGCCGAGGCGGCGCTGGTGACGCCGGTGCGGCGCACGCCCAGCATCTGGGCCATCACGTCGTGGGTCATGCGGAAGCGGCGCGAGCGCACGCGATCGGAGGCCATGAGCAGCCAGCGCGCGAGGCGCTGCTCGACCAGGTGGTAGCGGTTGCAGGCCGCCGCGAGCGCCATCTGCTTCATCTGCACGTACGCGTACGCGCCCGCCAGCCTGCGCAGCGTGCTGCTGCGCTCGACCTCGGCGTTGAACGCCCGCGCCGGCATGCGCAGCAGCTCGCCGGGCGCCTGGGTGGTCGCGATCACGATGGACTTCGGCACGCCCATGACGAGCCCCACTCCGACCATGCCTTCGTACCCGACGAGCGCCACCTCGATCCAACCCGACTCGCTCGGCTGGATCTGGGAGATCACTCCGGTGGTCGGGAACCAGGCATTGCGGATGGGCTCGCCTTCCTCCGCGAGGATTTCCTCGACGTCATGGCTCACGGGCTCGCACCGCTCGAGTACGCGCTTGCGGTCCGCCGGTGGCAGCAGGGCCAGGAGCTTGTTCTGTGCCGGCGCGGCCGCGGGCGAATTCAGCAGCATGGAAGGGCGGCTCCGATGCGGGGGGCGGCCTCTGACCGACCCCAAACGCGGCGCGCGGTTCATCAACGACGCCGCAATACCGCGCAAAGGCGACAATGTGCCCCTCGACGAAACCAGGAATGTCCCGGATGAGCCCCATGCGCCTGCTTCCCGCCGCCGTCCTGGCCGTCGCCGTCATCGCCCTGGCCTGGCACGGCCCGATCGCGCAGCCGCCGCACTACCATGACTTCGCCGATGCGCGCCCGTGGCTCGGCATTCCGCACGCGGCGGACGTGCTCTCGAACGCGGCCTTCGCGCTGGTCGCGGCCTGGGGCGCATGGCGCCTGCGACGGCGCGGGGTACGCGAGCGGCTCGGCGCCGCGCTGCCGGGTTATGTGCTCTTCGTGGGCGCGCTCGCGCTCACCGCGTTGGGCTCCGCCTATTACCATTGGGCGCCCACCAACGCACGGCTCGTGTGGGACCGCCTGCCCATCGCCCTCGCCTGCGCGGCGTTGCTCGAGGCGACGTGGGTGCAGGCGTACCGGCCGCGCGGCACCACGGGCTTGCTTCCGGCGCTTTGCCTGGTCGCGGTGGGGAGCGTCGCGTGGTGGTCGTGGACGCAGGCGCGCGGCGTGGGCGACCTCAGGCCCTATCTCCTGCTGCAGGGCGCACCGCTCGTGTTGATCCCGCTGTGGCAGTGGCAGTCGGGCGCGCCGCGCCGGGAGCGCGTGGGCTTCGCCGTCGCCATCGCGCTCTACGTGCTGGCCAAGGTGCTCGAGCTCGACGACCGCGCCATCTACGCGGCGACGGGCCTCGCGAGCGGGCACACGCTCAAGCACCTCGCGGCGGCCGCCGCGGCGGCGGTCATCGTGGCCTCGGTCACTCAGATCTCCACGCGCGAGCCCAGCTCGACCACGCGATTGGTCGGGATCGCGAAGTAGTCGGTCACGCTGCCGGCATTGCGCGCCATCGCCGCGAACAGGCGGTCGCGCCACAGGGCCATTCCGCCGCCGCCGCCCACCGGAACGATCTTGTCGCGCGACAGGAAGTACGACACATCCATGGGATCCGTGTCGACTCCGTACGCGGCGCAGGCGGCGAGCGCGTGCGGGATGTCGGGCCGGTCCATGAACCCATAGCGCACGACCGCGCGCCAGCAACTCGGCGCGATGGGCTCGCACGTCACGCATCCGGCGCCCGTCATCCACGGCTCGTCGCGAAACTCCACGTGCAGGAACACGTTCTGCTCGTGCATGACCTTGTAGTGCTTGAGGCTGTGCAGCAGCGCATTGGGCGTCGTGTCGCGCCCCGAGGTGAGGAACACCGCCGTGCCGGGCACCCGCCGCAACGGCGCCGCCATGAGCGACTCGAGGAAGCTCGGCAGCGGAAGCGCTCCTTCCTCCAGCCGGTGCGAAAGCTCGCGCCGCCCGCGCCGCCACGTGAGCATCATCGTGAAGACGGCCGAGCCCAGTACGAGCGGGAACCAGCCGCCGTCGAGGACCTTGTGCATCGCGGCGGCGAAGAACGTGAGGTCCACCACCAGGAAGAACCCCGTGGTCACGAGGCTCAGCCACAGGGCGTAGCGCCAGTGGTAGCGGATCACGAAGAACGTGAGGAGCGACGTCACGAGCATGGTGCCCATGACCGAGACGCCGTATGCCGAGGCGAGGCGCTCGGAGGAGCCGAAGCCCACGACGGCAGCCGCCACGATCACGAGCAGGATCCAGTTCACGAAGGGCACATAGATCTGCCCCATGGCGCGCTCCGACGTGTGGCGGATCGTCAGGCGCGGGAGGTACCCGAGCTGCACGGCCTGCTGGGTCATCGAGTACGCGCCCGAGATCGTCGCCTGCGAGGCGATGATGGTCGCGGCCGTGGCCAGCACGATCATCGGATACAGCGCCCAGCCGGGAAACGAGAGATAGAACGGATTCGAGAGCGCCTTCGGATCCACCAGGAGCAGGGCGCCCTGGCCGAAATAATTCAGCACGAGGCAGGGCGCCACGAGACCGAACCATGCGATGCGGATCGCGCGCTTGCCGAAGTGGCCCATGTCCGCGTAGAGCGCTTCCGCGCCCGTGAATGCGAGCAGCACGGAGCCCAGCACCAGGAACGACGCGAAGCCGTGGGCGGTGATGAAGTGCAGGCCGTAGGCCGGATTCAGCGCCTCGACGATTTCCGGCGCCTTGGCGATGTTCCACACGCCGGCCGCGCCGATCGCCGCGAACCACACCACGGTGATGGGTCCGAAGAGAAGGCCCACGACGCCGGTGCCGTGGCGCTGCAGCAGGAAGAGCGCCACGAGGATGCCCAGCGCGATCGGCATCACGTAGGGCTTGAGCGAGGGCGTGCCGACCTCCAGGCCTTCGACGGCCGAGAGCACGGAAATCGCCGGCGTGAGAACCGCGTCGCCGTAGAAGAGCGACGCCCCGAACACCCCGACGATCATCAGCGCCGCGGCGACCCTCGGCTTGTCGCGCACGGCCGAGGTCGCGAGCGCGAGCAGCGCCATGATGCCGCCCTCGCCGCGGTTGCTCGCCCTGAGGATCAGCGTCACGTACTTGAGCGACACCACGATCATCAACGACCAGAAGATGGTCGAGATGCCGCCCAGGATGTTGTCGCGCACGAGCGGGATTCCGTGCGACGGGTTGAACGTTTCCTTCGCGGCGTAGAGCGGGCTCGTGCCGATGTCGCCGTATACGATGCCCAACGCCAGCAGAGTGAGGGTCGCTGTCGAGTACGAGGCGGGATGGGGATTCGCCGGCAGGTCCGGCGACAAGGCTTGGGGATCGGCGGCCATGGGACGCCAGCATACTGCTTCCCCGCCGCGGCTTCCCATGCCGCGCGCCGCGATTTTTACGCTTTTTTTATACGCCAGGAATGCCCCCCTTCTCCGTCACTTCAGCGACTCGAGCTCCAGGTTGAGCTCCAGCACGTTGACGCGCGGCTCGCCGAGGAAGCCCCACTGCCGGCCCTCGGTGTGTTTCGCGACGAGGCTTGCCACCTTCGCCGGATCGAGCCCGCGCGCCCTGGCGACGCGACTCACCTGGTAGTCGGCGGCGGCCACGCTGATGTGCGGATCGAGGCCGCTGCCCGAGGCCGTGACGAGATCCACCGGAACCGGTTTCGTGTTGCCGGGATCCGCGCCCTTCAGGGCATTGACGCGCGCCTTCACGGCATCGACGAGCGCGGGATTCATCGGCCCGAGATTCGAGCCGCTCGAGGACGCGGCGTTGTACGGATAGGGTGAGGTGGCCGACGGCCGGCCCCAGAAACGCCTCGGGTCGGAGAACGACTGGCCGACCAGCCGGGAGCCGACCACCTTGCCGTTCGACTCGATCAGGCTACCCTGCGACCGGCCGGGAAAGACCGCCTTGGATACGATCGTGACGACGATCGGATAGACCATCCCCGTGACGGCGGTCAGCACGGCGAGAGACACGATGGCGGGACGCAGTTGCGCGAGCATGGAAATCTCCGTTCAGGCGAGGCCCAGGGCGACGAGGATGAGGTCGATCGCCTTGATGCCGATGAAGGGCACGACCACTCCGCCAGCGCCGTAGATCCACAGGTTGCGGCGAAGCACGGCGGCGGCACCCAGCGGGCGATAGCGCACGCCCTTGAGTGCCAGCGGCACCAGCGCCACGATGATGAGCGCGTTGAAGATGACGGCCGAAAGGATCGCGCTCGCGGGTGTCGCGAGGCGCATGACGTTGAGCGCGGCGAGCTGCGGGTACGTCACGGCGAAGGCGGCCGGGATGATCGCGAAATACTTGGCGATGTCGTTCGCGATCGAGAAGGTGGTGAGCGCCCCGCGCGTCATGAGGAGCTGCTTGCCGATCTCGACGATCTCGATCAGCTTCGTGGGATTGGAGTCGAGGTCGACCATGTTGCCGGCCTCTTTCGCCGCCTGCGTGCCGGTGTTCATCGCGACCGCGACGTCGGCTTGCGCCAGCGCCGGCGCGTCGTTCGTCCCGTCGCCCGTCATCGCGACCAGCCGGCCTTCGGCCTGGTGGTCACGGATCAACTTGAGCTTGGCCTCCGGGGTCGCCTCCGCGAGGAAGTCGTCGACGCCGGCCTCGGCGGCGATCGCCGCGGCGGTGAGGTTGTTGTCGCCGGTGATCATGATCGTCTTGATGCCCATGCGGCGCAGCTGCGCGAAGCGCTCCTTGATGCCGCCCTTCACGACGTCCTTGAGCTCGACGACACCGAGCACCCGACCGCCCTCGGCCACGACGAGGGGCGTGCTGCCGCGGCGCGCGACCGTGTCGACGATGGCCTGCAGCTCCTGCGGGAACGATCCGCCCTGCTTCACGACCCATGCGCGGATCGCATCCGCCGCGCCCTTGCGGATGCGCCGCTCGCCGACATCGACGCCGCTCATGCGCGTCTGAGCCGTGAACGGCACGAACTGCGCGTGCAACCGGGCGACGTCATGGGCGCGGATGTTGAACTTCTGCTTCGCGAGCACGACGATGCTGCGGCCCTCGGGCGTCTCATCCGCGAGGGATGCGAGCTGCGCCGCCTCCGCGATCTGCTGCACGCCCACGCCTCCCGCCGGCAGGAAATCGGCGGCTTGGCGATTGCCCAGCGTGATGGTGCCCGTCTTGTCGAGCAGGAGCACGTCGACGTCGCCGGCGGCCTCGACGGCCCGGCCCGACGTCGCGATCACGTTCGCGCGGAGCGTCCGCCCGATGCCCGCGAGGCCGATCGCGGAGAGCAGCCCGCCGATGGTGGTCGGGATGAGGCAGACGAGGAGTGCCACGAGCACGGTCATCGTGACCGCGCTGCCGCCCTTCGCGACCTCGACGGAGTAGATCGAATAGGGCAGCAGCGTGGCGGTGGCGAGCAGGAAGACGAGCGTCAAGCCCACGAGGAGGATTTCCAGCGCGATCTCGTTCGGCGTTTTCTGCCGCCGCGCGCTTTCCACCATGGAGATCATGCGATCGAGGAAGGCCTCGCCCGCGTTCACGCTCACGCGCACCACGAGCCAGTCGGATAACACGCGGGTACCGCCGGTGACGGACGAAAAGTCGCCGCCCGACTCGCGGATCACCGGCGCGGACTCACCCGTGATCGCCGACTCGTCCACGGACGCCGCGCCCTCGACCACCTCGCCGTCGGCCGGAATGAACTCGCCGGCCTCGACCAGGAAGATGTCGCCCTTGCGCAGCTGTGGCGAGGGAACGAGCGTGAACGGCGCCGAGCGCTGCGCGGAGCCCAGGCGCCTCGCCATCACGTCACGCTTGGCGCAACGCAGGGCGTCGGCCTGCGCGCGGCTTCGCCCCTCGGCGATCGCCTCGGCGAAGTTGGCGAAGAGCACCGTGAGCCAGAGCCAAACGGCGACGGCGAGGATGAAGCCCGGCGGCGCTTCGCCGTGCCCGCCCAGGGCCTGCGCCCACAGGATCGTCGTGAAGATGCTGCCGATGTACACCACGAACATCACCGGATTGCGCCACTGATGCTGCGGCAGCAGCTTCACGAACGCGCCGACCAGCGCCTGCCGGAAGATCGACGGCGTGACGAGCGTGCGAAGCGCGCTGCGCGGTTGCGTCACGGGATGCGGAACGGGAATGCTCATGTCTCGATCTCCGGCCTCAATGGGAGGCGTACAGCATCAAGTCCTCGACCACGGGTCCGAGGGCCAGCGCCGGGACGAAGGTGAGCGCGCCCACGACGACCACGACGCTCGCGAGCAGCACGACGAAGAGCGGCGTGTGCGTGGGCAGCGTGCCGAGGCCGGCCGGCACGGTCTTCTTCGCCGCGAGCGATCCCGCGATCGCGAGCGTCGGGATCGCGACCCAGTAGCGCGCGAGCAACATGACGAAGCCAAGCACCGTGTTGTAGAAGGGCGTGTTGGCCGAAAGCCCGGCGAAGGCGCTGCCGTTGTTGTTGCCGGCCGACGAGAACGCGTAGAGGATTTCCGAGAAGCCGTGCGCACCGGGATTGGCGACGCCGGCCTTGCCGGGATCGACCATCACGGCAATGGCAGTGCCCACCAGCGCCACGAGCGGCGGCACGAGGAGCGTGACGACGGCCATCTTCATCTCGAACGCGCCGATCTTCTTGCCGAGGTACTCCGGCGTGCGCCCGATCATGAGCCCCGCCACGAAGACGGCGACGATCGCGAACACGAGCATCCCGTAGAGGCCCGATCCCACGCCACCGAAGATGACCTCCTCGAACTGGATCAGCCACATCGGCACGAGCCCGCCGAGCGGCGTGTAGGAGTCGTGCATCGAGTTCACCGAGCCATTCGAGGCCGCGGCGGTCGCCGTGGCCCACAGCGCCGAGTTCACGATGCCGAAGCGGACTTCCTTGCCCTCCATGTTGCCGCCCGGCTGCATGTCGGAGACGGTCGGGTCCGCACCCGCCTGCGTGAGCAGCGGATTGCCGCGCAATTCCGCCCACTCGCAGAGGGCGAGCATCGCGACGAAGAGCAGGGTCATCGCGGCCAGCACCGCCCATCCCTGCCGGGTGTCGCCGACCATCCTGCCGAACGTATAGCAGAGCGCCGCGGGTATCAGCAGGATCGAGAGCACCTCCACGAAGTTGGAGAGCGGGGTCGGATTCTCCAGCGGGTGCGCGGAATTCACGTTGAAGAAGCCGCCGCCGTTGGTGCCGAGCTGCTTGATCGCCACCTGGGACGCCACCGGTCCCACCGCGATCTGCTGCGCCTTGAGCGTCGCCTTCCCGGTCACCGGATTGCCCTTATCGTCCTTCACCGGCTGGCCGGAAGCGTCGAGCCTGGGGTTGTCGTAGTCGACGCTCTCGGTGAGCGTGGCCGTCGGGTAGGGCGCGAACGTCTGCGGCGTACCCTGGCTCACGAGCACGAGCGCCACGACGAACGACAGCGGCAGCAGGATGTAGACGGTGCCGCGGGTGAGATCGACCCAGAAGTTGCCGATGGCCTGTGCGTTGCGCCGGGTGAAGCCGCGGATGAAGGCGACGAGCACGGCCATGCCGGTCGCCGCGGAAAGAAAGTTCTGCACGGTGAGCGCCAGCGCCTGCGTGAGGTAGCTCATCGTCGACTCGCCGCCATAGCCCTGCCAGTTCGTGTTGGTGGCGAAGCTCGCCGCGGTGTTGAAGGACGAGTCGGGCATCACCGCCGCAAGCTGCTGCGGATTGAAAGGCAGCGCGGCCTGCAGCCGTTGCAGCGCGTATACCGCGAGCACGCCGAGGAGATTGAAGACGAGCATGGCGATGGCGTACTCCGTCCAGCGCATGTCGTGCGCGGGATCGACGCCGCACAGGCGGTAGAAGCGCTGCTCCAGCGGCGCGCCGAACGTGTTGAGGCCCGCCGGCCGGCCTTCGTAGACGCGCGCGATGTAGGCGCCCAGCGGCTTCGCGAGCGCCAGCAGCACGGCGACGTAGACCACGAGCTGCAGGTAGCCGTTGGCCCCCATCAGAATTTCTCCGGGATGAGCAGCGCCGCCAGCAGGTACGCGAAGAGCAGCACGGTGAAGATGCCGCCGACGATATAGAGGATTCCCATCACACCCTCCGCAGCCGCTCGCACGCGACCACCAGGCCCACGGAGACGGCGAAAAAGGCGACCGAGGCGGCCAGGTACAGCAAGTCCATGAGCATGGCGTTCGACTCCCGCGATAGTTGTGTCAGGAGAGCACCGTGGCGGATATCCCCGATGGACGTGACCCAAGCCTTCGGCGATTCGCACCCTCGAACCCGAGCACCCGGTCGAGCGCCAGGATGAGCAGTCCGTTGGCCGCGCTGAAGAGATACACGACAAGAAGGATGTGGAGCACGCGACGATTCCCGTTTCGGAAGATTCGAGTGTGGGGACGAACGCATAAACGGGTCGTAAATGTTTGCCCGGCGCCCATAGAAGGGTCGTAAATGGGCCTAGACTTTCCCGCCATGAGCACGCCCCGCCCCGATCCCGAGGCCCTCCTCGCGCGCGTGCAGCGCGAGGCGAAGGCGGCCGCGCGCGGCAAGCTGCGCATCTTCTTCGGCCCGTCCGCCGGTGCGGGCAAGACGTACGCGATGCTCCTCGCCGCGCGCCGGGCCCGCGAGGAGGGCCGCGACGTCATCGTGGGGCTCGTCGAGACGCACGGGCGCGCCGAAACCCAGGCCCTGCTCGAAGGGCTCGAGCTGTTGCCGCGGCAGGCTCTCGACCATAAGGGACGCGAGCTGCGGGACTTCGACATCGACGGCGCGCTGGCGCGCAAGCCGCAGCTCGTCCTGGTGGACGAGCTGGCGCACACCAACGCGCCTGGCTCGCGCCATCCCAAGCGATGGCAGGACGTGGCCGAGCTCCTCGGCGCCGGCATCGACGTGTTCACGACACTCAACGTGCAGCACCTGGATAGCCTGAACGACGTCGTGGGAGGCATCACCGGCATTCGGGTCTGGGAAACGGTGCCGGACAGTTTCTTCGACCAGGCCGACGAGGTGATCCTGGTCGACGTGCCGCCGGAGGAGCTGCTGAAGCGGCTCAAGGAAGGCAAGGTCTACCTGCCGCAGCAGGCCGAGCGCGCCGCGGCCAACTTCTTCCGCAAGGGCAACCTCATCGCGCTGCGCGAGCTCGCGCTTCGCCGCACCGCCGACGTGGTCGAGGGTGACGTCCGCCGGTACCGCGCGGACAAATCGATCGAGGGCGTGTGGAAGACGCAGTCGCGGCTGCTCTGCTGCGTGGGGCCGCGCCCCGGCGCCGAACAGGTAGTGCGCGCCGCCGCGCGCCTCGCCCAGCGGCTCGATGCCGAGTGGCGTGCGGTATACGTGGAGACGCCGCGCCTGCAGCGTGTTGCCGCGGCGGAGCGTGATCGGATCCTGCGCGTGCTCAAGCTCGCGCAGGACCTCGGCGCGCAGACGCAGGTCCTGACGGGCAACGACGTGGCCCCGGCGCTGGTGGCGCATGCGCGCGACGAGAACATCGGCACCGTCGTCGTGGGCCGCGATCCGCGCCGTCGCCTCCCCTGGCGGCGCACGCTGAGCGATGCGATCGCCGCGGGCGGCGAGGATCTCGACGTCGTGGAGATCGGCCGCGGGACGCGCGAGGCTGGCGCGCCGGTGCCGGCGCGGCCGATCGTCGAGACCCTCCAGGCCGATCCCAAGGCGCGCGAGCGGCGCCTGCGCTACGTCGGCACGCTGGCGGCGTGCGCCGTCGCGACATTCGTCGCCGCGCTCCTCGCGCCCTACTTCGAGCTCGCCAACATCGTGATGGTGTTCATGCTCTCGGTGGTACTCGTCGGCATGCGCTGGGGGCGCGGGCCCGCCGTCGCGGCGGCCGTGATCAACGTGCTCGCATTCGACTTCTTCTTCGTGCCGCCACGCTACACGCTTGCGGTGAGCGACGTGCAGTACCTGCTTACCTTCGGCGTGATGCTGGCGGTGGGGCTCATCGTGGGCCAGCTCACCGCGGGCATGCGCTACCAGGCGCTGGTGGCGGGCCATCGGGAGTCGCGCGCGCGCACCCTCTACGAATTCGCACGCGACCTGTCGGGCTTGCTCACGCCGGACCAGGTGGTGGAGACGGGCGAAGCCTTCATGGGACGGGCGTTCCGGGCGAAGGTCGCGATTCTGCTGCCGGACGAACACGGCAGGCTCTCCGGCATGACGCATGACGTCATGCGCAACCCCATGGACTGGGCCGCGGCCCAGTGGGCGTTCGACCACACGCAGCCCGCGGGCGCCGGGACCGACACCCTGCCGGGCAACGACTGGCTCTTCCTGCCGCTCAAGGCGCCCATGCGCACCCGCGGCATCCTTGCCATCCGTCCCGAGCGCTCGCGCGAGCTGATGATCCCGGAGCAGATGCGGCAGTACGAGACCTTCGCCGCGCTCGCCGCCATCGCGCTCGAGCGCGTGCACTACGTCGACGTCGCACGCGACGCGCTCATCAAGATCGAGAGCGAACGGCTGCGCAACTCGCTCTTGGCCGCCCTCTCGCACGACCTGCGCACGCCGCTCGCCGCCCTGCTCGGCCTGTCCGAGACCATGGCGCTCACGCGACCGCCGATGTCGCCGGAACAGGTCGACATTGCCCGCACCATCGGCGACGAGACGAAGCGCCTCATCGCGCTCGTGAACAACCTCCTGGACATGGCGCGGATCCAGAGCGGCGAGGTGAGGCTCGACCTGCAGTGGCACCCGCTCGAGGAAGTCGTGGGCAGCGCGCTCGCGGCGAGCCGCGCGGCACTGGGCCCGCGCCAGGTCGCCGTGGACATCCCGCGCGACCTGCCGCTCGTGCAGATGGACGCCGTGCTCATGGAGCGCGTGCTGGCCAACCTGCTCGAGAACGCGGGCAAGTACACGCAGCCCGACGCCCGCGTCGCCATCTCGGCTCACGCGCTCGAGGGCGAGATCGAGATCGCGGTCGAGGACGACGGGCCGGGCATCCCGGCCGGCCAGGAAGAGGCGGTCTTCGAGAAGTTCGCCCGGGGCGCGTCCGAAAGCGCCACGCCCGGCGTGGGGCTCGGCCTGGCGATCTGCCGCGCGATCGTCGAGGCGCATCGCGGCAGCGTCGTCGCCGAGATCGGGCGTGCGCGCGGCGCGCGCTTCGTGATCCGCCTGCCGCGCGGCGAGCCGCCCGAGGTGAAGGCGGCATGACCACGCCGGCCGCGCTCCTCATCGAGGACGAGCCCCAGATCCGGCGCTTCGTGCGCACGGCGCTCGAAGCCGAGGGTTGGCACGTGCACGAGACCGGCACCTACAGGCAGGGCCTCATCGATGCCGGCACGCGCAAGCCCGACCTCGTGATCGTCGATCTCGGCCTGCCCGACGGCGATGGTGTCGCGCTCATCCGCGAGCTGCGCGGCTGGTCCGCGGTGCCGGTCATCGTGCTCTCGGCGCGCGCGGGCGAGAGCGACAAGATCGCCGCGCTCGACGCGGGAGCGGACGACTACCTCACGAAGCCCTTCGGGGTGGGCGAGCTGCTCGCGCGCGTGCGTGCGACGGTGCGCCGCCGCCGCCAGCCGCCCGGGGAGCTCGCGCGCACCTTCCGCTTCGGCTCCGTGGAGGTGGACCTCGAGGCGCGAACCGTGAAGCGCGGTGCGCAGGAGGTGCACCTCACGCCCGTCGAATTCCGCCTGCTCTCGCTATTGATCGCGAACGCGGGGAAGGTGCTCACCCATCGCCAGATCCTGCGCGAGGTCTGGGGACCGGCGGGCGCGGACCAGCCGCACTACGCGCGCGTGTACATGGCGCACCTGCGCCAGAAGCTCGAGGACGATCCCGCGCAGCCGCGGCATCTCCTCACGGAGACGGCGGTGGGTTACCGGCTGCTCGCCTGAGCGAGCCGCGCCAGCTCCGAGCGCAGCCGGTCCTGCTCCTCGATGAGGGCGCCCAGCTGGGCGTCGCAGCGCGCGATGGGCTGCGGATACTCGCGCAGCTCCGCGGCGATGGCATCCAGGCGCGCGATCAATGCCTCGCGCGCGTTGCAGGGCGGGTTCGCGGTTCGGTCCATCGCATCCTCCACGACTGACGCCGGGCCATTATCCGCCGACGGCAGGTTCGTCGCTCAGCGGTTCAGCGCCTGCATGCCCTGCGCGGGATAGCGCGTGCCGGCCGCGGCACCCCGGGGGAAGACGCGCTCGAGGCGATCGAGGTCCGCCCGCGTGAGCCGCACGTTCACGGCCTCGACGTTCTCCTCGAGGTACTCGCGATGCTTGGTTCCGGGAATCGGCACGATGTCATCGCCCTGCGCGAGGACCCAGGCGAGCGCCAGCTGCGATGGCGTGCACCCTTTCTCCGCGGCGATGCGCGTCACCTCGTCCACCAGCCGGAGGTTGCGCGCGAAGTTCTCGCCGGTGAAGCGCGGATGGTTGTGGCGGAAATCGTCGCGGTCGAAATCGTCCGGCGACTTGTAGCGGCCGGTGAGGAAACCGCGCCCGAGCGGCGAGTAGGCCACGAAGCCGATGCCCAGCTCGCGCACGGTCTCGAGAATGCCGTCCTCCACGTCCCGGCTCCAGAGCGAGTACTCGGTCTGGAGCGCCGTGATCGGATGCACCTTGTGCGCGCGGCGCACCGTCTCCGCGGCCGCCTCCGACAGGCCGAGGTGGTGCACCTTGCCCTGCGTCACGAGCTCCGCCATCGCGCCGACCGTCTCCTCGATCGGGGTTTGCGGATCGACGCGATGCTGGTAGTAGAGGTCGATCACTTCGACGCCCAGGCGCTTCAGGCTCGCCTCGCAGGCGCTCTTCACGTATTCGGGCTTGCCGTTCACGCCGCGGAAGCTGCCGTCCTCGCCGCGCACGTTGCCGAACTTGGTCGCGAGCACCACGCCGTCGCGCCGTCCCCGGATCGCGCGGCCCACGAGCTCCTCGTTGCGCCCCATGCCGTACATGTCGGCGGTGTCGAGGAAGTTGACACCCAGGTCGAGCGCGCGGTGGATCGTCGCGATCGACTCGGCGTCGTCGCGGCCGCCATAGAAGTCCGACATGCCCATGCATCCGAGGCCGATCGCGGAAACCTCGAGCCTGCCACCCAACGTGCGCTTTTCCATGATGCCCTCCGTCGAATCAGGTTCCGACCGCGCCGGGGCGTGCGAGTTGCGCGTGCCGTGTCGCCGGGCGCATGATGTGGCCGCATTCCGGAAGCACCCGCCCGTTTCGCCACTCACGAGGAGGCCGCGATGAGCAAGCGTTTCTGGATCTCGGTGGTCGTGATGTTCGTCGTCGCCATGGCGCTCGATTTCGGGGTCCATGGCCTGTTGCTGGGCCGCGACTACGCGTCGCTCACCCCGCGCCTCTTCCGCGCCGAGACCGACGCGCAGGCCTACTTCCCGTTCATGCTGCTCGCCCACGTCTTCATGGCGGTGGGCATCACGTGGCTCTACCGCGTGGGCCGCAGCGACCGTCCGTGGCCGGGCCAGGGCCTGCGTTTCGGGCTCGCCATCTCGCTCTATGCCGTGGTGCCCACGTACCTGATCTACTATGCCGTGCAGCCGCTGCCACCGGCGCTGGTCGCGAAGCAGATCGTGTTCGACACGATCGCCGCCGTCATCCTGGGGCTCGTCGCGGCGGCGGTGAACCGCGATCCGGCCGTGTCCAAGGATGCGGTCGAGGCGGCCGACGAGGACCTCTCCCCCATCCCGCGCTGATTCACTGCGCCGCGAGATCGGCGGCGATGCGCTCCACGCCCGCGGCGGCGCAGCCCGCGTCGCCCTCGCCGCCGCCGGCGCTCGCGGGCGTGCCCGAGACGCCGATCGCCGCGATGGTGGTGCCGCCGGCCCTGATCGGCACGCCGCCCGCGGCACTCGTGATGCCGGGCAGCAGCTGCGGGCCGATCGCGATGCCCTTCGCCTGCGCGGCGCGCTTGCCGTAATCGGCCGAGGGCATGCGGTAGCTCAACGCGGTGTACGCCTTGCGATAGCTGTGCTCGGCGGTGTGCGGTGCCGCGCCGTCGTCGCGCACCGAGACCTTCGTGCGGCCCGCGGCGTCGACGACCGTCACGCTCACGTGCCGGCCTTCCTTGCGGCACGCCGCGAGCGCGGCCTGGGCGGCCTGCATCGCGGCATCCGTGGAAAGCGCGGGCTCGTTCACCAGCGCGGGGCCCGCGGCGGCGGGAAGCGCCGCCGCGAGCAGCACCGCGGGCGCGATCCTACGCGCCACCGTGCCCGCCCGTGCCCTTGAGCGGGGCGCGGATCTCGCCGCCCTTGTGGGCGTCGCTGTGGACGTTCACGTACGTCCTGCCCGCGCGGTAATCGGCGCAGCCCTGTGTATCGAGCTTGGCGCCCTCGGGGGCGACGAAGCGGTCATCGCCCTCCTTCACGAACGGCACCAGGACCTTGCCGTTGGCACCGGGAGCGCCCTGGTGGATGTGCGCGGCGGTGGCCGTCATGCCGCTCACCTTGATGTCCGCCTTCACGCTGCAATCGGCGCCGACGGTCACCGTGCCGCTGCCCTTGGCCGACGTGTTCACCGCCGGCACCTCGTTCGACCCGGAGAGCGCGACCTTCTCGCCCTCCTCTCCTCCCATCATCGAGTGCATCGTCGAGCATCCTCCAGCGAGCGCCATGGCGAGGCCGATTCCCGTACAGGTGACGATTCGCATTGCCTTTCTCCTTGTGTGGTGGACCGGGTGGGTGCGGCCGGACCCCAGTCCGGCGCACGGAGAACAACGCGTTCGATCCCAGTATTCCACAAACGCCCGATGGGGCTCGCGGCGGCCCTAGCGCCGCACGTCGGGCGCGGCGAGGCCCTCGATCATCACGTTCAGCACCGCGGGCCGTGAGGACGCCATCGCGCGCTGCGCGGCGGGCAGCAGCGACGCGCCGTCGGTCACGCTCTCGCCGTGCGCGCCGAAGCCCTGCGCCACCCGCTCATAGCGCGCGGGCAGCAGCTCGCATCCCACGAGGCGCCCGGCTCCATAGTCCCGCAGCTGGATCTGGTATTCGGCGTTCCAGCGCGCGTCGTTGCCGACCACGGCCACGAAGGGCAGCCCGTAGCGCACGGCGGTATCGATCTCCGCGCAGTGGAAACCGAACGTCCCGTCGCCGAGCGCCGCGATCACGGGCGCCTCCGGTTGCGCCAGGCGCGCGGCGAGCGCGAAGGGCAGCCCGGCCCCGATCGAGCCGGCCATCCCGTTGATCACGCGATGCGGCGCGTCCAGGCAGGCTTGCGCCCATTGGCCGAACTCGCCGCCGTCGGCGATGAAGACGCTGCGCGGATGGGCGTCGAGGAGCGCCTGCAGCGGACGCAATGCCTGCACGGGATGCAGGCGGCCCGGCTGCGACGCCCGTGCGCCATCCCACGCCGCCGGGCGGAAAGCGATGGCGTCGCGCACCTCGCCGAGCCAGCCCGACTCGGCGACGCGCGCCGCGCGCGTGAGGGCCTCCAGCGACGCGCGAATGTCGGCGACCGCGCTCGCCACGATGCGGTTGCCCACGGCGCGGGCCGTGCGCTCGATCTCCGCCGTCTCGGGATCGAGCTGCAGGAACTCGCAGGCCGCGTCGAAGGCGGGCGGCGCGCCGAAGCGCAGCGTGAAGTCCAGGCGCTTGCCGAGGAGAAGCACGCGATCGGCCGTCGCGAGCAGCTGCGCGAAGGCGCCGAGAGCCGGGTCCGCGATGCCGCGCGGGCTTTCCATGCCGACCACGGGAATGCCGCTCGCTTCCTCCAGGGCACGCATGCGCGCCCGGCCTTCATGCGACATGCACGACGGCCCGCAGAGGATGAGCGGGCGCCGCGCGCGCTGCATCGGGGCGAGGAAGGCGGCCGCATCGAAGGTCGCGGCCGGCGCGGGCCGCGCCGCGTACGCCGCATCGTCATCCGGTGCGCCCGCTTCCAGCACGTCTTGCGGCAGGCTCACGTGGACGGGGCCCGCGCGCCCGCTCGCGGCGAGCGCCATGGCCTGGACGACTTCGCGCGCCAGCGTGTCGGCGCGCTGCGCGGTCCCCGCGGCCTTGGTGAGCGGCACCGCGATCTCGGCCTGGCGCATCTCCTGGAAGGCGCCGCGGCCGAGCTGCGCCAGCGGCGCGTGGCCGGAGAGCAGCAGCACGGGCGCTTCCGCCATCGCGGCGGTGTAGAGCGCGCCGACCGCGTTCGCGTGGCCGGGACCGCCCGTCACCAGCGCCACGCCCACCTCGCCCGTGAGGCGCGCCCACGCGTCGGCCATGTGCACCGCCGCGGCCTCGTGGCGCACGTGCACGAGATCCAGCCCCGCGTCGAGCGCCGCGTCGAAGACCGGCATGACGTGGTTGCCCGAAAGCGTGAAGATGCGGCGCACGCCCGAACGCCGCAGCGTGCGGGCGAGGGCGTCGGCGCCGCGGCGCTTCGGCGCGCTCATCGGCTCACGCCGTCGCGGCCTCGCGCACCAGCGTCTCGCCGGGCTTCACGCGCGTGAAGCGCACCGGCTCGCGCGCGAGCTCGAGCCCCGACGCGGTCGCGCGCACCACGGTGTAGTCCGAGGTCGCGATGGGGCCGGCGTCGGGAAAGTCCTCGCGGAAATGGGCGCCGCGCGAGTCCTCGCGGGCCAGCGCCGCGGTCGCGATCACGCGGCTCACCGCCACCAGGCTCCTCAAGTTCATCCAGTCGTGCCACGTGAGGTTGAACACGCGATCGCCGTCGGCGACGCCGGTTCGCGCGAGCGCCTCGTCCAGCGCCTGCAGGCGCGAGAGCGCGCGCTTGAGCCCGCCCGCCGTGCGCAGGATGCCGACGTCGTCCCACATGCAGGCGTAGAGCTCTTCCCGGATGGCGCCCAGGTCGCCGGGCGGCAGCGTGAAGGGCTGCTCGTGCGCGGCGATGCTGGATGCGATCGCCTCGCGGTCCGGCTCGCGCAGCCTGCCCTCGCGCGCGACCCATGCCGCCATGGCCTCGCCCGCGATGCCGCCGAAGACCGTGGAGTTGGCGACGCCGTTGCCGCCCAGGCGGTTGGCTCCGTGCACACCGCCCGTGTCCTCGCCCGCCGCGAAGAGGCCGGCGAGCCTCGTCGCCCCATCGACGCGAAAGACCACGCCGCCCATCATGTAGTGCGCGGTCGGCACGACCTCGACCAGGCCGCCCGCGAGATCGAAGCCGCAATCGGCGCAGCGCTCGACCATGCCCTTGAACTGGCGGCGCACCTCCGCGGGACCGAGGTGGTGCATCTGCAGGTAGACGCCGCCGTTGGGCGTCACGTTGCCGTCGCGCATCTCGCGGAAGATGGAGCGCGAGACGATGTCGCGGGTGGCGCGCTCGTTCCTCGGGTCGTATTTCTGCATGAAGCGCTGGCGGTCGCCGCCGAGCAGGTATCCGCCCGCGCCGCGCAGCCCTTCCTCCAGCACGGTGCCCGTCATGCGCGTATGCGCGCCGGCGAGCAGCCCCGTCGGATGGAACTGCACCATCTCCATGTCGCGCAGCTCGAGGCCCGCGCGCAGCGCCATGGCGAGGCCGTCGCAGCTCTTGTCGCCCGAGGGGGTATGGAAGCGGTACATCGTGGGGCCGCCGCCGGTGGCGAGCAGCACCGCCTTCGCCTGCACGAAGGTGAAAGCGCCGGTGGGCATGTCGATCATGAGCACGCCGGCGAGCGCCGATCCGTCCGCCGTCTTCACCAGCTCGATGGCGCGATGCTCCTCGAGACGGGCGATGCCGCGCGACCACACCTGCTCCGAGAGGCGGTTGATGATCTCGATGCCGGTCAGGTCGCCCTTGTGCACGGTGCGATCGAAGGTCTGGCCCGCGAAGGCCTTCTGGTGCACGGTGCCGTCGGGATTGCGGTCGAAGAAGCAGCCGAGCTCGTTCTCGAGCTCATGGATGCGCTCGATCGCCTTGGTGACGAGCGTCCACGCGAGCTCCTGGTCGGGGAGCCACTTGCCGCCCTCGATCGTGTCCATGAAATGGCGCTCGACCGAGTCGCCGGCCGCGAGCGCCACGTTGTAGCCGCCCTGCACCATCCGCGTGCAGCCGCACTTGCCGAGCAGGCCCTTCACCGCGACCGTGATCGAGAGGCCGGGATTCGCCTGGTGCGCGTGCAGCGCGGCGAAGAGTCCCGCGCCGCCGGACCCGAGGATCAGGATGTCGGTGTGGATCGTGCGCATCATTTCGCTGTCACGCCGAGCGAGGCGAGGACCGCCGCGCGGCGCGATTGCGACTCGTTCGCCACCTCGGTGTAGAGGTTGCCGCCGTGCGAATCCATGCCCACGAGGAGCGGCCCGAATCCCTTCACGCGGAACTTCCAGAGCGACTCGGGATTGACGTCGTCGAGGTCCACATCCTCGATCGCCTCGATCCACGTGGTCTCCAGGGCCGCCGCGCCGCCGATGATCGCGAGGTAGACTCCGCCCATCTCGCGGAAGGACGCGCCCGAATCCTCCTGCAGGCCGCCCTTGCCGATCACGATGCGCACGCCGTATTGCCGCATGAGCGGCCGGGTGAAGCGTTCCATGCGCGCCGAGGTCGTGGTCCCCACGCAGATCGGCTCGTAGCCCGCGGGGAATCTCGCGCTCTTCTCGACCTTGCGCACGTTGGGCGCCGTGTGGATCACGGCGTGGCCCCGCAGGTCGAAGCGCGTCTTGCGCTGGCGGTCGAACATCTCGATCTGGGTGCGGTCGCGGATGCCGTACAGCGTTCCGTTGAGCGTGACGGTATCGCCCACGTTCCACGCGCGCACGGTCGCCTCGTCCACCGGCATGTCGACGTCGTGATGCGCCATGTCAGTGGTACCGGACGCCGCCGGGCGTGAAGGTGGCCGACGCGCGGCGCACCGCGTGGCACTGCATGTTGACCGCGACCGGATTCATCGTGATATGGGTCGCCGCGAGCTCGACGTGCACGGCGAAGGCGGTCGAGTCGCCGCCCAATCCCTGGGGGCCCACGCCGAGCCGGTTCACGGCGGCGGTGAGCTGCTCCTCGAGCTTCGCGCCCTCGGCATCGGCGCAGCGGCTGCCGAGCGGGCGGCTGGTCGCGGCGATCTTCGCCAGGTGCACGCACAGGTCGGCGGAGCCGCCGATGCCCACGCCGACGATGGTCGGCGGGCAGGTCTTGCCCCCGGCCGCGATCACGCAATCGACCACGAAGGTCTTGATCGCCGCGACGCCCTCGGCGGGAATCGCCATGCGCAGGAACGTGTTGTTCTCGCTGCCGCTGCCCTTCGGGATCATCTCCAGCGTGAGCTCGTCGCGCGCGTCCGAGAACTGCACGTTGATCACGGGGATGCGGATGCCGCATGACGTGTGGTCGTTGTCGCGCGTGAGCGGATGCACCACCGAGGATCTCAACGGGTGCTCGCGCGTGGCGCGCGCGCAGCCGCGCACGATGGCGGCCTCGAGGTCCACGCCATCGACGTTCACCCCGCGGCCGATCGTCACGTTGTAGATCGGGACTCCCGTGTCCTGGCACGTGAGGTTGTCGGTCTCCTCGGCCACGCGGATGTTGGTGACGATGGTGCCCAGCACGGTGCGCGCACGCTCGTTCGTCTCGCTCGCGGCGAGGCGAGCGATGCCCTGCTTCACGTCGTCGGGAAGCACCTTCAGCGCGCGGATGTAGAGGTCCTTCGCCGCTTCCTCGACCTGCGTCAGATCGACCTGCATGGGGCCTTCCTCAATGCGCCTGCAAATGGCGGTTGGCGACGACTCTCGCCCACTTCCTCGATTCCTCGGCGACGGCTTGCGCCATCTCCTCGGGCTTGTTGCCCACCGGCACCATGCCCTGGGCGGCCAACGCCGTCTTCACGTCGGCGGTTTGCAGCACCTTCGCCGTGTCGGCCTGGATCTTGGCCACGATCGCGTGCGGCGTGCCGGCGGGCGCCATGAGCCCGAACCAGCCCACGCTCTCGAAGCCCGCCAGTCCGGCCTCGTCGGCGGTCGGCACGTCGGGCATCATCGGCGAGCGCTCGCGGCTCGTGACGGCGAGCGCGCGCAGGCGCCCGCTCTTCACGAAGTTCGACGCGGCCGCGATGTTGCCGACCATGAGCTGGATCTGGCCGCCCATGAGGTCGTTCAGCCCCATCGCTTCGCCCTTGTACGGGATGTGCCTGATGTCGATGCCCGCGGCGTCGGCGAAGTTCTCCCCCGCCATGTGCACCTGGCTGCCGACGCCGGCGGAGCCGAAATTGATCTGGCCCGGCTCGGACTTCGCGAGCGAGATCAGCTCCTTCAGGTTGCGCGCCTTCACGTTCGGGTTCACCACGACCACCATCGGGCCCGAGGCGATGTCGGTGATGGGTACCAGGTCCTTCTGCACGTCGAAGCCCATGTCCTTGTAGATGTGCGGGTTCACCGTGAGGATGCTTCCCGACGGCACGAGCAGGGTGTAGCCGTCCGGCGGCGCCTTGGCCACGACGCCCGCGCCGATGTTGCCGCCGGCGCCGGGACGATCCTCGACCACCACCGGTTGGCCCCAGACCTGCGACAGGCGCGCCCCCACGAGGCGCGCGACGATGTCGGTGGTGCCGCCGGCGGAGAACGGCACGATGAGCGTCACGGGGCGCGTGGGCCAGCCCGATTGCGCGGCGGCCCATGGGGCCGTGAGCGCGGCGACGACGACTGCGGCAGCCTTCAAAAGCGTACGACGTTGCATCTTGCTCCTCCGGGTTTTGTTCTAGTAGAAAAGGGCGAGCGCGAAGGCGAGGCCCGCGATGACGCCGAAGCCGGCGGACAGCGCGATCAGGTCCTTGCGCAGGCCGGACCAGTTTCCGAACTCGATCAGCAACAACCTTACGCCTCCCGCGGCGTGCAGCGCGAGAAGCACCACGAGGCCCCATTCGGCCAGCTTGAACGCCGGCCGGTCCACCGCGCGCAGGAAGCCGTCGAGCGCGGCCTCGCCGTGGATCGCCCGGGCGAGCGCCCAGAGATGCACCGGCAGGAAGAGCGCCAGGGCGAGCCCCGAGACGCGGTGGACCACGAACGCCCAGTAAGACGCATGGGAGCGCGCCCGCGCGTCGTTGAAGCGCCTCATGCGAACACCACGCCTTCCAGCGCCGCCACGCCGAAGCCCACGATGGCGGCGGCGAAGACCGCCGCGACGATGCGCGCGCCGCCGCGGGGAATGCGGAACCACTCCTCGAGGATCGCCGCGAGCCCGATCGGCACGTGCACCGCGCATGCCGCGAGGAACACGACATAGAAGGCGCCGAAGACGAGGCTGCCGCGCGTGCGCGACAGGATCTCGGTCGCCGTGAGGCCGTGGTGGACGGCGTAGACGATCGTGGCCAGGTGCACCAGCACGCAGGCGGCCAGCACCATCGCGCTCATGCGCTGCCAGTACCAGAGGCGCGCCTCGCGCGCGGCCGGCGTCACAGCTCGCCCCGTCCGGCGGCCTTGGCGACGAGGCGCTTCAGTCCCGCGATGGCCCGCGTGGGCTCGAGATGCTTCGGGCAGCGCTCGGTGCACGAGCCCTGCGTATGGCAGGCGTGGCATCCCGCGTCGCCCGCGACGGCCGCGAGGCGCTCGCGCCGCTCGACGTCGCGGGCATCGTTCACCAGGGTCCAGGCGCGGTTCAACGCGGCGGGCCCGAGGAAGTCGGGCCGCCATGCCACGACGTCGCACGACGCGTAGCAGACGCCGCAGCCGATGCACTCGATGCCGGCGTCGGCCTCGCGCCGCGCGCTCGACGCGGGCTCCACGCGCGCGAAATCCTCGCGGCGCGTCTGCGCGCCCTTGAAGCGGCCGCGCGCGCGCGCCCACTTGTCGAAGAAATCCGTCATGTCGGTCGCGAGGTCCTTGATGATGGGCAGGTTCGACAGCGGCGCCACCTCGAGCTCGCCCTCCTTCGCGACGCGCGAGACGTGCGTGCGGCAGGTCCAGCGCGCGACACCGTTCACCGTCATCGCGCAGGAGCCGCACATGCCGACGCGGCAGGCGTAGCGATAGGCGAGCGAGGGCTCGAGCGCGCGCTGGATGTACGTCACCACGTCGAGCACCGTCTGGCTCTCGTGGCGCGGCACTTCGTACGCCGCGAACCGCCCATCCTCGCGTCCGCGCCAGACGCGGACCTTGAGCATCCCGCTCATGACGCCATCCGCATCAGTCGATCTTCGCGCCCGACTGCTTCACCACCACGGCCCAGCTCGCCATCTCGTCGCGGATGAAATCGTGGAACTGTTGCGCCGTGCCGCCCTCGACGCTGCCGCCTTCCTTCTCGATGGCCTTGCGCACCGACGGGTCCTTGAGGACCGCGTTGATCTCGCCATTCAGCTTGTCCACGATCGCCTTCGGCGTGCCCGCCGGCGCCAGGATGCCGAACCAGGTCACCGCGTTGAAGCCGGGAAAGGTCTCGGCGACGGTGGGCGTATCGGGGAAGACCGGCGAGCGCTTGAGCGAGGTGACGGCGAGCGCGCGCAGCTTGCCGCTCGCGACGTGGCCCTGCACGCTCGGCACTGACGACATGTAGAAATCGACGTTGCCCCCCATGAGGTCGGGAAGCGCGGCGGACGCGCCCTTGTAGGGGATGTGCTCGAACTGCACCCCCGCGGCCTGCATCAGGCGCACGCCCGAGAGGTGCGCCACCGTTCCATTGCCCGGCGTGGCCATCGTCACCTGCCCGGGTTTCGCCTGCGCCGTCCGGATGAGGTCCGCCAGCGACTTCATCGGGGACTCGGCGCGCACCGCGATCGCCGCCGGTCCCTGGCCCACGAGCACGACGGGCGCCAGGTCCCCCAGCGGGTCGTACGGCAAGGCCTTGTAGAGCGTCGGGTTGATCGCGAGGTTGCTGGTCTGCCCCATGACGAGCGTGTAGCCGTCGGGCCGGGACTTGGCCGCCGCCTCGATGCCGATGTTGCCGCCGGCACCGGGGCGATTCTCGATCACCACCGTCCAGTGCTTCGCCTCCGAAAGCTTCTGGGCCACGACGCGCGACATGATGTCGGTGCCGCCCCCGGGCGGGAAAGGCACGATGAGCCGGATCGGCTTGTCGGGATAATCGTCGGCCTGCGCCGCGAATGCGAACAGAAGGGCCGCCGCGGCGACCATCCAGCGTTTGAACGACACGGATTTCCTCCGAAAGGGTCCTCATGCGGGACCTCGCACGCTATCGTACAACGGGCGGCCCCCTTATAATCGGGGCGTCGTATCGCGCAACCGTTCCATCCGTTCGCGGTCGTACTGGCGTGCGGTGTTCCAGCGTCGTTGCGTCCGCGAAGATGCAGAGGTCTTTGCAATGTCGCCGGTCCCGTGTCTCGCGCGCCGCCTTTGGGGCGCGCTCGCGCTCCTCGTCGCCGCGTTTCCCGCCGCCGCTTTCTGGATCGGCCCGCCGCCCATGGCCTATGCGCCGGTGCGCGAATACGTGAACGACTTCACCGGCCACTACGTCCTGCTCACGGACGGCGCCGAGATCAACGCCGTCGAGAACGGCGCCGCGGGGCCCGGATGGCGCTACACCGGCTACAACTTCACGGCCTACCAGCTCTCCGAGACGCGCGACGACGCGGCGACGGCGCTCCCCGTGTGCCGCTTCTACGCGCCGGCGCCCACGAACTCGCATTTCTACACTGCGGATGCGGCGGAATGCGATTTCCTGAAGACGCACGACACCGGCTGGGTCTTCGAGAAGACCGACTTCAAGGTGAACGTGCCTTCGGGTGGCGCGTGCAGCGCCACGCAGGCGCCGATCTGGCGCGCGTACAACCACCGCGCCGCCGAGCTCGACTCGAACCACCGCTATGGCAGCGATGCGCGCGTGCGCGCGAAGATGCTGCAGGCCGGATGGGTCGACGAGGGCCTCGCGTTCTGCGCCGAGGGCGCCGGGCGTGACACGCAGCAGGGCTTCTACATGATGGGCAGCGGCAATCCGCCTTCGGCCGATTGCGGCGTGGCGTCCTCCGATGGCAGGCCCTGCGTCGCCGCGCGCAACCTGCCCGCGATGACCGCGCGCCTCGACGAATACCTGCCGCCGCGTTATTACCCGGCCAATCCCGATTACACGCGCGACTTCGCCGACGTCACCGGCTGGCTCGCCGCGAACTCCCAGGACACGATCTACGCGCCCGCCATCACCCCGGACCATGCGCTCGATGCGCAGCACTCGTTCGTGGAGGACGTGGGCAACGGGCCGATCGGGATGCACGTGAACGGCACCGACCGCACCGGCGGCGACTACGCCTCGATCAGCCCGACGTATCCGCTGATCGCGCAGCCCACGACGCTGCAGCCGAACACGGTCATCTTTCCGTGGGCGCCGCCGCACGCCGATCGCGACCTCTGGATCAGCACGCAGCTGGCGGTGCGGACGGTGCGCCGTGCCGATGCGCAAAGCCAGGTCTACGGCCATCCGCTCCTGGACTTTCGCGACGTGACCACGGGCCATCACCTGTGGGTGACGCTGCAGGCCTTCGGCACGAACGCTCCCGCCGACTTCGTGGGACGCGACGTGCAGACGGGAACGACCATCGTGTCCACCGTCTTCCGCGCGAGCCCGCTCTTCGGCACGCGGCTCGCGGGCGACTACCTCGCGTGCACGGCCGACACGCAGGGCGGCAGTTGCCCGGGGGACATCGACTTCAGCTTCCGCATCGACGGCGATGATTTCCAGAAGATCGTGAACCTCGCGCGCGGCGCCGACCCGCAGCTCTCGGCGAACATCGCGCAATACCAGGTCGCCGCATTCCAGTTCCATGTCGAGGCCTACCGCGACGCCGAGGCCGGCCTCGTGACCGACTGGCTCTCGCTGCGCCTCAGCTACTGATCATTCGCTCCACGGAAATCGCTCGATGACTCCCGCCGCACCGCCGTCCTCCACGCCCCGCATCGTCGCCACCCTCGCCCGCGAGCTCGCCGTCCGGCCCCAGCAAGTCGCCGCGGCCGTGGCCCTCCTCGACGAGGGCTCGACCGTTCCCTTCATCGCCCGCTACCGCAAGGAGGCGACCGGCAACCTCGACGACACGCAGCTGCGCACGCTCGAGGAGCGCCTGGGCTACCTGCGCGAGATGGAAGACCGGCGCGCCGCGATCGTGGCGTCGATCGACGAGCAGGGCAAGCTCACGGAAGCATTGCGAACCGCAATCGAGGCCGCGGCCACCAAGCAGGCGCTCGAGGACCTGTACCTGCCGTACAAGCCGCGGCGGCGCACCCGGGCGCAGGTGGCGCGCGAGGCGGGCCTCGAGCCGCTCGCCGACGCGCTCCTCGCGGATCCGGCGCTCGATCCGCAGGTCGAGGCCGCGAGGTACATCAAGGTCGTTGCCGCCGCCGAGGGTGTCGAAGCCATCGACGTTCCCGATGCCAAGGCGGCGCTCGAAGGGGCGCGCGACATTCTCTCGGAGCGCTTCGCGGAGACGGCGCCGCTGCTGGAGAAGTTGCGAGCCCGCATGTGGGAGCACGGCGTGCTCTCGAGCACCGTCGCGGAAGGCAAGGAAAATGCGGAGGAGGAGAAATTCCGCGATTACTACGCCTATTCGGAGCCCATCAAGGCCATCCCCTCGCACCGCGCGCTGGCACTTTTCCGCGGCCGCACCCTGGGCGTGCTCGATCTCGCCCTCACGCTCGGCGAAGAGCAGGAATCACTGCAGCCCCATCCGTGCGTGGCGATGGTCGCGTCGCACTTCGGCATCCGCCACCAGGAGCGCCCCGCCGATGGGTGGCTGGCGGACGTGTGCCGCTGGACCTGGAAGGTGAAGGTGTCGTGGCAGCTCTCGACCGAGCTCATGGGCCGGCTGCGCGAGGCGGCGGAAGCGCAAGCCATCCGCATCTTCGGCCGCAACCTGCGCGAGCTGCTGCTCGCGGCCCCGGCGGGCCCGCGCGCCGTGATGGGCATCGATCCCGGCATTCGCACGGGATGCAAGGTCGCCGTCGTCGATCGCACGGGCAAGCTGCTCGAGACCGCGACGATCTATCCGCACGAGCCGCGGCGCGACTGGAACGGGTCGCTCGCGACGCTTGCGCGCCTCGCGACGCAGCACGGGGTGGAGCTCATCGCCATCGGCAACGGCACGGCGAGCCGCGAGACCGACAAGCTGGCCGCCGAGCTCATCAAGGCCGTGCACGCGAAGCATCCGGCGGCGAAGATCGCGAAGGTCGTGGTGAGCGAGGCGGGCGCCTCGGTCTACTCGGCATCGGAATTCGCGTCCCGCGAGTTTCCCGGCCTGGACGTGAGCCTGCGCGGCGCCGTCTCCATCGCGCGCCGCCTGCAGGATCCGCTGGCCGAGCTGGTGAAGATCGACCCGAAGGCGATCGGCGTGGGCCAGTACCAGCACGACGTCGATCCGCGCGGCCTCGCACGCACGCTCGACGCGACCGTCGAGGACTGCGTGAACGCGGTCGGCGTCGACGTGAACACGGCCTCGGTGCCGCTGCTCACGCGCGTCTCGGGCCTCAACGCCACGCTCGCGCGCAACATCGTGGAGTTTCGCGATGCCAACGGCCCCTTCGCCAATCGCGTGGCGCTGCGCAACGTGCCGCGCCTGGGCGACAAGACGTTCGAGCAGGCGGCGGGGTTCCTGCGCGTGCAGGCGGAAGGCGACGAGGCGAATCCGCTCGACCGCTCCGCCGTGCACCCCGAGGCTTACCCGGTGGTCGAGCGCATCCTCGAGCGCATCGGCAAGGGCATGCGTGACGTCATGGGTAATGCCGCGCTCCTGAAGGACCTGTCGCCCGCCGATTTCGCGGACGAGCGCTTCGGCACCCCCACCGTGCGCGACATCCTCGCGGAGCTGGAGAAACCGGGGCGCGACCCGCGGCCGGAGTTCAAGGCGCCCGCGTTCCAGGACGGCGTCGAGAGGCTCGCGGACCTGAAGCCCGGCATGATCCTGGAGGGCGTCGTCACGAACGTCGCGGCGTTCGGCGCCTTCGTCGACGTCGGCGTGCACCAGGACGGCCTGGTCCACGTCTCCGCCCTCGCGAACCGCTTCGTGAAGGATCCGCACGAGGTCGTGAAGGCGGGCCAGATCGTGAAGGTGCGCGTGCTCGACGTCGACGTGAAGCGGCAGCGCATCGCGTTGACCCTTCGCCTCGAAGACCGGCCGCCCGCTGTCGAGCGCCCACGGGAGGCACGGCCGCCGCAGGGCGGCGCGCGCAAGCCTTCGGGGGCGGCGCAATCCCGCGATGCCCAACGCCGTCCGCAGGCGCCGCCCGAGACCGCCATGGCACTCGCGCTGGCGAAGCTCAGGCGCTAGACCCTTGACGCGGCCCTCTCTCCCGGGGAAGAGGGAGCGTTTCAGCGAAGCCGGTAGCGGTCGCCGTTCCAGTACGGCCGGTCGCGTTCCCACCAGTCGCGGTCGCGCCACACGAAGCCGCGCGGGACGCAATCGTTGAGCATGTACTGGATGTCGGCGTTCGTCATCGACGCCTCGTCGTTCATGTCGGCGGCGCGGCGGTTGTGCTCGGCCACGCGCTCGTTGTACCGCTGCTGCCGTTCGTTGTAGCGATCGACGGCGTTGGCGTCGCGGGAGTCGAGGCGGCGCAGCTCTTCCGCGAGCCGCTGGCCCTCGCGCGCAAGGCGCTCGTTCTCGCGGTCGAGCGCGGCACGCCGCTGCTCGAGGTCGGCCCGGCGCTGCGCCAGCGCGTCCTGGCGCGCCGCGCAGGTGTCGTACAGGTCGCGCGGCATGTCATAGGGCACCACGCGCGGCGCCGGGTAGACGGCTTGCGCGAGGGCGGCGATCGGTGCGGCCGCGGCGAGGGCCGCGATGGCGGTGGCGAGCTTCATGGCGATTCCCCCGGAAACGGTGGTACCCGGGGGACAGCCGCCCCACCGGAAAGTTGATGATTCCAACGGCCCATCCCGAACGCGGGAGCCTGGTGGCGGTCATTCCGTGGCCAAGCCCCCCATGCGTTACCTCGTCCTCTTCGCCCATCCCGATCCCGCCAGCTTCGACGCGGCGCTGCACGAGCGCGTGGTCGCGGTCCTGCGGGCGAACGGTCACGACATCGACGATTGCGACCTCTACGCCGAGCGCTTCAACCCGGTGCTGGGCTACGAGGAGCGCCGCAAGTACAACGACGAGGGTGCGCCCCATCCGGAGGTCGAGTCGCATATCCGCCGCCTGCGCGAGGCGCAGGGGCTCGCGTTCGTGTTTCCCACGTGGTTCTACGGGATGCCGGCGATCCTCAAGGGCTACCTCGACCGCGTCTGGCTTCCCGGCATCGCGTTCACGATGGTCGACGGCAAGCCCCGCTCGCGGCTGCACCACATCGTGCGCTTCGCGGCCGTGACGACCTATGGCGCTCCGCGCACGATCAACGAGACACTGGTCGGCGACCCGAACCGGCGCGCGCTCATGCGCGGCATCGCGAACCTCGCGCACCCGCGCGCGAAGAAGATCTTCCTCGCGCAGTACGCGATGGACTCCATCGGCGACGACGAGCGCAAGCGCTTCCTCGCGCTCGTCGACCGGCGCATCGCCGGCCTCTGAAAACGACAGGGGAACGACAGGGGACAGACCACTGTCGCTTCCTGTCGCTTAGTTCACGGGGACGGTGTTGTCCTCGGGGCGGCGGTCGACGAGCTTCACGACCGGATCGATCCCGGCCTTCACCGGCTTGCCCGCGACGTCGATCGTGAAGGTCGATTCGCCGCTCCTCACGCGGTGTTTCTCGAGGTACAGCGGCTCCTCGCCGGCACCGATCACGCCGATGTCCACCCACTCGTCCATGGGCGCCTCCTTCTGCGCACCATTGCCGTCGGCGTAGAGCTTGCGCGCGGAGACCTTGAGCGTGACCTCGTAGTGGCCGCTCGCGAGCGGCCGTGACGTGGCCGAGATGGCGCGATTCTCGTACAGCGTGATCTTCTCGAAGAGGTCGGCGAGCAGGCCCTGGTATTCCGGCGGCGTCACCGCGCGCAGCTCGGCCAGCAAGTCGGTCGAGAGCGGATACGGAGGGCCCTTGAACGCCCACTTCCTCACGAACGAGGCGAGAGCCCGGTTCACCGCATCCTCGCCGATCGCGTCCTGCAGCGCGTACATCGCGAGGCTGCCCTTGCGGTAGTGGATGTAAGGCTGGTTCTCGTTGCGGTAGAGCGGCTGCTCGCTCTTGCGCTCGGTCGCGCGGCCCACGAGGTACGAGTCGAGCTCGTACTTGAGGAAGCGCGCCATCTTCGCATCCCCGTACTTGTGCTTCATCACCATGAGCGCCGAGTACTGCGCGAGCGTCTCGGACATCATCGTGGCACCCTGGGCGTATGCGCCGATGACCTGGTGCGCCCACCACTGGTGCGCGATCTCGTGCGCCGTCACGTAGTACGGGTAGTCGATGTCCTTCGGGTCCTTCGGCTTCACCTTCGCGATGAAGCCGATCGCCTCGGAGAACGGGATGGTGTTCGGGAACGACTGCGCGAAGCTCGCGTAGCGCGGGAACTCCAGGATGCGCACCTGGTGGTGCTGGTACGGACCGAAGTTGGCCGAGTCGTACGCGAGCCCGTCCTTGACGCCGGCGATCATGGCATCCAGGTCGTATTCGTGCCCGGGCTGGTAGTAGATCTCGATCGGCACGTCGCCCCGGGGGCCGTGCCAGGCGTCGCGCTTCACCGCGTAGCGCGCCGAGAGGAAGGCGTAGAAGTCGAGGATCGGCACATCCATCGCGTAGTGGAAATGACGCCGCCCGTTCCCGGTCCACTCCTTCTGCAGGTAGCCCGGCGCGATCGCCACCTGGTCGGGGTCGGTGCTGACGGTGGTCTCGAAGGTGATCCAGTCGCCGTCGCTCGAGATGTAGTTGCGATCACGCACGCCGGGAGCGTCCAGGCTGGGCATGCGCTCCTTGGGCTCGAGGCCGTGCTTCTTGCGCTCGCGGTCGAGGGAGAGCTCCATGCGGCCCTGGTAGCCGAGCACGGGCAGCAAGCCGCTGTTCACGAAGGTGCCGTTGTCGACCACCTCCTTGCTGGCACCGGAGTTGGTGAAGCCGCGGGCCGCGTACTCGAGATCGAACGACAGCGTCATCGTGCCGCCGGGCGGCAGCGGCTGCGCGAGGCCAAAGCGCCGCCATGAGAGATCGCGGCGTTCCTCCTCGAGCTTGAGCGGGATGCTCGCCGCGAGCGCATGCACCGTGGCCTCCTCGGGAAGGTTCACCAGCAGCTCCGTCACCGGCCCGGGATTGCGATTGCGCAGCTGGTACTCGCCGCGGAAGCGGATGTCATGGGCCTCGGGACGGATGTCGGCGTCCACCTTCACACCGACCACTTTCGGCTGCGGATGCGTGGCGTAGGCCTTGTAGCGCTTCTCGTAGTCGGCGCGCAAGGCCTCCTGCTTGTTCTCGTCGCGATACGGATTCAGGACATGGGTGTTGTAGAAGATCCACGCGCCGGTCGCGAGGAAGACCACGCCCGCGGCCACGGCCGTCGCCACCAGCGGAATGCCGAGACGGGAGCGCGCCCGCTGCAGGCGCGCACGCCATTCGACGTCGGTGCCGCGCACCCAGGCGAGCCGCGCCACGACCAGCAGCACGATGCACGCCGCACCCCAGTAAAGCTGGAACCAGCGCACCGCGGGGATGAAGTGCCCATAGCCGTTCATGTCCGAGTACTGGATGGCCGGTTGCCCGCCGAAGAGGTACAGCCGGTCCTGCCAGCCGAAGGACACCGCGGCCACGATGAAGAGGTAGTACAGCACCACGATGAAATGGCCCAGGTACTTGTGGTTCACCAGCGCGTGCACGGTGAGCGCCAGCACGGCGATCATCCAGAAGCCGGGGAGCTGCAGGGCGAACAGGCGGTAGAGGTACTGGCCGAGCTCCAGGTGCGTATAACCGCTCGCGAGCTGGATCGCGATGCCGCACGCCATGACGACGAGCTGGAGCAGCGCCTGCATCGCGAAGAGCGTCACGAGCTTCGCCGTGAACCCGAGCCACGTCGGCGTCGGCAGGCTGTCGGCGATCTGGGCCACGCGCGCGTCACGCTCGCGCCACACCAGCTCGCCCGCGTAGAACGCGGTCACGATGAGCACAAAGAGGCCGAAGGTCCCCGACGCGAACTCGAGCACCTGGTAGGTCACCGGATAGGTGTTCGTGCCGTAGATGCTCCCGACCACGCGCGCGTTGCCGAGAATGAAGAGCGCGCCCGTGAGGACGATGGCCACGAAATACGGGCTCTTCACGGTCTCGCGCAGGTAGAGGGCGATGACGCCCGGCAACTGGCGCGCGTAGTCGCCCGTCGCGCGGCGCACGACCGCCTGCGGCACCGCCCGCGGCGTGGCCGGCGTGGCGGCCTGCGCCGCAGCGGCCTCGAGCGCGCGTGCCTTGCGGCCGCGCCGCCACGCCTCTTCACCGGGCTGCACGACGCGGAAACGCCCGAAGCACACCGCGAAGGCCGCGACGCCGACACCCAGCCAGAGGGCGCGATTCCAGAGCAACTCGTTCGCGACCGGCACCAGCCGCTGGTTCTTCTCGTCCGGGCTCCAGTAGCGCGTCAGCACGCCCAGCGCGATCGACCCCATCGGATCGATGAGCGCGGCGACGGTGCGATTGTCGATGTCGGCCAGCAGCCGTCCCGCGATGAGGTAGCCCACGAGCACCACGACGCCCGCGATGTACACGGGCAGCATGCGCCGGCCCAGCGCACCGAGCGCGAAGAACATCGCTCCCAGCACGAGCACGTTGGGCAACAGCATCACGAAATACGGCTCGACCAGCGCGGCGATCGACCACGGTCCGACGCGCGTCGCGTCCACGCCGGGCAGGTGCGTGCCGAGGAGCACGCCGAGCGCGATCCCGACGAAGATGAGCATCAACACGAGCGCAGCGCCGATGAAGCGGCCGAAGAGGTATTGCGCCTTCGTGATCGGGCTCGTGAAGAAGAAGGCGAAGGCGAGCGTCTCGAAGTCCTGCTGCACCGCCCGGCCCATGAAGGCCGCGATCACCACGGTCCCGAGCATGCCCAGGAACGTGACGGTCTGGGCAATGGCATACGGCGAGTTGATGAACACCTTGTCCGCGCTGAAGATCACGTTGGCCGAAGCGAAGGCGCCGCCCGCGGCCGCCATCCACAAGAGCGCCACCGCGGCGAACACTGAAAAATAGACCCACGTCGAGATGCGCGTGAGCTTCGTCGCGAATTCGAAGCGCGCGATCGCACCGAGGGCGCCGGTGCTCACGCCGCGACGCCTTCGCGCGCCGGCTCGAGATGCCCGCTCACCGCGCTGAAGTACACGTCCTCGAGCTCCGGGCGCGCCGGCTCGAATCCGGGCGCGGGACTTCCCTCGCCGTACGCCCGCACGACGGTGCGCCCCGCATGGAGCCGCGTCGAGATCACCGGCAGCGAGGCCTGCATCGCGCCCACCTCGTCGCGGGCGACGGTGCGCTCCCACACGCGTCCGCCGAGCCGCGCGACGGCCTCGCGCGGCTCGCCCGAGAGCAGCACGCGCCCCTTGCTGATCACGGCGAAGCGCGGGCAGAGATCCGCCACGTCATCCACGATGTGCGTCGACAGGATGACGATCACGTCCTCGCCGATGTCCGCGAGGAGGTTGTGGAAGCGCACGCGCTCCTCCGGATCGAGGCCCGCCGTGGGCTCATCCACGATGATGAGCTTGGGCGAGCCGAGCAGCGCCTGGGCGATGCCGAAGCGCTGGCGCATGCCGCCGGAAAACCCTCCCAGCTTCTGGTTGCGGACATTGGCGAGGTTCACGCGCTCGAGCAGCGCCTCGACCGTCGCCTTGCGCGTGCGCGCGTCGGTGAGGCCCTTGAGCCGCGCGAAGTGGTCGAGCATTTCCACCGCGGTGACTTTCGGGTAGACGCCGAACTCCTGCGGCAGGTAGCCGAGCACGCGCCTCACGCGGTCCTTGTCGCGCAGCACGTCGATGTCGCCCAGCGTGGCGCTGCCCGAATCCGCCTCCTGCAGCGTCGCGAGCGTGCGCATGAGCGTCGACTTGCCCGCGCCATTGGGTCCGAGCAGCCCGAACATGCCGGGCCCGATCGCGAGCGAGATGCGGTCGAGGGCCTGCACGCCGTTGCCATAGCGCTTGCTGAGGTCGCGGATGACGAGCTCCATGCCGGCTCCCTGGTTAGCGTGAACGAGCGGGACAATAGCATTGCGCGCCCGTCTAGAATGTCACGATGCGTATCGTCGACATCCGGGAAAAAACCCTTCCCATCGCCTCCCCCATCCGCAACGCCTACATCGACTTCAGCAAGATGACGCTGAGCCTGGTGGCGGTCGTGACCGACGTGGTGCGTGACGGCAGGCGCGTCGTGGGATACGGCTTCAACTCCAACGGCCGCTACGGCCAGGGCGAGCTCATGAGGAGCCGCTTCATCCCGCGCGTGATGGAGGCGGAAGCCAAGGCGCTGCTCGCGGATGACGGCACGAACCTCGATCCCCATCGCATCTGGGCCACGATGTTCACGAACGAGAAGCCGGGCGGGCACGGCGAGCGCTCGGTCGCGATCGGCACCATCGACATGGCGGTGTGGGACGCGACGGCGAAGATCGCCGGACTGCCGCTCTACCGCTACCTCGCGCAGCGCTACGGCGTGAAGGAGAACCGCAAGGTCTTCGTCTACGCCGCCGGGGGATACTACTATCCCGGCAAGGACCACGAGGCGCTCAAGCGCGAGATGCAGGGCTACCTCGAGCGCGGCTACTCCGTCGTGAAGATGAAGATCGGCGGCGCCGGGCTGCAGGAGGACCTCGGGCGCATAGAGGCGGTGCTCGGCATTTTGCCCCCGGGCCGCAGCCTCGCGGTCGATGCGAACGGCCGCTTCGACATGGATACCGCGATCGCCTACGCCAAGGCGCTGCGCGATTACGACCTCTTCTGGTACGAGGAGGCGGGCGATCCGCTCGATTACGAATTGCAGGCGGTGCTGCGCGACTACTACCCGAATCCCATGGCGACGGGCGAGAACCTCTTCTCCATGCAGGACGCACGCAACCTCATCCGCCATGGCGGCATGCGCGCGGACCGCGACTGGCTGCAGTTCGACTGCGCCTTGAGCTACGGCCTCGTCGAGTACCTGCGCACGCTCGACATGCTGCGCCAGCACGGCTGGTCGCCCGCGCGCTGCATCCCGCACGGCGGGCACCAGATGTCGCTCAACATCGCCGCGGGCCTCGGCCTGGGCGGCAACGAGTCCTATCCCGACCTCTTCCAGCCCTTCGGCGGATTCCCCGATGGCGTGAAGGTGGAAGACGGCTACATCACGATGCCGGAGCTCCCGGGCATCGGTTTCGAGGGCAAGAGCGATCTCTACAAGGTGATGCGCGAGCTGGCGGAATAGACGCCTGCGCGGCGCACTCCCATGAACCGAAGGAAAATTCCCATGAAGGCAGGAAGCGTGGCCCTCGGGCTGTCGCTGGTGTCGCTCGTGCAGCCCGCGCTGGCGGCGGATACGGGGCAGTTGCCCTGCAAGACCACGGCGGAATGCGAGGAGCAATCGTCCCGCCTCGGCGCCACCGGTGCCACCGCGGGCGAGGACATGGTGACCAGCCGCCGCGACGCCCTGGAGGACGGATTCTACTGGATCGGCAAGATCAACCGCGCCTCGGCGGTGATGCTCACCGAGGAGCGCATCGTCACGCCCGAAATGGGACGCAAGCTCGCGCGCGGCGTCGAATTCTCCCTCGAGCAGGCGGCGAAGCCGGACGGCAAGCGGCCGAGCGACGTCCTGCAGATCGAGAAGATCATCACCGGCGCGATCGGTCCCGACGCGTCCCTCGTGCACACGGGGCGCAGCCGCCAGGACATGTACGCGACGCTGCGCATGGCGAAGCTGCGCAACCAGGTGCTCGATTTCTCCGAAGCGCTCGACGCCATGCGCGCGCGCATGCTCGCCATGGCCGCGAAGAACGTGGACACGCTCGTCCCCGCGTACACCAACGGCGTGCAGGCGCAGCCCACGAGCTATGCGCACTACCTGCTCGCGTACGAGGCATCCTTCGCACGCGACGCGCAGCGCATCCACGAGCTGTACGCGCGCATGAATCGCAGCGCGATGGGAGCGGGCGTGCTCGGCAACTCCATCTGGCCGCTCAATCGAGCGCGGATGGCCGACCTGCTCGGCTTCGACGGGATCATCGAGAATTCACTCGACGCAACCGAGGTGAGCCCCTTCGACATGGGACTCGAGGCGACCGGCATCGCCGGATCGACGGCGATTCGCGTGGGCGTGATGATCCAGGACATCCACACGCAGTATCACCAGACGCGCCCCTGGCTGCTGCTCGACGAGTCGGTGACCTATGCCAGCAGCGCGATGCCGCAGAAGCGCAACCCCGGATTGCTCAACCGCGCGCGCGAGGAGGCCTCGCTCGTGACGGGACTCGTGCCCGCCGTCGCGATGCGCGACCACAACGTCACCACCGGCATGCGCGACTACAAGCGTCCGTGGGACGAGCTCGGGTTCTTCGTGCACGCCGTGCGCATGGTCGAGAAGATGGACGCGGTCTTCGACGGGCTGCGCATCCATCCCGAGCGCTCCCTCGAGGAGCTGGAGAACGACTGGACGCCGTCGATGGAGATCGCGGAAGTCCTGCAGAAGGAACACCAGATCCCGTTCCGCGTGGGCCATGCCTTCGCCTCGTCGATCGTGGGCTATGCGCGCGCGAACGGCCTGCGCCCGAAGGACTTTCCGTACGCGAAGGCGCGCGACCTCTACGCGGAGACGATCGAGCGCTTCAAGCTGCCCGACCGTGCCCTGCCGATGGCCGAGGCGCGGTTTCGCCAGGTGCTCTCGCCGGCGTGGGTCGTGCAGGCGCGCGTGGGCATCGGCGGGCCGCAGCCCGCGGAAGTGCGGCGCATGCTCGGCGAGGCAAACGGTCGCTTGCAGCAGGACCAGGAATGGATGCGCGCGACGCGCGCAAGGCTTGCGGATGCGGATTTGCGGCTCGACGCCGCGTTCAGGAAGCTACTCGCCGGGTAGCGCCTCCCCAGGCGCGGCGCCCCCGGCGGGTTGCGCGGCCCGTCGGGCCGCGGGCGATCAGTCGTCGAACTCGGTCGGCCAGTCGTCGACCTGCAGGCTCGGGGTGTCGTCGTCCGAGGTCCAGCGCGGGCGCTGCCACGACTCCATCTCGTTCACGGGAATGCCGTCCTCGTCGATCTCGAGGATGGGAGGAAGCTTCGCGCGGCGCAACCGGCCTTCAATTCGCTGTTTCATGACGGCCCTCTTCTTTCAACGATTCCGACGAGAGTGAATCTAGCCCTGCGAGGGAAGGCCGTACACGCGCCGCAATCCGAAGCGGGGGTAGGACATCTCCGGCTTCGCGCGTCGGAACCTGGGGGGCCTGCGCCTGCCGCGAAATCGCATGCAAGGAGCAGGCCGCCACGCACGAGGCTTAGTGCGGAATGTGGAAGCGCGAGACCGTCCAGCGCGTCACGTCGCCCTCGGGCTCCGCGCCGGGCACGCCGGTGAGCGCGAGCGCGAGGTTCGTCACGTACATCCAGTCGCCGACCTGAGCGAGGCTCGCGGGAAAGAGCAGGCCCCGGGGTGCGCCGTTGGGCGCGATGCCGAGGAATTCGCCGGCATGCACGACCGGCCGCCCGTTCGCGTTCAGCGCGAGCACGGTGTCCGACTGGTTCGCGCAGACCCACAGGAGCCCGCCGGTGAAGAGCAGGCCGTCGGCGCCGTTGATGCTCTCGGCGAACACGGACAGGCCGCGGTCGGCCATGTTCATCGCGAGCACGCGGTCGTCGCCCGTGTTCGCGACGTACATGACCGTCTCGTCCGCGTTGAAGGCGAGGCCGTTCGCGCCGAAAGGCGGGAATCCCGCCGTCGCAAGCAGCGCATCCTGCTTGAACGTCGTTGCCGCGCAGGGCATGGCACACGCCGTGGCGTTGGCGATGCGGAAGATCGCGCCTTGCCACGAATCGGACACATACAGGTTGCCCGAGCGATCGAACACCATGGCGTTGGGCGCGGGACTCGCGGGCCCGTACGTGATCGTCGCGCTCACGCCGCCCGTGCGCGTGCCCGCGCCGGTGGCGAGGACCGGAATCTGCGCCACATCCTCGACCGGCGTCGATGCGGTGAACGCTGCGGCGATGCGCTGGACCCTCGACGCACCCATGTTGAGGATATAGAGCTTGCCGCCCGCGAAATCGAGGCCCAGGAGCGGCGTGGCGCCGAAGTCCTTGCTCGCCTCGAGCTGGCCGTTGCGCGAGTAGCGCAGGAGCTTGTTGGTGTTCGGGCCGAAGTCGAACGTCGCGACATAGACGGCGCCCGTCGCGGGATCCGACGCCAGGCCTTCCGGGTGCCGCACGCCGTCGGGCAGGGTGACGAAGGGCTCGGTCTCGACCCGGACCGGGCCGCTCGAATCGGCGCGCGCAAGGGATGCCGCGCCCAACAGGGTGCCGGCCGCGAGGCAGGCGAACCAGAAACGTTTCATGGCGCTTTCCTCCTCTGGAAGTGACGTGGGCTGCGGCGGCCATGCTCTGCCCCGCCGCGGGCCAAGTCAACCGGGAGGTGCGCGCCCGTCGCGGGCCGCCTCAGCCGTGCTGCGCGAACTCCGCGAGCAGCGGCGAGGGCGTGGCCTCGATGCCGAGGAAGTCCACCTCGGGCGCGATCACGTGGCGGAATGCGCGCGCCGGCAAGACGAGGGCCGCCAGCTCCGGAGCGGGCGCCCATGCATGCGCCGGAACGCCGAAGCATTCATACGTCTCGAGATCGTCCATGGGGCCTCCCCTTTCCATGGCGCCACGATACGCCGCGCGATTCGACGGGCTTGTAGGACGCCGCCTTTCCGCCTGTAGGAGCCGGCCGCTTCAGCCGAACGCGATGATCATCGCGACGACGAGGGCCGCGGCGTAGGCGGCCACGAGCAGCATGCTCGCCGGCGCGGGCCGCGCCTTGCGGCGGGCGATGGGCGCGGACTGGGTGGCCGACGGGTCCTGCGCGCCGCGCACGGGCAGCCGCTCGAGCGCGGCGGAGCCGTCGAATCGCGGCGATGGGCGCAGCTCGTGCACCTCATCCGCGAACGGCATCGTGCGCGCCGCGCCGCCGCTCGCGGCGAGCGGCGCCTGCGGCACCGTCTCGGCATCGGCGCGCTGGCGCGCCTGCGCATCGGCGGCCTCCACCTCGGGCAGCGCCGCCCGCAGGTCGCGCGCGAGGTCGGCGCCGGACTGGTACCGTTCCCCGGGGATCTTCTTGAGCGCACGGGCGACGATCATGTCGATCACCGGCGGCAGGTCCGGGGCGAGGTGGCTGGGCGGAGTCGCGGCCATGTTCGCCACCTTGAAGGTGAGGTCGGGAATGTCCTCCCCCGCGAATGGCTTCACGCCGGTGAGCATCTCGTAGAGCACGAGGCCGAGCGCGAAGAGGTCGGCGCGGTGGTCGAAGGGCTTGCCGACGATCTGTTCCGGCGACATGTACTGCGGCGAGCCCAGCAGCACGCCGGTCTGCGTCTTCACCATGGGCTCGCGGTGGCGCGCGATGCCGAAGTCCATGATCTTCACGCGGCCGTCGGGCAGCACCATGATGTTGCCCGGCTTGATGTCGCGGTGGATCACGCCGTGCTGGTGGGCGTACGCGAGTCCCTCGGCCACGGTCGCGATGATGCGCAGCGACTCCGCCGGCGCGAGGCTCACGTCGCGGATCATCTCGCGCAGCTCCCGGCCTTCGAGCAGCTCCATCGCGATGAAGGCGGTGTCGCCCTCGCGGCCCATCTCGTAGATCGTGATGATCGTCGGGTGCGCGAGGCTCGCGGCCGCGCGCGCCTCCTGCAGGAAGCGCGCCTCGTGGACGTCGCGCTCCTGCTTGCTGCTGCCGGAGAGCGAGATGGTCTTGACCGCGACCACGCGCCCGAGCGTCGCGTCCTCGGCGCGATAGACCACGCCCATGGCGCCGCGGCCGAGCTCGCCCAGGACGCGGAAGCGCCCGAAGTGGGAGGGAAGCGGCTCGCTGCTCATGAGCCCCCGAAGCGGCGCTTCAGGTCGCGCCAGAAGCCGGGCGACTCCCGGTTCTCCGGCGGGCGGCGCGCGGCGAACGTGTGCGTGATGGTGGTTTGCTGTCCGGCCTCGAGGTTCAGCGTGAGCTGCAGCGGCGGAAATCCCGGATTGCGGATGGTGACGTTGTGGCGCCCGGCATTGAGCTCGATGCGGTCGAGCGGCGGCGTGCGCCCCTTGGCCACGCCATCCACGTAGACATCGCCTCGCGGCTTCACCGCGAACATGATCACCGCCGGTTTCGGCGCGAAGAATCCGACGCGGGCTTCGTGCGCGACGACACCCAGGAGCAGGATCGCCGCGACGCCGCCGCCGAGCCGCACGAGGTAGCGCCGCCGCCGCGTCGCACCCCGCAGCGGATCGGGCGTGAAGAGCAGGTGCTGGCGCAGGCGGGAGTCGGTGAACTCGCCGGCGCTCACCAGGTCCTGGGCGAGCTCGGGCGCAGTCTCCTCGAGCTTGCGCCGGAATTCCTGCGTCACGAGGATGCGCTCGGGCGTGGCGAAGCGCGCGGCGGCAGCGGCCGCCGCGAGGCCATCGCCGAACACCGTGCCGGCCGCCGGGTTGCGCGCGACCGGGCCGTGATTGAGGCCGACCTGCAGGAATGCCTCTTCGCCGCGCAGCGACTGTGCGATTCGCAATGCGCGCGGCGCGTCTCCGAAGAGCACCAGGGCCACGCCGTCGTCCGCGTCGAGCACCAGCCGGTCCGTGGCCGCTATGGGGCCAATGGCCGCGCGCACACGCCCCTCGAGCCGGTCCTTGAGCGAGGCCTGCTCCGCGACGGAGCGGCCGTCGAAGCCGGGGATGCGCAGGAAAGCGACGTGGGCGGAGGTCGGCGAGGCGCTGTCTTGCATTCGGGGGTTCGGTTTTGCGCTATTGTAACGGGGCGCGCCGCGCCTGCCTGCGGCGCCCCCAGCGCGGTCAGGCTACCGGACGATCGCGTGCCGACAAGAGCTCCACCACCTGGCGCACACGACGATGAATACCTGGTTCAAGGATATCGACCGGGCCCAGACGCGCGACGAGCTGGTCTCCCATGCGCGCGACTACCTGGCGCTGCTGCATCCGCGCGAGCTGGACGCACTGCCCCAGGAATACCGCGAGCTTCGCCTCGATGGCGAGGCGGACATTCCGCGCCTGCGCGAGAAGCTGAGCGACGGCTATGCGCGCGTGCGCGACGCCGAGGCCGAGACGGACAAGATCCGCGACTTGGTCGAGTACTTCTCGCGCGCGAGCAGGCGGCTGGGCGAGCTCGGCAACTCCCACTGAGCGGCCCTTCCGGCCTTGGCCGAAGGGGACGTGTCGCGCAGGGGATAGCCGGGAAGCCTCATGGTGGGATCGCTCGCCTTTGAGCGCCCACTGTAGCCCGCGCTGCGCTACGCGCGTGTCGGTACGCCCCGCGATTTGCTGTAGGCGCGGGCAGGCGTCCCTGTAGGCCCTCGCCTACGCGCGCCATCCGGGCGTTCTGATGGAAGCCGGCGCCGGTGCTCGCTAGGATGCAGTTCCGAGGAGCTCATCCGTGGAACAGACCCTGGACAGTACCCGAGGATTCGAGCGGCGCGATCCCCATTGGCATGGCAGCGTCGAGGTCGCGCGGACCGTCGACGAGGTCGTGGTCCTCGTGCGCGAATACCTCGCGGGCCTCGCGCCCGAGCGCTACCTGGAGCTGCCGGAGAGCTGCCGCGGCGTGCGCGTGAAGGCGGAAGATGACATCGAGTACTGGACGCTGCGGCTGTCGCAACGGCATGCGTCCCGCGCGCCTGGCGTGGACCGCGAGCTGACCCAGGATCTCTTCGACCACTTCCTGCACGCGACGCTGCGCATCGCGCACCTCAACCGCGCGGGCGGCTGAAGGCCTCAGGTCGCGGGGCCCTGGCCCGGGGCGGGGCCGTGGTTGCCCGGATGGGAGCCCGGCCGCTGGCCGCTCTTCTGCAGGTCGGCCCCGGCGTCGCGCAGGATCCAGCGCTTTCCCTCCCGCACCCAGAAGTGGAAAGGCTTCTCCACGTCCGCGTAGATATATTTCTCCGTCATGTTCTTCGGCGTGAATCGTTTACGGCTTCCACTGTAGCGAGTGCCCACGCCGGAAGGTGTCGGAAGGTCCTGAGATCGCTGTAGGACGCCGTTGCGCGCTGCCGTCGCCGTCGGAAACGGCCTGCGCCGAGAAGCCAGAAACTTAATGGCCGCCGCTTTCTCGAAAGGGGCATGAAGACCTGGAACCCGAAGGCGATGTGGCGGCGCATGCGCCGCTCGGTGCGCGACTGGATGGAGCCGGAGGAAGCCGAGCCCGATCCGTCGCTGCTCTTCCACCTCACGTTCACGATGCCGCTCGTGATCGGCGTGCTCGCGGCGATCCGCCAGCTATGAATCTGTCCGCCCGGTCGCTCGTGGGCCTCTTCAAGCGCGCGGCGGCCGCCTGGAGCGCGGACAACGCGAGCAGCATGGGCGCGGCGGTGGCCTTCTACACGCTGCTCTCGATGGCGCCGCTGCTGGTGCTGGTGATCACGCTCGCCGGGCTCTTCATCGGACGGGCCGAGGCGCAGCAGATCCTGATGACGCAGATGTCCGGGCTGCTCGGCGAGACCGGCGCGGAGGGCGTGCAGATGGTGCTCCAGGCCGCACAGAATCCCGAGGGTGGAATCATCGCCACGATCGTGAGCCTCGCCACGCTGGCGCTCGGCGCCACGACCGTGTTCGCCGAGCTGAAAGGCGACCTCGATCGCATCTGGAAGGCGCAGGCGCCCAAGGCGAGCGGGCTGTGGAACTACGTCCGCACGCGCCTGCTCTCGTTCGGCCTCGTCGTGACGATCGGATTCCTCCTGCTCGTGTCCCTCGCCGTGAGCGCCGCCCTCGCATTCCTCGGCAACACGCTCTTCGGCGGCGCCGAGGTCGCGATGCATGCCCTCGATTTCTTCGGATCGATCGTCGTCTCGACGCTGCTCTTCGCCGCGGTGTACAAGGTGTTGCCGAGCACGCCCATCGCCTGGCGCGACGTCCTGGTCGGCGCGTTCGTGACCGCCGTGCTCTTCTGGATAGGCAAATTCCTCATCGGCCTGTACCTCGGCAAGAGCTCGACCGCGTCGTCGTTCGGCGCCGCCGGCACCGTCGTGGTGACGATCCTCTGGGTCTACTACTCGGCGATGATCTTCTTCTACGGAGCGGAGTTCACGCGCGAATACGCTCTCTCCCACGGCAGCCGGCGCGACGCCGCGAACGCCGATTACGTCACGGAAGACGCGGACATGCTGGAGCGGGCACGCCGCATCGTGAAGGGCAAGGACCCGGTGCTCACGCGCCGGCAACCCGGCAGTGCTGCAACCTAGGGAAGCGTGGGGCCTCGCGCGGCGCGCCGTGCAGGGCTGGATCGACGACTCGGCGTCCAGCATGGGCGCCGCCCTCGCGTTCTACTCGTTGCTGTCCCTCGCCCCGCTGCTGCTGGTCGTGATCGGCGTGGCGGGCGTGTTCTGGGGGCGCACCGAGGCGCAGGCGCTGCTCATGGACCAGGTCACGACGCTCGTGGGGGACAGCGCCGCCGCCGGCATCCAGCTGGTGCTCGAGAATGCCGGCAGCGATGCCACGGAAGGCGTGCTTCCGGCGGTGATCGGATTCGCGACCGCGCTCTTCGGCGCGGCCACCGTGTTCAACGAGCTGCAGCTCGACCTCGACCGCATCTGGCGCCACCACGCGCGCAAGACGGGGGTGATCGGCATGCTGCGCTCGCGCGCGCTCACCTTCGGCATGGTGCTCGCCGTGGGCTTCCTGCTGCTCGTGTCGCTCGTGGTGAGCACGGCCATCTCGGCGCTCAGCAACCATTGGCTTGCCGGATCGCTCGTGGGCGCGCGCGCGCTCGAGTTCGTGCTCTCCTTCTCGATCGTGACGGGGCTCTTCGCGATGATCTACAAGATCCTGCCGCGCACCCGCATCGCCTGGGGCGACGTGTGGGTCGGCGCGGCGGTGACCTCGGCGCTCTTCTGGATCGGCAAGTACCTCATCGGGCTCTACATCGGCCACGCCACGGTCGCCAACTCCTTCGGCGCCGCGGGAACCGTCGTGGTGCTGATCGTGTGGGTGTACTACTCGGCGCAGGTCTTCTTCCTCGGCGCCGAATTCACGCGCGAATACGCGCTGCGCCACGGCTCGCGCTGCGGCACGGTGCAGGGGCGCAAGCGCGCGATGGAGGCGGCCAACGAGGACGAGATGGTCGAGCGCGCGAAGGGCATCGCGGCCGGCAACGACCCGATCCTTCTGCGGCGGCCGGGACCGACGACCTAGCCCGGGGCCGGGCACCGCGCCGCCCGCGGCCCTCGACTTACTTGAGCGCCTTGAACCGCAGCCGGTGCGGCTGCGCGGCTTCCTCGCCGAGGCGCTCGACCTTGTCTTCCTCGTATTCGTGGTAGTTGCCCGGGTACAACATCCACTGCGAGTCGCCCTCGGCCGCGAGGATGTGCGTGCAGATGCGGTCGAGGAACCAGCGGTCGTGGGAGATCACGAGGACCGTTCCCGCGAATTCCTGCAGCGCGTCTTCCAGCGCCCGCAGCGTCTCCACGTCGAGGTCGTTCGAGGGCTCGTCGAGCATCAGCACGTTGCCCCCGTCGAGGAGCGTCTTCGCGAGGTGCAGGCGCCCACGCTCGCCGCCGGAGAGCTGGCCGGTGAGCTTCTGCTGGTCCTGGCCCTTGAAGTTGAAGCGGCCGAGGTAGGCGCGCGACTGGATCTCGAAGCGGCCGATGGTGAGGATGTCCTGGCCGTTCGAGACCTCCTCCCACGCGTTCTTCTTCGGGTCGAAGTTGCGCGTCTGGTCGACGTACGAGATCTTCGCCGTGTGGCCGATCCGGATCTCGCCGGAATCGGGCTTCTCGCGCCCGGTGATCATGCGGAAGAGCGTCGACTTGCCCGCCCCGTTGGGACCGATGATGCCGACGATGGCGCCCGGCGGGATCTTGAACGACAGGTTGTCGATGAGCAGGCGGTCGCCATAGGCCTTCGAGACGTTCTCGAACTCGATCACCTCGTTGCCGAGGCGCTCGGCCACGGGAATGAAGATCTCCGCCGTCTCGTTGCGCTTCTGGTACTCGTATTCGTTGAGCTCCTCGAAGCGCTTCAGGCGCGCGGTGTTCTTGGTCTGCTGGCCCTTGGCGTTGCGCCGCACCCACTCCAGCTCCTTCTTGATCGCCTTCTGGCGCGCGGTCTCGCTCGATTCCTCCTTCTGCAGGCGGTCGCGCTTCTGCTCGAGCCATTCCGAGTAGTTGCCCTTGTACGGAATGCCCGTGCCGCGGTCGAGCTCGAGGATCCATTCCGCCGCGTTGTCGAGGAAGTAGCGATCGTGGGTCACCGCGACGACGGTGCCGGGGAAACGCGCGAGATACTGCTCGAGCCACTCCACGCTTTCCGCGTCGAGGTGGTTGGTGGGCTCGTCGAGCAGCAGCATGTCGGGCTTCGAGAGCAGCAGCCGGCAGAGCGCGACACGGCGCTTCTCGCCGCCGGAGAGGACGTCCACCTTCGCATCCCAGGACGGCAGGCGCAGCGCGTCGGCCGCGACCTCGAGCTGCGTGTCGAGCGTGGAGGAATCGGCGGACGCGAGGACCTTCTCGAGCTTTTCCTGCTCGGCGGCGAGCTTGTCGAAGTCCGCGTCGGGCTCGGCGTATGCGGCATAGACCTGGTCGAGGCGCTTCTTCGCGCCGAACACCTCGCCCAGGCCTTCCTCGACCGCCTCGCGCACCGTATGGCCGGGCTCGAGCTGCGGCTCCTGCGGCAGGTAGCCGATGCGGATGCCCGGCATCGAGTGCGCTTCGCCCTCGTAATCCTTGTCGAGGCCCGCCATGATCCTCAGCACCGTGGACTTGCCGGCGCCGTTGAGCCCGAGCAAGCCGATCTTGGCCCCGGGGAAGAAGGAGAGCGAGATGTTCTTGAGGATCTGGCGCTTGGGCGGAACGATCTTGCCCACGCGAATCATCGTGTAGACGTACTGGGCCATCGGGAATGATGCGGAGGTGTTTCCGGGAAGGCCGGAAGGATAACCCAAAAGATGGGGCTGCCGAGGCGCGAATCAAGCGCGCCCGGAAAGGGGCCCGGAAAAGCCGGCCGCATCCCTCCGGCCGGTCAGGAGCAGGCGAGGACGGTGGCTACCTGCGCGAGGAATCGATCGAGTCGACCGGGTATGCGCTGGGATTCATCGGGATCGCGTTCCCGGCCGGGTCGCGGATGACCGGCATCCCGGGCGCTTCCGGCACGGGTTGCGGCGCGACGTTGTCGACGTAGGTCGTGCGGCTCCCATACATCGCGAGCTGCTGCTGGTAATCGTCGCGGATCCAGTGACCCGGGACCCACACCTGGCGCGCCTCGCGGTTCTCGTAATGGCCGGGCGACCAGATGTAGCCCTCGCGCGGCGCGGGATAAACCTCGACGGCCGGCGCGGCCATCGGCTTGCCCACGTCCGCGTACCACTCGAAATCGACGTCGGGCCACACGGTCCATGCGAGGGCGGGCACCGAGGCGCTCGCCAGCGCGCACGTCGCGAAGCCCGCTGAGATGATCTTCTGGATGGTCCTCATGATGCGTCCTCGATGGATTGCGCCGTGGCGGCGGCCATGCTTCTTAATCTAGGGCGTGCGCCGGGCATGCACTGCCAGCGAGCCCCGCATTCGGATATCGGCTGCGACCGACAAGAATGGAAATGCCGGCTCGCGGCCGGCATTGCGGACTGGAAACCGAGGCCTCAGCGCAAGGCACTCATCTCGCTCGATGCGAGCCCGAGCCCGCTACCCCAGGAAGCCGGCACGTGGCGCGGCAGCGACATCGCGGCGGCCGCCACCAGCGTCGCCAGCAGTACGCGTCGGGTCCACATGTTCGCCTCCTCGATTCGTTTCGCCTGGTTTCCAAGTTACCCGGACGCGGGCGAAACCCCTGCCAGCGGGACTCCGATCAGTGCGTCGGAGTCCGCTGGCGGGTCGCGTCGGATCAGGGCTTACTTGCTGCTGCCGCCGCCCGAGCCGCTGCTGGAGCTGCTGGAGCTGCCGGCGCTCGCGCCGGACCCGGGACCCGAGCCCGCGCCCGGCGAGCCGGCGCTGTCGCCGCTCGTGCCGCCGCTCTGGCCCTGGGTGCTGTTGGCCGCCGCGGCGCCCGTGCGCTTCGACTTCTTCTTCGACTTGGAAGGCGTCGAGGAAGAGGCGTTGTTGTCCGCGGAGCCGGCCGCCGACGCGTCATTCGCCGCGGAGCCGGCCGCCGACGCGTCATTCGCCGCGGTGTGCATCGAGGACGAAGAGCCGGGAGCGGTCCCGCTCATGCTCGACGTGCTGCCGCTCTTCGAGGACTTGCTCGACTTGGACGACTTGCTCGAGTCGCTGCTGCTCGACGTGTCGCTCGGCATCGAGCTGGTGCCCGACGAGCTGGTGCCCGACGAGCTGGTGCCCGACGAACTCGGGCTGCTGGTGCCGGTGCCCGTGGTTCCCGCCGTGCCGGACTGGGAGCTGTTCAGGCTGGACGAGCCGCTGCCCATGCTGGAGCTGCTGCCGCTCGTGCCGGAGCTGGACGTGCCGTAGCTGCTGCCGGTGCCGCTGGTCGAGCCGGTGCCGTTGAGGGACGAGTTGTTCGAGGTGCTCGAGGGCGAGGTCGCGCTCGTCGACGAGGTGTCGCTCTGCGTCGCGTTGGTCGATGAGGTGTTGTCCTTCTTGTTCTTGTGGAGGTCACCCATGGCGAGGGCGTAGCCACTACTGGCGAGGATGATCGAAGAGAAGAAAACGGGCGCGAGCTTGCGCATGCTGAACCTCCTGAGTGAGATTGGTTGGGTGATCTTGCGAAGACGCTGGATCTTGCAAAGAACCTAGCTGCAAGCGCCGTGCCATCCAAAGACCTCGTATTGCGGGGGTCAACGTCGCGCGCGTCGTAGTTTTTACGAAATGCTCTCGAAAAAATGCCGACGCGTCGGAACGCGCCGGCATGTCGTGAAGGAATCGTCCTTCAATGCCGATATGGATTGTTCGGCGCGCGGATGACAAGAAAACGGGCGCGCAGCTCGCGCGCCCGCTGTCGGTGATGCACGCGCTCAGTGACGGTACGGGTTGTCCGGCGCACGGTCGGCATGATTCGGCACGCCGTCGCCATCGCGGTCGTGGTCGTAGCGGTTCGGCGCGCCATCATGGTCGCGGTCGCGGTGCTCGTTCTCGACGTAGCGCTCGCGATCCCAGCGGCCGCGCTCGAGCGTCCAGCGGCCCTCGTGCTGCACCCAGCGCGACGGATGGTAGTACATGCCGTGGCGCTCCCGCTCCCAGTGCCCTGGCACCCAGACGTAATGCCCGTGGCGGTAATCGTAGTAACCCGGCTCCCACACGTAGCCGTGGCGCGCTGCCGGCACGAGCTCGTGGCGCGGCGCGGGCGGAGCACTGTTCACCCAGAGCTCGACGTCGGCGAACGCGGGCGCCGCAGCCGCGAGGGTGGTGGCCGCGATCGCGGCGAGAAGCAGCTTGCGAGTCTTCATGTGATTCCTCCGATGGTGGATCGCTGTCCCATCAACTTACCGGGTGCCGCGCGTGGTGCGGACCGGCAGGCGCCGGATTCGGGCGTCGGCCTGATCCCACAGCGATGCGGTAAATTGTCGGTCTCCAGCGACGGACGCCTGCCATGACCCTCCTCTCAGACCCGCTTCGGCTCGCCTCGAAGGACCTCGAGGCGCATTGGATGCCATTCACCGCGAACCGGCAGTTCAAGTCCGCGCCGCGCATGCTGGTGCGCGCCGAGGGCATGTACTACTGGACCGACGATGGCCGCAAGATCCTCGATGGCTTCTCGGGCCTCTGGTGCTGCAACGCGGGACACTGCCGCAAGCCCATCGTGGAGGCGATCCAGCAGCAGGCGGCGACGATGGATTACGCACCCGCCTTCCAGATGGGACACCCGCTGTCGTTCGAGCTGGCGAATCGCATCGCGCGCATGGCGCCGGGCAAGCTCGACCACGTCTTCTTCTGCAACTCGGGCTCCGAGGCGGTGGACAGCGCGCTCAAGATCGCGCTCGCCTACCAGCGCGCGCGTGGCGAGGGCACGCGCACGCGGCTCATCGGCCGCGAGCGCGGCTATCACGGCGTGGGCTTCGGCGGCATCTCGGTCGGGGGCATTCCCGCGAACCGCAAGATGTTCGGCACGATGCTCGCCGGCGTGGACCACCTGCCCCACACGCACGACATCGCCCACAACGCGTTCACGCGCGGGCAGCCGAAGTGGGGCGCGCACCTGGCCGACGAGCTCGAGCGGCTCGTCGCCTTGCACGACGCCTCCACCATCGCCGCGGTGATCGTCGAGCCGATGGCCGGCTCGACCGGCGTGCTGTTGCCGCCGGAAGGCTACCTGCAGCGGCTGCGCGAGATCACGCGCAAGCACGGCATCCTGCTCATCTTCGACGAGGTCATCAGCGCATTCGGCCGGCTCGGGAGCGCCTTCGCCGCGGACGTCTACGGCGTCGAGCCCGACATGATCACCTTCGCGAAGGGCGTCACCTCGGGCACCGTGCCCATGGGCGGCGTGATCGTGGCTTCCGACATCTACCAGGCTTTCATGTCCGGGCCGCCGGGCGCGATCGAGCTCTTCCACGGATATACCTATTCGGCGCATCCGCTCGCGTGCGCCGCGGGCGTCGCGACGCTCCAGCTCTACGACGACGAGGACCTCTTCGCCCGCGCGCGGCGCATGGCTCCGAAGCTGGAGGACGCGATGCATTCGCTGCGCGGGGCGCCCCACGTGATCGATGTGCGCAACCAGGGGCTCGTCGCCGCGGTCGAGCTCGCATCGCGGCCGGGTGCCGTGGGCGCGCGCGGATTCGAGACCTACCTGCGCTGCTTCGAGCAGGGCGTGCTGGTGCGCCAGACCGGCGACATCATCGCGCTCGCGCCCGCGCTCATCGTCGAGGAGTCGCAGATCGGCGAGATCGTCGACACGCTGCGGCGCGTGCTCGGCACGCTGGACTGAGAGAGACAGCGCTCTATGCGTGCACCCAGTGGCCCGGCACGAGGTGCCAGCGGCCGTGCTCCTCGACCCAATGCGGCGGCTCCCACACGAAGCCGGCGCGGGCCTTCATGTAGTGTCCCTTGCGCCAGACGTGGTGATGGCCGTCCCAGTCCCAGTAACCCGGCGCCCAGACGTAACCCACCGGCGCGGGCGGCGGTGGCACGACTTCGACGGGCACGGGCGGCGGGCCGATGTTGATGTTGAAGCGCAGGTCGGTCTTCGCGCCCGCCGGCCATGCGGCCAGGGCCGCGATCAGCGCCGCGCCGGCGATCGTCGCTTTGCGAGCGTG
>DASRRY010000046.1:0-161842 GCA_035656735.1 Usitatibacter sp. | reverse complement strand
CTTCGCCAGCACCTGCCCGCGCTCGACGTCTTCACGCTTGGTGCCGCGCAGCAGGATGCCCACGTTGTCGCCCGCCTGCACCTGGTCCAGCAGCTTCCTGAACATCTCCGTGCCCGTGCAGATCGTCTTCTGCGTGGGCTTGAGTCCGATGATCTCGATCTCGTCGCCCACCTTGCACACGCCGCGCTCGACGCGGCCCGTCACCACCGTGCCACGACCGGAAATGGAGAACACGTCCTCCACCGGCATCAGGAAGGCACCTTCCACGGCGCGCTCAGGCGTCGGGATGTACGAATCCAGCGCATCGGCGAGCTTCATGATCGACTGCGTGCCCAGCTCGCTATCCTCGCCCTCGAGCGCCTTCAGCGCCGAGCCGATCACGATCGGGGTCTTGTCGCCCGGGAACTGGTACTTCGAGAGGAGCTCGCGCACCTCCAGCTCGACCAGCTCCAGCAGCTCCTTGTCGTCCACCATGTCGGCCTTGTTCATGTACACGATGATGTACGGAACACCCACCTGGCGGGCGAGCAGTATGTGCTCGCGCGTCTGCGGCATCGGGCCGTCGGCCGCCGACACGACGAGGATCGCACCGTCCATCTGCGCCGCGCCCGTGATCATGTTCTTCACATAGTCGGCGTGGCCCGGGCAGTCCACGTGCGCGTAGTGACGGTTCGCCGTCTCGTACTCCACGTGCGCCGTGTTGATCGTGATGCCGCGCGCCTTCTCCTCGGGAGCGGCGTCGATCTGGTCGTACGCCTTCGCCTCGCCGCCGAACTTCTTCGACAGCACCGTCGTGATCGCCGCCGTCAGCGTCGTCTTGCCGTGGTCGACGTGACCGATCGTGCCCACGTTCACGTGGGGCTTGTTCCGCTCGAATTTGCCCTTAGCCATGTTCAGTCGTCCTGGTGATCATTAGGTGCGTTGTCGAACTGCCGTGCTGCCGTCGAACTGCCGTATGCGTGGTGCCCATGATGCGGATTGAACGCATGACCTCTCCCTTACCAAGGGAGTGCTCTGCCACTGAGCTACATGGGCGAAAAACAAGAACTGGAGCGGGTGAAGGGAATCGAACCCTCGTCGTAAGCTTGGAAGGCTTCTGCTCTACCATTGAGCTACACCCGCCGCAAGGCCGATCCTCCGCCCGAATTCACTTGCCTTGAAGCGACCGCAAGCCGGGTGGAGAGGGTTGGATTCGAACCAACGTAGGCGCAAGGCCAACAGATTTACAGTCTGCCCCCTTTAACCACTCGGGCACCTCTCCGCGAAACTCTCGATTATCCCGTATTCCGGGGGTTAGGTCAAACAAAACAGGCAGTTCTTCGCCACACGAACCGCGATCGGGGGTGCCGGCACCCCGAATCGAACGGGGGACCTACCGCTTACAAGGCGGTTGCTCTACCAGCTGAGCTATGCCGGCGTGAGTTGGCGCTTACTTGACGAGCTTGAGGCGGGAACGGCCGGTCGCGGGCGGCTTGGGCGGCTCGGATTCGGCCTCGGCTCCCGCCGCCGAGGCGGCGGCAAGCGAGGCCGGCGTGGCGGCGAGCGCCGCCGGCGCCTCCACGGTGAAGAAGGCCCCCTGCCCGTTCTCGCGCGCGAAGATGCCCTGGACCCGATCGACCGGGATGCTCACCTCGCGGGAGACGCCGTTGAAGCGCGCCGAGAACTGGATCAGCTCGTTGTTGATCGTGAGGTTGCGCGTGGCATTGAGGCTCACGTTGAGCACGATCTCGCCATTCTTCACGTACTCGACCGGAATGCGGGTGCGCTCGTCCACCCGGACGCTCAGGTACGGGGTGAAGCCGCAATCCGAGCACCACTCGTAGATGGCCCGGATGAGGTAAGGCTTGGTGGAGACGTCCGCCATGGCCACAAGCTTAACCGAACCCCGGCCATCCTAGCGGCGCATGGCCTTTTCAGATGCAGTCATCGAGTCGATGAAGGCCTGCCTGGAGAAGAGCCGTTCGGCGTACTTGAGCAGCGGCGCGGACTGCTTGTTGAGCTGCACCTGGTAGTGGTCGAGGCGCCAGAGGAGCGGCGCGATCGCCACGTCCAGCATGGAGAACTCCTCGCCCAGCATGTCCTTCTGCTTCACGAAGATCGGGGCGATCTGGATCAGGTTCTCGCGGATGTAGAGCCGCGCCTTCTCCTGCGCCTTCTGGGTGCCGTTCTCGAGCGTCTGCACGTGGTTGAAGAGCTCCTGCTCGAAGCGGAACAGGAAGAGCCGCGCCCGCGCGCGCATGACCGGGTCCGCCGGCATGAGCTGGGGATGGGGAAAGCGCTCGTCGATGTACTCGTTGATGATGTTGGACTCGTAGAGCACCAGGTCGCGCTCCACCAGCACCGGCGTGCGGTTGTACGGATTCATCACCGCGAGGTCCTCGGGCTTGTTCATGAGGTCCACGTCGATGATCTCGAAATCCATCCCCTTCTCGTAGAGGACGATCCGGCAGCGGTGGCTGAAGGGATCCGTGATCCCCGAGTAAAGCGTCATCATTGTTGTCCCGATCCCTTGTCCGTCGTGCCCGGCCTTCAGCGCACGTCCTTCCAGTACTCCCGCTTGAGCATCCAGGCGAGGATGAAGAAGATCGCGAGCACGAACATCACCACGATTCCCCACGACCTGCGCGCGGTCTGTGACGGCTCCGCCATCCACGCCAGGTAGTTCACCAGGTCCGCGACATAGCGGTCGTATTGCAGGCGGTCCATCGAGCCCGGCTGGTCCAGCACGAGCTTGCGCGTCTCGATCTTCTCGCCGGATTGCGGATCCGTGCGCGCGGTGACCTGCAGCACCTGCTGGCCCTGGTAGGCCCAGAGCACGTGCGGCATCGCCACGTTCGGGAACACGGTGTTGTTCCAGCCCGACTTGCTGGCGGGATCGCGGTAGAAGGAGCGCAGGTATGTGTAGAGCCAGTCGGGGCCGCGCGAGCGGCCGACCAGCGACAGGTCCGGCGGCACCACGCCGAAGGCGGCCTGCGCCACCTCGGGGTCCATCGCGACGGTCATCGTCTCGCCCACCTTCTTCCCGGCGAAGAGGAGGTTGTCCTTGATCTGCTGCTCGGTGAGGCCCAGGTCCTGCAGCCGTGCGTAGCGCATCGAGCTCGCCGAATGGCAGTTCAGGCAGTTGTTCACGAAGATCGCCGCGCCGCGCTGCAGCGACACCTTGTCGCGCACGTTGATCGGGGCGGGATCGAGGCTCTCGCCGCCCTCGGCGGCCACGGCGAGGAGCGGGACGAAGAGGAGGAACGCCAGGATCTTCTTCATCAGTGCGTCACCCGGAGCGGTTCGGGCTTCTCCCGGTCGCGCGCGGTGTACCACGGCATCAGCAGGAAGAATGCGAAATAGAAGATCGTGAGCAGCCGGGCCACCCACGCGCCCACCACCCCGCCGCCCACGACCGGCACTCCCTCGCCGAACGAGCCCCAGACGTCGGGCGGCTGCGTGCCGAGGTAGGCGAGGATCATGAACGAGATGATGAAGAGCGTGAAGAACGCCTTGTAGCGCGTACCCCGGTAGCGGATGGACTTCACGCGCCCCCGGTCGAGCCACGGCACGAAGAAGAAGATCAGCACGGCGGCGCCCATCAGCGCCACGCCCGGGAACTGCGAGTTGAACATCGGCGGGATCGCGCGAAGCATCGCGTAGTACGGCGTGAAGTACCACACCGGCGCGATGTGCAGCGGCGTCTTGAGCGAGTCGGCCGGGATGAAGTTGTTGGCCTCGAGGAAGTAGCCCCCCATCTCCGGCGCGAAGAAGACGATCGCGCAGAAGACGATGAGGAAGACCGCCACGCCGACCATGTCCTTCACCGTGTAGTACGGATGGAACGGGATGCCGTCGCGCGGGTGTCCCGACACGGGATCGATGTCCTTCTTGATCTCGACGCCGTCGGGATTGTTCGATCCGACCTCGTGCAGCGCCATGATGTGCGCGGCGACCAGGCCGATCAGCACCAGGGGCAGGGCGATCACGTGCAGCGCGAAGAAGCGGTTGAGAGTCGCGTCGGACACGTTGTAGTCGCCGCGGATCCAGATCGCGAGCGCCTCGCCGATGAACGGGATCGTGCCGAACAGGTTGATGATGACCTGGGCGCCCCAGAACGACATCTGGCCCCACGGCAACAGGTAGCCGAAGAAGGCCTCGCCCATCAGGGCCAGGTAGATCACGACGCCGAAGATCCAGATGAGCTCGCGCGGCCGGCGGTACGAGCCGTACATGAGCCCGCGCACCATGTGCAGGTACACGGTGATGAAGAACATCGAGGCGCCCGTCGAGTGCACGTAGCGGATGAACCAGCCGCCCGGCACGTCGCGCATGATGTACTCGACGGAGGCGAACGCGTCGGCCGCCGCCGGCTTGTAGTTCATCGTGAGGAAGATGCCCGACACGATCTGGATCACGAGGCACAACGCCGCGAGCGACCCGAAGTAGTACCAGAAGTTGAAGTTCTTCGGCGCGTAGTACTCGGCGGCGTGTTCCTTCCACAGGGACACCAGCGGGAAGCGCTGGTCCACCCAGGTGAGGAGGCCGTTGAACGGGCCGGCGCCGGTGACCGGCAGCTTCTTTTGCGTGGCGGCCATGGCTTAACCCTTCCTCTCGTCCTCGCCCACCACCACGACGGTCGCGCCCTCATAGCGGTTCGGCGGGATCTCGAGGTTGATCGGCGCCGGGGAGCCCTTCATCACGCGCCCCGCGAGGTCGAAACGGGAGCCGTGGCACGGGCACAGGTATCCGCCGGGCCAATCGGCGCCCATGTCGGAGGCCGGTCCGATCTCCTTCTTGAGGTTGGGCGTGCAGCCGAGGTGCGTGCACACCGCTAGGCACACGAACATGTCCTTCTTGATCGAGCGCTCGGTGTTCCTGCAGTAATCGGGCTGCTTCGAGTCCCGGGACTGCGGATCGCTCAGGAAGTCGGCGTTGGCGTTCTTTTCGAGAACCTCGACCATTTCCGGCGTGCGCCGCAGCAGCCACACCGGCTTGCCGCGCCACTCGATGGTCACTTGCTGCCCGGGCTCGATCTTCGAGACGTCGGCCTGGACCGGCGCGCCGGCGGCGAGCGCGCGGGCGCTCGGAAACCAGCTGGCGATCAGGGGGCCCACGGCCCCGGCGGCGACTACCCCTCCGGCGACGGAGGTGGCGATGAGGAGGACTCGGCGTCTCTTTTCGTCGACTGGGTCTTGGACGATGGCGGTCATTGCAGGGGGGAGGAAAAACGGGGCGATTCGACGCTAATCCGACATTCTAGCGGATTTGCCCAGCCTCCTTAAACCCCGGACCGCGCCGCGGACCGATTGACGCGGGGCCGCCGGGGCCGCAAATTCCGGGTTTTCGGGAGATCCGATGAGCATCGCCAGGGAATTCCGGGAGTTCGCCCTCAAGGGCAACGTGGTGGACCTCGCCGTCGGCGTCATCATCGGCGCCGCCTTCAACAAGATCGTGGATTCCATCGTGAACGACCTCGTGATGCCGGTCGTGGGCCGCTTCACGGGCGGCCTGGAGTTCGTGAACTACTTCACCCCGCTCACGGCCGTGCCGCCGGGCATTCCGCACACGCTGGACGCGATGAAGAAGGCCGGCGTGCCCGTCATCGCCTGGGGCAACTTCGTGAACATCCTGCTCAACTTCGTGATTCTCGCGTTCATCGTCTTCCTCATGGTCAAGCAGATCAATCGCCTGCGCCGAGAGGAGCCCGCCACGGCGGCCCCGCCGGAGAACATCCTGCTGCTGCGCGAGATCCGCGACTCGCTCAGGAAATAGCGCCCGCGCTCGCCGGTAGAATGGGGGTCGTCCCCCCCGCCGATTCCATGCGCAAGCTCTGGCTCGTCTTCGCCCAGGCCGTCACCGTGACCTTGGGCGCCATCTTCGTCGTGAGCCTCGTGAAGCCGGAATGGATGTCGTGGCGCACGCGCGTCGTCGAGGTGCACGAGGGCGGCGCTCCCGGGGAAGCCTCCCCCCCGGTGCCCGCCACGCGCGGCCTTTCGTACAGCGAGGCCGCGCGCAAGGCCATTCCCTCCGTGGTCAATATCTCCGCCACCAAGCAGGTGAAGCGGCCCAACCCCCTGCTCGACGACCCGGCCCTGCAGCGGTTCTTCGGCGAGCGCTTCAACCTGCCGCCGGAGACGCAGCTTTCCCTGGGCTCCGGCGTCATCGTGAGCCGGGAGGGCTACCTCCTCACCAACGACCACGTGGTCGAAGGCGTGACGGACATCCAGGTCACGCTCCACGACGGGCGCGTCGTCGCCGGGCGCATCGTCGGCTCCGATCCCGACACCGATCTCGCGGTCGTGCGCGTGGGCACCGGGGGACTCGTGCCGATCACCTTCGGCGACTCGGACCGCGCGCAGGTCGGCGACGTCGTGCTCGCCATCGGCGACCCGTTCAGCGTCGGCCAGACCGTCACCATGGGCATCGTGAGCGCGGTCGGGCGCGAGATCGGGGGCGCATCCAATCCCTTCGCGAGCTTCATCCAGACCGACGCGGCGATCAACCCGGGCAATTCGGGCGGGGCGCTCGTCGACGCCAACGGCAACCTCGTCGGCATCAACACGCTCATCTTTTCCCGCTCCGGCGGCTACCAGGGAATCGGCTTCGCCATTCCCGTGAGCCTCGCCAAGAGAGTGATGGAGCAGATCATCGAGACGGGCTCCGTCACGCGCGGCTGGTTCGGCGTCGAGGTGGCGCCGATCACGCCGGAGCTCGCCGAATCGCTCGCGCTCAAGGGCACGGAGGGCGCCATTGTCGGCGCCATCGAGCGCGGCAGCCCCGCGGACAAGGGCGGCATCAAGCTGGGTGACGTGCTGGTTTCGGTGAACGGCACGCGCGTGACCGACATGAGCACGGCGCTCAACGCGATCGCCCAGGCCACCCCGGGCAAGGCGGTGCCGGTGCGCGTGCTGCGCGGCAAGCGGGAGCTGCAGCTCGACGTGGTGGTGGGCCGCCGCCGCCCGCGGCCGCGCAAGCCGGACGACGAGTGACTACCCGGCGGGGCCGGCGAGGGCCGCGTCCTTGCGCCGCTTCTCGATGAGGCGGCCGAAGAAGATGCCGGCCTCGTAGAGCACGCACATCGGCACGGCGAGCGAGATCTGCGAGACGACGTCGGGCGGCGTCACCACCGCGGCCACGATGAAGATCGCCACGATCACATAGCCGCGCCATTCGCGCAGCTGCTCGACCGAGACCAGCCCGGTCATGATCAGCACGACGACCACCACCGGCACCTCGAAGGCGATGCCGAACGCGAGGAACATCCCGAGCACGAAGTTGAAATACGCCTCGATGTCCGGGGCCACCGAGATGCTCTTCGGCGCGAAGGTCGAGATGAACGCGAAGACGCGGCCGAAGACGATGAAGTAGCAGAAGAGCATGCCGCAGAAGAAGAGCACGGTGCTGCTCACGACCAGGGGAAGCACCAGCTTCTTCTCGTGCGCGTAAAGGCCGGGGGCCACGAAAGCCCAGGCCTGGTAGAGCACGAACGGCAACGAGACCAGGAACGCCGCCATCATCGCGATCTTCATCGGGATGAGGAAGGGCGAGATCACGCCGGTCGCGATCATGCGCGAGCCCTGCGGCAGGCTGCGCATGAGCGGGAGGGCCAAGACGTCGTAGAGCTCCGAGCTGAAGTAGAGCATCGGGATCGAGAACAGCGCGACGACCAGGAGCGAGCGCACGAGCCGCTCGCGCAGCTCGATCAGGTGCGAGAGGAAGGACTCCTGGCTGTCTTCTTCGGCCATCGCGGCGCTACGGCCGGGGAGGCTGCCGGGGCTCGTCCATGTCGAGCTCGAGCTGCGGCGAAGGCTCCAGGGACGGCTGCGCCGGGGGCGGCACGAGCCCGGGGCTCGCCGCCGCCGCGACGGCCTCGGCCTGCGCGACCCCGGACTTCGACGCGAGATCGCGCTCGACCTGGGCCTGCGCATCGCGGATCTCGCGCTCGACTTCGGCGCCCTTCGCCTCGACCTCCGCCTTGAACGAGCGCGCGGCGTCCTCGAACTCGGTCTTCGCGTGCTTCAGGTCCGACATCTCGATCTCGCGGCCGATGTCCGCCTTCACCTGCGCCACGTAGCGCTGCAGGCGGCCGAAGAGAACGCCCGCGGTGCGCGCGACGCGCGGCAGCCGCTCGGGCCCGATGACCACGAGGGCCACGATGCCGATCACCACGAGCTCGGAGAAGCCGACGTCGAACATGGAGGGATGCGCGATGCGCGCGGCGCGGCGCGGCGCGCCGAATCAGCCGCGCTGCTTGTCCTTCACCTCGCCGTCGATCGTGCTGCCGGTCGGGCTGGAGGTGGTGATCTGGCTGTCCGGCTTCGCGGGCTCGTCGCCGGCGCGCATGCCGTCCTTGAACCCCTTCACGGCGCCGCCCAGGTCGGTACCGATGTTGCGCAGCTTCTTCGTGCCGAAGATGAGCAGCACGATGACCAGGACGATCAACCAATGCCAGATGCTGAATGAACCCATGGAAATCTCCTCTCGCGCCCGCGCGCGGCTCATCCGTTCCCGGACGCGAGCATGCGCGGAAGGGGATCGGGGCCGCCGATGATGTGGATATGCAAATGATACACGTCCTGCCGCCCGATCCGACCCGTGTTCACGATGGTGCGGAAGCCGTCCGGCGAGCCCGCCGTGCGGGCGAGCTCGGCGGCCTTCGCCATCATCCGGCCCAGCACGGGCGCGTGCTCCTGGCCCACGTGCGCGAGGGAATCGACGTGCTTCTTGGGAATGATCATGAAGTGCACGGGCGCCAACGGCTGGATGTCGTGGAACGCGAGCATCTCGTCGTCCTCGTACACCTTGCGGCTGGGGATCTTGCCCTCGACGATCTTGCAGAAGATGCAGTCGCTCATCGCTTGTCTCCGTGGGGCCGCGCATTCTTCTCCTCGATGCCGCTCGTGCCCTCGCGCCGCTCGAGCTCGGCGAGCACGTCGGCCAGCGCCACGCCCCGGTTCGACAGCATGACCAGGCAATGGAACCAGAGGTCCGCGGTCTCGTGGACGATGGCCTGGCGCTCGCCGCCCTTGGCCGCGATGACCGTCTCGGTCGCCTCCTCGCCCACCTTCTTGAGGATCGCGTCGAGGCCCTTGCGCTCGAGGGACGCGACGTACGAGGTGGACGGATCGGCCCCGCGGCGCGACGCGATCGCGGCCTCGAGACGCTCGAGCACGCCCTTCTCAGCCATGGGACGTCCCCGGCTCGAGCACCGGATCGGTGGTATTCCAGTGCAGGTCGCCCCGGCGCTGCTCGAGCCGCCGGAAGAAGCAGCGGCGGCGTCCCGTGTGGCAGGCGACCCCGCCCACGGATTCGACGCGCAGCAGGATCGTGTCGCCGTCGCAGTCCAGCCGGACCTCGCGCACCTTCTGCGCATGGCCCGAGGTCTCGCCCTTGCGCCAGAGCGCCTTGCGGGAGCGCGACCAGTAGACCGCCTCGCCCGAGGCGACCGTCCGCTCGAGGGCCTCGCGGTTCATCCACGCGACCATCAGCACCTCGCCCGTGGCGTCGTCCTGGGCGACCGCGGGCGCCAGCCCCTCGCCGTTCCAGGCGACCTCGTCGATCCAGCCGCTCACAGCCGCATCTCGATGCCGCGCGCGGCGAGGAAGCGCTTCGCGTCCGGGATGCGGATCTCGCCGAAATGGAAGACGGAGGCCGCCAGCACGGCGTCGGCATGGCCCTGCTCGATGCCGAGCGCCAGGTGCTCGAGCGACCCCACGCCGCCGCTCGCGATGACGGGCACCTCGACGCCGTCGCTCACCGAGCGCGTGAGCGCCAGGTCGAAGCCGCTCTTGGTGCCGTCGCGATCCATGCTCGTGAGCAGGATCTCGCCCGCGCCGCGCCGCGCCATCTCCCGTGCCCATGCGACGGCGTCGAGCCCGCGCGCCTTGCGCCCGCCGTGGGTGTAGACCTCCCAGCGGCCGGGTGCGGACTGGCGGGCGTCGATGGCGACCACGATGGCCTGCGAGCCGAACCGGTGCGCCGCCTGCTCGACGAGCTCGGGATGCTCCACCGCGGCCGTGTTGATGCTCACCTTGTCGGCGCCCGCATTGAGCAGCTTCCTCACGTCCTCCACGCTCCTCACGCCCCCGCCCACCGTGAGCGGGATGAAGACCTGGTCGGCCACGCGCTCGATCACCTCGACGATGGTGTCGCGCGCATCGCTCGAGGCGGTGATGTCGAGGAACGCGAGCTCGTCGGCGCCCGCCGCGTCGTAGCCGCGCGCGATCTCCACCGGATCGCCCGCATCGCGCAGGCTCACGAAATTGACGCCCTTCACGACGCGGCCGGCGTGCACGTCGAGGCAGGGAACGATGCGCTTGGCGAGCGGCATGGGTGCAGGCGCGGGCGCGCGCCTCAGCCTTCGCCCGCGGCGACCTTGAGCGCCTGCGCGAAGTCGAGCCGGCCCTCGTAGATGGCGCGCCCCGCGATGCAGCCCGTGATGCCCTCGTTCTCCACCTCGCAGAGCTTGCGGATATCGTCCAGGCTCGTGAGGCCGCCGCTCGCGATGACCGGCACGACCAGCGCCTGGGCGAGGCGCACGGTGGCCTCGATGTTGACGCCGGTCATCATGCCGTCGCGCCCGATATCGGTGTAGATCACCGCCTCGACGCCGTAGTCCTGGAAGCGCTTCGCGAGGTCGACCACGTCGTGGCCGGTGAGCTTCGACCAGCCGTCGGTCGCGACCTTCCCGTCCTTCGCGTCGAGGCCCACCATGATGTGGCCGGGGAAGGCGTCGCACGCCTCGTGCAGGAAGCCCGGGTTCTTCACCGCCGCGGTGCCGATGATCACGTAGGAGACGCCGTCATCGAGATAGCGCTCGATCGTGTCGAGGTCGCGGATGCCGCCGCCCAGCTGGATCGGGATATCGGAGTCCACCGCGGCGATGATCTCCTTCACGGCCGACTCGTTGCGGGGCTTGCCCGCGATCGCGCCGTTCAGGTCCACCACGTGCAGGCGCCGCGCGCCCTTGACAGCCCATTGCGTGGCGGTCTGGCCGGGCTTGCCGGAGAAAACCGTCGCCTTTTCCATGCGCCCCTGCTCCAGGCGCACGCATTGGCCGTCCTTCAGGTCGATCGCGGGAATGATGAGCATGGCGGGGCGGAATCAGGGATTCCAGTGGGCGAAGTTGCTGAGTAGCGTGAGCCCCGCGATGGCGCTTTTTTCGGGATGGAATTGCGTGGCGAAAATGTTATCGCGCGCGATCGCGGAGGTAAAGGCATCGGGGTAATTCGTGGTCGCCGCGGCGAGCGCCGGCTCGCGCGGGGCGCAATAGTAGCTGTGGACGAAATAGAAGCGGCTGCCATCGGGGATGCCCTTCCAGAGCGCATGGGGCTTAGCCTGCCATACCTCGTTCCAGCCCATGTGCGGGATCTTGAGCCCGCTCACCCGCCTGAGGGCCTTGACCTCGCCGTGCAGCAGCGCCAGGCCCGGCGTGTCGCCCTCGGCGCTGCGCTCGAAGAGCATCTGCTGGCCGATGCACAGGCCCAGGAAGGGCTTCCCGGCCGCGCCCTCGGTGATCGCCTCCGCGAGTCCCGCGGCGTTGAGCGAGCGCATGCAGTCGGGCATCGCGCCCTGCCCGGGAAAGACCACGCGTTCGGCGCGCCGGATGGCGTCGGGATCCGCGGTGATTTCCACCCGGGCGTCGGGCACCACGTGCTGCAGCGCCTTCTGCACCGAGCGCAGGTTGCCCATTCCGTAGTCGACGATGGCGATGCGTTGCATGGAGGCGCCGGCGAGCCCGGGGCGAAGAGAGGCCTTAGAGGCTCCCCTTGGTGGACGGGATCGTGCCCTGCGCGCGCGGGTCCGGCTCGACCGCCATGCGCACCGCGCGGGCGAACGCCTTGAACACCGTCTCGCACTGGTGGTGCGCGTTGTCGCCCCGCAGGTTGTCCACGTGCACCGTCGCGAGCGCGTGGTTCGCGAAGCCCTGGAAGAATTCATGGGTGAGGTCGACGTCGAATTCGCCCACGCGGGCGCGGCTGAAGTCCACGTGGAACTCGAGGCCGGGCCGGCCGGAGAAGTCCACCACGACCCGCGACAGCGCCTCGTCGAGCGGGACGTAGGCATGGCCATAGCGGCGGATGCCCTGCTTGTCGCCGAGCGCCTTCGCGAGCGCCTGCCCCAGCGTGATGCCGATGTCCTCGACGGTGTGGTGCGCGTCGATCTCGAGGTCGCCCTTGGCGCGCACGGTGAGGTCGATCGCGCCGTGGCGGGCGACCTGGTCGAGCATGTGGTCGAGGAAGGGAATGCCGGAGGCGAGTTCGGCGCGCCCCGTGCCGTCGAGGTCGACCGCGACGAAAACCTGCGTCTCCTTCGTGTCGCGCTGGATCTCGGCCTTACGCATGGTCGGGGTGGAGGATCGAGGCAAGGGCCTCGAGGAGTCGGGCATTTTCTTCGGCGGTGCCGACCGTCAGCCTCAGGCAGTTTGCGAGGAGCGCGTGGGAGCCATGGAAGGTGCGAACCAATATACCACGCGCCTTCAGCGCCTCGAAGGCGCCCGGGCCGTCGGGCACGCGCACCAGGATGAAGTTGGCGGCCGACGGGAAGCGCTCGATCCCGGCGATGGCGTCGAGGCCCGCTTCCAGGCGCCCGCGCTCCTGCACGATGGCGCGGGCCTGGCCGTCCAGCACCTCGCCATGCGCGAGCAGGAACTGCGCGGCACAGAGCGAAAGCGAATTCACGTTGTAGGGCGGGCGCAGCTTCTCCAGCTGCTCGATCCATTCCGGGGCGCCGATGGCCGCGCCCACGCGCAGGCCCGCGAGCCCGAGCTTGGAGACCGTGCGAACCAGCACGAGGTTGGCCACGCGCGGCACCTCGGACATGAGGGAGGCGCCGCCCGAAAAGGGGTAGTACGCCTCGTCCACGACCACCAGGCCGGGCGAGGCGCGCGCCGCGGCGAGGATGGCCTCGCGCGGAAACAGGTTCCCGGTCGGATTGTTGGGATAGGCGATCCAGGTGAGCGCCGGCCTCTCGCGCTCGATGGCATCCGCCAGCGCCCCTTCGTCGAGCGTGAAGTCCGGGGCGAGGCTCACGCCCACGTAGCGCATTCCGGCCACGATGGCGCCCATGCGGTACATCACGAAGGAGGGCTCGGGCGCCACGACCGAGGCTCCCGGACGCGCGAGCGCGAGGGACAGCATTTGCAGGATCTCGTCGGAGCCGTTTCCCAGCACCAGGTCGAGCTCCGGGGGGACCTGCATCGCATCGCGCAGTGCGTCCTTGAGCGCACCGGCGGTGGGGTCGGGGTAGCGGTTGACCGCGACCTGCGCCAGCCGCTCGCCCATCTCCCGCGCGAGCCCGGCCGGCAGCCGGTACGGGTTCTCCATCGCGTCCAGCTTCACCATGCCCGTCGCCGGGGCGACGTGATAGGCCTGGAGCGCGAGGATCTCCGGGCGCACCAGGTCTTCGGGACGCCGCCCCTTCACGTCTTCTCCAGCCGCCATTCGGCGCTGCGTGCGTGCGCCTCCAGCCCCTCCGCGCGCGCGAGCGTCGCGGCGATGGGCCCCAGGGTTCGCGCGCCCGCGGCCGATACCGCGATGAGGCTCGAGCGCTTCTGGAAGTCGTACACGCCGAGCGCCGAGGAGAAGCGCGCCGTGCGCGAGGTCGGCAGCACGTGGTTGGGCCCCGCGCAGTAGTCGCCGAGCGATTCCGAGGCGTGATGGCCCAGGAAGATTGCGCCCGCATGACGGATCTTGCCGAGGAGCGACGGCGGATCCGCGACCGCCAGCTCGAGGTGCTCCGGAGCGATGCGGTTGGCGAGCGCGCACGCCTCGTCCAGGTCGCGCACGTGGATCAGCGCGCCGCGCGCAGCGAGGGAGGCCTCGATGATGGCGCGGCGCGGCAGGCGCTCGATCTGCCGCCTCATCGATTGCGCCACCGCCTCGACCAGGCGCTCGTCCGGCGAGAGCAGGATCGCCTGCGCGATCTCGTCATGCTCGGCCTGGGAGAAAAGGTCCATCGCGACCCAGTCCGGGTGCGCCGTGCCGTCCGCGATCACGAGCACCTCGGAGGGGCCCGCCACCATGTCGATGCCGACGCGGCCGAAGACGCGGCGCTTGGCGGCCGCGACATAGGCGTTGCCGGGACCCACGATCTTGTCCACGGCCGGGATGGCGTCCGTGCCGAATGCCAGCGCGCCGATGGCCTGGGCACCGCCCACGCGGAAGATGCGGTCCACGCCGGCCAGCGCCGCGGCCGCGAGCACGGACGCATTCGTTTCGCCGCCGGGGGTCGGGGTGACCATGACCAGCTCGTGCACGCCAGCCACCTTGGCGGCGACCGCGCTCATGAGCACGGAGGACGGATACGCCGCCTTGCCGCCGGGCACGTAGAGGCCCACGCGATCGATCGGCGTCACCTGCTGGCCCAGCATGGTGCCGTCGGCTTCCTCAACGCGCCACGATTCCTGTACCTGGCGCTCGTGGTAGCGGCGAATGCGAGCGGCCGCGAACTCGAGCGCCTCGCGCTCGGGCGGCGCAAGCCGTGCCAGCGTCGCGCGGGCGTGGTCGAGCGGGACCTCGAGCGCGGCGGCATCGCGCGGCTGCCACCGATCGAAGCGCCGGGTGTATTCGAGCAGCGCCGCGTCGCCGCGCGCGCGCACGGCCTCGAGGATGTCCGCCGTCGCGCGCTCGACCGCCTCGTCTTGCGCCGCCTCGAACGCGAGCAGCTCGCCCAGGTCGCGCTCGAAGCCGGGGTCGCGCGAGGACAGCCGGCGCGGTTCAGCCATGGGAAGCCTTTCGGAAGGCCTCGATGAGCGGCGCGATCGCGTCGCGCTGCAGCTTGAGCGAGGCCGGATTGACGATGAGCCGGCTGGAAACCGGCAGGATCTCCTCGACCACGCGCAGCCGGTTGGCGCGCAGCGTGTTGCCGGTGTCGACCAGGTCGACGATGGCATCGGCGAGGCCCACCAGCGGCGCCAGCTCCATGGAGCCGTAGAGGTGGATCAGGTCCACGTGCATGCCCTTCGCGGCGAAGTGCTCCCGCGCGGTGCCGACGTACTTGGTGGCCACGCGCAGGCGCGCGCCCTGGCGCACCGCCGCGTTGTAGTCGAAATCCTCGGGCGCCGCGACGACCATGCGGCAGCGCGCGATGCCCAGGTCGAGCGGCTGGTAGAGGCCCTGGCCGCCATGCTCCGCGAGCAGGTCGCGCCCCGCGACGCCCAAGTCGGCCGCGCCGTATTGCACGTAGGTCGGCACGTCGGCGGCGCGCACGAGGATCACGCGCAGGTCCGGCCGGTTGGTGCCGAGGATCAGCTTGCGCGATTTCTCGGGATCCTCGGAAGGGGTGATGCCCGCCGCGGCGAGCAGCGGCATCGTCTCCTCGAAGATGCGTCCCTTGGCGAGTGCCAGCGTGATCATGGCCGCCTCACGCGACGCGCTCGATGCGCGCGCCCAGCTCGCCCAGGCGCGACTCGATGTGCTCGTAGCCGCGGTCCAGGTGGTAGATGCGGTCGATGACCGTGGTGCCCTGGGCCACGAGGCCCGCGATCACCAGGCTCGCCGAGGCGCGCAGGTCCGTCGCCATCACCGCGGCGCCGGCGAGCGATTCCGTGCCGTGCACGACGGCGGTGTTGCCCTGGATCTCGATGTGGGCACCCAGGCGGCGCAGCTCCTGGACGTGCATGAAGCGGTTCTCGAAGATGGTCTCCGTCACCAGCGCGGTGCCCTCGGCCACGCTGTTCATGGCGATGAACTGCGCCTGCATGTCCGTGGGGAAGCCGGGATGCGGGGACGTGCGTACGCTCACCGCGCGCGGGCGCGCGGCCATCGCGAGCCGGATCGTGCCGTCGCCCACGTCGATGCGGGCGCCCGCCTCGCGCAGCTTTTCCATGACCGCGTCGAGGCTCGCCACCGGGGCGCCGGTCAACGTGATCTCGCCGCGCGTCGCGGCGGCCGCCGCGAGGAAGGTCCCCGCCTCGATGCGATCGGGCATGACGGCATGCTCCACGCCGAAGAGCGCATCGACGCCCTGGATCGTGATGACGTCGCTGCCGTGGCCCGAGATCTTCGCGCCCATCGCGAGCAGGCAGCGCGCGAGATCGCTCACCTCGGGCTCGCGCGCGGCGTTCTCGAGGACCGTGGTGCCCTGGGCCAGGCAGGCCGCCATCATCAGGTTCTCGGTCCCGGTGACGGTGACGGTGTCCATGAAGATGCGCGCGCCCTTGAGCCGCGTCGCCTTCGCGTGGATGTACCCGGCCTCGATGGCGATGTCCGCCCCCATGGCGGCGAGGCCCTTGATGTGCAGGTCCACCGGGCGCTCGCCGATGGCGCACCCGCCGGGCAGCGAGACGCGCGCCTCGCCGAAGCGGGCCACCAGCGGACCGAGCGTGAGGATCGAGGCGCGCATCGTCTTCACCAGGTCGTAGGGCGCGAACGGCTCCTCCACGCGGCGCGCGTCCAGGCGGACCTCGTGGGGCAGGGCCTCGACCGCGACGCCCATGCGTTGCAGCAGCTTCACCATCGTGCGCACGTCGTTCAGCTGCGGCACGTTGGTGAGCCGCAGCGGTGCCGCCGTGAGCAGCGCGGCCGCGAGGATCGGCAGCGCCGCGTTCTTGGCGCCCGCGACCCGCACTTCGCCCGCGAGCCGGGCGCCGCCCTGGATGGAAAGTTTCTGCATGGAATTCCGCGATGGGGGCCGCCACGCGGCCCCGGGTCAGTTCAGCGCGCCGCCCACTCTTCCGGGGAAAACGTCTTCATGGACAGCGCATGGATCTCCTCGCGCATGCGGTCGCCGAGCGCCGCGTACACGAGCTGGTGCTGCTTCACGCGGGCGAGGCCGGCGAAGCGCGGGCTCACGATGACCGCCTCGAAATGGGCGCCATCGCCGTGCACCTCGAGATGGGTCACGGGAAGCCCGGCACGGATGGATTCTTCGATGGAAGCGGGTTCGACCATGGGATGCACGCCTAATGCCGCAGCTTGTAGCCGCGCCGCAGCAGCTGCAGGGTGAGCCATGATAGGACAGCGAAGGTGCCGGCCGCAAACGCGAGGCTCGCCGCGGGCGCGACGTCGGACTGACCGAAGAAGCCGTAGCGGAAGCCGTCGATCGCGTAGAAGAACGGGTTCAGCCGGGAAACATCCTGCCAGAATGCCGGCAGCGAATGCATGGAGTAGAAGACGCCGGAGAGGAACGTGAGGGGCATCACCAGGAAGTTCTGGAACGCCGCGAGCTGGTCGAACTTCTCCGACCAGATGCCCGCGAGGATGCCCAGCGTGCCGAGCATGCCGCTGCCGACGAGCGCGAACGCAAGGGCCCACAGCGGGTGGCGCATCGGGATCGGCACCATCCAGAGCGTCGCCGCGAAGACGCCCAGCCCGACGGTGAGTCCGCGCACCATCGAGGCCGCCAGGTACGCGCCGAAGATCTCGAGGGCCGAGAGCGGCGGCAGCAGGATGAACACCATGTTGCCGGTGATCTTCGACTGGATGATCGACGACGAGCTGTTCGCGAACGCGTTCTGCAGGATCGCCATCATGGCGAGCCCCGGAATGAGGAAGTGCAGGTAAGGCACGCCGGGGAAGGCCTGCACATGGTCCGCGAGCGCGTGCGCGAAGACGAGCAGGTACAGCAGCGTCGTGAGGACGGGGGCGGCAACCGTCTGGAAGCTCACCTTCCAGAAGCGCAGCACCTCCTTGTACAGAAGCGTGGGGAACCCACTGCCCGCAGCGACGGCGTGCAACCGGCCGGACCGCGAAACCGCCTCCCGCGTTCGCTCCCCCTCCCCCGGGGGATGGTTGGGGTGAGGGTCAAGCCGCATGTGAACGCATGATCTTCACGAACACTTCCTCGAGCTCCGGCTCGCCCACCTCGAGGCTCGCCACCACGCCACCCGCCTCGCGCAGCTGGACGAGCGCCTGCTCGACGTGCGCCATGTCCTCGATCGGAATGCGCCACGCGCCCGACGGCTCGCGGGTCGCGCGCAGCGCGAGGGCCGGCGGCAGCGTCCCGCGCTCGAGCTTCACCCGCAGCACGCGCTCGGTGAAGGCGGCGAGCAGCCGCGCGGTCGTGTCGAGCGCCACGACGCGGCCGTCCTTCATCATCGCGATGCGCGTGCAGAGCTGCTCCGCCTCCTCGAGGTAATGCGTGGTGAGCACGATGGTGTGGCCCGCGGCATTGAGCGAGCGCACGAACCCCCACAACGCCTGGCGCAGCTCGACGTCGACGCCGGCGGTGGGCTCGTCCAGCACGATCACCGGCGGGCGATGCACCAGCGCCTGCGCCACCATGACGCGGCGCTTCATGCCGCCGGAGAGGGTGCGCATGTTGGCCCGGGCCTTGGAGGCGAGCCCCAGGTTCTCCAGCAGCTCGTCGATCCAGGCCGCGTTGCGGCGCAGGCCGAAGTAGCCGCTCTGGATCTCGAGCGTCTCGCGCACCGTGAAGAAGGGATCGAAGACGACCTCCTGCGGCACGATGCCCACGGAGCGGCGCGCGCCGCGAGAGTCGGTCCCGACGTCGTGGCCCATGATCGCGAGGCGCCCGGCGCCGGGGCGCACCAGGCCGCCCAGCGCCGAGATGAGCGTCGTCTTGCCGGCGCCGTTGGGTCCGAGCAGCGCGAAGAACTCGCCTTCCGCCACCTCCAGCGACACGCCGTCGAGCGCGCGCACCGCGCCGAAGCGCTTGTGCACGTCGCGCACCTCGACCGCGGCCACCGGCTCAGGCCTGCGGCTGGATCAGGTCCGCCACGCCGTAGAGGTTGGCGAGCGCCAGCAGGTTCGGTGGCAGGTTCACGAAGGCGAGCCGCTTGCGCAGGCCCGCCGCGAGCCGGCGCCACTCGAGCAGCAGCGCCACCGCGGAGGAATCGACGGTGCCGACGTCCGCGAAATCGATGGTGAGGCGGTCCGGCACGTCGGGGCGGGCGGCGAACTGCGCGGTGCGCTCGAGCACGGCAGGCAGCGTCTCGAAGGAGAGCGCGCCCGTGAGCTTCAGCACTTCCGCGCTGCCCGCGTCGTTCATTTCTTCGCCGGTGCCGGAGCGCCCGACTGGTTGCGCTCCTGCAGCGTCTTGATCAGGCCGTCGACGCCGCCCTTCTGGATCTGCTCGTTGAAGCTGCCGCGATAGGTCGTCACGAGGGAGGCGCCGTCGACGGTCACGTCGTAGACCTTCCAGGTGTTGTCCTTCTTCTCCATCGCGTAGTCGATGGGAATCGGCGGGCCGCCCTGCTGGATCACCTGGGTGTGCACCGTGACGTCGTTATCGGTCGGGGCCATCTTGAGCGGCTTCACCTCGATCGTCTGGTTGCGGTATTGCGAAAGCGAGGTCGAGTAGGTGCGCACGAGCATCGTGCGGAACGCGTTGGTGAGCGCCTGGCGCTGCTCGGGGCTCGCCTCGCGCCAGCTCTTGCCGACGGCGAGCCGCGTCATGCGCTCGAAGTCGAAGTACGGCAGCACCTTCTGCTCGGCGAGCTGCACGACCTTCTGGCTGTTGCCGGCCTGGAGGTCCTTGTCCTGGCGCACGATGGCGAGGATCTCGTCCGCGGTGCGCTTGACCAGCGCATCGGGCGCTTCCTGCGCGAGGGCGGCGGTCGCGGCGAGCACGCCGAGGAGCGAAATGAGGAAACGTCGGAACATGGAAGTCATCCTTGGAGAGGGCGTCAAGCCGTTGAGACTGCGAACGGCCCGGCGCGGTTTCCGGCTCACCTACTTGCCCGCGCCTGCGCCGGCCGGCGCAGGTGCCGCGGCGGGGCCGGCCTTGGCGGGGGCCTCCTCCTGCGCCTTGCTGAAGAGGAACTGGTTGATGAGGCGCTCGAGCACCACGGCGGACTGCGTGAGCTGGATGCGATCGCCCGCGGCGAGCTTCTTGTCGTCGCCGCCCGCCTCGAGGCCGACGTAGGTCTCGCCCAGCAGGCCCGAGGTGAGGATCGAGGCGCTCGTGTCCTTGGGGAAGGCGTAGCGCCTGTCGAGGGCGAGGGTCACGTTGGCCTGGTAGCGCTCGTTGTCGAAGCGGATGTCGGCCACGCGGCCGACGAGCACCCCGGCGCTGCGCACCGGTCCGCGCACCTTGAGCCCGCCGATGTTGTCGAAGCGCGCCTCGACGCGATAGGTATCCGTCGCGCGCTCGGCGCCCAGGTTGCCCACCTTCATCGCGAGCACGAGCAGCGCCACGAAGCCCGCCGTCACGAAGGCTCCGAACCACAGGTCGATCGTCGTTCTTTCCATCGGGGATTGTCGTTCGTCTGGTCAGGGAGTCTCAGCCCTCGCCGCGCAGCATGAACGCGGTGAGCACGAGGTCGAGGGCGAGGACGGTGAGCGCGGAGCTCACCACGGTACGGGTCGTCGCCCGCGATACGCCCTCGGCGGTCGGCGGCGCATCGTAACCCTCGAAGGTCGCGATGACGGTGATCGCGAATCCGAAGACGACGCTCTTCACGACGCCGTTCAGGACATCATACCGGAAGTCCACCGCCGACTGCATTTGCGCCCAGAAAGCACCGTTGTCCACGCCGAAGAGGACGACCGCGACGACATAGCCGCCGAAGACGCCCATCGCCGCGAAGAGCGCGGCGAGCAGCGGCATCGATATCACGCCCGCCCAGAAACGCGGGGCGATCACGCGAGCCATCGGCGAGACGGCCATCATGTCCATCGCCGAGAGCTGCTCGGTCACCTTCATGAGCCCGATCTCGGCGGTGATGGCGGAGCCCGCGCGCGAGGCGAAGAGCAGGCCGGCCACGACCGGACCCAGCTCGCGCACGAGCGACAGCGCCACCAGCACGCCGATCGATTCCGTGGCGCCGTACTTCTGCAGCGTCTCGAACCCCTGCAGGCCCAGCACCATGCCGACGAAGAGCCCGGAGACCACGATGATCACGAGCGACAGCACGCCGGTGAAGTAGACCTCGCGCATGACGAGGCGGAAGCGCGCGAAGCTCGTGCCCGACGCGGCGAGCACCATGAAGAAGAAGCGGGTGACCACGCCGACCCGCCAGATGCCGTCGATCACGCGCCGGCCGAGGGTCGCGATGGACCGGCGCAGGCGGTTGCGCCGCTCCACGCGGGGACGCGCGCTCATGCCGCGAGCCCCACGTCGGCCGCGTACGGACGCGCCGGATAGTGGAAGGGCACGGGTCCCTCGCGCTCCCCGTGCACGAACTGGCGCACGTACGGCACGGTGGAGTGGCGGATCTCGTCGGGCGTGCCCTCGCCCACGATGACGCCGTCGGAGATGAAGTAGAGATAGTCCACGATGGCGAGCGATTCCAGGACGTCGTGCGTCACGATGATCGAGGTGGAGCCCAGCGCTCCGTTGAGCGTGCGGATGAGCTTGCCGATGACCGCCATCGCGATGGGATCGAGGCCGGCGAAGGGCTCGTCGTACATCACGAGCATCGGGTCGAGCACCACGGCGCGAGCGAGGGCCACGCGCCGCGCCATCCCGCCCGAGAGCTCGGTCGGCATGAGGCCGTGGGCGCCGCGCATGCCCACCGCCTCGAGCTTCATCAGCACGAGGTCGCGGATCATGTCCGCGGGCAGCTGCGTGTGCTCGCGGAGCGGGAACGCCACGTTCTCGAACACGGTCATGTCGGTGAAGAGCGCGCCGAACTGGTAGAGCATGCTCATGCGCCGGCGCAGCCGGTAGAGCTCGTGCGTGGGCAGGCCCGGCACCGACTGGCCGTCGACGCTCACGCGCCCCTCGCTCGGCTTCAGCTGCCCGCCGATGATGCGCAGCAGGGTCGTCTTCCCGCTGCCCGACGCCCCCATGAGCGCCACGATCTTGCCGCGGGGGACGCGCATGGAGATGCCCTTCAGGACGGGGCGCCGGTCATAGGTGAATCCGACCGACTCGACGTCGACCAGGATCTCGGGAGGCACTCGGGGAAATTACAGATGAAAGGGAACGCCATTTTATCAGCTTTGCCCCGCGACCCCGACCCTATAATTCCGCGCATGAAGGTGATGCGCCGATGAAGAAGCCGCGGCTCCTCCTGGTCGACGACGATCCGTTGATCGTGGAAGGCCTCGCCTTCGCGCTCGCGCCCGGCTACGACGTCATCACGGCCTCGGACCGTGCGGCCGCCGTGGCGCAACTGCGCTCGGGGCTGCAGCCCGACCTGGCGCTCATCGACCTCGGCCTGCCGCCCGTGCCGCAGCTGCCGAACGAGGGATTCAAGCTCATCGCGGACCTCCTCGCGCACGCCCCGCAAGGCCGCATCGTGGTGCTCACCGGCCAGAACGAGGAGTCGAATGGCCGGCGCGCACGCGCCCTCGGCGCCGTGGAGCTCGTGCCCAAGCCGTGCGAGCCCGGCCACCTCAAGCGCGTGCTCGAGCGCGCGCTGCGCTCGGGTGCCGTCGCCGGACGCGACGACGACGCGGAGACGGCGCGGGCGCTGATCGGCGACAGCCCGCCCCTGCGCCGGCTGCGCAGCCAGGTGGATCTTTACGCCGCGTCCTCCTTCCCCGCGCTGATCGAGGGCGAGTCCGGCAGCGGCAAGGAACGCGTCGCCTTCTCGCTGCACCACCTGAGTCCCCGCGCTGGGCAGCCATTCCTCGCGCTCAACTGCGCGGCGATCTCGCCCACGCTCGTCGAGCCCACGCTCTTCGGCTATGCCAAAGGCGCCTTCACGGGAGCCCACCAGGCGCGAAGCGGCTACTTCGAGGATGCCGGCGAAGGCACGCTCTTCCTGGACGAGATCGGCGAGCTGCCCGCGGATCTTCAACCCAAGCTCCTGCGCGTGCTGGAAAACGGCGAGTACCAGCGGGTGGGCGAGACCACCACCCGCGTGTCCCGGGCCCGCATCGTCGCGGCCACCAACCGCGACCTGCGCGAGGAGGTGCGCCAGGGCCGCTTCCGCTCGGACCTGTATCACCGGCTCTCCGTCTTCGAGCTCATCGTGCCGGCGCTGCGCGAGCTGGGCGAGGACAAGCTGAAGCTGCTCGACTACTTCCGCGCCATGTACGCCACCAAGACCGGCAGTGCCCCCTTCGCGTTCGACGAGGCCGCGCGACGGCGCTGGCTCGAGTACGCGTTCCCGGGCAACGTGCGCGAGCTCAAGAACATCGTGATCCGCCTCACGACCAAGTACGCCGGCTACACCATCGGCGCGGCCGAGCTGGAAAGCGAGTTCGCTCCGGCGGCCGAGGCCGCCCAGGACCCGGTGTCGAAGGCGCGCGCGGAGCTCCTGGCCGGGCGACCCTTCGTGCTGGACTCGACCTTGAGGGCCGTGGAGCAGGCGTACCTCGATGCGGCGCTCGAGATCGCCCACGGCAACATCTCCCAGGCGGCCAAGCTCCTCGGCCTCTCCCGCACGACCCTCTACGGAAGGCTGGAGGCAGCGGGGAAAACCGGTGCTAAACTCGCCCCAACCGACTCGGGCGACACGCGCGGCTGAAGAACCAGAACAAGAACCGCGTGGACCCGCCAACCGATCCATGACGATGTACCTGGGACACTTCGGGCTGCGCGAGGCGCCGTTCCGGATCACGCCGCACACGGAATTCTTCTTCTCCGGCGCGAATCGCGGGGCGACGCTCGAGGCGCTGCTCTACGCCATCACCGCCGGCGAGGGGATGGTCAAGGTGACCGGCGAGGTCGGCAGCGGCAAGACCATGCTGTGCCGCGTGCTGATGGAGCGGCTGCCCGCCACGGTCGAGACGATCTACCTCGCGGTGCCGAGCCTCACCCGCGACGAGATGCTCGCCGCCATCGCGGCCGACCTCGAGATCGAGACCGCCGGGGCCAACACGACCCAGCTCGTGCGCGCGCTCCAGGAACGGCTGATCGGGATGCACGCGGAGGGCAAGCAGGTGGTGGCGCTCATCGACGAGGCCCACGCGATGCCCCTCGCGACCCTCGAGGAGATCCGACTGCTCTCCAACCTGGAGACCGAGAAGGACAAGCTGCTGCAGATCGCGCTCTTCGGCCAGCCCGAGCTCGACCAGCACCTCGCGCTGCCGCACATGCGCCAGCTGAAGGAGCGCATCACGCACAGCTTCGTGCTCGGTCCGCTGCCTTCGCGCGACGTGCACGAGTACGTGAACTTCCGCCTGCGCGCGGCGGGCTACCACGGCCCGGACCTTTTCGGGCCGGAGGCGCTGCGCCTGATCGCCGAGGCCTCCGAGGGCCTCACGCGCCGCATCAACATCTACGCCGACAAGACGCTGCTCGCCGCCTTCGCCGCGGGCACGCACACGGTGACCCCGGACCATGCCCGGGCTGCCATCAGCGACACTCAGATCGTGATGACGCGGCGCGGTTCGCCCCGGCGCACAGCCGCCGTCGCCGCGGTAGGCGCGATCGCGGGCATCGCGATCGGATTCGCGGGCGCCCGCTACTTCGCCGCATCCACCTTGACGGGGGCGGCCGCGGTCGCCGCCGTCGTGCCGTCCGCCCCGCCCCGGGCGCCCACGCCCGCGGTGGAAATCGCGCCCGCCCATGGCCCGGCGGCCCCGGGACTGCAGACGGCCGCCGCGACGGTGTCCTTGGCCGCGCCCTCGCCGCCCGCCGCGGCGGCGCCCGCCGCTGCCGGACCGGGCATGTCGCTCGACTCGCGCCTCGCGGCGGGCCGCCAGCTCCTGGACGGCAACGCGCCGGGGTACTCCGTCCAGCTCATGGTCACGGACGCGCGCAGCCGCAGCTATCTCGAGCACTACCTGGCCGACGCCTCGCACAGCGTGAGCCCCGACCGGCTTTATCTCGTGCCGGCGGCGGGCGTCGATACGCCGCGACTGGGCCTGCTGTTCGGACACTACCGCGAGCGCGGCGAGGCCGTCGCGGCGCTCGACGCCCTGCCCGAAGGCCTGCGCCAGTTCCGCCCCTACGTGCGCTCGCTCGAGGCCGTGCGCGATGACGCGCGGCGCACGCCGGATTCGCATTGACCCCAAGCCCGGCCGCGCGCCGGGCCGCGCCGCCCGAGGCTTGACTCGCGCAAATCCCGGCTTTTCCGCGGGGGAATTTCATTGCGTTTCCCCCCTGAAACCGCTATAAAGGATGCAAGGGCGGATCTGGTCACAAAACAAACACTTACGAGATATTCCTGCATGCGCGTCGTAGCATTGGCGCCGGGGTTCGCAGCGGCATTCCTGCTCGCGGCCTGCGGTGCGCGTCCCCTTGCAAAGTCGGAAGCGCACCTCCAGCCGCGCGAGACGACGCAGGCCGCCATCGCATCCATTCCCGACCCGGTGCGGGGCGTGCCGTTGCCGCCGGCCCCGCGCGCACGCGACCAGGAGCTGCGCTACTCGGTGGTCGTCGCCAACCAGCCCGTGCGCGACGTGCTGCTCGCGATGGCGCGCGAGACGCAGGTCAACTTCGACATCCATCCGGACGTCGAGGGCAGCGTCACCATCAACGCCGTGGACCAGACGTTGAAGCAGATCCTCACGCGCATGGCGCGGCAGGTCGACATGCGCTGGGAACAGAACGGCGCGACGATCTCGGTCATGAAGGACACGCCATTCCTGCGCACCTACCACATCGATTACGTGAACATGGCGCGTGACGTCACCGAATCCGTGGGCATCGCGACCCAGGTGATCTCCGGCACCGTGGGCGGCACGGCGGGCGTCACCCCCAGTGGCACGGGCAGCGGCAACAACAACTCCACGCTCACCATCGCCTCGACGGCGAAGAACCACTTCTGGGAATCCCTCGAGAAGAACGTGAAGGACCTCCTGCGCGAGACCGACAAGGAATTGCCGGCCGGCAGCAGCGAGACTTACGTCCGTTCGCGGGGGGCCGGGGCGCTCGCGACGACCCAGGCGCGCACCGCCGCGGCGACGCGCCGCGCGACGACCAACGCTTCGGGCTCCGCCGCGGCCGTCGAAGGCCCCGGCGAGACGCAATCGACCCAGGCGAGCGAATCGATCGAGTCGCGGCTCACCTTCCGCGAGGCCGCCTCCGTCATCGTGAACCCCGAGACCGGCGTGATCTCGGTACGCGCGACGTCGCGGCAGCACGAGAAAGTCCAGGAGTTCCTCGAGCAGGTCGCGGGAGCCTCGAAACGGCAGGTGCTGATCGAGGCCACCATCGTCGAGGTGGACCTGAGCGACAACTACCAGGCCGGCGTCGACTGGTCCGCCCTCGGCTTGAGCGGCCTCGGGTACACCATCACCCAGACGTTCGCGCCGCCCTCGCTGCCCAGCCAGCCCAGCGCGCTCGGCACGTCGTTCTTCTCGGTGCACTACAACAATCCCAACGCGGCCGCCGGCGGCTCGATCAGCAGCACGGTGAAGCTCCTCGACCAGTTCGGCAAGACGCGCGTGCTCTCGAGCCCGAAGCTCATGGTCATCAACAACCAGACCGCCGTGCTCAAGGTCGTCGACAACCGCGTGTACTTCACGGTGAAGGCGGATACGGTCACCAACCAGACCACGTCCACCACGACCTTCACCACGACGCAGAACGTGGTCCCGGTGGGCTTCATCATGAACGTCACGCCGCAGATCAGCGATGCCGACCAGATCACGCTCAACCTGCGGCCGACGGTCACGCGCATCATCGACACGGTGGCCGATCCCAATCCGTCGCTCGCGGCCGCCGGCGTGACGAGCCTGATCCCGGTCACGCAGACGCGGGAGATGGAGAGCGTGCTCAAGGTCGCGAGCGGCCAGACCGCCGTTCTCGGCGGCCTCATGCTGGACAGCTTCGAGGGCAGGACCAACGGGCTGCCGATCGCCTCGCGCATCCCGATCCTGGGCGACCTCGTGAGCCAGCGCAACGACCTGTCGCGCAAGTCCGAGCTGGTGGTCTTCATCCGCCCCGTCGTCATCCGCGACCCCAGCCTCGAGACGGACCTCGCCGACTACCGCCGCTACCTGCCCGACGACGGGTTCTTCAAGGACACGCGCCCGCCCCTGCCCGAGCTGCAACGCGAGCTCGAGCGCATGGAGCAGGGCAAGCTTCCGCACGGCAGGCCCAACGCCGTCGTGCCCGATCCTTCGCAGCCCTCGCCGGGAGGCCAGACGTGAGCCTCCTGCTCGACGCCCTCAAGCGCGCCGAGCAGGAGAAGCTCGCGCGCGGAACGGAGCCGCAAAAGGCCGGGCGCGCGCCGGACACGTCGGGCTTCGACATGGAGTCGCCGCGCATGGCGCCCCTCTCCGCGCCGGTGCTCGAGCTGCAGCCCGTGGAGGGCGGCACGGCGCCGTCTCCGGCGCCCGGCGCCGATGCGAAGGCGATCCAGAATGCATTCGCGGCGAAGGCCGCCGCCGCCCCGTCGGGACGCCAACGCCTGGTGCTGTGGGCGGGCCTCGCCGCCATCGTCGTGGCCGTCGCGGCCGCGGGGGGCTACATCTGGTACTCGATCCAGCAGCTCACGCCGCCGCCCTTCAATCCGCGCCCCCGCGTACGCCCTCCCGCGCTGGCGCTACCGCCCGCCGCGAGCATCGAGCCGTCGTCGGCCGCGAAGATGGAGCAGCTCGTCGCACTCGCCAATGGCCGGCCGGGCGCGCCCGCCGCCGCCGCCGCACCGGCGCAGCCCGGGCCGGTCGCGGCGGCGAGCGGCACGGCGGTGGTGAAGCCCTTGACGGCCGAGCGCGCGCTGTCAGCCCCGCAGTCGGGCGCGCAGCAGGCGCTGGAGGAAATGTTGCGGGACGGCCAACGCCTGCGCGAGGGCGAACCCTTCTCGCTGCAACGCTCCGCGGAAACGCCGCGCGTTCCCACGCAGGTCACCGCGGGTTACGAGGCGCTCACCCTGGGCGACCTCGAGCGCGCGCGGCGCGAGTACGCCGGCGCCGTGAGAACCGACCCGAACAACCTCGATGCGCAGCTCGGGCTCGCCACGGTGGAGGCGCGCTCCGGCCACCGCGCGCTCGCCGCGTCGCTCTACCGGAAGGCGCTCGAGATCGACCCGCGCGACCCGACCGCGCTCGCCGGCCTGGCCGGGCTCGCCGCGAGCGCGCGACCCGACGGCGTGGAGGCGCAGCTGAGGGCGGACCTCTCCCGCGGCGACAGCCCCGCGGTGCATTTCGCGTTGGGCAACCTCTACGCGTCCCAGGGCCGCTGGAGCGACGCCCAGGCCGAATACTTCGAGGCCTACCGCGGCGACCCGGGCAATCCCGACATCGTCTTCAACCTCGCGGTGAGCCTGGACCACCTGGCCCAGGCCAAGCTCGCGGCCGGCTACTACGAGCGCGCGCTCGAAGCCGCGCAACGCCAGTCCGCGCAGTTCGATCCCGCCTCCGTCGCGCGCCGGCTCGCCGAGCTGCACGCGGCCGCGCACCCCTGACGCCGTGGGCCACATCCAGACCCCGCCGCTTGCGCAGGCCCCTCTCGGCCAGACGCTACTCACCAAGGGCATCATCAGCCAGGACCAGCTGAACATCGCGCTCACCGAGCAGAAGAAGTTCAAGGCACCGCTCGGCAAGGTCCTCGTGCAGCTCGGCTTCGTGACCGAGGCGACGATCCGCGACATCCTTTCGGAGACCCTGGGCCAGGTCTCGATCGATCTCGAGAACACCATCATCGACCCGGCCGCGATCGCGCTGGTGCCCAAGGACATGGCGCGGCGCTACCACGTGCTGCCGGTGAGCTACGACGGCGAGAAGAAGGTGCTGATGGTCGCGGTCTCCGACCCGTCGAACGTCGTCGCCCTCGACCAGATCCGCGCCATCTCGCGCGAGGACCTGAGGATCGAGCAGGTGCTCGCGCGCGAGTCCGACATCACGATCGGCATCGAGCACCACTACGGCTTCGAGCTCTCGATCGACGGGATCCTGAACGAGATCGAGACCGGCGAGATCGACTACCAGTCGCTCGCGGCCGATTTCGACGAGTACTCGCAGCCCGTCGTGCGCCTCGTGGACGCCCTGCTGAACGACGCGGTGAAGCGCGGGGCCTCCGACATCCACTTCGAGCCGGAGCAGGGATTCCTGCGCATCCGCTACCGCATCGACGGCGTGCTGCGCCAGATCCGCTCGCTGCACAAGAACTACTGGGCGGCCATGGTGGTGCGGCTCAAGGTCATGAGCGGCATGAACATCGCGGAGACGCGCGCACCCCAGGACGGCCGCATCTCGCTCACACTCTCCGGCCACCAGGTGGACTTCCGCGTGTCGTCGCAGCCGACGACGCACGGCGAGAACATCGTGCTGCGCATCCTGGACCGCGACAAGGGGATCGTTCCGCTCGAGGATCTGGGCCTCCACTCCGAGGACCTCAAGACGTTGAAGCTCATGCTGGCGCGCCCCGAGGGCATCATCCTCGTGACCGGCCCCACCGGCTCGGGCAAGACGACGACGCTCTACTCGATCCTGAACTACATCAACACCGAGGGCATCAACATCATGACCCTCGAGGACCCCGTCGAGTATCCGATGGCCATGATCCGGCAGACGTCGGTGAACGAGGTCGTGAAGCTCGACTTCGCCTCGGGCATCCGCTCGATGATGCGGCAGGACCCCGACGTGATCCTGGTGGGCGAGATCCGCGACCAGGAGACGGCGGAGATGGCGTTCCGCGCCGCCATGACGGGCCACCAGGTGTACTCCACGCTGCACACCAACTCGTCGATCGGGGCCGTGCCGCGCCTCATGGACCTGGGCGTGCTGCCCGACATCATGGCCGGCAACATCATCGGCGTCATCGCGCAGCGCCTCGTGCGCAAGCTCTGCGGCTCGTGCAGGGCGCCCTACAACCCCGATGCCGGCACGCGCAGGCTGCTCTCGATGGATGCGGACGATCCGCGCCCGGTGTACCAGGCGGCCGGATGCGCCCGCTGCGACAACGTGGGCTACCGCGGGCGCGTGGCGATCATGGAGCTCTTCAAGCTCGACGCGGAGATCGACGAGCTCATCGCGCGCCGTGCGACGGGCCGCGAGATCCGCAGCGCCGCGGCCGCCAAGGGCTTCCGTTCCCTCGCCGAGGATGCCGTCTCCCGGGTGCTGCTGGGCCAGACGAGCCTCGAGGAAATCTCGCGCGTGGTCGACCTGACCGACCGCGTGATCTGAACCGCCGATGGCGCTCTTCGCCTATCGCGCGATCGATGCCGACGGGCGCGTCTCCACGGGCAACCTCGACGCGGCGAACGGCATCGACCTCGAGCTGCGCCTGAGGCGCCTGGGGCTCGACCTCATCACCTTCGAGGGCGTGAAGCGCTCGGCCGCGTCGCGCTCGCGCCGCGTATCGCGCACCGAGCTCATCACCTTCTGCTTCCACCTGTCGCAGCTGCTCAAGGCCGGCGTCAACATCATCGAGGCGCTCACCGACCTGCGCGACACGGTGGACAACGCGGGATTCCGCCAGGTGATCGCGAGCCTGCTCGAGGACATCGAGGGCGGGCTCAAGCTCTCCGAGGCGATGGCGAACCACCCATACTGCTTCGACCAGGTGTTCGTGGCGCTGGTGCGGGCGGGCGAGCAGAGCGGGCAGCTGGTCGAGGTCCTCGACGAGCTGGCCGAGAACCTCAAGTGGCAGGACGAGATGGCCGCGCAGGCCAAGAAGGCGATGATCTACCCGGTCCTCGTGCTGGTGGTGATCATCGGCGTGATCGTGGCCCTCATGATCTTCCTCGTGCCTCAGCTCGCCGCGACCTTCAAGACGATGGTGCCGAAGCTGCCGCGCGAGACCGAGGCGCTGATCTTCGTCTCCAACGTCTTCGTGCGCTGGTGGTACCTGGTGCTGGGCATCCCCGCGGCATCCTGCGTGGCGCTCTGGATCCTGGCCCAGACCAACGAGCGGCTGCAGCATGCCCTGGAGTCCTTGAGCCTCAAGCTGCCGGTGCTGGGACCGCTGCGGCAGAAGATCATCCTGGCCCGCTTCTCCACCTACTTCGCGATGCTCTACCGGGCGGGCATCAGCGTGCTCGACTGCATCCACATCTGCGAGAAGATCGTCGGCAACCGGGTGATGGAGCGCGGCCTGCAGCGCGTGGGCCGCAGCATCTCCGAGGGCCAGGGCATCTCCCAGGCCTTCATCGCGACGCAGCTCTTTCCCCCGCTGGTGCTGCGCATGCTGCGCGTCGGCGAATCCACGGGCGCGCTCGACACGGCGCTCCTCAACGTGAGCTACTTCTACAACCGCCAGGTGCGCGAGGGCATGGCGCGCCTGCAGACCCTGATCGGCCCGTTCACGACGCTGCTCCTGGGCGGGCTCATCATCGCGATCCTCTACGCGATCTTCCTGCCGCTCTACGACGTGATCTCGAAGATCAAGTTCTAGCGCACGCGCGACGCGATGACCCGCCACTTCCTCTACCTCACCAATACGCGCGTCGTGAGCCTGGAGACCTCGCGCGCCCAGATCGTGGCGCGCCGCGAGTTCGCGGTGTCCGTCGCGGGCGCCGCCGAGTTCGAGCGCTACGTCGGGCACATGGAGCCCAAGCCGGTCCACATCCTCACCGACATCGCCGAGGAGGACATCCGGCTCGACTCCATCCCGCACGTGGGCAGCCGCGACCGCGGGGCGATCCTCGCGCGCAAGCTCGCGCAGATCTTCCGCAACACGCAGTACCGCTACGCGCAGGTGCAGGGCCGCGAGACCGATGGCCGGCGCGACGACCGCGTGATGTACACCGCGATCACCAACCCGGAAGTGCTGCGGCCCTGGCTGGAGGTGCTGGAGCGGCTGCGCGTGCCGGTCGCGGGCATCCACTCCGTCGCCGTCTTCAGCCGCGTGCTGCTGGAGGAGCTGGACCTCGCGTTCCCGCACGCGCTCCTGGTGACCCTGTCCCCGGGCGGCTTCATGCGGCAGAGCTATTTCCGCGACGGCGAGCTGCGCTTCAGCCGCCTCACCCCCATCGACCTGGGCGAGGGCCAGACCCTGGGCACGATGATCGCCGAGGAGACCACGCGCACGTGGCAGTACCTCGACAGCCTGCGCCATTTCGGTCCCGAGGACCGGCTCGAGGTCTGCGTGCTGCTCCACCCGAACGACCGGCTGGGCGTGCAGACGGCGCTGCGCGACTTCGCGCAGATCCAGTACCGCATCCTCGACATCGAGTCGGTGGCGGCGAAGCTGGGACTCAGGCAGGCGCCCCTCGGCTCGACCGCCGAGGAGATCCTGGTCCACCTGTACCTCATCCGGCGCGCGCCCAACCACTTCGCGAGCGACGAGCAGCGCCGGCACGACACCGTGCGCCGCGCACGCATCGCGATCAACCGCGCCGCGGCTGCCGCGATCGCGCTCGGCGTCGCGTGGTGCGCCTGGAACGTGGGTCGCGTGCTCGTCTCCGGCGAGGCGGACCAGCGCCTCACGCAGCAGCTCACGGGCCTCAACCGCGAATACGACGAGATCACGCGGTCGATGCCGTCCTTCGGCGTCGCGGGCGCCACGATGCGCGAGGCGGTTCGCTTCTACGATGGCAGCATTCGCCGCTTTCCCACCGTGAACGGATTCGCCGTGCCCCTCTCGCAGGTGCTCGCGCGCCATCCCGAGGTGCAGCTCACGCAGTTCGCCTGGATGGCGAGCGACGATCCCAAGGCGATGCCGCCGCTCAGGCGCATGGCTTCCCCGGTGGTGCCGCCGGTGCAGGCGGTCACGCGCGACGCCGACGCCATCGCGGCGCAGGCTGCGGCCGTGCCGGCCAATGCGCCGTTCTCGAGCGGCCGCTACGAGGTCGCGATGATCGAAGGCACGGTGCACGTGGCGAACAACGATTTCCGCGGCGCGCTCGAGGACGTGCAGCGCCTGGCGACGGAACTCGCCCAGGGCGACGGCAATACCAGCGCCGAGGTCGTCGAGAGCCCGCTCGACGTGCGCCCGACGCTCGAGCTGCGTGGGCGCCATGCGCAGAAGGAGCCCGCGTCCATGGATCCGCATTTCGTGCTCCGCGTCGTGCACATCCGGCCGGGGGCGGCATGAGCCAGATCTGGAATTCCGAAGGGCGCAACGAGCTGCAGGGCTCCTGGATCCGGCTCGGCGTGGCGGTCGTGGTCGCGGCGCTCGTGGGAGGGGCCAGCCACTGGTATTTCGAGAAGGAGCGGCGCGACAGCGTGGCGATGACGCGCCGCGTGCAGGATGCGCGTGCGCGGCTGGACGGCGCGCGGCGCGAGCGCGACAGCCTCGTCGAGTCGGCGGCGGAGTTCCGGACACTGGTCGATCGCGGGCTGCTGCAGGGCGAGCGCCGCCTGGAGCTGGTCGAGCTGGTGAACGAGCTGCGCGGCCGCTACCAGCTCTTCGCCCTCGACTACGACATCTCGCCGCAGCGCCCCCTCACGCTCGCGAGCGGCCAGGCCTTCGGGGCGATCGACGTGCTGGGAAGCCGCGTGCGGCTGCGGCTGCGCGCGCTGCACGAGGGCGACGCCCTGGGCTTCGTATCGGCGCTCGGGCAGACGCCCCAGGGGTTCTATCCCGTCGACACCTGCACGATGCGGCGCGTGCAGGCCACGGCAGACCTGCAACCCCACGTCGAGGCCGAGTGCTCGCTCGAATGGATCACGCTGCAGGAGAAGAAGCGTGGCTAGGCGCGCGCTCCTCGCGGCACTCCTGCTCGTGGCGGCATCGTGCGCCACCGCCGAGGACGCGCTCGGCACGCTCTTCCTCACGCCGGCGGAGCGCGCGCGCCTGGACGACCTGCGCCGCGGCGAGGTGCCGGGCCCGGGCGCCGGGATGGCGGGGCGGGGCGGGCACGCCCTGACCGGCTATGTGCAGCGCAGCGACGGCCGCGCCGTCGTCTGGATCGACGGCCGCGCGGTGAGCGTGCCCGCGCGCAAGGCGCCGCGCCTCGATCCGCGCTTCGTGCAGGACTTCACGGGCGACGACCCGGCCGTGCGCATCGAGCGGCATCCGGCGCACTGAGTCAAGCGAAAGCCCGCGCGCGCCGCGCGCGGTTTCCCGCGGCGTCCGCGGCACGCCCGCGTTATGAAGGAGCCTCCATTTCCCTCCCGGAGGCTCGATGTCCCGCATGCGCGGCAGCCATGGCGCGGCCCTGCTGCTCGCGGTCCTGCTGCTGGCGTGCATCGCCGCCTCCTTCGCGGCCCTGGCACTTGCCGGCCGCCTGTCCGTCGCGCGCGGGCGCGCCACGGAGCGCGCGTTGGCACAGGCGCGCGAGGCGCTGATCGCCTACGCCGTCGACCGCCCGATCAACGCCGCGGTCGGCCCGGGATACCTGCCGTGCCCGGACCTGGACGGCGACGGCTGGGCCGAGTCGACCTGCGGCTCCCTCGACGGCGCCACGGGACAGGCGGCGCGGCTCGGATTGCTTCCGTGGAAGACGCTGGGGCTGCCGGAGTTGCGCGATGCGACGGGTGAACGTCTCTGGTATGCCGTCTCGACGAAGTACAAGGGGCTGCTCAACTGCGCGGAAAGCCTGCCGTGCGTCGACATGACGCCCGCGCAAGCCCTCGGCACCATCACCGTGCGCTCGAGCCGCGGCGAGGTCATCCATGACGGCACCGCCGCGAGCGGCGTGGCGGCCGTGGTGATCGCGCCCGGAGATCCGTTGGCTCGCCTCGAGGCGGCGGGCGAGAGGCTGCAATCGCGCCGCTGCGCCCCGGGGGACTGCGACGGCTTGGGCGTCTGCATCACGGTGCCGCCCCAGCTCGCGGCGCCGTGCGATCCGCGCAACTACCTCGATCGCGCGCCGGGAGGCGCTTTTCCCGAAGACAACGCGGACTTCGTCGACCGCAGCGATGCCGCGGGACGGGCGCGCAATGCGAACGGCTTCATCATGGGCCCCGTGATGGCCGATGGCGGGCGCATCGCGGTGAACGACCGCGTGGCCGTGGTCGCCTACGACGACATCATGCCGCGGGTCATGGCGCGCATCGCGCTCGAGGTCGCGCAGTGCGCCCGCTTCTATGCCGGGCGTTCGGAGAACGGCGGACGATTTCCCGCTCCCGCGCCCACTTGCGCGCGAGGCGAGCGCTTCGGCACCCTGCCGGATACGCCCTTCGACGTGGGCGGCACGGGTATGCTCGCACGCTGGTGGCGCGACTTTCCGCGCGCGCCGGAAGACCTGGCGCAGCTTCCCACGCACGACGACGCGTGCCGCCTCGCCGTGGCGCCCGACGATCCCGGTCCCGTGCGCACGTGGGCCGGCGGCATTCCCTCGAGCGAGGGCGAGACGGCTCCCGCGCCGTCGTGGTGGCGTGCCTGGAAGCCGCTGGTCTTCGTGACGCTGCCCGCGGGCGGCGTGAGCCTCGTCGACGCGGAGGGCCACGTCGCGGGCGAGCCGCAAGCCGCCGCGGTCATCGTGGCGTCCGCCTGCCCCGGAGCGGACGTGTGCGGCGATGACGCGTGCACGAGGCTCATCGTGGGCGGCAATCCGCACGACCTCCATGCCATCGCGACCCTCCACTGAGCGAACGCACGGCTACTCGCTCCTCGAGCTCGCCCTCGTGCTGCTCGTCCTTGCCGTCCTCGCGAGCGGGCTCGCCATGCCGCTGGCGGCGCAGGTCGCGCAGAAGCGCGGCGAGGAAACCCGGCGCCGGCTGGACGAGGCGCGCGACGTCGTCCTCGCATTCGCCGCCACCCACGGCCGCCTGCCGTGCCCGGCATCGGACGCGAGCCGGGGCGAGGAGAGCTTCGAGGCCGCGGGCGATGCCTCGAACGGGCGCTGCGCCCACTTCACCGACGGCTTCCTGCCCGGCGCGGCACTGGGCCTGTCGCCGCTCGATGCGGAGGGCTACGTGCGCGATGCATGGGACTCGCCGCGCAACCGCATCCGCTATGCCGTCTATGGCGGCACGGTCAACGCAGTCGCGCAGGCCCTCACGCGCACCAACGGCATGCAGGCGGCAACGCTCCCGGCCCTCGGCGCGCAATCGCGTTACCTGTTCGTCTGCGCGAGCGCGGCCGGGGCCACGGCGGGGGGCTGCGGCCCCGCGGCCAACCAGCTCACGCGCCGGGCCGCGTTCGTGCTGCTCTCGACCGGCGCGAACGGCGCCCTCGTTCCCGCGGCCGGCGGCGACGAGGCGCGCAACCTCGAGGGCGACGGCACCTTCGTGACCCATGACGCCTCGGGCGACCCGGCGCGGCCCTTCGATGACGTCGTGCAATGGGTCCCCGTGCACCTGGTGGTCCACCGGCTCATCACCGCGGGACGCCTGCCGTGACGCGAGGCCGCACCGTCCACGGGGTAGGCGGCCGCGGCAGCGCGTGACCGGCGGCCGTTGAGTCGCTGACCCGCCGCACGCCGCCCCGATTCGCCTGCCCCGTGGCCCGCGCGGCTTCGATCGCGGGAACGCGCGGGCCGCGCGTTGCATCGAATTCGGGAATGCCACCGGGCCGGTATAATTGTGTGTGCGGCGTTCGAACGGACTTCAAGGGCCGTTCAACGCCGAATGCGAAAGGATCCCCATGAACCAGCGCGACCAGGACGTGACCATCCCCGACGTGCAGGCGAGCCCCGACACGCGCAGGCTCGCGATCGACCGCGTCGGCATCAAGTCCATCCGCCATCCGGTGAAGATCCGCGAGCGCGCGGGCGGCGTGCAGCACACGATCGCGCACTTCAACATGTACGTCGGGCTGCCGCACCAGTTCAAGGGCACCCACATGTCCCGCTTCGTGGAGATCCTGAACGCGCACGAGCGCGAGATCTCGCCCGACACCTTCCGCCTGATGCTGCGCGAGATGGTCGCCAAGCTCGAGGCGCAGAGCGGCCACATCGAGATGACGTTCCCGTACTTCGTCTCGAAGAAGGCGCCCATCTCCGGCGTCGAGAGCCTCATGGACTACGAGGTCACGTTCGTGGGCGAGGTGAAGGACGGTCGCGAGACGTTCACGCTCAAGGTGCTGGTCCCGGTCACGAGCCTGTGCCCGTGCTCGAAGGAGATCTCGGAGCGGGGTGCGCACAACCAGCGCTCCCACGTCACCGTCGCCGCGCGCATCACGACATTCGTCTGGATCGAGGACCTCATCGACCGCGTCGAGGACCAGGCGTCGAGCGAGCTCTGGGGGCTGCTCAAGCGGCCCGACGAGAAGTACGTGACGGAGCACGCCTACGACAATCCCAAGTTCGTCGAGGACATGGTGCGCGACATCGCCGCGGAGCTGAACGCCGATGCGCGCATCGAGGGCTACATCGTCGAGAGCGAGAACTTCGAGTCAATCCACAACCACTCCGCCTACGCGATGATCGCGAAGGGGATGGAGCCGCGCTAGTAGCGCTTGGTGAGCGTGAGGGTCTCGCCCTCGCGCCGCATCTCCATGCGGTTGAGGAAGCTCATGCCGAGGAGGCCCACGTCCATGCCGGGCATCGGATGCACCGTCGCCTCCACGTTGTAGAGCGTCACGCCGCCCACGGTGACGCTGTCCAGGTTGACCTTGTAGACGGTCACCGGCCCGTTGGCGGTCATGGTGGCGCCGCGCCGCGCGCCCGCGAGGTCGATGCCCAGGCGGCGGGCCTCGGAGACCGGAATCGACACATAGGTCGCGCCCGTGTCGACCATGAAGCGCAGGTAGGCGCCATTCACCTGGCCGCCCGTGACGAACTGGCCGCGCGAGTCGGCCGGCAGCGTCACCGTCGTGCGCGTGCCGCTCGCGGCCGCGGTCTCGAAGTGCTGCCCCATCTCGAGGCGCTCCCGCTTGCCGTCCACTTCCACGGTGGCGGAACCCCGGTCCACCGAAACGAGTCGCACGCCATCGGAGGTGCTCTCTCCCACCGACATCGTATGGGGCGTACCGCGATTGATCACCACCACGGCCTTGCCCGGGAAAAGGCCGATCACGTTCACGTCGGTGGCGTGGGCACCCGGCGCGCCGAGCGCGAGGGCGAAGGCGAAGGCGAAGCCCGCCAGTTGCATCCTCACGGGAGATCCCATTGAAGCCGGTCGCGATCTTTCGCTTCGCCCGCACGGAGGGCGCGGGCCATTTTGCCACGTTCCTCGCCGAGCACGGCCAGGAGTTCACGCTCGTGCGCCTGGACGAGGGCGAGCCCGTGCCGTCCGAGCCAGCGGCCTTCGCGGGCCTGGGCTTCATGGGCGGGCCGATGAGCGCCAACGACGAGCTGTCGTGGACGCAGCCGGTGCTGCGGCTCATGCGCGAAGCCGTCGCGAGCGGCGTCCCGGTGATCGGCCATTGCCTGGGCGGCCAGCTGCTCGCCCGCGCGCTCGGCGGCAAGGTCTCGCGCAATCCCGTGGTCGAGATCGGCTGGGTCCCCGTGACCACGGAAAGGACGCCGCTCGCGCGCGAATGGATGGGCGGCGTCGAGAGCTTCGACGCCTTCCAGTGGCATTACGACACTTTCACCCTGCCCCCCGGCGCCGAGCGCATCTTCACCGGCGCCACCTGCGCCAACCAGGCCTACGTGGTCGGCAACCGCCACCTGGGCATGCAATGCCATGTCGAGGTCACGGCGGAGATGATCGATACGTGGTGCCGCGTCGGCATCGACGAGATCGACGACAACTTCGGCAAGAGCCCCGCGGTGCAGGATGCCGTGACCATCCGCTCGCTCATGGCGCGCAAGCTGGCGGCCTTGAGCGCCACGGCGGGCGGCCTCTACGCGCGCTGGATGCAGGGCCTCGCGCGTTGAGGCGTCAGATCACGTCGAAGTAGCGCCGCAACTCCCAGTCCGTGACGGCGTCGAGCCACTCGCGCCATTCCTGCTCGCGCGTGGCGGCGAAATAGGCGACGAAGGCGTCCCCGAACCAGTCGCGCGCGAGGCGCGACGCGTGGAAGATGCGCGTGGTCTCGATGAGCGTGCGCGGCGCGCGCACCGCCGCATCGGTCCCTTCGTTGTCGCCGTGGACGGGCTCGGCCGTGAGCTCGAGGCCCTGCTCGATGCCGGCGAGCCCCGCGGCGACGCACGCCGCCATCGCGAGATAGGCGTTGGTGTCGGCGCCCGGGCAGCGCGTCTCCACCCGGGTGGACTGCGCCGACCCCGCCAGCACGCGGAACGCGGCCGTGCGGTTGTCGAGGCCCCATGTCGCCTTCACCGGCGCCCAGAAGCCGTCCACCAGGCGCTTGTACGAGTTCACCGTCGGCCAGAACAGGGGCGCGAACTCGAAGAGATAGGCGAGCTGGCCGGCGACGTAGCTCTCGAAGAGCCGCGACATGCCGCCATGGCGGCCGTGCGCATCGTGGAAGACGTTGCGCGTGCCGTCGGAGAGGCTTTGGTGGATGTGCCCGGCGCTGCCCGGATACTTCGGATGCCACTTCGCCATGAACGACGGCATGATGCCGAAGCGCGCGGCGATCTCCTTGGCGGCATCCTTGAACAGGATCGCGCGATCGGCCGCCTCGAGCGCATCGCCGAAGAGGATCGCCGCCTCGTACACCCCGGGCCCGGTCTCGGTGTGCAGGCTCTCGAGCGGCACGCGGAAGCGCGCGCTCTCGTCCATGAGCGCCGCGATGTAGTCGCGGTGCAGGTTCGCCTCCACCAGCGAGTAGCCCATCATGCCGTGGGTGATCGGCGTCGGGCGCACTCCCTTCTTCTCCGCCCACGTCTGCGGCGTCTCGCGGAAGTTCACGAACTCGTACTCGCTTCCGGCGACCACCTGGAAGCCCATCGCCTCGGCGCGCCCGAGCACGCGCTTGAGCACCTGTCGCGGACAGAGAGGATGCGGCTCGCCGCCAGCCTTGACGAAGTTGCCGAGGAAGAACGGCACGCCGCCGTCCCAGGGGACGTTGCGATAGGTGCGCAGGTCGAGCTCGACGGTCGCATCCGGGAATCCCAGCCGCCGCCCGCTCGCGTAGCCCTCGTCGTAGGGCCGGTCGTTCAGGTCCGTGCCGAAGACGGAGAAGCCGATGCCGCTGTCCACCGCCGCGAAGAACTTGTCGACGTGCACGTACTTGCCGCGCAGAATGCCGTCGATGTCGGCCACGGCGACCTTGACCTTGCGCGCTCCGCTGGCGCGGACCGCCTCGAGGATGCCCGCGCGGGAGTCGGGAATGCGTTCTAGCTGATCCATGCGGTGATGGGCCCAGGGTCGGGCCTGCGCCGATGATGGCGCCCGCAAGGCGCCGGAAGGAACCGGAGCGCGGGAGACGAAAGCGTAGGAGCGCGCCGCATCGCGCTGTCCGCAGCGGGGCAAATCGGCACCCAAGTGCCATTGCCCAGCCGCGCCCCCGGGCCAAGAATCGATCGCCACCTCACCTCACCTCACCTCACCCTGACCTCGCTGGCTCGCCGCGGAGAACTCCATGAACAAATGCCCCGCCCGATTCCTCCCCCTGGCCGTCGCCGCCATGGCGCTCGTCCCGGCCCTTGGCGCCACGACGGCGCAGGCCCAGGACTTCTTCGCCCCGCCCGGTCCGCCGGGCCAGGAGTGGCTCACCCTGGACCTCGGCGGCATCGTGAACCGGTTCAACTCGTCGGTGCGGGTGAACGGGGAAAGCCACCGCGGCAGCGACATCAACCTCGAGAACAACAGCCTCGATCGCAACCTCTCGAGCTTCGAGGGCGCGCTCATCTGGCGCTTCCTGCCGAACCACCGCTTCGATATCCGGTACTACGGGGCCAAGCGCTCCGGAAGCCGCCAGTACGACCGGGAAATCGACATCGGCGACTCGACGTTTCCGCTCGGCGCGAACGTCTCCGTCCAGTCGAAGAACGAGCTCTTCGCCGCCAACTATCGCTGGAGCTTCTGGCGCACGCCGCAGGTCGAGACGGCTTTCCTGGTCGGCCTCTACGGCGGTACCTTCAAGTACGACATCGAGGCCGTGGGCATTTCGGGGACCGCGGCGAACACCTACCACAAGTCGGTATCGACCACGCTGCCGCTGCCCGTGCTGGGCTTCTCGGTCGACTGGTACATCGATCCGCGCTGGAAGGTATCGGGCGAGCTCGCCGGCATGAAGGCGAAGATCGGCGATATCGACGGCCACGCCTACGTGGCCGCCGCGACCGGCGAATACATGATCTGGCGCGGCCTGGGTGTGGGCCTGCGCTACGGCTGGACCGACATCAATGCCGACCTCACGAAGAGCGACTTCAACGGGAACATCGGCGCCAAGACGAATGCGGTGAGCCTCTACGCCAAGCTCGTGTTCTGATCAGCGCGCGAGCCGCGGCCGCCGCCACGCGAGGTAGGGCGTCACGACCAGCGCCGCGATGACGAAGTAGGCGAGGATCGCCGCGTTGATCCCGTCGGACGCGTCGTTCAAGGTCGCCACGAGCAGTGCCAGCCCGGTATTGCGCGCGCCGCTCGCCATGGCGAGCGCCGTGCGCGTGGCGCGGCCGGGGCCGCCGAGCACGTGGCCGATCGCGAGCCCGGCGAGCGCGGTGGTCGCGATCGCGACGGCGACACGCACGCTCGCCTGGGACACGGGCCGCCATACGTCGGCCAGCACGACCGCCAGGAGCAGGCCGAGGATCACGTTGACGCTGGCGTCCAGCGCTGTCCTGGCGCGAGCCATCGCGTGCGGCGCGAAGTGCCGCGCGCCCGCTCCGAGCAGCAGCGGCACGCCCTGCCCGAGGAGCGCCTGGGCCGCGAGCTGCCGCGGCGTGACCGCCGCCTGGCCGGCGAACATCTCGTCCAGCGCCGCCACGGACAGCGGCAGCGTGAGCACGGAAGCCACCACCAGCGTGACCTGCAATGCCACGGCGAAACCGGTGTCCGCGCCGGAACGCACCGCGCGGCGCAACGCGACCGGCGCGCCGGGTGCCAGCGCCATCAGCACCACGCCCACCTGGGCGTCGCGGGGCAATGCGAAGGTTCGCACCAGGAGGACCGCGAGCAGGGGCACCGCGACGAGCGTGCAGAAGAGCGCCCGGAGCATGAGCCCGCGATCGCTCCATGCGGAGCGATAGCGCGCCGGATCGAACGTCGCGCCGAGCTCGAACATCAGCGCGAAGATCGCGACCATCGCGAGGACCGAGACGACCCAGCCCGGAATCAGCGCGTCGGCCGGCATCGCGCTCGTTCAGGGCGCCGATGCCGAACGCCCGCCACCACCCAGGCCCTGGATGTCCGCGGCACGGGCGAGGGCCAGGTCCTCCGGAAACCGGTAGGCGTCGCGCAGGGCGCGGTCGAGCAGGTCGCGCTCGGCCTCGAGCGCCGCGCGCCGATGGGCAGGCAGCAGGCGCAGCAAGTCCTCGAGCATGGCATTCATGCGTCGTGCGACCTGCAGGCTCGCCGCGCCGCACGCGCGGATCTCGCGGCAGGCGATGTGCACGAAGTCCTCCCAGTCCGGCGTGCGCACGATGAGGCGCGTCACGCCATCGGCATCGCGCACGGATTCCCCGCGCAGCCGTCTTTGGCCCAGGGCACGCAACAGCCGGTGCACCTGGTCGAGGGCAAGCACCGCCGTGGTGGGATCGTTGATCGCGGGCGAAAGCGCCTTGAGGCCGATGTCGACCACGATGCGCAGGGCGAACATCGGGTCCTGCTCGAGGGTGCGTTCGGGGCCGAGCGCCACCGCCGACGCGAGCTTGCGATCGGGAATGCGCGCCGCACCGCCATGCAGGCGGAAAAGCGTCTCGCCGGAAACCAGGAAGTCGCCCACGCGCGGCACGAGCTCGATCGCGCCGCGCCGCCGGCGCGCCTCCGCGACGAGCGTCGGCGTGTCCACCGCCAGCACCACCTCGGATGCTCCTTCATGCACCATCTCGCGCGCGACGGGCCCGAGGTCCGCCGCGAGCCCCTTCTCATCCTCCTCGCCATCGCCCAGGTTCCGCGGGTAGACCGCATCGATCACGGCGAGGCCCCCGGCGCCCACCCGCGTGAGCACGGTCACCGGCCGCAACAGCCGCGCGGCGTAGTCGATGAAGAACAGGAAGTTGGTCATGCAGGCGATGCCGAGCAGTCCCGTGATGAACACGACGAGCTGGTAGACATGGCCTTGCAGGCGGTTCAACGACATCACGGCCAGCACGAGCGTGAAGACGAAGAGACCCACGCTGTAGCGCACGACGTTGTCGCGCAGGAGCGTGGTCGCGATGATGCGCGGCGTGAGCTGGCCGCCCGCCACCTGGATCGCGACGAGCAGCGAGCCGAAGATGAAGACGAGGAAGGAGAGCGTGAGGGTGATCACCGTCTGGAAGAGCGCCTGCGCGCCTTCCACGTCGAGCCCGTTACCCTTCCAGTCGAGCGTCGCGTCGAGCGCGCGCAACGCGGGCGCCAACAGGAGCACGAGCACGATCGCGAAGATCGGCACGATCCAGAGCGCCGAGCGCGCGTAGCTGGCGAGCCGGTAAATGCGACTCCACGACAGATGGGCCCGTACGCGGCCACGCAGGATCTCCCGGCGTGCGGCCAGGCGCTGGGCCAGGGGCGACGCGGCCGGCGGGACGTTCATGTCACGACGCTGCGCTTGCGGGCGGGGGCCGGCAATGGCACCTTGGGTCCTTGACGTCGCGGGGAAGGGCCGTCCGGTTGGAAACGGTGTACATCGTCGATGACGACGTGACGTTCGCGCGCGGCATGGCCCGCCTCGTGGAAGCGGCGGGGTGGACGCCGCGCACGTTCCTCTCGGCAGCGGAATTCCTGGCCCATCGACATGACGCCGGCGCCGCCTGCGTCGTGCTGGACGTGCGCATGCCCGGCATGAAGGGGCCGGAGCTGCATCGGGCGCTGCTCGAGCGGGGCGTGCGGCTGCCGGTCATCTTCCTCACGGGGCATGGGGACGTGCCGACGAGCGTCGATGCGATGAAGCACGGCGCCGCGGATTTCCTCGAGAAGCCGGTTCCTTCGGAAGTGCTCCTCGCGAGCATCCGCGCCGCGCTTTCGCGCGATGCACGGTCGCGCATTCGCGACGCGGAACAAGGGCTCCTCGTGGCGCGCCTGGCGCGCCTGTCGCCGCGCGAGCGGGAGGTCATGCGGCACGTGGTCGCCGGACGCCTCAACAAGCAGATCGCCGCCGATCTCGGCATTTCCGAGAAGACGGTAAAGGCGCACCGCGCGAAGGTGATGGGAAAGATGGAAGCCCGCTCCCTCGCGGGCCTGGTCGACCTGTGCCGCGCGGCAGGCGTCGCGGCGACGTCCGAGGAGTAGGCCACGGCCGGGCGGTCACGGCCGCCCGAGGTAGAAATACGCGGCGCTCGATCCGCCCGCGGCGCGCCCGAATCCCAGGTAAACCGGGCCTACGGGCGTGTCGAACGCGATGAATGCCGAGGCCGACTTGAGCGTGCCCGACACGCCGCCCGGCACCAGCGGGCCGCCGAGATGCCCGGCCTCGAGCGACATGCCAAGGTACGTGCCGAGGAAATGCTGCGTGAGCGCCTGGTAGGTATACACGACGCGCCCGAACGCGAGGCGCTGGCCGGTGAGCTCGCCGCGCGCATATCCCGATTGCTGCAGGAAACCCCCCCAGATGAACTGGTCGTGGGCCGGCAACCGGTCGGATCCCATGGGAGCACCGCCCCTGGCCGCGAGCTGCAGCGTGTGGCGACCCCACGAGTACGCGCCCAGCGCCTCTGCGTCCCAGCGTGTATAGCGTTGGTCCGCCCCGAGCTCGGGGCTGGACGCGAAGAGGGAAGCGCGACCCGCGAGGCCCGAGCGTGGGAAGTTCGCGTTGTCCAGCTGGTCGAACTCGACGCGGCCGGTGAAGGCGCCGATGCGGGTGCGGTCGGGCGAAGGCTCGAGCGACGGCGGGCCGATCTGCTGGTGGGTCTGCGTGGACCCGGTCACGGCGCCCACGCGCACCTCGCCGAATCGCGTGAATTCGCTCCCCACGTCGAGGCCGAGCAGGCGCTGGCGCACGTCGAAGCGGGCGACGTTCTGGCCGCCGCTGAAGAGGTCCTGGGCGCGCCGTTGCGCTTCCGCGCGCGGCGCGATGAAGAGCGCGCGACTCACGAACAGGGGCTGGTAGAACTCGGTGACGGCACGGCTCGTGTTGCCCACCTGGAGGTCGGTGCGCCATTCGGCGCCCAGCGGGTTCAACCACGTCATGCGATAGGAGGCGGCCGCGTTGAAGAAGTTGTCGCCCTTGAAGTCGGAGCCCAGGCCCAGTCCCAGGCGCAGGTAGTTCGGTCCCCACGATTTCTCGATGGCGTTCACGACGAGGACATGCTGTCCGTGTTCCTCCAGCAGGCTGTAGCCCACGCGCTCGAAATCGCCGGTTCCGTAGATGCGCCGCAGGTCGCGGTCCAGCCGGTCGGTGTCGAGCGGGACTCCCGCCTGCGTCTGCATCCATCCGCGCACCACCTCGGGATTCGCCCGCGCCATGGGTGCCAGGCGGATCTCGTCGATCACGACGGCCGGCGCTTTCGATCCGACGCGCGCGGCCTGGAGCTCGCGGTACGCGTCCGCGTCGAGTGACAGGGCGGCCAGGCGTGCGCTCACCTTGCGCGCCGCCGCCTCGCCGATCGGCACGGTCGTGGAGAGATGGTCGAAGTCGCCCGCCGAGAAACCGCCCAGCTCGGGCTCGATCAGGATGTCCGTCGGCTTGAGCGATGCGAGCGAGGCGCGCACGTTCTGCTCGGTGAGGATGTTGATCATCTGGCTGGTGACGCCGAGGGCCGAGTCGAGCTCGTCACGCTTGAGGAGCGGCGTGCCGAGGTTCACCGCGATGACGATGTCCGCGCCCATGGCGCGCGCCACGTCCACCGGCAGGTTGTCGGTGAGGCCGCCGTCGACCAGCAGCTTGTCGCCGCGCACCGCGGGCGCCACCGCGCCGGGCACCGACATGCTGGCACGCATGGCATGCGCGACATCGCCCTCGCCGATCACCACCGCCGTGCCGGTCTCCAGGTCCGTCGCCACGGCGCGATACGGAATCGGCAACGCATCGAACGCGCGCCAGCCGGGGGTCTTCACCAGCCTGCGCAGCACGGCTTCGAGCTGGATGCCGGTGACCAGGCCCTTCGGCAGGCCGAGGCCTTCGCTTCCGACGCCGAGCTCGGCGCCGAACAGGATGCCGCGGTCGTCGCGCTTGCGCCGCATCGACAGGTCCGAGCGCGGCGGACGCTCCACGAAGAGGTCGCTCGTCGTGAGGCTCGCGAGCACGCGCTCCATGTCGGCGACCGGCATGCCACTCGCATAGGCGCCGCCCACGATGGAGCCCATGCTGGTGCCCGCGATGCAATCGACGGGGACGCGCATTTCCTCGAGCACCTTGAGCACGCCGACGTGGGCCGCGCCGCGTGCACCGCCTCCCGAAAGCACGAGGCACACGCGGGGGCGCGCATGGGCGAGAGACGACGCAGCAGCGATCGCGAACGCGACGCAAAGCATCGCGGCGCGACGCGCCACGGTCACTTCACCGTATAGCCACGCCCCTCGAGGCATGCGGCCCGCGCCTTCAGGAACGCCGCCTGGCCGGCTTGCTGTTGCTGCGACGCCGCCTGGTTCTGCTGCGCCGCCGCCTGGCGGTTGTTCGAGCGCTGCACCACGCCGCCCGCTACGGCGCCCGCGGCCGCGCCACGTCCCGCATCGCCGCCCGAGGCGCCGCCGATGATCGCGCCCGCCGCGGCGCCGCGCGCGCGCGCGCCACTCCCCGTCACGGGCGCCGGCTGCGCCGGTGCCGCGGCCGGCGCTGGCTTCGCGGGGTCGAATCCGGTCTGCTCGACCGCCCACCCCTGGCAGGCGGCCTCGTCCTTCTTCTGCTGGTCGGGCGACTGGCCCTTGGCGGGATAGGCGTATTGCGCGCCCGCCGGCAGGGCACAGCCGAGGAGGATTGCGATCAAGCCTGCGATGCGTGTCATGGCGGTCCCCTAGAAGCGGAAATCCACGCCGATGAGGTAGCTGTCGACGTCGATCTTGTCGTTCTTCATCCACTCGGCGAACAGGCCCCATTGCGGCGTGAAGTTCCAGCGGCCGCCGACGCCGTAGGTGGCTTCGTTCTGCTTGTCCTTGCCGTTGACCGGCGTGGGCGCGAGCGGCGCCGACGCGTTGATCTTGAGCTCGGAGCGCGCGTAGCCGATGCGCCCATAGAGGTCGAACTGCCGGATCGGCACGATGCCGACCAGCGACAGTCCCACCGACTTGGCCTTCGCCTGGCCGTCGATGTCGAGCGTCGTGCCGAACGGACGGCCGTGGAAGCTGTACTTGCCGAGGTCGTAGTAGCCGAGCTCGAGCGCCATGTACGGATGGAAGCGCCAGCCCGCGCGGATCGTGTAGGTCGTCTCGGAGTTGCTGACCTGGGCGTTATCGAAGCCCGTGAGGTCGGTACCGCTCTTGTTGAAGTGACCTTGCCCGACGCCGACGCCGAAGTACCACGGCGAGGCGTACATGGGCACGGGTTGCGCGAGCGCGGGAACCGCGGCGAAGGCCGCCGCGAGGATCGCAATGCGCATCTTTGTCATCGAAAATCTCCTTGCCGTCGGGAAACGGTTTCGACTGCAAGGTTGCTCGCTTCACCGCCCGCATCCAATGGCACCAAGGTGCCGCGACGATGCTTGCTTAGTAACCGACCGTTTCGAGGAGTACGCCGGCGCCCGCGAGCTCTTCCGCGAGGCGGACCAGCTCCGCCACCGAGCGAACGCGCATCTTCTCCATCACGCGCGCGCGATGCGTCTTCACCGTGCGCTCCGCCGCATGCAGCGCGTAGCAGATCTGCTTGTTGAGGCGGCCGGCCACGACACCCGCCATCACCTGGCGCTCGCGCGGCGTGAGACTCGCGTAACGCTGCTTCACCTGCGTCACCTGGGCGCGGCGCTCGGTCCGCTCGAGGTCCCGCTCGAGCGCGCGATGGATCGCCTCGAGGAGGGTCGCGGTGGGCACGGGCTTCCTCAGGAAATCCAGCGCTCCCTCGCGCATCGCGCGCACGGTGCTCGGGATGTCGCCATGTCCGCTCAGGAAGATCACGGGATGCGAGTCCTCGCGCTGGGCGAGCGCGGCCTGCAGGTCGAGCCCCGTCACGCCCGGCATGCGCAAATCGAGCACGACGCACGCCGGCCCTTCGGGATCGTGGCTCGAGAGATAGTCGGCGGCGCTGGGGTAGAGCTTCGGCCGGTGGCCGGCGGCGGTGAGCACGCGCGAGATGGCGGTGCGGAAGGCCGCGTCGTCATCGACCACGTGGATCACGCCGGGAATCGCGGGAGTCTGCATGGTCATGTCCCGATGGAAGGCAACCACACGCGGAAGATGGCGCCGCGCGGCACGTTGCGCTCGTGGCGCACGCGCCCGCGATGCATCTCGACGATCGTCTTGATGATGGACAGGCCGAACCCCATGCCGTCCTTCTTCGTGGTGAACATGGACTGGAAGAGCTTCGTTTCGCTCTCGGGAGGCACGCCGGGGCCGCGATCGGACACGCAGATCTCCACGCCGCCCTGGATGGCCCGCGTCGCGACCTGCACCTCGCGGCCGGAATCGGGCTCTCCCGACACGGCGTCCATCGCGTTCATGACGAGGTTGATCACCACCTGCTGCAGCTGCACGGAGTCGGCGAAGACGGCCGGCACGTCGGCGCCGAACGTGGGCAGCAGGCGCACGTCGCGTCGCGCCGCGTCGAGCGTCACGTGGCGCAGCGCCTCCGCGACCTCGGTGTTGGGCTCCAGCGCCAGCAGGTTCCATTCGCTGCGCGAGAGCAGCTTGCGCAGGCTGCGGATCACGTCGCTCGCGCGCAGGTCCTCGCTGCGGATGTCGGCGAGGATCTCGCGCAGCTTCTCGGTCGTGAGCGTGCCCTGCTCGAGCATGATCTGCGCGGCCTCGGTGTTGCTCAGGATGGCGCCCATGGGCTGGTTGATCTCGTGCGCGATGCTCGCGGTGAGCTCGCCGATCGTGGAGAGGCGCGCCACCTGCGCCATCTCGGTGCTGCGCACGCGCAGCTGCTCCTCGGCGCGGCGCCGGCGGCGGCTCTGCAGGGCGAGCGACCAGAGCAGGGCCGCCTGCAGCAGCACGATGGCGACGAGCGCGAAGATCGACCATACGTAGGTTCGCAGCATGTCCGGCGGCTTGTTGAGCAGGCGGCACTGGGCCGGCACCAGCGACTCCTCGAGTTTCCAGCGCTGCACGCCATTCCAGTCCACCTCGCAAAGCGGCGCGGGCAGCGCGGCGAGCGGGATCGCATCGGGATCGGCGCCCTCGAGGATGCGGCGCGCGAGCTCGCCCGCGATGCGCCCGTGCGCGGCGATGGGCGAGGAGGACCCGCCCAGCGGTCCGCGTCCGTACTGCGAATAGATCGGCGAGATCACCGGCGCGCTCGAGCGCTTCGAGATCTCCGTGACGCCGCCCGCGCCGGGCCCCGAAAGCTCGCCGCGGGCATCGCGCAGCTGCGTGAGGTACAGCACGAGCGAGTGCGGCGGCAGCTTGCTCACGCTCTCGGCGACCTCGGATCGCGTGAGGCCCACGAGCGCCTTCTGCTGCAGGCCCGAGCCTGCACGGTCGATCTGGCGATTGACGATCTCGAGGACCTGGCGATCGACGTCGGAGGCTCCGGACACCACGTACAGCTCCCGCGCGCCGGGCACCAGGGCACGTCCCAGCGCGAGCGTCCCCGGAACGTCGAACACCATGCTGACACCGGTCGTGCGCGGCGCCCGCCGCCATCCGTCGAGCGCACCGTCGATCACGCCGTTGAAGACGATGGGCACGCCGGGCCACAGCTCGTCGCGATGGGCCGTCGCGAATTGCAACGGCTCGAGCCCGCTCGCGATGACGAGGTCGACATGCATCTTGCGGTACTTGCTCTTCAGCACCGCGGCGTATTGCGGCTCGTAGTCGCTGCCGAAACGCAGGGCATCCACGTGCTCGGTAAACCACTGGACCCGCTTCGGCGCCTGCCTCTCCACCGCTTCGCGCAGCGCCTGCTCGCGCACGGTGTTGATCACGTAGGCCGCGTCCCAGTTGCGGATGAGGACGATGTTCCAGTTATCCGATGACGCGTCGGCATGGGAGTCCGGGTCGCCGTGCGCCGGAGCGGCGAGGGCCACGAGGCAAGCGGCGAGCACGCCGAGCCAGGCCTGGGCGATGCGTTGATGCCCGGGAAGCGCCGGCTTCTGCGGCAATTGCTCACCTTCCTTCCGCGACCTTCCATCCGTCGGGGGTACGGCAGAGGTTCCACGCGCTCCGCGACGTCTGGCCCCGCGTGGTGATCGTGAACGCTGCGCCGCGGCAATGCAAACCCTGGCGCGTGAAGGATGCCATCGGCGTGACGGTGCCCGACGCGGACGTGGCGGGATTGTTCCAGGGGTACGCCTGGCCGTCATGACCCTCGTCGAGCGCCTTGCGCATCACGGCGCCCGCGACCTCGAAGTCGTCCGCGGTCATGCGCGAGATGGGCGCATCCTTCGCGAACATCTCGTTGATCGCGAGCGCGGCCGGGGCCGCGAGCGCGGCGAGGACGGCCGCCACGAGGGTGGCACGAAGGCAGGTGCGGCTGGGCATGGAAGGCTCCGGTGACAGGGTCCATCGTCCGGCTCGCCCAGCGGGGGCGCCATTGGACCTTGGTCCCATCGCCGGTCGGCACCAAGGGGCGATTGCCGCCCCGGAGGGCCGCGGGCAAGGTGAAGGCCTCGCCCAGCGCAAGGCACATCCGATGACCGCCTCCCGAGCCGCCTGCCTGTTCGCCTTTGCCGCGACGGCCGCCGCAGCCGCCGGCATGTACGACCAACCCTGGTCCATCGTGGAAGGCGCCGACGAGTCGACGGTGCGCAAGGAGTTCCGGCCCGCCATCACGCAGATCGACGGCAAGAGCACGCGCAATACCGTCGAATCGGACCCGCTCGCGCCCGGCAAGCACCAGGTGAAGATCCGCTTCCAGACCGGGCGCGTGGCGCAGAGCCCCGCCGACGAGGAGCGCCTGCTCGAGCTCGAGCTCGAGGCGTGCACGCGCTATCGCATCGCCGCCCAGCGCACCACCGGCACCAACTGGCAACCCAAGGTCTATACGGAGAAGATCGGCGAATGCGCGCAGAAATTCACGCGGTGAGCCGCGCGCCCGCGCGCCTGGCCCTCGCGGCCGCGCTCGCCCTGCCGGGAGCGGCGCGCGCGTCGTTCCTGTCCGGAGACGCGCTCGATTCCTTCGCCAACGGGTTGTCCTGGTTCGTCCTCGTGATGGTGCCGATCGCCGCGATCGTGGGCTTCCTCTACGTGCACGTGCTGCCCGAGAAGATCGCGGAGAAGAACCACCACCCGCACAAGCACTCGATCAAGGTCCTCTGCATCCTGTCGCTCTTCTTCGGCGGCATGCTGTGGCCCTTCGCCTGGCTCTGGGCGTACACGCGGCCCATCGGCTACCGCGCGATCTACGGCACCGAGAAGCACGAGGACTATTACCTCGAGATGGGCGAGAAGGCGCGCGTGGGCGGCCTCCCCGCCGAGGAGCTGGCGCACCTGCGCGCGGAGCTCGCCGACATGGCCGCCAAGGGAGCGCTGCCGCCGCCCCTCGCACGGCTGCTGGAAGACCTCGATGCGCTCACCGAAGGGGCAAGCCCGGTCGCCGCCGGCGTGGGCGTGACAGCGTCCCGTGCTCCCCGGTCCGTCGGCGTGGCCGGTGCCAGGAGCGAATAGATGGAAGCCCTCCTCCTCGGCATCTACTCGTTCTTCGTCTGGCTCATCTTCTTCAAGTTCAAGTGGCTGCCGTGGAACACCGTGTCCCAGGTCGTCGTCATCACGCTTCCGGTCGTGGGGCTCACGGCCATGGTGCTGGCGCTCAACGTCGTGGCGCCCTCCTCCCATGACGTGCGCGTGCTCAAGTACGTGGTGAACGTCGTGCCGCAGGTGCGTGGGCGCGTGATCGAGGTTCCGGCGGACGGCAACGCCGCGATGAAGAAGGGCGACGTGCTGTTCCGCATCGATCCGACGCCCTACCAGCTGCAGGTGAACGCCCTCGAGGCGCAGCTTGCGAACGCGCAGGGCAGCGGCCGCGAGCTGGACGAGCAGTTGATCGGCGCCGTGAACCAGGTGGGACAGGCGAAGGCGGCGATCGAGGCCGCATCGGGGCGGACCGTGCAGGCGCTGGCGCAGGTCGAGCTCGCGCGCAAGCGCGTCCTGCAGAATCGCGAGCTCGTCGCCAAGGGCGCCGGCAACCGCTTCGACCTCGAGCAGGCCGAGACCAACCTGAAGGACGCCGAGGGCGCGCTCGACGCCGCGCGCAGCACCGAGGCCCAATCGCGCAGCGCCCAGGGACAGGCGCTTGCCGCCGAGCGGCAGATCCGCCAGCGCATGGGCGCCAAGTCGAACGGCGAGTGGGCGCAGGTGGCCCAGGTGCGCGCCCAGCTCGAAAGCGCGCAGTGGGACCTGTCGCAGACGACGGTGCTCGCACCCGCGAACGGCACGCCCATCAACGTGCAGTTGCGTCCCGGCTCCATGACCGCGGCCTTTCCCCTCACGCCCGCGCTCACGTTCGTGGAGGACGAGTTCAGCGTGATCGCGATCTACAACCAGAACGAGCTCTACGCCGTGAAGCCCGGCGACGAGGCGGAGATCGTGCTGGAGACGCTTCCCGGCGAGATCATCAAGGCGCACGTCGACTCGATCGTGTGGGCCAACGGCCAGGGGCAATCGCCGCTTTCGAGCACGCTGCCGCAGACGGGAGCGCAGCCACCCGCCGGCGGGCGCTTCCCGGTGAAGCTCGCGGTGGACCCGAAGTTCAGGGACGTCTTCCTGGCGGCGGGCGCGCGCGGCAACGCCGCCATCTACACCGAGCACCTCGAAGCGATCCAGATCCTGCGCAAGGTGATCCTGCGCATCAACACGAAGGTCAACTACCTGATCCTCAAGCTGCACTGATGGAACGCTACGCGACCTGGCGGCCGGTCGCCGCCGCGGCCCTCTCCTGCCTCGCCGGCGCCTGCGCCCTGGCTCCCGCGCCCACGAGCGAGGACATCCGCGCGAAAGCCATGGCCAATGCGCACGTGCCCGCGAAGTGGAGCACGGACGCGAACCCGGCCGAGGTGGCCGGCGGCTGGATCGCGACGTTCGACGATCCGCAGCTGGCACGGCTCGTCGACGAAGCCATCGCCTACAACCCCGATCTCGTCGTCGCCGCCGCGCGCGTCGAGGCCGCCGAGGCGGCGGCCCGCGCGGCCGGCGCGGCGCTCTACCCGCAGCTGAACCTCGCGGGGCGGGGCGGCGGCAAGCTCTCGGGCGACGGCAGCGGCCTGCAGGGCATCGGGCTCTTCGCGAGCTGGGAGATCGACCTGTGGGGCCGCGTGCGCGCGAATCGCGCGGGCGCCACGGCGCAATACGAAGCGGCGGTGCTCGACGCCCGCTATGCGCAGGCTTCGATCGCCGCGCTGGTGGCGAAGAGCTGGTTCCTCGCGCGCGAGGCGATCGCCCAGGGCGCCCTCGCGCGCGACATGGTGGCCTCCGCCGACGCGCTGGCGGGGCTCACGCGCGATCGCGCGCGCGTGGGCAAGACCGACGACCTGGAGATCGCCCAGTCGGAGGCGAGCGTGCTGGCTTACCGCGACGTGGCACTCCAGGCGGACCTCGCCCGGCAGAACGCGCTGCGCGCGGTCGAGATCCTGGCCGGACGCTATCCCTCGGCGGAGCTGGACGTGGGCAGCGGACTGCCGGCACCTCCTGCCGCCGTGCCCGCGGGATTGCCCTCGCAACTCCTCGAGCGGCGCCCCGATGTGCGCGCGGCCGAGCGCCGCGTGGCGGCCGCCTTCTACGCGAAGGAGGAAGCGCGCGCGGCACGCCTTCCGCGCATCGCGCTCACCGCGTCGGTGAGCTCCATCTCGAGCGACCTCTTCGTGCTCAAGGAGCGCGACAATCCCGTGTGGTCCTATGGAGGAAGCCTCACCGCGCCGATCTTCAACGCGGGCGCGCTGAAGGCGCAGGTCGACGTGCGCACGGCCGAGCAGAAAGCCGCCGCCGCGGACTACGCGCGCATCGGGTCGCGCGCGTTCGCCGAGGTCGAGAATGCGCTGTCGGCGTCCTTCAACCTCGACACTCGCGCGCAGGTGCTTGCCGCCGCGGTGCAGGCCAACGAGCGGGCCCTGGGCTTCACCCGCGTGCGCTACGACGTGGGCTCGGCCGACCAGCGCAGCGTGCAGACGCAACTGCTGGCATTGCACACGGCACGCACCTCGCTCGTCCACGTCCAGGCGGAGCGCCTGATCCAGCGGGTGAACCTGCACCTCGCCCTCGGCGGCAGCTTCTCCACGAACGCGCTGTCATCGCCGTGAAGGTGCTCGAGCGGCTCTTCAGGGGTTCCGCCGGGCGCGGGGCCTTACGTCACGACGCGCAGCTCGCCGATCCGCTCATCGATCGCATCGTCGCCGCGACGGACCAGCGCCTGGCGCTCGTGAGGGGTTACCGCGAGCGGCTGCGCGGTGCCGTGGCCGCGGCATACCGCGCCCTCTTCCCGTCCATCGCCCGGATCCCCGGGCCCATCGAGGTGAGCCCGCTGTCGTGGGCGCGCGACGACACGCTGCGCGCACTTTTCGCGCGCGCCGCGGATACGGCCGCCGCGTTCGGCAACCAGGAGGAGGTGCGCGACTTCTTCGCGCTCCATCCGGCGGGCGACTGCTTCGGGCTCCTCGCGCTGCTACCGGTCGAGAGGCGCGTGCTGGCACCCGCGCTCTCCGGGGATGCCGTCCAGATGGAGGTCGCGCGTACGACCGTGAGCTTTACCGAGCCCCGGGTCCTCGCTCCTCGCGGCGACGAGGCGAGCCTGCGCGAGGAGCTGGTCCAGCGGTCCCTCGAGTACCTCGCGTTGGTCGCCCTGCGGCGCACCGGGGCGATTCGCGCCGGCAAGCGCGAGCTCGAGCAGGAGCGGGCGTTGCTGCGGGCGCGATTGCAGGTCGCCCGGCGGCACGGCGCCGGGTTCGGCGCGATCGACGCGCCGTCCGCGGGTGCGGGCCCCGGCGACGTGGCGGCGCTCGAGGGCGAGCTCGAGCGCACGGTGAGCGAGCTGGAGCGCCTGGCATCGCGAGAGCTCCTTCCCGCGCTCCTCGACGACATCGGCGAGGCCATGGCACACCACGCCGACCATCTCTCGCTCGACGCGTGCACGCTCGCGCTGGATTCCATGAACTTCGCCGTGCCGCCGTCCGCCCACGCGGTCACGCCCGCCGTGTCGATGCTCGAGCTCGGCGCGCGCGGTCCCTTTGCGGTGCTGGTCGCCCGCTTCCCGCGCGCGAGCCTGAGCCCCGGAAACCGTCTCGCCGACGCGGCGAAATTTCTCTGAGGATCACCCATGAGCGCAACGAGGAAGGCGAAGAAGCAGGGCAACGGCAAGCGGCCGAAGCTGGAAAACCTCGGACGCAAGGAATACGAGGCAAGCCTCGCCGGGCTGCACGAGGAGCTGGTGCAACTGCAGCTCTGGGCGCAGCGCACGGGTGCCAAGGTCTGCATTGTGTTCGAGGGGCGCGACGGCGCCGGCAAGGGCGGTGCCATTCGCGCGCTCACCGAGCGCGTGAGCCCGCGCGTCTTCCGCGTCGTGGCGCTGCCGGCGCCCACCGAGCGCGAGAAGTCGCAGATGTACATCCAGCGCTACCTGCCGCACCTTCCGGCCGCGGGCGAGATCACCATCTTCGACCGCAGCTGGTACAACCGGGCCGGCGTCGAGCGCGTCATGGGCTTCGCGAGCGAGCAGCAGGTCGAGGACTTCTTCCAGATGGTCCCGGCGGTGGAGAAGGCGATCGTCCATTCCGGCGTGATCCTGCTCAAGTACTGGCTGGAGGTGACGCCCGATGAGCAGACGCGCCGCCTGCAGGAGCGCATCGACGACGGGCGCAAGCTCTGGAAGCTCACCGGGATGGACCTGAAGTCGTACAGCCGGTGGTTCGACTACTCGCGGGCGCGCGACGACATGTTCGCGAACACCGACAGCTCCTGGGCGCCGTGGTACGTCGTGAGGAGCGACGACAAGAGGCGCGCCCGGCTGGACATCATCGCGCACGTCCTGCAACACGTCCCCTACAAGCGCACGCCGCACGAGAAGATCCGCCTGCCCAAGCGCCAGAAGGCGTCGGGGTACGTGGCGCCGGACTATCCGTACAAGTACATCGACGCTTCGGCCTGAGAGGCACCTTGGTGCCATAGATGGCCGCCGGCGCGGCGCGCAGCATCGTGGCGTCGATCCCCCATTTCGAACGGAGCTCCCATGCGCAAACCGCAAGTTGTCGCCGCGCTCGTCGCCGCCACCTTCGCTGTCCTCGCCGTCCCGGCCGCCTTCGCGGAGGAACCGAAGATGTCCGGCGCCATCACCACCGAGCCCGGCAAGGGCAAGGCGGTCTCGCTCGTCAAGGCGACGGCGACGGTGGAGTCGATCAACCCCGCCACCCGCGAGGTCGTGCTCAAGATGCCGAAGGGCGACAGCCACACGATCGTCGCCGGCGACGAGGTGCGCAACTTCGACCAGATCAAGGTCGGCGACAAGGTGCACGTGAGGTACATGGAAGCGCTCACGGTGGAGCTCAAGAAGGACGGCAAGGACGTCGTCGGGCGCCGCGAGACCTCCTCGACCACCCGTGCGGCGGCCGGCGAGAAGCCGGGCGGCATCGCATCCCGCGAGGTGACCGTCGTCGCCGATGTCGTGGGCGTCGACCCCAAGAAGAACCTGGTGCAGGTGAAGAACGAGCACGGCGAGGTGGTCGACCTGCACCTGAACGACCCGGCACAGGTGAAGCTCGTGAAGAAAGGCGACCAGGTGCAGGCCACGTACACCGAGGCGTTCGCCGTGGCGCTGGAGCCGGTCGCGCCCGCGAAGAAGAAGAAGTAGGAGCATGAGGGCGGCCGGGCGGCCGTGGGCTGCCCTCGCCGCGGCGTGGCTCGCCGGGTGCGCGAGCGTGGGCCCTTCCACCATCGCGCGCGACCGCGTCGACTACGACCACGCCATCACCACATCGTGGAAGCGCACGATGCTGCTCAACATGGTGAAGCTGCGCTATGGCGACACGCCGATGTTCCTCGACGTGTCGTCGATCATCAATTCATATACCGTCGAGGGCCAGGTGACGGCCGGCGGCACGTGGACGTCCGGATCGGCGCCGACGGTGTCCGCCGCGACCGGCTTCGCGCACTACATCGACAGGCCCACGATCACCTACAGCCCGCTGCTCGGCGAGCGCTTCACGCGCAGCCTCATGACGCCGCTGCAGCCCGCCGTGGTGGTCTCGCTGATCCAGTCGGGATGGGCCGCCGATTCCGTGATGAGGATGATGGTGAGCTCGGCCAACGGCGTCTACAACCGCTTCGGCGGCGGCGCGCGCGCCCGCGGGGCGGACCCGGAATGGTCGACGGTCACCGGCGCCATGCGCCGCATCCAGGCCTCCGCGGCGGTCGGCATGCGCATCCAGAACGACGACGGACGCGAGCTCACCGTGCTCGTCCTGCATCGCAACGAGGAGACGCCCGAGATCCGCGACGAGATGCGGGCGCTGCGCGGCGCGCTCGGCATCCGCACGGACGCCACCGAGATCCGCGTGGTGTACGGCTCGGTCCCGAAGACCGATAGCGAGCTCGCGCTCGTCACCCGCTCGATGCTCGAGATCCTGATCGACCTCGCCTCCGCGATCGAGGTGCCGCAGGACGACGTGGCGCAAGGCATCGTGCCCGCCGTGCCGCGCTTCGAAAGCGACGGCGCGGCGGGCTACAGGCCGCTGATTCGCATCCACAGCGGCGACGCGGCGCCCGCGCAACCCTTCGTGAGCATCGAGTACCACGGCCACTGGTTCTGGATCGACGAGACCGATTACCCCTCGAAGGGCGTCTTCTCCTTCGTGATGATGATCTTCTCCCTCATGGACACGGCGCCGAAGGGCCAGCCGCTTGTCACGGTCCCGGTGAGCTGACATGGCCCTCGTCCACGAGATGCTGCATCCGGCCGGCGAAGGCGATGCCGAGGACCCGCGCGCGTTCTCGATCGTGCTCGGCGGCCCGCTCTACCAGCTCCTGCGGCGCGCCCACATCTCCGGCGACGCGCTCGAGCTCGCGCGGCGCCGCATCGTGTCCTTCGCGGTGCTGGGCTGGCTGCCCCTGGCCGTGCTGGCGTTGCTCGCCCGGACGCACGACGCCGCGCCCGCCGTATCCTTCCTGAAGGACATCGAGGTGCACGTGCGCTTCCTCGTGGCCGTACCGCTTCTCATCGCGGCCGAGTTGCTCGTGCACCTGCGGCTTCGTCCGGTGGCGGGCGAGTTCGTGGCGCGCGACCTCGTTCCCGCCGAGTCCCTCGGGCGGTTCCACGAATGCCTTCATTCCGCCTTCCGCCTGCGCAACTCGATCACCGCGGAGGTCGCGATGATCGCGCTGATCTACGGGTTGGGCATTCCCTTCCTCTGGCGCCATTTCGCCGTGCTCGACGTTCCCACCTGGTACTCGACACCCACCCCGGATGGCCCGCACCTCACCCTCGCGGGCTATTGGTATGCGTACGTGAGCGTGCCGATCTTCCAGTTCCTCCTGCTGCGCTGGTATTTCCGCATCGCGATCTGGATCCGCTTCCTCTGGCAGGTTTCGCGCATCCCCCTCGAGCTTTCGGCCATGCACGGCGACCTCTGCGCGGGCCTCGGATTCCTCTCGGGAACGGTGTTCGCCTTCGTGCCGCTCCTCATGGCGCATGGCGCGCTCATGGGAGGCAACATCGCGAATCGCGTGATCCACGCGGGGGCCAAGCTGCCCGATTCGTCGATCGAGGTGGTGATCCTGCTGGCCTACCTGCTCGTGCTCATGGTCGGCCCGCTCGCGGTCTTCGCGCCCCAGGTCGCGGCCGCCAAGCGTGCGGCGAACCGTGACTATGGCCGCCTCGCCCAGCGCTATGCGCGCGAGTTCGAGTCGAAGTGGATCGGTAGCCGCGAGTCGCCGCTCGGGACCGGCGACATCCAGTCGCTCGCCGATCTCTCGAACAGCCTCGCCACGGTGCGCGCGACGCGAACGGTGCCCGTGACACGCGAAGCGGTCGTGAAGCTCGCGCTCGCCACGCTCGCGCCCATGGCGCCGCTGCTGCTCACCGTGATCCCCGCCCGCGAGCTCGCCCTGCGCCTCATCAAGCTGCTGCTCTAGCGATGGCATCGACGATCCCGTCGCTGCAGCTCGCGGTGCGCGCGGGACTCGCGGCGGCGTTCTCCGTCGTGCTCGCACGCGCGCTCGAGCTGCCCTTCCCGATCTACGCCATGATCGCCGCGGTGATCGTGACGGACCTGGCGCCCTCGAAAACGCGGCAGCTGGCGCTGCAGCGCATGGCGGGAACGGTGCTCGGCGCCGCTCTGGGCGCGGCGTTGAGCCCGCTGGCCCCGGCCGCATGGGTCATCGCGCCCGGTGTGGCGTGCGCGATCCTGGCGTGCCACGCCCTGAAAATGAAGGAGGCCTCGAAGCTCGCGGGGTATGTGTGCGCGATCGTCCTGCTCGACCATGCGCAGCACGCCTGGAGCTATGCCGCGCTGCGCCTCGCCGAGACGCTCCTCGGCATCGCCGTGGCCGTCGCGGTCAGCCTCGTGCCGAAGCTGTTGCGCGCGAAGGAGCCGCCGGCCGCGGCCTCGTGAGCCGGGCCGGCGAAAAGGATGCCCTGACGGGAAGCTTCAGCCGGCCGTCTTCCAGCTGCCGTCGGCCTGGCGGCACGCCGTGCCCTGCACGTTCTCGGGCTTGCCGTCGACGGTCGCCGCGACCGTGAAGTCGCGGCATGGGCCGCCGGAGGCCTCATAGGTGCGCGTGGGCGTCATGCTGTATTGATTGCCGCTGTCGGGATTGCGCCATGTGGCGGCCTGGCCCGTGGGCGTCGATTCGAGCGCCTGCGCGGCCTTGAGGCGATCGGCTTCGTCCATCTTCTTGCCGATGTTGCCGCCGATGAGCGCGCCCGCGACGGTGCCCGCGACGATCGCCACGGTGCGTCCGGTACCGCCGCCGATGGTGGAGCCCACCACGCCGCCCACGACCGCGCCGGCGACAGAGCCCTTTTGCTCCTTGGTGGGCGGGTTCTCGCACGCGGCGAGCGAAAGCGCGGCCGCGAGGGCCAGCACGAGGGGTGCACGGGTTACGTTCATGTCGGTCTCCAAAGGGTCAACGCACGAGCGGGATGCGCTCCGCCACGTCGTAGCGCTGCAGCGTGGCGAGCTTCGTCTCGATCTGCAGGTAGCGCACGGCCTTGCGCGCGGGCAGCACCGCGAGCATCCGGCGCAGCTGCTTCTCGCGCAGCTTGTGCTCCTCGCCCTGCGCGCGCAGGACCTCGCGCGCGATGCGCTTGGCATTCGCGTCGGTCATCGTGTTCTCGGCGTTGATGTAGTCGAGGATCGCGCGGTTCTCGCGCTGCACGACGCGGTCCAGCTCCTGCTGGTAGGTATCGTAGATGGGCCAGAACTTGGCGGCCTCCTGCGCGGTGAGCTGCATGTTGCGCTCGACGAGACCGCGCTTGTCGGTGCGCATCGCCTGGCGCAGCGAATCCGCCGTGCTTGGCATTGCCGCGGCGGCAGGAGGGGGAGCGGCATTCTGCGCGGGCGCGGGCAACGCCGCCAGGCCCGCAAGGAGAGCGGCGGCGGCGATGAAAGGCTTCATTGCGACTTCCTCCAGGTCGCATCGGGGTTGTACACGCTCATCGACGAGGCGAGAGCGTTCGTCTGCGCGCCCAGGTCCTTCTCGTAGACGACGCCGTCGTGGTTCACCAGGAAGCTCATGACGCCCGAGGAGCCGTAGTTCGCCGGCCATGCGACGACCGCGAACCCGCCCAGCAGCTTGCCCTTCACCATGTAGTCGTAGGCGCCGCCCGGCGCATTCTTGCCCTGGGCGGTGAGGATCCTGTAGTAGTACCCGTGATAGGCCTCGCGCTTCGCGCCCTTCGCCTGCTTGCCGTAGCCCTCCTTCGCCGCGACCGCGACGAGGGGTCCCAGCGGGCTCTGCGGCTCGCCGTCCGCGCTCGGCCAGAAGAGGCCGTCCTTCTTGCCGGGCGTGGAGCGGAAGCGCAACGCATAGTCGGCATACCCGTTGCCGTCCGCATCGCCTTGCGCGTATTCGCGCTGCGCATCGACGATCGCGAGCATGGTCTGCATCGCATCGAGCTCGTTGCGGCCCACGCGCCGGTTGAGGATCTCCTCGCGGCCGGCATTCGCGTCGAACGACCACGTCGCTCCGTGCTTCACGATCGGAGCCGGGAAGGGCCAGGCGTCGTTGCCGACCTGCAGCACCGCGCGGTTGGCGTCCGGGCTGTCCAAGCCGTTCTTCTCGTCATAGGCCGCGACGAACTTCGCCCAGTCGTTGGCGTCGGCCACCATGTCGCCCGAGAAGAGCCAGCTCGCGGAGCCGGGCCCCACGATGGCGAGGAGGTCCTGCACCTTCTTCGCGCGCGCCGCCTCGGCGAGGGCCTTCGCGGCTTCGGCCGGCGTGGCGAACGTGCGCTGCTTCACCGTGGACTTGGCCGCGGCCGGCGTTGCTTCGGGTTGGGGATATGCACTCGGCGAAAGTGAAGCGGCAAGCGCTGCACAGGCCGCGCCGAGGAGGATCGATTTGCGGATCTTCATGTCGTTCTCCGGGTTGGGTTCGCGATGCCTAGCGCCGTCCGCCGCCACCGCCGCGTCCGCCGCCACCGCCGCCGCGGCTGGCGCTTCCGCGCGAGCTCGACGCGCGCGCCGACGAGCCGCCGCCGCCCGCGCCCGAGAAACCGCTGTTGCTGCCCGAGCGCTGGGAAGCACCCGCGTTGCTCGAGCGCTGCGACGCACTCGCGCCGCTCGAGCGCTGGGAGGCGCCGCCGCCATAGTTCGTGGCGTTCACCTGGCCGCCACCGCCGCGCTGCCCGCCGCCGCGATCGCCGCCCTGGCCGCCTGCACGGTCTGCGCTGCGCTGCAGCTCGCCGCGATCCATGCCGGACATCTCCGTGCGCCCCTGCTCGGCGCGTCCGCGGAACTGGTCGCGCGACTGCGAAGCCTGGCGATCACCGCCCTTGTTGTATTTCTGCGCCGTCGCGTTGTCGCGGTAGGCAGCGCCTTTGCGGTGCTCGGAGTTGTGCTTCCACTTGTCGCCGCCCTGGATGTTGTTGCGGTCGCCGCCCTGGATGTTCGTGTTCCTGTTGAAGTTGTTGTTGATGTTGATCTCGTTGTTGCCCCAGCCGACGTTGCCCCAGATCGCGGCCCCGACGACCACCCCGGTCGCGAACGCGAGTCCCGAGCCATACGCGTAGCCCGGCGGATAGTAGTAATAGGGCGGCGGGTACGAGTACCACCAGGACCCGTAGACGGTCGCCGGGTTATACGTCGGCACGTAGACCACGTCGGGCTTCGGCGACTCGATCTTGATCACCTGGACGCTGTTCTCGACCTCCTTCTTGACCGTCATCTCGCCCGAGGTCTTGAGGTTGCCGGCCTCGTCGGCCTTCTTGCGCAGGCTCTGCGTGGTCTTGAGCACGTCCTCCTGCTGCGCGAGGAACGCGTCCCCGAGCTTGGTCGTCCAGTCGAGCTTCTCGTTCATCATCGTGAGGACCTGCGGCACCGCGGTGAGCGACTTGACCGCGGGATCCCACGACTGCTTGGTGAGCGCGTCGTCGAGGGCCTTGTCCTTGAGGGTGGGATTCGCCTTCTGCCATCGGGCGGCCTCGACCACCTCCAACGGATACGTCGAGCCCATCAGCACCTGGGCCAGCAGCGCATCGGGATAGAGCGCGATGGGCGCCAGCAGCTCGTCGAGGTCCTTCTGGGAGAAGGTCTTCCCCGACGCGGGCTTGGCCGCCGGCGCATTCGCGGGCGGGCTCGCAGGCTGCTGCGCCTTCGCGGCGGGAGTGATCACGAGCGCACAGGCGAAGGCGGACACGGCCATGCGCAGGACGAACGTCGATAGCGGTTTCATGGATTCACCTCATCATCGTTTGCACCGTCAGGGCCCGGCCCTTCCAGTACATGCCATTGAGACGTTGCGTGAGCCGCTGCAGCTGTTCCACGGCGGCGGCCACCTCGACGATGGCCGCCGGGCGCAAGGCCTCGTCGGCCATGCGCTGCACGGAGACGACCGCGGACATGCCGTAGCGCTCGAGAAACGCACGCAGCTCGGTCTCGGTCGTTTCCGGCGCGATGTTGCCCATCCAGAGTTTCACGGTGATCTCCTCAGGCCATGATGTTGATGCCGGCGTCGACGTACATCGTCTCGCCGGTGATGCGGCGCGCGTACGGTGTGGCGAGATACGCGCACGTGAAACCCACGTCCATGATGTCGACCAGGTCGCCCACCGGGGCGCGCTTCACGGCGTCGTTGAGCATCAGGTCGAAGTCGCGCAGCCCCGAGGCGGCGCGGGTCTTGAGAGGGCCCGGCGAGATCGCATGCACGCGGATCTTCTTCTTGCCCAGCTCGTAGGCGAGGTAGCGGCACGAAGCCTCGAGCGCCGCCTTGACCGGTCCCATCACGTTGTAGTTCGGCACGACCTTCGCCGCGCCGTGGTAGCTCATGGCGAACATCGTCCCGCCGTCGGTCATGAGCGGTGCGGCGAGCCTCGCCATGCGCACGAACGAATGGCACGAGATGTCCATCGCCTTCGCGAAGCCCTCCGCGCTGCATTCGAGGAGTCCGCCCTCGAGGTCCGCCTTGGGCGCCCAGGCGATCGAGTGCACGAGGATGTCCAGGCGGCCCCATTCCTTCTTCACGCGCTCGAAGACCGCCTCCAGCTCGCCCGGCTTCGCCACGTCGAGTGCCAGCAGCAGCGGCGACTGCAGCTCGCGCGCGAGCGGCTCGACGAAGGGCTTCGCCCGCTCGTTGAGGTAGGTGACGGCCACGTCGGCCCCGAGCTGGCGAAAGGCGCTGGCACATCCCCACGCGATCGAATGCTCGTTGGCGACCCCGATGACGAGCGCCTTGCGGCCCTCGAGGATCGGCGCTGGTGCGGCGGCCGCGAGCGGCCGTGCCTTCGTGCCCTTTCCCGCTGTCGTGCGGGTGGCGCTGGCGGCGCTCATGTCTCGTCCTCGGTCTGCAATTCGGTCTCGCGCACGCCCGCGGCGACCTCGACCGGCGCCTCGGTCGACTCGAGCACCTGGGCGAGGCTCGCCCCGGGCTGCAGCTCGATGAGCGTGGCGCGCCCCGCGGGAAAGGTGAACACCGCGAGCTCGGTCACGAGCAGGTCGACGGGCCGCACCGACGTGAGCGGCAGCGTGCAGCGGCGCACGATCTTCGACTTGCCCCTGGCCGTGTGCTGCATCGCGACGATCACGCGCCGGGCGCCCGCGACGAGGTCCATGGCGCCGCCCATGCCGGGCACCATCTTTCCGGGGATCATCCAGTTGGCGAGGCGGCCCTCGGCGTCGACCTGCAGGCCGCCGAGCACCGTGACGTCGAGGTGCCCGCCGCGGATCAAGCCGAAGGACATGGCGCTATCGAAGGCGCACGCGCCGGGAAGCGCGGTCACGGGCTTGCCGCCCGCGTCGGTGAGCCGCTTCTGCGCGAGTGCCGGTTCCGGCACCGGCCCCGTGCCGATGAGCCCGTTCTCCGACTGGAACCAGACCTTGATGCCGGGCGGCACGAAGTCCGCCACGCGCGTCGGGATGCCGATGCCGAGGTTCACGAGCATGCCGTCCGCCAGCTCGGCGGCGATGCGGCGCGCGATGAGGTCCGGGGCATTCATGCGGCGATGAGCCAGTCGACCAGCGGCCCGGGGGTGATCACGTGGTCGGGCGCGATCACGCCCACCGGCACGATGTGCTCCGCCTCCACGATGACGGTATCCGCGGCGAGCGCGATGACCGGATTGAAGTTGCGCGCCGTGAGCGCATAGGCGAGGTTTCCCAGGTAGTCGGCGAGGAAGGAATGCACGAGCGCGAAATCCGCGCGCAGCGCGACCTCCAGCAGGTAGCGCTTGCCGGCGACCTCGATGACCTGCTTGCCCTCCTCGACCACGGTGCCCACGCCCGTGGCGGTGAGCACGCCGCCCAGCCCGCAGCCCCCGGCGCGGATGCGCTCGATGAGGGTGCCCTGGGGAACCAGCTCGACCTGCAGGGTGCCGGCGAGCATGCGCTTCTGCGTCTCGGGATTGAGCCCGATGTGGCTCGTGATCGTCCGCTCCACGAGGCCCGCGTCGACCAGCTTGCCGATGCCCTTGCCGGGCAGCGCGTTGTCGTTGGCGATGACGGTGAGGCCGCGCTTGCGCTGGCGCACGAGCTCGTCGACCAGGCCCTCGGGCGTGCCCACGCCCATGAATCCGCCGATCATGAGGCTCGACCCCTCGGGGATCGCGGCGACGGCCTGCTCGAGGGAGGCGGTTTTCATGGGCGCCTCATTGCGCGAGCCATGCGCCGTCGACGGGAAGTGCCGCCCCGCGCATCTGGGCCGCATCCTCGGAGCACAGGAAGGCGGCGAGCGCGCCGACCTGCGCGGGTGTGGCGAACTGGTGCGACGGCTGCTTTTCGCTCAGCAGGTGCGAGCGCGCCTGGTCGAGGCCGATGCGCTCACGTGCCGACACCTCGTCGATCTGCTTCTGCACGAGCGGCGTCAGTACCCAGCCCGGGCAGATGGCATTGCAGGTGACGCCGGTCGTGGCGGTCTCGAGGGCCACGACCTTCGTGAGCCCGATGACGCCATGCTTCGCCGCCACGTACGCGACCTTCTGCATGGAGCCCACCAGCCCGTGCACCGAGGCCACGTTCACGATGCGGCCCCAGTTGCGCCCGAGCATCTGCGGCAGCACCGCGGCCGTCGCGTGGAATGCCGCCGAGAGGTTGATCGCGAGGATCGCATCCCAGCGCTCGGTCGGGAAGTCCTGCACCCACGCCGTGTGCTGGATCCCGGCGTTGTTCACGAGGATGTCCACGCGTCCGAGCTCGCGCGTGGCCTGCGCGATCATGCCGCGCACCTCGTTGGGCTTCGACATGTCGGCGCCGTTGTAGACCACGCGCACCCCCGCCTCGTCGGCGATGCGATCGCGCAGCGCCTCGATCTCGCCCGGATCGCCGAAGCCGTTGAGCACGATGTCCATGCCCTCGCAGGCGAGCGCCTCCGCGATCCCGAGCCCGATGCCGCTCGTGGATCCGGTGATCACCGCGACGCTCGTCTCAGGCATGCAGGTCCTCCGCAACCGGCTCGCGCGACGTGAGCCGGTGCGTGTGCCGCGCGATGACGCCCTCCTCGTCGGTCGCGAGGCGCCAGGCCTTCACGCGGCTCGCTGCCGAGGTCACGAGGCTCGCGCCCGCCGCGTTCGCTTCCGGATCGAGGTCCACGCCCAGCCACGCCGCGTCGCGGCAGACCCGCGCGCGGATGGCCGCGGCGTTCTCGCCGACGCCGCCGGTAAAGACGATCGCATCGACGCCGCCCAGGGCCGCGGCGAGCGCGCCCATCTCGCGGCGGATGCGATGGATGTACAGGTCGATCGCGACGCGCGCGCCCGGCTCGGGCGACGCCAGCAGGGTGCGCATGTCCGAGGACACGCCCGAGACGCCGAGGAGACCCGAGTGCTGGTAGATCAGCCGTTCCACCGCGCGCGCGTCCATGCGATGCGTTTCCATGAGGTACAGGATCACGCCGGGATCCAGCGCGCCGCAGCGCGTTCCCATCAGCAGGCCGTCCACGGCGGTGAAGCCCATGGTCGTCGCGACGCTGCGCCCCTCGAGGAGCGCGCACATGCTGGCCCCGTTGCCCAGGTGCAGCACGATGGTCCTGCCGCGCGCCGCCACGGCATCCGTCAACAGCAGCTGCGAGGCAATGTACTCGTAGGAAAGTCCATGGAAGCCGAAGCGCCGCACGCCCTCGTCGTGATACGTGCGCGGCAGGCCGAACATCTGCGCGACCTCCGGCTGCGTGCGGTGGAAGGCCGTATCGAAGCAGGCGACCTGCGGCACCGACGGCGCGCGCTCGAGAAGCCGGCGGATGGGCGCGAGATTGTGCGGCTGGTGCAGGGGTGCCAGCGGTATGAGGTGCTCGAGCTGGCCCAGCACCCTGGAATCGACCCGCGCGGGGGCGTCGAAGTGCATGCCCCCGTGGACCACGCGGTGGCCCACGGCCGCGAGGGGCGTGCCGCCGAGGGCCGAGCGCAGGTGCGCCACGATGTAGTCGAGCGCTCCATCGTGGCCCAGCGGCGTCCCGGACGACCACGTCTTTTCCGCCACCGTGTTGCCGGCCGCGTCGCGCGCCACGAAGCGCGGCGCCGTATGGATCGCCTCGAGCTGTCCCCGCACGCGCGTGCGCGTGCCCCTCGCCTCGTAGAGCGAGAACTTGATGCTCGAGGAGCCCGAGTTGAGGACGGCGATCGCGGAGTTCATGCGACGGCTTTGAGCAGGTCGCGGCTGCGCGCGTGCGCGACCAGGGCGGCGACCGCGCAGGAGGCGAGCCGCGTCATGACCGAGTCGGCGCGGCTGGTGAGGATGACCGGCACCCGGGCGCCCAGCACGATGCCCGCCGCATCGGCGTTCGCCATGAAGGAGAGGCTCTTCGCGAGCATGTTGCCCGCCTCGAGATCGGGCACGACGAGCACGTCGGCCTTGCCGGCGACGGGCGAGTCGATCTTCTTGATGCGCGCGGCGGCGAGGTCGATGGCGTTGTCGAGTGCCAGCGGGCCGTCGAGGATGCCGCCGGTGATCTGGCCGCGATCGGCCATCTTGCAGAGCGCCGCGGCCTCGACCGTCGAGGCGACCTTGGGGTTCACCGTCTCCATCGCGGAGAGGATCGCCACGAGCGGCTTCGCCTTGCCGAGCGCGTGGCACAGGTCGATCGCGTTCTGCACGATGTCGACCTTCTCCTCGAGCGTCGGGAAGATGTTGATGGCCGCGTCCGTCACCACGATCACGCGGTCGATCGCGGGCACGTCCATCACGAAACAGTGGCTGACGCGGCGCTGGGTCCGCAACCCGGCCTCGCGCTTGATCACCGCGGCCATGATCTGGTCGGTGTGCAGGCTGCCCTTCATGAGCATGCGGGCGCGCCCCTCGCTCGCGAGGCGCACCGCCTGTGCCGCCGCATCCGGCTCGCTGTCGGCGGTGTCGATGAGGTCGACGTTGGAGATGTCGATCTTGGCGCGCCGGGCCACCTCCGCGATACGCGCGCGTGGACCCACGAGGATCGCCTGCAGGAGTCCCATGTGGTGCGCTTCGAGCGCGCCGCGCAACGACGCCTCGTCGCAAGGATAGGCGACGGCGGTCGGCGCGGGCTCGAGCGCCTTGGCGCGTTCGATGAGCCTCTCGTAGTTGGCGTGTGGCTTGGCGTCGTTCACGCTAGCGCCTTCTTGCGGCGCGGGGCCGCCGCCTTGCGAAGCCGTGCGCGAGCGCCGCGGACGCCGAGGGATTCACGAATGCGACCGAGCGTGGCCTGCTGCTCGGCCGTGGGTGTGACGCCGCGCGCATGGCCCTCGTCGAGCACGTGGGCGAGGAGCGACAGGAGCCGCTCGCGGTCGGCCGCCGCGGGAACCAGGTCGCCCAGCGTCCCCAAGGCGCGGGCTGGCTCGAGCTCGACCACGACTTCCTGGCCGCCGCGGATGCGTCGCCACTCCTCCGGCTTCACGCGCGGCAGCAGCGCGTCGTACTTCTGCACCAGCTCGCGCTTGAGATCGAGGCGCGCGAGGGGAATCGGCTGTCCGCTGCGCGCGAGCAGCGCCGCCACGCGCGCCACGGCCTCGGGGTAGCCGCCGCTCGCGATCTTCTCCAGCATGGCGCGGGCGAACGGCTCGTCGCGCAGCCCCGTGGAGGGCGCCGCGGCGCCGGGCAGCGACGTGTCCAGGGCCAGCACGTTGCCGTAGAGCTGGAAGAACGCGTTCTCGCTCCACGCGTCGCGCACCGCGCGATAGCACTCGAGGGACGCGCTCAGCACATCCGAGAGGTAGCGCTCGACGCGGCGCGCGGCCGAATCCGGCGGCAGCGGCCGGCGGTTCGCGCGCACCGCGGCGGCGAGGGGGCCCATGGCCGCGGTCCACGGGTTCATGTCGGAGACCGCCCAGCGCTGCGCGCGGAGGGGATGGAATTGGCGCGCGATACGTCCCGCCTCCTCGTTCGCCATGCCCCCCAGCACGGGGCGGGCGAAGATCTCGTAGGCGCGCTGGTTGAACTCCGAGACGGCATTCGCGTTCGCGAACGCCCGCTCGTCCTCGCGCCCGAAGCGGTTGAGCTTCTTCATCACGTCTTCCAGGCGCCTCTCCTCGAAGCTCACCTGGTATCCGCCGCCCGCCTTGTCGGCGATCTTCATCGCGTAGAGCCCCGGGCGCAGCGACTCGATCGCGTCCATCACGTTCACGATCTGCGCGTGCTCCTTCTTCGCCACCTTGCCGGAGACGAAGATGCCGAGGTGGCCGATGTCCTCGTGCACGAGCCCGACGATGACCTGGCCGTTGGCCTTGATCTCCTCGGTAGAGCCGTAGACGTCACCCACCCAGTTGAAGGCCTGCTGGGGCGGGGTGATGTTGTCGCCCATCGAGGCGAAGAGCACGATCGGCACGCGGATCGCGCGCAGGTCGAAGGAGCCGCTCGCCGAGCCGCTGCCACCCCATGCGCGGTTGCCCACGAAGAGGTTCTGCGTGATCCACTCGATCTCCTCGCGGTTCATGAGGAAGAAGCCGCCCCACCAGCGCTCGAATTCGAGGAACCGCGGGGGCTCCGTATCGACGTTCGCGTACAGGTGGTAGTACTTGTCCCAGAACGTGTTCGCGGGATTGAGGTTCTCGAAGTTCTCGACGAGATAGGCGCCGTCGAACTTGCCGGCGCCGAGGTCGGAGACCGCGGAGGCGAGCCACGTGCCGCCCAGGAGACCGCCGGCGTAGCGCATGGGGTTGTCGCCCTCGCCCTCGCTCCACGCCCCGCCCCAGTAGGACATGGGCGCGCCGTTGATGACGAGCGGCCCCGTCTGCTCGGGATCGGACGCGACGAGCATCATCGCGGCCCAGCCCCCCTGGCAGTTGCCGATGATGGCGGGCTTGGCGCTCTTCGGGTGCAGCTCGCGCACGTGGCGGACGAAATGCCTCTCGGCGTCGCACACGTCCATGAGCGTCTGCCCGGCCTCGGGCTCGGGAAAGAAGATGACGAAGTACACGGGATGGCCCGCCTTGAGCGCCACGCCGACCTGCGAGTCGTCCTTGAACCCGCCGATGCCGGGCCCGTGGCCCGCGCGCGGATCGATGATGATGTAGGGACGCAAGGCCGCATTCACCTTCACGCCCTGGGGCGGCACGATGCGCACCAGCGCGTAGTTCACCGGCCGCTCGAAGGTGCGCGCGTCCAGCACCGTCTCGTAATCGAAGGTGAGCACGGGAGGCGAGCCCGCGCGCACGTGCTCCAGATAACGGTTGCCGCGCTCGCGCAGCGTGTCCCAGAAGAGGATCGAGCGCTGGGCCGCGTCGGTCCAGTAGGCGGCACCCTGGGTGATCGCCTCGACGAAGGTCGCCGGGCTCGCGCCATCCAGGCGCTGCGCGGCGGCGGCCGCCGCCGTGTTGAAACGCTCCGACGCGGTCTTCAGCCGGCGCTGGAGGACCAGCCCGGCCTTCGCCGACACTTGCGCGCCGCGCGCGGCGCGGCTGAGCGCGTCCGCGGCTGCAGGCGGCGGGGCGACCGCGGCACGCGACATCAGTTGAGCTCCTTGTCCTTCCAGAACTTCGTCCCCGCGAACTCGCCGCCGAACTCGACACCGTTCTTCGTGTACGTGTAGACCCTGGCGTCGTTCACGAACTTCTCGCCCTCGCCCTCGCCCGCCTTGTGCTTGCCCGCGCCCGCGCTCGCCGCGCCGCCGCCGCCGAATTCCCAGCCGTTGTCGACGAAGTCCTGGTAGGCCTTGGGCGTCTTGAAGACCATCAGCATCTCGGTGCTGCCCACGCCGATCTTGGGTCCGGCGCTCACCTGGCCCATCGACATGTAGGTCGGCTTGCCGGCGGCGTTCTTCGCCACGCCGCCGCCGCCCGAGCCGCCGATGAGGAACGTGAGCCCGTAGGTCGTGAACACCGCATAGCCCGGCGAGGCCTTCACTTCCTTCTCGAGCGCGGGCTTCGACTTGTAGAACTTCATGAGCGTGGCATCGGCGGCCTTCTGCAGCTCGGCCTGCTTGTCGGTCGTGGAGGCGGCGAATGCGGCACCGGCCGCGAAGGCGGCGGCACACGCGAGGGCTGCGGCGGCGGAGCGGATCCTCATGGCATTTTTCCTTTTCGGGAGGGATTCAGGCGCGCACGCGCGCGCCGGTGATCGCGTGGCGCGGCAAGGCGCCCAGCGTCTCCTTGGATCGGGTGGGCACCGACAGCGCGATGTACTTGATGCTGCCGACGGGGAACACGAACACCTGGCCCTCGGCCTCGACCACCACGTGCTTGCTCGCCATGAAGTCGGCGAGCCTCAGCTGCTTGCCGGCGGCGTTCGCGATCTGCTCGGGAAAATCGAACGAGAGCTTGGAGCCGTCGTTGAAGTGCAGCGTGGCAATGCGGTCCATGGCGGCGGCGCGTGCGCGGGTTCGATCATGTGGACCGAGGATGCGCGCGGGGCCCGGGGCACGTAATGGCACCATGGTGCCGCGAGCCTGCGAATGCTCAGCCGTCGCCGCCCTTCGCGTGGGGTATCCAGTGCGGCTTGGGAATTCCGAGCCCGAGGCGCAGGGAGAGCAGCCGCAGCACCACGATCGTGGCGATGCCGGTGAGCGACGCGTAGACGTATCGCACTTCCTGTTGCAGCGCCAGCACGAACGCGACGGCGCCGGCCAATGCCGCCGTGGCGTAAAGGCCGCCCGGGCGGAACAGGTCGGGCACCTCGTTCACCACGACGTCGCGCAGCACCCCGCCCATCGTGCCCGTCACGACGCCCATGAGCAGTGCCACCACGAGCGGCGTGTCGTGCTGGAGCGCCAGGCCCACGCCCGTGATCGTGAAGAGCGCGAGCCCGATCGCATCCACCCTGACCGAGCGGCGGTGCATGGCCGAGGTCATGCGGTACATGCGCGCGTTGTACACGAACGGCACGCAGATCGCCCCGATCGCCACGAGGTACTGCCAGTGTGCCATCCAGTAGAAGGGACGATTGTCCAGCAGCAGGTCGCGCACGGTACCGCCGCCGAAGGCGTTCACGCACGCGAGCGCGTAGGCGCCGACCAGGTCCATGCCCTTGTTGGAGGCGACGATCATGCCGGCGACGGCCGAAGCGAGGACCGCGGCCGCCTCGAGGAAGGTGAGGACCAGCTCGCCGCTCAGGGGAGGAAGCGCCATCGCGTCACGCCACGAGGTGCACGATCACCGTTCCCCATGTGGTGAGCAGGATGTGGCCGATGGCGACCGTGCCCGAATATCCCAGCACGGCGACGGGGCTCCCGGAGCGCTCCTGCACCGCCGCCATCGCCGCAGTCATCGTCTGCGCGCCGGCGATGCCGCCCAGCAGCAGCACGGGGTTCAGCTTGAGCACGTAGCGCCCGAAGTAGAGGCCGACGAAGAGCGGCACGAGCGTCACGACCACGCCGCCGAAGAGGAGCCCTACGCCCGCCTGCCTGAGCGCCTCCACGAAGTGCGGGCCCGCCCCGATGCCCACCATCGCGACGAAGCTCGCGAGTCCCAGGGACGTCATGAGCGAGACGGCGCCCTCCGGAATGCGACCGAAGAGGGGGCGCACGGAATGCAGGTATCCCACGACGAGACCGGACAGCAGGGTGCCCACGCTCGTGCCGATCGCGATGCGCAGGTTGCCCACCGGGAGCACGAGCAGCACGCCCAGCAGCGCGCCGATGCAGATCGCGAGGCCGAGCGCCACGAAGTCCGTGGTCTCGCTCGGATACACGGTGCGGCCGATCACGCTCTCCGCCCGCAGCACCGCGGGCTCGGGGCCCATGACGCGCAGCACGTCGCCGCGCTCGAGCACCGTCCCGGCGCCCACCGGCACCTTGATGCCGGCGCGCACGATCTCGAGCAGGAAGACGCCGCGCACGTCGCCCAGCGTCTTCGCGATGTCGGCGAGCGTACGCCCCACGACCTCGCGGCCCGACACGAAGATGTCGTAGGTGGCGACGGGCAGGTCGAGCAGCTCGCGGTCCTCGATCTCGCGGGCGGCCGAGCGCCCCAGCGTCTCGACCAGCACCTCGCGCCGCCCGGAGGCGACGATGACATCGCCCTCTTCCAGCACGGTCTGGGGCGTGGCGGCGATGATGCCGGCGCCGCGGCGGATGCGCTCGATGAAGAGCCGGGCTTCGGGCAGGAGCGACTCCGCGCTCGCGACGGTCTTGCCGATCGCCTTCACCCCGTTCTCGAGGCGATAGGCGCGCATCTCGAACGGCTGCCACGCGGAGACGACCCCGGCTTTCTCGCGATCGATGCCGAGCTCGGCTTCCACCTTGCGCGCCTCCTCGGCGAGGTCGATGCCGAGGAGCTTCGGACCCACGTGGCTGCAGAACACGATCACGCCGAGCGCCCCGAACACGTAGCACAGAGCATCGGCCACGGCGACGTGCGCCACCAGCCTGTCCTGCTCCGCGAGCGCAATGGGCAGCGAGCGGATCGCCTCGCTCGCGGTACCGATCGTCGCCGACTGCGTGAGGCCGCCGGAGAGAAGTCCCGCCGCCATGCCCGGGTCGAGATGCAGGAATCGCGCGACGGCCCAGGAGACGAGGAGCCCCGATACCGTGACGGTCACGCCGAGCGCGGCCCAGCGCAGCCCGTCACCCTTCATCGCCGCGAAGAAGCGCGGGCCGACGGAGTAGCCGATGCTGAAGAGGAAGAGGAGGAACAGGATCGACTTCGCCGTGCCGGACACCGGGATCGCGACGAAGTACCCGGCGACGAGGCCCACGATGAGCGAGCCCGTCACGGCACCGAGGCCGAAGCCCCGCACCTTGATCGCCCCGATCCAGTACCCGAGGCCCACGACGAGGAAGACCGCGAGCTCCGGGTACTTCTGCAGGTTCCGGGCGAGCCACTCCATCTACTTCGACATGATCATCGCGACGTAGCCGAACACCGTGAGCAGGATGCCCGAGACCGCGTAGCCCACCGGGAAGCCGATCCACGGCACGGAGCTGCCGATCTCCTTGGCCGCCTCGCGTGCCGGACCGGAGTGCGAGCGCGCGCCCGCGACACCGCCCATGAGGATCGCCGGGTTGATCTTCATCAGGTGAAGCCCGATCGCCCACACCAGGATCGGGGGCACCGTGCACACCACGAAGCCGGCGATGAGGATCTTCGCCGCGACCTCGCCCGAGAGCTGCGTGACCAGGGCCGCGCCCGAGTTGATGCCGACGATCGCGATGAAGACGATGAGCCCCAGGTCCTCGAGGATGTTGCGCGCGGCATTCGGCGTGTTGCCGAAGAAGCGCAGCCGCGACGCCACGGAGGAGACGATCACGCCGGACACGAGCAATCCGCCGGCATTGCCCAGGCCCACCTTGGCGCCTGCGAGAGGGAACGAAACCGCGCCGATGAGCAGGCCCAGGATCATGCCCGCCGAGAGCGTGAGCAGGTCCGTGGACGTGCTGGGCCGCGCCACGCGGCCGGCGAGCGCCGCGAGCTTGCTCACCGCGTTCTTCATCCCCGCCACGAAGAGGACGTCATAGCGCTGGAGCTTGAGATGCAGCCCGAGCGGCACGGGCACCCCGCCGCGCTCGATGTGATGGAGCGCCAGCTGTCCCGCGAAGTCGGCGTTGCGCAGCTCGCCGAGCTCCTTGCCCTCGAGCGCCTTGTTGGTGACGAGGATCTCGGCCTGGTCGAGCGGCACGCTCAGCGCCGCCTGGTCGGCCACCTCGGGACCCACGAGGCCCATGTTCTGGGTGAATTCGCCCACCTGTCCGCCGAGCGTCACGATGTCGCCCATGCGCAGCTGCAGGTCGTCGGGGGCGCCCAGCTTCTCGTAGGTGGTCTCGGGCAGCATGCCGCGCTCGCGCTGCATCTTGCCCGCCGGGGTCGTGTCGGTGGTCTCGTGCACGCGCGTCGTGCTGGAGACGCCCGCGGCTGCGAGGTCCGGGTCGAACGCGAACGTCGCCGAGGGGCTCGCCACGGCCTCGCGCCGCACGGGCTGGCTGCGCAAGACGTTGAGCACCTTGTACTGCGGATACTTCTGCAGGAACTGGCGCACGGTCCAGCCCGCGATCGCCTCGTTGGTGAGGCGATAGGCGCGCACGGCCAGGGGTCGGAACCCCGTGAGGCCCGCGTCATCGACGTTCGGCACGCCGAACTGGTCTTCGTATTTTTTCGCCTCGGCCTTGGCGTCGATGCCCCACCAGCGCGGCAGGTACTTGCAGATGAGGATGATGCCCACCGTGCCCCAGATGTAGGTGAGGCCGTACGAGAGCGCGATCATGCCGCTCACGTCCTCGAATTTCTGCCCGTCCGCGAGCGGGAACGCACCCTGGCGCACCGCTTCCTCGGCCGACCCGATCGCGGCCGACATCGTCATGGATCCCGCGAGGATGCCGCCCGCGGTGCCGGCGGGAAGGTTCCACATCTTCACGAACGCCACGGCGCCCAGCAGTCCCAGCACCGAGCAGAACACGGCAAGGATGGTGAACTTGAGCCCATCCCCCTTCAGGCTGTTCACGAAAGACGGTCCGACGCGCAGCCCCACGCCGTACATGAACAGGTAATAGAACATCGACTTGGTGAAGTTGTCGATGGACATCTTCACGCCCATCGTCGAGGCGATCGCCGAGATGGCCGCGCCCACCACGATGGCGGAAGCCACCATGCCCAGGCCGTAGCCCTTGATGGTGGCCTTGCCGAGGAGGACGGCGCCCAGCACGACGGCGAACAGCAGGATGAACGAGTTCGATGCGAGCCACTGGAAGGCGGGTTGCATGGTCAGGCTCCCACGGGAGTTTTGGTGGAACGCTCGGAAGACGCGGCCCCGGGCGCCTTGGCCTTCAAGGCTGCCAGTGCATCGGGCCTCAGGCACTCGAGTCCCATCGCGCCGTTGTAGCCATGGATCTCCTTCACGTCGAGCTTGCGCATGAAGGTGATGGTTTCCTGCGTGACCACCTGTCCCGGGACGAGGATCGGGAATCCGGGCGGATACGGGATCACGAACTTGGCCGACACCATCTCCGGCCCGCTCTTCAGCCGGTCGTCCATTTCCTTCGAGTTGATCTTCACGTGCTCGCACGCCGCGGGATTCGCCGCGAGGTAGAAGGCCGCGCGCATGTTGCCCTCGTTCGACGCGGACTTCGCGTTCTCGCGGAACGCATCGTGGAAGCGCGAGAAGTTCGGCAGGTCCGGCACGTCCGAGACGAGCGATTTCACCCGCGCCTGGAAGATGGCGCGCTCCGCATCACCGCCGTCCGCGAGGCGCCTGTCGATCGCGCGCGCCATGTCGGCCAGCGCCTTCACGAGGTGCGCCACGTCGCTGCGGGTGTTGTTGATGTTGAGCTGGACCAGCACGCTGTTGCGCGAGGTCTTGTTGATCTGGATGTCGTAGTCGGTGGCGAGCAGCGCCTTGAACTGCGAGCCGTCGTAGGCGGCGTTGCCGCAGAGGAGCGTGACCCGCGTCGGGTCCAGGAAGAACTCGTCGTTGTCCAGCGCCGCGATGGTCTTCGCCACGCTCCAGCCCGGCGCCCCGAAGTCCGACATGCCCGACTGGCGGTATTCCGCCGGGATCATCTCGGCGGGCGTCGCGCAGTGGAAGTACTTGGAGATGAGCGGATGGTTGTTGATGTCCCGGCGCAGCTCGATCGCCAGCTGCGTCGCGCGCTGCACCAGCTCGTAGCCCTCGAGCTCCATCTGCCGGCGCGCGAGGTCGAGCGTGGCGATGATCTGCAGGTTGGGCGAGGTCGAGGTGTGCGTGAAGAAGGCCTCCTTGAACATCGGCTCGATCTTGTGGAAGTCCTGGTCGGCCACGACCACGATCGACGACTGGCGCAGCGAGGACATGGACTTGTGCACCGAATCGGTCTCGTAGACGCGCACGCGCACCTTGTCCGGATCGGGCAGCAGCGGCGTGTCGAGCAGCGCCTTGTTCTTCGGGTCGATCTCGCCCACCTTCGCCTTGAAGGCGTTGTAGCGCTCGCGATAGGCGGGGTCGCGCATCATCCCGCGGATCTTCGCCGCGGCGCCCATGGCGGTGCGCCGGCGCAGGAACGGCGAGAAGCGCGCGAAGCCGAACCAGGCTTCGTCCCACAGGAAGGTGATGTCGGGCTTGATCGCCAGGCACTCGAGCATCGTGCGCTCGACGTTCGCCACGTGGCCGTCGAAGGTGCAGTTCGTGAGCACGATCATCTTCGCGCGGTCGAGCTTGCCCTCCGACTTGAGGGCGAGCAGCGCCTCCTTGATGGGCCGGATCGCGAGGCTGCCGTACATCGAGTACTGCGTGAGCGGGAAGGCGTCGATGTAGTACGGCTGCGCGCCCGCGAGCACGAGGCCGTAGTGGTGGGACTTGTGGCAGTCGCGGTCGATCAGGACGATATCGCCGGGTGCCAGCAGCGCCATGTGCACGATCTTGTTGGACGTCGACGTGCCGTTGGTCACGAAGAAGGTGCGGTCGCCGCCCAGGGCACGCGCGGCCTTGTCCTGCGCGACCTTTATATTGCCCGTCGGCTCGAGCAGGCTGTCCAGGCCGCCCGTCGTGGCCGACGATTCGGCGAGGAACAGGTTCGCGCCATAGAACTCGCCCATGTCGCGGATCCAGTTGGACTTGAAGATCGACTTGCCGCGGGCGACCGGCAAGGCGTGGAACGTCCCCATGGGGCGTTGCGCGTACTTCTTCAGGTTGTCGAAGTACGGCGTGCCGTAGCGGTCGTTCACGCCGTCGAGGATCGAGAGGTGGATCTCGAGCAACTCCTCGAGGCCGTAGAAGACGCGCCGGATCGGCGCGGCCTCGTCGGATCCCGCGAGCTTTCCGACGTCGCGATCGGTCGCGAGGTAGATGTCGAGCTCGGGGCGGTAGCCCTTCAGCATGGTCGCCAAGGTCGTGCCGAGGTCCGCGGTCGACACCGCCTCGGGCTTGACGTGCGCCTCCAGGACCGCGCGCAGGTCCGGCACCGCGTATTGGGACGGATACGGGAAGCCGTCGAAGATCACGACGGCCTGCACGTTGTAGTTCACGATCGCGGCCAGCGCCGCATCCTCGAAGCTGCCGACCACCACGGGCTCGTAGATGAAGCTGTCGGTGTCGCGGCGCAGCCGGCGCAGCGCCTCGCGCGTCGTGTTCCACGTCGAGCGCTCGCCCGGCGTGACCACCAGCACCTCGAAGTAGGGCTTGCGCGCGGCGGCGCCCGAGAGCGCCTGCGGCAGGACCTCCGGCGCATGGGCCTCCTCGTCATCGTCCGTACGCCACGCGTCGGGGTCGTCGCGATAAGTATTGGAGAGAAGGGAGACGCTGATGCGCTGGACCAGGCGCGCGAAGCCCGCCCAGTCGCCGGTCTGCATCCGCTCCTTCACGGTCGCGAGCAGCCGCGGGCCGGGATAAGCGCAGAGATCCTCCAGCGGCTCGAGCGCCGCGAGCTCCTCGTTCGCCTGGGCGCGCAGGGCATCGACCAGCGGAGATCCCGCCGCCAGCTTGCGTGCCACGCGGTGCACCGACCGCCAACGATCCACCCGGGCCTGCGCCAGCGACAGATAGCTGGAGAGCCCCTTGTCCGTCGCGGAATTCGCGGTCGCTGCCATGATCTTCTCCTCGTCTGGATGCCGGCGCGCGCACGCGAACGCGAGGCGCGGTTGCGGATGCAACGAGGATGGTCCCGGGCCCCCCGGACGCGCTATGGCACCAAGGTGCCTGCATCGATGTGTGCGCGCGGGTAAAACGCGCCCGCCGGGGCCTGCGCCGCGACGGGCGGAAAGCGGGCGAGCTGCCGCCCGCGGAGGAGGAGGCGAGCTTAGTGTGCGAAGGCCTCGGGCACGTCGAGGCGCGAGGCGAGAAGGGCCAGGCTGATACGGTGCTTCATCAGTTGCGCGGTGAGGACGAGGACGTCCTCGCGCATCCTGCGTGCGCCGGCGGCATGCGGATCGATCGTGGCGAGGGCCAGGGAGAGCTGCGCGATGCTGCGCTCATGGTCGCGCATGGCCACGGTCCACTTTTCCCGCTGCAGGTCACGCATGGCATCTCCACGGAATTCGGAAGGAGCTTAAGGCATAGCAGGAACCCGCACATGCGCCGTGTCAAGGACTCGAAGTTTGGACCGGCTGGTGAAACATACCTCACCCAAATGGCAAAACGGTGACGGCACGCGATCAGTCGCGGAAGTTGTCGTACCGGAGCGGCACGTCGGTCACCTTCTGGCGCACGAGCTGGATCGCTTCCTGCAGCACGTCCTTCTTCTGGCCCGTGACGCGGACCGCGTCGCCCTGGATCGACGCGGTGACCTTGAGCTTCGCGTCCTTGATGAGCTTCACGATGCGCCTGGCGAGCTCGGAATCGACGCCGTTCTTCACGACGATCTTCTGCTTCACCTTGTCGCCGCCGATCTTCTCGACGTCCTTCGTGTCGAGCAGGCGCGCATCCACCCCGCGCTTGGCGAACTTGCCCAGCATCACGTCGCGCACCTGGCCCAGCTTGAAGTCGTCGTCCGCGTAGGCCATGAGCTCGTGCTCCTTCTCCTTCCACTCGATGCGCGCGTCGGAGCCCTTGAAGTCGAAGCGGTTGGCGATCTCCTTGTTGGCGGTCTCGACGGCGTTCTTCACCTCGACCACGTTGGCTTCACACAGGATGTCGAAGGAGGGCATCGGATTTTCCTCGGGCTGGGCTCTGGGGGAAGCGGATATTATCGCGCCCGCGGCGGGCGCGAGCCGGACGCTCGAAGGGGGCCGGCGTTCCTCGCGTAAAATTATCCCTTTTGCCCGCGAAGCCGAGACCCGTGGCCACCATCCTGCAATCCCTGCCCGCCGGCGAGAAGGTCGGCATCGCGTTCTCCGGCGGCCTCGACACCAGCGCCGCCCTCGCGTGGATGCGCGAGAAGGGCGCGATTCCCTACGCCTATACGGCCAACCTCGGCCAGCCCGACGAGTCGGACTACGACGAGATCCCGCGCAAGGCGAAGCAGTACGGCGCCGAGAAGGCGGTGCTGGTGGAATGCCGCCCGCAGCTCGTGGCCGAGGGCATCGCCGCCATCCAGTGCGGCGCGTTCCACATCTCCACCGGCGGCCTGACTTATTTCAACACGACGCCGCTCGGGCGCGCCGTCACGGGCACCATGCTCGTCGTCGCGATGAAGGAGGACCACGTCCACATCTGGGGCGACGGCAGCACCTTCAAGGGCAACGACATCGAGCGCTTCTATCGCTACGGGCTGCTCGCGAATCCGGACCTGCGCATCTACAAGCCGTGGCTCGACCAGCGCTTCATCGACGAGCTGGGCGGGCGGCGCGAGATGAGCGAGTACCTCACGCAGCGCGGCTTCGACTACAGGATGAGCGCGGAGAAGGCGTACTCGACAGACTCCAACATCCTGGGCGCCACCCACGAGGCGAAGGATCTCGAGTTCCTCGACAAGGGGATGCGCATCGTGAACCCGATCATGGGCGTGGCGTTCTGGCGCGACGACGTGGCGGTGAAACCGGAGACGGTGACGGTCGCCTTCGACGAAGGCATGCCCGTCTCCCTCAACGGGCAGAAGTTCAAGGACGCGGTCGCGCTCTTCACGGAGGCCAATGCCGTCGGCGGGCGCCACGGCCTGGGCATGTGCGACCAGATCGAGAACCGCATCATCGAGGCCAAGAGCCGCGGCATCTACGAGGCGCCCGGAATGGCGTTGCTGCATCTCGCCTACGAGCGGCTGGTGACGGGCATCCACAACGAGGACACGATCGAGCAGTACCGCAACAACGGGCGCCGCCTGGGACGGCTGCTCTACCAGGGCCGCTGGTTCGATCCCCAGGCCATGATGCTGCGCGAGACCGCGCAGCGCTGGGTCGCGCGCGCCGTGACGGGCGAGGTGACGGTGGAGCTGCGTCGCGGCAACGACTACTCGATCCTGGACACGAAGAGCCCCAACCTCACGTACAAGCCCGAGCGCCTCACGATGGAGAAGGGCGAGGCGTTCTTCAGCCCGGCGGATCGCATCGGCCAGCTCACGATGCGCAACCTCGACATCGTCGATACGCGCGACAAGCTGCGGATCTATTCGGACGCCGGGCTTCTGGGATCGGGAGACGGCGTGCCGTTGCTGGGCAACGACGCGGACAAGAAATAAGCCGCGCTCAGCGGTCGATCTTCCCCAGCAGCAGGTATTCCATCAGCGCCTTCTGCACGTGCAGGCGGTTCTCCGCCTCGTCCCACACCACGCTCTGGGGCCCGTCGATCACCTCGGCCGTCACTTCCTCGCCGCGATGGGCCGGAAGGCAATGCATGAAGAGCGCACGCGGATCGGCCGCCGCCATCATCTCGGCATCGACCGTGAACGGCGCGAAAGCCTCGCGGCGTTTCTCCTCCTCGCCTTCCCACCCCATGCTGGTCCAGACGTCGGTCGTCACGAGATCGGCGCCGCGCACCGCGGCCATCGGGTCGGCGAAGACCTCGACGTGCGCGCGTTGCGCCGAGCGCATCATCGCGGGCGCCACGCCGTAGCCGGCCGGCGTCGAGATGTTGAGCTTGAATCCGAAGAGCGGAGCGGCCTGGATCCACGTGTTGCACATGTTGTTGCCGTCGCCGATCCAGGCGACGGTCCTGCCCGCGACGCTCCCGCGCTGCTCGACATACGTATAGAGGTCGGCCAGCACCTGGCACGGATGGTATTCGTTGGTGAGGCCATTGATCACGGGCACGCGCGAATGGGCCGCGAAGCGCTCGAGGATGGCGTGCTCGAAGGTGCGGATCATCACGATGTCGACCATGCGCGTCACCACGCGCGCCACGTCCTCGATCGGCTCGCCGCGCCCGAGCTGCGTCTCGCCGGTGTTGAGCACGATCGACGCGCCGCCCAGCTGGAAGATGCCCGCCTCGAACGAGACGCGCGTGCGGGTCGAGCTCTTCTCGAACACCATCGCGAGCATGCGGTCCACCAGCGGCTGGTAGGCCACGTAGTTCTTGAACCGCTCCTTGATGATGCGGGTGCGGGCGAAGAGGTGCTCGAATTCGTCGCCGGTGAAATCGGTGAGCTGGAGGAAATGCTTCACGTCACGCCGCGGCCGCGGCGTTCGGCTGCGCCAGGAAATCGCGGATCACCGGCACGAGCATCGACACCAGCTGCTTCGCCTCGGCCTCGCGGATCACGAGCGGCGGCAGCAGCCGGATCACGCGGTCGGCGGTCACGTTGGTGACGAGGCCCGCGGCGAGCGCGCGCTTCACGATGTCGCCGCAGGGCCGGTCGAGCTCCACGCCGATCATGAGCCCCATGCCGCGGATCTCCTTCACGCCCGCGACGCCGGCGAGCTCGCGCTCGAGGCTCGCCATGATGAGCTGGCCCATCTTCGCGGCGTGGTCGAGCAGGCCGTCGCGCTCGATGATGTCGAGCGTGGTGAGGGCCGCGACCGAGACCAGCGGCCCGCCGCCGAATGTCGTCCCGTGGTTGCCGGGCTTGAACACCTTGGCCGCGGCGCCGCGCGCAAGGCACGCGCCGATGGGCACGCCGGAGCCCAGGCCCTTGGCGAGCGTGATCACGTCGGGCGTGACACCGGCCCACTGGTGCGCGAACCACTTGCCCGTGCGGCCGATGCCACTCTGGACCTCGTCGATCATGAGCAGCCACTGGCGCTGGTCGCAGATCGCGCGCAGCCGCTTCAGGTACTCGGCGTGGGCCACGTGGATGCCGCCCTCGCCCTGGAGCACCTCGAGCAGCACCGCGACGATCGACGGATTCTCCGCGATGCGCTCGATCGCGCCGATGTCGTCGTAGGGCACGCGCAGGAACCCGCCCATGAGCGGCTCGAAGCCGGCCTGGGCCTTGCGCGAGCCGGTGGCGGACAGCGTCGCGAGCGTGCGGCCGTGCCAGGCTTTCTCCATCACGACGATGGTCGCGTTCTCGATGCCGCGCTGGTGCCCGTGCAGGCGTGCGAGCTTGATCGCGGCCTCGTTGGCCTCGGCGCCGGAGTTGGCGAAGAACGCGTTGTCCATGCCGGCGAGCTTGCATACGCGCTCGGCGGCGGCTTCCTGCTCGGGGACACGGAAGAGATTGGAGACGTGGATGAGCTTCGCGGCCTGGGCCTGCAGCGCGGGGACGAGCACCGGATGGTTGTGCCCGAGGCCATTGACGGCGATGCCCGCGAGCGCATCGAGGTACTTGCGGCCCTCGGTGTCCCAGAGCCACACGCCGTCGCCGCGCGCGAAGGCTACCGGTTGCGGAGCGTAGGTCTGCATCAGGTATGCGGCGCTCATCGTGTCTCCCTCGTCACATCGACCTGCAAACACAAAACAGAACGGCGGCCCGGGGGCCGCCGTCGGGCTGTCATTTACGGTTCCGCTAGGGTCGGGCGTTGCCGCTGAGGGCCTTCACCCGCGCGGCGAGGCGGCTCTTGTGACGGGCGGCCTTGTTCTTGTGGATGATGCCCTTGCGCGCCATCGCGTCGATGACGGAGGTGCCCGCCTGGTACGCGGACTGGGCTCCCGCGCCCTCGCCCGTGGCGACGGCGGCCTGGATCTTCTTGACGGCGGTGCGCAGCTTGCTGCGCATGCCCACGTTGGCGGCACGTTGCTTGACGGACTTCTTCGCGCGCTTGGCAGCCTGCTTGGTGTTGGCCATATCTCCGACTCGATGATAAACGACATTTAAAAAGCGAGCCTGATATTATACACCGCTTGTCATTAAGAAACAAAGCCCTAGCTTGAACCTCCTGAGGGCCGCCGCGTCCGTGAGCGGCATGACGTTCCTCTCGCGGATCACCGGCTTCGTGCGCGACACGCTGATCGCGGTGATGTTCGGCGCGGGCGCCCTCACCGACGCGTTCTTCGTCGCCTTCCGCATCCCCAACCTGCTGCGCCGGCTCTTCGCCGAAGGCGCCTTCTCGCAGGCCTTCGTGCCGGTGCTCGGCGAGTACCGCACGCGCGAAGGCGACGCGGCGACGCGGGTGCTCGCGGGCAAGGTGCTCGCGGTCCTGGGCGTCTTCCTCTTCGTCGTGACGCTGGCCGGAGTGGCGGCCGCACCGGCGGTCGTGTATCTCACGTCGGCCGGGTTCGCGAAGGATCCCGACAAGTTCGCGCTCACCGTCGCGATGCTGCGCATCTGCTTCCCCTACATCTTCTTCATCTCGCTGGTGTCGTTGGCCTCGGGGATCCTCAACACCTACGGGCGCTTCAAGTCGCCGGCCTTCACGCCGGTGCTCCTCAACCTGTCTTTCATCGCGTGCGCGCTGTGGCTGGCGCCGCACCTCGACAAGCCGGTCGTCGCCCTCGCCTGGGCGGTGTTCCTGGGCGGCGTGGCGCAACTCGCCTTCCAGGTGCCGTTCCTCAAGCGCATCCGCATGCTGCCGGCCCCGCGCTGGGACCCGCACGACGCGGGCGTGCGCCGGATCCTCAAGCTCATGGCGCCGGCGGCGATCGGCGTGTCGGTGGCCCAGGTGAGCCTCCTCATCAACACGCAGATCGCCTCGTGGCTCGGCGACGGCGCCGTGTCCTGGATCTACTACGCCGACCGCCTCATGGAATTTCCCTCGGCGATGCTCGGCGTGGCGCTGGGCACCGTGCTGCTGCCTTCGCTCGTGCGCCACCACGCCGCGCAGGACGCGGCCGCCTATTCGCGCCTGCTGGATTGGGGATTGCGCGTGACGCTCCTGCTCGCGATGCCTGCCGCGGTCGCGCTCATGCTGCTCGCGACCCCGCTCATCAGCACGCTGTTCTGGCACGGCAATGCGTTCACGCAGCATGACGTCTACATGACGCGCAACGCGCTCATCGCCTATGCCGTGGGCCTCGCGGGCATCATCCTGGTCAAGATCCTGGCGCCGGGGTTCTACGCGAAGCAGAACATCCGCACGCCGGTCAAGGTCGCGATCGCGACGCTCATCGTGACGCAGCTGCTGAACGCCGCGTTCGTGCCGCTCTTCCGCCACGCGGGCCTCGCCCTGTCCATCTCGGTGGGCGCGACGTTCAACGCGGCGTGGCTGTACGTGCTCATGCGCCGCTCGGGCACCTACCAGCCCGAGCCGGGCTGGGGCGCCTTCCTGCTCAAGCTCGCGGTGGCGCTCTACGTGATGGGCGGCGCGCTGTGGTATGCCATGGGCCGCGAGTCGTCGTGGTTCGAGATCGATGCCAGGGCGCGGGCGTTGAAGCTCACCGGGGTGATCGTCGTGGGCATCGTCGCGTACTTCGCCTCGCTCGGCGTCATGGGATTCCGGCCGCGGGACTTCTCGCGCCACGAGCCGCGCCACTGACATGCGCATCCTGCGGCACGCAGCGGCACCGCGCGACACCGCCATCGCGATCGGCAGCTTCGATGGGGTTCACCTGGGCCACGCGGCGATCCTCGCGCGCGTGCGCCAGGAAGCGGCCGCGCGGGGACTGGCCAGCGGTGTCGTGACATTCGAGCCCCTGCCGCGCGAGTTCTTCCGGCCGCGCCAGGCGCCGCCGCGCATCTCGTCCCTCGCCGAGCGCCTCGCCGACTTCGCCCGGGTGGGGCTCGAGCTCGCATTCGTCGAGCGCTTCGACGGGCGCTTCGCGGCGCTCACGGCGGCGCAGTTCGAGTCGCGCATCCGCGAGCGCTACCGCGCACGCTGGGTGATGGTGGGCGAGGATTTCCGCTACGGCGCGCGCCGCGCGGGAGACCTCGCGAGTCTCGAGCGCGCGGGCGCCCGGCTGGGCTTCGAGGTGCACGCGCATCCCGCCGTCGTGATCGAAGGCGAGCGTGTCTCCAGCACGGCCGTGCGCGAGGCGCTGGCCGCGGGAAACCTCGGGCACGCGGCACAGCTCCTCGGGCGGCCTTATGCGATCTGCGGTCGCGTGGTGCACGGGGCGAAGCGCGGGCGCGGCATGGGTTTCCCTACCGCGAATGTGCGCCTCGCGCGCGCCATGCCGGCCTTGACCGGGATCTTTGCGGTAAAATGTGAGGGTGCAGCAACTCGCGGACTCGAGGGAGTGGCGAGCCTTGGAATGAACCCGGCCGTGGCACGCGACGGTCCGGCGACTCTCGAAGCGTTCCTCTTCGATTTCCAGGGCGACCTCTACGGTCGCCGCCTCTCCATCGAGTTCCTGAAGAAGCTGCGCGACGAGGCGCCTTTCGCCTCGTTGGACGAGCTGGTCGCGCAGATCCGGCGCGACTGCGACATCGCCCGCGAGTTCTTCCGCGGGCGCGGAAACGGATGAGAGCCCGATGCCCGACGACCCGAAGAAGATCGACTACAAGCGCACGCTGAACCTGCCGGAGACGCCGTTTCCCATGCGCGGCGACCTCGCGAAACGCGAGCCGGAGTGGATCCGGCGCTGGCAGGAAAGCCGCCTCTACGAGCGCCTGCGCATCCATTGCCGCGGCCGGCCGAAGTACGTGCTGCACGACGGCCCGCCCTACGCCAACGGCGACATCCACATCGGGCACGCGGTCAACAAGATCCTGAAGGACCTGGTCGTCAAGTCGAAGACTGTCGCGGGCTTCGACTCGCCCTACACGCCGGGTTGGGACTGCCACGGGCTGCCGATCGAGCACCAGATCGAGAAGAAGCACGGCCGCAACCTCGAGCCCAACAAGGCGCGGGCGCTCTGCCGCGCGTACGCCGCCGAGCAGATCGAGCGGCAGAAGGCGGACTTCCAGCGCCTGGGCATCCTCGCGGACTGGGAGCATCCGTACAAGACGATGGACTTCACGACCGAGGGCGCGGAGATCCGCGCGCTTTCCCGCATCTGGAAGAACGGCCTGCTCTACCGCGGCCTGAAGCCCGTGAACTGGTGCATCGATTGCGGCAGCGCGCTCGCCGAGGCCGAGGTCGAGTACGAGGACCGCACCTCGCCCGCGATCGACGTGGCGTTCGCCGCCGTGGACCCCGCCGCCGTCGCCGAGGCCTTCGATGCGGCACCCGGCCCCGAGCGCGCGTTCGCGGTGATCTGGACCACCACGCCGTGGACGCTGCCGGGCAACCAGGCGATCGCGGCGCACGCCGACATCGACTACGTGCTGGTCGAGACCGAGCGCGGCGCCCTCATCCTCGCCGAGCCGCTCGAGGACGCCTGCCTCGCGCGCTACGGGCTCGAAGGCCGCAAGGTGCTGGGGCGCGCGAGCGGCGTCGCCCTCGAAGGCCTGCAGTTCCGCCATCCTTTCCTCGACCGCATCGTGCCCATGGTGCTCGCCGAGCACGTCACCACCGAGTCCGGCACGGGCCTCGTGCACACCGCGCCCGCGCACGGCGTGGAGGACTTCCAGGTCGGGCGCAAGTACGGCCTTTCCCTCGAGCAACCCGTGGACGACCGCGGCCGCTTCAAGTCGAACGTGGAGCACTTCGCCGGCCTCTCGGTGCGCGATGCGGAGAAGCCCATCCTCGAGCTGCTGGAGAAAAACGGCGCGCTGCTGCATCGCGAGCCCTTCCGGCATAGCTACCCGCACTGCTGGCGCCACAAGACGCCGATCATCTTCCGCGCGACCACCCAGTGGTTCATCGGCATGGACAAGCCGTCGAACGTCGGCAAGCCGGGTACCGAGGGCCGCACCCTGCGCGAGCTCGCGATCCACGCGATCAACAACACGCGCTTCTTCCCCGACTGGGGACGCTCGCGGCTCACCGCCATGATCAACAACCGCCCCGACTGGACGCTCTCACGCCAGCGCTACTGGGGCGTGCCGCTGCCGTTCTTCCTCGACCGCGAGAGCGACGAGCTGCATCCCCAGACCGAGGCGTTGCTCGAGCAGGCGGCGAAGAAGGTGGAGGTGGGCGGCATCGAGGCGTGGTTCGCGGCCTCCTGCGAGGACTTCGGGGTCGACCCGGCGCGCTATCGCAAGATCGACGACACGGTCGACGTCTGGTTCGACTCCGGCACCACGCACTTCACGGTGCTGCGGCACCTGGCCGACGCGAAGTACCCGGCGAACCTCTACCTCGAGGGCAGCGACCAGCACCGCGGCTGGTTCCAGTCGAGCCTGCTCACGGGCTGCGCCATGGATGGCCGCGCGCCCTACGACTCGCTCCTCACGCATGGCTTCACCGTCGATGGCGAGGGGCGCAAGATGTCCAAGTCCCTGGGCAACACGCTCGCCCCGCAGAAGATCTCCGACACGCTCGGCGCCGAGATCATCCGCCTGTGGGTCGCATCCACCGATTATTCCGGCGAGGTCGCGATCTCGGAGGAGATCCTGAAACGCGTGGTGGAGTCCTATCGCCGCATCCGCAACACGCTGCGCTTCCTGCTCGCCAACACGGCGGACTTCGACGTGCGCAAGAACCTGCTGCCACCCGAGCAGTGGCTCGAGATCGACCGGTACGCGCTCGCGATGACGCGCGCGATGGCCGACGCCTGCATCAAGGACTACGCGAAGTTCGAGTTCCACCTCGTGGCCCAGCGCCTGCAGACGTTCTGCTCCGAGGACCTGGGCGGCTTCTGGCTCGACATCCTGAAGGACCGGCTCTACACCGCCGGCACCGATTCGGCCGCGCGCCGCTCGGCCCAGTCCGCGCTCCACCACGTGACGCAGATGACGCTTCGCCTCATGGCGCCGATCCTGTCGTTCACCGCGGAGGAGGCGTGGGCGGTGCTGCATCCCGGCGAGCCGGACGCAAGCATCTTCTTCCACACCTGGAAGGAAGTGCTGCCGCCGCAGGCCGGGGAGAAGGAGCTCGTCGAGCGCTGGACGCGCCTGCGCGAGATCCGCGCGATGGTCACCAAGGCGCTCGAGGAGAGCCGCGCGGCCGGCGCCATCGGCTCGTCGCTGCAGGCCGAGGTCGCGCTCGACGCCGGCGGCGCGGACCTGGCCCTGCTGCGATCGCTGGGCGAGGACCTGCGCTTCGTGCTCATCACCTCGGCGGCGCAAGCGCGTGACGGCGCCGGGAGCGACGTGCGCGTGACCGTGACGCCCAGCACCCGGCCCAAGTGCGAGCGCTGCTGGCACTATCGCGCCGACGTCGGCAGCGTGGCGCGCCATCCGACGATCTGCGCGCGCTGCGTGGCAAACCTCGAGGGACCCGGCGAGGACCGGCGCCATGCGTGAGGACGCGCGCTGGATGCGCTGGCTCCTCGTGAGCGCCGCGGTCATCGTGCTCGACCTCGCCACCAAGGCGTGGGTGATGCGCGCGTTGCACGCCGGCGACGTGCTGGTGCTGACCTCCTGGTTCAACCTCGTGCTCGCCTACAACGAGGGCGCGGCGTTCAGCTTCCTCGCCCATGCCGGCGGCTGGCAGCGCTGGTTCTTCCTCGCGCTGTCCGTCGTCATCAGTGCCGCCATCCTGGTGATGCTGCGGCGCCACGAGCGCCAGCGGCTCACGGCCTTCGCGCTCGCCCTGGTCCTGGGCGGCGCGCTGGGCAATGCGTGGGATCGGGTCGCGATCGGCCACGTGGTCGATTTCGTCCAGCTGCACGCGGCGGGATACTACTGGCCGGCCTTCAACGTGGCCGATTCCGCGATCAGCGTGGGCGTGGTGCTCCTGCTGCTCGAGAACCTCGGCCGCAGCCGCGCGGCCCGCTCGATCGACAACGAGCCGCCCTCGAGGGAAAAGGCATGACCGAATCCGAATCCCCCGAACAACAGGTGCTGCTCGCCAAGCCGCGCGGATTCTGCGCCGGCGTCGACCGCGCCATCGCGATCGTGGAACGCGCGCTCGAGCTGCACGGCGCGCCGATCTACGTGCGCCACGAGATCGTCCACAACAAGTTCGTGGTGGACGACCTGAAGGCCAAGGGTGCGGTCTTCGTCGAGGAGCTGGACGAGGTGCCCACGGGGTCCACGGTGATCTTTTCCGCCCATGGCGTCTCGCTCGACGTCCAGCGCGATGCGCAGGCGCGCGGGCTGCGCGTGTTCGACGCGACCTGCCCGCTGGTGACCAAGGTGCACGTGGAGGTGGCGCGGATGCGCGAGCAGGGGCGCGAGGTCGTCATGATCGGCCACCGCGGGCATCCCGAGGCCGAGGGCACGCTGGGCCAGTCCGAGGGCGGCATGTACCTGGTGGAGACGGAAGAAGACGTCGCGAGCCTCGAGGTGCGGGACCCGGACCACCTCTCGTACGTGACCCAGACCACCCTTTCCATGGACGACGCGGCACGCGTCGTGGCCGCGCTGCGCGAGCGCTTCCCGCGCATCGTGGGGCCGAAGAAGGCCGACATCTGCTACGCCACGCAGAACCGCCAGGACGCGGTCAAGTTCATGGCGCCGCAATGCGACGTCGTGATCGTCGTGGGCTCGCCCAACAGCTCGAACTCCAACCGCCTGCGGGAAGTCGCGGCGAACCTGGGCCGCGAAGCCTACCTGGTCGACAAGGCCGAGGAGATCCGGGCCGAGTGGCTGCAGGGCGCCCGGCGCGTGGGCGTCACGGCCGGCGCCAGCGCCCCGGAGGTGCTGGTGCAAGAGGTCATCGGCCGGCTCCAGGCGCTCGGGGCCCGCAGCGTGCGCGAGCTCGACGGCATCGAGGAGCGGATCACCTTCCCGCTGCCGCGCAACGTGACCGCCTCCCACCACGGCGGCTGAAGGCCCGGCGGGGCCCTTTTGGGGCCTGCCGCCCGTCCGTCCCGGGGCGCCGCTGGCGCCCCTTTTTACGGCCGCTCGTCGGATGTGCGTTGGCCCCACCTTATGTTTTGCCTATCCTCCGGCTCACTCCCCAAGGAGGCGAAATGAAGAAGAACCGAGGATTCACCCTCATCGAGATCATGGTCGTGGTGGCGATCGTTGCCATCCTGGCCGCGATCGCGTTCCCGTCCTACCAGAACTACCTGCGCAAGACGCGCCGCGCGAGCGCCGAGAGCGCGATGATGGACCTCGCCAACCGGGAGCAGCAGTACCTGCTCGACGCCCGCAGCTACGCGGTGGGCGCCAACGCCCTCGCCTCGCTCAACACGGTGCTCGCGAGCGACGTGACGACCTATTACACGGTGACGATCGCCGCCGGCGCCGCGACGCCCAGCTACGTCATCACCGCCACGCCCCAGGGCCCGCAGGCTCCCGACGGGAACCTGACCCTGGACAGCGACGGCAACAAGACCCTGAACGGCAGCGCCGGGTGGTGAGCATGAAAACGCGCGCCTCGGGCTTCACCATGATTGAGATGCTGGTCGTGCTCGTGATCCTGGCGGTCCTCGCCGCGATCGCCGCGCCGAACATGGGGTCATTGATCCGCACGCAGCGCGTGAAGACGGCGAGCTTCGACGTCTTCTCCGGACTGGTGCTCGCGCGCAGCGAGGCGCTCAAGCGCAACACGACCGTCACGGTCACGCCGAACGGCGGCAACTGGGCGAGCGGCTGGATCGTCACGGATTCGAACGGCAACACCCTGCGCAAGCAGTCCGGCTTCACCACCGTTTCGATCACCGGTCCCACGACCGTCATCTTCACCGGCAGCGGCCGCCTGTCCACCGCCGGCGCCGCGCCCCAGTTCTCGCTCACGGCGCCGGACGTCGCGACCGACAACCAGCGCTGCGTCAAGGTGGACCTGAGCGGCCGGCCCGTCTCTTCCATGGGAGCTTGCACATGAAACATCCCGTCGCGCGCCAGCACGGCGCCACGCTCATCGAGGTGCTGGTCTCGATCATCATCGTGGTCTTCGGCCTGCTCGGCCTCGCCGGCCTGCAGTCGCGCGTGAGCCTGGCCGAGGTCGAGGCTTTCCAGCGGGCGCAGGCGATCCTGCTGCTCCAGGACATGGTCTCGCGCATCAACGCCAATCGCCGCAACGCCACGAGCTACGTGACCGCATCGCCGCTCGGCACCGGTAACGCGGCCGCCGATTGCTCCACCTCCGCGAACACCGCCGCGCTCGACCTGTGCGAATGGAACAACGCGCTGCTGGGCGCGACCGAGGGCCTCGGCGGCAACAACGTGGGCGCCATGCAGGACGCGCGCGGCTGCATCGCGAACACCGTGGCGGCCATGCCGAAGGAGTTCCAGATTTCCGTGGTGTGGCGCGGCAGCGCCCCCACCGTCGCCCCGGGCGCCACCACGTGCGGCCAGGGCTCGTATTCGAACGATGCGACCCGACGCGCCCTGACCGCCACCGTGAAGCTCGGTTGCCTGCAGAACAACACGGCGAACGGCACTTGCATCTCCACCTACAACTGACGAGGTCGACCGTGAATACGCGCTTCCGTCACATCCCGCGCACGCGCCGCTCCATGGCGGGCGTGTCGCTCGTCGAGCTCATGGTGGGCATCACGCTGGGCCTGCTCGTGCTGGCCGGCCTCGCCTCCGTCTTCGCCAACTCGAGCCGCTCGCGCACTGACATCGAGCGGGCGAGCCGCCAGATCGAGAACGGCCGCTACGCCCTCGAGGTGCTGGGCGACGACATCAGGATGGCCGGCTTCTACGGCGAGTTCAATCCGGACGTGCTCGCCCACTACACGCCCACCACGCCGGCCACCGACGTGTGCTCGACGGACCCGGTCGTGTGGACCAACTACCTGCGCAGTCCCTTCTACGGCTACGACAACGGCGCGAGCGTCCCGACCTGCCTGCCGGGCAACCTGAAGCCCAACACCGACGTGATGGTCATCCGCCGCGTCGCGGGGTGCGAGGCCAACGCGGGCGGCTGCCCCGCCCCGGTGACCGGCCTGGGCTACTTCCAGGCCTCGAAATGCGGGGGTGCCACGCAGCTCGGCTCGCCCTCGATCACCGACGCCTATCGCCTCGGGCAGTACGGCACCGGCGGCACCACCTTCGACCGCCAGATCAAGGACTGCGCGACCACGTCGGGAGTGCGCCGCTACATGGTGCACGTCTACTTCATCGCGACCGACAACGGCCAGGGCCAGAGCATCCCGACGCTCACGCGCCTGGAGCTCAACCCGAACACGCCCAACGGCTTCGACATCGTGCCGCTGGTCGAAGGCATCGAGCAGCTCAACATCGAATACGGCATCGACTACAACCTCGACGGCCAGCCCGACGCCTACAGCGCCGACCCGAGCAACTTCTCGAACGCCAGCTGCAGCGCGAGCGTGGACTGCACGCCGTCGAAGAACTGGGAAAACGTGACCGCCGTGCGGCTGAACCTGCTCGCCCGCAACATCGACACGACGCCCAACTACACGGACGCCAAGACCTACACGCTGGGCCTGGACGCGTCCGGCAACCCGATCACCTACACGCCGGGCGACAGCTACCAGCGCCACGCCTACAGCTCGGTCGTGCGCGTCGAGAACGTCTCGCAAAGGAGGGACCTGCCGTGACCACCCCGTCCCGCCGCCAGGGCGGCGCCACCCTCATCGTCACGCTGATCATGCTCGTCGTGATCACGCTCTTCGCGGTGAGCGCCTTCAACACCAGCAACGTGAACCTCAAGGTCGTGGGGAACATGCAGTCGCAGGCCGAAGGCATGTCCGCCTCGCAGCGCACGATCGAGGAGACGTTGAGCCACACCGACTTCTACAACACGCCGGGGAACGCGATTCCCGCGCCGTGCGGCAACGCGCCGAACACGCTCTGCACCGACCTGAACGGCGACGGCACGCCGGAGCTCGTGACCACGCTCACGCCGAACCCCTCGTGCAAGGAGGGCCGCATCATCAAGACGTCCGAGCTCAAGATCACCACGAGCGCGAACGACCTCGCGTGCATCCAGGGCCAGCAGCAGGGCACCTTCGGCGTCGCCGGCGCGGCGCCCACCGGCGACTCCGTCTGCGCGAGCACCGTGTGGGACCTGACCGCCCAGACGCTCGCCTACAACCAGTCGGCCACGACATCGGACGTGAACGTCACCGTGACCGAAGGCGTGAGCCTTCGCGTACCGGCCGTGAACATCACGTCGGCCTGCCCCAATTAATCCGGGAGATCACCTTGAAACCCCTTATCGGCAAGATCCTCACGGCTTCGCTCGCCGCGGCGTTGTGCGTTGCCCGCCCGAGCTTTGCCGAGGACATCGATCTCTTCACCACGGCGAACACGACCGGCAGTGCCTCGGCGCCGAACATCCTGATCATCCTGGACAACAGCGCGAACTGGGCGCGTAACGACCAGCAATGGGCCGTGGGCAAGCAGGGCCAGGCCGAGCTCTACGCGATCCGCCAGGTGCTGCTGGACGACAACAACTTCAAGACGCCCGTGAACATGGGCCTCATGATGTTCACCAGCGGCAGCCCGGACGGCGGCTACGTCCGCTTCGCCATCCGCACGATGGATGCGACCACGTCCGCCGGCATCGCCAACCGCCAGGCGCTCGCCACCCAGATCGGCACGGACACGGACCCGAATTTCGGGGGAGTGGCCTGCACCGCCGGCACCAACTCGGTCTCCGGGACGCCGAACTGCATCCTCGCCAACTTCAACGGCAGCGAGAAGACGAACTCGGCCTCCACGAACTATGGCGGCGCCCTCATGGACGCCTTCAAGTACTTCGGCGGCTACACCGACCCGGCGCACGCGAACAGCGACACGGCCGGCACGCCCACGAACAGCACGCACTTCGGCCAGATCAAGTACTCGAGCCTCGTGGCCTCCATCACGGACCCCGCGTCCTATACGACCTCCGGCGGCACGACGTCCTATGTCTCGCCCCTCACGACGGCGGACTCGTGCGCGAAGAACTACATCATCTTCATCGGCAACGGCTATCCCAGCCAGGACGTCGCATCGACGCTGCTCGCCGGCATCAACGGCGACGTCACGACGCCCGCGCCGATCGGCAACAAGAGCAACCTGGCCGCGAACTGGGCCAAGTACCTCAACACCACGGACGTGAGCTCGATCCTCGGGCGCCAGTACGTGACCACGTACGCGATCGACGTCTTCAACGCCCACCCCGACACGTACATGACGCCGCTCATGCAGGCGATGGCCAAGTACGGCGGCGGCCAGTACTTCGCGGCGAAGAACAACAACGCGATCCTGCAGGCCTTCAAGGACATCCTGGTCCAGATCCAGTCGGTGAACTCGGTTTTCGCGTCGGCCTCGCTGCCGATCAACGCGACCAACCGCACGCAGAACGAGAACCAGGTGTTCATCGGGATGTTCCGCCCGGACCCGAAGGCGCAGCCGCGCTGGTACGGCAACCTGAAGGAGTACCAGATCGCGATGTTCGGCGCCGACGCGCGCCTCGCGGACTCGCTGGGGCAGCAGGCGGTCTCGGCATCCACGGGCTTCGTGCAGCCGTGCGCGGTGAGCTTCTGGACCACCAATAGCGGCAACTACTGGAGCTTCTCGGGACCGAGCGCCGGCACCTGCACCACGGTCGCCAACAGCGCCCTCTCCGACTACCCCGACGGCGGCATCGTCGAGAAGGGCGGCGTGGCGGAAGTGATCCGGCGCGGCAACATCTCCACGGCCACCGCACCGTTCGTCGTGAACCGCACGATGCTCACGTGCGCCAGCAGCCCGTGCTCGAGCGTCGTGACGTTCAACGCGACCAACGTGCCGGCCGCCCGTACCGGCGCGCCGGATGCCGCGACGAACACCAACATCATCAACTTCACGCTCGGCCAGGACGTGCTGGACGAGAACGCCGACGCCAACGTGACGGAGCCGCGCCCCTCGCTGCACGGCGACCTCGTGCACTCGCGCCCCCTGCCCGTCAACTTCGGCGGCAGCCGCGGCGTCGAGCTCTATTACGGCTCCAACGACGGCACGTACCGCGCGGTCAGCGGTGGCACGGGCCAGGAGCGCTGGTCGTTCATCGCACCGGAGCACCATTCGAAGCTGAAGCGCTTGTACGACAACGCGCCGCTCATCAACTACAGCGGCCTGGTGGCGGGAATCACGCCGACGCCAACCTCGAAGGATTACTTCTTCGACGGCTCCACGGGCGTCTACCAGAACGCCGACAACAGCAAGGTCTGGATCTTCCCCAGCATGCGCCGCGGCGGCCGCATGGTGTATGCGTTCGATGTCAGCGCCTCGGGCTCGCCGGTCTTCAAATGGTCGGTGGGATGCCCGAACATGACCGATGACACCGGTTGCACGTCCGGCATGACGCAGATCGGGCAGACCTGGTCCACGCCGTCGGTGGCCTTCGTGAAGGGGTACAGCACGACGAACCCGATCGTGGTCTTCGGCGGCGGCTACGACCCGTGCGAAGACACGGACGCCGCGGTCAACACCTGCAACACGGGCAGCAAGGGCAACAAGGTGTTCGTGCTCGACGCGAGCAGCGGCGCCATCCAGGCGACGTTCAGCACCGACCGCCCGGTGGCCTCGGACGCGACCTTCATCGACCGCGACTTCGACGGCAACGCCGACCACGCCTACGTGCTCGACGTCGAGGGCGGGCTCTACCGCATCGACTTCATCGACCCGGCGACCTTCGCCGCGCGGGACAAGAGCACGTGGACGATCACGAAGATCGCGAACACGACCGGCGCGTACCGCAAGTTCCTCTTCGCGCCGTCCGCGCTCGCGGCCTTGGGCAAGGTGTACCTCGCGTTCGGCTCCGGCGACCGCGAGCGTCCGCTCATCACGAACTATCCGTACACGACGCCGGTGCAGAACCGCTTCTACATGTTCATCGACAACTTCGCGACCTCGGGGCTGCCGATCAACCTGGACGGCGGCAGCATGGCGAACTTCACCGCGACGACGGACTGCTCCACGACCCTCGATAGCAGCAAGACCGGGTGGTTCATGGACCTCACCGCCGGCCGCGGCGAGCAGTCGGTCACGTCGTCGGTGATCTTCGGCGGAACGATCTTCTTCAGCACGAACCGCCCGCTCGCCTCGGCACCCGGCACCTGCTCCGCCAACCTCGGCGAGGCGCGCGGCTACGCGGTGAACCTGCTCACGGCCTCGGGCGTGATCGGCACGGGTGCCACCTGCGGCGGCAGCCGCTCGGGTGTGTTCACCGGCGGCGGCATCCCGCCCTCGCCGGTGGTCGGCACGGTGCCGGTCACCCAGGCGGACGGCAGCCAGAAGGCCATCAGCGTGCTGATCGGCGGCATCGACCTCGCGACCGGCGGCGGCTCGCCGATCTCGGCGCAGAAGCCGAACGTGCCGATCCAGGCCATCCGCCAGCGCATGTACTGGTACCCCGCGTTCGACAAGTAACGCTTGCTGGAGTGACGTGGGCCGGGATGATCGTCCCGGCCCTTTTCTTTCGGGCGCCGGGCAAAAAAGGTACAATCATCCTCTTGCCGCGTAGGCCTTCGGCCGCGCCGCGCTGTTGTAGCTCAGCTGGTAGAGCAACTGATTCGTAATCAGTAGGTCGGTGGTTCGAGTCCACTCAACAGCACCAGGTTTCCCGGGCCCGGCCTTGCGCCGGGCCTTGTTTTTTGCGCCTTCGTCCCGTGTGGCCGCGCCTCCATCCGGACCATTGCGCGCGCCCACCGCGTCACGCCATCCCGCGAACAAGCCGGCGTCGCGCCGTCTCGCACGGACCAGGGCGCGCTGCAGTTCCTGTCGCATCGCTTGCTTAGCATCCCCTGGGTCAATCAACGACACAGGAGAACAAGAAATGGCACGCGCACTGCTGTCCCGCTTCATCGCCGTTGCCGCCGCCGTCGTGGCGCTCGCGGCCGGGGTCGCCGTCCCGATGCAGGCCCAGGCGCACTGGGTCCCGGCGCCCTGTGACTTCATCACCTCCGGCGGCTTCGTCTTCAAGGACGATGGCCAGAGGGCCAATTTCTCGGCGGACGGCGGATGCAGGAACGGGGACTTCTGGGGCAACGTGAACTTCGTCGACCACGGCATTCCGTTCCACCTGAACGCCACGCAGATCACCGGATACCTGTGGGACCCCGCGGTGCCGAACGCGCGCGACATCTGCGGCTGGGGCCGGCTGGACGAGGATCCCTCGACGCAGGTGCAATTCCGCATCCACCTCGTGGACAACGGCGAGCCCGGCAAGAACGACCTCTTCGGCATCGCGATCGACAACGCGTACTCGATCATCGGCAACCGCTTCTACATCGTCTCGTCGCGCAAGCTCGCCGATGGCGGTCCCGGCGGCGGCAACGTGCAGCTGCACAAGAGCAACCCGTCGACCACCGCCGGCCCCGGCTTCTTCGAGCTGCAGGAGTGGCAGATGTGCGGCGACCTGAACATGCCGTGAGCACGTGGGGTCGCGGCCGCGGCGTGTGCGCGCCGCCGCGCCTTCAGCGCAGGAAGAGCCGGTACGCGGGATTGCGCGACTCGTCGGCGTAGTCGTATCCGAGCTCGCGCAGGAAGCGGCGGAACGCGGACCTCTCGCGCTCCGGCACCTGCAGCCCGACCAGCACGCGGCCCACGTCGCCGCCCTGGTTGCGGTAGTGGAAGAGCGTGATGTTCCAGCTCGTGCCCATGTGCTCGAGGAAGTTCATGAGGGCGCCGGGCCGCTCGGGGAACTCGAAGCGGTAGAGCATCTCGCCGGCCGCCTGCGTGCGCCCGCCCACGAGGTGGCGCACGTGCTGCTTCGCGAGCTCGTTGTCGGAGAGGTCCACCGCCTTGAGCTCGTGGCGCGCGAGCTGCGCGGCGAGGCGCTGCGTCTCCTCGCGGCCTGCGACGGAGACGCCGATGAAGATGTGCGCGTCGCCGCCGGGCGCATAGCGATAGTTGAACTCGGTCACGCTGCGCTTGCCCAGGAGCGCGCAGAGGCTGCGGAAGCTGCCCGGCCGCTCGGGAATCGTGACGGCGAGCACCGCCTCCCGATGCTCGCCCAGCTCGGCGCGCTCGGCCACGAAGCGCAGGCTGTCGAAATTCATGTTCGCCCCGCCCGTGATGGCCACGAGCGTGCGGTCCTTCGCGCGGCGGCGCTCGATCCAGCGCTTGGCGCCGGCCAAGGCCAGCGCTCCCGAGGGCTCGACGATCGAGCGCGTATCCTCGAAGATGTCCTTGATCGCCGCGCAGATCTCGTCCGTGTTCACGAGCACCATCTCGTCCACGAGCTCCTGGCAGAGGCGGAAGGTCTCGCGCCCCACCTGCTTCACCGCCACGCCGTCGGCGAAGAGGTTCACGTGGGACAGCGTCACGCGCTTCCCCGCCGCGAGCGAGGCCTGCATCGCGTTCGAATCGACCGGCTCCACGCCGATCACGCGCGTGCGCGGCGAGACGCGTTTCACGTACGCGGCGATGCCCGCGATGAGGCCGCCGCCGCCGACCGGAACGAAGATCGCGTCGATCGGCGCGCCGTGCTGCCGCAGGATCTCCATGCCGATGGTGCCCTGGCCCGCGATGACGAGCGGGTCGTCGTACGGATGCACGAAGGTGAGGCCCTGGTCCGAGGCCATCTTCTTCGCATGCAGCGACGCCTCGTGGTAGCTGTCGCCATGCAGCTCCACGCGCGCGCCACGCGAGGCGACGGCGTTCACCTTGATGCGCGGGGTCGTCACGGGCATGACGATGGTCGCGCGCGCGCCGAGGCGCTGGGCCGCGAGCGCCACGCCCTGCGCGTGATTGCCGGCGGATGCGCAGATCACGCCGCGCGCGAGCTGTTCGGCTGTCAGGTGCGCCATCTTGTTGTAGGCGCCACGCAGCTTGAACGAGAACACCGGCTGCTTGTCCTCGCGCTTGAGGAGGATCGCGTTGCCGGTGCGGCGCGAGAGCGCGGGCGCGCGCTCGAGCGGGCTCTCGATCGCCACGTCGTACACCTTCGCCGTGAGGATCTTCTCGAGGTAACGGTCGGTTTTCATGGGACCGGGAAGGATAGCAAGAATGTTTGCTAATCTCCCGCCATGGACACGAACGCGCTCAAGAAATCCGCCGCCGAGGCGGCGCTCGCCTACGTCGAGGACGACCAGGTGGTCGGCGTCGGCACCGGCTCGACGGTCAACTATTTCATCGACGCGCTCGCCGCGAAGAAGGGCCGCATCAAGGCGACCGTCGCGAGCTCGGAGGCGAGCGCGCAACGCCTGCGCGCGCTGCACATCCCCGTGGTCGAGCTCAACGACACCGACGGCTGCGACGTCTACATCGACGGCGCCGACGAGGTGACGGAGCAGCTCGCGATGATCAAGGGAGGGGGTGCCGCGCTCACCCGCGAGAAGATCGTCGCCGCGGCGAGCCGCCGCTTCGTCTGCGTCGCCGACGAGAAGAAGCTGGTGGGCGTGCTCGGCAACTTCCCGCTGCCCGTCGAGGTGATCCCCATGGCGCGCAGCTTCGTGGCACGCCAGCTCGTGAAGCTGGGCGGCATGCCGCAGCTTCGCACCGGCGTCACCACGGACAACGGCAACGTGATCCTCGACGTGCGCGGCCTCACGATCCTGAAGCCGATGGAGCTCGAGGCCGACATCAACATGATCCCCGGCGTGGTCACCAACGGGATCTTCGCGCGCCGCCCGGCCGACGTCCTGCTGCTCGGCACGCCCTCGGGCGTGAGGACCCTCAACCGGCCCCGCTAACGACAGGGTCGTTTACCTGTCGTTCAAGCCTTCGGGACGTAGCCCTGCGCGGCGTCGGCGCCCTCGCCGAAGAAGTGCTTGCGCATCTGCTCCTCGAGGTACTTGCGCGCCCGCGGGTCGGCGAGGTTCAGGCGGTTCTCGTTCACCAGCATCTTCTGGTGCTCGAGCCACTGCTTCCACGCTTCCTTGGAGACACCCTCGTAGAGCCGCTTGCCGAGCTCGCCGGGATAGGGTGGGACGTCGAGGCCCTCGGCCTCGCGGTTGAGCTTGATGCACTGGACGGTACGCGCCATGGATCTTCCTTTCTAAAGCTCCTTCATGAACACCTTGGAGCGCCGGTCATAGTTGTACTGGGCCTGCCGGCGCTGCGGCAGGCGTGACGGATCGGCCTCGACGAAGCCGCGCTCGATGAACCAGTGGGTGGCGCGGGTCGAGAGGACGAAGAGCGTCTTCACCGCGAGGCCCCGCGCGCGCGCCTCGGCGTAGTCCAGCAGGCGCTCGCCCCGGCCGCCGTCCCGGTAGAACGGGTTCACCGCCACCGCGGCGAGCTCGGCGGCCTTGTCCTCGGGAAACGGATAGAGGGCCGCGCAGCCGAGAATGTTCCCCTCGCCCTCGAGCACGAAGAAGTGCGGCAGGTCGCGCTCCAGCTGGTCGCGCTCGCGCCGGATGAGCACGCCCTGCTGCTCGAGCGGCTCGAGGATCTGCTGGATGCCGGGCACGTCCTCGGGGACCGCCGGACGGATGCTCTCCGACGGCTCGGGCACGATCATCGTGCCGATGCCATGGTGCGTGAAGAGCTCGATCAGGAGCGCGCCGTCGACGTGGCGGCTGATGAGGTGCGAGCGCTGCACGCCCGCTTCGCACGCGCGCACCGCCTGCGGCAGGTAGATCGCGACGTCCTCGGGAAGGTTGTTGCGCTGGGCGAGCTCGGCCGCCTGCTTGACCGTGAGCTCGGAGATGAGGTTGCCCTTGCCGTCGGGCGCGCCCTCCGTCTCCGTGAGGAAGATCAGCTTGTCGGCCTTGAGCGCGATCGCGGTCGAGGTCGCCACATCCTCGAGCGTGCAGTTGAAGACGTCGCCCGTCGGCGAGAAGCCGAGAGGCGAGACCAGCACCACCTCGTGGTCGTCGAGGCGGCGGCGGATGCCCTCGGCGTCCACCTTGCGCACCTCGCCGGTGTGCTGGAAATCGACGCCGTTCACGACGCCCACGGGCTTCGCGGTCACGAAGTTGCCGGAGGAGACGCGGATGTCGGCGCCCCACATGGGGCTGTTGGCGAGCTCCATCGACAGGAGCGCCTCCATCTCCACGCGCACGATGCCGTTGGCCTCCTTCACGCACGCGAGCGCCCGGTCGTCGGTCACGCGGCGGTTGTGCTCGTAGCGCGGGACCACGCCGTGCTGGCGCATCTGTTCCTCGACCTGGGGGCGCACCCCGTGCACGAGCACCACGCGCACCTCGAGGCTCACGAGCACGTTGATGTCGTGGGTGAGCTGCTGGAACTCGCCGTCCGCCAGCACCTCGCCGCCGAACGCGATGACGAAGGTCGAGCCGCCCCACCGGTGGATGTACGGCGTCGCGGCGCGGAACCACTTCACGAACGCTTCGGTCTTCGGCGCGGAGGTTTTCGGCATGGGTGCCGATTCTAATGGGTATGCCTCATTCGGCACGGAAATCCCCCCATAGCGCGTGGACCGCGGCGAGTGCGGCGAGCGCGGCCGTCTCCGTGCGCAGCACCCGGGGACCGAGTGCCACCGGCTCGCACTTGCGCAAAAGTGCGAGGTCGGCTTCCCGCTCGGAGAGGCCGCCCTCAGGCCCCACGACCAGCTCGAAGGGCTGGGTGGGCGGCGCGCGGCCGGCGAGCGGCTCGCCTCCCGGCTGCAGCAGCCAGCGCGGCACGCTGGACGGCTCCGCGAGCCACGACTGGAACGGCAGCGTGGGCCGCACCTCGGGAACCTGGTTGCGCCCCGTCTGCTCGCACGCCGCGACAGCCACGCGCTTCCAGTGCGCCTCGCGGCGCGCGGCGCGATCGGCGGCAAGCCGCACCACGCTGCGGTCGCAGACGATCGGCTGGATCCAGGCGACGCCGAGCTCCACCGCCTTCTGCACGATCCAGTCCATCTTGTCGGCCTCGGGCAGGCCCTGCACGAGGCCCACGGTCACCGCGGGCTCGCGCTCCACGTCGCGGAAGGCACCCACCTTCACGTCCACGCGCTCGCGGTCGATGCGCTGCAGCACGGCCTCGTACTCGCCGCCGCGGCCGTCGAACACCGTGATGTTGTCGCCCACCTTGAGCCGCAGCGCCTTGGAGACGTGCTGGGCCGCTTCCGGCGCGAGCGTGAACTGCGCGCCGGGACCGAGGCGGATGTCGCAATGGATGCGCGGGAAGGGCATGGGGGTGCGGTGGCTTTCGATGCTAGCATCATTGAAGGCGCGCACGAGCGGGGCGTGGCGCGCCCACGATCCATGAGCCCAAGCAGCGACATCACCGTTCCCTTCGCCCGCGACGTGATCGAGGCCGTGAAGCGCGTGGCCGCCGACGAGATCATGCCGCGCTACCGCAGCGTGGTCGCCACCCGCAAGGACGACGGCAGCCTCGTCACCGAGGCGGACTTCGCCTCGCAGCGCGCGCTCGTGCGCAAGCTCTCCGCCATCGAGGCGGTGCCCGTGATGGGCGAGGAGATGCCGCGCGACGAACAGCTCGAGATCTTCGAGGGCGCGCCGCGCTTCTGGTGCGTGGACCCCGTGGACGGCACCGCCAACTTCGCCGCCGGCATTCCGTATTTCGCCGTCTCGGTCGCGCTCATGGAGGGCGGCCGCCCGCTCTTCGGCACGGTGTACGACCCGGTGGCCGACGCGGCCTTCTACGCGGTGCGCGGGGCGGGAGCGTGGGTCGACCAGCGCCCGCTCGAGCTGGGACCCGCGGCTCCCCCGCTCGCGCAGGCGCACGCGGAGGTGAGCCTGCGGCGCGACACGAAGGCGCTGCGCAGCGCGATCAAGCGCCACCAGCCCTACGGCAAGCGGCGCACCAGCGGGTCGTCCACGCTCTCCTGGTGCGATCTCGCGGCCGGGCGCATCGACGCCATGCTGCACTCGGGCCAGAAGATGTGGGACTACGCCGCCGGCTCGCTCATCTTCTGCGAGGCGGGCGGCGCGCTGTGCACGCTGGAGAGCGACGACTTCTGGTCCGCGCCCGCGTGGACCCGCTCGGTCATCGCGGCGCGCACGCCGGAGCTGCTGGCCGAATGGCGCAGCTGGGTCCGCGCCCACGCGGATCAGCCGAGCAGCTTGCGGACGTAATTCGGTTGCGCGAAGACGGCGCGGTGCGTCTGGCCGTTGTAGTACTGCAGGTCGCCCAGCCCGCGCTCGGCGATCACGCGCTCGACCGCCTCGGCCGTGAGCGCCCCGGGCTCCAGCACGTCGGACGCGCAGGCGAAGCCCCAGATCGAGCCATAGAGCGGGATGTGCACGAAGTACGGCGTCACGCGCGCGAACACCTGCCGCAGGCTGGCGAGCGTCTGGCGCACGCGATCGGGATGGGAGAACGGCGAGCCCATGTGCAGCGTGAGCGCGCCCTCCGGGTTCATCGCGCCCTTGGCGAGCTTGAACGTCACGGGCGAGTAGAGCTCCACCGCAGGGCCGACCGGATCGGTGAGGTCCATGCAAACGAGGTCGTAGCGCTCGTGGGTCTCGCGCAAGTAGGCGAGCCCGTCGCCGACCGTGACCTGGAGGCGCGGGTCGTCGAAGGCGCCGCGATGCACGCGCTGGAATTGCGCCTTGGCGACCTCGATCACGACCGGGTCGAGCTCCGCCATGTGCACCACCTCGAGCGACGGATGCTTGAGCAGCTCCTCGGAAGAGCCGCCGTCGCCGCCGCCGATCACGAGCGCGCGCCGCGGTGCCGGGTGGGCCACCGCGGCCGGGTGCACCAGGTTCTCGTGGTAGAAGAACTCGTCGCGCTCCGACGTCATGTTGGAGCCGTCGAGGCGGAAGATCCGCCCGAGCTCCGGCGTGTCGTAGACCTCCAGGAGCTGGAACGGCGTCTGGCGGCGCTCGACCAGAGTGCCTTCGAACCAGACGCCGCTCGCGTCGTTCAGGCGTTCGAGGATCTTCTCAGGCAACGCGCTTCTTCAGCGGCAGGTCCTTGCCGCGGATGACGCGCTCCACCATCACGTCGGCGGGCTTGAGCGCCTTCATGAGGCGGTCGTAGACGGCCTCGGCCTTGGCGGTGTTGTCGGCGGTGAAATTGCAGACGTACACGTCGAGCGTGGCGCCGTCGCGCTCGGGCCACGTGTGGATCGCGAGATGGGACTCGGCGAGCACGACCGCGCCCGTGGCGCCACCATCCTGGCTGCCCTCGAGGGCGTCGAACTGGTAGAAATGGTGACCCAGGACGGTGAGGCCCGCTTCCTCGCAGGTCGCCACGCACAGGTCCTTCAGCTTCTGCGCCGAGGCGAGCAGCTCGCCCTTCTGGCAGTTGTAGAGATCGGCAATGATATGCAGTCCCTTCACTTCGATACCCCCTTCCAAGCAAAAGTCCGCATTGGAGGGACTGTTTTCGCGCGACCTCGGGCGTTACGCCAATGGCGGAACGCCCTCAAACCCTGGGCGGCGGGTGGAGTCCTTCTTCTTGCAGAGGTTTACCCAAGCGAAAAATATCGCGGTGAAAAAGTGCGCAAGTATAATCGCATAATTCTTGCTACGTAAGGGGCGAAGCGCGTTTTTTCCAGCGCCGCGCCGCTCTTTGCGCGTAGTCCTTCCGGCCTTCCCTCCGAGTTTTCCATGCCCGATACGCCCGCCGCACCGCAAGCTTCCCATTCCGACGTCGTGAACGCGATCCGCGCGCTCGCGATGGATGCCGTCCAGAAAGCGAACTCGGGCCATCCCGGCATGCCGATGGGCATGGCGGAGATCGCCGAGGCGCTCTGGCGCCGCTACCTGCGGCACAACCCGGCGAATCCCCACTGGCCCGACCGCGACCGCTTCGTGCTCTCGAACGGCCACGGCTCCATGCTGCAATACGCGCTGCTGCACCTCACCGGCTACGACCTGCCGATCGGGGAGCTGCGCAACTTCCGGCAGCTCCACTCGAAGACGCCGGGACATCCGGAGGTCGGCGTGACACCCGGCGTGGAGACCACCACCGGCCCGCTCGGGCAGGGTCTCGCCAACGCCGTGGGCTTCGCCATCGCGGAGAAGCAGCTGGCGGCGGAATTCAACCGGCCCGGCCACACGATCGTGGACCACTACACGTACGTGTTCGTCGGGGACGGCTGCTTGATGGAGGGCATCTCTCACGAGGTGAGCTCGCTCGCGGGAGTGCTGGGTCTCGGCAAGTTGATCGTGCTGTACGACGACAACGGAATCTCGATTGATGGAAAAGTGGACGCATGGTTCCGCGACGACACGCCGAAGCGCTTCGAGGCCTACGGCTGGCACGTGGTGCCGAACGTGAACGGCCACGACGGCGAGGCGGTCGCACGCGCGATCGAGCGCGCGCGCGCCGAGAAGTCGCGTCCGAGCCTCATCTGCTGCAAGACGGTGATCGGCAAGGGCGCGCCCACGCGGGCCGGCAGCGCGAAGGCCCACGGCGAGGCGCTGGGCGAGGCGGAGATCGCCGCGACGCGCCAGGCGATCGGCTGGACCTATCCCCCGTTCGAGGTCCCCAAGGCCGTCTACGCGGCGTGGGACGCGCGCGAGAAGGGCGCCGCGCTCGAGGCCGACTGGAATCGCCGCTTCGACGCCTATGCGAAGGCGCATCCCGACCTGGCCGCCGAGCTCCGCCGCAGGACCGCCGGCGACCTTCCCGTGGGATGGAGCGCAGCGATCGAGGCGACCGTGGCCGCGACCGTGCAGAAGGCGGAGACCGTCGCCACGCGCAAGGCCTCGCAAATCACGCTCGACTCCGTGGGCCCGCTGCTGCCGGAGCTCATCGGCGGCTCGGCCGACCTCACCGGATCGAACCTCACGATGTGGAAGGGCTCGCAGGCGATGACCGCGACCCAGCCGGGGAACTACATCTACTACGGCGTGCGCGAGTTCGGCATGGCCGCGATCTGCAACGGGCTCGCCCTCCACGGCGGCTTCATCCCGTACTCGGGCACGTTCCTCACGTTCTCCGATTACTCGCGCAACGCGCTGCGCATGGCCGCCCTCATGAAGGCGCGCAATATCTTCGTCTTCACCCACGACTCGATCGGCCTGGGCGAGGACGGCCCTACCCACCAGTCCGTGGAGCACGTCTCGAGCCTGCGCCTCATCCCGCACATGGATGTCTGGCGCCCGTGCGACACGACGGAGACCGCCGTGGCCTGGGGTTGCGCCCTCGAGCGCCGCGATGGGCCGTCCTGCCTCGCGCTCTCGCGCCAGAACGCACCCTTCGTGAAGCGCGACGCGAAGGCGGTCGCGGCGATCCGCCGCGGCGGCTACGTGGTCTCCGACGCGCCGAATGCCAGGGCCGTGATCATCGGCACGGGCACCGAGCTGTCGCTGGCACTCGCCGCGCAGAAATCGCTGGCCGATGCCGGCATCCCCGTGCGTGTCGTCTCCATGCCGTGCACCAGCCGCTTCGACCGGCAGGATGCCGCGTGGCGCGACTCCGTCCTGCCCAGGGGCCTGCCGCGCGTCGCGGTCGAGGCGGGCGTCACCGACTACTGGCGCAAGTACGTGGGGCTCGAGGGCGCCGTCGTCGGCGTGGATCGCTTCGGCGAGTCGGCGCCGGCGGCCGCGGTGTACCAGTACCTCGGCGTCACGGCGGAGCACGTGGTGGAAAGCGTGCGCGCGGTTGTCTGACCTCGACGCCGGAATCACCATCCGCGCGGCGGGACCGGCCGATGCGGAAGCGATCGCGCGCGTCCACTACGAGAGCTGGCAGACGACCTACGCGGGCATCCTCCCGCTCGACGTGATCGCGAGCCACGTGGGACGGCGCGACGCGCAATCGTGGCGCCGCCGCCTGGAGGCGCCCGCGCCCGGGGTCGCGACCTGGATCGCCGAGCGCGACGGCGAGATCGCCGGGTTCGCGTCGTGCGGCGATGCGCGCCACCGCCTCGAGATGCTCGAGGCGGAGATCTACGCGCTTTACGTGCTGCAGCGCCACCAGCGCCGCGGCGCCGGGCGCGAGCTCGTGCGGGCTTGCGCGCGCCACTTCGTGCGCCAGGCGCATTTCGGCATGTACCTGTGGGTGCTCAAGGCCAATCGCGCGCGCATGTTCTACGACGCGATGGGCGGCCAGGAAATCGCCGAGAAGCGGGAACGTTTGGGCCTTCATTCGTTCGTAGAAGTGGCGTATGCCTGGCACGACCTCACCCCTCTCGTGGTGATTGGCTAAAATATCCGTTTCCCCGCAATTCCCCTTCCCGGAGAACGCAGAAATGACCGTTCGCGTCGCCATCAACGGTTACGGCCGCATTGGCCGCAACATCCTTCGCGCGCACTACGAAGGCAACAAGTCCCACGACCTCGCGATCGTCGCGATCAACGACCTGGGGCCGCCGGAGACGAACGCGCACCTCACGCGCTACGACACGGTGCACGGCAAGTTCCCGGGACAGGTCGAGGTGCAGGGCGACGAGATGGTCGTGAACGGCGACCGCATCAAGGTCGTGGCGCAGCGCGATCCCGCGCAGCTGCCGTGGAAGGACCTGGGCGTCGACATCGTCATGGAGTGCACCGGCTTCTTCACGACGAAGGAGAAGGCCTCCGCGCACGTCAAGGGTGGTGCCAAGAAGGTGATCATCTCGGCGCCCGGCGGCAAGGACGTGGATGCGACCGTCGTGTACGGCGTGAACCATCAGGTGCTCAAGCCGTCCATGACGGTCATCTCCAACGCGTCGTGCACGACCAACTGCCTGGCGCCGCTGGTGAAGCCGCTGCACGGCGCGATCGGCCTCGTGAACGGCCTCATGACGACGGTGCACTCGTACACCAACGACCAGGTGCTGACCGACGTCTACCACGAGGACCTGAGGCGCGCGCGCTCGGCGACCCAGTCGATGATTCCCGCCAAGACCGGAGCCGCCTCGGCGGTCGGCCTGGTGCTCCCGGAGCTGAACGGCAAGCTCGACGGCTACGCGATCCGCGTGCCCACCATCAACGTGTCGATCGTGGACCTCTCCTTCATCGCCGCGCGCGATACCTCGGTCGACGAGGTCAACGGCATCATGAAGAAGGCCTCGGAGTCGGGGCCGCTCAAGGGCATCCTCGGCTACAACACGCAGCCGCTGGTCTCCATCGACTTCAACCACGATCCACGCTCGTCGGTGTTCGACGCGACGCTCACGAAGGTCTCGGGCCGCCTCGTGAAGGTGTCGAGCTGGTACGACAACGAGTGGGGCTTCTCCAACCGCATGCTCGACGTGGCGACCGCGTGGATGAGCGCCAAGTAAGGCGATGACGATCCTCAAGATGGCGGACCTCGATCTCGCGGGCCGGCGCGTCTTCATCCGCGCGGATCTCAACGTCCCGCAGGACGGCGAGGGCCGGATCACCGACGACACGCGCATCCGCGCGTCGCTCGAGGGCATCCGCGGCGCGCTCGCGAAGGGTGCCGCCGTGATGGTGACGTCGCACCTCGGGCGCCCGAAGGAAGGCGAGTTCAGCGAAGCCGACTCTCTCGCCCCGGTGGCGAAGCGCCTCTCGGAGCTCCTCGGCCGCGAGGTGCCGCTCGAGCGCGACTGGGTCGACGGCGTGCAGGTTGAGCCCGGCCAGTTCGTGCTGCTCGAGAACTGCCGCTTCAACCGCGGCGAGAAGAAGGACGACGAGGCGCTCTCGAGGAAGATGGCGGCGCTCTGCGACGTCTACGTGAACGACGCATTCGGCACGGCGCACCGCGCGGAGGCGACCACCCACGGCATCGCGCGCTTCGCGAAGATCGCCTGCGCGGGCCCGCTCATGGCGGCGGAGCTGGACGCCCTCCGGCGCGCGCTCGCGCATCCGAAGCGGCCTCTCGTGGCGATCGTGGCCGGCTCCAAGGTGTCGACCAAGCTCACCATCCTCAAGTCGCTCGCCGCGCGCGTGGACCAGCTCATCGTGGGCGGCGGCATCGCCAACACCTTCATGCTCGCGGCCGGCCTTCCGATCGGCAAGTCGCTCGCCGAGCCCGGCCTCGTGCAGGACGCGAAGGACATCATCGAGATGATGAGGAAGCGCGGCGCCGCGGTGCCGATCCCGCGGGACGTCGTGGTGGGCCAGTCCCTCGCCGCAGACACGCCCGCGCAGGTGAAGCCCGCGCGCGACGTGCGCGAGGGCGACATGATCCTCGACATCGGCCCGCAGACCGCGAAGGAGTACGGCGAGGTGCTCGCGCGCGCCGGCACGATCGTCTGGAACGGCCCCGTGGGCGTCTTCGAATTCGACGCTTTCGCCGGCGGCACCAAAGCCGTGGCGCACGCCATCGCCGATTCCAGTGCCTTCTCGATCGCGGGCGGCGGCGACACGCTCGCCGCCATCTCGAAGTTCGGCGTGACCGGGCGCATCGGCTACATCTCGACGGGGGGCGGCGCGTTCCTGGAGTTCCTCGAGGGCAAGACGCTGCCCGCGGTCGCCGTGCTGGAGCAACGCTCGGGAGACGCACGCTGATGCGCAGCACCAAGATCGTAGCGACGCTGGGACCCGCCTCGAGCGACCCGCAGACGCTGGAAAAGATGTTCCTCGCGGGCGTGGACGTCGTGCGCCTCAACTTCTCCCACGGCACAGCGGAGGACCATGCGAAACGCGCCGAGGTCGTGCGCGCGACCTGCCGCAAGATCGGCCGCGCGGTCGGCATCATGGCGGACCTGCAGGGCCCCAAGATCCGCGTGGGCAAGTTCCGCGAGAACAAGGCCCTGCTCAAGGCAGGCGACGGCTTCATCCTCGACGCGTCGCTCGCGGAGCCGGGCGATGCCTCGCGCGTGGGGCTCGACTACAAGGAGCTGCCGCGCGACGTGAAGCCGGCCGACGTGCTCCTGCTCGACGACGGCAAGATCGAGCTCGTCGTGCAGTCGGTGAAGGGTCCGGAGATCCACACGACGGTACGCCACGGCGGCAGCCTGTCGAACAACAAGGGCATCAACCGCCAGGGCGGCGGGCTCACGGCGCCCGCGCTCACCTCGAAGGACATCGAGGACATCCGCCACGCCGCGAAGATGAAGGTGGACTATCTCGCGGTGTCGTTTCCCAAGAGCGGCGCGGACATGTACATGGCGCGCGAGCTGCTGCGCGCCGCGGGCGGCCAGGCGATGCTCATCGCCAAGATCGAGCGCGCCGAGGCGGTGCCTGCCCTCGAGGACATCATGCAGGCCTGCGACGGCATCATGGTGGCGCGCGGCGACCTCGCGGTCGAGGTCGGTGACGCGGCGGTGCCCGCCCTGCAGAAGCACATGATCCGCAAGGCGCGCGAGCTCAACAAGCTCACGATCACCGCGACCCAGATGATGGAGTCGATGATCTCGAGCCCCGTGCCCACGCGCGCCGAGGTGTCCGACGTCGCCAACGCGGTGCTCGACGGGACCGACGCCGTCATGCTCTCCGCCGAGTCGGCCTCGGGCCAGTATCCGGTCGAGACCATCCTCGCGATGAACCGCATCTGCATCGAGGCCGAGAAGTGGCAGCCGGTCACGCTCGAGAGCGACTTCCTCAACCGCGTCTTCACGCGCGTGGACCAGTCGATCGCGATGGCGGCGATCTTCACCGCCTACCACCTGCGCGTGAAGGCCATCGCCTCGCTCACCGAGTCGGGCTCCACGGCGCTCTGGATGTCGCGCCTCAACTGCGGGGTCCCGATCTATGCCCTCACCGCCCAGGCCGAGACGAGATACCGCTGCACGCTCTTCCGCGACGTCTACCCGCTGATGGTCAAGTACGTCGGCAACGACCGCGAGGAGCTGCTCGCCGAGGCGGAGAAGGTGCTCGTCGACAACAACGTCGTGCAGCCCGGCGACATCATCGTGCTCACCATCGGCGAGCCCATCGGCAAGGCCGGCGGGACCAACACGATGAAGATCGTGAAGGTCGGCGACAGCGGGCGCGAGCGGCCGCAGGACTGAATCCGCGCGACAGGGCCCGGCGTCGCGCGAGGTAAAATCGGGGTTTCCCCGTAGCGCCATTCCCAGCCAACTCACGTTTTCCCGAGGACCGCATGGACACCAAGCTGATGACCGAAACCGCCCGGGCGATGGTCGCGCCGGGCAAGGGACTGCTCGCCGCCGACGAGAGCGCCGGCACCTGCAAGAAGCGCTTCGACACCGTGAACGTCGAGTGCAACGAGGAGAATCGCCGCGCCTACCGCGAGATGCTCTTCACCACGCCGAACCTGGCCGAGTTCGTGAGCGGCGTGATCCTCTTCGACGAGACGATCCGCCAGAAGACGAAGGACGGCGTGAACTTCGCCGAGTACCTCAGGAAGAACGGCATCATTCCCGGCATCAAGGTGGACGCCGGCGCGCACGACATGGCGCTGCACCCGAACGAGAAGGTGACCGAGGGCCTCGACAGGCTCGACGAGCGCATGAAGCAGTACTTCAAGGAGGGCGCGCGCTTCGCGAAGTGGCGCGCCGTCATCACCATCGGCGACGGCATCCCGACGCAGGCCTGCCTCGACGCGAACGCCCACGCCCTCGCCCGCTACTCGGCGATCTGCCAGGCCAACTCGATCGTCCCCATCGTCGAGCCCGAGGTGCTGCTCGACGGCGACCACAGCGCGCAGACGAGCGAGGAGGTGCACGAGCGCACGCTCGAGACGCTCTTCCACGAGCTCTGGAAGCAGGACGTCTCCCTCGAGCACGTGATCCTCAAGGCGAGCATGTGCGTCTCCGGCAAGGACAACCCGAAGCAGGCCGGCGTGCAGGAAGTGGCCGAGCGGACCCTGCGCGTGCTCAAGCGCACGGTGCCCGCGGCGCTGCCCGGCGTGGTGTTCCTCTCCGGCGGCCAGAGCGACGAGAACGCGACCGCGCATCTCGACGCGATGAACCGCATGGGTCCGCACCCCTGGCCGCTCACGTTCAGCTACAGCCGCGCCCTGCAGGCCGTGGCGCTCAAGGCGTGGCGCGGCCAGGCGTCGAACGCCGTCGCCGCGCAGAAGGCGTTCCAGCACCGCGCGCGCATGAACAGCCTCGCCGCGAAGGGGCAATGGAACGGCGGCATGGAGAAGCAGGCCGCGTGATGCGGGCAGGAAGAATCTGTCCGCGGATAAACGCGGATAAACGCAGATGACCATGGCAACCGGTGCGATGTACGAGTCGTCGATCCGCTCGCTGCCCCTGGTGGGGCGCGGCAAGGTGCGCGACATCTACGCCGTGGGCGAGGACAAGCTGCTGCTCGTCGCGAGCGACCGCCTGTCCGCCTACGACGTGATCCTGCCCACGCCCGTCCCGGAGAAGGGACGCGTGCTCACGCAGCTGTCGAACTTCTGGTTCGGGAAGCTCGCCTCGATCGTGCCGAACCATCTCGCGCACGTCGATCCCGAGAGCGTCGTGGCCGAGGCGGAGCGCGAGCAGGTGCGCGGCCGCTCGGTCGTCGTGCGGCGGCTCACCGCGCTGCCGATCGAGGCGGTGGTGCGCGGCTATCTCGAGGGCTCGGGCTGGAAGGAGTACCAGGAGTCCGGCACGGTGTGCGGCATCGCGTTGCCCAAGGGGCTGCGCCGCGCCTCGCGCCTGCCCGAGCCGATCTTCACGCCGGCGACGAAGGCCGAGGCGGGCGAGCACGACGAGAACATCGACTTCGCGCGGGCCGAGGAGATGATCGGCCCGGAGCGCGCGCGCATCGTGCGCGCCACCGCGATCCAGCTCTATCGCACCGCCGCCGAGTACGCCCTGTCGCGCGGCATCATCATCGCCGATACCAAGTTCGAGTTCGGCGTCGACGACGCGGGCAGGGTGGTCCTCATCGACGAGGCGCTCACGCCGGATTCGTCGCGCTTCTGGCCGCTCGCCACCTGGCGCGAGGGCGAGAGCCCGGAGAGCTTCGACAAGCAATACGTGCGCAACTGGCTCGATTCGATCGGCTTCCAGCGCAAGCCGCCCGCGCCCGCCATGCCGCCCGACGTCGCGCGCCGCACGTCGGAGAAATACCAGGAAGCCCTGCGGCGCCTGGCCGCGTAGCGCCGGAACCGCGGAGGCCCGCGGGTGTCCTTCCTTGGGTCCTTCGCGCGAAGGAAACGGCCATGCGCGTGGCCCTGGTGTCACCGCTGCACGAGAGCGTCCCGCCGCACCTCTACGGGGGCACGGAGCGTGTCGTGGCGTACCTCGCCGACGAGCTGGTGGCACTCGGCCACGACGTGACGCTCTTCGCGACGGCAGATTCCGGCACGCGCGCGAAGCTGCGGTCGATGACGCCGCGCGGCCTGCGCCTCGATGCCTCGTGCCACGATCCCGCGGCCCCCCATGTGGCGATGCTCGGGCGCGTGGCCGAGGCAGCGTCCGATTTCGACATCGTGCACTTCCACCTGGATTACCTGCACTTTCCGCTCGTGCGCGCCGCGCGCCTGCGGGCACTGACGACGGAGCATGGACGCCTCGACCTCCCCGACCTCGAGCCGCTCTTCCGCGAGTTCGACGACATGGCCCTCGCCTCGATCTCGAATGCGCAGCGCCAGCCGCTCGCGTTCGCGCGATGGGCCGGGACGGTGTACCACGGCCTGCCGCGCGACTGCCTCGTGCCCGGCGATGGAAGCGGCGGCTATCTCGCGTTCCTCGGTCGCGTCTCGCCGGAAAAGGGCCTCGATCGCGCCATCCGCATCGCGACGCGCGCGGGAATCCGGCTGCGCATCGCGGCGAAGATCGAGAAGGTGGACGTGCCCTACTACGAGTCGACCATCCGCCCGCTCCTGGCAAGACCCGGCATCGAGTTCGTGGGCGAGATCCGCGAGTCCGACAAGAGCGCCTTCCTCGGGCGCGCACGGGCCCTGCTCTTTCCCATCGACTGGCCCGAGCCGTTCGGCCTCGTGCAGATCGAGGCCATGGCGTGCGGAGCGCCGGTCATCGCATACCCCAACGGGTCGGTCCCGGAGATCGTGGAGCCGGGGCTCACCGGCGCGATCGTCGCGAGCGAGGACGAGGCGGTCGAGGCGATCGCGCGCGTCTCCACGCTCGACCGGGCGCGCATCCGGCAGCGCTTCGAGCAGCGCTACACGGCGCAGCGCATGGCGCGCGATTATGTCGCCCTCTACGAGGCCCTCGCATGAGACAAGACAGCCTTCCGCAGGAAGCGATCCAGGTCGAGGACCGCTGGTACGTGCTCGCGACATCCTCCCACTCGGGCGACCCCATGCGCGTGCTCAAGCACGGCGAGAGCTTCGCGTTGCTCGACCGCTTCGGCGACATGCCGCGGTTGGGCGGCGGCGAGCACGGGCTCTTCCAGCAGGGCACGCGCTTCCTGTCGCGCTACGAGCTGCGCATCGGCGGGCAGCGGCCGATCCTGCTCAACTCCAACGTGCGCCGCGACAACAGCGCGCTCACCGTGGACGCGACCAATCCGGACCACGAGGACGCGAACGGGAACATGCGCCACAAGGGCACGCTCCACCTGCAGCGCACGTGTGTCGTCTTCGACGGCGCGCTCACGGAGCGGGTGGAGATCTCGAATTTCGGCACGGCCGAAGCCGCGATCCCGGTGTCGCTCGACTTCGCGGCCGACTATGCCGACATCTTCGAGGTGCGCGGCTACCATCGCGCCGAGCGCGGCGAGCTCCTCACCGCGGAGGTCGCCGCGCGCCACGTCGTGCTCGGATACCGCGGCCTCGACGGCGTATCGCGCCACACCACCGTCTCGTGGGGTGAGCCGCCGGCACGCCTCACGGCGGAGCGCGCCGAGTTCGACGTGCGCATCGCCGCCGGCGAACGCCATGTCATCGACGTGCGCGTCGATACGCGGCGCGAGGCGCCATGCGCCGGCACGCAGTCGTTCATCGGCGCCTGCGACGGCATCGACAGGGCGTTGCGTGCCGCGCGGGCCTCGGGCGCCGCGATCGAGAGCTCCGATGCGCAGCTCGGCGAATGGCTCGCGCGTTCCGGCTCCGACCTGGCGATGCTCACGGCGGGCAACCCCGAGGGCCGCTACCCGTACGCCGGCGTGCCGTGGTACAGCGTGCCCTTCGGCCGCGACGGCATCCTCACCGCGCTCGAGTACCTGTGGGTGGACCCGGCCATGGCGCGCGGCGTGCTGGACTTCCTCGCGCGCACGCAGGCCGACGCCGTGGAGCCCGCGCGCGACGCGGAGCCCGGCAAGATCGTGCACGAGATCCGCCATGGCGAGCTCGCCGACCTGGGCGAGATCCCCTTCGGCCGCTACTACGGCACCATCGATGCCACGCCGCTCTTCGTCGTGCTGGCCGGCGAGTACTACCAGCGCACGACCGACCGCGCGACGCTCGAGGCGCTCTGGCCGAACATCGAGCGCGCGCTCGCCTGGATCGACACCCATGGCGATCCGGACCATGACGGATACGTGGAATACGCGCGCCGCAGCCGCACGGGGCTCGTGAACCAGGGCTGGAAGGACAGCGAGGATTCGGTCTTCCACGCCGACGGGCGGCTCGCCGAGGGCCCGATCGCGCTCTGCGAGGTGCAGGGCTATGTGTACCTCGCGCGCCTGCACGCCGCACGCCTCGCGCGGGCGCTGGGCCGCGGGGGGCACGCGACGCAGCTGGAACGCCAGGCCGAGGACTTGCGCACGCGCTTCGAGCGCGACTTCTGGTGCGAGGACCTCGGCATCTACGCCCTCGCGCTCGACGGCGACAAGCGCGCCTGCCGCGTGGTCGCCTCGAACGCCGGGCACGTGCTGTGGAGCGGCATCGCCGCGCCCGAGCGCGCGCGGCGCACCGGCGCGACGCTCATGTCGGAGCGCTCGTTCTCCGGCTGGGGCGTGCGGACCGTCGCGGAAGGAGAAAGCCGCTACAACCCCATGTCGTATCACGACGGCTCCATCTGGCCGCACGACAACGCGGTCATCGCCATGGGATTCGCGCGCTACGGCATGAAGCGCGAGGCCGCGGCGATCACCCAGGCGATGTACGATGCGAGCCTCTTCTCCGACCTCCACCGCCTGCCGGAGCTCTTCTGCGGCTTCGCGCGCCGCGGGGACGGCGAGGGCCCCACGCTCTATCCCGTGGCCTGCTCGCCGCAGGCGTGGGCCAGCGCGAGTCCCTTCTACCTGCTGAAGGCGTGTCTCGGGCTATCCTTCCGCCCGGAGGAGCCGCGCATCCGGCTGCTGCACCCGGTGCTGCCGCCGTGCGTGGAGGTCCTCACGGTGCGCGGCCTCGCCGTGGCGGCTGCCCGCGTCGACCTGCGCTTCGTGCGGCACGACGGCGAGGTGGGCGTGCAGGTGCTCGCGAAGGAAGGCCGCGTCGACGTATCGGTCATGCACTGAGAAAGGCCCGATGGAGTTCTTCACGTTCGACTGGGTCTCGGACCCGGCGATATGGCTCTCGCTTGCCACGCTCGCGGGGCTCGAGATCGTGCTGGGGATCGACAACCTGGTGTTCATCGCGATCCTCACGGAGCGGCTGCCCCAGGCGCGGCGGGCGCTGGGCCGCAAGGTCGGCCTCGCGTTGGCGCTCCTCACGCGGCTCATGCTGCTGGGGGCGCTCGCCTGGATCGTGACGCTCACGCGCCCGGTGCTGCGCGCGGGTGGCGTGGACCTCTCGTGGCGCGACCTGATGCTGCTCGCGGGCGGCCTCTTCCTGCTGGTCAAGGCCACGCGGGAGATCCATCACAGCGTCGAGGGCGACGCGGCGCCCGAGCACGGTGTTGCCGGAGCGGCGGTGGTGCGCGTCTCGTTCGCGGCCATCGTGGCGCAGATCGCCGTGGTGGACATCATCTTCTCGCTCGATTCGGTCATCACCGCGGTGGGCATGGCCGATCGCCTGTGGGTCATGGTGCTCGCGGTCGTGATCGCCATGGTGCTCATGATCGTGGCGTCCACTCCTCTCGCGGAGTTCGTCGCCGCGCACCCCACCGTCAAGATGCTGGCCCTCTCCTTCCTGCTCATGATCGGCGTGGTGCTCGTCGCCGACGGGCTGCACTTCCACATCCCGAAGGGCTACGTCTACTCCTCGCTCGCGTTCTCGATCATCGTCGAGGCGCTCAACTTCCGCGCGCGCCGGCGGCGCGCCGCAAGCAGGCGGCCCGTCCCATGAAGAAGATCGATCCCCGCGCCCTCACGCGCGAGCTGCTCGCGTTCAATACGATCAATCCGCCCGGCATGGAACGCGCCTGCGCGCGCCACCTCGGCGCCCTGCTCGAGGAGGCGGGCTTCCGCGTGGCATACCACGAGTTCGCGGAGGCGCGCACGAGCCTGGTCGCCACGATCGGCGGCTCCGCGACGCGCCCGCCGATCTGCTTCACCGGCCACATCGACGTGGTGCCGCTCGGCGCCGCGCGCTGGACGAAGGATCCGTTCGCGGGCGAGTCCGCGGGCGACCGCCTCTTCGGCCGCGGCGCGACCGACATGAAGAGCGGCATCGCGGCGTTCGTCGCGGCGGCGTGCGAGCTCGCACCGCGCCTGGGCTCCGGCCCCGGCCTCGTGCTCGTGATCACCGCGGGCGAGGAGATCGGCTGCGAGGGCGCCAAGTTCCTGGCCGACCACAAGCTGCTCGAGCGCGCGGGCGCCATCGTGGTCGCCGAGCCCACGGCGAACTATCCGTACGTCGGGCACAAGGGACTCGCCTGGTTCGAGATCGAGACGCACGGCGTCACCGCCCACGGCTCGATGCCCGAGGTGGGAGACAACGCGATCGTCAAGATGGCGCACGTGATCGGCGACCTCGACGGCTTCCGCTTCCCGGTGGAGTCGCACGCGGTGATGGGCAAGCCGACGCTCAACGTCGGCACCATCCGCGGCGGGCTCAACACGAACTCGGTGCCGGACGAGGCGCGCATCACCGTCGACACGCGCACCGTGCCCGGCATCGACCACGTGCACCTCTGCCAGTCGCTCGAGTCGCTCCTCGCCCCGCGCGGCGCGAGCGTGCGCAAGATCGTGGACACCCCGGCGCTCTACACCGAGCCCGCGAACGAATGGGTGCTGGAAGTGTTCGAGGCGTGCACGCCGTTCCTCGGGGGACGGCCCACGCCGCGCACGATCACGTTCTCCACCGACGGGGCGGACCTGAAGCGTGCTTTCGGCGGGCCGCCCGCGGTCATCCTCGGCCCCGGCGAGCCCACCCTCGCGCACCAGACCGACGAGTGGTGCTCCCTCACGCGCCTGGAGCAATCGGTGGATCTCTTCCGCACTCTCATGCAGAAGTGGTGCAGTACTTAGGAAAACCTTCCGCAGATAAAAACGGATGAACGCAGATGATTGCCGCTGTCCGGGGCTTCAGACCGACAACGCCACCTTGAGGCCGACGAGGATCAGGAACGCCGCGAAGACGCGCCGCAGCGTGCGCGGCGGCAGGCGGTGCGCGAGGCGCACGCCCAGGGGCGCGGTGAGCGCGCTGGTGACCGAGATGCCGATCGCCGCGGGGACATAGACGAAGCCCAGGCTCCACGGCGGCAGCCCCGGCACGCTCCATCCGGAGATCGCGTAGCCCAGGGTGCCCGCGAGCGCCACCACGAAGCCGAGCGCGGCCACCGTGCCGATCGCCCGATGCACGCCCACGCTGCACCACGTGAGGAACGGCACCCCGATGGCGGCAGCACCCCCGCCGAACCATCCCGAGCAGACGCCGATGAAGAACGATACGAGCGCCAGGCCCGTGCGCCCCGGGAGCTCGCGCTTCGTCTTCGGCTTCAAGTCGAGCAGGAGCTGCAGCACCACGAACGCCATGAAGGCGAGGAAGAAGAACTTGAGGAACACCCCGTTCATGAATCGCGCGACGAGCGAGCCGGCCATCACGCCGACGAGGAGGCCCGGGCTCATGCCGCGCACGATCGCCCAATCCACCGCATCGCGCCGTCCATGGGCGCGGAAGCTCGACCAGGCGCCCGCCATGATGGCCGCGAGCGAGGTGCCGATCGCGAGGTGCATCGTGTATTGCGGCGCGAAGCCGTGGGCGCCATAGATGATGGCGAGCGACGAGACGATGATGACGCCGCCGCCGATGCCGAGCAGCCCCGCGAGGAATCCGACCAGCGCACCGATGGCGAGATAGGTCGCGGCGTCAGGCACCGAGCTTCTTCGCGATGAACTTCCACTGCGCGGCCGTGACCGGCGTCACCGACAACCGGTTGCCGCGCTTGAGGACCACCATGTCCGCGAGCGCGGGATACGTGCGCAGCTCGTCGAGCGGCATCGCGCGCGTCTTCTTCACGAGCTTCACGTCGACCAGCATCCAGCGCGGGTCCTCGCGCTTCGCCTTCGGGTCGAAGTACTCGCTCTTCGGGTCGAACTGCGTGGCGTCGGGATGGGGCGCGCTCGCCACCTCGGCCAGGCCGTAGATGCCGGGCACGTCGCAGCTCGAATGGTAGAAGAGGACCCCGTCGCCCGGGCCCATCGCGTCGCGCATGTAGTTGCGCGCCTGGTAGTTGCGCACGCCGAACCAGGGCGTCGTCTGCTTCGGGGCGGCGACGAGGTCGTCGATGGAGAACTCGTCGGGCTCGGACTTCATGAGCCAGTAGCGTCGGGTGGGCACGGGAGCGAGGGGCGCGAAAGGAGCGCGCTATTGTGTGCGCGGCGCGCTCTTCTGGAAAGTCCGCGGGCGGATTTCCTGGGGTGTTCGTCCAAGCCGCACTCTCGAACCCAGGGGCTCAAGGCGGTCACCAACCGAGCGCCGCAGGTAAGTCCGACGTGGGACTCGCACAATAGCGCTCTTGGCCGGCGTCCAGGATTACCGCTTATCGGTTCAAAGGATGTAAGCCCGGACGAACACCGCAGGAAACACGCCCCAGGACAACCGCTAGAACAGGTTCTCCTGGTCGGCCGCGAGGGCCGCGTCGACCGTTTCCTCCAGCACTGCAATTCTACGCCGAATCGCCGCGGCGTCGGCGCCACCGGCGCTGCCCTTGCCCGAGTTCGACAGGCACTCGTGCGCAATGTTCAGGGCGGCCATCAACGCGATGCGGTCGTTGCTGGCGACCTTGCTCGCCTCGCGCACTTCCTTGAGCTTCCGGTTGAGATAATCGACCGCCGTGAGCAGCTGGCGTTCCTCGCCCTCGGGACATGCGACGCGGAACTCGCGCCCCAGCAGGCTCACGGTGATGCCGCCCTTCTCCCGCGTCTTGTCGGTCGTGCTCATGCCTCGGTCTCCGGGATCTGCTTGAGCAGCGCCTCGATGCGCGTGCGGGCCGCGGTGAGCTTCTCGCCCAGGCGCGCGTTCTCGTCGGTGCGCGCGGCGAGCTGCTGGCGCAGCTCGCGGTTCTCCGCACGCAGGGCCTGCAGCCGCTGCACCAGCTGGCTCAGCTTTTCCTCGAGGTGCGAGAGTTCCGGCTCCATTTGTTCACCCTATTGGAAAAGGCAAGACGCGTCAATGGATAAGCGCCTAATCTGAAAGTCATTTCGAGCGACAGGCGCGTGGCGGATGTATGATTCGCGTGCGTGCGGATGAACGGGAAGCCGGTGGAACGCCGGCGCTGCCCCCGCAACGGTATGCGAGCGTGGATCGCCGGCAAGGCCACTGGGTCGAAGGCCCGGGAAGGCGGCGATCAAGTCTCGCGAGCCCGGAGACCGGTCCACGCGCCCCCTTCCGCGGCTGCGGGGTGGCAGCCGTCCTTCGAAGGAAACTTCCATGGAGCGTTTTGCTTTCGCCGCCGTCGCGGCCCTCGTGCCGCTCGCGGCCCACGCGCAGTTCGCGGTCCCCAACGTGAAGGCCGCGTTCGATCCCATCGTCGTCACCGCATCGCGCTCGCTGCAGCCGGAGCCCACGCTGCGCGACGCCATCGTCATCACGCGCGAGGAGCTCGAGGACTCCACGGGCCTGTCGCTGGGCGAGGTGCTCGAGCGGCGCGCCGGCGTGGAGCTGCGCGCGACCGGCGGCGCGGGCCAGCCGCAGGGCATCTTCATGCGCGGCGCCGGTGCCGCCAACACGCTCATCCTCGTGGACGGCATGCGCGTGGGCTCGGCGACCCAGGGCACCACCGCGATCGAGGCGATTCCCCTCGAGATGATCGAGCGCATCGAGGTCGTGAAGGGACCGCTCTCGAGCCTCTACGGGTCGGAGGCGGCGGGCGGCGTGATCCAGGTCTTCACGCGCGGCAAGGCGGTGCCCTATTTCTTCGCGTCGACGGCGGTGGGCACGGACCACGACCTGCGCGCCTCGACGGGGCTCACCACATCCGACGCGGACAACCTCATCACGCTCAACATGGGTGCGCGCCGCGTGGATGCGCGAAGCGCCACCAACGAGCGCAACACGTTCTCGTACGATCCGGATCGCGATCCGCACGAGAACGGGTTCGCCAACGTGCGCCTCTCGCATCGCTACTGGCAGGGCGAGACGATCATGCTCGAGGCCTTCGGCTCGCGCTCGCGCACGCGCTACGACGCGGGCGTGCCGCCGCCGGGCGTGGACGACCGCACCGACCAGGCGCTCGCCGGATGGCGCGTCACGTCGTCCAACCATTTCACCCAGGGCTGGGCGAGCCGCCTCGCCGTGGGCCAGGGCGACGACGACCTGCGCCTGCACGGCCAGTTCACCGACCATTACCGCACGCGCACCGACCAGGCGTCGTGGATCAACGAGTTCGGCGCGGCGCCCTCGAGCGCGGTGCTGGGCTGGGAGACGGTGCGCCAGGCGGTGAGCCCCGACCAGTCGGACGGCGTCGTGCTTTACGCGCGCAACCACCGCGTCACCAACTCGCTCTTCGGCTCGCTCCTGCAGAGCGCGAACGGCCAGCGGCTCGAGGCGAGCGCGCGGCGCGACGAGGACGACCAGTTCGGGGGACGCACGACCGGGAGCCTGAGCTACGGCTTCGACCTCCCCGGCTATGCGCAGCTCGCGGGCACCTGGGGCCGCGGCTTTCGCGCTCCCACCTTCAACGACCTCTACCTCACGGCCTTCGCGCCGTTCTACCAGCCCAATCCGGACCTGAAGCCCGAGCGCAGCAAGAGCGGCGAGATCTCGCTGCGCAGCCTCGCGACGTCGAAGGTCTCCTGGCGCGTCACCGCGTTCGACAACCGCTTCGACGACCTGATCGTGGCGACCGCGCAGACCGTGGCCAACGTCGATCGCGCTCGCATCCGCGGCGTCGAGGCGGCGCTGGACGTGACATGGTGGAGCACGCGCATCCGCGCCTCGCTCACCGTGCAGCGGCCGCGCAACGACGACACCGGGGCGCGATTGCAGAGCCGCGCCGAGCGATTCGGCACCGTCGACGTCTCGCGCACGTGGGGCCGCTGGACCGCGGGGATCGACGTGCTGGCGAGCGGGGACCGCTTCGACTCCGCGACCCAGGATCCCGCGACGCGCCTCGGCGGCTACGCGGTCGTGGATGCGCGCCTGCGCTACGCGGTCACGCCGAAATGGACGACCGAGCTGGTGGCGACGAACTTGGGCGACAAGCGCTACGAGAGCCCAGCGTGCTCTCGAACTTGGGCGACAAGCGCTACGAGAGCACGCTGGGCTACGACGCGCCGCGCCGGGGCGTGCTGCTGAACGTGCGCTTCGAGTCCTACTGAGGCTTCACTCCGGCCAAGCGCATGTCGCGCGGCTCGCGCAGCTTGAACTGCGCGGGCTCGCGGCGCACGTCGACGAGACCGGCCTCCTCGAGCAGGGCCGCGAGCGATTCGGGCGTGTAGCCCCAGCGATGCACCATCAACGGGTCGCGCCACTGCGGGTCGCCGTAGAAGACCCACATCGTGCGCTGCCCGCCGGCGTCGGCGCGGGAGCCCTGCGCGGGACCGGCGAGGAACGCCGCGGATGCCGAGGCCAGGTTGGGACACTCGAGCACCATGCGGCCGCCGGGCTTCAGCACGCGCACCCACTCGCGCAGCACGTCCACCACTTCCCAGCGCCAGAAGTGCTCGACCACGTGCACCGCCAGCACCTCGTCGGCGCTCGCGTCCGCGAAGGGCGACAGGTCGTGCAGGTCGCAGACGACATCGGGACGCTGGCCCGCGCGCGACTCGACCGCATCGACGTTCACGTAGCCCGGCAGGATCTTGTCGCCGCAGCCGAGGTTGAGCCGCAGCGGCACGTTGGCCGTGTCGCCCAGCGCGCGCGCCCAGTCGGCGCCGCACGCGAAGCCGGAGTGCGCCGCCGCGATGCGGCGCTGGGCCTGCGCGATGCGCGCGCAGGTTGCGTGCGGATCTTCCAGCGCGCGCGACATCGCGCGGTCGAGGGGCTCGCCCACGGCGAGCACGTCGGACCAGGGCGCATAGGCCGGGAGCGCGCCCGCCACGACGAAGCGGCCCGCCCACGCCGCCTCGAGCAGCCGGTTGGGACTCTTCACCCGGACAGCACCTTCGTCCTGCACCGGGATCCACGCCGCGTCGCAATGCGCGAGCGCGTCCCATGTCGCCTGGCGCGACCAGGCGGTGAGGCGGGCCTCGATCCCTCCATCGGGCCGGGCCGCGACACCGGCCACGTACGCCTCGACCTCCGCGGAGGGTTGCGTCACCACCGCGAGCTCGACGGGATGGCGCGCGGCGAGCGCATGGAGCTCGTCCGCGCGCGCTGCGAGCGCCGGCAGGTTCGACGGATGCCCGAACCACGCCAGGCGCAGGCGCGGGAAGCGCGGCTCGAAGCGCGGCGCGCCGCGCGGACCCTCGACCGGATCGGTCACGACGGTCGCCTCGCGCCCGGTGTGCCGGCGGATCGCCTGCGCCATCGCCTCGCTGCCCGCGATCACGGTGTCGGCGAGCCCGGCCAGGCGCCGGAAGTGCGGGCCGAAGCGCGCGTCCGCGAAATGGTCGTCGCAGAAGTCCACGGCCACGCGCACCCCGCGGCGCTTCATCGCGAGTGCCAGCTCCTCGTTCTGCACGTGGAAGCTCTTCGAGATCACGACCGCGTCGCACGGCGCCTGGACCACCGCCTCGGGCCAGCCCCCGGGCGGAAGCGACGCGATGCGCACGCCATGGCCGCGCCGCGCGAGCTGCTGGGCGGGCAGGATCACGCGGTAGCGGGCCGAGGCGAGGTCCGAGGTGGGGCCGGCCGCTCCGGCGCGCAACGCGGCGACGGTGGCGAAGAGAATCTGCAAGCACCCATTTTATCGCCGCCCCGGTCGCGGGCCGGCGGTGCTATCGTGCCGCCGTGGTGCCCGACGCCGTCAACCTCGCCTCCGTCCAGCGCATCCTCGTGGTCAAGCTGCGCCACCACGGCGACGTGCTGCTCTCCTCTCCCGTCTTCCACGTGCTGCGGCAGCGCGCGCCGCACGTGGAGGTGGATGCGCTCGTCTATCGCGAGACCGCGGACATGCTCGCGGGACATCCCGACATCGCGCAGCTGCACACGGTGGACCGCGCGTGGAAGCGCCAGGGTTTCGTCGAGCAGATGCGGCACGAATCGGCACTCGTGCGCACGCTCGCCGCCCGGCGCTACCAGATGATCGTGCACCTCACCGATCACTGGCGCGGCGCGTGGCTCACGCACCTGCTGAGGCCGCGCTGGTCCGTGGCACCCGCGCGCGCGGGCCGCCTCTGGAAATGGTCGTTCTCCCATCGCTACCCGCTTCCGCGCGGCACCCCGCGCCATGCGGTCGAGCTCAACCTCGATGCGCTGCGCCGCGTCGGCATCTATCCCGAGCAAGCCGAGAAGGCCCTGATCCTCGTGCCCGGCGAGGCGGCCTGCGCGCGCGTCGACGCGCTGCTGGCCGCGGCGTCGCTCGCGCCGCGCGGCTTCGTGCAGCTGCATCCCACGTCGCGCTGGCTCTTCAAGTCGTGGACCGAGGCGGCGAACGCGGGACTCCTGCAGCGTCTCGCGGCCGACGGGCATCGCGTGGTCGTCACGGGTGCCCCGGACGCGCGCGAGAAGGCGATCGTGTCGCGCATCATCGCGGCGGCCGGCGTGCCGGTGACCGACCTCTCGGGTGAGCTCACGCTGCGCGAGATGGGCGCGCTGGCGGCCCGCGCGCGCCTCTTCGTGGGCGTGGACTCGGCGCCCATGCATATCGCGGCGGCGATGGGCACGCCGGTGGTCGCGCTCTTCGGCCCGAGCGGCGACCAGGAATGGGGCCCGTGGCACGTCGAGCACCGCATCGTGGCGAGCGGCCAGCACCCTTGCCGGCCCTGCGGCAACGACGGTTGCGGCGGCGGCAAGGTGAGCGAGTGCCTCACGACGCTCCCCGTGGAGCGGGTGCACGCCGCGGTGAACGAGCTGCTCGCCGCGCGGTGAGCGACGCGTCCCAGCGCCGGGCGTTGGGGCCGCGCGTGGCGCTCGTGCGCGGGCGCTACGATGCCGCGGGTGGCGCGGAGCGCTTCGTGCAGTCCGCGCTCGCGGCACTCGCCGCCGAGGGCGCCAGCATTACCCTGGTGACGCGCGACTGGCCCGGCGGCGACGGCTCGGTCCTCGTGCTGCGGCCCTTCCACATCGGGGCGCTCTGGCGCGATGCCGCCTTCGCGCGCGCGGCCTGCCGTGCGCTCGCCGAGCGCCGCTTCGACCTGGTGCAGTCGCACGAGCGCATCCCCTGCTGCGACATCTACCGCGCGGGCGACGGCGTGCATGCGCAGTGGCTCGAGGAGCGCGCGCGCGTGCAGTCGCCCCTGGGCCGCCTCGCCACGCGCATGAGCGCGCGCCATCGCTGGCTGCTCGCGGCCGAGCGCACGCTCTTCGCGAGCCCGCGCCTGCGCGCGGTGATCTGCAACTCGGACATGGTGCGAGGCGAGATCGCGCGGCGCTTCGGCCTGGACGCCGTCAAGCTCGTGGTGATCCGCAACGCCGTCGATGGCGCGGCGTTCCATCCCGGACTGCGCGCGGAGATGGCGGCGCCCATGCGCGCCCAGCTCGGCATCCCGGCCAGCGCCCCCGTGGCGCTGCACGTCGGATCGGGCTTCGAGCGCAAGGGAGTGCGGGTCTTCCTCGAGGCCCTGGCCGCGAGCCCCGGGTGGTGGGGCGTCGTCGTGGGCCGCGACAAGCATCTCGCGCACTATTCCGCCCATGCGCGCGCCCTCGGCGTGGCGTCGCGCGTGCACTTCGCCGGCGCGGTCTCCGACGTGCGCCCGTGGTACGCGCTCGCCGACGCGTTCGTGCTCGCCACGCTCTACGATCCGCAGCCCAACGCCGCCCTCGAGGCGATGGCGTGCGCGCTGCCCATCGTGACGACGCCGAAATGCGGCGTGGCCGAATTGCTGCGCGAGGGCGAAAGCGGATTCATCCGGGATGCGCTCGATGCGGACGGCATCGCGCAGGCCCTCGCGACCCTCGCGGACGCGGCGCTGCGGGCGCGGATGGGGGCAGCGGCGCGGGAAGCCGTCCTGCCGTTCACGCCCGCGCGCATGGCACGGGAGTACCTCGCGCTGTACCACCGCCTTCTTGCCCGATAATGTCGGGATGACCGAACCCGTCTCCAGCCGCGCCCTCTACGCGCGGCTGCTGCGCCACGTCTGGCCCTATCGCGGTGCGGTCGCCGCCGGCATCGTCGCGATGATCATCGGCGGCCTGGCCGACGCCGCGATCGTGAAGCTGATCAAGCCGCTCACCGAGCAGCTCTTCGTCCATCACGACCGGCACCTCGCGATCCTGCTGCCGCTGGGCGTGGTCGCCATCTTCCTCGTGAGCGGCCTCGCGAGCTTCGCGTCCGGTTATTCGACGGCGTGGGTCGGCAACAAGGTGATCCTCGACCTGCGCCAGGCGATGTTCGCCAACGTGCTGCGGCTGCCGCCGGCGTACTTCGACCAGGCGGCGACGGCGCAGGTCGTGACGCGCTTCACCAACGACGTGAACAACCTCTCCGCCGCTTCGACCTCGGTGCTCACGGTGGTGGTGCGCGACACGGTCACGCTGGTGGCACTCCTCGCGAACCTGCTGGTGCTCAACTGGCGCCTCACGATCGTCACCTTCGCCATCATCCCGCCCATCGCGCTCGTGGTGCGCCAGTTCAGCAAGCGCCTGCGCCAGATGAGCCGGGAGAACCAGCGCGCGACCGGCGGCATCGCCGAGGTGCTGGACGAGGCCATCACCAACCAGCGGGTCGTGCGCGTCTTCGGCGGCCAGGCCTACGAAGCGAAGCGCTTCGCCGACGCGGCGAACCGCATCCGCCGCTTCACCATGAAGTATTCCGTGGCGGCGGCGGGCACGGTGCCCGTGACGCAGCTCTTCGTGGCGGGCGCGATCGCGGTCATCATCTACTTCGCGGCGGTGCAGTCGGCGGGAAGCCTCACGGGCGTGGGCGAGTTCATGGAGTTCCTCACCTCGACCGGATTGCTGCTGCAGCCGCTGAAGCGCCTCACGGGCGTGAACGAGCAGCTGCAGAAGGGGCTCGCCGCGTGCGAGAGCGTCTTCGGGCTCATCGATGCGACGCCCGAGGAAGACCGCGGCACCGTGGTGCTCGCGCGCGCCCAGGGCGCGCTGCGCTTCGACGCCGTGACGCTCACCTACGCCGGGGCATCCCGGCCCGCGCTCTCCGGTGTGACGCTCGACATCCGTCCCGGCGAGACCGTGGCGCTCGTGGGGGCATCCGGCAGCGGCAAGTCGAGCCTGATCCACCTCCTGCCGCGCTTCTACCATCCCGACCACGGACGCATCACGCTGGATGGCCACGACCTCGAGGCGCTCACGCTCGAGAGCCTGCGCCGCCAGCTCTCGCTCGTGTCGCAGAACGTGGTCCTCTTCAACGACACGGTCGCCGCGAACATCGCCTACGGCCGCGCGGGCCGCGTGAGCGCCGACGACCTCGAGCATGCCGCGCGCGCGGCGCACGCGCTCGAATTCATCCGCGCCCTGCCCCAGGGCTTCGACACGGAGATCGGCGAGAACGGCGCGCGCCTCTCCGGCGGGCAGCGCCAGCGCATCGCGATCGCGCGCGCGGTGCTGAAGGACGCGCCCGTGCTGCTGCTCGACGAGGCCACCTCCGCGCTGGACACCGAGAGCGAGCGCGCGGTGCAGGCCGCGCTCGAGTCCCTCATGCAGGGACGCACGACGATCGTCATCGCCCATCGCCTCTCCACCATCGAGAAGGCGGACCGCATCGTCGTGATGGCGCAGGGACGCATCGTCGAGGCCGGCACCCATCGCGACCTCGTCGGCGCCGGCGGCGTCTACGCCGGGCTGCACCGGCTGCAGTTCGCGGACGCATGAGCGCGCAGCCCCTGCGCATCCTGCACACCGAGTCTTCGCTCGGCTGGGGCGGGCAGGAGATCCGCGTGCTCACCGAGGCGAGCGGCGTGGCGCGGCACGGGCACGCGGTGCTGCTGGCGGCGCCCCGCGAGGCGCGCATCTTCCGCGAGGCGCCGCGCTTCGGCGTGGAAGCCGTGGCCCTCCCGGTCGCGCGCAAGGGCGTGCGCGGGGTGGTCGCGCTGCGCCGCCTCCTCGCGCGCGGCCGCTTCGACGTCGTGAACAGCCACAGCTCCACGGACTCCTGGCTCGCGGCGCTCGCGCTGCGCAGCCTGGGCGACGGGCCCGCCCTCGTGCGCACGCGGCACATCTCCGCGCCGGTGCCGCGCAACGCCGCCACGCGCTGGCTCTATGGACACGCGACGCGCAGCATCGTGACGACCGGCGAGCGGCTGCGCGCGCAGGTGATGGACGAGACCGGTGTGGCCGCCGCGCGCGTCGTGTCGATTCCCACGGGCATCGACCTCGCGCGCTTCCAGCCGGGCGACCGTGCGCAAGCACGGCATGAGCTCGGGTTGCCCGCGCCCGCGACGCTCATCGGCATCGTGGCGACGCTGCGCAGCTGGAAGGGCCATCGATTCCTGCTCGAGGCCCTCGCGGCGCTCGAGCGTCCCGGCGTGCACCTCGTGATCGTGGGCGATGGGCCGCAACGCGAGGCGCTCGGTGCGCAGGTCGACCGCCTCGGCATCGGCGCGCGCGTCCTCTTCGCCGGCAACCGCGACGACGTGGCGCCGTGGCTGCGCGCCTTCGACCTCTTCTGCCTGCCCTCGTATGCGAACGAGGGCGTGCCGCAATCCCTCATGCAGGCGATGGCCTGCGCGCTGCCCGTCGTCACCACGGCGGTGGGGAGCATTCCGGAGATCGTGGCCGACGGCATCAACGGCGTCATCGTCCCGGCGCAGGACGCCCCGGCGCTCGCGGCGGCACTCGGCTCGCTGCTGGACGATGCGCCGCGCCGCGCGAGCCTCGCGGCGCGGGCGCTCGCCGATGCGCGCGAGCGCTTCGGCGCCGAGCGCATGGTCGAGCGCATGATCGACGTCTTCCGCGCCGCGGCGCGGCCCGCCGATGGGTGAGCGCTTCCGCACGCGCTCGCTCGTCGTGTCGCGGGCCTTCGCGCAGCGCTCGGTGCTCACCCCAGCGCCCGCGCGGCCGCGCACCGCGCTCGTCGCCCACAACTTGCTGCTGGGCGACACGCTCATGCTGACGGGCCTGGTGGCGAAGCTCGCTATCCAGGGCGTGCAAGTGACCCTGCTCGCGTCGCCCGCGGCCGCGCCGCTCTACGCCCGAAGGCCCTATGGCGTGCGCGTGCTGCCCTTCCGGCCCGCCGATTCCGCGACGACCGCGGCGCTGCTGGGCGAGGGACCTTTCGACCTCGCGGTAGTGCCCGGCGACAACCGCTACAGCTGGCTCGCCGCGGCCATGGGCGCCGCGCATATCGTGGCCCATGCCGGCGACCGTCCCTGGACCAAGGACTGGTTCGTCGACGGCGCCCGGCCCTATCCGGGGCAGCCGTCCACCTGGACCGACATGGTGGCCGCGCTGGTCGAAGGGGCCGATCCCAGGCCCTACGCGCGCGGCGACTGGGCAGCGCCGCCATTCACCCCGTTCGAGGCCCCGCAGGGCCCCTACGCGGTCCTGCACGTGGGCGCGAGCACTCCGCTCAAGCGCTGGCCCGCGGAGCGCTGGAACGCCCTTGCAGGGGCCCTGGAGGCCCGTGGCGTGGCGCCGGTGTGGAGCGCGGGCCGCGGCGAGGAGGCGCTGGTCGCCGAGGCCGATCCGGCGCGGCGCTACCGCTCCTTCGCCGGCGTGCTCGACCTGCCGCAGCTCTGGAAGCTGCTCGCCCATGCGCGCCTGCTCGTGGCTCCCGATACGGGCGTGGCCCACCTGGGGCGCGTCGCCTGGACGCCCACGCTCGCGATTTTCGGGCCGGGCTCGGCGGTCATCTGCGGCAACGGCGGCTTCTGGCGCGACACGCCGTGGCGCGCCGTGACGCGCGAGGCCTTTCCCTGCCGCGACCAGCGCGTGCTCTTCCGCCGCGAGATCGAGTGGGTCCGGCGCTGCGGACGCTCGACGCGGGAATGCGACCGGCCGCGCTGCATGGAGGCGGTTTCCCTCGGGGAAGTGCTCGACGCCGCCGCCGCCCTCACGGGGATTGCAAGGTAAAATCAGGAACTTCGCGCTTCGGCGCGGTCCATCGGGGGAGACCTTTCTTCCCCTCCACGATGACCCGTTTCCTGGTCCGCTGCCTCGCCCTCCTCGCCGCCGCCGGCATCTCCTCGATCGAGGCCGCCCCGGCTCCATGGGTGCCCGGCGAGCCGGCCCTCGCCGCCAAGGCCAACGTCGTTCCCAGGCTGCATCTCGCGCCGGGCAGCGCGCTCGCCAAGGCCGCCGCACGCATCGAGCTCGCGCCGCCGGATGCCGCCGACATGGCCGCGCTCAGGAGCCATAACCAGGCGCGCCGCCAGGTGAAGCGCGTGGCCATCGGGCTCACCCGTCCCCTCGACGCGTTCACCCGCGCCCAGGGCACGGACCTCGCGTGGACCGCGGTCGATGGCGGAACCGCGGCGCAGGCGAGCGTCACGTCGACGGGTGCCGCGGCCCTCAGGGTCTCGATCGCGCTCGCCGGCGTCCCGGCCGGCGTGCAGATGGTGTTCTTCGGCTCGGCGGATCCGTCGCGGCTCTTCGGCCCGGTGCGCGTGGGCGACATCCGCGACCGCACGCAGCCCTGGTGGTCGCCCGTCACCGAGGGCGACACGCAAACGGTGGAATTCTTCGCGCCCGCCGGCTCCGGCGATGCCGTGAAGTCGCTCGCGATCACGGGCGCATCCCATCTTTTCGCGGGTCCCTCGACGCGCTTCACGAAGCTCACCCAGGACATCGGCACCTCGGGGGCCTGCAACGTGGACATCGCCTGCTCGCCGCTCGCGACGAGCCTCGCCTTCGACGACGCGGTCGGCGCCGTCGCCCAGATGCTCTTCACCGACGGAGCTTTCCAGGGACTCTGCACGGGCACGCTCCTCAACGACAGCGATCCGTCGTCGCAAGTCCCGTGGTTCTTCTCGGCGAACCATTGCTTCGACAACGAGCAGGCGCCGTACAAGACGCCCGCGCAGATGCAGACGGTGGCCAACTCACTCACGACGATCTGGCACTTCGAGGCCGCGTCGTGCCACGGCTCCACGCCGGCCTCGAACTGGCAGCAGCTCCCGGGCGGCGCGCAGTACCTCTACAGCAGCGCGACGCAGGACGCGCTACTGGTGCGGCTCAACAATGCGCCGGCGCCGGGCTCGTATTTCCTCGGCTGGGACGCATCGACGCTCGCGAACGGCACCAGCGTCACCGTGATCCACCATCCGTCGGGCGACCTGAAGAAGGTGTCGCTGGGCTCGGTGCTGCGGCTCTCGTCCCAGGGCGTGGGCGGCGGCAACATCCCCTTCTACGAGGTCGCGTACAACTCCGGGACCACGGAGCCGGGCAGCAGCGGCTCGGCGCTGCTCACGAACAACGGCTCGCAATACCTCGTGCGGGGTGCCTTGTGGGGCGGCCTCGCGGCGTGCGACGCCATCACCGAGAGCGATTACTACTCCCGCTTCGACCTGATCTATCCCTCGATCTCGCAGTACCTCGGAGCCAACGGCAGCGCCGTGGACTACACGGACCTGTGGTGGGGCGGCAACTCGCAGTCGGGCTGGGGCCTGAACCTCATGCAGCACGTTTCGCGCAACATCTTCGGCGTCTGGTACACGTACGACGGGTCCGGGCACCGCACCTGGTACGTCCTGCCCGGCGGCACGTGGACGTCGGCGGCGGTCTTCACGGGTACGATCTACGCGACGAGCGGTCCGCCGGCCAGCGCCGCCTCGTTCAATGCGGACGCCGTGACGCGCCGCGCCGTGGGCCAGGGCACCCTCACCTTCAGCGATGCGAACAACGGCACCTTCGCGTTCTCGATCGACGGCATCTCGGGCGTCAAGAGCATCACGCGCCAGCCGTTCTGAGACGGGCGGGACGCGCGCCGTGGCGTCCGTCTCCGTGGCCATCGTCACCTACCGCTGCGACCCGCGGCTCCTCGCGCGCGCATTGCGCTCGCTCGTGGCGGCGGTCGCGAGCGCGCGGGACCGCGCCCTGCTGGGCGAAGTCGCGGTGCACGTGATCGACAATGGTCCCGCGGAGGCGCGCGCGGAGCTCGATGCGGCGCTCGCGGCGTGGGACGCGGCCGGTGGACGCCTGGTGCTGCACTCGGGCCACGGCAACCTCGGTTACGGACGCGGCAACAACCTGGTGCTGGGCGCGCTCGATTCCGACGTGCACCTGGTGATGAACCCCGATGTCGAGCTCGATCCCGCCGCCCTCGCCGCCGCGCTCGCCGCGCTGGACCATCATCCCGAGGTCGGCCTCGTCGCACCCTTCGTGCAGGGCGACGACGGCGCCTGCCAGTTCCTCTGCAAGCGCTATCCGTCGGTGTGGGTGCTCTTCCTGCGCGGCTTCGCGCCGCCGCGGCTGCGCGAGCGCTTCGGCCGCTCGATCGCCCACTACGAGATGCGCGACGTCATCGGCGATCGCTTCGTCGGGCGCGTGCCGCTCGCGAGCGGCTGCTTCATGCTCGTGCGCACGCCGCTCTTCGTGAAGCTGGGCGGCTTCGACCCGCGCTACTTCATGTATTTCGAGGACTACGACCTCAGCATGCGGCTCGCGCGCGAGGCCTCCATCGCGTACGTGCCCGAGGCGCGCATCGTGCACCACGGCGGCGAGGCCGCCCGCAAGGGATGGCGCCACGTCGCGTGGTTCGTGACCTCCGCATGGCGCTTCTTCGCGCGCCACGGCTGGAAGCTCGCGTAGCGGCGCCGCTTTTAGCCCTGCGTCGCCGCGCGGACCAGGAATGCCTCGAGGGCGCGGATCGGCTCCTCGCGCTCGAAGAGCGAGGCGCGTCCGGCTGCGATGCGGCGCGACATCTCCGCGCGAAACTCGCGGTCGCGGCCCACCTCGAGGGCGGTCTCGACGTAGGCCTCGCGCGACTCGCACACGAGCTGCGGTGCGCCGAGGGCCTGCAGCATCGCGCGGCTCTGGCGCCCGCGCATGAGCGCTCCGGGCCAGGTGACGACCGGGAGATCGCTCGCGAACGCATCGAGCGACGTATTGCCGCCCGACCAGTGGACGGTATCGAGCATCACGTCGCAAAGGGCGTTCAGCCGCAGGTAGCGTCCGTGGGGCAGGAAGGGCGCGAGGAAGACCACGCGCTCGTGGATGTCCACGCCGCGCTTCTCCAGGGCGCGGCCCAGGCGCGCCGCGAAGGCCTGCGTGAGGCGATCGTGGTGCGAGGCGAACATCACCGCCACGCCGCGCGCGTCGCGCTGCAGCACCTCGGCGATGAGGTCGTCGTTGTCGGGGTGGATCTTGAAGATCGACTGCGGGACGAGGTACGCCGTCCGGTCCTCGGGAATGCCGTAATCGCCGCGCTCGCCCGTGGCATCGGCGCGCGGGGTCGCGTAGCGCGTGCCCAGGCCGGGCAGGAGTGCCAGGCGCTCCGTGTAATGGTCCTGCGCGTCGGCGGGCTCCATCTCCGCGCACGAGATGAACCAGTCGATCTCGGGCAGTCCCGTGGTGTTCGGGTGTCCCCACCCCGCGCATTGCACCGGCGCCAGCCGCAGGCCGGCCAGCGTGAACGTGTCGGGATGCATGCCGAGCTCCGGGTACACCAGCACGTCGAGCTCGTCGGCCACGACCTGGCGTGCGATGTCGCCGAGCGATCGTCCCGCGAGGTGGCGGAAGGTCGAAGCCGCGGCGGCGATGGTGCGCGTGTCGTCGGCCATCCACTCGTTGGTGTAGTAGACGAAGCTCTCGAAGCGGCCGGGGTCGAGGCGCGTGATCCAGGACGAGAAGTAGCGCCCCGCGGTGCAGTTGAAGAAGAAGTGGCTCAGGAACCCCACGCGGATCCGCTCCCGGACAGCGGCGCGCTCGCGCGGCGCGAAGAGATCCGGCGCGGCGGCGGCGAGCACCGTGCGATGGAACTCGCCGTAGCGCCGCTGCAGCTCGCGGTCGTTGCGTCCCTGGTAGGCGAGGTAGAAGTTGGTCCAGCGCATCTCGTCCAGCGCCACGTCGGCATTGGGGTAGCGAAAGCCCGCCGCGGCTTCCTGCAGGCGCTCGAGTCCCTGCGAATACTGCATGCGGATGCGATCGACGTCGCCGCCGCTCTCGTACACCTGGGGCAGCAGCAGGTTGGCGCCGAGCGCGGCCCTGGCGTGCGCAGGGGCGCGCTGCGCGATGCGGCGATATTCCGCGAGCGCCTCGGCATAGCCGCCCGCCTCGGCCACCAGCTCCGCGCGCATCGTGCGGGCGCCGATGTGGTCGGGATTGGCGCGGACCGCCGATGCATAGGCCGCGAGCGCCTGCACCGTCTCGCGGTTGCGCCGGTGCAGGTCGCCCACGAGCAGCCATGCCTCGACGTAGCCCGGCCGCGCGCGCACCGCGGCCTGCGCATGCTCGAGCGCGCGCCGTGTATCGCCGCGCTGCTGGTGGATGCGTGCGAGGTTGAAATGCGCCACCGGGTACGCCGCGTCGAGCGCCAGCGTGTAATTGAACGCACGCAGCGCCTCGTCGGTCCGCCCCAACGCGAGGAGCGCGATGCCCAGGTTGTTCCAGCCGCGCACGTGGCGCGGGTCGGCGTTCACCGCGGCCTGGAAATCCCGCAGCGCATCCTCGACCCGGCCCTGGTCGACGTGAACGGACCCCAACTCGACGTGGGCGCCGGCCCAGTCCGGCCGCGCCGCGACCACGGCGGCCAGCCGCGCCTCGGCGCTGGCGAGGTCGCCGCGGTCCTGGCAGAGCGCCGCCTCCAGCATGAGGAACCCGGGCTGGGGCCCGGCCTGCTCGATGGCGTGGGCGATGCTCGCCTGGGCCGCGTCGAGCTGTCCCGACTGGTGGAGCGCCAGCGCTTTCAGGTGCCAGACATCGGCGCGCGTGGGCTCCTCTCCCAGCACGGCGTCGTAGCCCTGGATCGCCGCGGCCAGGTCTCCCTTCTGGTAGGCCGCGCGCGCGGCGTCCAGGCGCTCCTGCGTCATGCCTCGCGCTCGCGATCGGCCGCGAGGGCCGGGGCGGGCGTGCCGCGCCCGGGAAGCCAGCGATGGGGCAGCTCGACCAGCCCGTAGTCGCGCGTCTCGCCCTTCACGACGATCTCGGTCTCGAGGGTATCGAAGAGGCGCAGGCCCTCGGCGTCGAGCACGTGCACGCGCAGGCGGTATTTGCCCGGCAGCAGCTGCAGCGGCTCGAAGCGCACGGCGAAGGCGAACTCGCGCGGCGCCACGCGCTGGGGCTCGAATCCGCGCTCGCTCGAATGGGAGCCGTAGACCGACGTCGCATCGGCGCGCACGACGCCGAAGAGCACGACCGGCGCGCGGTCGTCGGGCTCGTAGAGCGAGCCCTGCAGCACGAGGGTGTCGCCCGCGCGGAAGGTCGACTGCTCGCGTCCCTGCGCATCCTCGGTCCACGCGCGCAACACGCGGGCCACGCGCCCCTCGGCACGGCGCTCGCCTTGCGGGCGCGGCGCGTTCTTCTCCTCGTGGTACGTGAGGTACTCGCGCGTCACGTCGAAGCTGTCCCCTTCCATGCGCACCTGGCCGTGGTGGATCCACAGCGCGCGCCGGCACAACGTCTGGATGTGGTAAGTGGAGTGCGAGCAGAGCAGCAGCGTTCCGCCCGACTCGAGGAAGCCCTCCATCCAGCGGATGCATTTCTTCTGGAACGACTCGTCGCCCACCGCGAGGACCTCGTCGGTGATGAGCACCTCGGGGCGCATGGCGGTCGCCACCGCGAACCCGAGGCGCACGACCATGCCGGAGGAGTAGTGCTTGATCGGCTCGTCGATGTGCTCGCCGATGTCGGCGAACTCGATGATCGAATCCAGGCGCGCGCGCGTCTCGCGCCGGCCGAGGCCCATCAGCGCGCTCGACAGGAAGATGTTCTCGCGCCCGGTGTATTCGGGATGGAAGCCGCTGCCCAGCTCGAGCAGCGCGCCCACGCGGCCGTCGACGAAGACCTCGCCGGAAGTGGGCTTCACGACGCCCGCGACGATCTTGAGCAGCGTGGACTTGCCCGCGCCGTTCTCGCCGATGAGCCCGAGGGACTCGCCGCGCTTCACCTCGAGGCTCACGTGGTCGAGCGCGCGGAAGTGCGGCATCTCCGAGCGCCGGAAGAGCAGTGCGGCGAGCGTGCGAATGCGCGCGCCGCTGGTCGCGATCTTCGGATAGTCCTTCACCACGCCCCGCAGGCGGATCAGCGCGTCGCCGCTCACGCGACACTCCCCAGGCCGTTGTACTCCTCGTGGAAGCGCAGCAGGTCCTCGCGCCGCGCGAACTCGCGGCCGAAATAGCACGCCCGCCCCTGCGGCGCCTCGAGCTCCGGGTGCTTGGCGACGAAGCGCGCGGCATAGCGGCGCCAGGCGTCGTCGAAGCGGCCCTCGCTCCCGTGGATCGCGAGGATCTCGGTGGTCACGGCGACCGCATGGCCGGCGCGGTGCGCGCGATAGACGAAGTCGAGGTCGTAGAAGTGGAAGCCGTCGAAGGTGGCCGCGTCGAAGCCCACCTTCAGCGCCGTGGTGCGGCGTGCCGCGAAGAGCAGTCCGTCCAGCGACTGCATGCCGCCCAGGATGCCGGTGGCGGGCGAGTAGATCGTCGCCTTCCAGCGATCTTCCACGGGATACGACACGGTGCCGAAGAGGTGCGGCTGGCCGGCCCACGCCATGGCCGGGCCCGCCGCGATGCGGCTGCCCGCGAGGCCCGCCACGTCGTGGCGCTCGAGCGCGCGCTGCAGCGCGTCGAACGGCCGCGGCGAGGCGAGCTCGACGTCGTCGTGCGCGAACACCACGATGTCGTGGCGCGCACAGCGCAGTCCGCGCTCATAGCCCTCGCAGAGGCCCCGCGCATCGCGCACGACGATGAACTCGTGGGCGCGCCCGGCGAGGGCCTGGCGGAAATTGGCCTGCATCGCCGCGAGCCGCGCGGGCTCGACGCTGCAGACGACGATCGAGACCGGCTCGGCCGACGACAGCGCCGCGGGCGGATCGCACGGAAAGAGGCGCGTGCCGCGTTCCACCCCCAGAGCCAGCGTCTCCACCAGGTTCTGCACGGCATCGAGGTCGGCCGCGTTCAGGCGCCACGCGGCGCGGAACTCGAGCGCGGCGCCGCGCAGCTCGCCGGCCTGGCGCAGCGCGATCGCCAGGTTGTAGCGCGCATCGGGGTCGGCGGGCGCCAGGTCGATCGCGCGCCGGTACGCGGCGATGGCATCGTCCAGCCGCCCCGACTGGCGCAGCCGGTTGCCTTCGGCGATCTCGCGCGCCGGTGCCGCGCCCATCACAGGAAGTCCTCGAAGTGCGGCGAGAGCCGCTCGAAGATCCACAGCCCCGCGGCGAGCACCGCGAGGCACACCAGGGCCATCAGCGCGTCGCCCCACCGGAGCCCCGAGCCTTGCAGCAGGATTTCCCGCAGCCGCTCCGAATACCATGCGAGCGGATTGGCCTCGGCCCACCGGCGCGCGCCTTCCGGCACGATCGTGATCGAGTAGAGGATCGGGGTCGCGTAGAACAGGATCGTGAGGAGCACCTGCACCGCGTGCTCGACGTCGCGCAGGAGCGTTTGCAGCGCCGCCAGCGCGGCGCCGATGCCTGCCGCGAGCAGCATGTAGGGGACCAGCAGCACCAACGCGAGCGGCAGCCGGAAGAGATGGATCGGCTCGCCGGTCACGCGCAGCGCGACGAGCACCACGACGAATCCGGCCAGGTGGATGGCGCACGAGCCGATGATCGACGCGTAGACCAGCAAGCGATGCGGGAACGCGACCTTGCGGATGAGGCCCGCGTTGGCGGCGACCGAGCCCATGGCGCGCGTGAGGCCCTCGGAGAACATGATCCACGGCCACAGGGCGACCGCGACGAAAGACACGTAGCTCACGCCCGGATATCCCGCGGGGACGCCGACGCGGAAGACATGGCTGAAGACGAACGAGAAGATGGCGAGCTGGGCCAGCGGATGCAAGAGCGTCCATGCGAGCCCGCTCACGCTGCCCGCGTAGCGGTTGAGGATCTCCCGGCGCGTGAACGATGCGAGCAGCCAGCCCCAGCGGGTGCTCGCGGCAGGGGCCCGCGCGATCACGGCCGCACCCTCAGCGGACCGCGGACTTCGCGCGCTGCTCCACGCGAAGCATCGCGTCGCGCTCCGCGAACCACTCGGCCGCGTACTCGCAATGGCGGTACTCCTCGAAGTACGGGCCGCCGATCGTGAAGTGGACCAGGCTTGCATCGCGACGCGGCGCGTCGTAGCCCACGAGGTGGTTCCACGCGGGCGGCAGCGAGCCGATGAGGTGGTCGCCCTCGAGCCACTTGAACTGGTGCAGCTCCAGGCCGCTCGCCCGGTTCACGTAGTCGGGCGTGAGGGTGGTGCAGCGCGCGCAGTTCATGAGCATCACCGAGGACCAGTTCTTCTTGTCGTAGCGGGTCTGCACCGCGCCCAGGAACTTCACTTCCTCCTTCGGCACGTGCACGTGCTTCACGACCTGCACCGCGTAGCGATCGTCGCGCAACGCCCACAGGCGCGCGATGTCGTCCAGCACCAGCATGTCGCAGTCCATGAAGATCGCCCAGCCCTCGAAGCCGCACAGGTACGGGGTGAGGAAGCGCGAGAACGAGAACTGCGTCGATTGTAGCGGGTTCACGTCGCGGCCGAAGACGCCCTGCAGCTCCGAGAGCCGCACGGGCGTGACCGACACGGGACATGAAGCGCGCGCGTGAATCGAGTGCGCGAGAACGCTGAAGGCCGCGGCCTCCCGCGTGTCGTATCCGATGAAGACGCGGACCGGCGTCACGATGGGCGGCTTATTTCTTCGGCTGCTCGAGGCGCTTCGCGGCTTCCTCCTGCAGCTTGAGGAGCTTCTGCTCGTCCACCGGGATCACGAGCGCCTCCACGTTGTCGCGGTTCGTGATCACCGTGGGCGAGGAGCGGATTTCCTGCACGACTTCCTCGGTGCGCTGCTTCTGCAGGCGCTCGAGCTCGGTCGCCATGATCTTCTCCTTCACCGCCTCGAATTTCGGCACCTCGGGCGGCTTGCGCTCCACCAGCCGGAAGATGTGGAAGCCGTCGTCGGTCTCGACCGGCTCGGAGACCTGGCCCTTCTCGAGCTTCTCGATCACCGCACGCCAGCGTGGATCGAACGCCTCGATCGGCGCGGGATCGTAGGTGCCGCCGTTGCGCGTCTTCATCGGATCGTCGGAGTAGCGGCCGGCGACGAGCGGGAACGCCTCGCCGCCCGTGGTGATGCGTTTGTACAGGTCCTGCGCACGCTCGCGGGCCTGCTCACGCGTGCGGCCGCGCAGGTCCACGAGGATGTGCTGGATCTCGAAGGTCTCGGGCGCGCGGTAGGCCTCGGGATCGGCCTGGTAGAGTTCCTTCGCGCGCGCCTCGAGCTTCACGTCCTTCAGCTTGTCGCGCACCTTCTCCATGTACACGTCGGCGAGCACGGCTTCCTCGGCCTGGCGGACGCGGCGCTGCACCAGCGCGTCCTTGTCGAGGCCCTCGGCCTTGGCGCGGTCGGCGAGCGCACGCGCGATGAAGAGCCCGTCGGCCACGCTCGCCACGCGGTCGTAGCTGGTGCGGAAGGTGGCGCGCTTGTCCTCCGGCACCCGGAACAGGAACCCGAGGACATCGCCTTCGTCGACCTTGACGGCCTTGTCCTGGATGATCGGCGCATCCTCCACGATCTTCGGGGCGTCGGCGTAGGCGGGAATGGCGAGGAGAAGAAATGCGGCGAGGCTATGGCGAATCGACATGATCTGAACCCTTGAAAAGAAAAACGCCCGCGCGCTCATCGCGCGCGGGCTTGCAGCTTGTTACCTGATGCTAGCCGATTTCTACGGCGTGAAGCCCGAGAAGTTCCACTGGCCGGTGACCGAGCAGGTGCCCCACTGGCAATCGCCCGGCTGGTAGGTCAGGCGGAAGTTGACGTACCACTGGCCGGTGCTCGCGTAGGCCTCGCAGACCGGCGCGCCGCTGTTGATCTGCGAATTCGCGACCGCATCGGTGTGCGCCGGGTCAGAACCTTGGGCTTCGAACCAGTTGATGCCCGTCGGACCGCCCCAGCTCGAGCTCGAGACATAGCACTTGCCAGCGGGAGGATTGGTGACGGACGCATCGGGCGCCGCACCCGGGCACTTGCTGATCCAGACTTCTTTCATGCCGGCTTGTGGCGACGACGAGGTATCGTTGAACTGCACGACGCCCGACGGCCTTCCGATGATCGTCTGCACATCAGGCAGCGGCATGTAGGCGATCTGTCCGGATGGCAGCCTGAAGATGTCGTTGCCGCCGAAGTTCACGGTGGCCGGGATGCCGACGTTCGTCGCGCAGCCTGACGGCGTCTGGCCGCCCGGCGGCTGCGACGGCGGCGGCGGCGTATTCGTGCCGCTCGACGTCACCGCGACCTGGGCGGAAGCGGTGCCGATGACAGGCGCGGAAGTTGCGCCGACTCCGCCGGAAATGCCGGTCAGCGTGAACACGCAGAAGGCATCGTTGTTCGGGGTCCTGACGGTCAGGTTCGCCGTGGTCACACCGTCGGCGAACGTGACGGTGTCGTCGAGGGGTAGCGGGCCGCAACCGCCGCCGCGGTTGTAATTCACCGTGACCGAACCGGTCGTGCCGCCCGTGCGAGTCACCGTGAAGCTGCTGCCCGACGTCACGTTCCAACCGAGCGCCGTGCTGCTGCCGGCGATGCTGAACGTGCCCGCGGCACCGGGCGTAGGCGGCGGCGGCGGCGTGATCACACTACCGTCGCATCCACTGATCGTGATTGCGCCGTTCGGCAATATGGTGATGCCCGTATACGTGGAGCAGAGCGAACCGCCCTCCGACTTGCTTACCTGCGCTTGGGCGGGTGCCGCGGCAAAGGCGGCAAGGGCAAGGATGCCCAGGAATGTGCGCCGGAGGAGTTGGCTTGGTGTATTGGTCATGAATGCTCCTTGTCGGCAGAAAGGTACCGGAATATTCCGGAAAAAGTTTTGAGGAATCCGAAGTGTAAGGCAGGTTCCTCAGATTTGGCTTGAAGTCTATACCTATTTTTGGTTTTGGGTTGAGTGAATCGGATCACAAACGTCATGAAAAAAACAGGCGGACGACTTTCGTCCGCCTGTTCGAGACCATCGGGGGCCAGGCTGCTGCCCCCGCCTTGCGCCATCGTTACGGCGTGATGGTGTTGCGGTAGCTGTGGTTGAACAGGCTGCCGTAGTTGCCCTGGCAGGTCGCGGTGCCGCAGGTGAGGCTGCCGTTCGCGAAGTTGCGGATCATGAAGCCCGTGACCGGCAGGCCGAAGAACGTCGGAGCAACCGCGGTGGTGACCGGAGCCGGCGGGGTGACGTTGTCCAGCGAGACGCGCGAGCCAGCCGGAGCGACGAGACCCGTGCCCGTGGCGTTGGTGCCCGTGAAGGCCAGCAGCGCCCAGCCGTTCTGGAACGAGCTGTTGATGTTGATGTTGGTGTTGTTCACGGAACCCAGGACACCGGAGCTACCCGAGGGCAGCGCGGCCGAGGCGCCCGTTCCGTTGCGAATCGACAGCACGTTCGATTCCCAGCAGATCGAGTTGGCCGGACCGGTCGGCGGGGGCGGCGAGAAGTCGACGCCCGAAGCGGCGGCGCTCTGCTCTTCGCGGTTGAAGTACGTGAAGCTCACCGTCTCGCACGCGCCACCGGCGGTCAGCGTCGCCGTGTAGGGCGCAACTGCCGTGGTGTTCGACACGAAGCGGTTCTTCAGCGGCTGGGTGACCACCCAGTCGGTGTTCGACGCGGTGGCCGCATCGAGCACGTACTCGTTCATCACGGCGGAGTGCATGTACACCGACGCGACGGCACGGGCGCCCGCCAGCGTGGGCGACGTCGTGAAGTCGGACAGGTACGCCGTCACGCCCATGGAAGCGGCGGCCGGGGCGGCACCGAGCAGCGTGCCGGCATTCACCACGAGGCTGACCGCCGGGCTCGGATTGTCGAGCGCCGGGAAGGTCGAGGTCGGGGCCGTGTACTGCGGGATGTTCGAGAATGCTTCCAGCGCGTCGGCCTTGTAGCCGGCGTCCTGGCCGTTGTTCACGTTGATCAGCGTGCCCGTGCCCATCAGGCCACCCGTCGGGGAGAGCAGGTCTCCGGCCGGCGGAACGAACGTGGCGCCACGGACGGCCGTGCAGTTCAGCGGAACGCCGGAGACGTGCGTGATGTTCGTCGCGGTCGTGCCGGTGAGGCTGGCCATCTCGATCATCTCGACGTAGCCCTCGCGGGTACGGTCGAGGCCAACACCCGGGAGAGCGGAACCGCCCGCGCCACCCGCGTACTGGAAGTTACGGAAGTCGACGCCCGTCAGGCCGATGTTGGGGCTCGTGCAGGACGCGTCAGCCGTGATCAGGTGCGCCGGGGCGCCGGTCGCGGAGCTGGCCGGGATGACGGCACCGGTCCACACGTCGTTGGGCGACAGGAAGAGGTTGAAGTCCAGCACTTCCGACGAGGTCTTGCCCTCGAGGAAGCGGACCTTCACCGCCTTCGCCGTGCCCGTCGTGTTGACGACGGAGATGTACGTGTTCCAGGCGTTGCTACCGGCGGATTGAACCGTGTAGTAGGGGTAGACGAGAACCTGGCCCGTGCCGTTCGGGTTCAGGTAAACAGCCTCTGCGGTACCGGCGGCGCCAACAGTGGCGAGCACCGCGGTAAACAGAGCTTTTCTTTTGAACGTATTCATGTCTTTGGTTACTCCTTTGTGAACAAGGTGAAAGTGATCACTTTCTAGAGGTACAACCCGCAAATCGTATCGCATGCGTCGTCTTTTTACAAACCGGCCGTAGGGAGGGAACCCCTTGGGCCGTCAGTGCTTTCCTACATTTCTGCCTATTTCCGGACGAGCCACCAGTTGCCGCCTTCCTCGATCCAGGTTTCCGTCAAAGGGCTCCTGGCGCGCCGGCCCTGGAATTCGTATTCGATCGTCTCGTTCACCTCGCATCGCTCGCGCGAGGGGCACGTGACGCTGTCCACCGTCGCGGACTTCCAGAATCCGCGCCGGATCGAAGCCTCGTAGCTCTTGTAGTCCATGACGGCTCGCGTCCCGGGGCTCAAGTACTCGTACGAAGCGCGCACGTCGTTCTTGAGCAGCGCATCCCAGCGGGCCTGCGCCCTTTCCTTCACGCTTTCCTCGGGCTTGCGCGACTGCAGCGTCGTGCATCCCGCGAGGGCCGCCACCACCACGACCGCTACCGCAATTCGCTTCGACAAAACGTTCGATTCCATACCGCATTGCGACGAAAGACTATTCAAGTTGATTCTCCGCGTCAAACAAATTTCGATGTTTTTTACAACACTGTTGTGCACATACAACAACCCCCGCCGAAGCGGGGGTTAACGCATTGATCCAGCTTAGCAATCCGGGCCCGCGGATGCCTGTGAAATGGGTCACTTTTCGGGCGCGACGGGGTGCGGCGCGGCGTCGATCGGCCCGGTTTTCCGGGGGGGCAGGGAGCGCTCCAGGGAGGGCAGCCGATCCCTCAATTCGTCCGTCACCTGGCGGGCCTGGATGGGGTCGCTCACGATCTTCGGCGTGATCACCATGACGAGCTCCGTGCGCTGCCGCGTGACGTTCTGCGTGCCGAAGAGCGCCCCCAGCACGGGAATCTTGGAAAGCAGCGGGATACCGCTGGTCGAAAAGCCGTTGTTCTCGCTGATCAGGCCGCCCAGGGCGACCGACTCGCCGTTCGCGACCACCACGCTCGTCTTCGCGTTGCGCGTCGACACGTTGGGGTTGGGGTTCGCCGCCGTGACGGAGGTGAAATCCGGGGCGCTCACCTCCTGGTTCACCTCGAGGGTCACCATGCCGCCCGAATTGATGCGCGGAGTCACGGCGAGAAGGATGCCCGTCTCCAGGTACTGGAAGCTGTTCACCACGCCGGTGCCGGTGCTCACGCCGGTCTGCTGTGCCGTCTGCACCGAGATGCGATCGCCGACCTTGATCTCCGCCTTCTCGTTGTCGAGCACCATGATCTGGGGATCCGCGAGCACCTTGGTCTTGCCGTCGTTGCCGAACGCGCGCAGCACCGCCCGCACCTCCGTGCCGCTCAGGTTGATGAGCTGCAGGCCGCTGAAGTTGGTCGGCGGCAAGCCGGTGATGGACGTGCCGACCCCGCCGGATCCAACGTCGTTCAGGCCGCCCCCGGCGTTCAACGAGCCGATGGTGTTGTTGCGCGTGCGCAGGTACCAGTCGAGGCCGTACTGCAGGTTGTCGGTGAGCTTCACTTCCGCGAGCAGCACCTCGACCAGGACCTGGCGGCGCGTGACGTCGAGCTGCTTCAGCGCATTCAGGATCACCTCGTAGTCGCCCGGTGTGGCGAGGATGAGGAGCGAGTTCGTATCCTTGTCCGCGATGACGCGCACCTCGTTCGCCGTGGTTCCCGTCACGCTGCCCGGAAGCGAGAACGTCGTGGCCGCCGGCGTGACGGACGTCGTGGTGGTCTGCGCGGGCGGCGTCGGCTGGCCGAACGGCGTGCTGCGAATCTCCGTCGGGCGCGACCCGGGTGCCAGCGTCGGCGCCGTGGTCGTCGTGCGCCGCGTCGAGAAGAGATCGCCCACGAGCTGCGCGAGGTTCTCGGCCTTGCCGTTCCTCACGGTGTACACGAAGAAGCGCGTGCCGCCGCCGCCCACGCCGCCGGCCTCGTCGATCTTCTCGAGCCAGCTGCGCGCCTTGCTGAGATAGCCAGGCTGCGTGGTCACGACGACGAGCGCGTTCATGCGCTCGATGGGAATCACGCGCACGATGCCCGTGAGGGGGTTGTTGGGCCCGCCGAAGATCTTGTCGAGGTCGCCCATGAGCGTCTTCACGTCCACGCTCTTCATCGGGAAGACCCCGACGGAGTAGCCCTGCAGCCAGTCGACGTCGAACATCTCGATCGTGTCGACCAGGTGCGAGAGCTCGCGCTGGTTGCCCGCGATGATCACGAGGTTGCGCACCGGATCGGCCCGCACCGTGTTGTCACCGGCGAACGGCTCGAGGATCTTCACCATCTCCGGGGCGCCGACATACTTGAGCGGCACGACCAGCACGCCGAAGCCAGCCGGGATCGGCAGGTTCATGCCGCCCAGTTGCGGCGAGATGGATCCGCGCACCATGTTGATGGGCAGGATCTTGTAGATGCCGTTTTCCTGCACCACGGCCGCGCCGTTCTGCCGCAGCAGCATCTCGAGCGTGGGCAACAGGTCCTTCATCGCGATCGGCTTCACCGTGCGGAAGGTGACCGTGCCCTGGACGCTCGGGTGCACGGTATATGACTGCTTGAGGTAATCGCCGAGGATGACCTTGGCCACCTCGCGCACGTCCAGGCCCTCGAAATTGAGGCTCGCTTCCTCGGGGCCGGGCGGGACGGCCTTGTGCGCAGGTTGCACGACGAAGACGCCCGAGCCGTAGTGCGTGAGCGGCTCGCCCGAGCCGGTCGGGCCCGCGGGCTTCTTCACGTTGGCGTCCGGCTTCGCGTTCTCCGCGGACTTCTTCGGTCCGAAGTCCGCGGACGGCTCGGCCGGCTGCGCGGTCGCCGTGTCGCCTGCGTGCGAATGCATCCCGGGCGGCAGCAACGAGCACGAGGCCACCGTCACGAGGGCGAGAGCGAGGGAAAGGAAGCGCAGGGCGGAAGGGGCCATGTCGTATCTCATTCGGGTTGTTGGCCGCGACGGGCGCGGCGTCTTGCGAGCAACTCTTCGGCGGTCATGGGGGCGCCCGCGGGATTCACGCCGGCCTGGAAAGGATTGGCCTGCGGCACGCCCGCGCCGTTCGCGGGAACCGGGCCGCCCGGTTGGCCGGGAGGGGCCGGCACGGGGACCGGGCCGCCGCCCGCGGGACCGAAGGGACCGCTCTCATGGACGGGCGCGGATTGCACCGGCATGGGAGCCGGGTGCAACCCGGGGTTCGAGGGAGCCGGCCCGAACTGGGCCTGCGGCACGGGGACGCCTGGCGGACGCGCCTCTGCCGCCGGCGCGCCCGGGCCCTTCTGCACCTGCAGCGGCAGCACCTCGCGATCGGTGCCCTGGGCCAGGGTCACCGATTCCGGGTTGATCTCCGCCACCGTGATGCCGTTCAGCTGCTTCCCCGCCTCGACCCGGTGCAGCTTGCCGCTCGACTTCTCGCGCAGCATGGCGGTGCGCGTATTGCCCGCGACGATCACGCCCAGCAGCACGTATTGGCCCGGCGTATACGTGCTCGGCGCCGCGGCCGCGGGCGCCGGACGCCGCGTCGGCGTCCACAGCGGACGCGCGGCGAACTCGGGATATTGCTGCTCCGCTTGCACCGGGGCGGGCGGCGGCAGCAGCTTCGCCTCGAAGGGCGCCGCGCGGCGCACGGGACGCTGGGAGAGCGCGAAACCGGAGCCGACATGCGCGGAGATCTCCCACGCGATGACCAGCGCCAGCAGGGCGGCCAGGGCCGCCAGGGCGATGAGGATCGGGTAGCGCCGGAAGATCGCGCCCATCAGGATCCCGTCAACGCGTAGCCCGAGACATCGAGCATCACGAACATCTCCGGCTCCTGCCCCGGCTGGGGATGGAAGTTCGGCGGCACCTGCGTGCGGACCTGGAGGCTGTCGACAAACAGGAACGGCGTGTTGTTCTCGATGGCGTGCAGGATCTTGCGCAAGGCGAAGATGTTCGCCGTGAGCTGCACGTTGACCGAGATCTGGCGATAGCGTCCCTCGTCCTTCGCGGTCGGCGCGTTCATCGTGATGAGGCGCCCGCCGCTTTGCTCGATCAGCGCGCGCAGCGCTTCCTGCGACTCGGCGGCGGAGAGCGCGGCGGCACCGCTGCGCAGGAAGAAGCGGCGCGTGTCCTTCGCGCGCATCGCCTCGAGCTCCCGGGCGACCTCCGGGCGCGTGCCGGCGATGCGCCGGAAACGATCGTACTTCGCCGCGCTGTCGGCGAGGGCGAGGTCGTAGTAGCGATGCCTCATCCACACCGGAACGGCGACCGCCGCGACGATCGCCACCACGACGACCACCAGGAGTCCCACGGCGACGGCGCGGCTGCGCTCCGGGCTCAACGAGGCGAAGGGCCGGCTGCTCATCGGCTCGCTCCCGGCTTGGCGGGGATGGGCTTCACTTCAGCCGGTTTCGCAGGCGCCGGGGCGGGTGGCGCCGCTTTGGGCGCGCCAGCGGGCGGCGCCGTCGTGGCAGGGGTCGCAACGGGCACGCCCGCCTCGAGGAGGGACGTCGATTCCGGCGCCGGGCGCGGGCGCGGCTCCGCCACGATCATGAAGCGCTCGAGGTTCGGCTGCGAGCCGCGGGTCACCGTGCCGCGCGTCTGCGCGTTATGCAGCAACGGCGAGCTCTCGAAGATCTCGATCAGTTTCGACGACGAGGGCGTCTCGCCGCTCACCTGCACCTCGCGCGTCTTGCCGACCGTCTTGATGTCGATCTGCTGCACCCAGGTGTTGTCGGGCAGCAGGCGCGTGACTTCCTCGAGCAGGGCCAGCACCGGGAAAGTCCCGTGCTTCTTCGTGAGCAGGAAGTTGTAGTCGGCCACCTGCTTCTCCACGTCGTGCGCGATGTTGTCCGTCGCTTCCGCCTCCTGGCGCGCGCGGTCGAGCAGCGGGAAACCGGACATGACGGCCGCCCGCTTGTAGTAGAGCGGCACGCCCAGCGCCACGAGGGCGAGCAGGACCACGAGCCCGATCGCCCCGGGGACCATGTAGCGCTCCCGCGCCGAGTAGCGCGCAGCGAGGGTCTCCGAAGGGAGCAGCTCGAGGTCCGCGGGCTGGCCGCGCTCGTCGCGCACCGTGACGCCCGTGACCGTCGTGCCGAGGGCGCGCAGGCGCTCGAGCTTCGCGTCCACGATCTCGCGCCGCGCGAGGGCGAGCTGGACCGTGATCATGCCGGCGGCGGCATCGCGCGAAAGCACCCTGCAATCGAAGTACACGTCCTCCGCACGGAAGGGTGTCAGGCGATCCATCTCGAAGGTGATGACCTGGCGCAGGTTTTCCTCGGTCGCCGCCGGCATGCGCACGCGCCGCACGAGGCACTCGGCGGGCTCGAGGCAGAGGCGCACGCGCGCGCGCGTCTCGCCCGTGCGCTCGAGCAGGCGCCGCGTCGCTTCGGCCCGCGCGCCTTCGTCGAGCGCCGCGACATCGACGCGCGAGTCCGGTCCCACGGCGGAGGCGGGCTCGAGCAGCAGCAGTTCGCCGGACGTGAGCGAGACCAGCGGCACGCGCGAGGCGCCGCCGAGCGAGGCGATGCGCTCGGGCACCAGCGCGATCAGCTCTCCCGTCCACCAGCGCCAGAAGGCGGCGAGCTGCTGGCGCCACGCGGGCACGCGGCGCGGGCTGCTCATTTCCGGGGCGGTCGCCATCAGCCGTTTCCTCCCGGCGCGCCCGGCGCGCCCGCGTCCGGCGCGGGCGGCGGTGCGGTCGATTCGCGCCACACCAGGTAGGCCACGGGGCGGCGCGGAACCGAGCGCAGCAGCGCCACTGCGTCGCGCGAGAAGTACGTGCCATCGTCGAGCCGCGCCTCGGCGCGGACATCCGTCACCATCGACGCGCCCGACGTATAGGCGGCGGCCTGCGGGAACGGCGGCACCGGCTGGCTCGCGGCGAGGGCGTCGGTGCGCCGGCGGATGTAATCGTCGACGAGCTCCGGCGTCACGCCCGGGATGGCGAGCAGGATCTCGCGCGGCGCGATGGCGGGATTGATGCCGGGTTGCTTGGAGTACACGGTGATCATGGGAGCGATGCGGCGATAGATCTCGGGTCTCATGCCCAGGACGAGCTGCAGCTCCTCGATGGCCTCGAACGGAGCGTTCGCCGGACGGTAGCTCAGGCCGGCCGCACGGTATTCCGGTTCCTCGGCACCGTTGGGACGTCGCAGCGTATCGGGGTCACGCCAGTCGAGGATGGCATCGAGGAGCCGTGCAGCCTCGTCCTCTTCCACACCGACCGAAAGGAGCATTCCGCGCAACAGGGGCTCGGAAGCCGTGTTGACGTCGATTTTAGCAGACTCGTCCCGCATCTCGACCCGCACCGGAATCCCGTCGAAGACCCAGTCGTGGGGCTGGCCGTCGCGCTTCCACGCGTCGGGCGCCGCATCGCCGCGAAACGCGTCGAGCAGCGCCCGCTGCACGCCCGCATCGGCGGCGGCGGCGGCGCGCGCCATCGAGACCGAGTTCCCGACGATGAGCGCCTCCGAGCGGCGCTCGTCGATGAAGGCGCCGGCGATGACCGCGATGAGCACCGTGGCCCAGATCACGAGGATGAGGGCCACGCCCGATTGGCGCGAGCGGCGGGCGCGCGTCGTCATGGCGTGGTCGGCCGCCGCGGACGGCAGTCGCGCTGGAAGACATTCTCGAAGCATCCAGCCTCGGGCGCGACCATGAGCTTGAAGAGCATCGGCGGCGGCGGCTCGGCGCGGGTGCTGTGGACGGTGACGCGCACGAGCGTGGGCATGCGCGTGTCGAACTTCCACTCGTCCATCCATTCCGGGTCGGTGAAGTCGTTGAGCGACCCGAAATAGGAGAAGTCCACGCCATCGACATCGGCCAGCAGCACCGAGGGCTCGGCGTCGGCCAGCGGCGTGAAATCGTTCACGTCGCCCGAGGCCTGCGCGCGGCGCATCACGAGGTCGAAGGTCCGCGGCGCCTTGCCCGGCTCGACGTCCAGGCCCACGACGGAGAGGCCGGCCACGGACACGCCGGCGCGGCGCGACGAGACGAAGCGCATCTCGTGGGCTTTCCCCTCGAAGGCGTAGCGCAGGAAGTTCGGGTCCCTCCAGCGCATCGGATAGAGCTCCGCCACCTCCCGTCGCAGGAAGTTCTCGGTGATGCGCGCGTCGGCCACGCGCCGGCCGTTGACGTCGGTCGCGTTCCAGCTGCGCAGCGAGAAATTGAGGCCCGCATACAGGAGCAGCATCATCGTGCCCAGCAGCACCATGGCGGCCATGACCTCGACCAGCGTGAATCCGCGTGCGCGCCTCATTGCGGCCTCTGCCCCAGTCCCATCGTCGCGAGGGTGAGCTGCTGCGCGCGGCCGCCGGCCGTCTGCCAGTCGACGCGGGTCTCGATGCGCCAGAGGAGATAGGCCGATTGCGTCGGCATGTTGGCACTCTGGCCCTCTTCGGTCGGCGTGATCGTCGTGGTCCAGTGGAAGCGCCGGTCGTCGCTGTCGCCCTGCAGCTGTCCCGCCTGGAACGGCACCGCGGTTCCGGCCGCGGCGAGCTGCGATTGCGCGATGTCGAGCGCGCGCGACCTCTCGTCCAGCTCGCTCGCCCGCGTCATGCCCGTGGAGAAGATCTGGAAGCCGAGCGACAGCACGAGCGTGAGCAGCACGAACGCCACCACCACCTCGATCAACGTGAACCCGCGCTCGTGGCGTCTCAAGGGTCACTCCTCGATGGTGACCCGGCCCGTGAGCCAGTCCACGTCCACCAGGTACTTGCGCTCGCCCGACGACACGGTGATGCGCCCGCCGGTGGAGCTGCCATCGGGATAGAAGCGGATGGAGCCGCGCTTCTCGCTCGTCACCTCGGACTGCGCCGTGAAGAGCTTGAGGTCCACGTGCTCCGGCAGGCGGCGCGGCGGCATGGCGCCGGGCACCTCGAACTCGTGCGTGTCGAGGTCGAGCGTGAGCAGCGCATCGCGGCGCGTGGCCATGGCGGTCGACTGCGCGGTGCGCAGGCCCGAAGCGAGCGTGCGCGCGCTGGACTTGAGCTCCGCAGACGAGATTCCGCGCCCGGGCACGCCCAGGACGGCGGCATAGGCCATGGCGGCGATGACGAGCACCACCAGCACCTCGAGCAGCGTGAATCCCGCTTGCCGCCTCATGGCGTCGCGCCTCAGTTGGTGATGTCCTTGTTCTCGCCCTCGCCGCCCTCGCGGCCGTCGGCGCCGAGCGAGATGAGGTCGTAGGGCTTGTTGGTGCCGGGGACCTGGTAGCGATAGTCGTTGCCCCACGCGTCCTTCAGCTCGTCCTCCTTGGCGTAGGGGCCGTTCCAGCGGTCGGCGCCGGCCGGCTGCTTGGCGAGCGCCTGCAGGTTCTCGGGGTAGCGCCCGACCTCCAGCTTGTACATCTCGATCTCGCCCGCGAGCGTGCGCAGCTTGAGCTGCGCCTGCTGCCAGTTCGCCTTCTGCGACTGCGAGAAGATCTTCGGCAGCACGAACGCCATCAGCGTCGCGATCAGGATGAACACGATCAGGATCTCGAGGATCGTGAAGCCGCGCTGGGCGAGCGTCCGGATTCGGGAGGATCTCTTCATGGAAATGCCTTTCAGAGCGGAATGTCGTACACCGAGAGCATCGCCGACAGGATCGCGATGATGATGAATCCGATCACCGCGGCCATCGCGACGATGATCGCCGGCTGCAGGAGGGCGAGCGCCTTGCGGATGGCCACGTCGACCTCGTTGTCGTAGGTATCGGCCACCTGCATGAGCATCTCGTCGAGGCGGCCGGTCTCCTCGCCCACGAGGATCATGTGCACGGCGAGCATGGGGAAGCGGCCGGTCTCCATCATCGGCCGGCCGAGCCCGCGGCCTTCCTTCAGCTCGCGCGCGACCGAGCCGATCGCCTCGGCGAGCCAGCTGTTGCTCATCGTCTCGCGCACGATGTTGAGGGCGGCGACGAGCGTGACCCCGTTGCCCAGCAGCGTGCCCAGGGTGCGCGCGAAGCTCGCCATCTCGACCTTGCTGAAGAGGTCGCCCACGATCGGGGCGGTCACCTTGCGGCGGTCGAGCCGGTAGCGGACCTCGGGATCGCGGAGCCGCCGCGCGAACACCCAGGCGCCGAGCACCACGATGCAAAGCAGCAGCCAGCCGTAATTGCGCATGGCGTCGCCCATGAAGAGCACGACCTGCGTCATCGTCGGCACGGCCTTGCCGGCGCCGGCGAAGATGGGCTTGAAGCGCGGCACGACGAAGCCCAGCAGGATGATCACGGCCGCGATCGAGAAGAAGCCGAGGAACGCCGGATAGGTGAGAGAGGCACGGACGTTGTCGCGCAGCGCCTTGGAGCGCTCGAGATACTCGGCCAGCCGCAAGAGCACCGAGGGGAGGCTGCCGCCCGCCTCGCCCGCGCGGATGAGGTTCACGTAGAAGCGCGAGAAGACGCCCTTCTGCGCCTCGAGCGCCTTGGAGAGCGACGAGCCGCCGCGCACGTCGTTGCGGATGCGCGCGAGGAGCTCGCCCACGCGCGCATGGGGGGCCAGGTTGATCAGGATCTCGAAGGCGCGGTCGAGCGGCAGTCCCGCGCGCAGCAGCGTCGCCAGCTCGCGCGTGACGATGACGATGTCGTCCTGGCGCACGCTGCGCCGCGCGAAGAGCGCCCGGCGCTGTCCCGGCGCCGCCGCGGCCTTGGTCACGCCCGCTTCCTCGGCGCGGATCGGGATCATGCCCATCGACTGCACGCGCGCCACCGCGGCCGCCGTGCTCGAGGCCTCGAGCACGCCTTCCTGTACCTCGCCCGACGGGGTCACCGCCTTGTACTGGTAGAACGCCATCCTGCCAGCCCCTAGTCCTCGCGCGTCACGCGCACGACTTCCTCGATGGTGGTGACGCCGGCGAGCGCCTTGCGCAGCCCGTTCTCGAACATCGTCTCCATGTGCTCCATGATCGCCGCCGCGCGCAGGTCGCCCGCCGTCGCGTGGCGCATGATGAGCGAGCGCAGGTGGTCGGTCATGAGCATCATCTCGATGATGCACACGCGCCCCCAGTATCCGGTGCCCGCGCACTCCGGGCAGCCCACCGGCCGGTAGAGCGTGACCTCGCCCTCGGGCACGAAGCGCCTGAGGTTCATCTGCTCGACGACCTCGGGCAGGGCGGGATGGGGCGCGCGGCACTTGGTGCAGAGTGTCCGCACCAGGCGCTGCGCGAGGATGCCGTTGATGGTCGAGGTGAGGAGGTAATCCTCCGCGCCCATGTCGAGCAGGCGGTTGATGGTGGACGGCGCGTCGTTCGTGTGCACCGTCGAGAGCACCATGTGGCCCGTGAGCGCCGACTGCATCGCGATGCTCACCGTTTCCACGTCGCGGATCTCGCCCACCATGATGATGTCCGGGTCCTGCCGCACGATGGAGCGCAGCGCGTTCGCGAAGGTGAGCTGGATCTGCGGCTTCACCTGGATCTGGTTGATGCCGGGCATCTGGTACTCGACCGGGTCCTCGACGGTCACGATCTTCACGTCGGGCTTGTTGAGGCGGTCGAGCGCCGTGTAGAGCGTGGTCGTCTTGCCGCTGCCGGTAGGCCCCGTCACGAGCAGGATGCCGTGCGGCTCGTCCAGCGCGCGGATGAAGCGCTTGAGCGGGTCGCCCTCGAAGCCCAGCGACGCGAAGTCGAGCGGCACGCCGCCCTTGTCGAGGATCCGCATCACGACGCTCTCGCCGTGCATCGTCGGAATGGTCGAGACGCGCAGGTCGATCTCCTTGCCCTGGATGCGCGCCTTGATGCGGCCGTCCTGCGGGAGCCGCCGCTCGGCGATGTCGAGGTTCGCCATGATCTTGACGCGCGAGATCACGGCCGCCGAGAGCCGGCGCGGCGGCGAGTCGACCTCGTGCAGCACGCCGTCGATGCGGTAGCGCACGATGAGCCGGTTCTCGAAGGGCTCGATGTGGATGTCGGAGGCGCGCGACTCGACGGCCTTGGTGAGCAGCAGGTTCACGAGGCGGATCACGGGCGCCTCGCTGGCGAGGTCCTTCAGGTGCGCGATGTCGCCGAAGTCGTCCTCCTCGTCCCGCGTCGTGATGTTGTCGACGATGTGGTCCATCGACGACTTGCCGCCGCCATAAAGGCGCTCGAGCGCGGAGTCGATCTCGTTGGGCGCGGCGATGTAGGGCCGCACGCGCTTGCCGGCGGCCATCTGCACCGCGGAGATCACGTACGAGTCCGTGGGATCGGCGACCGCGAGGGCGAGCTCGTCGTCGTCCTCGCGCAGCGGCACGGCCTGCGCATCCCGCAGGAACTTGGCCGACAGCCGCTCCTCCAGCAGCGGCAGCTCGGGAAAATCCGTCGCCAGGGCGAGCGGCAGATCGAGCTGGTCGGCCAGCGCGTCCGCGAGGTCGCGGCCCGACACCATGCCGAGGCGCAGCAGGATCACGCCGATCTTCTCGCGCGATTCCGTCTCCTGCAGCTTGAGCGCGCGCTCGAGGTTGGCGGGATCGAGCTTGCCGCGCTCGACCAGGATCTCACCGATCTTCTTGGGCAACGAAAAGGCTTCCGGGCGTAAGGGACTGATAATTATAAGCGTCCGGACAACGAAAAAGCGGGCAGTCGCCTGCCCGCTTTCTCGGACCGGACCCGAAGCGCCCAGCTTCGAGCCCGAGGGGGGGTAAAAAGTTCCTACGCGTTGTAGGCGGATTCCTCGTGGGACGTGATATCCAGCCCGATGCGCTCGTCTTCCTCCGGCACGCGCAGCCCGACCACCATGTCGACGATCTTGTAGGCTACGAATGCAACGACGCCCGACCACACGATCGTCACGCCGACTGCCTTCGCCTGGATGATGAACTGGCTCATGATCGAGTAGTCCGCGGGGGTGACGAGCTTGCCGGTGAACCAGTCGACGGGAAAGCTGGGGCCGCCGAGCTGGGGCGCGTTGAAGACGCCGGTGAGGAGCGCGCCCAGGATGCCGCCGACTGCATGCACGCCGAAGACATCCAGCGTGTCGTCGACCTTGAGGATGCGCTTCAGGCCCGTGACGCCCCAGAAGCACACGACACCGGCGGCGAACCCGATCACGAACGCTCCCGGGATGCCGACGTTGCCCGCGGCCGGCGTGATCGCGACCAGGCCCGCCACGGCGCCGGATGCGGCACCGAGCATCGACGGCTTGCCCTTGGTGAACCACTCGATGAACATCCAGCCCAGCACGGCGCAGGCCGTGGCGAGATAGGTGTTCATGAACGCGAGCGCGGCGGTGCCGTTCGCCTCGAGGGCGGAGCCGGCGTTGAAGCCGAACCAGCCCGTCCACAGCAGCGAGGCGCCGATCATGGTCATCGGCAGGTTGTGCGGCTTGAAGGCCTCCTTGCCGTAGCCCACGCGCTTGCCCATCACGTAGGCACCCACGAGGCCCGCGATACCGGCGTTGATGTGCACGACGGTTCCGCCCGCGAAGTCGAGCGCGCCCCACTGCCAGAGCAAGCCGGCTTTCGCGTTCGTCGCATCGACCACATTGGCCGCCGTGTAGGCGTCCGGGCCCTCCCAGAACCACACCATGTGCGCGACCGGGATGTACGAGAACGTGAACCAGATGATGATGAAGAGCAGCACGGCCGAGAACTTCGCGCGCTCGGCGAAGGCGCCCAGGATCAGCGCGCAGGTGATCGCCGCGAAGGTGGCCTGGAACGCCACGTACACCAGCTCCGGCAGCGGCGTGTTCTTGCTGAACGTCGCCGCCATCGAGAAGGGCTGGTCCTTCATCGCGTCGAAGGTGCCCTTGAGGAAGATGCGGTCGAACCCGCCGAAGAACGCGTTGCCCTCGGTGAACGCCAGGCTGTATCCGTACACGCACCACAGCACGGTGATGAGCGAGAACACCACGAACACCTGCATCAGCATCGAGAGCATGTTCTTCGAGCGCACCATGCCGCCGTAGAAGAGCGCCAATGCCGGCACGCTCATCATCAGCACGAGCGCGGTCGACACCAGCATCCACGCGACGTCGCCCTTGTTCGGCGTCGCCGCCGGCGCGGCCGCGGCCGGTGCCGCCGCAGCGGGTGCGGCGGCGGGCGCCGCCGGCGTTGCCGTGGAAGAAGCCGCGGGTGCGGCCGCGGCGGGTGCGGCGGCGGCGGGTGCCGTCTCCGCTTTCTTGTCCTGCGCGACGGCCGCGCCGCCGAAGGCGAGCGCCAGCGACACCGCAACCAGGCCGATAAGACGTTTCATTTTGCGTTTCCCCCTTTTCAGAGCGCGTCCGCGCCGGTCTCGCCGGTGCGGATGCGGACGACCTGCTCGAGGTTGAAGACGAAGACCTTGCCGTCGCCGATCTTCCCGGTGCTCGCGCTCTTCTCGATGGCCTCGATCACCTGCTCGAGCATCTCGTCGCGGATCGCGGCCTCCACCTTGACCTTCGGCAGGAAGTCCACGACGTACTCCGCGCCGCGGTAGAGCTCGGTGTGGCCCTTCTGGCGCCCGAAGCCCTTCACCTCGGTGACCGTGATGCCCTGCACCCCGATCGCCGAGAGCGCCTCGCGCACCTCGTCCAGCTTGAACGGCTTGATGATCGCCGTGACCAGTTTCATTTTTGTCTCCCAGTCTCCGAGGTCAGAACGAATAGGACACGAAGGCGACGAGGCGGTCCTTGGACCAGTCCTTGCCGTTCACCGTGTAAAGCGCGCTGGTCGCGTCCGTGCCCTTGTAGTACGCGCCGGCGTTGATGTTGTGGCCGAAGTCGTAGGACGCGCCGACCTTCCACACCGTGTACGAAAGGTCGCCGTTGTCGAAGCCGCTGTCCTGCGTGCCCTTGTAGCGCTGGTGGGCGAGCGTGCCGGTGAGCGTGAGCTTCTCGAAGCCCGGCGTCGGGTAGGCGACGTTCGCCTCGATGTAGTCGGAGTGCTTGCTGTTGGCGACGCCGAACGTGTTCTGCAGCGAGTACGAGTACTTGATGTTGAGCCACTGCCACGTGACGCCGGCATAGACCTCCGTCGTGTTCGGCGACGGGTTGAAGCTGCCCGAGCTCGGGTACTCGTACCGCAGCACGCCCACGTCGAGCGTCGTGTCCTTGTAGACCTCCTTGCGCCAGCCGCCATAGATGTCCCACTCGACGCGCGCGTTGCTGTCGAAGCCGTTGGCCGTGGCGGTGTCCTTGAGCCACTTGATGTTCGACAGGAACGTGCCGAGGTAGAGGCCGGTGGGCGCGTTGGCGTAATCGAGGTTCAGCTGCAGCGCCGGGTTCTGCGATGTCTGCGAGATGCCGCGATACTCGTACTCGCTGTAGACCGCGACCTTGCCCGTGAACGAGTTGTCCGGCGTGGGCGCGGGCTCCGCGGCCGTGCCCGGCTGCGGACCGGGACCCGGCGCGGGCGGCGTATCTTCCGCGCGCACCACGAGGCTCGAGAAGGTCAGTCCCGCCGCTCCGGCCAGGAGAAGGACTTTGGGCAGCAATCGCATGTTCGGTATCCTTGTGTGTTGGAAATTGGGGATGGCGGGTGGCAAGAGCAGCAAACATGCCATCGGCGAAGTCCTTGTTTTGGAACGGCGCCGCGACTCGCGGCGCGGCGCGTGCACCATGCGCGTGCGGGGCGCGATGCGGCGGCACCATGGGGGTGCGCCAGCACGTCAACCGCCGCGCCACTTCGGGGATTGAGATGAACGAGAAGGTGTTGAGCGACCTGAGCGAGCGCCTCGCGGCGATGGCCGGTGCGCACCCGGCGCAGGATCTCCAGCGCAACATGCGTGCGCTGCTCGCGTCGGCCTTCGCGCGGCTCGACCTGGTGACGCGAGAGGAATACGACGTGCAGGCGCAGGTGCTTGCACGCGCACGGGAGAAGCTCGCCGCCCTCGAGGCGCGCGTGGCGGAGCTCGAACGGGCACGCGGGACCGCGGGCTGCGACTGATTCCGGGACGCCTTTGCCGGCGCGTCCGGCGGAGGCGATCCTGGACGTTGCCGTGGTGTTCAGTCGGGGCCTCTCGGGCCTGGATGCCCCGCTCGTGCGGGTGGAAGCGCACGTCGGTGGCGGCCTGCCGCAATTCCACATCGTCGGCTTGCCCGATACCGAGGTGAAGGAAGCGCGCGATCGCGTGCGGGCCGCGCTGCATACCGCGGGCTTCGAATGGCCCGCGGGCCGCGTCACCGTCAACCTGGCGCCGGCGGACCTGCCGAAGGAGAGCGGCCGCTTCGACCTGCCGATCGCGATCGGGCTGCTGGCGGCCACGCGCCAGGCGCCGATGCGCGCGCTCGCGCAGCTCGAGTTCGCGGGCGAGCTGGCGCTCTCCGGGGAACTGCGCCCGATTCGCGGCGCCCTGGCGATGACGTACCGCGCCCATCGCGAGGGACGCGCGTTCGTGTTGCCCGCGGCGGTCGCGGCCGAGGCCGCCCTCGCGCGGGGCGCCATCGTGCTCCCGGCCCATTCCCTGCTCGAGGTGCATGCGCATTTGCGCGGCGAGCCGCCCATCGAGCCCTACTCGGGCCAGGGGCCGCGTGCCGCGGTGCTGTATCCCGACCTGCGCGACGTGCGTGGCCAGGTGGGCGCTCGCCGCGGCCTCGAGATCGCGGCCGCCGGAGCCCATTCCATCCTCTTCTCGGGACCGCCGGGCGCGGGCAAGACGATGTTGGCGACGCGGATTCCCGGCATACTTCCGGCCATGTCGGAAGACGAAGCGCTCGAGGCCGCCGCAGTCCAGAGCCTCGCGGGCGCGGGCTTCCGGGCCGAGCACTTCGGGGTGCGCGCCTTTCGCAGTCCGCACCATACGGCCTCCTCGATCGCGCTCGTGGGCGGAGGATCGCCGCCGCGGCCCGGCGAGATCTCGCTCGCGCACCACGGCGTGCTCTTCCTCGACGAGCTCCCCGAATTCAGCCGCCAGGTCCTGGAGGTGCTGCGCGAGCCGCTCGAGTCCGGCCGCATCACGATCTCGCGGGCCGCCCGGCAGTCGGATTTCCCGGCGCGCTTCCAGCTCGTCGCGGCGATGAACCCGTGCCCCTGCGGATACGCCGGCGATCCTTCGGGCCGCTGCCGCTGCACCGACGTGCAGGTGGCGCGCTACCGGCGGCGCATCTCCGGGCCGCTCCTCGACCGCATCGACCTTCACGTGGACGTTCCCGCGCTCACCGGGCCGGACCTGGCGCACGGCGCGGCGGGCGAGGACTCGCGCCAGGTGCGCCAGCGCGTCGAGCACGCGCGCAGCCGCCAGCTCGCGCGGCAACGCGTCGCCAACGCGCTGCTGCCTTCGAGCGAGCTCATGGCACGCGCGGGCCTGGACGCGGAAGGCGGGGCGCTGCTGCGGCACGCATGCGCGCGGCTGGGACTCTCGGCGCGCTCGCACGATCGCGTGGTCAAGGTCGCGCGCACCATCGCCGATCTCGCGGACGCGCCGCACGTCGGCGCCCCCCATGTCGCGGAAGCGCTGCGCTTCCGCGGCTTCGATCGCCGCGCGCTCCCATGACCGACCGGCACTCACGCCGTTTTCGCTGGGGCTTCGCCGCGCTGCTCGCGGCGCTCTCGACGCTCGGCCCGTTCTCGATCGACGCGTACCTGCCCGCCTTCGCCGGCATCCAGGCCTCGCTCCAGGCATCTCCCCTGGAGATCCAGCAGACGCTCTCCGGCTACCTCTTCGCGTTCGGCGTCATGTTCCTCTTCCACGGCGCGCTCTCGGACAGCTTCGGCCGCCGCCCCGTGATCCTGGTGGCGATCGCCATCTACGCGCTCGCCTCCATCGGCGGCGCGCTCGCGCAGACCGTGCAGGGCCTCGTGCTCTGGCGCATCGCGCAGGGCCTTTCGGTCGGCGCCGGCATGGTGGTCGGGCGCGCGATGATCCGCGACCTCTTCGGCGCCGAGGATGCGCAGCGCCTGATGTCGCTCGTCACGCTCTTCTTCGGGCTGGCGCCCGCCATCGCGCCCATCGTCGGCGGCTGGCTCTTCGTGGCGCTGGGCTGGCGCTCGATCTTCTGGGCGCTGGCGCTCGTGGGACTGGTCCTCGTCGCCGTGAGCGCACGCTTCCTGCCCGAGACCCTCGCGCCGGCCGCGCGCCAGCCCTTCCACCCCGTGGCGCTCCTGAAGGGGTACGAGGAAGTCGGCATCAACCTCAAGTTCCTCTTCCTCGCGCTCGCCGCGGGGTTCAACTTCAACGCGTTCTTCCTCTACATCGTCTCGGCGCCCGCGTTCCTCGGCACGCACCTGGGCCTGGGCCCGCAGCAGTACGCGTGGCTCTTCATCCCGAGCATCGCCGGCATCATGATCGGCGCGCAGCTCTCCGGCCGCGCCGCCGGAAAGCTCACGTCGCGCCAGACCGTGAACCGCGCCTATGGGTTCATGGCGGCGGCGGCCTTGGCCAACGTGCTCTATACCTTCCTCGCGCGGCCCGCGATCCCGTGGGCCATGGTGCCGATCTTCTTCTATGGCATCGGCTTCGCCATGGCGATGCCGTCGATCTCCATCATCAACCTCGACCTCTTTCCCACGCGCCGCGGCATGGCGGCCTCGCTGCAGGGCTTTGTCTCCGGCATGGTGAACACGCTCACCGCGGGCCTCATCTCGCCGGCGCTGTCCGTCGACTTGCGCGCCCTGGCGCTGGGAATGGCGGCGATGCTGATCGTCGGCTGGTGGAGCTGGCGCATGTACGTGCGTTTCGATTCGGCGCGAGGCCCGTTGCCGCCGCCGCTCGCGGAGGCCTGATGGCGGACGACGCGCAGCAGCTCGCCCAGGCGTTGCGCCTGCTCCAGGCCGGTGATCACGCCGGCGCGCTCGAGATTGCGCACGGCCTGCGCGGATCGTCCAGCGTCGCCGCGCGAGCCCACATGGTGATCGGCATCGCGCGGCGCGAGGAGGGACGGCTCGAGGAATCGCTCTTCGCGCTGGAGCGTGCCGCTTCGCGCGGCCCCGGCGATTACGCGGTCGCCTACGAGCTCGGGCTCACGTTCCAGGCCCTCGGGCGCTTCGGACCCGCACGTTCGTCGTTCGCACGCGCCGGCGCATTGCGCCCGGGCTTCGCGCCGGCCCACCGCGGCGCGGCCGTGGCTTCGATCGCGCTCGGCGACTTCGCGACCGCGGAACGGGAGTACGCCGCGGCGAGCGCGGCCACGCCCGGCGACGCCGATCTCGCGCAGCTCCTGGCACAGGTGCAGCTGCTGCGCGGCCGCCTGGAGGCGGGATGGCAATCCTATGCACGGCGCCCGCAGCGCCGGCAATACGAGGCGCAGTTCGCCTCCCAGGGTCGACGCTACGAGGCTCCGGCGTTGGCAACGCTCTCCGGGCGCCGCGCGATGATCCTCGCCGAGCAGGGCCTGGGCGACAACCTCTTCTTCCTGCGCTATGCGCCCGCGCTCGGCGCAGCCGGCGTGCGGCTCGAATACGTCGGTGACGAACGCCTGCACCCGTTGCTCGCGCGCACCGCGCTCTTCGAGCAGCTTCATTCCGACCGCACGCCGCTGGTGCTCGGCGATGCCGTCCCCGTGCTGCTGGGCGACCTGCCCCAGCTCGATGCGGTGCTCGCCCGTGCGCATCCGCCCTCGCTCGCGATCGCGCCCCTCGATGCCGCGGTCGAGCGCGTCCGCGAGCGCCTCGGCGCGGCCGGCCCCGCGCCCTGGATCGGCGTCACGTGGCGCGCCGGCGTGGCGCCGGAGTCGGGCGGTCTCGCGAAGCGCGTGCCGTTGGACGCGCTCTTCGACGCGCTGCGTCCCACGGCGGGCACGATCGTGTCGCTGCAACGCGCGCCGCTCGCGGGCGAGATCGAGCAGGCGAGCGCCGCGCTCGGCCGTCCCGTGCATGACTTCGCGTGGGTCAACGCGGACCTGGACGATGCGCTCGCCGTGACGACGCTCCTCGACCGCCATGTCGCCGTCTCCAACACGAACATCCATCTCGCCGCCGCGGCCGGCGCCCGCGCGGAGGTGCTGGTCCCGTTTCCACCGGAGTGGCGCTGGGGCCTCGAGGGATCGAGCCCGTGGTTCCCCGCTGTGCGCGTGCACCGCCAGGGATCCCAGGGCGATTGGAGTGCCGCACTGCGCGGCATCGGCGGCTAGGGCCGGGCAGCGCTCAGTACTGTTCCCAGGGCAAGCCGTCGACGCGCCAGCCGCTTCGCGTGTTGCGGTGATGCTGCTCGTCGAGCGGCCCCTCGAATCCGTGCAGCACGTTGATCACCCGCCTGAAGCCCGCGCGCTCGAGGGCCTCGCCCGCTTCGAGGGTGCGGTTGCCGCTGCGGCAGATGAGCACGATGGGCCGCTCGCCGAAATTCTGGCCGGCGATCTTCTTCACCTGTCCCACGAAGTGGGGATTGAGGTCCCAGTCGGAACCATCGTACCACGGGACCATCATGGCCCCGATGGGATGGCCCACGAACATGTACTCCATCTCGCTGCGGCAATCGACGAAGACCGCATCGGGATGGTCCTTCAGGAAGGCGAACGCCTGCTTGGGATCGAGGTGTTCCATGGCAGGCAACGATTATAGGGCGCGGCGTAGAATCTTCTCCATGAACGCTCCCGA
>DASRRY010000045.1:0-41521 GCA_035656735.1 Usitatibacter sp. | reverse complement strand
CCTTCCTGTCCGGCGAGCGGCGACTTGTTGACCATGAAGTTCATGGTGAGCGTGGGCTCGTCCACGCCGACCATCGGCAGCGCCTCGGGATTCTCCGGATCGGCGAACGTGGTGCCGATGATGAAGTCCTCGATGCCCGTGACGGAGACGATCTCGCCCACGGAAGCCACGTCGGTCTCGACCTTCTCGAGACCCTGGAACGTGTGGATGATGCCGATCTTCGCGGTGCGCACCGGCTTGTCGCCGGCGAGGATCGCGACCTGCTGGGCCTTCCGGATGGTGCCGCGACGAACGCGCCCGATGGCGATGCGGCCCAGGAAGTTGGAATAATCGACGGCGGCGATCTGCAGCTGCAGCGGCGCCCCCGGGTCTCCCTTCGGCGCCGGAACGTGCTCGAGCACGGCATCGAAGAGCGGGCGCATGTCGGTGCCGATCACGCCCGCCTTGGTGCTCGCCCAGCCATTGATGGCCGATGCGTAGATCACCGGGAAATCGAGCTGGTCGTCGTTGGCGCCGAGCTTGTCCATGAGGTCGAAGGTCTGGCTCACGACCCAGTCCGGACGCGCGGCATCGCGGTCCACCTTGTTCACGACGACGATCGGCTTCAAACCCTGTGCCAGCGCCTTGCGCGTCACGAAGCGCGTCTGCGGCATGGGGCCCTCGACCGCGTCGACGAGCAGCAGCACGCCATCGACCATCGACAGCACGCGCTCGACCTCGCCGCCGAAGTCCGCGTGGCCGGGGGTGTCCACGATGTTGATGTGCACGCCCTGGTAATCCACCGCGGTGTTCTTCGCGAGGATCGTGATGCCGCGCTCCTTCTCGATGTCGTTCGAGTCCATGACGCGCTCGACGAGATGCTGGTGCGCGGCGAAGGTGCCCGCCTGCTGCAGCAGCTTGTCGACGAGCGTGGTCTTGCCGTGATCGACGTGGGCGATGATGGCGATATTGCGGAGCGGTCGGGCCATGAGGGGCTTCTCTAGGGCACCGTCGGTGCCAAAAATTCAATTAACTCAACATTTTGACATGTTTGATGTTGCGGCGCATCAACTATTTTTCATTCAGCCCCATGGGGCCGTTGCAATTGGAAGATGGCGGAGTAGAGTCGGTCCGGAACGCCCGTTCATATCCCAGGGAGAGTTGCCGCCATGATGAGGTCCCTCCACATCGATGCGGGCAAGTGCACCGGGTGTCTCCAGTGCGAAATGGCCTGCTCCTACGAGCACTACGGGGTGTTCAACCCCTCCAAGTCGGTCATCAAGGTCTTCGATTTCCACCACACCGGGCGCAAGGTGCCGTACACCTGCACGCAGTGCGACGAAGCGTGGTGCCTGCACGCCTGTCCCGTCGAGGCGATCAAGGTCGACGGCACCACCGGCGCCAAGGTCGTCATGGCCGACGTCTGCGTGGGCTGCAAGGTGTGCACCATCGCCTGCCCCTTCGGCACGGTGAACTACGTGCAGGACACCGGCAAGGTGCAGAAATGCGACCTTTGCGGCGGCAATCCGGCCTGCGCCTCCGCGTGTCCCACGGGCGCCATCACCTACGGGGATGCCGACTGGGGTGGCCTCGAGCGCATGCGGCGCTGGGCCGAGCGCCTCGATTCGCCCGTACCCGCCGCTGCCGAATAGACCACGAGGAGAAACGCCATGTCATGGGCCAAGCGAGTCCTGAGGGTCGACCTGAGCCGCGGAACGTGCACGCCGGAACCGCTCAACATGGAGTGGGCGGTGCAATACCTGGGGCAGCGCGGCCTGGCGACGAAGTATTTCAGCACGGAGGTGGACCCGAAGGTGGATCCGCTCTCGGCCGCGAACAAGATCATCTTCGCCACCGGCCCGCTCACCGGGACGATCGCGTCCACCGGCGGACGCTACTCGGTGATCACCAAGGGCCCGCTCACGGGTGCCATCGCCTGCTCCAACTCGGGCGGCTACTTCGGCGCGGAGCTCAAGATGGCCGGCTGGGACATGATCATCTTCGAGGGCAAGGCCGCGAAGCCCGTGTACCTCTCGATCGTGGACGATCGCGCCGAGCTGCTCGACGCGGCCGACCTGTGGGGCAAGACGACATGGGAAGTCGAGCCGCTGCTGCAGAAGCGCCATGACCCGCAGACCCGTGTCTCGTCGATCGGGCGTGCCGGCGAGACCGGCTGCCTCTTCGCCTGCATCGTGAACGACCTGCACCGCGCCGCCGGGCGCTCGGGGGTGGGCGCGGTCATGGGGTCGAAGAACCTGAAGGCGATCGCCGTGCGCGGCACCAAGGGCGTGGGCAACGTGCGCGACCCCAAGGCCTTCCTCGCCGCGACCGCCGCCGGCAAGAAGGTGCTCGCCGACAACGCCGTCACCGGGCAGGGCCTTCCCAAGTTCGGCACGCAGGTGCTGATGAACGTGATCAACGAGATCGGCGCGCTGCCCACGCGCAACCACCGCGACGTGCAGTTCGAGGGCGCGAAGGACATCTCCGCCGAGGCGATGCACCAGCCGCGCAAGACGGACGGCCGCGCGAACCTCGTGACGAACCAGGCGTGCTTCGCCTGCACCATCGCCTGCGGACGCATCTCGAAGGTCGACGAGTCGCACTACACGGTCGTGAACAAGCCGCAGTACTGGGGCGCCTCGGGCGGCCTCGAATACGAGGCCGCGTGGGCGCTGGGCGCGGCCAATGGCGTGGACGACCTCGAGGCGCTCACGTATGCCAACTTCGTGTGCAACGAGGACGGCTTCGATCCCATCTCGTTCGGCGCCACGGTGGGCGCCGTGATGGAGATGTACCAGATGGGCGTGCTCACCCGGGAGAAGATCGGCATCGAGGCACCGTTCGGTTCCGCGCCGGCGCTCACGTTCCTCGCGGAGAAGGTCGCGAAGGGCGAAGGCTTCGGGCGCGAGGTGGCGCTCGGGTCGAAGCGGCTGTGCGAGAAGTACGGCCATCCCGAGCTCTCCATGACCGTGAAGGGCCAGGAGTTCCCGGCGTACGACGCGCGCGGCATCCAGGGGATGGGCCTCGCGTACGCGACCTCCAACCGGGGCGCCTGCCACCTGCGCGGCTACACCGTCGCCTCCGAGGTGCTCGGCATCCCGGTGAAGACGGACCCGCTGGTGACCGACGGCAAGGCGGGCCTCGTGAAGGCCTTCCAGGATGCGACGGCGGTCTTCGATTCGTCGGGCCTCTGCCTCTTCACGTCTTTCGCCTGGACCCTCCAGGACGTCGCCCCCCAACTGCAGGCCGCGTGCGACGGCGACTGGTCGCTCGAGAACCTGAACGTCGTGGGCGAGCGGATCTGGAACCTGGAGCGCCAGTTCAACCTCGCGGCGGGCCTCACGAAGAAGGACGACGACCTGCCCGCGCGGCTGAAGACCGAGCCCGCGAAGACCGGCCCCGCCAAGGGGCTCGTGAACGGCCTCGACAGGATGCTGCCGGAGTACTACGCGGCGCGCGGCTGGGATGCGAACGGAGTCCCCACGCGTGAGACGCGCGAGCGGCTCAAGCTCACGACGCCGTGAACCACTTCATCGTCGGCAACGGACCGGCCGGGGTCATCGCGGCGGAGACGATCCGCAAGCGCGACCCGCGGGCCACCGTGCGCCTGCTGGGCGACGAGCCGTCCGCGCCCTATTCGCGCATGGCGATTCCGTACCTGCTGATGGGCCGCATCGACGAGGCCGGCACGCACCTGCGCAAGGATCCCCGGCACTTCGAGCGACTGGGCATCGAGTCGCTCACGGGGCGCGCGAAGACGGCGGACCTCATGCAGGGCGTCGTCACGCTCGAGGACGGGCGGCACCTGCCGTTCGACCGGCTGCTGCTCGCCACCGGCTCGCGCCCCCTGGCACCTTCGTTCCCGGGCGCAGACCTGCCGGGCGTGCATCCCTGCTGGACGCTCGAGGACGCGCGCAACATCCGCCGGCTCGCGCGGCCCGGCGCACGCGTGGTGCAGATCGGCGCGGGCTTCATCGGCTGCATCATCCTCGAGGCCCTCGCGTCGATGGGCGTCGAGCTGGTCGTGGTCGAGATGGGCGATCGCATGGTGCCGCGCATGATGACGCCCGCCGCGGGCGGACTCATCAAGCGCTGGTGCGAGTCGAAGGGCGTGAAGGTCCACACGTCCTCGAAGGTGGCGGGCATCGTGGCACGCGCGACCGGCACGCTCGAGGTGACCCTGGGCGGCGGCGAGCGCCTCGAGGCCGAGCTCGTGATCGTCGCGACGGGCGTGCGGCCGAACGTCGACCTGGCGCGCGCCATGGCGCTCAAGACCGACGTGGGCGTGCGCGTGGACGACGGCATGCGCACGAGCCATCCGGCCGTCTTCGCGGCGGGCGACGTGGCGCAGGCCGAAGAGCTGTACACCGGGCGCTTCATCGTGAACGCGATCCAGCCCGGCGCGGCCGAGCAGGCGCGCATCGCCGCCATCAACATGGCCGGCGGCAACGCGCGCTCCAACGGCAGCCTGGCGATCAACGTGCTCGACACGCTCGGCCTCATCGCCGCTTCCTTCGGGCAGTGGCAGGGCGTAGCCGGCGGCGATCGCGTCGAGGAAGTCGATGCCGCCCACTATCGCTACATCTGCCTGCAGTTCGATCGCGAGACGCGGCTCGTCGGCGCGACGACGCTCGGGCTCACGGAGCAGGTCGGAGTGCTGCGCGGGTTGATCGAAGGCCGGCGTCCCCTCGGCCCCTGGGCCGCAAGGCTCCGGCAGAACCCGATGGACATCATGAGGGCTTACCTCGCCACGTCGCAGGCCGCGGCTTGAAGGTGGTCCTCAAGCTCTACGCCTCGCTCACCGACTACCTGCCGCAGCAGGGTCGCGACCAGCGCCACCACGTGGACCTCGAGGTCCCTTCCGACGCCACCGTCTCCGCGGTCATCGAGCGCTTCCAGCTTCCGCCGCGCTCGGTCCACCTCGTGCTCGTGAACGGTCTCTACATCGAGCCCGGATCGCGCGGCACGCGCAAGCTTTCCGAGGGCGACCACGTCGCCGTCTGGCCGCCCGTCGCCGGTGGCTGACCACGTCGTGCGCTGGACGATGACGGCCACGCACGCCGAAGTGCTGCGCGTGCTGCCGCCGGAGCTGGTCGAGGGCGCCGCCATCGACGGCCGCTGCCTGCGCGGCGCCATCGAGTCGCGGCGCTGGGAGCTGGAGCTCGTGCAGGCCCCGGCGCTGCGCATCGGGCTGCTCCACCTCGAGGTCACCGAGCTGGTGATCCGGCTCTGGGACCACTCCGATGACGAACGCGCGCGTTTCCTCGAGCGCCTCGAGCAATGCACGCGGCGCGGCGGGGGATGAGCGGGCCTCAGTCCGGGCGGTTGCGCATCCAGTCGGCGGTGCGGAAGAGCCCGTCCTCCAGCGACGTGCGCACCGCGGGCGGCACGCCGGTCTCCTCCATCGCCTGCACCATGCACGCCATCCACTGGTCGCGCTCGACGGTTCCGATGGCGAAGGGAAGGTGGCGCGCCCTGAGCATCGGTTGGCCGAACCGGTCGGTGTAGAGAGGCGGCCCGCCCAGCCATCCGGAAAGGAACATGTAGAGCTTCTGGCGCGCGCTCTCGAGCGTGGAGCCGTGCGCGGCGCGCAGGTCGCGGTAAGCGGGCTCGAAATCCATCAGGTCATAGAACCGGTCCACCAGCTCCCGCACCTTCGCATCCCCGCCGACGAGCTCGTACGGCGTGGGAGAATTCCCATCCTCAGGCTGCAATTCCGTCTCTCCATTCCATGCAATTGGCCCTCAAGATCGACGTCGACACCCTCCGCGGCACGCGGGAAGGGGTGCCCGTCCTGCTCGATATTCTGAAGCGTCGGGGCGCCGGCGCCACGTTCCTCTTCAGCCTCGGCCCGGACCATACCGGGCGCGCCATCCGGCGGGCGCTGCGCCCCGGCTTCATGCAGAAGGTGGGGCGCACCTCCGTGGTTTCCCACTATGGCATCCGCACGCTGCTTTACGGCACCGTGCTTCCGGGACCGGACATCGGGCGGCGCTGCGCCGCGCTCATGCAGCAGGTCCGCGACGAAGGGTTCGAGGTCGGCATCCACACGTGGGACCACGTGAAGTGGCAGGACGGCGTGGCGCGGGCCGATGCGCGCTGGACGCTCTGGCAGATGGCTTTGGCAACCAACCGCTTCCGCGAGATTTTCGGCGAGGATGCGCAGGTCCACGGCGCGGCCGGCTGGCAGATGAACGTGCACGCCTACCGCGCCTTGCAGGCGCTCGGGTTCCGCTATGCCTCCGACGGGCGCGGCACGCACCCCTTCATGCCCGTGATCCGCGGCGAGATCGTGCTCTGTCCGCAATTCCCGACCACGCTGCCGACGCTCGACGAGATGATCGGCGTGGACGGCGTGGAGGAGTCGAACGTGGCGCAGAAGCTGCTCGACATCACGGCGCGCGAGCCGCGCGACCACGTCTACACGCTGCATGCGGAGCTTGAAGGAATGAAGCTCGCCTCCATCTTCGAAAGGCTGCTGCAGGGCTGGACGGCGCAAGGCTACGACCTGGTCGCGATGCGGGACATGGTCGACCGCACGGATGTCGCCAAGCTCCCCCTGTGCAACGTGGTCCAGGCGCCGGTCGCCGGCCGGTCGGGCACGCTTTCCACGCAGGGGCCGGAGTTTCTCGCCGCCGAATCATCGCAATAGCTTGCGTTCCTCGAGTTTTTTGTTCACCATGGGTTGTGGCCATGCATCACACCGTCTCATGGGTGTAACCGGATGACCGAAATTTCGGCACTGACCGATTTCGAGCTTCCCGCCACCGGCAACCAGCGCTTTCGCCTATCGGCCTTCCGCGGCCACCCCCTCGTCCTCTACTTCTACCCGAAGGACGACACCCCCTTCGAGCTGCTCTCGGATGCGCACGAAGGGGCCTGCGCGCTCTTCGGCGTCATCAAGCTGAAAAACATGTATGGCAGGCCGGTGCGCGGCACCGAACGCAGCACCTTCGTGATCGATCGCGAGGGCCGCATTGCGCGCGAATGGCGCGGGGTGAAAGTCCCCGGCCACGCGCGCGCGGTCCTCGAATACGTGCAGGGCATCCGGCCCTGAAACTTCCTTTGCCACCACCCCGTCCCACTCGATGCCCAACGACCCGTTGAGAGATGCCCCGCGGCAGCACGATGCCGAGGACTCGTCGCCCACCTACACTTCGGGGGCTTCCATGCAGCAACGCAGGCGCGAACGCGATCCGTCGGGGCAGAAGGCCTCGAAGGCCGCGGTGACGAAGCTCTTCGTGCTCGACACGAACGTGCTGATGCACGACCCGACGAGCCTCTTCCGCTTCGAGGAGCACGACGTCTTCATCCCGATGGTGGTGCTCGAGGAGCTCGACGACCACAAGAAGGGCATGAGCGAGGTCTCGCGCAACGCGCGCCAGGCGAGCCGTTTCCTCGACGAGATCGTGTCGCAAGGCGGCGAGATCGAGAAGGGATTCCCGCTGCGGGCGAAGACCTCCGGCAGCGAGGCCGATGGCCGGCTCTTCCTGCAGACGCATGCGCTGGAGGCGGAGATCCCCGAGTCCGTCGCCTCGAAGAAGGCGGACAACGTGATCCTCGGCGTCGCCATCGCGCTGAGGGAGAGATTCCCGAAGCGGGAGGTGGTCCTGGTGTCGAAGGACATCAACATGCGCATCAAGGCGCATGCGGTGAGCCTGCCGGCCGAGGACTACTTCAACGACAAGGTGCTGGAGGATACGGACCTCCTCTACTCCGGCATCCTCGAGCTGCCCCCCGACTTCTGGGACAAGCACGGCAAGGACGTGGAGAGCTGGCAGGAGCACGGCCGCACGCTCTACCGCGTAAAGGGGCCGCTCGTGCCGTCGATGATGGTCAACATGTTCGTGTACCACGAGGGCGACCGGCCGTTCCTCGCGACGGTGAAGGACATCCGCGGCAAGGTCGCGACGCTCCAGACGCTCAAGGACTTCTCGCACCACAAGAACAACGTCTGGGGCATCACCGCGCGCAACCGCGAGCAGAACTTCGCGTTGAACCTCCTGATGGACCCGGAGATCGACTTCGTGACGCTGCTGGGCCAGGCGGGCACCGGCAAGACGCTCCTCACGCTCGCGGCCGGCCTCATGCAGACGCTCGACTTCAAGGTCTACAGCGAGATCATCATGACGCGCGTCACGGTCCCGGTCGGCGAGGACATCGGCTTCCTGCCCGGCACCGAGGAAGAGAAGATGACGCCGTGGATGGGCGCGCTCGAGGACAACCTCGACGTGCTCATGCGCACCGACGACGAGGCGGGCGACTGGGGGCGCGCGGCCACCGCGGACCTCATCCGCAACCGCATCAAGGTGAAGAGCCTCAACTTCATGCGCGGCCGCACCTTCATCAACAAGTACCTCATCATCGACGAGGCGCAGAACTTGACGCCCAAGCAGATGAAGACGCTCATCACGCGCGCGGGCCCGGGGACGAAGGTGGTCTGCCTCGGCAACGTCGCGCAGATCGACACGCCGTACCTCACCGAGGGCTCGTCGGGGCTCACCTACGTGGTGGACCGCTTCAAGGGCTGGTCCCATTCGGGCCATGTGACGCTCATGCGCGGCGAGCGCTCGCGCCTGGCGGACCACGCGGCGGAGATCCTCTAGGCCGCGCGCCTGCCGCCGCCACGCCGGCGGCGGCAGGCCTCACTCGCGCTTGAACGCGCGGTTGAACGCCACTTCCGACTCGCAGGTGGGCGGATCGGGTACAGTGCTGCCCGAATGAGCTCCCTGCTCTTGCCCGCATGCCCCTGAAGCCTCCTCCCCCGCTCGAGACGCCGCGCCTTCGCGTGCGCCCCGTGGCGCGCGAGGACCTGGCCGACCTGCTCGCCGTCAACGGCGATGCCGAGGTCACGCGCTACCTGCCGTACGCGCCGTGGAAGGATGCGACCGACGCCAACGCCTGGCTGGTCCGCATGTCCGCCATGCAGGCGCAGGGCACGGCGCTGCAGCTCGTGGTGGAGCGGCGCGACGTCCCGCGCGTGATCGGCACGTGCCTCCTCTTCCGGTTCGACGAGCCGAGCTCGCGCGTCGAGCTGGGTTATGTCCTCGCGCGCGACCACTGGCGCGGCGGCTGGATGACCGAGGCCCTGACCGCGCTGCTCGACTGCGCCTTCGGACCGCTCGAGCTGCGGCGCATGGAGGCGGATGTGAACCCGGCGAACCAGGCGTCGCAACGCCTGCTCGAACGCCTGGGCTTCGAGCGCGAGGGCGTGCGGCGCGAGCGGTGGATGGAAAAGGGAACGCCGCAGGATTCGGTGATGTTCGGGCTGCTCGCGCGGGACTGGCAGGCGCGCACGCGCGCGTGATGCCGCCCGCGGTCCGGGGGCGCCAACCCCGGGTGGTGGATCGATCAATCGGCGGCGTGCGCCTTCTCGCTGCGGAAGAACGACGCGAAGGCGGCGACGGCGCGGTTGATGCCCGCGGCATCCACGTCGAGATGCGTGACGAGGCGGATGCGCGGCCCGACCAGGGCCACGATGCCCTGCGACTCGAGGTGTGCCTTGAGAGGGGCCACCGATTCCCGCGGGATCGAGGCGAACACCATGTTGGTCTGCACCGGCTCGACCTTGAGCCCGGTGGCCGCGAGGCCCTTCGCGAGCCGTTCGGCATTCGCATGATCCTCGGCCAGGCGCTCGACGTTGTGCTCGAGCGCGTGGAGGCCCGCCGCCGCGAGGATCCCGGCCTGGCGCATTCCGCCGCCCAGCATCTTGCGGACGCGATGGGCACGTCCGACGAGATCCCTGGGGCCGACGAGCACGGTGCCGGCAGGCGCGCCGAGGCCTTTCGAGAGGCACACGGAGACCGAGTCGACCCCCGCGCAAAGCTCCTTCACGGGCAGGCGGAGCTTGACCGCCGCGTTGAACACGCGCGCGCCGTCCAGGTGGGTGGACAGCTTGCGCCGGCGCGCCAGGGCGATCGCGTCGGCCATGTAGGCCCGCGCAAGCACCTTGCCGGAGATCGTATTCTCGAGCGCGAGCAGTCGCGTCACGGCGAAGTGCGCGTCGTCGGGCTTGATCGCGGCCTCGATATCGGCCAGGTCGAGGGAGCCGTCGGGCCTGTTCTGCAGCGGCTGCGGCTGGATCGAGCCCAGCACCGCCATGCCGCCGCCCTCGTAGCGGTAGGTATGCGCTTCCTGGCCGACGATGACCTCCTCGCCGCGCGCGCAATGGCTCATCAGCGCCGCCAGGTTCGATTGCGTCCCCGAGGGAAAGAAGAGCCCGGCCTCCATGCCGAAGCGGGCCGCGCACTCCTCCTGCAACCGGTTCACCGTGGGGTCGTCCGCGAACACATCGTCGCCCACCTCGGCGCGGGCCATCGCCGCCCGCATCGCGGGCGAGGGTTGCGTGACGGTGTCGCTGCGCAGGTCGATTTTCTTCAACGGACGGTCCCTCGGGGCAATCCCGCGATTTTACGCCGCGGCGCGCGCTCCCGAGGGCAGGGCCATCCGCGACGCGGACACGTGCGGCGCGGGCTCGCCGGGGGCAGCCGCCTCGTCGAGGCGGAATCCGCCGACGTGGCGCGCCAGCTCGATGGACTCCTGGCTCACCCGCACGGCCGACGCGTGCGCCTGCTCGACGAGGCCCAGGTTGTGCTCGGTCACCGCCTCGAGGCGGATGAGGGCCTTGTTCATGTCCTCGACGCCGCGGCTCTGGTCGGCCGAGGCGCTGGCGATCTCGCGGATCAGCGCGTTCACCTCCGCGACCCCCTTCGCCAGCGACGCCATGGCGCCGCCCGCATCGTGCACGAGGCGCGCGCCCTCGCCCACGTGTCCCACGGAGTCGCGGATCAGCTGGTTGATTTCCTTCGCCGCGTCCGCCGAGCGCTGCGCGAGGGTGCGCACCTCCGACGCCACGACGGCGAAGCCGCGCCCGTGCTCGCCCGCGCGTGCCGCTTCCACGGCCGCGTTGAGCGCCAGGATGTTGGTCTGGAACGCGATGCTCTCGATCACGCCGATGATGTCGACGATGCGCCGTGAGCTGCCGTCCACGGATTCCATCGTCTCCACCGCGCGCTGCATGAGCGCCGCGCCGCTGCCGGCGACCGACGCGGCGCTTTCCGCGAGCTCGCGCGCGCGTCCGCAATTGTCGGCGGTGCGCTTCACGGTCGATTCCAGCGCGTCCATGCCCGAGGCGGTCTGCTGCAGGGTCGAGGACTGCTCGCCTGCGCGCCGCGCCAGGTCGTCGCTCGCGAGGGCGAGCTCGGCGCTCACGCGGCGTGTCACCTCGGCGCTCGCGCGCACGCGGCCGACCAGCTCCCGCATCGCGGCATGCGTCGCGGCGAGGTCCTGGAAGTGGCGCCCCATCTGGCCCCTTCCCCGCCGGTTGGAGAGCGTGAGCTCCTCGTCCCGCGGCAAGGCGCTCCCGCGCAGGTCATGCTCCCCCAGCAGGTGCGCCACGCGATGGATCTCCTGCCACGCGGCATCCTGCGAAAAGTGAAGGAGGGCGAGGTACCCGAGCGCCGCGAGATAGGCAGCGGCGATCGCCGCGGCGGCAGGTGTCCAGCCGGGTGGCGAGGCGATGAGCGCGATGGCGAGCGGCAGCGAGAACAAGGCACCGGCCAGGAGCTGCTTCGTCTTCTGGCGCCCGGTCACCATCCAGCGCAGCGGCGCGATCAGGAAATCCATCGGATACTCCCTAGAAGATCTCGACCTTCTTTTCATCGTCGGCCGGCGGCGGGGGCGCGATCTCGATGGGCGCGGCATCCAGGCTGCGGCCGCTGCTCTCGAGCGCCTCGCGCGAAGGCTTGATGGCGCTGCGCGCATAGGCGAGCACCGCCCGGTAGAGGTCGCGCTGCCGCAGCGACTGCGTCTCGTGCGAGAGGGTGGCGAATCCCTCGGCGGCCGAGGCGAGCGCCGGCTTGTGGCGCTCGAGCTTCTGGCGCGTGATGTCCTGGAATTGCATCGCCACGATGATCTGGTTGATGTCCTTCTGGATCTCGACGGAGAGGTCGTTCACGTGCGTGAGCGTCCCCTCGATCTGGCGCGTCTGGTCGATGGTGGCGGCGTTGAGCGTCGAGATCTCGCTGCGCGCCGTCTCCACCGCGTGCCGCGCCGCTTCCGCGACCTGCATCGTGCGCTTGTTGCCCTGTCGCACGTCGTCGGCGATGGCGTCGAGCCCCGAGCGCGTCTTGCGCGTGAGCTCGTGCGCTTCCGCGCTGATCGCCCGGATCCGGTCGGTCATCTCCACGAAGTCGCGCGAGCTGAACGTGGTCGACGTCATCGCGACGGAGCCGTCCAGGGCGATGCGCGCGATCTGCGAGGCCATGTTGCGCAGCCCGTCGATCGTCTGCTCCATCACGCGCGCGTGCTCGGTCACCCGCTTCTGGATGTTCGCGAGCTCGTCCGCGGTCTGGGAGAAGCTCGTCATGTGGGAGGTCACGTTCAGCAGCTGGGTATCGTAGGCCTGGATGAACTCGGGCAGCGACAGCACGCCCTTGCCGGTGGCGTCGTGGGTGAGGAGCGCCGTGGCGGCCTCGGTCTGCTCGGTCGCCTTCGCGACCACCACGCGGAAGCTCTTGCTGATGTCCGCCACCGCCTGCTCGGTGAGGCCCACGACCTCCTCGATCGACTGCGCGGCCGCGTCGAGCTTCTTGCGGCCGGATTGCGACGCTGCGTCCCAGCGCTCGAGCATCGTGTCGAACCCCACCACGACCTGCTGGAAGAGCCGCGTGCGCTTGCGCCACTTGAGGAAGGGCGCGTCGGCGTCCACCGGCCCCTCGTCCTCGGTGTTGACGTCCTTCATGACCAGCGCGATGGCGACGATCGCGGCGAGCGGCGCGAGCCCGAGCGCGGCCAGGATCGCCCAGCGCGGGATGGGGATGAGGAACACCATCCAGAGCCACGGCAGGAACAGCAGGACCACCAGCGCCGCCAGCAGGTACGGGTGCCTCCAGGCGAGCGCGAAATAGCGCATGGCTATGCGCTCGCGCCCTCGGCGGCGCGGGCGAGCACGTTGAGCTCGCCGGTGGAAAGGAGCCTCTCGATGTCGAGCAGCAGGACCATGCGCTCGGCCTGGGTCGCCACGCCGCCGATGAAGGAGGCATCCACCACGGTGCCGAGCTCCGGCGCGGGCCGCACTTCCGACGCCGTGAGCGCCATCACGTCGGAGACGCCGTCGACCACGACGCCGACCACGCGCGCGGCGAGCCTCAGGACCACGACGACGGTGAACTGGTCGTACTTCACGTGAGCCAGGCGGAACTTCATGCGCAGGTCGATCACCGGCACGATCGTGCCGCGCAGGTTGACGACGCCCTTCACGTAGTCAGGGGCCGCGGGGATGGGGGTGACCTTGTCGTAGCCGCGAATCTCCTGGACCTTGAGGATGTCGACGCCGTACTCGTCGCCCCCGAGGATGAACACGAGCACTTCCCGGGTGGCCTCGCGCGCCGTCGTGCGGTTGGGGTTATGCATGGCTAGAACTCCTGCCAGTCTTCGTCGCTGCCGACGAGTGCCGGCGTGCGTTGCGATTCAACGGCCTTGGGTGCGTCCACCGGCGCCGGCGGTGGTGCCGATCCGGAGCCGGAACGATCCTGCACACGCTCGCGCGGCGCGCGGGACGCGGCGCCCGCCGGGGCCTGGCCCACGCGGAACGCGCTCACGGCCCTCACCAGCGCCTCGGCCTCCTGCTTCATGGCCTCCGCTGCCGAGGCCGATTGCTGCACCGCCGAGGCATTCTGCTGGACCACCTTGTCCATCTCCGTGACGGTCTTGTTCACCTGCTGCACGCCCCGGCTCTGCTCGGCCGAGGCCTGGGCGATGGAGGCCATGAGGTCGCTCACGCGCTGCACGTCGACCACCAGCGCCTGGATCGTATCGCCCGCCTGCTCGACCAGCTCGGTTCCCTTGCGCGCCTTGTCCACGGACTCGCCGATCAGCATCTTGATCTCCTTCGCCGCGTCCGCGCTGCGCTGCGCGAGCGAGCGCACCTCGGCGGCCACGACCGCGAAGCCGCGGCCCTGCTCGCCCGCGCGCGCGGCCTCGACCGCGGCGTTGAGCGCGAGGATGTTGGTCTGGAACGCGATGCCGTCGATCACCGAGATGATGTCGGCGATGCGCGAGGCGCTGGTGGCGATATCGGTCATGCGCTCGACCACGCGCACGACCTCCGCGCCGCCCTGCTCCGCGCGCCGCGACGCGTTGCGCGCGAGCTCGTCGGCCTGGCGGGCGTTCTCGGCGTTCTGCCGCACGGTCACCGCGAGCTCCTCCATGCTGGCCGCGGTCTCCTCGAGGCTCGTGGCCTGCTCCTCGGTGCGCTGCGAGAGGTCCGTGGTGCCCGCGGCGACCTCGTCCGCGGCGGTGACGACGGCCTCGGAGGCGCGCCGCACCTCGGTCACGACCTGGGAGAGCCCGTCGTTCATGCGGCCGAGCGCGCCCAGCAGCTGGCCGGCCTCGTCGCGCGAGCCGGAATGGATCTCGGCGGTGAGGTCGCCCTGCGCGATGCGCTCGGCGTGCCCGACCGCGCGGCCGATGGGCTGCAGCACGGCATGGCGCACGAAGAGCCAGAGCGCCGTGAGCGCGCCCAGCATCGAGACCACCGTCGCGCCGATCGCGATGTAGTAGCCGGAGCGGGCGCGCGAGACGGCATCGGCGCTCGCGTGCGCCCCGTGGTCCTCGGCGAGGTGGGCCGCGTCGATCAGGATCGCGGCGGGGTTGGCGTGCGTGTTCTCCACCGCGCCGTCGCCCACGCGCGGCTGGTACGCGGAGGCCTTGAAGACCTCGAACGCCTGGCGGTAGCGCTCGCCCGCGGCACGCTCGCCCTGCGCGAACTTGTCCAGGAGCGCCATCACGTCGGCGTTGCGGTTGGCGGCGCGCGCTTCCTGCACCAGGTCCTGCACGTGCTTCTCCTCCTTGAGGAAGGCGCTCCACTGCTTCTCGGCGGAGGCGGGATCGGCGCCCTTGAGGAGCGTGTCCTTCCATTCCTGCACGCGTTGCTTGTACGCGACGGTCGCCTGCAGGATCACGCGCTGCGAGCGGAATTCCTCGTGCGTCACGCGGTCGAGCTCCTGGATCGAGTCGTACACGGAGCTCAACGTGAGGAGCGCGGCGCCGAGCGCGACCGCCAGGGCCGCCGCCGCGATCAGGAGCACCTTGAACTGCAGGCTGAAGGTCTTCATGGGCCGCTTTTCAGAAGAGGGTGACGTTCTTGTTGGCGGCGAGCAGCTCCGCGAGCGCGCCTTCCGCGTTCACGAGCTTGTCGGCGAGGGTCGCGAGGAAGGCCTGCTGGAAGCTGCGCGTGCACTCGTCGGACGCGAGCCACAGCACGTCGGGGTCGAACTCGATCACCGTGCAATCGGTGACCGCGCTCACGGTGCTGAAACGCCGGGCTCCCGTGCGGCGCAGGAAGGCCGTCTCCGCCAGGCATTGGCCGGCACCCTGGATCTGCAGGAGCGTGCCGCGGCGGGTCACGCGCATCTGGCCGCGCACCAGCACGAAGAACGAGTAGCCCGGGTCGTCCTCGGCGATGAGCGCGGCCCCCGCGCGCACGTCGAACCAGCGCCCCATGCCCGCCACTTCGCGCAGGGACCCGTTGGAGAAATCGCGGAAGAACGGCATGGAGCGCAGCGTGGCGATGCGCTCCTCGACCGGATCCACGTCCTGGTCCGTCTCCGCGGCGAGGCGCAGGTCCGAGGCGAACTCCTCCCACGTGCGGTAGCGCTGCGCGGGGTCGCGGGCGGTCGCGCGCGCGAAGATGTGGTCGAAGAGCGGCGGCAGTCCCGCGCGGCTCGTCCCCGGCTTGGGCAGGCTGCCCAGCAGGATGCGCGCGGTGAGGGCGGCCGCCGTGTCGGGCGGGAAAGGCAGGCCGCCGGTGAGCATCTTGTACATCATGATGCCCAGCGAATAGATGTCCGTCTGCGCCGAGGCGGGCTTGCGCTCCAGCTGCTCGGGCGCCATGTACGCGGGAGATCCCACCATCAGGCCCCGGGTCGGGTCGAACGCGAATGCGGTGTGGGCCACGCCGAAGTCGGCGACCTTCGCCTCGCCGTCGGCGCCCATGAGCACGTTGGCGGGCTTGAGGTCGCGATGGATGATGCCGTGCACCTGCGCATAGGACAGCGCGTCGCACACCTTCTCGAGGAGGGCCGCGACGCGCTGCGGCGGCAGCAGCCCCTCGGGCACGCAGTAGCGGTCGAGGCTGCCGGCCTGCATGTACTCCATCACGATATAGGCACGCTGGTCGTCGGCGGCGGCGTCGTACACCTGCGTGATGTTGGGATGGGTCAGCTTCTTCGCGAGGAGCGTTTCCTTGAGGAAGAGCGAGCGGAAGACGCTGCGCTCCTCGGAGGCGAGCAGCTGCGCGTCGTACACCTTGATCGCCACGTCGCGCGCGGGAAAGAGCTCGCGCCCCAGGTAGATCGTGGCCGACTGGCCGCGCCCGAGCACGCCCATGATCTCGTAGGGCCCGATGCGCGAGGGAATCTCGCTCTGCGGCGACAGCGCCACCTGCGCGCCCTTGAAGCTCATGCGCGCTCCTCGCGCACGCGGCGCAGGACGTGGTCCACGTCGAGGAGCAGGATGCTGCCCGCGCCCTCCGCCTGCGCGTCGCCGCGCATGCCGATGCCCACGAGCGCGCGGCCCACGGAGCGCTCGCCCAGGTCGGGAGCGGGTGCGATCTCGTCGTCGGCGAGGGCCACCACGTCGGAGACGCTTGCCACGACGAGCCCCAGCATGCGCCGGTCGACGTTGAGCACGATCGCGCTCGCGCCCTCCAGCGGCAATGGCTCCGGGAAGCCGAACATGAGGCCCAGGTCCACGACCGGGACGATGGCGCCGCGCAGGTTGATGACGCCTCGCACGAAGGGTGCGACCTGCGGCACGCGCGTCACGCGCTCGAGCTCGCGGATCTCCTGGACCTTGAGGATGTCGATCCCGTAGGTCTCGCGTCCCAGGCGGCAGGTGAGGAACTCGCGCCGCGCGCGCTCCTCGCCGGGAGCGAGCGCATCGGCGCCGGTGAGGTAGTCGCTCATTTCACCACCTCCCTGGCAAGCCGCGCCAGCGCCCGCTCGCGCAGCCGCCCGAGCGGCGCCACCTCGTGCACGGCGCCCAGCTCGATCGCCTCGCGCGGCATGCCGAAGATGACCGACGTGGCCTCGTCCTGCGCGATGTTCCACGCGCCCGCCTTCTTCATCTCCACCATGCCCTTGGCGCCGTCGCGGCCCATGCCCGTCATGATCACGCCGATCGCGTCGGCGCCCACGAACTTGGCGGCCGAGAGGAAGAGGAAATCCACGGACGGCCGGTGGAGGTTCATCGGCGGCTCGGTCGAGAGCTTCGCGAGGAGCTGGCCCTCGTCGCGCTTGACCCAGAGGTGCTTGCCGCCCGGCGCGATGTACGCGTGTCCGGGCAGGATCGGATCGTTGTGCTCGGCTTCCTTCACGGTGACCTGGCAGAGGCCGTTCAGGCGTTCGGCGAACATCTTCGTGAAATGCTCGGGCATGTGCTGCACCACGAGGATCCCGGGGCAGTCCGGGGGCATGCCCACGAGGAACTCGCGGATCGCCTCGGTGCCTCCGGTCGAGGCGCCGACGCAGATCACGCGATCGGAGGTCTTCACGCCGCGCGGCACCGGCTTCTTCACGACCACCGCCGGCATGCTCACGGTATCGTTCGGGTCGGCACGCCGCGGCGGTCGCAGCCGCGCGCTCTTCGCCGCGCGGATCTTGTCGGCGATGACCTGGCCGTAGCCGTCCGGCGTCTGCTCGTTGAGCCGCGGCTTCATCACGAAGTCCACCGCGCCGAACTCGAGGGCCTTGAAGGTGATCTCGCTGCCGGTCTCGGTGAACGACGAGATCATCACCACCGGCATGGGCTTCGCCCGCATGAGCTTGTCGAGGAACTCGAGGCCGTTCATCTTGGGCATCTCGACATCGAGCGTGATGACGTCGGGATTGAGCTCCTTGATGCGGTCGCGCGCCTCGAAGGCATCGGCCGCGGTGCCGACCACCTCGATGTCCGGCTGCTCGCGGAGGATGTCGGTGAGCACGTCCCGGATGAGCTTGGAATCGTCGACGATCAGGACTCGAATCATTTGAAGAGCTCCGCTGCGCCCTCGACCTGGCTGTGGAAGAGCCGCGCGCCGTAGTCGCGCTCGCGCAGCACGATGGTGTCGTTGTTGATCTTGCGCAGCCGCTTCACCATGACCTTGCCGCTGCGCGGGAAGTAGTAGATCTTGCGCGGCCACACGTCGAGCAGGTCGCGCGCGACGATGGGAATGCGCTCGATGCTGAGGTACTCCACGATGAACGTCGCGTTCTGCTCGCCCACGTTGGAGAGCATGAAGCCCTGCAGCACGTTGCCGCCGCCGAAGACCTTCGCCTCGAGGCGGTCGCGCCGCCCGCCCAGCTTGAGGATCTGGTTGATCAGCAGCTCCATCGCGTGCACGCCGTAGCGGCCGCCCGCGCTGATGTTGCCGTGGGCGCCGAGGAGCTTGCCCTCGTCGGGCAGCATGAAATGGTTCATGCCGCCGATGCCGTTGTCGCGGTCGCGCAGGCACGCCGAGACGCAGGAGCCCAGCACGGTCACGAGCGCCATGTCCTTGTTGGTCGCGTAGTACTCGCCCGGCACGATCTTGGCCGTCTCGATCTGGAAATGGGGATCGAAGTAGCGGTTGGGGACGTCGTCGCGCAGGACATCGTCGTCGCGCATCATGCCGCGCTCCCCTCGCCCACGCGGACGTACACCGTCTGGCCGCGCAGCCGGAAGTGCCGGCCGTTGTCGAGGAGGCTCTCCGCATGGCCCGCGAAGAAGAGGCCCGCGGGCTTGAGGCATTCCCGGTAGCGCTCGATCAGGCGGCGCTGCGTGGGCTTGTCGAAATAGATCATCACGTTCCGGCAGAAGATGGCGTCGAAGCGGCCTTCGAGGGGCCAGTCGCGGTCCATCAGGTTGAGCCGCCCGAAGGCGACCTTCGCGGCGAGATCCCGGCGCACGCGCGCGCGCCCCTCGAAGCGGCCGGTGCCGCGCAGGAAGAAGCGCTTCTGGCGTTCCGGCGCGATGGCGGCAACCGCCCCCAGCGGATAGATGCCGTCGTGGGCATGCGCCAGGACCTGGGTGTCGATGTCGGTCGCCACGACCTCGAAGTGGCCGTCGGGCAGTGTCTCGGCGAGCGTCATCGCGATCGAATAGGGCTCCTCGCCCGAGGAGCAGCCCGCGCTCCACACGCGGAAGGGTTCCACGTCTCCGGCGGTCGAGCGCGCGTGCGCGGCGAGCACCTCGAAATGGTGGGCCTCGCGGAAGAACGACGTCACGTTGGTCGTGAGCGCGTTGGTGCAATGCTCCCACTCCGCGGGCTCGAGCTCGAGGAAGCGCACGTAGTCGTCGAAGGATGAAAGCCTGAGCGCCCTCAGCCGCCGCGACAGGCGCGCGTACACCATCTCGCGCTTCGCCTCGGGCAGTCGAATGCCGGAGAACTCGTAGACGCGCGCGCTGATCACGCGGAAATGCTCCGCGCTGAACGGGAACTCGCGGATGGCGGCGGCGGTGCCTTCGGTCACCATCAGGCGGCCATCCGCGCGCGCGCCACGTTCGTGCGCACGATCGAGTTCACGTCGAGGATCAGCGCCACCCGGCCGTCGCCGAGGATGGTGGCCCCCGCGGTGCCCGGCACCGCGTGAAGGTGGGTGTCGAGGGACTTCACCACGAGCTGCTGCTGGCCCAGGAGCCCCTCGATCAGCAGCGCGGCGCGGCGATTGTCCACCTCGACCACGAGGCAGAGCTCGGCGCGCGCCGGATCCGCATCCGGCAGTGCCACCACGTCGGAGAGGCGGATGAGCGGGAGGTGCTCGCCGCGCACCTGCACCAGGGACGCCTGGTTGGCCACCGTCTTCACGTCGTTGGCATCCGGCTTGATCGCCTCCGCCACGAACTCGAGGGGCACGATGTATTGCTCGTCTCCCACGCTCACCACCATGCCGTCGAGCACGGCGAGGGTGAGGGGAAGCTGGATCGTGATCGTGGTGCCCTGTCCCGGCGTCGAGGTGATGGACACGCTGCCGCCCAGCGAGGCGATGTTGCGGCGAACCACGTCCATGCCGACGCCGCGGCCGGAAAGGTCCGTGACTTCCTTGGCGGTCGAGAACCCGGCTTCGAAGATGAGCGCGAAGACTTCCGCGTCGCTCCAGGCGTCGTCGCACGGCATGGCGAGATCCCGCGCCTTGGCGAGCAGGCGGTAGCGGTCGAGGCCGCGGCCGTCGTCGCTCACCTCGATGATCACGCTGCCGCCGCGATGCGTGGCACGCATGCTCACCGTGCCGGACTCGGGCTTGCCCGCCGCCCTGCGCTCCGCGGGCGGCTCGATGCCGTGGTCGATGGCGTTGCGCACCACGTGGGTGAGCGGATCGATCAGCAGCTCGATCATCTCCTTGTCGAGCTCGGTCTCGTGTCCGTGCGTGCGCAGCTCGACCTTCTTCTCGAGGCGTGTCGAGACGTCGTAGACCAGGCGCGGGAAGCGGCTGAAGACGAACTCCATGGGCATCATGCGGATCGACATCACCGCCTGCTGCAGGTCGCGGGTGTGGCGGTCGAGCGCGGACAGGCTGTGGTTCAGGTGCTCGTCCTGCTGCGTGGCGAAGCGCCCCGCGGCCTGCTGCATCATCGCCTGCGCGATCACGAGCTCGCCCACGAGGTTCACGATCCGGTCGATCTTCTCGGTGCTCACGCGGATCGAGGACTGCTCGACGCCTCGCGCGCGCCCGTTGTCGCGCCCCGAGGGCGGCGCATCGGCCCCGACCGCCTCGAAGAAGCCGAACTTCTCGGCAATCGCCGCGGCCGCGGGGGCGCGCACCGGCTCGGGCGACAGCAGTCCCGCGTCGAACACGCCGAACTCCGCGTCCTCCGCGGGTCCCGCGGCGAAGAACGACTCGTGCGCCGGAGCGCTCGCCGCAGCCGGCACGGGGGCGATCGCGGCGGCCGCAGCGCCCGCGCTCTCGCGATAGCGCGCGACGCGCTCGCGCACGCCGTCCATCGCCGGATCGGTGCTGCGATCGCCGCCCTTGAGCCGGGCGAGGTGTCCCTTGAAGACGTCGCATGCATCCAGCAGCAGCCGCACGGTCGAGGCGTCCGCGAGCCGCTGGCCCTTGCGCAGCTGGTCGAAGAGCGTCTCCATCTCGTGGGTCGCTTCCGCGAGCTGCGTGAAGCCGAAGGTCCCGCTGCCGCCCTTGATCGAGTGCGCGGCGCGGAAGATCGAGTTGAGCAGCTCCGGGTCGTGGCGGCCCGAGGCGAGCGACATCGCCTTCTCCTCGATCGACTCCAGGTGCTCCTGGGCCTCGTCGAAGAAGGTGGCGATGAACCGGTTGAGGTCGATGGCCATGGCGGCTGCTAGCGCAGGACCTTGCCCACGACCTCCAGCAGTGTCGCCGGATCGAAGGGCTTCACGAGCCAGCCCGTGGCCCCGGCGGCGCGGCCCTGCTGCTTCATGCTGTCGGAGGATTCGGTGGTGAGGAGCAGGATCGGCGTGCTCTTGTAGTCGCGCAGCTCGCGCAGGCTGCGCACGAGTGTCAGGCCGTCCATGTTGGGCATGTTCTGGTCGGTGATGACCAGGTCCACGGGCGTGTGGGTCGCGCGGTCCAGCCCCTGCGCGCCGTCCTCGGCCTCGATCACGCGGTAGCCCGCGCTCTCGAGGACGAAGGCGACCATCTCGCGCATCGTGGCGGAATCGTCGACGGCCAGGATCGTTTTCATCGTTGTCATCCTTTAGAAGAGGTCCACGCTGCCGGCGTCACGCCGGTCGCTGCGCGGTCCCCGGGCTTCGTCGTCGATCTGCGCAATGCCCCCGATGATGCAGTCGAGCATGGCGCGGGAGCGCTCGATCCAGAGCTGCGGGGCGGCCGGGTCGGCCACGGGCGGCTGGGCCAGCGCCAGCGCCTGCTCGAGCTTCTCGCGCATCTTGCCGACGCGCAGCTTCTGCGCGTCGATGAGCTGGTTCACGAGGTCGTGGGACTGGATGTGCTGCACGGCACGATAGAGGTGGCTCAGCACGAGATCGAGCTCGGCGCCCCCGCCGGCCGGCTCGGGTGCCGACTTCTGCGCCGCCACGATGCGGTCGGCGGCGCCGCGAAAGGCGGTGAGCAGCTCCCCGGAGGCTTCGCGCAGCAGGTCCTGGCTGCGTGCGAGCTCGCGCGCGGTCACGGCGAGGCGGTCGTTGAGCGACGAGGCGACGGTGACCAGGAGGTCTGTCGCCCGCGCCGCGTCGTGCGCGCTTTCGGCCCCGGCTTGTTGTACGGACATGGGTGGCTCTCCCTGTTTTCTCTTGTTCCGTTCCGGGGCGGCTCTCAGGTGGCCGCCGTCACCACTTCGAAGCTCGCCGCCCCGACTTCGATCACGTCCTTCTCCTGGATCGGGTGCGCGCCCGGGCCCAGCTCGCGGCGGTTGAGCTTGAGCGGCCTCTGGCCGCCCAGCCGCGCGATGAGGAGCTTGCCGCCGCGACGCACCACGAGCGCGGTGTCCGTGCCCACGGTGCCGATCATGGTGTTGGGCTTGTCGAGCGCGATCGTGTCGCCGCGCCCGCCGCCCGCCAGCACGCGCAGCGCGAAGGGCGGCGGCTTCACGCCCGGGCGCGACTGCTCGAGCGCCCCGTCGCCGAGCGCGCGGATCATGCGCGTGCGATCGAGGTCGTCCTCGGCACGGGATGACGGCGCCCTGGCGGGTGCGGCCTGCGCCACCGCGGCGTGCGCGGCCAGCATCGTGCGCTCGTATTCCGTGACCACGGTGTTCTCGAGATTGCCCACGGAGCCCGCCAGCATCGACTCGTCGAACAGGTGCAGCTTGTGCTTGCCCACCTCGATCAGGTCGAGGTGGTGCACGACCTGGTGCGCCGCGGGAATGCCGTTCACGATCGTGCCGTTGGTGCTCGCGAGATCCTCGACGTAGACGGTCTGGGCCACCATGCGGAAGAGCATGTGCCGCGCCGAGACATGCGGCGCATCGATGACGATGTCGCAGCCCGGATGGCGGCCGACGACCGTCACCGGCTTGGAGAGCGGTGTCTCCATCACGATCTCGCCTTCGAGGCTCACGACGACTCTGGCTCCCATGGGTTGCGGCAGGCGGTCCTCAGAATTCCTTCCACTCGTCCAGCTCGGTGCCCGCGACCACCGGCTCGCGGGCGCCTGTCGCGACGACGCGCCGCGTCGGCTGGGCGGCCCGGGCGGGCGGCGGCGCCGAGGCGAGGGCGGCGTGCGCTTGCGCCGACTCGGGCAGCGCGGCCACGGCGTCCTCGCCCACCTGGAATTGCGCGACGGAGCGCGCGAGGGCGGTAGCCTGGTTGGCCATGCTCGTCGCCGCGGCGGTCGCCTCCTCCACGAGCGAGGCGTTCATCTGCACCACGGTGTCCATCTGCGTGATGGCCTTGTTGATCTGCTCGATGCCGGAGCTCTGCTCGTGGCTCGCCGCGGCGATCTCCGTCATGATCTGCGCGACCTTGCGCACGGAGGCCACGAGCTCGTCCATCGTCTGGCCCGCCTGCTCGACCAGCTTCGCACCCGACTCGATGCGGCCGACGGAATTCTCGATCAGCCCGCGGATCTCCTTGGCGGACGCCGCCGAGCGCTGGGCGAGGCTGCGCACCTCGGAGGCCACGACCGCGAAGCCGCGGCCTTGCTCGCCCGCGCGCGCGGCCTCGACCGCGGCGTTGAGCGCGAGGATGTTGGTCTGGAACGAGATGCCGTCGATCACGCCGATGATGTCGGAGATGCGCTTCGACGACGAGCTCACTTCCTGCATCGTGGTGACGACCTTGCCCACGATCTCGCCGCCCTTCTCCGCCGTGACGGAAGCGGATGCGGCGAGGTGGCTCGCCTGGCCGGCACGTTCGGCGTTCTGGCGCACGGTCGTGGTGAATTCCTCGAGCGTCGAGGCGGTCTCCTCCAGGGAGCTCGCATGCTCCTCGGTGCGCGACGAGAGGCTCTGGTTGCCCGCGGCGACCTGGCCCGCGCCGACCGCGATCTGCTCGGCGCCGGTGCGGATCTGCAGCACGATGCGCGACAGGCCGTCGTTCATGTCCCGCAGCGCCGTGAGCAGGGACGCCGCCTCGTCGCGGCCGTCCACGCGCACGCGCGTCGAGAGGTCGCCGGCGGCCACGCGCTGGGCGAGCTTCACGGAGAATTCGAGCGGGCGGCCGATGCTGCGCGTGATGGCCCACGCGAGGAGAACCGCGAGGCCCACCACGATGGCGTTCACGGCGTACACGGTCACGGCGAGGCGGTCGCCCATCACCGTCGCGGTGCGGATCGCCTCCGCGCTCGCCTTCTTCTGGATGTCGACCAGGCGCGAGAGCTCGAAGAGCTCCTTCTGGATGACCGGGTCGATCTCGTTCATGATGACCTGCGCCGCGTCCTCGTTGCGGAACGAGGTCGCCATGGACATCGCCTGCTTCTCGGGCATGTTCAGGTCGGAGTCGAGCTGCTTCAGGCCGTCGAGGATCTCGCGCTCGGCGGGCGTGATGTCGAGCTTGCCCATGCGCTCGCGCGCCTCGTCGTACATCTGGCCGAGCCGCTTGGCGCGATCCTCGTCCATCTGCATGAGCTTGAGGTCCGAGTGCAGGCCGATGTTGCGCAGCGTCGCCGACTGCTCGAGCACCTGGGAGCGCATCTCGGCCGCGAGCCTTTCCTTGTCGCCGGTCATCGCGACGACGCGGCCCAGGTCGTCACGGCTCTTCTTGCCCAGGGCGGTGCCCCCCACGGACACCACCATCATCACCAGCACGATCACGCCGAAGCCGAACGCCAGGCGCGAGCCGATCGTCACTTTGCGCAAAAGCATGCCGCCTCCCCTTTCTTGGTATGGGTGTCAAGGTAAACGGCGTTCAGGGCCGGATTCAATGGGATACGGCACATTTCCGCCCCGCGGACCGCGCCGTCAACGCGGCGCCGCGGGCGCGGCGCGAAGGATTCGCACAACGGGTCCATCGGCCCTTCTCCCCTCTGGTTTTCAGTGTCTGGATGGGCCGGATTGTAGGGGTCGGGGGTCCAGTTCGGTTGTCATTCCGGCCCCCCGGGAGTTACCAATGTAATGCCGTGGTAACAGGGACTTAGCCGCGAATCCTCATCCCGAGTGGCAATGCTTCGGCAGCGGCCGCGTAGTACTCCCAGGCGCGGCGCGCGACGCTTCCCGTGATCTGGTCGGCAAGCCCCGCCGCCTCCTCCTGCGTATAGGCCCGCAGCCGCGACGCATTGCCGCCCGCGGCCGCGAGCATGCGCAGCTGCAGCTCCACGCTCTCCTCGAGATAGCACGCGGCGACGGTCGCGCTGCGGATGTCCGCGAATGCCGTGGTGATGCCGTGCCCGCGCATCATCACGGCGTTTCCCTTCCCCAGCGCGGTCGCGAGGAGGTCGCCCAGCTCGCGGGAGCGGATCAGGCCCACGCGGCCGTACTCGGGAATGCCGCCCGCGAAGATGCCGCCCTGGTTGTGCACCACGCGATGGGGCTCGCCGATCTGCGTGAGGCACACGCAGGCCGGCGGATGCGCATGCACGACGCCGCCCACGTCCGCGCGCGCCGCATAAAGGCGCGCATGGATCCAGAACTCGCTGTTCGGCTCGCCTTCGCCCTCGAGCAGGCGGCCCTCGGTGTCGACGAGCAGCAGGCCGTCCGCCTGCGCGAGCCCGGGGCTGCGGCGCGTCGGCAGGAGGAACGTATTGGTGCCGGGGACGCGCGCGCTCGCGTGGCCGAACGCGTTCGAAAGGCCCATGCGCTCCAGGATGCGGTTGGCCTGCGCGACATCGCGCCGGAGCTGCTCCAGTGCTTCCATCAAATCACTCCTTCCGATTGCAATGCATCGATCCGCGCGGCATCGAGCCCGAGGACGGAGCCCAGCACCTCGCGCGTGTGTTGCCCGAGCAGCGGCGGCGCGGTGTCGTGACGGATCGGCGTCGCGGAGAATTTCATCGGGTTCGCCACCATGCGCACCTCGCCCGCGGCCGGGTGCGGCGCACGGACCTGCATGCCGCGATGGCGCACCTGCGGATCCTCGAACACCTGGCCCAGATCGTTGATGGGCCCGCACGGCACACCCGAAGGCTCCAGCGCCGCAAGCCACTCGCGCGCCGGCCGCTCGCGCAGCCGCTCGCCGATGAGGCCCACCAGCAGGTCGCGGTGGCGCACGCGCGCGGGATTGGTCGCGAAGCGCGCGTCGGTGGCCCACTCGGGGCGCCCGGCCACCTTGCAGAAGGCGGCGAACTGCGTGTCGTTGCCGACCGCCACGATGAGGAAGCCGTCGGCGGCGCGGAACACGTGGTAGGGAACGATGTTCTGGTGCGCATTGCCCATGCGCTTCGGCGCCTGTCCGGAGACGAAGAAGCTCGAGCTCAGGTTCGCGAGCATCGCCACCTGCACGTCGAGCAGCGCCATGTCGAGGTACTGGCCCTCACCCGTGCGTTCGCGGTGGAAGAGCGCCGCGAGGATGCCTGACGTGGCGTACATGCCGGTGAAGAGATCCGCCACCGCGACGCCGACCTTCTGCGGGCCGCCGCCGGGAAGGTCGTCGCGCTCGCCGGTGACGCTCATGAGGCCGCCGAGTCCCTGGATCATGAAGTCGTAGCCCGGCCGGTCGCGGTACGGCCCGTCCTGGCCGAAGCCGGTGATCGAGCAGTAGACGAGCCGGGGATGCGCGCGCGCGAGGCTCGCGTAGTCGAGCCCGTGGCGCTTGAGGTCGCCGACCTTGAAATTCTCGACCAGCACGTCGCTCTCGAGCGCCAGCTCCCGCGCGATCTGCCGCCCGGCCGGATGCGACAGGTCCAGCGTCACGGACTTCTTGCCGCGGTTGCAGGCGAGATAGTAGGCGGCATCGCGCGTGTCGCGGCCGTCCGTGTCCTTCAGGAACGGCGGGCCCCACGTGCGGGTGTCGTCGCCCTGGCCGGGGCGCTCGATCTTGATCACTTCGGCGCCCAGGTCGGCGAGGTTCTGGGTGGACCACGGCCCCGCGAGGACGCGGGTCAGGTCGAGGACGCGGATGCCTTCGAGGATTCTTCGCACTTCGGCGCGGGCGTGTTGCGTCGGCAACGAAACGGAGCGGCCATTATAGGCGCCGCCTCCCGTAGAATGCTCGGGCGATGGCGATGAAGATCCCCACCACGGAGCTGAAGGTCGGCATGTTCGTGGCCGACCTGGATCGGCCATGGGTGGACACCCCATTCCTCCTGCAGGGCTTCCTCATCGAGGAAGAGGAGCAGATCCGCGCGCTGGTGCAGCACTGCCATTACGTGATGGTCGATCGCTCGCGCTCGACCGGCGACGAATACGAGGCGCCGGTGCTGACGCGGACGGTGCCGCCCGAAGGCTCGCGCCTCGCCGGCGCGGCCGCATCCACGCAACCCGGGAGCGCGCGCCCCTCCTCCGGCGCGCAGGACCTGCCCCCCGGCGCGGCGGCCGCGCCGCGGCGAGCGTCGTCCTCTTCCGCGGGTTCGGCCGCGATGCGCTGGCCGTACGCGGGCCACGGACACGCGGGCGCTGGGGGCGCCGGCGGCGAGGGACTGCTGGGCCGCCTCGCTTCGGGCTTCAAGGGCTTGTGGCACAAGGAGCGCAAGGCCGCACGCCCGCGCGTCGAGCCGCCGAAGGAGACGCCCCAGGAATTCGAGGCCCGCGCCGCGCTCGCGCCGCCGGGTGTGGCGATCACGACCTATGTCGACCAGGTGAGCGTCGAGGATGAGGTGCCGCGTGCGCAACAGGTCGTCGCGCGCACCAACGAGCTGCTCGAGAAGCTGGTCAACGACATCCGCCTCGGCGGCAGCTTCGAGATCGAGGCGGTCCAGGAAGTGGTCGACGAAATGGTCGAGAGCATCGTGCGCAATCCCGATGCGCTCATGTGGGTGGCGCGGCTGCGCGAGCAGGACATCGGCGCGTACGGCCATGGCCTCCAGGTGTCGGTGTACCTCACGGCGTTCGGGCGCCACCTGGGCTTTCCCCGGTCGCTCCTGGCCTCCCTGGCGCAGGTGGGACTCCTCCTCGACGTGGGCAAGATCCGGCTGCCGCGCCAGTTGCTGGACAAGCAGGGACGGCTCGCGCCCGAGGAGTTCGACCAGGTCAAGGCGCATGTCCAGCACAGCCTCGACATCCTCTCGGAGACGCCGAATTTCGATGCCGAGGTGCTGCAGGGCGTGGCGCAGCACCACGAGCGCATGAACGGAAGCGGTTATCCGAACGGGCTCGTGGGCGACGAGATCGGGGTGACCGGACGCATGGCCGGGATCGTCGACTGCTTCGCCGCGCTCATCAATCACCGTCCGTACGCGGCGGCGGTCTCGTCGTACGAGGCGCTGCGCAGCATCACCGGCTGGGGCGGCGATTACTTCCACGAGCCGCTCGTGCAGCAGTTCGTGTCCTCCGTCGGCGTGTTTCCCGTGGGCTCCCTGATCGAGCTCTCCTCGGGCGAGGTGGCGATCGTGGTGGCGCACAACAAGCTGCGCCGGCTCAAGCCCCGCGTCCTCGTCGTGACCGGTCCCGACAAGCAGAAGCTGCCCCACCCGGCGATGGTGGACCTGCTCTACGATCCGCGCGTGGGCGACGCGGAGAACGTCTTCATCAAGCGCGGCCTCGCGGCCGGCGCCTACGGGCTCGACCTGGGCGACTTCTACCTGAGCGCCAGCGATTGAGCTCCCTTCCGCCGCAGCCGACGACACCCGAGCGCCCGCTGGCGGCCGAGCCCACGGCGCGCGAGAACCTGCTCAAGCTGCTCGACCGCGAGACCGCCGTCGCGCAGGCGACCGACGGCCGGCTCGCCGTGCTCATCCTCGAGCTGCGGCGCGTCGACCGGCTGCATGCGCTGCTGCGCGGGCCGAGCCCGGGCACGACGATGGACCTCGTCCTCGAGCGCCTCGAGCGCGCGCTCCGAGCCGACGACCGGCTCGCCGCGCTCAACGACGACCAGGTCTGCGTCGTGCTGCCGCGCCTGTCGCACCCGAGCCAGGCCGTGCTCGCGGCGGTCAAGCTGCTGCGCGCGCTGGACCGTCCCATCACCCACGAGGGCGGCGCCGCGGTGCTGCGTCCCTGCGTGGGGGTGGCGACCTTGCCCGAGCACGGAGTGGCTCCCGGCGACCTCCTCACGGCGGCCGACGTGTCGTGCCGCATCGCCGCCACGCGCGAGGAGGGTTACCACGTCTACGCCGCCGAGGACGAGGTCGAGACCGTCGTCTATCGCGGCCTCGACCGCGAGCTCGATCGCGCCATCCGCGCCAACGAGCTGCAGCTGCACTACCAGCCGCAGGTGGAGCTCGCGAGCGGACGCACCGTCGCGGTCGAGGCGCTCCTGCGCTGGACGCATCCGGCGGCGGGTGAGGTCGAGGCCTCCCAGATCGTGGGCATCGCGGAGCGCACCGGCCTCCTGGGCTCGCTCACGCTCTGGGTCCTCAACACGGCGTTGCGCATCGCGGCCGGATGGCGCGGGGCGGGCGACAACGCGCCGCGGCTCGCGGTCAACCTCGCGGTCAAGTCCCTCGTGGATCGCGAGCTGCCGGAGCTGCTCGACCAGGCGCTGCGCACGTGGGGCGTCTCGCCGCAGTCCCTCGTGCTGGAGATCCCGGAGAGCGCGATGATCGCCGATGCGGAGCGCTCGGTGGCCATCCTCACGCGGCTGAAGGCGGTCGGCCTGCAGATCGCCATCGACGACTTCGGCTCCGGCTTCACCTCGCTCGCCAACCTCAAGCGCTTCCCGATCGACATCCTGAAGATCGACCGGCCCTTCGTGGCGGGCATGCTGCACGACCCCGGCGACCGCGCCGTGGTGCGCTCGGCGATCGACATCGGCCATCACTTCGGGTTGCAGGTCGCCGCCGAGGGCGTGGAGCGTCCCGAGATCCGCGAGACGCTGGCGAGCCTCGGCTGCGACTTCGCGCAGGGCCTCGCCATCGCCCGTCCAATGAGCGAGGAGCGGCTGCGCGACTGGTGGGCCGCGCATGGGCCCGGACGCTGACTTGCGCCATGGTATAAAGCACCCGCCATGAAAAGGGGCTTCTACACGATCATGGCGGCGCAGTTCTTCTCGTCGCTCGCCGACAACGCGTTGCTCATCGCGGCCATCGCCATGCTCGCGTTGCTGAAGGGCCCCGAGTGGCTCACGCCGCTGCTCAAGTGGTCGTTCACGCTCTCGTACGTGGTGCTCGCTTTCGCCGTGGGAGCCTTCGCCGACTCGATGCCCAAGGGACGGGTCATGTTCGTGACGAACATGATCAAGGTCGTGGGCTGCGGGCTCATCCTCTTCAACGAGTTCCTGAGCGTGGGCACCCTGCCGCCTTTCGGGATGATCCTGCTCGCGTACGCGGTGGTAGGGCTCGGCGCGGCCGCGTACTCGCCGGCGAAGTACGGCATCCTCACCGAGCTGCTGCCGCCCGAGAAGCTCGTCGTGGCGAATGCGTGGATCGAGGGCCTCACCGTGCTCTCGATCGTGATGGGCAACGTGGTGGGTGGGCTGCTCATCGGTCCCCGCGTGTCGAAGTTCCTGCTCGCCTTCGACTTCCCGCTCATCGACACGAGCATCAACACGCCGCCCGAGGCGGCCGTGACGGTGATCGCGCTGATCTACGTCGTGGCCGCGCTCTTCAACCTCGCCATTCCCGACACCGGCGCGCGCTATCCGCACCAGGAGCGCAATCCCGGGCGCCTCCTCATCGATTTCTCGCGCTGCTTCGTGATGCTCTGGCGCGACAAGCTGGGCCAGATCTCGCTCGCCGTCACGACGCTCTTCTGGGGCGCGGGCGCCTGCCTCCAGTTCATCGTGATCAAGTGGGCCGAGCGCCAGCTGCGCCTGCCGCTCGAGCACGCCGCGATGCTCTCGGGCGTCTCGGCCGTGGGCATCGCGATCGGCGCGATCCTGGCCGCGCGCATCGTGCCGCTCAAGCGCGCGACCCAGGTGCTCCCGGTGGGCATCGGCATGGGCATCGTGGTGATCGCCATGGTGTCGCTCAAGTGGATGCCCGCCGTGTACCTGGCGCTCATCCTCGTCGGTGCCTGTGCCGGTTTCTTCGTGGTTCCGATGAACGCGCTGCTGCAGCACCGCGGCCACCTGCTGATGTCGGCAGGGCACTCCATCGCCGTGCAGAACTTCAACGAGAACGTGAGCATCCTGATCATGCTGGCGATGTACTCGCTCATGATCCGGTTCGAGCTGCGCATCCACTCCATCGTGGTGCTCTTCGGTCTCTTCCTCGCCGGCGCCATGTACTTGGTGATGCGATGGAACGCGGCGAACCACCGCGCCGATCCCAACCTCGACCGGCTGATCGGCGAGACGAAGCACTAGCCGGTGCTGCGCGAGCGAGCGCAGCGGCCCCTCCACCCGCGGGTCGAGGGCCTTCACCGCCCCGCGGTCAGAGCGTCTCGCCTTCCTTGATCACGCCCGCGGCGCGCAGCGCGCCGTCGAGCCAGCCGGGACGCAGGTTCCTGCCCGCCTGGATGTCCGCGATGCGCTTGCGCTCCTCGGCGACCTTCTTCGCGGCGAGCGGCAGCAGCGACGCCGCCTTCTCGCGCTCGACCACGACGACGCCATCGGCGTCACCCACTACGAGATCGCCGGGACGCACGGTCATCTCGCCGCACGACACCGGCCAGTTCACGCGCCCCGGGACGTACTTCGTGGGACCGTTCGGATTGGTGCCGACGCAGAACACGGGAAAGCCCATCTCCGCCAGCTCCAGGTAGTCGCGCATCGCGGCATCCATGACGATGCCGCCCAGCTCCATCTTCTTGCACGCGTTCACCATGATCGCGCCCATGAGCGCGCAGGTGCGATCGGCCTTGCCGTCGATCACGAGGATGTCGCCGGGACGGGCCATGCTCATGGCGGCATGGATCATCAGGTTGTCGCCGGGCCGGACCTCGATGGTGAAAGCCGGGCCGGCGAGCTTCATCTCGCGCACGAGCGGCTGGATGCGCCCATGCAGGGTGCCGCGGCGCCCCGCCACGTCGGCCAGGATGGAGGCGGCGTACTGCGACGCCTCCTTCACGGTCTCGGGAGCGACGCGCTCGAAATCGCGGCGAATGTCGGAAAGGGGGACGCTCACTTTGTCGTTCATGACGGCTCCTCGGGAATCAGCCCCGCATTATCGCAGCCTCGCCGCGGCTCACGCCACCTCGGGCGCAGGCCCGGCCGGCGCGGCGCCCGGAACCGGTTCGTCGGCGCGAATCGTGGCCGAGGGAATGAACATGTGCACGTAACCGCAGCGCTCGCACACCGCGCAGTGGGCGTGGCTGTCGGGGTCCAGGAAGCTGAACACCTGGGTCGAGAGCTGGATGTGCTGCTCCCAGAACATGTCATGGCCGCACACGAGGCAGCGCAGCGCCCGTCCCTGCAGTGTGACGGCCGCGTATTGGTGCGCCATCGGTCCTCCTCGTCGTTCGAGCCGGTTCGACCGGGCGCCCGGCGCGAACGTTCAGGCGGCGGGGCTGGCGCCCCCGGGGGCAGATTCGAAGACGGCGGCGAGGGCCTCGTCGTCGATGGGCTTGGTGAGGTGGTGATCGAATCCGGCGGACTTCGACTTGCGCCGGTCCTCGGCCTGCCCATATCCGGTGAGCGCGATGAGCATCGTCTCCGCGAACGCGCGATCGCGCCGCAGCTCCCGCGCGACCTCGTAGCCGCTCATGCCGGGCAGGCCGATGTCCAGCACGATCACCTGCGGCGTGAAGGCCCGCGCCGCGGTGAGCGCCCCGGGTCCGTCGTGCGCGAGCTTCACGTCGTGGCCATCGAGCTTGAGCAGGAGGGCCAGGCTCGTCGCGGCATCGACGTTGTCGTCGACCACCAGCACGCTGCAGCGGCGGCGCACCGGGGCACGCACGACGCGCGGCGCCGCCCGGCCGTCTTCCGGCACGGGCGCCAGCGGCAGGCGCATCACGAACTCGCTGCCCCGGCCGGCGCCCTCGCTCATGGCCTCGACGCGGCCGCCGTGCATCTCCGCCAGTTTCTTCACGATGGTGAGGCCGATGCCCAGGCCGCCCTGGGCGCGGTCGAGCGAGCGCTCCGATTGCTGGAAGAGGTCGAACACGCGGGCGAGCTCGTCGCCGGCGATGCCGATGCCGTTGTCCTTCACGCGGATCAGGGCCTCGCCGTGCTCGACCTCGACGCGCAGCGCGATCTCGCCGCCGTCGTCCGTATACTTCGCCGCGTTGTTGAGCAGGTTCGAGATGGCCTGGGCCAAGCGCGCGACGTCCCCCTCCACCCGGACGGGATCGGTGGGCAGCGACACCGCGAGGTGGTGGTGGCGCGAATCGATGAGCGGCCGGCTGGTCTCGATCGCCCGCGCGACGATGCTCATCACCTCGACGTTGGCCTTGCGCAGCGCGATGTGCCCCTGCGTGATGCGCGAGACCTCGAGGAGATCGTCGACGAGCGTCGTGAGCTGCTCGGCCTGCCGCTCGATCAGCTCGCGCATGTCCTCGACCTGCGGCTCGAGCGGCGCCAGGCGCCGCAGGATGCGCGTGGCGTTCACGATCGGCGCGAGGGGGTTGCGCAGCTCGTGGGCGAGCATGGCGAGGAACTCGTCCTTGCGCCGGTCCGCCTCGCGCAGCGCTTCCTGCGACTCGAACATCTCCGTGATGTCCGGCGAGCTGCCGATGACGCCGGTCACGCGGCCCTCGGCGTCGAGGCGCGGATTCGCGCGCGACTCGATCCAGCGCCACTGCCCGTCGCGCCGGCGCACCCGAGCGCGCGCCACGAACGACGCACGGGCGTCCACGCTGGCGCGGAATGCGTCGAGATAGGCCTGGCGGTCGGCGGCGTGGATCACCTCGGTCCAGTCGAACTGTGCGGCGCTGCGCCGTGTCGGGATCCCGAAGAAGTCGAGGAACGCGCGGTTGGCGAACTCGAGCTGCCCGCGCGACGTCGTGATCCAGATCATCACGGGAGAGCTGTCGGCCATGGTGCGGAAGCGCTCCTCGCTCTCGCGCAACGCACGCTCGGCACGGGCGCGCTTGACGGCCGGCCACAGCCGCGTGAGCACGTCGCGCAGCACCTGCACCTCGTCCGAGCGCCACTCGCGCGGCATGTCGCAAGCGACCACCAGCGTCGCCTCCCACCCGAGCCCGCTCGCATAGGGCGCGGCGATGAACGAGCGGATGCCGGCGTCCAGCAGGTGCGCGCGCGCGTCGCTCTCCATCCTGTCGGCGGCGACGTCCATCACCGCGAGCGACTGGCCCGAGGCGAGCGCGGCGCGATGGTCCGCCGGTACGGCGCCGTCCAGCGGGTGGGGCCCGGCGAGGCTCGGCAGGCCCCCGCGGCGCCAGTCGCCGCGCAGGATCTTCAGCCGGTCCGCCAGCTCCGAGACGTAGCAGCGCGACACCTCGAGGAACTCGCCGATGCGGCGCGTCGCCACGGCGATGATCTCCTCGGGCTCCGAGAGGGGCGCGATGAGCGCGTCGATCTGGCCGGCGAGCTGCGCGTTGCGCTCGTCACGCCGGGTGTTTTCCTCGGCGCGCTTGCGCTCGTCGATGTTCTGCGTGATGCCGACCATCCGCACGGCCCGTCCGCTGGCGTCGCGCATCACGAGGCCATGCGTGCGCTTCCAGACGACCCTTCCCGTCACGGGGTCGACGAGGCGCGACTCGCCGTGGAAGACGCCTTTGCCATCGCCGGCCACGGCGCGCTCGAATGCCTGGCGCACGCGAGGGCGGTCTTCGGGGTAGCTGCACTCGAGCGACTTCCCGACGTCGTCCGGAAGCGCGAATCCCAGCACGTCGACGTGATTGGGCGAACGCGCGATCGTGCCTGCGACCAGGTCGGCCTCCCAGGTATAGATGCGGGCGGTATCGAGCGCCACGCGAAGGCGCTCCTCGGCGGCATGCAGGAGTGCCTCGGACTCGCGACGCAGCTCCTCGGCACGCAGCCGGGCCGCGACGTCGGCCGCGAGGCGCGCGTAGACGTCGAGCAGGCACAATGCCTCCGCGGGCGCGCATCCGGGGCGCGACGAATACGTCGAGATCAGCCCGAGAATCTCGCCTCCGCTGCTGCGCAGGGGCGTGCATTGCACGCTTCGATAGCGCGCTTCGCGAGCGTCCGCCCGGTATGGCGCGTAAGCTTCATCCCGTTCGACGTCGGTCACGATCACGCGCTCGCCGCCGCGCAGGGCGCGCCCACAGGCCGTGTCGTCGTCGGTGCGCAGCTCGGCGAAACCCTCGAGGAACGACGCGGCGAAGCCCTTCGAGGCCACGAGCCGCAGGGCGCCGGTACGCGCATCGACCATCTGCACGGAGCCGCGTTCCGCACCGCAAAGCGAGATCGCCGCGTCGAGCAGCTCCTGCAGCGCACCGGTCGTATCGGGAGCGGCGATGAGACGCGCCACGAGAGCCTGGAGGCGGCGCATGCCATCGAGCTCCTCCGCCGCGTCGGCGCTCGCGGCGCGTATCGCCTGCTCGGCTTCACGCCCCGCCGTGATGTCGCGGATGCAGCAGGCGAGCCCCCCGCCCGCGAGGGGATAGAGCCGGTGCTCGTACCACCGGCCCGAATCGACGTCGAAGCGCTCGAAGCGCACCTCGACGCGATCGTGCATGCAATGGCGGAAATGCTCCGCGTCCGGCCTCTCGCGATCGCCGGGGAAGAGCTCGTTGAAGACCTTGCGCCCGATCATCGCATCGACGTCCGCGCCGACCGCGGCGAGCAGCGCCCGTGCGGCCGGGTTCACGTACGTGAGGCGCCATTCGGCGTCGAAGACCTCGATGCCGTCGCCCAGCGCGTCGAGGATGGCGAAGGCCTGGTTCATGGTGTCTTGCGCCAGAAGTATCTTGGTGGGTTCCCCAAGCGTATACCGGAACTGCCGCGCATGTGACGGCTCCAAGTGCGCATCCCTGCCATGAAACGCTCGTCCGCACCACCCGCCGTCGGCCCGCCGATCGAGCCCATGCTCGCGAGGGTGGCCGAAGCGCTTCCCGCCGAGGGACCGTACCTTTACGAGCCGAAGTGGGACGGCTTCCGCGCGCTCGTCTTCCGCGGCCGCGGAGACGACATTTACATCCAGAGCCGCGACCTGAAGCCGCTGGACCGCTACTTTCCGGACCTGCACGAGGCGCTCCTCGAGCGCGTGCCCGAGGGCAGCGTGCTGGACGGCGAGATCGTGATCGCGACCGCGCACGGGCTCGACTTCGACGCGCTCCAGCTGCGCCTGCATCCGGCCGCCTCGCGGGTCGCGAAGCTCGCGGCGTCCCAGCCGGCTTCATTCGTCGCCTTCGATCTCCTGGCAGCCGCGGGACGCGACCTGCGCGGCGAGCCGCAGGCGGAGCGTCGCGCCGCACTGGAAAAGCTGCTCGCGAAGGCCAAGCCCCCGCTGCACGTGACGCCGATGACGCGCGATCGCTCGCTCGCGATGGAGTGGCTGCACGCGTTCGAGGGCGCCGGGCTCGACGGCGTCGTCGCCAAGCTCGAGGACCTGCCCTACGAGCCGGGCAAGCGCGCGATGATCAAGGTGAAGCACGTTCGCACCGCGGACTGCGTCGTCGCAGGTTTCCGCTGGCACAAGTCCGGAGACGACGCGGTGGGCTCGCTGCTCCTCGGCCTGTACGACGACGGCGGCGTGCTGCAGCACGTGGGCGTCACGTCGTCCTTCACGATGGCGATGCGCAAGCAGCTCGCACGGGAGCTCGGGCCGCTGCGGAAGAACGCGATGAAGAATCACCCGTGGCGCGACTGGGCCGGTGCGGCCGCGGAGTCGAGCCGCATGCCGGGCGCGTCGAGTCGCTGGAGCGCGGGCAAGGACCTCTCGTGGGAGCCGCTGCGCATCGAGCGCGTGTGCGAGGTGAAGTACGACCACCTGCAGGGCGACCGCTTCCGCCACGCCGCGATCTTCCTGCGCTGGCGGCCGGACAAGCGGCCGCAGGATTGCCGCTACGACCAGCTCGAGGTCACCACGCCGTACGAGCTGGAGAAGGTGTTCGGGGCGGCGCGGCGCGAGGGTTGATCATCATGAGCCTCCTCGCGCCGCATCAGGCCGGCGCGTCGTCGGGGTCCAGGCGCTCCTGCGCGGGCCTCAAATTCTCCGGCACGTGCTCCAGGTTCACGCGGATGCGCCACCACGTCTTGTACTTCCCGCGCATCGGATCGACCAGCACGTCGGCGGGCTCGAGGTGCTTCGCCGCCTTCGCATGGCGCTTCTTCCAGCGCTCCAAGCCTGCCATCACGTCGTCCTGGTGCCGCGCGCGGCCGATCTCGATGAGCGGCTTGGTGGTGGCCCGGCGCTTCGAGGGCTGCACGCGCGGCGGCTCGCCCGCGGCCTTGCGGTACTGCGGCGGCCACGGCGCGTCTCCCATCCCGGCACGCTCGTGCTCGGCGGAGAGCTCGAGGAGCTTCGCGATCGAGCAGGCGCGCCGGTCGATCGATGCGTGCACGTCGCCGCGCTTGCGATAGCGCGCGACCATCGTCTCGAGCGTGAAGTCGGCGGGCTCGGCATCATCCACCTCGTCCCACTCGAGCGGCGCCGAGACCTGCGCATTGGGCGTCGGGCGCACCGAGTAGGCGCCGGCCACCGTGCGGTCCTTCGCATTCTGGTTATAGTCGATGAAGACGCCGTGGCGCTCCTCCTTCCACCAGGCGCTCGTCGCGAGCCCGGGCGCGCGCCGCTCGACCTCCCGCGCGAGCGCGAGCGCCGCGCGCCGCACCTCGTCGAAGCTCCAGTCGCGGCGGATGCGCACGTTGACGTGGATGCCGCGCTTGCCCGAGGTCTTGGGAAAGCCCACGAGACCGGAATCGTCCAGCGTCTCGCGCACCACGCGCGCCACGGCCTGCACCTGCTTCCACGGCACGCCGGGCACCGGATCGAGGTCCACGCGCAGCTCGTCGGGATGATCGAGGTCGTCGGCGCGCACGGGGTGCGGATGCAGCTCGAGGCATCCGAGGTTCGCCATCCAGCCCAGCGCCGCGGCATGGGTGGGCACGACCTCCTCCGCGCTGCGTCCGGAGGGGAAGCGGATCGTCACCACCTCCACGTAACCGGGGCGCGATTCCGGCGCGCGCTTCTGGTAGAAGAACTCGCCGGCCACGCCGTCCGGATAGCGCACGAGCATGTTGGGCCGCCCGCCGCTGCCACGCAGGGCGCCCTCCGCCACCGCGAGGTAGTAGTGCACGAGGTCGCGCTTGGTGTAGGCCGGCCCGGGAAAGAGCACCTTGTCCGGATGCGAGATCGCGACCTCGCAGCGGCCCACCTTCACGATCTCCGGGGGACCCGACTGGCTCGCCATGGCCTGCGCAGGAGGCAAAGAGCCCGTTCGACCCGCGCGCCGAGCGCTTGTTTCAGCGCACCCGCAGCGCCGCCTCGAGCACGGGATCGATGCCGCGCCGGTAATCCGCGAAATCCCAGGCGACCGGCACGTCGGGCGCGATGCTGCCCACGCCCACGGAGTACCAGAAGTTCGGCCAGTAGCAGCGCAGCTCGCGGCAACCGTTCGCCCAGTCGTGGTACCCGGTCGCGGTGTGCACGTGGATCTTCGAATTCGGCAGCACCATGTCATCGCCCTCCGCCCAGAACTGCAGCCGGTCGCCGGCGGGCTCGCCCACCACGATGGCGCGTGCGCCCGCGAAGTGCTTCACGAGCGCCGTCACGATGATGGCGCCGGAGAACGTCGCGTCGTTGGTGAGGATGGCCATGCGCCCATCGGGCGCGAGCGAATCGACCAGCGCCCGCAACGCCCAGTACACCGCGGGATACTCGCCGCCGCCGTTGTAGCGCAGGTCGAGCACGATGCGGCGCCACGGACGCGGTCCGGACGCGATCGCCGCGCGAATCTGCGCGTCGACCTCCGGGTCGAAGGCGCGGCTCACCCGCCACAGGTGCAGGTAGAGCACGCCGGGCGAGAGCACCTCGTGGTGCGACAGGCGATCGGGCTCCCGCAGGCTCGCGGGCAGGGCTTCGCGCGCGAGAATGCCGCGCGTGGCGCGCGCATCGGAAGGCGGGATCACGTTGCGCGCGACACCGCCGTTCGGCAGGCGCTCCGGCCCGGGATGCACCGGCAACGCTTCGAGCGTCACCGCGCGCGGCGCCGCGCCGTCCTGCATCACGGCAAGCGTCATGCGCCCGGCAGGCGCCCGCGCATCCATCGCGTGCAAGGCGGCCGGCGCCTCGAGGAAGAGCGGGCTCACCGCACGCACGTGCTGCGGAATTCCCGGCACGTATCGCGCGACGCGCGGCAACCATGCCTGCGGATCCTCGCCGTCGAGCGCGATCACGCGCGCGCCGAGGAGCTCCTCGTGTCCCGCTGCGACACGCACGATGCGCAGCCCGTCGGGGAACCACGCGAAGGACACGGGCGCGCGCTCGAGCATCTCGCGCCAGAGGTTCGCGTCGACGGCGGTGTGGGCGTTGCCGGACTGCGCGACGGCGTGCGCGACGCCCAGGTCGAACGCAATCGTGTCCAGCGTGTCCGCGTGCGCGGAAAGATCCTCCAGCACGGCCTGGAAGCGTTCGCGCGCGGACAGGCTGAACGTGAGATCGACGTCGGGAAGCGCGGCGAGGTAGCGCAGGTCCTGGCGGCGAGCCTCCACCGCATCGTGCGGCGCGGGCTCGTGCCATGCGGGCGGCTTGCGGCCGTAGCGCTTGTCGGCGAGCTTCTCGATGAGCGGTGGCGGCATCCACCGCGGCATCCAGGCGATCGCCGCGGCGGCGAGCCCCAGTGCCACGAGCGCGCCGGCGACGATGTTCCTTCGCAACGTGCGGATCCCCGGGACGAGATCCGCACTATAGCGCGGCCTAGAACGTCGGCGGCTGCTCCGCGTCCGGGTCCGCCCGCGGGATGCGCGCGGAGTCCGCGCTGTACGCCGTTGCCTCGCCCGCGGCGGCGGGCGGCGCGCCCGCGGCCGACTCGTGCTGGCCGAGGGTCTTCACGGTGAAGCCGAGCGCCGTGGCGGTGGCGAGCGCGGTCACGACGAAGTGCATGCGGTTCATGGCGTCCTCCTGGCGGGCGGGATGTCGCCCGTCACACCAAGCTACGCGCGCCCGGTGCGGGACCGTTACGGAACAGGCCGCGCCGCGCTTGCCGAATTCTCCGCACCGGGCTCGCGCTGCAGCGCGTCGTGCAGGAATTGCAGCACCGCGAGCTCCTCGCGACGCAGCGCCGCGCCGCGCCGGGCGCGCACGCGCCGTCCACCCGGCGTGTCGGTCACCGGCATCGTGCGTCCTTCGTAGTACGCCTGGATGAGCGCCGGATGCACGTAATACTTGCGGCACACGGTGCGCGTGTTGCCCAGGCGCTGCGACACCTCGTCCAGGGCGCCAAGGATGTTGCGGTCGGCCTCGCGCTTGGTGGGTACCGGTCCCATGGCGCGCAGGGCGATCGCCGCCTGCATGGTGCCGCCCCACGTGCGGAAGTCCTTCGCGCTCACGTCGCTGCCCGCGATCTCCCGCAGCCGCGCGTTCACGTCGTCGGACGACACCGCCTGGCGCTTTCCGGTCGCGTCCAGGTACTGGAAGAGCTCGGTGCCCGGCAGGTCCTGGCAGCGCTGCACGATGCGGGCGAGGCGCGCGTCATCGATCGCCACGTCGTGCTCGACCCCGCTCTTTCCGCGGAAGCTGAAGCGCAGGAGCGACCCGTCGACCTCGACGTGGCGCCGGCGCAAGGTCGTGAGGCCGAACGAGCGGTTTTCCCGCGCGTACTCGTCGTTGCCCACGCGGATGAGCGTGCGATCGAGCAGCCGGATGACGGTGGCGAGGATCTGCCGGCGGCTCAGGTCCGGCGCGCGCAGGTCGCGCTCGATCGTCTCGCGCAGGCCCGGCAGCACCTCGCTGAACTCGAGCATGCGGCGGAACTTGGACTGGTCGCACGCCTCGCGGTACGCCGTGTGGTAGCGATACTGCTTGCGTCCCCGCGCGTCGCGCGCCGTGGCCTGGATATGGCCGTTGGGATCGGGGCAGATCCACACGTCGGTCCACGCCGGCGGGATCGCGAGCGAGTTGAGGCGCTCGCGCTTCGCCGCGTCGCGAATGCGCGCGCCGTTGGGCGCGTAATACGCCCAGCCGCGGCCGGCGCGCTTGCGCCGGATGCCCGCGAAGGCGTCCGTCACGTAAACCAGGCCGGCGCGCACGGCCCGCCTGCGGTGCTCGCGCGTTCGAACCGATGCCATGCCCCTTTAGGCCCTCCCCGGTCCTGCCGCAGCGAACTCTACCTGCGGCAGGCGCGCGGCGTAAAGTCGGCATAATCGGGCGATGACCCTCGCACCCGCCGAATTGCTCGAAGATCTCGTCGCCGCCAACCGCATCCTCGCCGACCAGGGCGTGCTCGACGGCTTCGGCCACGTCAGCGCCCGCCACGACAAGCGGCCGGACCGGTTCCTCCTGGCCCGCAGCATGGCGCCGGCCCTGGTCACCGCGGCGGACCTGATGACCTTCGACCTCGACGGCGCGCCCCAAGGCGGCGACACGCGCCAGCCCTACCTGGAGCGCTTCATCCACAGCGCCATCTATCGCGCGCGGCCCGACATCAAGGCGGTGGTGCACAGCCACTCGCCCTCGGTCCTGCCGTTCGGCGTGACCAAGACCCCGCTGCGCCCGATCTACCACATGGCCGGCTTCATGGGGGCGGCCGGTGTCCCGGTGTTCGACGTGCGCGAGGTGTCCGGCCCGGACAACGACCTCCTGATCGGTTCTCCCGCCTT
>DASRRY010000044.1:0-26374 GCA_035656735.1 Usitatibacter sp. | reverse complement strand
CTCTCGCTCATCGTGTCCGCCTTCGCGCCCGTGCGCGACGTGCGGGCGACACTCACGCCCGGGCTTCGCACCGACGCGGGCGACACGGAGCTCATCCTCATCGATCTCGGTGGCGGGCGTGCGCGGCTCGGCGCGAGCGCGCTGGCCCAGGTCTTCGGCAGCGTGGGCGAGGAGGCGCCGGATCTCGACGACCCGGCGAAGCTCAAGGCGCTCTTCGCGGCCGTCCAGCGGCTCAATGCCGAGCGCCGCATCCTCGCGTACCACGATCGCTCCGACGGCGGCCTCTTCGCCACCCTGTGCGAGATGGCGTTCGCGGCGCGCACGGGTGTCAGCGTCTATCTCGACGGCCTGGTCCTCGATGCGGCACGCCTCGACGTGGACGGCCAGGAGCGGCAGTCCGGCCTCCTCGCCGGGCATGTGCACGAACGCACGCTCGCCGCGATGTTCAACGAGGAGCTGGGCGCCGTGCTGCAGGTCAAGCGCGGCGATCGCGACGCCGTGATGGGCGTGCTGCGCGAGGCGGGACTCTCGCGCGAGTCCCACGTGATTGGCCATCCCAATGCCGACGGCGAGCTGAGATTCATCGTGAACGGCAAGCCGGTCCTCGCGCAGAAGCGCTCCGCCCTGCACCGCGCATGGTCCGAGGTCACGCACCACATCCAGCGCCTGCGCGACAACCCGGTCTGCGCCGACCAGGAGTACGAGCGCCTGCTCGACGAGTCGGATCCCGGCATGAGTGCCAGCCTCACGTTCGATCCGGCGCAGGACCTCGCGGCGCCCTTCATCGCGCGGGGCGTGCGCCCGAAGATCGCGGTGCTGCGCGAGCAGGGCGTGAACGGCCAGCAGGAGATGGCGGCCGCCTTCGACCGCGCCGGCTTCGAGGCGCACGACGTGCACATGAGCGACATCCTCTCGGGGCGCGTGCAACTCGCGGGCTTCAAGGGGCTCGGCGCGTGCGGAGGCTTCAGCTACGGCGACGTGCTGGGCGCGGGCGAAGGCTGGGCCAAGTCGATCCTCTTCAACGCGCGCGCGCGCTCCGAATTCGAGGCGTTCTTCGCGCGGCGCGATTCGTTCGCGCTCGGCGCCTGCAACGGCTGCCAGATGATGTCGAACCTGAAGGACATCATTCCCGGCGCGGAAAACTGGCCGCACTTCGAGCGCAATCTCTCGGAGCAATACGAGGCGCGCGCGGCGCTGCTGCACATCGAGAAATCGCCCTCGATCCTCTTCGCGGGCATGGAAGGCAGCCGCATCCCGATCGCGACCGCCCACGGCGAGGGGCGCGCGGTGTTTCGCGATGACGCGCAGGCCGACGCGGCGCGCTACCTCGTGGCGGCACGCTACGTCGACAACCGCGGCAAGGTGACCCAGGCGTATCCGTTCAACCCGAACGGCTCGCCGCAAGGCGTGACCGCCCTCACCACGCCGGATGGCCGCTTCAACATCCTCATGCCGCACCCGGAGCGCGTCTTCCGCACGATCGCGCTCTCGTGGCATCCCGACGGCTGGGGCGAGGATTCGCCGTGGATGCGCATGTTCCGCAACGCCCGCGCCTGGGTCGGCTGAGGCGCGAGGAGTGACGGCGGCGGGCAGGGCGCACGTGCACTGCGCACGCATGACGTCATGCGACATGCGGGAGGCCGAGGCGCTGTTCCTCGCCTTCCTCCAGCAGGATCCTCACTACCTCGATGTCGCGTCCGTCTACGGCGATGGCGGGCCGCAGGCGCTGCACCGCGCGATGGAGCTCTTCGTCGCGCAGCCGGAGCTGGGATTCGTGTGGATGGCGCGCGAGGGCGACGCGGTGGTGGGATGCTGCGTCGTTTGCTTCGCGATCTCGACCTCGCGCGGCTCCCTCGTGGCCAAGCTCGACGACGTCAACGTGCGGCCCGGGCTGGAGGGCCGCGGCATCGGCTCCGCGATGATGGCCGCGCTGAAGGAAGAGCTGCGACGCATCGGCGTCACCCGCATCGACACCGCCACGCATTTCGACAATCCCGGCGCACGCCGCTTCTATGAGCGGCATGGATTCCTGAGCTTGCGCGAAGAGCGCATGAGCTGCCTTCTCCAGACCGACCGTACGACAGGGGACAGACCACTGTTGTCGTGATCCGAAACCGGGGCGATAGTCGCGAGGTCACTCCTCATCGGCCCACCGTTGCCGCGGCGGGAAGCCAGCGTCCGCATCGAGCAGGGCCACGCGGATCGCGCGGCGGATGCGCGACTCGTGCGCCTCGCGCTGCGAATTGAAGGCGAGCGTCACGAGCGGAAGGCCGAGGATCGCGAGGAGCGTCACGAGCGGCAGGAGGAAATGCACGCTTCCCTCGCGCTTCGTCATCAGCACGTAGGCGCTGCCCACGACGAGCAGGAGCATCGCGATGGAGGCGGCCTTGAGCGCCAGATCCGCGCCCCGCGGCGGCAGGAATTCCGCCTCGAGAACCGCCCGCGTGCCCTCTTCCTTCCAGTGCGGCACGAAACCCGCGCCCGGCACGACGCGCGCGCGCTCGAGCTCGGCGGCGAGCCGCCTGCGCGACTCCTCCAGCGGATGGTGGCTCTCGAAGCGCTCGCTGCGGCGCTCGACCAGTGCCTGGGCGGCGCGCTTCATGTCGGACATCTAGGGCTTCCTCCTCACGCGGTCCCACAGCGGCGGCGCGATGCGGTAGTCGGGGTGCTCGCGCCGGAACCGTTCCAGCGCCGTGTCCGCCTCGTCGTCGCGACCCTCATCGCGCAGGCGGGCGATGCGCTCGAGCTCTTTCTCCAACGGGTCCGCGGCCCTGGCCGCGCCGGAACTGGCGCCAGCCGCTGGCGGCGGCGGCGCGGCGACGCGCGCCGACTGCATCGAGGGCGCCGGCGCCCGGGCGGCGGGCGTCGACGGGCTGGCATCGTCTGCGCGAAAGGGCGCCTGCTTCGCTTCGGCCGCGGGTGGCGCCTGGGCACGCGAGGGCGCTTCGCCCGGGCTCGTCATCGCGTCCGCAGGTTCGGGCCGCGCCGACTCCCGTGAGGGTGCAAGGTCGATCCGTGCCTTGGCGCGCGGTGCGGGACGGGCCGGCGCGGTGAACGGCCTGCTTGCAGGTGCGGGCGTCGCTCCCTCGACGGCGGGAGGCCCTGCGGGCGCACTCGCCGGCGCCGGCACATTCGTCGCCGGCGCACCGGGGCCTCCTTCATCCGGCGCCTCGCGCTGCACCTCGATCACCACCCCGAGAGCCAGCACGAGCACGGCCGCGATGGATATCGGCATCGCCCAGCGCGACGCGGGGCGCCGGCTCACGGCGCGCCGCGAGGCCGCGAGGATCGACGCGTCGAGGGATGCCGGCGGCGCCTCCTTCGGCATCGCGCGATAGCGCCTCAGCAATTCATCATCGCGCTCAGTCATCGGCCGCCGCCTCCTTCAACCGCGCCAGCGCGTATCGCAGCCGGCTCTTCGCCGCTTCCTCGTGGGTTCCGGTCGCTTCGGCGATCTGCGCGACGGTGAGGTCGCCCTCCGCGTGGAGGAGGAAGGCCTCGCGCTGCGCGACCGGCAGCGCGGCCAGGGCGGCGGCGAGGCGGTCACGCACCCGGGTCGCCACCAGCAGCTCGTGCGGCTCGGCGGAGGGGCCGGCCGGCGGATCGAGCACCGGCGTGTCGTCGTCCTGCGCATCGAGCGAGACGAGGGTGAGGCCCCTGGCGCGCCAATGGTCGATCAGGCGCCGGTGCGCGATCGTGTACAGCCACGTCGAGAACTTCGCGCTCGGCACGTAACGCGCCCGCGCTTCGATCGCGCGCATCCAGATCTCCTGGAAGATTTCCTCCGCCTCGCCGCGCGTCCTCACGGAGCGCAGGACCAACCCGAAGAGCGCCCCCTTGTGGCGCCCATAGAGCGTCTCGAAGGCCGCGGCATCGCCGCGCGCATAGGCCTGCATCAGCTCTTCGTCCGGGACCGGCATCCCGCCAGTTTAGGGCACGACGCGCTCCGGGCCTTGCGGTCGCGGCTCGAACCGTATCAAACGGCGACAAGGCGCGAACGGGTCAATCGCCATGAACGAGAGCGGAGGGAATACGGCGCGCTGCGCGATGTTCGCGGAGAGCCCCCCGCGGCGGCCCGCGTGCCGGCGGGCCGGTGCCCCACACCCTACGAGGAGACGCCCCATGAAGATTCCCGTTCTACTCGCGGCGATCTGCGCCGCGCTGCCCGCGTCCGTGCTCGCCGACATGATGGTGGGGACCGAGATGCAGGGGTTCCAGGAAGTGCCCTCGGTCTCGACGAAGGCGAGCGGGCGCGTGCGCCTGCGCATCAATCGCGACAACGATTTCATCGACTACAAGCTCTCCTACAGCGGCCTGCAGGGACAGGTCCAGCAAGCGCACATCCACTTCGCGCAGACCGCGGTGAACGGGCCGATCGTGATCTGGTTGTGCGGGACGGCGAACCTTCCCGGTCCCGACGGCACGCCGACGTGTCCGCAATCCGGGACGGTCACGGGCCACATCACGGCGGCCAACGTGCTGGCGTCGCCCACGACGCAACAGCTCCCCGCGGGCGGCCTCACGCAGATGATCAACGCGATGGTGGCGGGCTTCGCCTATGCGAACGTGCACACGACGCTGTCTCCCGGCGGCGAGATGCGCGGGCAGCTCGGGCCGCGCGACGACGAATGAGCTTCGCGGCCTGAAATGAAAAGGGCGGCTCGCGCCGCCCTTCTTTCACGCAGCCCGTCCGGTCACCGCTCGTCCACCTTCGCCTTCGAGCGCAGGTCCGCCACGAACTTCTGGATCTGCTGCTGCTGGGCGCGCTGGCGGAACTGCTCCTTGAGGTCCTTGAACTCGGGGACCTTCAGGGGCCGCACGTCGTCCACGCGGATGATGTGGTAGCCGAAGTCGGTCTTGACCGGCGCCTGCGAGATCTGGCCCTTGGGCTGCGATTGCACGGCATCGGCGAACGGCTTGACGTAGCGCGCGGACGGGCCCCAGTCGAGGTCGCCGCCGTTGTCCTTCGAGCCCGGATCCTTCGACTTCTCCTTCGCGATCTTCGCGAAGTCGCCCGGGTTCTTCTTGAGCTGATCGATGATCGCCTTGGCCTCCGCCTCGTTGTCGACCAGGATGTGGCTCACCTTGTATTCGTTCTGGCCCATCGAGCCCTTGAACTGCTCGTACTGCTTCTCCAGGTCGGCGTCGGTGATCGGATGCGCCTTCGCTTCCTGGTCGAAGAGCGCGCGGATGAGCACGGCCTGGCGCGCCATCTCCATCTGCTGCTGCACGTCCGGGGTCTTGTCGAGGCCGCGCGCCTTGGCCGCCTGCGCCAGGATCTCGCGGTTGATGAGCTCTTCCCGGATGGCGGCCTGGCGCTCGGGACCGGTGGGCTGGCCCGCGGCGTCGAGCTCCTTGTTCATGGCATCGATGCGCGCCTGGGGAATGGTCACGCCGTTCACCACGATGTGGTTGGCGCTGCTGCTCGCGCCCTTCTTCGAGCCTTTCTCGGCCTTGTCCTGCGCCACCGCCGCTCCCACGGCGAGGCTGCCCGCCACGAGGGCGAGGGCGAGGTTCCTGACGATGCGGTGCATTGAGATTCCTTTGACTGGATGAAATGAGCTGCGATTCAGTTCGCGCCCGGCGCTCGCGCGTCGATGCGAAGGGCATGGATGTCCCGTTCCATGAGGTCGCCCAATGCCTCATAAACCATTCGGTGCCGCGCCACGGGGTTCTTTCCGCGGAACGCTTCGGACTCGATCGTGAGCTGCCAGTGGCTGCCGCCGGAGGGCCGGGATCCCGCGTGGCCCGCATGCTGCGCGCTTTCGTCGCGCAATTCCAGCCTCGAGGGACCGAGAGTCGCAAGACGCTGGCGCATGGCTTGCTCGACAGGGTGCATGGCGTTCCTTACCCCAAACTTAAGGCAGCGCCTGCCGGAATGGCTTCACCGTGACGCGGGCATACACCCCGGCCGCGGCATAAGGATCCTCGGCGGCCCAAGCGATGGCCGCCTCGCGCGACGCGAACTCCGCGACGATGAGCGAGCCGGTGAACCCGGCCGGACCCGGGTCGGCCGCGTCGATCGAGGGATGGGGCCCCGCGAGCACCAGGCGCCCGGCCTGCTGCAGGGCCTTCAGGCGCTCGAGATGCGGGCCGCGCGCGGCCAGGCGCCGCTCGAGGGCTCCGGGGACGTCTTCGGCGATGATCGCGTAGAGCATCAGGATTCGGGAGTGTCGGTCTTGGCGGGCTGCGCCTCGAGCTGCCGCGTGAGCCACAGCGCCTGCACGACCACGAATGCCACCGTGAGGCCGAGGCCGCCGAAGAGCTTGAAGTCGACCCACGTCTCGGTGGGGAAGTGGAACGCGACCCACAGGTTGAGCGCGCCCTGCAGGATGAAGAAGAGGCCCCATGCGACGGCAAGGCGCGTCCACATCGCTTCGGGCAGCTCGAGGCCGCCCTCGGACATGACGGCCTTCACGAAGTTGGTGCGGAACGCGAGGGCGCCGAGGAAGGCCGCGCTGGCCAGCCAGTAGAGCACCGTCGGCTTCCACTTGATGAAGGTCTCGTCGTGCAGCAGCAGCGTGGCACCCCCGAAGATGCCGATGATCGCGAGCGACAGCCATTGCATGGGCGTCACGCGCCGGCGGCGGGCGAGGAGATAGCCGATCTGCGCCAGCGTCGCGGCGATCGCGGCCGCCGTGGCCACGTAGATGCCCGCGAACTTGAACGCGACGAAGAAGACGATGATCGGGAGGAAATCGAAGAGGAACTTCAACTCAAACCGCTGGCGCGAAAGGCAAAGGTGTAACTCGGCAGTATAACGCTATTGCCCCGTCCAACGCCGCTGGCGCTGCTCGAGCTTGTCCCGGACCACGGGTGCGACGCGCGGGCCCAGCGCGAGCGCCAGCGCCTCGGCATAGAAACCGGCGCGCTCGCCGGGCAATGCGGCATCGAGCGCGTCGAACGCGAACTCCATGAGCTGCGGATCCTCGGTGCGGATCGCGGTGATCGCGAGGTTCGCGTGGAGCAGCCGCCACGGCCTCTCGGGGTTGGAGCGCTCGAGGTCGGCCGCAAGCCGCGGCGCCACGTGCGCGATCACGCCCTGCATGAGGCCGAAGACCGCCGCGAGCTCTTCCTTTCCGCGCGCCGCGTTGGATCGGGCGGCCAGCGCGTTGACGACGGGCTCGGGCACGCCGACGGGCACCCCATGGCGGATCGCCCAGAGCGCAACCCCCAGCGTGAGGTCGGCGTCCTCGATCCGGGCCAGCTCGGCGAGGATGGCATCCACGAGCTCGCCGGCGCCCTCCAGCTCGAGGCGCGCCTCGCCCCCGTACTGACGGTCCAGCGATTCCAGGGTCGCCACCTGCGCCTTCAGGGACGCCGGGGCGGGCGGGTCGAGGGCATCCAGGCGCTGGAGCAGGCCGCGCGTGGCGCGCTGCCCCTCGTCGCCGAAGTGGAGGGTGTGGACGGTCATGGGTGGAGGAGAATCGTCCATTTTGATATAATTCTGGATGTTTTCCGGAAGGCCCGAGGACAATTTCGACCTGCACAACCATTCGACCTGCTCGGATGGTCTGCTGTCGCCCACCGGGCTCGTCGAGCTCGCCGCGCGCACCGGCACCCATGCGCTGGCGCTCACCGATCACGATACGGTCGACGGCGTGGCGGAAGCCGCGTCGGCCGCCCGCGCGCAGGGAATCCGCTTCATTCCCGGCGTCGAGATCTCGGTGAGCTGGGGCGACACGACGCTGCACGTGGTCGGCCTGCAGGTGGATCCCGCGGCGAAGCCGCTGGTGGCGGGACTGGGATCGATCCGCGACGGCCGCTACGGGCGCGGGCAGCGGATCGCGCAGCTGCTGGAGGGCCTGGGATTTCCCGGCACGCTCGAAGGCGCGCTCGCCCTCGCGGCGCGGCGCGACCAGCTGAGCCGGGCGCATTTCGCGCGCTACCTCGTGGAGCGCGGTTGGGTGAAGGATACGCAGCAGGCGTTCGACAAGTATCTCGCGAAGGGCAAGCCGGCTTACGTGCCGCACCGCTGGGTGGACCTGGAGGATGCCGTGAGCTGGATCCGCGCCGCGGGGGGCGTGGCGGTGCTCGCGCACCCGGGCCGCTACAACCTGCAGCCGATGATGCGCGAGGAGTTGCTCAGGCAGTTCGGCCGTTGCGGCGGCCAGGCGATCGAAGTGGTGACGGGCAGCCACCGTCCCGAGGAATATGCGTTGTGGCAGCGCGAGGCGCTCGCCCACGGCTTCCTCGCCTCGCGCGGCGCGGATTACCACGGGCCGGGAGAAAGCCCGTACGAGCCGGGGCGCTTGCCGGCGCTGCATCCGTCGCTCACGCCGGTATGGTCCCTGTGGGCGCATTGAAGGCCGCCCGCTGAGGGCGAAGCCGCCGGGCCTCGCGGCCGGGCGCAGCGAAAGCCTCACACGAACAACCCGCGCGCGTGGAAGCGAGCGCGAAGAGTCGAGGAATGGCGCAGTTCTTTTCAGTGCATCCCGAGAATCCGCAGCCGCGGCTGATCCGACAGGCCGTGGACATCATTCGCCGTGGAGGCGTGGTGGCCTATCCGACCGACTCCTGCTACGCGCTGGGCTGCCACATCGGCGACAAGCACGCGATGGAGCGCATCCGCCGCATCCGCGACGTGGACGAGCGCCACCATCTCACGCTCGTCTGCCGCGACCTGGCGGAGGTGGGGCAGTTCGCGAAGGTGGACAACCTGCAGTTCCGGCTCATCCGCGCCAACACGCCGGGCAGCTACACGTTCATCCTGCGCGCGACGCGGGACGTGCCGCGCAGGCTGCTCACGCCGCGCCACACGATCGGCGTGCGCATTCCGGACCACCCGGTGGCGCTCGCGTTGCTCCACCAGCTGGGCGAGCCGCTGCTTTCGTCGACGCTCATCCTGCCGGACCACGGCACCGCGTTGAACGACCCGGAGGAGATCCGCCGCGCGCTCGAGCACTTCGTGGACGCCGTGATCGACGGCGGCCCCTGCGAAGGGGAGGTGACCACGGTGATCGACCTCTCCACCGACCAACCCCGCCTGCTGCGCGAAGGCCGCGGCGACATCCGCCCCTTCGGGCTCGAGAAAGCGGCACTGCACTGATGGACTTCTACAACATCGTCATCACGATCTGCGTCTACGCGATCCCGGTGATCTTCGCGATCACGCTGCACGAGGCGGCCCACGGGTACGTGGCGCGCCACTTCGGCGACAACACCGCGTGGATGCTCGGCCGCGTGACGCTCAACCCGGCGAAGCACATCGACCCGGTGGGCACCGTGGTGCTGCCGCTCGTGACGCTCGCGCTCACCCATTTCATGTTCGGCTGGGCGAAGCCCGTGCCGGTCAACTTCAACAACCTGCGCAATCCGCGCTGGCACGGCATCTGGGTCGCGGCCGCCGGGCCGGCGTCGAACGTGGTGCAGGCGCTCATCTGGGCCCTGGTGCTGCGGGTGCTCGCGGAGACCGTCGCGCCCAACGGCCTCGTCGGCAGCTTCTGGATGGCGATCGCGGAGAAGGGCGTGGTGATCAACGTCGTCTTCGCCGTGCTGAACCTGGTGCCGATCCTGCCGCTCGACGGCGGGCGCATCGTCGCGAGCCTGCTGCCGCCACGCGTCTCGTATTCGTATTCGCGCCTCGAGCCGTACGGGCTGGTGATCCTGCTCGTGCTCATGGCGACCGGCCTCTTCAGCCGCCTGCTCGGTCCGCCGGTGGAGCTGGCGGCCAACGGCATCTTCTCCCTCTTCGGCCTGCTCTAGGGCGACGACCACAAGCGATGTTCCACGACCGCGTACTTTCCGGCATGCGCCCCACGGGAGCCATGCACCTCGGCCACTACCACGGCGCCCTCAAGAACTGGGTGCGCCTGCAGAACGAGTATCCGTGCCTCTTCTTCGCCGCCGACTGGCATGCCCTCACCACGCATTACGAGGATCCGTCGGTGATCGAGCAGAGCGTCTGGGACATGTTCGTGGACTGGCTCGCCTGCGGCATCGACCCGGCGAAGGCCACGCTCTTCATCCAGTCGCGCGTGCCGCAGCACGCGGAGCTCACGATGCTGCTCGCGTTCTTCACGCCGCTCGCCTGGCTCGAGCGCGTGCCGACGTACAAGGACCTGCTGGAGAAGCACGCGGAGCACGGGCGCGACGTGCTCACCTACGGCTTCCTGGGCTATCCGCTCATGCAGGCCGCGGACATCATGATCTACCGCGCGAACAAGGTGCCGGTGGGCGAGGACCAGGTCTCGCACGTCGAGCTCACGCGCGAGCTCGCGCGGCGCTTCAACCACCTCTTCGGCAAGGAGAAGGGCTTCGAGGAGAAGGCCGAGGCGGCCATCCGCAAAATGGGCCCGAAGAAGGCGAAGCTCTACAAGTCGCTGCGCCAGAAATTCCAGGAGCAGGGCGACGCGGCCGCGCTCAGGGAGGCGCAGGAGCTCGTGAACGACGTGCAGAACCTGGCGCTCGGCGACAAGGAGCGGCTCTACGGCTACATCGAGGGCGGCGGGCGCATGATCCTCGCCGAGCCCGACGCGCTGCTCACGGAGACGCCGCGCGTCGTGGGCCTCGACGGCGGCAAGATGTCCAAGAGCGCCGGCAACGCGATCATGCTCCGCGAGGCGCCCGAATCGGTCACGCAGAAGATCCGCAAGATGCAGACGGACCCGGCGCGCGTGCGGCGCACGGACCCCGGCAACCCCGAGAAGTGTCCCGTGTGGCACCTGCACCTCGTGTACTCGGACCAGCACACGAAGGACTGGGCGTGGCAGGGCTGCACGACCGCGGGCATCGGCTGCCTCGACTGCAAGCAGCCCGTGATCGACGCGGTCAACGCGGAGCTGAAGCCGATCCGCGCGAAGGCCGAGGAGCTCGAGGAGGATCCGTCGCTCGTGCGCAACATCATCCAGGACGGCTGCGAGAAGGCCTCCGACCTCGCCGACGAGACGATGCGCGACGTGCGCGAGGCGATGGGGCTCAACTATGAGTAGGCGCTTCGCCCCTCTCGCGATGCTGGCCCTCGCCGCGGCGCCGCCCGCCGTGGCGGCCACGGTCATCGCGCCGGGCGAGGGCCGCTTCATGTTCGTGGACGCGAAGGGCCAGCCCGACCGTCCCATCACGGTCCACACCTATCGCCCCGCCGCGTGCGATGCGAGCTGCCCCATGGTGATCGTCATGGCGGGCGTGAAGCGCGATGCGGAAACCTGCCTGCGATACTGGGAGCCCATCGCCGAGCGCTATCGCCTGGTCGTCGTGGCGCCCGGGTTCTCGAAGCGGGCCTGGCCTCGCGCCGCGGCGTACAACCTCGGCGACATCGCGGCACACCCCGGCGAGCCGTCGAAGTGGTCGTATTCGGCGATCGAGCACCTGTTCGACGAGGTCGGCGGGGGCCGTTCGGGCTACGTGCTCTTCGGGCATTCGGCGGGTGGCCAATTCGTGCACCGCATGGCACTCTTCCTTCCCGGCGCGCGCGCGACCATGATGGTGGCGGCGAACCCCGGCTGGTACACGATGCCGGAATGGCGCGCGGATCACGCGGCGGGTGCCTATCCGTACTCGCTCGTGGGATCCCCGGCCGGCAAGGCGCAGCTGGAGCAAGCGCTCGCACGCCCCTTCACCCTGATGCTCGGCACGCGCGACGTCGACCCGAACGACAAGGACCTGAAGCACACCGCGGGCGCCGACGGGCAGGGGCCGAACCGCTTCGCACGCGGGCACGCCTTCTTCGCCGCCGCGCAGCGCGCCGGGCGCGAGACCGACGTGCCCTTCGCCTGGCACCTGGTGGAGGTGCCGGGTGTCGCGCACCAGGGCGCGGCGATGAGCCGTGCCGCCGCCGAACTCCTCTTTGGAAAAGCCGGATGACCCACGCCGCAAACGACCCGACCGCCGCGACCCTCGCGGAGCCGTTCCTCGACCTGGCCCTGCCCGTCGCGAGGATCCGCGGCGAGCCGGTCACCGAGCTGCCGAGCGACCTCTACATCCCGCCGGAGGCGCTCTCCGTCTTCCTCGAGGCCTTCGAGGGGCCGCTCGACCTGCTGCTGTACCTCATTCGCAGGCACTCGCTGGACGTCCTCGACATCCCGATGGCGGACCTCACGCGCCAGTACATGGAGTACGTCGAGATGATGCGCACGACGCAGCTCGAGCTCGCCGCCGAGTACCTGCTGATGGCCGCGGTGCTGATCGAGATCAAGTCGCGCATGCTGCTGCCGCGCCCGAAGAAGCAGGACGAGACGGAGCCCGACGATCCGCGCGCCGAGCTCGTGCGCCGGCTGCTCGAGTACGAGCGCATGAAGAAGGCGGCGGCGCTCCTCGCCGACATCCCCGTGGCGGGCCGCGACTTCTCGCTCGTCGAGGTGTACGTCGAGGAGATCGCCGAGCAGCTCCCCGACGTGCGCGTGGCCGATCTTTCCGAGGCCTGGCGCTCGATCCTCGCGCGCGCCCGGCTCACGAAGCACCACCGCATCTCGCGCGAGGAGCTCTCGGTGCGCGCGCACATGAGCCGGATCCTGAAGACGCTTTCCACCGGCACGTTCCTCGAGTTCTCCGAGCTCTTCGAGCCCGGGCGCGGCGCGCCCGTCGTCGTCGTGAGCTTCCTCGCGTGCCTCGAGCTCGCGCGCGAAGCGCTCATCGAGATCACCCAGCAAACGCCCTTCGATCCGATCTACGTGAAGCTCAGGAGCGAGCGCGCGTCGTTGACGATCGCCTGAAGAAGAAACGCCCATGACCGAACAGACCCAGCCCCAAGTGCCGAACGACCCGGACGAACGCGACGAGGAAAACGCCATCGCGCCGACGCGGACGCCGGAGGATGTCCCGGCGGCCGCCGACGCCGATCCCGATGTCGCGCTCGGCGCGACCGAGTCCGAGGAGACGAGCGCCGATGCGCCCGCGGACGAATCCGGCGCCATCGTGCCGGCCTCCCTCGACATGGTCCACGTGAAGCGCGTGCTGGAGGCGGCGCTGCTGTCCTCCAGCGAGCCGCTCACCGTGCAGCAGCTGAAGCGGCTCTTCGGCGGCGAGGTCGACGCGGACAACATCCGCAAGGTCCTCGAGGAGCTGAAGGCCGAGTGGAGCGGCCGCTCCATCGAGCTCACCCCCGTCGCGTCGGGCTGGCGCTTCCGCGTGAAGCCCGACTACCAGAAGTTCCTCGACCGCATCACGAACGAGAAGCCGCCGCGGTATTCGCGTGCGGTGCTGGAGACCCTCGCCATCGTCACCTACCGCCAGCCGGTCACGCGCGGCGACATCGAGGAGATCCGCGGCGTCGCCGTCTCCGCCCCCACGATCAACGCGCTGGTGGAGCGCGGCTGGATCGAGGTGGTCGGGCACCGCGAGACCCCGGGTCGTCCCGCGATCTTCGCGACCACGCGCAAATTCCTCGACGACCTGAACCTGCGGTCCCTCGAGGAGCTTCCGCCGCTCGACGAGCTGCAGGCCGCGCTCGAGCTGGCGCCTTCCTCCCTCGTCGCCCCCGACGCGGCACTCCCGCCGCCCGAGCAGGAATCGCTCATCGACGAGGACTCCAACCCCGAGCCCACGGAGCAAGCCCATGCGGGATAAACCCCACTTCAAGACCCCCAAGCTGGACTGGCCGGGCGGCGTCGTGCCGGAATGGGCGCGTCCGCAAGGCAACGCGAACAAGCGCCGGCGCGGCAACAAGGCCAAGGGTGCGGGCGCCGGTGGCGGCGGCGCCAAGCGCGAGCGCCTGCAGAAGGTCATGGCGCAGTCGGGCTACGGCTCGCGGCGCAACATCGAGATCCTCATCGCGCAGGGCCACGTCACCGTGAACGGCCAGGCGGCGAAGCTCGGCGACTCCGTGGGGCCGGGCGACAAGGTGAAGCTCGACGGCAACCTGGTGCGCCTGCGCTTCGGCGAGCCGCTGCCGCGCGTGCTGGTCTACCACAAGCCGGAGGGCGAGATCGTCACGCGCGACGATCCGGAAGGGCGCGCCACGGTCTTCGAGAAGCTGCCGAAGGTGAATGGCGGGCGCTGGGTCTCCGTCGGCCGCCTCGACCTCAACACCGGCGGGCTCCTCATCTTCACCACGAGCGGCGAGCTGGCGAACCGCCTCACGCACCCCCGCTTCGAGGTGGAGCGCGAGTACGCGGTGCGCCTCCTGGGCGAGCTCGACGAGGAGAAGAAGCAGAAGCTCCTCGACGGCGTCGACATCGAGGGCGAGGCCTGCAAGTTCGACGCGATCGAGGATCGCGGCGGCGAAGGAGCGAACCACTGGTACCACGTCGTGCTGCGCGAAGGGAAGAACCGCGAGGTGCGCCGCATGTGCGAGGCCGTGGGCCTCACGGTGAGCCGCCTCATGCGCGTGCGTTTCGGCGAGGTGACGCTGCCCTCGTTCCTCAAGCGCGCGCAGATGAAGGAGCTGGGCGAGGAGGAGGTGCAAACGCTGCTCGCGTTCGCCGGCATGAACGAGCCCGAGGCGGGCGAGGAGAAGCCGGAGCACGCGGAAGACGAGCACGACAACATCGGCAACCGCGCGCCGGCGGCATCGCGCAAGGAGCGCCACGCGCACGAGATCGATGAAAGCCGCGACAACATCGGCAACCGCTACGACCCGCGCTTCCACAAGGCGGAGGAGCCGATCATCGACGACGACGTCGGCAACCGCATCGACCACTCGCGGCAGGTCCACGCGCACGCGTCTCACGGTGGGCAGCCGCGCGGCCATGGCAAGCGCGGCGGCGGCGGCGTGGCGCACGGGATGGCCGATGGCAACCGGGCGCTGGGCGAGCCGCACATGGTCGACGGCAACCGCGCCGATGCGCCCATGACGCACGCGAACCGGCCGCCCAAGCAGCACGGCCAGCAGCGCCCGCAGGGCGGCAAGCCTTTCTTCAACAAGAAGAAGCGCGGAGGCGGCGCCCAGGCGCAGGGCGGTGGCACGCCGGGACAGGGCCAGCCCCATGGGCATCGCAAGCAGCGCGGCCCCAAGCCGGTCCAGGTCGCCGGCGCGACCGAGGGCAACGCCGCGCCGCCCGCGCAGGGAACGCCGCAGCCGCACGGCAACAAGCCGGGCCGCCATCGGCGTCACAAGAACCGCAACCGCAACCGCGGCGCGGACGGCGCGCCGCAGCCGGTCAACAACACCAACCGCGAGCCGGTTTGATTGGAAGAGCCAAGGAACGTCCGCAGATACACGCAGATACACGCGCATAAGGCAGAGACGCACCACGGCATTCCGCGGTGATGCCGGCAGCTGCACGGCTCTCCGAGGTCTATCCGCGTTTATCTGCGTTTATCCGCGGCCTTCTTGTCTTATGCTTTCCTTCACGCCGCAGCGATTCGTCAGCGGCCAGTTCCGCCTTCACCCAGTCCTTGAAGGCGACGATGCGCGCGGCGTTCACGATCTCCTGCGGACAGACGAACCAGTAGGCCTCGCGGCACGGCACGGCGATGTCGAAGAGCCGCACCAGCGTGCCGCGCACCAGGTCCTCGCCGATGATGGAGCGGCGTGCGAGCGCCACGCCCTCGCCGCGGGCCGCCGCCTGCAGCGAGTAGGTCGAGTCGTTGAAGAGCGGGCCCTCGATCGGCCGCTCGAGCTGCACGCCCGCCACCTCGAACCAGCGCTGCCAGTAATCGCGGTCCTCCTTCATGAGCCGCACGGTCGCGAGATCCGCCGGCGTGCGCGGCAGCTTCCCGCGGTTCATGCGCGGGCTCGCCACCGGGAAGTACTCGTCGTCGAGAAACTTCTCGCACGCCACGCCGGGCCACGGTCCCGCGCCGAAGCGGATCGCGAGGTCGATCTCGTCGCGAGCGAAGTCCGCCAGGGCCACGCTCGCGTTCACGCTCACCTCGATCTTCGGATGCGCCTCCATGAAGCGGATGAGCCGGGGCATCAGCCAGCGCGACGCGAACGACGGCAGCACGCTCACCGACAGCCGTCCCTCGCGCCGGGCGGGCCGCGCCATCTCGGCGGCAAGCACCAGGTCGTCCAGCACGGCGCGCACGCGCTCGGCGAAGCCGCGGCCCGCCGCGGTGAGCGTCACGCGCTTGCCGTGGCGCGCGAAGAGCTCGGTGCCGAGATGGTCCTCGAGCGCGCGCACCTGGCGGCTCACGGCGCCATGGGTGAGGTGCAGCTCGTCGGCGGCGCGCGAGAAGCTCTCGAGGCGGGCGGCGGCCTCGAACGGGCGAAGGGCCGAAAGCGGGGGCAGGCGGCGCGGCATGTGTGACTTTGGCTCACAAGGAAGACGCCAAGATATCGTTTAGGGAAGACGGGTGCAAGGGTCAATAATCCTCACATCAAGACCCGGAGGCGATCATGCACCTGCACTTTCCCGATCTCGACCCGCGCCCCGACGACGCGGCCGGCAGCGCGCGCCGTCCCGTCGCGGCCTGGATGCTGCTGGCGATCATCGCCGCGGTGCTCGGCGCCGCGACCGTCGCCGCGTCGCTCACGCCCGATACGCGCACGTTCGCACAGCGGCACGGGTTCGTGCCCACCGGCGTGAGGGCGCTGTGAGGCTGGCGGGCGGCACCGTCGTGCGCATCGCGGCTGCGCGCGGACTCGAGGTCGCGTGCGAGTCGGGCCACCTCTGGATCACCGAGGAGGGCATGCCCGACGACGTGTGGCTGGCACCCGGGCAGCGCGTGCGGCTCGTGGGGGACGGCCTCGCCGTGCTCGAGGCGAAGGGCGACGCGGTGCTTCGCATCGGGCGCGCCCGCGCTGCGGCTTAAGCAGCGCCACGCTGCCGTGGCGCGGCGGCCGCGAGGGAACTCGCGGCGGCTCCCGGGTGTCGTGCGCGTCCCGGGCGCGAGGGGGGCATAATCGGGCGCATGAAGAAGGCTCGGGTGATCGTGCTGGCGGCCGCGGTGCTGGCGTTCGTGCTGATGGTCATCGCCGGTCCCGGCACGAAATACGACTGGTGGGACTACCGGATCGGCCTCGGCATGCTGGTCTTCGCGGCCTACCTCGGGATGGCCGCGGGCGCGGCGGCGCTCGTGCTGGTGGCGCTCCTCGCCATGCCGCGATGGCGGCCGCGGCCCTGGGTACCGCTCGCCGCGCTCATCTTCGCGCTGCTCGCGATCACACCGCCGCTCATCCTGCGCCACCAGGCGGGCCAGGTCCCGCCGATCCACGACATCACCACGGACCCGGCCGATCCGCCGGCCTTCGTGGCGCTGCAGTCCGAGCGGCAAAAGGCGCCCAACGGAGTCGCCTATGGCGGGCCGCAGATCGCGGCGCAGCAGCAGAAGGCGTATCCCGACGTGAAGCCGCTCGTGGTGAAGGCGCCGCCGGACGAGACGCTGCAGCATGCGATCGACGCGGCGCGCTCGCTCGGCTGGCGCATCGTCGCGACCGATGCGGCGAGCGGCCGCATCGAGGCGACCGACGCCACGTCGTGGTTCGGCTTCAAGGACGACATCATCGTGCGCGTGCGGCCGGATGCGTCGGGCGGCAGCCGCGTGGACGTGCGCAGCGCCTCGCGCGTGGGCAAGAGCGACCTCGGCGCCAACGCGGCGCGCGTCCGGAAGTATCTCTCGAAGCTCGCGTAGAATTTCGGGTTTAGCTTTTCATGCCACCCCGGCGCGGGCCGGGCCCATCCCATGAGCCGCGAATCCGACATCGTCTCCACGCTCGAGCAGGTCACGACCGCCACCCTCACCACGCTGCTGCTCAAGAAGGGCCTGCGCAACGTCTGGATGCGGGGCACGCGCCCGCTCAACCCGGGCCAGCCGCGCCTGGTCGGCAAGGCCTTCACGCTGCGCTTCGTGCCGGCGCGCGAGGACCTCGCGACGCCCGAGTCGTGGTCGAAGCCCATCTCCACGCGCGCCGCCATCGAGGCGATGCCCGAAGGTTGCATCGCGGTGGCCGACGCCATGGGGGTCACGGACGCCGGGATCTTCGGCGACATCCTGTGCGCGCGCATCAGGAAGCGCGGGGTGAAGGCCCTCGTGACGGATGGCGTCGTGCGCGACGTGGCCGGCGTGCGCGGGACGAAGCTTCCGGTGTGGTGCCAGGGCGCGGCCGCGCCTCCTTCCGTCGCCGGCCTCACGTTCGTCAACTGGGGCGAGCCCATCGGCTGCGGCGGCGTCGCCGTGTTTCCCGACGACTGGGTCGTCGTGGATGACGATGGAGCGGTGCTCGTTCCCGCGGCGAAGATCGACGAGATCTGCGCCGAGGCGCCGGAGCAGGAGCGCCTCGAGGGGTGGATCATGTCCGAGGTCGAGCGCGGCCACGTGCTGCCGGGCCTCTATCCGCCCAACGCCGAGAACAAGGCGAGATACGAGGCCAGCAAGAAGAACCGAGAGTGATGCAGGCAGTAAACCTTTGGAACACGGATGAACACGGATGAAAGATGGATGAACACGGATAAAAGCTCTTTAGCTGACCGTGCCCATGCACACCCGCTCGAGCTGGCACGAAGACCCTTCTTTTGGTTTATCCGTGTTCATCCGGCGTTATCCGTGTTCATCCGTGTTCCAAAGGTTTACTCCCCAGCGTAGCCCCGATGCCAGCAAACATAGAGCCGAAGGGCGTGTACGTCATCGCACCCACGCCATTCCACCCCGATGGCCGCATCGACGAGGCGTCGATCGACCGCATGACGGACTTCTACATCCAGGCCAACATGGACGGCATGACCGTGCTCGGGCAGCTGGGCGAGGCGCCGAAGATGTCGCACGAGGAATCGGTCGGCATCGTGAAGCGCGTGCTCGCCCGCTTCAGGAAGCCGGTGATCGTGGGCGTGTCCGCCCCGGGCTTCGCGCCGATGCGCGCGCTCAGCCAGGACGTGATGGCGCTGGGGGCCGCGGGCGTGATGATCGCCCCGCCGAACACGCTGCGCACGGACGATTCCATCGTGCAGTACTACAGGCAGGCTTCGGAGGCGATCGGCACCGACGTGCCCTTCGTGATCCAGGACTACCCGCTCACCTTCTCGGTGCAGATGACGCCGGGCGTGATCCGCCGGATCGTGACGGACAATCCTTCGTGCCTCTTCCTCAAGCACGAGGACTGGCCCGGGCTCGAGAAGATCTCGCAGCTGCGCGCATGGGAAAAGGAGGGCTCGCTCAGGCGGCTGCCGATCCTCATCGGCAACAACGCGCTCTTCCTCGACTTCGAGATGGAGCGCGGCGCCGACGGCGCCAACACCGGCTACTGCTTTCCCGACATGCTGGCCGACGTGGTGCGGCTCTCGAAGGAAGGCCGGCGCGACGAGGCGCACGACCTCTTCGACGCGCACCTGCCGCTCATCCGCTACGAGCAGCAGCCCGGGCCCGGCCTCGCGGTGAGGAAGTACGTGATGATGCGGCGCGGCATCATCGCCCACGACGCCTTGCGCAGGCCCGGCGCGCCGTTGACGCCGGCAGCGCGCGCGGAGGTCGATTACCTGATGGCCCGGCTCGCGCGGAAGGATCCGCGGGCGCGGGTCTGACGCTCCCTGGAGGCGACATGAGCTCGAATCCCCTGCTCGAACCCTGGAGCGGTCCCTTCGGCGGCGTGCCGCCGTTCGACCGCGTGAAGGTGGAGCACTTCAAGCCGGCGCTCGAGGCGGCGATGGCCGAGCAGCTCGAGGAGGTCGAGCGCATCGCCGGCGATGCGGCGCCGGCGACCTTCGCCAACACGCTCGAGGCGCTCGAGCGCAGCGGCCGCACGCTCGACCGGGTGGAAGCGGTCTACAACGTCTTCAGCGGCACGATGCGCACGCCCGATTTCCAGGAGGTCGAGCGCGAGATGGAGCCGCGCCTCGCCGGGCTGCGCGACCGCATCGTGCAGAACGGCAAGCTCTTCCAGCGCATCTCGGCCGTCTACGAGACGCGCGAGACCGCGGGGCTCGATCCGGAGCAGCAGCGCCTGCTCTGGAACCGGTACACGGATTTCGTGCGCCGCGGCGCGCGCCTCGATGCCGCCTCGAAGCAGCGCCTCGCGGCCGTGAACGGGCGCCTGGCGAGCCTCTACACGGAGTTCGGCCAGAACGTGCTCGCCGACGAGTGCGATCGCGCGCTCACGGTCGATTCGCGGGACGACCTCGCGGGCCTGCCCGACGCGTGGGTCGAGGCCGCCGCGCTCGCCGCCGAGGAGCGCGGGGAGGGCGGCCGCTACGCGATCCTCAACACGCGCTCGAGCATGGAGCCGTTCCTCACCTACGCGGAGCGCCGCGACCTGCGCGAGATCGTCTGGCGCACCTACTACACGAGGGGCGACAACGGCGGGCGTACCGACAACAAGTCCATCATCGGCGAGATCGTGCGGCTGCGCGCCGAGCGCGCCCGCCTGCTGGGCTATCCCACCCACGCGCACTGGCGCCTCGAGAAGAGCATGGCGAAGACGCCCGAGCGCGCGGTCGCCCTCATGGAGGCGTTCTGGAAGCCGGCGGTGGAGCGCGCGCGCGAGGAGGTGGCGGACATGCAGGCGCTGGCCGACCGCGAGGGCGCCGGCATTCGCATCGAGCCGTGGGACTATCGCTATTACGCGGAGAAGGTGCGGGGCGCGCGCTTCGATGTCGACGACAACGAGGTGATGCCGTACCTGCAGCTGGAGAAGATGCGCGAGGCGATGTTCTGGGTCGCGGGCGAGCTGCTGGACCTGCACTTCACTCCCGCGCGGGACATTCCCGTCGTGCATCCGGACGTGCGCGTCTGGGAAGTGAAGAACGGCGTCGGCCGGCACGTCGGCCTCTTCTACTTCGATCCGTACGCGCGCCGCGGCAAGGAGTCCGGCGCCTGGATGAACGCGTACCGGCGCCAGGAGCGGTTCGAGCGCGACGTCTCGACCCTCGTCTCCAACAACTGCAACTACGTGAAGGGCCGGCCGGGCGAGGCGATCCTCGTGAGCTGGGACGATGCCGTGACGCTCTTCCACGAGTTCGGCCATGCGCTGCACGGGCTGGCGTCGGACGTGCGCTATCCCTCGCTCTCCGGGACCAACGTGGACCGGGACTTCGTCGAGTTTCCCTCGCAGCTGCTGGAGAGCTGGCTCGCGACGCCCGAGGTGCTGCAGCGCTTCGCGCGCCATTACCGCACCGATGAGCCGATTGCCGCGGCGCTCGTCGCGAAGATCGAGCGCGCCGCCAAGTTCAACAAGGGATTCGAGAACGTGGAGTACCTCGCGAGCGCGCTCGTGGACATGCGCATGCACCTCGCCGATGCCGCGACCCTCGACGTGGCGGAGTTCGAGCGCCGCACGCTCGACGCGCTCGGCATGCCGCGCGAGATCGTGATGCGCCACCGGCTCCCCCACTTCGGCCACCTCTTCAGCGGCGACGCCTACTCCGCCGGCTACTACAGTTACCTGTGGGCCGATACGCTCTCCGCCGACGCGTTCGAGGCCTTCACCGAGGCGGGCGGTCCGTACGACAAGTCCGTGGCCGGCAAGCTCTTCCGCCACGTGCTCTCGCGCGGCAACACGGTGGATCCCGCGGACACGTATCGCGCGTTCCGGGGGCGCGACGCGGGCATCGACGCGCTGCTGCGCAAGCGCGGCTTCAGCGCCTGAATCCGGCCTGCGTCCCCATGTGCGCGCGCACGCGCTGCACGAGCTGCGTGACGTGCTCGTCGCGGATGCCGTGCTGGGCGAGGGCCGCCTCGGTGTGGAAGAGGTAGTCGGCACACGGACCGTACTTCCCCTGGGCCGTCGCGATGGCGTGCACCATCGTCTCCAGGGGCAGCTTGCCCGCGTAGCCCGTGCAATGCCGGTTCACGACGAAGGCGAGCGCCTCGAAGGTGTCCGCGCCGGAGCGGCACTCGACCCAGCGCGGGATGTAGGAGCCCATCGACATCTCGCGCGTCCAGAGCCGCGAGAGCTGGTCGCGCGACGTGGCCGGCGTCAACCGGTAGGCGAGCCCGCGGCAGCAGCCGCCACGCTCGAGCGTGAGCACCAGGCCCGGCTTGTCGGGCGTGCCGCGGTTGATGCGCGACCAGAGGCAGAACTTGCGGTGGTACCCGTGCACCGTGGCCACGCGCCGCACGTGGAAGTCGAACTCCGGGTTCCACATGAGCGAGCCGTACCCGAAGATCCAGATCGGGTCCTTGCCGTCCCCGTGCTCCTTCAGCATCTGCTCGAGGGAGGCTTGCAGCTCCTCGGGGGACAGGCGCTCGGCTTCGAGCTTCACGCGGTCGAACGCGGCGATGGTGTCCTTCACGGTGCCAGTCGGCTCACCTTCCAGCGCTCGCCGGCGCGGTCGTACGCGATGCGATCGTGCAGCCGGCTGCGCCGCCCCTGCCAGAACTCGAAATGGTCGGGGAGCACCCGGTAGCCGCCCCAATGCCCGGGCCGCGGCGGGCTCTCGCCGTGCTGCCGCCCGAGCTCGTCCCAGCGCTTCTCGAGCCACGCGCGACTCTCGATGACCTCGCTCTGGGGCGAGGCCCAGGCGCCGATGCGCGAGCCGAGCGGCCGCGTGTCGTAGTAGGCGCGCGATTCCTCCTCCGTGACCTTCTCCACCGGCCCGTCGATGCGAACCTGCCGCTCGAGCTCCTTCCACAGGAAGGTGAGGCCCGCCATGGGATGCGCGGCCAGGTCGCGTGCCTTGCGGCTCTCGTAATTGGTGAAGAAGACGAAGCCGCGCGGATCGGCGCCCTTCAGCAGCACGATGCGCCCGGAAGGCCGTCCCCGCGCATCCACCGTGGAGAGGGTCATGGCCGTGGGCTCCAGCGCCTGCGCGGCGATCGCCTCCTCCATCCACTTGCCGAACTGCACGAACGGATCGGGATCGACCCCACTCTCATCGAGGGTCTCCCGCGTGTACTCCTTGCGCAATGCGTCGAGCCGGGTGGCGGTATCGTTCATCGCGGGTAGTTCGACACCTCGATGAGGTTGCCGTCGGGATCGCGGAAGTAGAGGGAGGTCATGGGTCCCAGCGCGCCGGTCTTGGCGACGGGCCCCTCGGCGATGGCGACGCCTTCGGCCGCCAGGTGGGAGGCGACTTCCTCGAGCGGCGTCTGGGTGATGAAGCACAGGTCGAGCGAACCCGGCGTCGGCGTGAGCGCCTTCGGGTCGTACTCTCGTCCCGCCTGGTGCAGGTTGATCTTCTGCCGCCCGAACGCGAGGGCGCGCCGGCCCCCGGCGAAGGTGACCGGCTCCATGCCGAGCACGCGGGAGTAGAACTCGATGGTGCGGTCGACGTCGTGGGCCGTCAGGACGACGTGGTCGATGCGGTCGATGGCAAGCGCCATCCGCCCATTCTAGGGGAAGCCGGGCGCGGATTACAGCACCTTCGCGCCGGCCCGTGGCGCAGGCGACGGCGGCGGATATTTCGATAAAATGACCGTTCGCGAATCGGGAGGGATGCGGCGTGCACGAATGCGATGTGGTGGTGATCGGGGGCGGCCCCGCGGGCTCGACCGCCGCCGCGTTGCTCGCGCGCCGCGGGCACAAGGTCGTGCTGCTGGAGAAGGACGCCCATCCGCGCTTCCACATCGGGGAATCGCTCCTGCCGGCCAACATGCCCCTCCTCGAGGACCTCGGCGTGGCGAGCGAGATCGCCGCGATCGGCATGCAGAAATGGGGAGCGACGTTCGTCTCGCCCTGGCACGACCACACGACGTCGTTCCGGTTCGCCGACGCGACCGATCCGGGCCTGCCGCTCGCCTACCAGGTGCGCCGCTCGGAATTCGACGAGATCCTTTTCCGCCGCGCGCGTGCGCTGGGCGCCGAGGCTTGCGAGAGCACGCGCGTGCGGGAGTTCGAGCTGGGGTCGGCCTCGGAGCGTCCGACGGTGAAGGCCACGAGCGCGGATGGCACCGTGCGCGAGTGGCGCGCCAGGTTCCTCGTCGACGCCACCGGGCGCGACACGCTCGTCGCCAACAGGCTCAAGGTCAAGCGCCGCAATCCCGACCACAACAGCTCGGCGATGTACGGCCACTTCGGCAACGCCCGTCGCGAGTGCGGCGAGATGGAAGGCAACATCATCATCTTCTGGTTCGATCACGGCTGGTTCTGGTTCATCCCGCTCAAGGACGGCGTCACGAGCGTGGGCGCCGTCGTCTGGCCCTACTACATGAAGAATCGCGACAAGCCGCTGCGCGAGTACTTCATGGACACGATCGAGCGCTGCCCGCAGCTTGCCGCGCGCCTCGAGGATGCCGAGCTCGTCTCGGAGCCCGAGGCCACGGGCAACTATTCGTACTCGTGCGACCGCTGCCATGGCGAGAACTACGTGATGCTGGGCGATGCGTTCGCCTTCATCGATCCCGTGTTCTCCTCGGGCGTGATGCTCGCGATGAACAGCGCCTTCGCCGGCGTCGAGGTGGTCCAGGCGCGCCTCGCGGGCGACGCGAAGGCCGAAGCGGCCGCGCGCCGGCGCTTCGAGTTCGTGATGCACGAGGGCCCGAAGCAGTTCTCCTGGTTCATCTATCGCGTGACGAACCCGACGCTGCGCGACCTCTTCATGTCCCCGAGCGACCGGTGGAGCATGAAGAAGGCGCTGCTGTCCGTGCTGGCGGGCGACGTGTTCGGGCGCACGCCGATCCGGCGCGGGTTGAACGCCTTCCGCGCGGTGTACTACGTCTTCTCGCTCGTCCACCTGCGCCGCTCGATCGCCGCGAAGCGACAGCGCGCCTTCAACATCCGGGACGACTCGCGGATGCGCCTGTCGCGCGGATGAGCGCGCGCGGGCCAGGTCGCGCCGCCTTCGCCGCGGCGCTGGTGTCCTCATGCCTCGCGCACGCCGCCCGCGAGCCGCTCTGGGAGGCGGGCCTGGGCGTGGGCGTCATCCACTTTCCGCAGTATCGCGGCTCGAGCCAGTCGAAGGACTACGTGCTCCCCGCGCCGTACTTCGTCTATCGCGGCGATTTCCTCAAGGCCGACCGGGAGGGCGCGCGCGGCGTGTTTTTCCGCAACGAATCGCTCGACATCGACCTGAGCGTGGGCGCATCGTTGCCCGTCTCCAGCAAGGACAACGAGGCGCGCCAGGGCATGCCGGACCTGAAGCCCACGATCGAGGCCGGCCCCTCGTTCGAGCTGACGCTGTGGCGCTCGTCGCACCACGACGCGAAGCTCGACCTGCGGCTGCCGGTGCGCGCGGCGTTCTCGCTCGAGGCGCACCCGCGTTTCGTGGGCACCCAGGTCTTCCCGCACCTGAACGTGGACATCCGCAACGAGCGGGCCTTTCCCGGATGGAACCTGGGGCTGCTCGCCGGCGTGGTGCTGACCGACGGCCGCTACAACCGCTACTACTACGAGGTCGATCCCGCGTTCGCCACGCCCGCGCGCCCCGCCTACGCGCCGCCCGGCGGCGGCTATGCGGGCACCGAGGCGATCGTCGCCCTGTCGAAGCGCTTCCCGAAGTACTGGGTCGGCGGCTTCCTGCGCTACGACACGCTGGACCATGCGCGCTTCATCGCGAGCCCCCTCGTGACGTCGAGGCACTATCTCGCCGGCGGCGTGGCGATCGCGTGGATCCTGGGCGAATCGCACGAGCGCGTGGACGTGCCCGACCTCGGGCGGCACATGCCCTCCAGCCATGACTGAGCCCTCGCGCACGCACCTGGTCCTCATCCCGAGCTACAACCCCGGGCGCAAGGTCTACGACACGGTGCGCGAGGCGCGCGCCCGGTGGGCCCCGGTCTGGGTCGTGGTGGATGGCAGCACCGACGGCACGCTCGAGGGCCTGCGCCGCATGGCCGGGCGCGACGAGCAGCTGCGCGTCATCGTGCAGCCCGGCAACACCGGCAAGGGAAGCGCGGTGCTGCGCGGCGCCCGCATCGCGCTCGCCGAGGGCTATACCCACGCGCTCACGATGGATTCCGACGGGCAGCACCCCGCGGGGCTGATTCCCGAGTTCATGCACGCGTCGATGCAGCGTCCCGCCGCGCTGGTGCTCGGCCGGCCGGTGTTCGACGCGAGCGCGCCGATGATCCGCGTGCGCGGCCGGCGCCTCTCCAACTGGTGGGCGGATGTGGAGACGCTGAATGCCGGCATCGGAGATTCGCTCTATGGCTTCCGCGTCTACCCGCTCGAGGATCTCGTGGCCGTGATGGAGCCGCGGCGCTGGATGCGGCGCTTCGACTTCGATCCCGAGGCGGCCGTGCGCCTCGTCTGGCGCGGGCTCACGCCGGTGAACATCGATGCGCCCGTGAAGTACCTGAAGGCCCACGAAGGCGGCGTCTCGCACTTCAACTACCTGCGCGACAACATGCTGCTCTCGTGGATGCACACGCGGCTCGTGTTCGGTTTCCTCGCGCGCCTGCCGCTCCTGCTGGGACGCAAGTTCAGGCTGGTGCGCTCGCGGGCCTAGCTGTGATTTCTACGACCGTTGTCTACCTGGCGGCGGTCGTCGGCTGATGGGCGGTTTGTAGTTGAGGCTGGCATGAGGTCTTTCCTCATTGTAGAAGCGAAGCCATAGCGGCAAGACGCGGGCGCGCTCCACGCTGCAGCTGTACGTGCGTGCGTAGGCCCATTCGCGCAGCAGCGACTGGATGAAGCGCTCGGCCTTCCCGTTGGTACGCGGTGTGTAAGGTCGAGTCCGTTGATGCCTGA
>DASRRY010000043.1:0-25206 GCA_035656735.1 Usitatibacter sp. | reverse complement strand
ATTCGAAACGACGGCAACAGCGCCGTTTCGAATGTTGACAGTGGTCAGACCCCGGTCGTCACTCAATGCACCAGGAACAGGATTATCAGTCCCGCCATCATCGACGTCAGCCCCGCGAAGCGCAGCTGGCCGTCGCTCATCTCGATCATCCTGCGAAAGGTGTCGCGCCACAGCCGCGGGGCGGTGAACGGCAGGATGCCCTCGATCACCAGCACCAGGGCGATCGCAGGGACGATGACATCGGTCATCGTCCCGCCGCTTTGCCGCCGCCACCGCCGTTGGGAGTCTTGAGGTACTTGAAGAAGTCGCTCGAAGGGTCGAGCAGCAGCACGTCGCTCTTGCTGCGCAGGCTCTGCCGGTACGCCTCCATGCTGCGGTAGAAGCTGAAGAACTCGGGATTGCGCTGGAACGCGTCGGCGTAGATCTTCGCCGCCTGCGCATCGCCCTCGCCCTTGACCCTCTGCGCCTGGCTGTATGCCTCGGCCACGATCACCTGGCGCTGCCGGTCCGCATCGGCCTTGATCTTCTCGCCTTCCGCCTGGCCGGTCGCGCGCAGCTGGTTGGCGGAACGCTTGCGCTCCGACTCCATGCGGCGATAGACGTCCGAGGAGATCTCCGGCACGAAGTCCACGCGCTTGAGGCGAACGTCGACGATCGCGACGCCGATGTTGCGCGCGTCCTGGTCGACCTTGTGCGTGACGACGTCCATGATCTTGTCGCGCTCGCCGGACACGACGTCGTGCACCGTGCGCCGCGCGAATTCCGCGCGCAGCGCGTCGTTCACGGTCTGGGACAGGCGCGCCTCGGCGGTGAACGCGTCGCCGTGCACCGAGACGTAGTACTGGCGCACGTCGTTCACGCGCCACTTCACGAACGAGTCCACGAGGACGTTGCGGTTCTCCTTGGTGAGGAAGCGCTCGGGATCGCGCGCCTCGAGCGTCTGGATGCGCGTATCGAAGAGCCGCACGTTCTGCACCAGGGGAACCAGGAAGTAGAGGCCCGGCTTCGTCTGCACGGCGATGACCTCGCCCAGCTGGAACTTGATGGCGGCCTTGCGCTGGTCGATCGTGTAGGCGCTCAACGAGAAGACGAGCGCCGCCACGACCAGGATGGCGATCATGAGGGCGGAGGCTTTCCTCATCGTCCCGACTCCCGGTCGCGCGAGCGCAGCGCGTCGCGCCGCGACACCGAGTCCTGCATCGAGGCCGACGAGGACGGGCTGGGGGACGTCGATTGCGCGGACGAGGGCTCGATCGACACGGGAGGCGCCAACTGCGCCTCCTGCGAGCGCGACAGCTGCATCAGCTTGTCGACCGGCAGGTAGAGCAGGTTGTTGCCGCCCTTGGTGTCGATGAGGATCTTGCTGGTCGAGCCCAGGATCTGCTGCATCGTGTCGAGGTACATGCGCTCGCGCGTGACCTGCGGCGCCTTCTGGTACTCGGAGAGGATCTGCGTGAAGCGCGCCGCGTCGCCCTGGGCGGTCGCGATCACGCTCTGGCGGTAGCCGTTGGCCTCCTGGTTCAGGCGCGCGGCGATGCCCTGCGCCTTCGGCACCACGTCGTTGGCGTACGCCTGGCCCTCGTTCTTGAAGCGCTCCGCGTCCTGCTGCGCGCGCACCACGTCCTCGAACGCGGGCAGCACCTGCTCGGGCGCCTGGGAGCCCAGCAGGTTCACCGTCGTGATGTTCACGCCCGTGCCGTACTTGTCGAGGATCGCCTGCATGATCTTCTTCACGTCGGCGGCGACCTGGCTGCGGCCGGCGGAGAGCACGAAGTCCATCTTGCTCTTGCCCACCACCTCGCGGATCGCGGTCTCGGCGGCCTGCATCACGGTGTCGTCCGGGCTCTTGTTGTTGAAGAGGTACTGCACGGGATCGGCGATCGTGTACTGGACCGCGAACTGCACGTCGACGATGTTCTCGTCGTCGGTGAGCATCAGCGCTTCCTGCGGCTGCTTGTTCTTGGGCGTGCCGCGATAGCCGACCTCGACCGTGCGCACGCCCTGCGTGTTCACGATCTCGACGCTCTCGACCGGATACGGGATGTGCCAGCGCGGGCCGGGCATCGTGGTCTCGAGGTACTTGCCCAGGCGCAGCACGACGCCGCGCTTGCCCTCGTCCACGATGTAGAAGCCGCTCGCGAGCCAGATCGCGACGACGAGCAGCACGATGAAGATCGCGCCGCCGCCGAGCGTGGCGTTCATGCGCGAGCCGCCGCCGGGCGGACGGTCACCCCCGCGCGGCCGGAATCCCAGGATGCCCAGGATTTTCTGTTGAAGCTTCCTCAGGATCTCGTCGAGATCCGGCGGACCGTCATTGTTCTTCTTTCCCCACTGGGGATCGTTGGGCGGCATGGCTCGCGGCGGCAGTCTCCGGCGGCAAGGCCGGAGCCGTGAAGTTGGTGGGGTTGTGGTGGTTCAGGCGGCGGTGGCGAGCGGGCCCCGGGAAGCGTCCCGTGCCGCCTCGGCCAATGCTTCCCGAAGCCCGTCGAGGCCGCTGCCCGTGAACGCACTCACCTTGATATTCAAGATCTTACCATACGGGTCGCGCACGACTTCGGGCGTCATGTTGGGCACGCGATCGATCTGGTTGTACACCATCCACTGCGGCACGCGCTCGGCACCGATCTCGGCCAGGACCGCGTTCACCGCGTCGATCTGCTCGTGGTACTGCGGATTCGCCGCATCGACCACGTGCAGCAGGAGGTCGGCGTCGACGGCTTCCTCGAGCGTGGCCTTGAAGGATTCGACGAGCGTGTGCGGCAGGTCGCGGATGAAACCGACCGTATCGGACAGCGCGATGTGGGCGCCCTCGCCGAGGAAGACGCGGCGCGTCGTGGTGTCCAGCGTCGCGAAGAGCTGGTCGGCCACGTACGCCTCGGCGCGCGTGAGCCGGTTGAAGAGCGTGGACTTGCCGGCGTTGGTGTAGCCCACGAGGGCCACGCGCAGCACGCCCGAGCGCATGCGTCCCGCGCGTTGCGTCGTGCGCACCTTGCGCGACTTCTCGAGGCGCTCGCGCAGCTTCTTCACGCGCTCGCCGATCATGCGGCGGTCCAGCTCGATCTGCTTCTCGCCCGGGCCGCCGGTCTTTCCCAGGGAGCCGCGCTGGCGCTCGAGGTGGGTCCACCCGCGCACGAGGCGCGTGGACAGGTGCTCGAGGCGGGCGAGCTCGACCTGCAGCTTGCCTTCGTGGGAGCGGGTGCGCTGGCCGAAGATCTCGAGGATCACGTCGGTGCGGTCGAAGACGCGCACCGCGGCGCCGCGGCCCGTGGTGTGCCCTTCGGACAATTCACGCTCGAGGTTGCGCACCTGCGCCGCGGAGAGCTGCTCGTCGAAGACCACGATGTCCGCGCGCCGTTCGTTCATCGCCATGCGGATTTCCTCGACCTTGCCGCTTCCGGCATAGGTGCGCGCGTCGGGACGGTCGCGCCGCCCCTTGATCACCTCGACGACCTCGGCTCCGGCCGTCTCCACGAGGCGCGCCGCCTCCTCGGCCCGGTCCCCGGCATGGGGGCCGCGTCCGACCAGGAGGCTGACGAGGATCGCGCGCGAGCGCTCAGGCGTCCGAGGAGTGCTCAATCGGGACCGACACCGGCCGGGCCGGGACCACCGTGGAGATCGCGTGCTTGTACACCATCTGGGTCACGGTGTTCTTGAGGAGGACGACGTACTGGTCGAAGGATTCGATCTGGCCCTGGAGCTTGATGCCGTTCACAAGGTAGATGGAGACCGGCACGTGCTCCTTGCGAAGCGTGTTGAGGAACGGGTCTTGTAGCAATTGGCCCTTGTTGCTCATTGTTCTGCCCCTTTTCGAACCTGCGGGTTTCCCGGTCTACGCCGGGCCGTTGCCTGCCAAAGCCCAGTATAGCGCCATCCCGGAGACATTCCCGGGCCGCGCCAAGTTCAACCATAGCGGCGCTTGGAAATGATTTTCCGCCGCCGGCGCTGGGCATCCTGCTTCTCGGTGAGCGGTTTCTTGCGCCCCTCGAACGGGTTGTGCGAGGACCGGAGCTCGATCCGGAGCGGCGTGCCGGACAGCTTGAACGTCTCGCGAAACGTATTCTCCAGGTAGCGCTTGTACGGCTCCTTGACGCCGTCGAGGCCGCTGCCGTGGATCACGATGATCGGCGGGTTGGAGCCGCCCTGGTGGGCGTAGCGCATCTTCGGGCGGAAGCGTCCCGACATCGGCGGCTGCTGCTGCTCGATCGCGGCCTGCAATGCGCGCGTGAGCTTGGGCGTCGAGAGCTTGGCCATCGCCGCCGCGAAGGCGCCATCGACCGCCTTCAGGAGCTGCGGGATCCCCGTGCCCATGCGCGCGGAGATCGTCTGGAACGTGGCGAAGCCGAGGAACTGGAGCTTGCGCTCGAGCTCGCTCTGCACGTCCTTGCGCTTGTCGGTATCGATTGCGTCCCATTTGTTGACGGCGACCACCAGCGCGCGGCCGGCCTCCAGGATGTAGCCCCCGATGTGGGCGTCCTGGTCGGCGATGTCCGCCTCCGCATCGACCACGAGGACCACCACGTTCGCGCTCTCGATCGCCTGCAGCGTCTTCACGACCGAGAACTTCTCCACCGCTTCGAACACCTTTCCGCGCCGCCGTATTCCCGCGGTGTCGATGAGGGTGTAGCGCTTGCCGTGGTAGTCGAGGTCGATCTCGATGGCGTCGCGGGTGGTGCCGGGCTGGTCGAACGCGATCACGCGCTCCTCGCCCAGCAGGCGATTGACGAGGGTGGACTTGCCCACGTTGGGGCGGCCCACGATCGCGACCCGCGGGTGGTCGGGCTCCTCCTCGGCTGCCTTCTCCGCGGGAAACGCCGCGAGCGCTTCCTCGATGAGCGCGCGCACGCCCTCGCCGTGCTCGGCCGAGATCGCGTGGGGCTCGCCCATCGCGAGCTCGTGGAACTCGGCGGTGACGACTTCCTCGCGCATGCCCTCGGTCTTGTTGACGACGAGATAGACCTTGGCGTGCGCCTCGCGCAGCTCCTGCGCGATGCGCTTGTCCTGCGGCGAGAGCCCGGCGCGGCCGTCGGTGAGGAAAAGGATGACGTCGGCCTCGGCGATCGCCTCGCGCGACTGCCGCGCCATCTCGGACAGGATGCCGTCCTTGGCTACCGGCTCGAAGCCGCCGGTGTCGACCACGATGTACGACTTGTCCTCGACGCGGCCCTTGCCGTAGTGGCGGTCGCGCGTGAGCCCGGGCAGGTCCGCCACCAGCGCGTCGCGCGTGCGCGTGAGCCGGTTGAAGAGCGTGCTCTTCCCGACGTTGGGGCGGCCTACTAATACGATCGTTGGTTTCACCAGCGCACGAGCGCCACGGTGCCCTTTTCCGTCTGCACCACCACGCCGTCCTTGACCGGCACGAGGTCGAGCACCGCGCTGCCGTCGGTCGCGAGGCGGCCCACGATGCTGCCGTCTTCGGGTGCCAGCACGTGCAGGTAGCCGAAGCCGTCGCCCACGACGACGTAGCCGTTCACGACGGCGGGCGACGTGAGGCGGCGGAACTTGAGCTTGTCCTGGGTCCAGACGCTCGCGCCCGCCTTCTTGTCGAGCGCGTGCACGCGGCCCGTGTCGTCCACGGCGTAGATGTTCTTCGCGTCGGTCACGAGGGCGCGCGAGCTCGAGAAGTCGCGCGACCAGACCACGTTGCGGGTCTGGATGTCGAAGCACGAGAGCTTGCCCTGGAACGCGGCGGCACAGACCATGTTGCCGTCGACAACCGGCAGGCCCGCCACGTCGGCGATGCGCTCGAGCTCGGTGGCGCCGCGCGGCGTGGCGACGGTCGCCTCCCACGTGAGCTTGCCGTCCTCGACGTCGAGTGCCACGAGCTTGCCGTTGGGATAGCCCGCGACGACGTCGCGTCCCTCGGCGAGCACGCCCGCCTCCGTGCGCAGCAGCAGCGAGGGCGACGGACGCTGGAACACCCAGACCCGCTTGCCGTCGGCGGCGGCGAGACCGAAGATGCGGCCATCGGAGGTGCGCACCACGACCACGTCGCGCGAGGCGGCCGGCGGCGCGATCACCTCGCCCGCCACATGGCCCTTCCACTGGACCTTGCCCGCGGTGTCGAGGGCGACGACCTCGCCCTTCATCGTGCCCGCGTAGAGCCTGCCGTCGCCGAAGCCCAGGCCGCCGGAGAATTTCTCCTTCGTCGGCAAGTTCGCCGTGACGCGGCCGTTGGCTTCATCGAGGATGGTGAGCGAGCCGTCCGCGGAAATGGCGTAGACGTGCCCGTCCCGCACCACCGGCACGAGGCGGAATCCGAGCGACTTGCCGACGCTCGTGCTCCATGCCGCTTTCGGCGTCACCGTCGCCTTGATGGGCTGCAGCGGCGTGGGCGGGTTGGGCGGCTCGGTGACGATGCCCACCGCCACGAGCGGGTTGTACGACGAGCATCCCGCCGCGAGGAGCAGCGTGGCGACGGCGAACGCGGCTTGCTTCCTCATTGGCCGCCCCCGAGCGCGTCGAGCTTGGTCTGCGCGACCTGGCGCACCGGGTTGCGCGGCCCGGAAGCGTCGATCGCCGCCTTGTACGAGGCACGCGCCTCGTCGATGCGGCCGGCGGCGAGCATCACGTCGCCCCGGGCGTCATCCACCAGCGGCGCGAACGCCGCATCCTTGTTGTCGTCGAGCACCTTGAGCGCGTCGTCGTACTTCTTCTGCTCGAGCAGCACCGCGGCCAGGCGCAGCCGGGCGACGGGCCGGTGCTCCGCGGCGCCGTTCGCGACGACCCACTGCAGCTGCTTCTGCGCCTCGGCGAGGTCACCCTTCGCGAACGCGGCCTTCGCGAGCATGAGCGCCGCCTCGGACGCCTGGAACGAATCCGGCGCGCGGTCGAAGAGCGGCTTCGCCGCATCGGCGATGCGCTTGGGATCGTCGCCCTTCGCGGCCTCGGCCACGGGGCGATAGAGGGCGGCGGCCTCCCCGGCACGCTTCTGCTTCCACATCTGCCAGCCCTGCCACCCGGCGAAGGCGACGATGGCCACGACGATCGCGCCGACGACATACCAGCGGTTGTCCTCCCACCACGCCTTCAGCTCGGCGATGCGTTCCTGTTCCTCGAAATCGTACGATCCGGACATGTCGGTCTTTCAGTTCGATTGACGGTTGCCCGAGATCTTCTCGCCCACCCGGGCGACTTCGAGCATTTCCTGCGCGCCGCCGCCGCGAAGCGGCTTGAGCGTCACGCGGTTCGCGGCCACCTCGTCCTCGCCCACGATGAGGGCGTAGCGCGCCCCGCTCGCGTCGGCCTTCTTCATCTGCGACTTGAAGCTGCCCCCCGCGCCCATCACGACGCGCAGCCCCTGGTCGCGCAGCCGCTCGGCATGTTGCCACGCCGTTCGCTGGGCGCCCTCGCCGGCGTGGACCACGTAGGCGTCGACCCCGTCCGCCGCCGTGATCCCGGAAGCCTCGAGCACGAGCAGCATGCGCTCGATCCCCATGCCGAAGCCGCACGCCGGCGTGGCCTTGCCGCCCAGCTGCTCGAAGAGCCCGTCGTAGCGACCGCCGCCGGCGACGGTGGATTGCGCGCCGATGTTCGAGGCGACGTACTCGAACACCGTGCGGTTGTAGTAGTCCATGCCGCGCACGAGCCGCGGGTTCACGCGGTACTCGAGCCCGGCATCGGAGAGCAGCGCCTGCAATGCGTCGAAGTGCGCGCGCGCGCCGGCGCCGAGGTGGTCGAGGAGCCGGGGCGCGCCTTCGATCATCTCCTGCATCGCGGGGTTCTTGGAGTCCAGGATGCGCAGCGGGTTGGTGTGCAACCGGCGCTTCGCGTCCTCGTCCAGCAGTGCCGCGTGGCGCTCGAAGTACTCGATCAGCTTCGCGCGATGCTCCTGGCGGTCCGCCGCGTCGCCGATGGAATTGACCTGCAGCTCGAGCCCGGCGAGCCCCACGTTCTTCCAGAGCCGCGCGAGCATCACGATCTGCTCGGCATCGACGTCGGGACCCTCGAAGCCCAGCGCCTCCACGTCGAACTGGTGGAACTCGCGCTGGCGCCCCTTCTGCGGGCGCTCGTAGCGATACATCGGGCCCGCGGTCCAGACGCGCATCGGCCCGTTGTAGAGGAAGCTGTGCTCGATGGCGGAGCGCACGATGCCGGCCGTGGCCTCGGGCCGCAGCGCCAGGCTCTCGCCGTTGCGGTCGTCGAAGACGTACATCTCCTTCTCGACGATGTCCGTGACCTCGCCCAGGCCGCGCACGAAGAGCGCCGTCGGCTCGACGATGGGCGTGCGCATGTAGCGGTAGCCGTACTGCTCGAACGTCGCACGGCACGCGTCCTCGAGCTTGAGCCACAGCGGGCTCGCATCCGGCAGCAGGTCCTCCATGCCGCGGATGGCGTGGATGCGGGCGCTCATGGATTCACGCGGACGGGGATGGACTCGAGGCGCTGGCCCCTGGGCGCGGGCTCGCCGCCGCCGTAATGGCTCTGCACATAGTCCTCGACGATGGCCTGGAATTCCTCGGCGATGCGCTCGCCCTTGAGCGTCACGGTCTTCTCGCCGTCGACGAACACCGGCGCCACGGGCTTCTCGCCCGAGCCCGGCAGCGAGATGCCGATGTTGGCGAGCTTCGACTCGCCCGGGCCGTTCACGACACAGCCCATCACCGCGACGTGCATGTCCGCGACGCCGGGATAACGCGATTTCCACGCCGGCATCTGCGCGCGCAGGTACGACTGGATCTTGTCGGCGAGCTCCTGGAAGAAGGTGCTCGTCGTGCGGCCGCAGCCGGGGCACGCCGACACCATCGGCGTGAAGGAGCGCAGGCCCATGGTCTGCAGCAGCTCCTGCGCCACGATGACTTCCTTCGTGCGGTCGCCGTTGGGCTCCGGCGTGAGCGAGACGCGGATGGTGTCGCCGATGCCTTCCTGCAGCAGCACGCCCATGGCGGCGGCGGAGGCGACGATGCCCTTCGAGCCCATGCCCGCCTCGGTGAGGCCCAGGTGCAACGCGTAGTCGCAACGCTCGGCCAGCGAGCGGTAGACGGAAATCAGGTCCTGCACCGCGGAGACCTTGCACGAGAGCACGATGCGCTCGCGCGCAAGCCCGATGTGCTCGGCGAATTCCGCGCTCTCGAGCGCCGAGGCGATGAGCGCCTCGCGCATCACCGCCTCCGCGGGCTGCGGGTCGGGCCGCTTCGCGTTCGCGTCGTACATGCGCGCGAGGAGCTCCGGGTCGAGCGAGCCCCAGTTCACGCCGATGCGCACGGGCTTGCCGTGCTCGATCGCCTTCTCGACCATCGTCGAGAACTGGTCGTCGCGCTTCGAGCCGTGGCCGACGTTGCCCGGGTTGATGCGGTACTTGTCGAGCACGCGCGCGCACTCGGGCACCTGGGTCAGGATCTTGTGGCCGTTGAAGTGGAAGTCGCCCACGAGCGGCACGTCGACGCCCATGGCCGCCAGCTTCTCGCGGATCGCGGGCACCGCGCGGCCGGCCTCGACGGTGTTCACGGTGATGCGCACGATCTCGGAGCCCGCGCGCGCGAGCGCCGCGACCTGGGCCGCGGTGGCGGCGGCATCCTCGGTGTCCGTGTTGGTCATGGACTGCACGAGGATGGGCGCGCTGCCGCCGATGACCTGGTCGGCGACGCGCACGGGACGCGAGGAACGGCGAAGCGGCATGGCTCTTACTCGACCTTGAAGCGGGCGACGGCGACGTGCGTCACGGGATCGAGGTCGAACGGCTGCCCGTCCTTGTCCATCTCGACCTCGGGAGCGTTGCCGACCACGACCTGGAGCGGGGGCCTGGCGTGGACGCTCGCCTCGCTCCCCGCGGAATTGAGCTGCTGGAAGACGATGCGGTCGCCGGCGTCGCGCACCTCGACCCACGATTCGCCCTTGAAGCGGAAATGCAGCAGGCGCTCGCCCGCGCGGGCCGCCGCCGGGGGTGCCTTCGCCGTGGGAGCCGGCGCGTTCGCCGCGGGCGCGAGAGCCGGTGCATTCGCCGCGGGAGCCGGTGCGCTCGCCGCCGGCGGCGCGACACTGGCGATCGATGGCGCGTTCGAAGCGTTCGGGGCCGGGGCGGAAGACGCGACGGACCGCTGCATGGCCGGGATGTTCGCCGGCACGTTGGCCGCAGGGGCTGCGGAGCCGGCGGGCGACGCAGCAGGGGGCGCTTCGACCGGCGGCGCGGTTGCGGGGCCCGGCGACGGCTCGGTCACCGCGTCGGCCGGCAGGATCCGCGCCTCCCGTTGCGCGGTCATCTCCGGGCGGACGAAGACCCACCAGTACATCGCGGCGAATGCGAGCGCCAGCAGCACGCCCGCCGTGATGCCCGACCGGATCCAGGGCGAGCTGAAGCGCTGGCCGAGCGGATCGAAGCGGATGTTCTGCGTCGGCACGACGATGCGCGGAGCGGCATCTCGCGGCGCGTCCCCGGCGAGGAGCGGCAGCACCGCCTCGGGATCGAGTCCCACGAGCTTGGCGTAATTGCGCACGAAGCCGCGCAGGAACATGCCCCTGGGCAGGCGCGTGTAGTCGCCGCTTTCGAGCGCCTCGACCTGCGACGGGCTCATGTGCAGGCGCTGCGCCACGTCGTTGCGCGACAGGCCCTGCTCGTCGCGCGCGCGGGCGAGCGTGTCCCCCAGCCCCGGCGGGACGGCTTCGCGCGCGTCGTTGTCGGCCACGTCCATCGGCTACTTCTTCTGGGTGAGCTCTTGGGTCTCGCGCGCGTCGGGATAGCGGCGGCGCAGCACCTGCAGGTAGCTGTCCTCGCTCGCGGCATCGTGGCGCGCACGCGCGATCTTCACGCCGAGCACCAGGCCGTCGAGGTTCGGCTGCGCGATGCGCATGTAGCGGTTCAGGTAGTTGTCCGCGTCGTCGTACGCGCCGCGCTCGTAGGTCAGGATCGCGAGGTTGTAGAGCGCGCCGATGAGCTCGGGCCGGATCATCACCGCGCGCCGCAGGGACTGCTCGGCGTCGGCGTTGCGATTCATGCGGCGATAGCAGAGGCCGAGCGAGAGCATGGCCTTCTCCGGCGTCGGGTTCATGGGATCGGCCGTCGCGCGCTTCAACATGTCGACGGCGCGGTCCGAATCGCCGCGCGTGCAGAGGAACCAGCCGAAGTTGTTCAGCACCTCGGGGTTGTTGGGCGCCAGGCGCAGCGCATGGTCGAACGCCTCGCGCGCCGGCACGTCCTCGCGCAGCTCCATGTAGACCAGGCCCTGCATGTTGTACGCGGGCATGTAGTTGCCGTCGTCCTTCACGGCAAGGCGCGTCTCGTCGAGTGCCACGCGGAAGTTGCCGCGCGCGAAGTACTCGCCGGCGAGCGCGGTATGCACCTGGGCACGGCGGGTCGCGTCGGCGGCGGTGCTGTCGGTCACCGGGTGCGATTCGACGGTGCTTTGCGAGGTGCAGGCCGCCGCCAGGAAGGCGACGGTGGCGAGGAGGATGCGCATCAAGGTCTCGGGGCGGAGGGATGGATTCGGATGGGCTTTTTCTTCATGCGGTTCACGACCTGGCCGGCAAGCTGGCCGCACGCCGCGTCGATATCGTCGCCGCGCGTCTTGCGGATGGTCGCGATGAGCCCGGCGTCCAGCAGGATGCGCTGGAAGCGCCTCACGCGCTCCATTTCCGTGCGCTCGAAGCCCGAGTCGGGGAACGGGTTGAACGGGATCAGGTTCACCTTGGACGGCGTGCCCTTCAGCAGCTTCACGAGCTCGCGCGCGTGGTCGGGCGCGTCGTTCACGCCCTTGAGCATCACGTACTCGAAGGTGATGAAGTCGCGCGGTGCCACCTCGAGGTATTCGCGGCACGCCTGGAGCAGCTCCTGGATCGGGTAGGCGTCGTTGATCGGCATGATGCGGCTGCGGATGTCGTCGTTGGGCGCGTGCAGGCTCACGGCGAGCGCCACGGGGAGCACCTCCTTCAGCTTGCGGATGTGCGGCACCACGCCCGAGGTCGAGAGCGTCACGCGGCGGCGCGAGAGCCCGTAGGCGAAATCGTCGAGCATCATCGACATCGCATGCACCACGGGCCCGAAGTTGTTGAGCGGCTCGCCCATGCCCATCATCACGACGTTCGTCACCGGCTTGGGCGACAGCGACACCCCGTCGGCTTCGGTTCTCTCGGCCTCGTCCTTGGGCGGCCACACCGTGCGCGTGGTCTGCCCCTGCGCTTCCATCTCGGTGAGCCGCTTGTTGGCGACCCAGAGCTGGCCGACGATCTCGGCCACGCCGAGGTCGCGGTTGAAGCCCTGGCGCCCGGTCGAGCAGAACTTGCAGTCGAGGGCACAGCCCACCTGCGAGGACACGCAGAGCGTGCCGCGGTCATCCTCGGGGATGAACACCGTCTCGATGCCATTGCCGACGCCCACGTCGAAGAGCCACTTCACGGTGCCGTCGGCGGAGCGGTGCTCCGAGAGGATCACGGGCGGCCGCACCGCGGCGATGTCGTTGAGCTTCGCGCGCAGCGACTTCGCGAGGTCGGTCATCGCGTCGAAATCCGCCACGCCGCGCTGGTGGATCCACTGGAAGACCTGCCGCGCGCGGAACGGCTTCTCGCCCTGCGCGGCGAACCACTCCGTGAGCCGCGGCAGGGTGAAGTCGAGGAGGTTGGTGCGTCCGGTCATGGCCTCGCGGTGCGCCCGCCCTAGCGCGAGTAAACCTGGCTCTGCGGGAAGAAGTACGCGATCTCGGTGCGCGCCGTCTCGACCGCGTCGGAGCCGTGCACGGCGTTGGCGTCGATCGACTGCGCGAAATCGGCGCGGATCGTGCCCTTGTCGGCCTTCTTCGGGTCGGTGGCACCCATGAGGTCGCGGTTCTTCTGGATCGCGTTGTCGCCCTCGAGCACCTGCACCATCACCGGTCCCGAGATCATGAACTCGACCAGGTCCCTGAAGAACGGACGCGCCTTGTGCACGGCGTAGAAGCCCTCGGCCTCCGCGCGCGACAGGTGCACCATCCTCGCCGCGACGATCCTCAAGCCCGCCTTCTCGAAACGGGCCAGGATCTCGCCGATCACGTTCTTCGCGACCGCATCCGGCTTGATGATGGAAAGAGTGCGCTCGACCGCCGTGACTTCGGACATCAAAAGCTCCGTAAATTTATGAAAATGTTAGCCTTTCATTCTATCACAGCGAGGCCTTTCGCGCCACCCGCCACGACGGCGCGAGCCCCGTGGCGCCGGGCCCGCAGGCATATTCGGCCGCGATGCCGATGCCCGGAGCCCAGACCAGGCGCTCGCCGTGGAAGAGCAGGGGCAACGCGCGCCGTTCCCAGGGCGGCATGCCCTGCTCCTGCATCAGGTTCTTGAGGGTTCGCGACGGTCCGCGCGCATGAAGCCGCAACCGCTCGCCGCCGCCGCGGGGCGCGAAGTACCAGTCGCCGCCATCCTGCGCGGGGCGTGCGATGCCGGCACCGGTCGTGGACTCGAAGACCACGCTGCCGCGCGCCGCGCCCAACGCCACCTCGAGCTCGCCCGACCAGCGCACGCGCCACGCGCGCTCTTCCGGCCCCGCGGGACGCACATACCAGCGGTCGCGGTAGCGCGTGACGACGTGGCCGTCGTGCACCAGCTGCACCTGGGCGTCGGCGCGCGCCCCCAGGAGCTGTCGCGCCATCTCGGCCAGCCGCGCTTCGCTGGGCATGCGCAATCCATGCGCGGCGAGGAACGCACGCAACGTCGCCGCCGCGGCATCGGGGCCGGCGCCCGCTCGCCCGCCTTGCAGGGCGCCGTCGATGCCGGGCTCGAGGCGCGCCTGCGCATCGCGCGCATGGCGAGCGAAGCGCGCCACGGCGTCGCGCCACCCGGGGAAGCGCGCGTCGAGGCGCGGGGCCACCTCGTGGCGCAGGTAGTTGCGGTCCGCGTCGCGCCGCGCGTTGGATTCGTCCTCGACCCAGGCGAGGCGCTGGTCGCGCGCGTAATCGAGGATCGATTGCCGCGGCACGTCGAGCAGCGGCCGGAAGAGATGAGGCTCGCCGGGACCCATGGCGCGCCACTCGGGCATGCCGCGGGCGCCCTCGAGGCCGCTGCCGCGCAGCAGGTTGAAGAGCACCGTCTCCGCCTGGTCCTCGCGATGGTGCGCGAGCGCGATGCAATCCTCGCCCCGCGCGGCGTATGCCCCATGGCGCGCGCGACGCGCCGCGGCCTCGAGCCCCTCGCCCGCACGCTCCACGACCACACGCTCGATGGCGAGCGGAATGCCACGCTCCGAGCAGAATGCCGCACATGCCGCGGCCCACGCGTCCGCGTTGGGACTCAGGCCGTGGTGGACATGGAGCGCCGTGAGCTCGATCGCGCCATCTCCCGCCAGGCGCGCCAAGACATCGACAAGCACCGTCGAATCGAGACCGCCCGAGAACCCGGCGCAGACGCGGGCCCGCGGCGGGAGCAGCGCCGCGACGCGCCCGGACACATGCGCGCGCAGGTCTATTCGGCGAGCTCCTTGAACTTGCCGTAGTTGACCCAGCGTTCCTGGCGGCGCTCGAGCAGCTCCTCGACGGAGAGATCCTGCAGCGTGCGCAGGTTGTCCTGGATCGCCTTCTTGAGGTTCTTCGCCGCGTCCGCCGGGTCGCGATGCGCGCCGCCGAGCGGCTCGTTCACGACCTTGTCGATGACGCCGAGGGTCTTCAGCCGCGGCGCCGTGATGCCGAGGCTCTCGGCCGCCTCGCCCGCGTTCTCCGCGCTCTTCCAGAGGATGGCGGCGCATCCCTCCGGCGAGATCACCGAGTAGGTCGAGTATTGCATCATGAGCGTCACGTCGCCCACGGCGATCGCGAGCGCCCCGCCCGAGCCGCCCTCGCCGATCACCGACGTGATGATCGGCACGCGCAGGCCCGCCATCGCGTAGAGGTTGCGGCCGATGGCCTCCGACTGCCCGCGCTCCTCGGCGCCGATGCCCGGATAGGCGCCCGGCGTATCGACGAAGGTGAGGATCGGCACGCCGAATTTCTCGGCGAGGTGCATGAGGCGCAGCGCCTTGCGGTAGCCCTCGGGACGCGGCATGCCGAAGTTGCGGAAGATCTTGTCGGGCGTGTCGCGCCCCTTCTGGTGCCCGAGCACCATGACGGACTGGCCGTTGAAGCGCGCGAGGCCGCCGACGATCGCCGGGTCGTCGGCGAACGCGCGGTCGCCGTGCATCTCCTCGAAGTCCGTGCACATCGCGTTCACGTAATCGAGCGTGTACGGGCGCTGCGGGTGGCGCGCGACCTTCGAGATCTGCCAGGCGTTGAGCTTGGAGTAGATGTCCTTGGTGAGCTCGCGGCTCTTCTTCGAGAGGCGGTCGATCTCCTGCGAGATGTCGACGGCGCTGTCGTCCTGGACGAAGCGCAGCTCCTCGATCTTCTGCTCGAGCTCGGCGATCGGCTGTTCGAAATCCAGGAAGCTCGTCTTCACGTAGGGAACGCCATCGGGGAATCCCGAAATGATATCAGCGAAGCCGCTACAATCCGCCATGGCCAATCGCCTCACGAAGATCGTGACCCGTACGGGCGACGACGGCACCACGGGCCTGGGCGACGGCGCGCGCGTGGGCAAGGACTCCCTGCGCATCCAGGTCCTGGGCGACATCGACGAGCTCAACAGCGCGCTCGGCGTGGCGCTCGCCGAGGCGCTGCCCGACCACGTGCGCGCCATGCTCGTCGCCGTGCAGAACGACCTCTTCGACCTGGGCGGCGAGGTCTGCATCCCCGGCCGTTCCGCCTTGTGGGACGCCCACGTGGCACAGCTCGAGCGGCGCGTCGAGGTGCTGCGCGAGCCGTTGCCGCCCCTGCGCGAGTTCGTCCTGCCGGGCGGCACCCGGGGCGCCGCCGCGTGCCACCTCGCGCGCGCGATCTGCCGGCGCGCCGAGCGCTCCCTCGTGGCCCTCGGCCGCCACGAGGCGGTCTCCGCGCTCAGCATCCAGTACGTGAATCGCCTCTCCGACCTGCTGTTCCTCGCCGCGCGCACGGTGAACGTGCAGGCGGGACATCCCGAGACGCTGTGGCGCCCCGGACGCGAGGAACGCCCGGAGTGACGGCCGATCCCGCCGCCGCGCGGCTGGCCATGCTGCTCGCGCGCACGGCGCTGCGCGACCGCGGCGCCTTCGAGCAGCTCTACGGCGCCACGCGCGCGAAACTGTTCGCGGTGTCCCTGCGTATAGTTCGTGAGCGGTTCCTGGCGGAGGAGGTCTTGCAGGACAGCTACGTGAGCATCTGGAACCACGCCTCCGGCTACGCCCCCGCGAAGAGCGCGCCGCTCACGTGGATGATGGCGATCGTGCGCAACCGCAGCCTCGACGTCATGCGCCGCACGCGCGAGGAGCCCGACATCGACGATGTGCTCACGCAATCGCTCGCGGACGAGCGCGCCGCCCCGGAGCGCGAGGCGCTCGACCGCGCGCGGGCCCACTCCATACGAAGCTGCCTGGAGGAGCTCGAGGCGGAGCAGCGGCAGCCGATCGCGCTCGCTTTCTTCCACGGCCTTTCCCACTCCGAGCTGGCGCGGCACATGGGGCGCCCGCTCGGCACGGTCAAGACGCACATCCGCCGCGGCCTCATGCGCCTGCGCGATTGCCTCGCGCGGGCGGCCATCACGGAGGTCGAATAGCGATGCGCCGCCCGCACGACGAGCTCGCCCACGCGCTCGCCGCCGAATACGTGCTGGGCACCCTGCGCGGCGCGGCACGCCGGCGCTTCGAGTCGCTCCTGGCGGGCGATGCCGGGCTGCGCGAGATCGTCGCCCGGTGGGAGGCGTGGCTCACACCCCTCGCCGGCCGCGTGCCTCCCGTCGAGCCGCCGGCGCGCGTATGGCGGGCGATCGAGGCGCGCATCGCAGGGCGTGCCCCGCGCCGGGCGTCGTGGTGGTCGAGCGTCGCCTTCTGGCGCCCGTGGGGCCTCGTCTCGAGCGGGCTCGCCGCGGTGCTGCTCGCCTTCTTCGCGTATTTCTCCACGGGACCGCGCACCGAGCCGGTCTTCGTCGCGGTGCTCGTGTCGTCGAGCCAGCAGCCGATGGGCGTGGTCTCGATGCATCCGCCCGACGTGTTGCGCGTGCGCGTCGTCCACGACTGGTCGAACATGAAGGACCGCAGCCTCGAGCTCTGGGTCATGCCGGAGCGGGGAGCGCCGCGATCCCTCGGGCTCGTGCGCAACGAGGTCGGCGATACCATGATCACGATCGAGCCCACCGACCCCCGTGTCCGCGATGCGAAGGCGCTCGCCATCAGCGCCGAGCCCCCCGGGGGCTCCCCTACGCGCGAGCCCACGGGTCCCATGCTGTGCAAGGGCATGATCGCGCCCGTGCAGCGCAGCTAGCCGCCACACTGACCTTTCGCGGCACGCGATGTCGGCCCCGCACGACAGGGTGCCGCGCACCTGCGCGCCGCAGAGGCGACACTTCGCTGTAGCTGCGCGGCGACGAGTTCGATCACGCCGCGGCTACAGTGTCCCTCTGCGGCGCGCGATGGCACGAAACGTGATTACGCCCTCTCCCGTTGTCCACCTGGGAGAGTACGCATGAAGTACGGAGAGAACCTGTTCGGCCGGCGCGAGCCGGTGCGCAATTCGCGCGACGCCCACAAGCCGGAACCCTATGCTGGCGGTAATGCGCTCGCCACGGCCACCGCGCCGCGGCCCGCTTCGTCCCCCGTGCCGGCCGCCGCCCCCGCGCCCGTCGTGGCCCCGGTCGTCGCCGACGACACCGCGGGCAGCAAGCTCATCGTCGGTCCCAACATCAAGCTGAAGGGCGTGGAGATCGACGATTGCGACACCCTGGTCGTCGAGGGACGCGTCGAGGCCACGATGGTGAGCCGCGCGATCCAGATCGCCGAGAACGGCGCGTTCAACGGCAAGGTCGACGTCGACGTGGCCGAGATCCGCGGCTCGTTCCAGGGCGAGATGACCGCGCGCAAGAAGCTCGTGGTGCACGCGAGCGGCCGCGTCTCGGGCAAGATCCGCTACGGCAAGATGCTGGTGCAGGAAGGCGGCGAGATGAGCGGCGACATCGGCGCCCTCGGCGGGACGACCGCGCCGGAGCTCGTCAAGTAGCGGGACGGATGCGATCCAGGGCCGCGCACAGGTCGGCGACACCGTCGGCCAGGCGCGCGCTCTGGCGCTGCAGGCGATCGGGTGCCACGAAGGCGAGGCGCCCGGTCTTCACCGCGCGCAGCGTGGGACGCGCGCCCCAGAAATCGAGGAATGCTTCCCGCGTGATGCCTTCGGAAACCGCGACGATCGCGTCCGGATCGCGACGGTAGACGTCTTCCCAGCCCACCACGGGCGCCACGCCGGGCAGGTCTTCGAAGGCGTTGCTCGCGCCGCAGGCCTCGAGCGCCTCGTTCATGAAGTGGCGGCCCCCGAGCGTCGTGAGCGGCTGGTGCCAGATCTCCAGCAGCACCCGCAGCCTCGGCGCGTGCGCATGGCGCGCACGCAGTGCTTCGATGCGGGCCTCGAACCTGCGCGCGGGCGCGAGCCCGTCGCCTCCGGTGAGCCGCCCGACAGCCGCCAGCGCACGCGGCACGTCGGAGAGCGTGCGGGCCTCGACCACGAAGACCCGCGCCCCGAAGCGCTCGAGGCGCTCCAGGTCCGCGGCGCGCATGCTGTCCTTCCATACCAGCACGAGGTCGGGATGCAGCGCCGCGATGCGCTCGAGGGAGAACGTGAAGGCGTTGCCGACCTGCGGAAGGCGGCGCGCCGCCTCGGGCCAGTCGCTGTGCTCGCTCACGGCCACGACGCGGTCGCCCGCGCCCACCTCGTAGGCGATCTCGGTGAGGAACGGCGCGAGGGTCACGATGCGCTGCGCGGGTCCGTCGAGCCGCACGTCGTGGCCCGCGTCATCGCGCACGGTGAACGCCGCAGCCGCCGTGAGCGCATGCAATGCCGCCGCCAGCAGGACGACGGCCCCGCGGTGCATCGTCAGGCCGTCGCGGAGGCCGCCCGCGACGGCGCAGCGGCGCGAGCCCGCTCGACGCGCCTGAGATAGGCCTCGCGCGCGATCGCGCAATCCTCGGCGAAGGCGGCGAACTCCTCGAGCGTGAGCGCCTGGGCGGCATCGACGAGCGCCTTGCGCGGCTCGGGGTGGATGTCGGTGAGCACCATGTTGGCCCCGGCGATGACGCCCTGCGCCGCGGCATGGAAGATGTCCGGCAGGCCGTCGGCCGAGTCGGCGCGAATGCCCACCGAGTGCGACGGATCGATGCAGACCGGCATGCGGGTGAGGCGCTTCACGACCGGGATGTGCGCGAAGTCGACGAGGTTGCGGTGCGGGTCGCCGAGGTTCGTCTTCATGCCGCGCAGGCAGAACACGATGTTGCGGTTGCCGCCGCTCGCGACGTACTCCGCGGCGAGGAGCGACTCGTGCAGCGTGATGCCGAAGCCGCGCTTGAGGAGGATGGGGAATTCGCGCTGGCTGCCGACGGTCTTCAGCAGCTCGAAGTTCTGCGTGTTGCGGGTGCCGATCTGCAGCATCACGCCGGCCGGATCGCCGGTTTGCCGCAGCGCGTTGCGGATCTCTTCCAAGTGCTCGTCATGCGTCACCTCCATGCAGATGACGCGGATGCCGTGCTTGCCCGCGAGCTCGAACACGTAGGGCAGGCACTGCTTGCCGTAGCCCTGGAACGAATACGGGCTCGTGCGCGGCTTGTAAGCCCCCATGCGCGCGCAGACCTGGCCCGCCGCGGCGAGGGCGCGGAAGGTCTGGTCCACGAACTCGCGCGTGTCCACGGCGTTGAGGCCGGCCACGAGATGGAAGGAGTCGGGATCGAACGTGACGCCCTGGTAGGTGAAGCGGATCGGCTCCTCGTTGCCGGGGCGGCGGCCGAGGATGCGGAACTCGTCGGCCTTACTCATGGCTCGCGAGCCTGCGGCCGCGCACGCCTTCGGCGAGCACGTCGAGCACCTTCTCCGTGTCGGCCCAGCCGAGGCACGGATCCGTCACGGACACGCCGTACTCGAGGGCCTTGCCCGGCAGGATGTCCTGGCGCCCGGGGTTGAGATGGCTTTCCACCATCACGCCGAAGATGCGGTCGTCGCCCGCCGCGAGCTGCGACGCGACGTCGCGCGCCACGTCGAGCTGGCGCTCGTACTGCTTGGAGGAATTGGCGTGCGAGAAGTCGATCATGAGATGCGCCGCGAGCCCCGCGCCCGAGAGGTCCTTCGCCGCCGCGTCCACGCTCGCGCGGTCGTAGTTCGGCTGCCTGCCGCCGCGCAGGATCACGTGGCAGTCCTCGTTGCCCGTGGTCTCGAAGATCGCCGCCTGGCCGGTCTTGGTCATGCCCATGAACGCGTGGGGCGCGGCCGCGGCGCGCAGGGCATCCACGGCGATCTTGACCGAGCCGTCGGTGCCGTTCTTGAAGCCCACGGGACAGGACAGGCCCGAGGCGAGCTGGCGATGGGACTGCGACTCCGTGGTGCGCGCGCCGATCGCGCCCCAGGCGATGAGGTCGGAGATGTACTGCGGCGAGAGCAGGTCGAGGAACTCGGTGCCGCAGGGCAGCCCCATGCGGTTGATGTCGAGCAGCAGCCTGCGCGCGCGGCGCAGGCCCTCGTTGATCGCGAAGCTGCCGTCGAGCCGCGGGTCGTTGATGAAGCCCTTCCAGCCGACGGTCGTGCGCGGCTTCTCGAAGTACACGCGCATGACGACGAGCAGGTCCGCCTCGTGGCGCTGCGCGGCTTGCCGCAGGCGCTGCGCATACTCGAGCGCGGCCGCGGAATCGTGGATCGAGCAGGGCCCCACCACCGCCACGAGCCGGTCGTCCGCGCCGTGCAGCACGCGGTGGATCGACTGGCGGCCGCTCGCGACGGTCGCGAACGCGGTGGCCTCGATCGGCAGCTCCTCGAGCAGCAGCTGCGGCGCGATGAGCGCGCGCACCGCGCCGATGCGCAGGTCGTCCGTGCGGCCGAAGACCGCGACGCTCTCGCCGCCGGCCCGCGCGTGCGTGGCGGGTTTGCTTTCGGATTCCTTCGCCTTCATGTCATTCCTCCAGGGCGACGCGGCGCTGGCGCACCGCGTCGGCGAGCATGTCGAGCAGCTTGACCGTGTCGGCCCAGCCGAGGCACGGATCGGTGATGGAGACGCCGTAGTCGAGCGGCTTTCCGGGGACGAGGTCCTGGCGTCCGGCGTTGATGTGGCTCTCGATCATCACGCCGGCGATGCGCCGCTCGCCCGCGGCGAGCTGCCGCGACACGTCGGCGCCCACGTCGAGCTGCCGCATGAACTGCTTCGACGCGTTCGCGTGGGAGAAATCGATCATCAGGTGCTGGGCGAGCCCCGCGGCGGCGAGCTCCCGGCACGCGGCATCCACGCTCGCGGAATCGTAGTTGGGCGCCTTGCCGCCGCGCAGGATGACGTGGCAGTCCTCGTTTCCCGCGGTCTTGAACACGGCGACGTGGCCCGACTTCGTGACCGAGATGAAATGGTGGCGCGCGGAAGCGGCCTTGATCGCGTCGACCGCGATGCGGATGTTGCCGTCGGTGCCGTTCTTGAATCCGACCGGGCAGGAGAGGCCCGAGGCGAGCTGCCGGTGCGACTGCGATTCCGTCGTGCGCGCACCGATGGCGCCCCAGGCGATGAGGTCGGCGATGTACTGGGGCGAGATGAGGTCGAGGAACTCGGTGCCGCAGGGCACGCCCAGCTCGTCGATCTCGAGCAGGAGCTTGCGCGCGAGACGGATTCCCTCGTTGATGTCGAAGGTCTCGTCGAGGTGCGGGTCGTTGATGAAGCCCTTCCAGCCGATGGTCGTGCGCGGCTTCTCGAAGTAGACGCGCATCACGATGGCGAGGTCGGCCCGCAGGCGGTCGTGCTCGCCCTTGAGGCGGCGCGCATAGTCGAGGGCGGCCTTCGCATCGTGGATCGAGCACGGGCCGACCACGACGAGCAGCCGGTCATCGGCGCCGCGCAGGATGTCGTGCACCGCCTTGCGCCCGGCGAAGGTGGCCTCCTCCGAGCGCTCCGTCGCGGGCAGCTCGCGCATGACCTGCATCGGGGCGAGAAGCTCGTCGCCCTGCTCGATGCGCACGTCGTCGGTGCGGATATGGCTCATGGAAACAAAAAACCGCCAGTTTCAGGCTGGCGGTTTCGTTAGTTTTGGCTCGTTCGTGCCCGGCTCAAACTCTCTCGACCGCCTCCGGCGTGAGATAAAAGCAGAACCAGTAAAAGGGCAGCGGGAAACGGCGCATGACCCAATGCTAGCATACGAAACCATGCAGCGTCTCATCGCCGGCCTTGCCGCCCTGGGCGCCTCGTGCCTCCTGCACGCGGCCGCATCGACCTCCTCCTCTTCATCCGCCGTCTCCACCACGCTCGAGCCGGGCAAGCCCGTCGAGTCCTGCATGGGCCTCGCCGCGGGCGACAAGCGCCGCTGGTACTGGAAGGCCGACGGGCCCGTGGACTTCGACATCCATTTCGCGGATGGCGACAAGGTGACCTATGCCCTGCGCCGCGACCGCATGCGCGGCGATGGCGGCACCTTCGTCGCCCGCACCGCGCGGGAATACTGCTGGAAGTGGAGCGCCACCCGCCCCGCCCGACTCGACGCGAAGATCGAACCCTGAAACCGGGGACGCAGTCGGAATTCGCTCACGCGGCCGGCGGCAGTCGCGAGACGCGACCCCTTGGGCCCGGCCGGCCTCGGGTCATCGGCCGCTGCAGCGTCGATTCCAGCTCGCGAATGAAAGCCTCGGACCCATAGGGAAGGCTGCTGCGCGCCGCTTGGCGAATCGCGCCGAGTTCCGCGTCGTCCAGCCCTTCCAGGAAAAGCGCCCGATACGCCGCCCTGCGCCGTACGTCGTTTCCGCCCAGCGCCAGGTACTCGGCGTGCGGCTCGACGATCGAGCTCGGCGTTCCGAACGCATTGCACGCATGGCTGGACCACGGATACTTCGCCGGATTCTTCACCAACCCCGCACGGACCGGATTGAGCTCGATATAGCGCTGGCATCGGATGAAGTAGGCGCCGGTTTCCACGATGCTGGACCAGAAGCGGCCTTCCCATCCGGAGCCCGTGCGACCGTACTTGCGATTCATCAAGTGCACGAAGCGCAGGTTGAGATGGCGCATCAGCTCGCTGGCGTTGCGCGGCGCGGCTGGCGTCATGAGGAGATGCACATGGTTCGTCATCAGGACGAAGCATTCGCACTCAACGCCCGCGGTTCGATCCGGGACGACGCCCGAAATGAATTCCGACTGCGTCCCCGATTTCAGCAGCCGAGATCCGACTGCGTCCCCGAATTCAGGTTCAGGCCGGCACGAACTTCAGCGCCACGCCGTTGTTGCAGTAGCGCTTGCCGGTGGGTGCCGGGCCGTCGTCGAAGACGTGGCCCTGGTGGCCGCCGCAGCGGGCGCAGTGGTACTCGGTGCGCGGCAGGATCAGCTTGAAGTCGGTGTGCGTCTCGAGGTGCGCCGGGATGAAGGTGAAGAAGCTCGGCCATCCCGTGCCGCTCTCGAACTTGGCGGACGAATCGAAGAGCGGCAGGTCGCAGCCGGCGCAGGCGAAGGTGCCCTTGCGCTTCTCGCTGTTGAACGGGCTCGAGCCCGGACGCTCGGTGGCCTCCTGGCGCAGCACCGCGAACTGCTCGGGCGTGAGGCGCTTGCGCCACTCGTCCTCGGAGAGCTGGAGCTTCTGAATGCCGCCCGCCCGCGCGGCGTCCTTGCGCGGCTCTGCAGCACCCGCCTTGCCGGCCGCGAAGAGCGCGCCCAGCGCGGCGACGAAATTGCGACGTGTCATATACGCGTTCCTCCTGACATGCGATACGCCATGAGTCGGCGATCGGATGCGAATCTTACGCGGTGCCGCCGACCGTAAGCCCCTCGATCCGGATCGTGGGCTGGCCCACGCCGACCGGCACGCTCTGCCCGTCCTTGCCGCACATGCCGATGCCCGGATCCAGGCACATGTCGTTGCCGACCATGCTCACGTGGGTCAGCGCGTCGGGGCCGTTGCCGATGAGCGTGGCCCCCTTCACCGGATAGAGGATCTTCCCCTTCTCGACCCAGTACGCCTCCGAGGCGGAGAACACGAACTTGCCGCTGGTGATGTCCACCTCGCCGCCGCCGAAGTTCACCGCGTAGAGCCCGCGATCGATCGACGCGATGATCTCCTGCGGATCGCGGTCGCCACCGAGCATGAAGGTGTTGGTCATGCGCGGCATGGGAATGCTCGCGTACGACTCGCGCCGGCCGTTGCCCGTGGGCGCCACGTTCATGAGGCGCGCGTTCAGGCGGTCCTGCAGGTAGCCGCGCAGGATGCCGTCCTCGATCAGCACGCTGCGCGTCGTCGGGTTGCCCTCGTCGTCGATGGAGAGCGAGCCGCGCCGGTCGGGAATGGTGCCGTCGTCGATCACCGTCACGCCCGGAGCCGCCACGCGTTCGCCCACGCGGCCGCTGAAGGCGGACGTGCCCTTGCGGTTGAAGTCGCCCTCGAGCCCGTGGCCGACGGCCTCGTGCAGCAGCACGCCGGGCCAACCCGGACCAAGCACGACTTGCATCTCGCCAGCCGGTGCGGCGAGAGATTCGAGGTTGGTCAGCGCCTGCGCCAACGCGATGTCGATCGCCCGCGACCATTGCGCTTCGTCGAACAGCCTATCGTAAAGATAGCGGCCGCCGAGCCCGTGAGAGCCGGTTTCGCGGCGTCCATTCTGCTCGGCGACGATATTCACGCCGAGCCGCACCAGCGGCCGTACGTCGGATGCGACGAAGCCGTCCGCGCGGACGATGTCGATCACGCTCCAGCTTGCAGCGAGAGTGACGCTGACCTGCGCGACGCGCGGGTCGCGGGAGCGGGCGGCTGCGTCGATACGCTGGCACAGCGCGACCTTATCGGCAAAGGGGATCAGGCTCAAAGGATCGTCGGCACCGTACATCGCCTGGTTGGTGCGGGCAGGCGGCGGCGCGACCTCGCCCCTTCGAGGATCGAGCAGCTTCAAGGTCGCCGCGGCGCGCTCGATCGCGGCTTGGCTAATTTCGTTGGCGTGGGCGAAGGCGGTGGTCTCGCCGGAAACGCCGCGAAGTCCAAAGCCCGAGTTGGTGTGATAATCGGCGGTCTTCAGCCGGCCATCGTCGAGCCCGAACGCCTCGCTGGCGCTGAACTGGAGATAGAGCTCGCCGTCGTCATGCGGCGAAAGATGGGTGCTTGCGAGCCGTTTCGCCGCATCGGGATCAAGGTTTCGGTAAAGAAAGCGGCGCGGATCAGGAACGGCTGTCATAGATCCGATATAGGCTCACCGCCTGTTCCTGCCAGCCCGATCCCGTTAGCATTCGGCCATGCGGGCATTGGTTCAGGCGGCCTACGCCATCAGGCGGCGC
>DASRRY010000042.1:0-15951 GCA_035656735.1 Usitatibacter sp. | reverse complement strand
CACGTGACGATGAGCACAACGACGCGATGCCTCATAAAGCGATGCCTAACGATAAGCTAACCGGCCGACCACGCTACTGATACGCGGCGCGCGTGCGACGCCGCGACCACGATGCGCCACGGGCCGGTTGAGCGTGTGGTTAGACGTCTCTTTTGATAAGAACGACATCGTTGTCCGCAGTATTAAATACGAAAGCACCGTTGTCCATTTCGACCAAAATTCCAGGACCGTTCGTGGACCAGGCTTCAACGGAGTGTCCAGGCGCCGCGCCCTCATTGGGGCCAGAAATGACGACCCTAACGGTGCCCAGCAAGCCGGCACCACGATTCAAATCGACGAGGTCTCCGACCATCGGCTCTTCGCCCGAAACGTATTGCGCCGGTGTTCGCATATGAGACGTCTAACGATATGTATGGTGATTTATGAATAACAACTTATCGCCCCTCGACGCCCGGATCGCATACGGCCATTTCTAAATAACACCGACCCCGCGTCCGTTTAACGCGGATTGTCGTCCGTTAACGCCGGCAGCGTCAACCGCAACGGCTTGAGATTCCGGCGAATGTTTGTGGCGGCGCGTCCGTTATGCACGGCGAATCACAAACCGCCCAAAGGCGGCTTAGGCATCAGCTGCGGGGTTCCGGCGGTGCAACCGCCGTGTCCTTGAACCCGCCGCTATCCAGCGCTCGCCGCACCGTTCCGTCGCCCTTCGCGTCCTCCATGAAGCGCGCAGCCCAGGCGCGGGCCACTGCCCTGCCCTTGGGCACCACGACCACCACGCCGGTGCTCTGGATGTCCTCGTCGAGCACGCGCGTGCCGGGATTCTTCCGCGCGAAGTCGCCCAGGGCGTCGCGGCCCTGTGCCAGCGCGTCCAGGCGCCCCGCCGCGAGCTCGGCCTGCGCAGCCTCGGCCGTGGGGAACACGGTGAGTTTCGTATTCGTGAGCGCCTTGGCAACCGTGCGCGAGATGGCGGTGCCTTCGATCGCGCCCACGCGCACGCCCGCGTGGTCCACGTCGGCCAGCGTGCGAATGTCGGAGCCGGCGCGCACCACGTAAGTCGTCGCGTAGCGCACGTAAGCCGGGCCCACATCGACATACTTGTCGCGCTCGGCATCGTACGGCATGAACGAGAGATCCCACGCGCCCTTCGGGGCCGCGGCGGTAATCTGGGCGGAGGTCTGGTACTCGACGATCTGCACCGGCGCGCCGAGCTTCGACGCCGCGGCCTTTCCGAGCTCGACCGTGACGCCGCGCGCGCCGCGCGTCGCCGGATCGCGTGTCGCCCAGAATGCCGAGGGCGACGGACCCACGGCCACCGCGACCCTTAACGTGCCGGTCGGCGCGATGTCCGCGACCGGAATCGACGGCGCCCCGGCGCACGCGGCGACGAGCGCCGCGGCGGCGAGGAGCGACTTCGCGTGCAAGCTCAGCACCCGGCCTTGCAGTGGCCTCCGGCGTCGAACTCCATCGTCTTGCCGGAAAGCGGCACGTACGCCTTCACGTTCACCGCCTTGAGGAACGCCTCCGTCTTGCTGCCGGGACGCACCTTGCCATTCACGGTGCCCACCTCGTTCGCATGCGAGGCGATGACCGACACCGGCTTGACCAGCGAATTGATGACGTACGCCGCCTCCGCGGGGCCGATCGTGAGCCCGCCGCCGAAGTTGATCACGGTGAGCGTCGGGTGATAGTAGTCGCGCACGACGCGCTCCATGTCGGCCGTGATGCCGGTGTCGCCCGTGAGATACGTCACGAGGCCGTTGGAGAACCAAAGCACGAATCCTGTAGGCGGGCCCACGTCACCCAACACGCCGGCGGCCTTCATGGCGGCCCCGAGGTCGCCGCCGATGAAGTCGGGATCAACGCCGTTGCTGTGTATCGCGGTCACCGTCGTCATCTTCACGCCGCCCACCGTGACCGTGCCGCCGAAGCGCGTGAGGATCGAGTTGGCCGGATCGCCGCCGTTGGCCTTGAGCTTCGCCGCGAAGAAGAACGACATGTCGCTGCCGGCCACGATCTTGGATTTCTTCGCGAGCGCGATCTCGACGGCGTTCGTGAGCGGCACCGCGGAGACGGACGTATCGGGTTTTTCGCAGCTGCCTGAGTTGGGCGCCTTGGTGCGCGTGTTGCCCACGTGGTCTCCGTGCATGTGCGAGATCAGGATCACGTCGATCTTGCCCAGCCGCGGGTCGCCCCCTCCGGCCACGGTGCGGCCGGGGTCGTAGAGGATGCGCGTGCCGTTCGGGTCCTCGAAGATGAGCGCGCGGTCGAAGGGACAGAACTCGCCCTCGATGCCGCCGAGAGGCGTGACCTTCACGTTCTGGGCGAGCACGGGCAATGCGCAGAGCGCCGCCACGGCGCCCACGCACGCGAAACAGGTAAAGCGATGGTTGGATCGCATGGACTCCTCCAGTCGAATGTCGTGGGCGCAGCGCCGTCCGTCCGGGCGCGATATTGGCATACTCAGGCATGTCCCGCGAGTGAGGTTCCGGCCGTGCGCGCGAACGGCGCGCCGCCGCGCCTGTCCATCGGTTCTCGCGCCGGAACGCCCACCATGACCCACGCCCCGATGCTCGCTTCGAAGTTTCCGTCCCTTCGCGCCCGCGATGCCGGGCGCGCCGCCGCCCTGCTCGCCGTCGCGGGACTCGCGTTCACGGCCGCGGGCCTCGCCAGGCGGCTGTCGCGCGAGCTCTTCCGCTTCCGCACCGCCGGGGGCATCCTCTACCGGCGCTGGACGCGCATCCCGGCCGTCGCCGGCTCCGGCACGCTGCGCATCCACTCGCGCCTGCGCGACGTGATGACGAATGCGGATCCCCTCGTGCTGGTCCACGGCTTCGGCATCGGTAGCTCGTACTTCGTGCCGCTCGCCGCGCGGCTCTCGCATCACGCACCGGTGTACGCGCCCGACCTTCCCGGCCACGGGCCGAGCGACCACGACGCACGTCCGCTCACGGTCGCCGAGCTCGCGCAGGCACTGGCATCGTGGATGGAGGCGATGGGATTGCGCGGCGCGGTCGTCGTGGGCCATTCGCTCGGCTGCCAGGTCGCGTTGCACCTCGCGGCATCGCGCCCCGAGCTCGCCTCGCGCCTCGTGCTCATCGGTCCGACCGCCGATCGCAGCACTCGCTCGGTGGATGATCGCCCCGAGCGCCTCGCCCCGCGCGTGCAGTGCCCGGTCGCCGTGGTGCGCGGGGAGCGGGATCGCATCTCGTCGCAGCGCTGGGCCGAGCGCCTGGCGCACGCGGCGGGTGCGCCCGATCCGATCGTCGTCCCGGGATGGGGCCACGCGGTGCACTACGACGATCCCGAGACGCTTTCCGCCCTCATCGTGGGGCTCGGCATCCCGACCGAACGCGAACGGCGCCAGGCGCCCTACCGGCCGGGCGCGGGGGCATTCCCGTGACGTGGTGAGGTGCGACCGCCGCGTGCGCATTCGCTCGTGAAGCGCAATGGTCCGGGCCGCGGCACGATCTTGCGGTCGCGGGCGCGCTCGGGCAGCCTTGCGGCGATGGACATCGCCACGACCACCGGCCTCGTCGCCGGATTCCTCACCACCATCGCGTTCGTGCCGCAGGTCGCCAAGGTCTGGCGTGCCCGCAGCGCGCGCGACCTCTCGCTGCACACGTTCGCCACGTTCACCGCAGGCGTCGCGCTCTGGCTCGCCTATGGAATCCTGCGCAACGAGGCGCCGATCATCGTCTGGAACGCGATCACGCTGGCGCTCGCCGCGGCCATCCTCGGCATGAAGCTGCGCTTCGGCTAGGCATGACGTCCTCCACCCGCAGTCGGTAGCGCCATGCCGAAGATCGAGATCAGCGAGGAGCGCGGCGTGCGCTTCCTGCACTTCGGCTCGCCGTGGATCCAGGGGGCCATGCGCATCGCGCGGCCCTACGCGCTCGAGCTCGAGTACACGCGCGACCTCATGTTCCCCCTCGTGCTGCACGAGCCCGAATGGCCCGCGAGCGTGCTGCAGGTCGGGCTGGGCACCGCTTCGGTCACCAAGTTCCTCTACCGACACCGGCCCGCGGCGCGCGTCACCGTGGTGGAGATTTCCGAGCAGGTGATCATGGCCGCGTACCAGTACTTTCGCCTGCCGGAGCCTTCGGACCGGCTGCGCGTGGAGCTCGCCGACGGCCACGATTTCCTGGCGAAGACCCCGCGCAAGTTCGACTTCATCGTGGTGGACGGCTACGACGAGAAGGGACGCGCCGGCATGCTCGAGACGCTGCCGTTCTACTTGAACTGCCGCGCGCGGCTCTCGCGCCGCGGCATCCTGGCCGTGAACCTCGTCACGCGCACGCGCGGGGTGCGGCCGGGCACGGACCGGCTGCGCGAGGCGTTCGAGGATCGCGTCTTGGTCCTGCCGCCCTCCGAGGCCGGGAACATCGTGGCGATCGCGGCGGCGGGACAGGCGGTCGGCGATGACTGGGAAGCCCTGCGCTCGAGCGCCACGGCGCTGAAAGCCGCTTCCGGCCTCAACCTGCTGCCGGCGCTCGCCCGCGCCCAGCGCGCGGCTCGCGGCGATTCCGGCTTGCGGCTGTAAAGCGCGCGCGGTTTCGTTACCATGCGCGAGGCGCCGGACGGCGCCGACAACAACATGAGGAGGAGCACCTTGTTCCGTCTTGCCAGGCTTGCCGCCATCGCCCTCGTCGCCGCCACCGCCGTCACGAGCGCCCTCGCCCTCGATTACCCGACACGCACGGTGAAATGGGTCGTGCCGTACCCGCCCGGCGGGACCACCGATGTCCTCGCGCGGATCATGGCCCAGTGGCTGTCGGAGCACATGGGGCAGCAGTTCATCGTGGAGAACAAGCCCGGGGGCGGCAACAACATCGGCACCGAGTACGTGATCAACTCGCCGCCGGACGGCTACACGATGCTGCTCGTGAATCCGGCCAATGGCATCAACACGACGCTCTACAGGAACCTCAACTTCAACTTCCCGCGCGACATCGTGGGCGTGGCCGGCATGGTGCGCACGCCGAACGTGATGGAGGTGAACCCGAACGTGCCCGCGAAGACGGTCGCCGAGTTCATCGCCTACTGCAAGGCGAACCCCGGCAAGATCAACATGGCCTCGTCGGGCAGCGGCACGTCGGTGCACCTCTCGGGCGAGCTCTTCAAGCAGATGACGGGCTGCCAGATGGTGCACGTGCCGTACAAGGGCGCGGGTCCGGCCTTGACCGACTTGCTGGGAGGCACCGTGCAGGTCATGTTCGACAACCTCCCGTCGTCGGCCCCGCACATCAAGGGCGGACGGCTGCGCGCGCTCGGCGTCACCACCGCGCAACGCGAGCCCTCGATGCCCGACGTGCCGACGGTGGGCGAGACGGTGCCCGGCTACGAGGCCACCGCCTGGTTCGGCATCGGCATGCCGAAGGGCACGCCGCGCGAGGTCGTGGAGAAGGTGAACGCGGAGGTGAACCGCGCGCTCGCCGATCCGGGCATGCTGAAGAAGTTCGCGGACCTCGGCGGCCGTCCGATTCCCGGGACGCCCGACGACTTCCAGCGCACGATCGCCGACGAGACGCAGAAGTGGTCGAAGGTGGTGAAGGCTTCGGGGGCGGTGGTCGAGTAACGTAAAATGGTCGTTTTTTCCGGGCACCGCCGAAAGAGACGATGAAAGACGACCTGCGCAACGTGAAGTACGTGATCGACATGGGCGCCCTGCCCTCCCTTCCCGTGGAGGGCACGGACGCCCGCTTCCCCGTGGGCCGCATCTATTGCGTGGGCCGCAACTACGCGGAGCACGCGCGCGAGATGGGCCACGACCCGGACCGCGAGCCGCCGTTCTTCTTCATGAAGGCCGCGAACTCGATCGTGCCGAATGGCGCGACGATCGCGTACCCGGTGAAGACCAAGGACGTGCACCACGAGATCGAGATGGTGGTCGCCATCGGCAAGGGCGGGAAGGACATTTCCGTCGAGCGCGCGCTGGACCACGTGTGGGGTTATGGCGTCGGCCTCGACATGACGCGCCGCGACATCCAGGGCGAGGCGAAGAAGCTGGGCCGCCCGTGGGAGATGGGCAAGAGCTTCGACGAGTCGGCGCCCGCGACCGCGCTCAGGCCCGCCTCGCAGATCGGCCATCCTTCCAAGGGCACGATCTGGCTCAAGGTGAATGGCCAGGCGAAGCAGCAGGGCGACATCGACCAGATGATCTGGAGCGTGCCCGAGCAGATCGCCTACCTGTCCGGCCTCGTGACGCTGCAGCCGGGCGACCTCATCTTCTCCGGCACTCCCGCCGGCGTGGGCCCCATCAAGGCGGGCGACAAGCTCGAAGGGCACGTCGACGGCGTGGGCGACCTCACGGTCACCTACCGCTGATTCCTCGCGGCGGGCCGTGGCGTCCAGAGCGGCGTCACGGCCTGCGCGTTCGCCTCGCTCGCCGCGCGGAAGGTCTCGACGCTGCGCCGCACGCAATCGAGGAACGCCTCCGCCGCTTCGCTCAAGCGCCGCCCGCGCAGGTGGATGCATCCGACCAGGATGCGGCGCTCGGGCTCGAGCGGCACCAGCGCCATGCCGTTCAAGTCCACGGCGCGCGCCGACAATCGATCCAGCACCGTGAGGCCCGCGCCGTCGCGCACGAGCTGGCACGCCATGAGCGAGGACTGCGCCTCGATCGCATAGCGCGCGGTGGCGCCTCCCGCGCGGAAGAATTCGTCCACCTGCCGGCGCCAGCGCTGGTTCGGCCATAGCCCCACCATCGGCTCTCCCGCGAGCTCCGCCGCGCTCACGTTGGGATGCCGCGCGAGCGGATGGTCCGCGGGCATCAGCGCCTCCGCGCGCACCGAGAGCAGCGGCTGGTTCTCGACCGCCACCAGCGAATGCGTCACGGGCAGCGACGCGATCCCCACGTCGTACACCGCGGTCCCCACCAGGTTCTCGAGGTCGAAGCGCGACTGCACGTCCACCGTGCAGCGCATGCCGGGATTCTCGCGCACCGCGAGCGCGAGCGCGGGCGAGACGAGGCCCTGGCCGAAGCGCGGCGCGGTCACGACCCGCAAGTGCGAGCGGGCGCGCGAGCGGATGTGCTGCGCGATGCGCGGAATCTCGTCGAATGCCGCGAGCAGGTGGCTCGCCTCGCGGAAGAACGCCTCGCCGCTCTCGGTGAGCGTGAGCGCGCGGCCCGAGCGATCGAAGAGCTTGAGCCGCGTCTCCGCCTCGAGCAGCGCGAGCAGGCGGCTGCCCGCGGGCTGGCTCAGGCTCATCGAGCGCGCCGCCGCGGCAAGCGAGCCCTGCGTGACGATCTGCCGGAAAAGGCGCAGCGCCTTGATGTTCACAATACTCGTCCGGAGTGCACGGTACTGATATTCAAGCAGAAATCGGCGACCCATGCAAAAAGCGGATGGATCGATGCCTACATAGCACTTTTTGCGATAGGCGCGCGCCGCTATGGTCCCCCTGCGGGCGCCCATTCGGGCCCGACGACCAACTACAAATTCGGAGGAGTCCATGGTCCATCGCATCGGCGCCGTATCGGCGCTGCTCGTCGCGGCATCCGCTGCCGCCATCGCCCACGCGGAAGACGACGCCGTCACGCTGTATGGCCGCGTCCACCTCGAGCTCGAATCCGTCGAGGCCCATGGAAACGGCAAGGCCGAGGTGCCGCGGCGCACCCGCGTGACCGACCAGGCGTCCCTGCTCGGCGTGCGCGGTACGGAGAACCTCGGCCGCGACCTGCGCGCGTTCTTCCAGCTCGAGACCGGCTTCGATCCCCAGGGCCCCGGCGGCTCGTTCGCGCAGCGCAACAGCGCCGTCGGGCTGCGCGGCTCGTGGGGCAGCTTCCTCGTGGGCCGCTGGGACTCGCCGTACAAGAGCGCGACCATCGCGGTCGACCAGTTCGGCGACGTGACGATCGCCGGCATCAAGTCGGCGAACCAGGATCGCGGCAACTTCGACAACCGGCTGGAGAACGTGGTCCAGTACTGGAGTCCCACCTTCGCCGGCTTCACCTTCCGCGGGGCCGTCACGTCGAACGAAGGCAAGACCGCGACGCTCGATCCGCACGTGGCCGCCGGCAGCATCACGTGGCGCCACGGCGCGTACTACGCGTTCTATACGCGGGAGGAGCACCACGACCTCAGTGCGTCGAGCCCGCGCGAGACGGGTGACGCCGTGGGCGGAAAGATGCGCCTCGGAGCGTTCGAGTTCGGCGGAACGTGGCAGCAATACAGGGAGACGAACGTCGACGACCGCAAATCGTACCTGCTGTTCCTCGACTACCATCTGGGCTCGGGCAAGCTCATCTACCAGCACCAGCACATGAAGGGTGGCGGCTCTCCCACCGCGGCCGAGGCGCAGTGCAACGTGGACACCGGGGCGTACCAGTACACCTTCTCGCGCCGCACATGGGTGCGCCTGCTCTACACGCGCATCGACAACAACGCCACGGGCGATTGCCGCTTCGGTGCCGGCGGCCTCGGCACGACCGGACAGGATTCGAGTGGCTGGTCGCTCGGCATGCAGCATGTCTTTTGAGGGCCTCGCGCGCGGCACCTCGAGGGCCGCCGCCACGGCGTGCGTGGCGATGACCCTCGCGGCACACGCCGCGACGCCGCCGGGCGAGAGCACCTTCGAGGTGCCCTCGGCGCGCGGCCCCGTGCCCGTCACGGTGTACCGCCCGGGCACGTGGTCGCCGCAGGGCCCGGTCTGGGTCGTCATGCACGGGCGCAAGCGCGACGCGGAAGCGTACCTCGCACAGTGGCGTCCGGCCGCCGAGCGCAACGGCACGCTCCTCGTCGTGCCGCAGTTCACGAAGGACGCATGGCCCAGGTCGACGCAGTACCCGCTCGGGGACGTGCTGGATGCGCAGGGCCGCGCGTTGCCGCGACCGGCGTGGGCCTTTCCCGTTGTCGAGCATGCGGCGCTCGAGGCGGCGCGGCGTGCCGGCTCGACGCGCGGGCGATTCGAGCTCTATGGCCACGGTGCCGGCGCGCAGTTCGTGCTGCGCTACGTCTTCTTCATGGGCTCGCGCCACCTGTCGCGCGCGGTAGCGGCCGGGGCCGGCTGGTTCCTGCTGCCCGACGATGCGTTCGCGTATCCCTACGGCCTGCGCGGCACGGGGCTTTCCCCGCAGGCGGTGACCGATGCGCTCGCGGCACCCCTCGTCGTGATGGTGGGCGTCGAGGACGTGAAGACCGACGGCGTCCTGCGCGACAATGCCGAGACGCTCGCGCAGGGCAGGACGCGCGTGGACCGGGCACGCTTCGCCATCGAGCGCGCGCGCTCGCGGGCCGCCGCGCTCGGCGCGGCCTTCCACTGGCGCCTGCTGGAAGTCCCGGGCGTAGGCCATGACCCCGCGGCGATGCTCCCTGCCGCGGAACGCGCGCTCGCCGGCGCGACGACCGCGGCGCCACACTGAACCGTGAGGATTTCCATGACTCTCCCGCGCATCGCGCGAGCGGCCGCCGCCGCAGCGCTTGCCCTCGCCGCGGCACTGGCGTGCCCCGTGCCCGCGTTCGCCGCCAAGTCCGACGACACGCTCGTCGTGGCACTCCAGCGCGGCATCACTTCGGTCGACTACCTCTACACGACCAAGCGCGAGTACATCATCCTCTCGCTGCTCACCGACGACGGCCTGACCGAGGTCGATCCCGAGACGCTCGAGGTGCGCCCCCTGGCGGCCAGGTCCTGGAAGGCCGTGGACGACAAGACGATCGACGTCACGATCCGCGACGACGTGAAATTCCACGACGGCAGCCCGCTCACCGCGGACGACGTCGTGTACACCTACGAATGGGTGCTCAACCCGAAGAGCCGCGCCAACCGCAGCCGGCAGTTCGGCGAATGGCTCGCGAGCGTGCAGAAGACCGGTCCCTCCACGGTCCGCTTCCACATGAAGTACCCCTTCCCCCTGGCGCTGCACTCCATGGGCATGTCGATGCCGCTGCGCAAGAAGGGCACCTACGACGACATCGCGAAGACGGGCGCGCTGCCCCTCGGCCAGTCGCTGAACGGCATCGGGCCCTATCGCGTGGTATCCGTCGAGCCGGGCCGCAAGACCGTGATCGAGCGCTTCGACGGCTACTACAAGGACAGCCCCAAGGGGCGTCCGGCGATCAAGCGCATCGTCTTCCGCGAGATTCCCGACTGGGGCACGCAGCAGGCGGAGCTCATGAGCGGCGGCGTGCAATGGGCGTACGACGTCCCGTACGACATCGCCTCGGCGCTCGGGGGCGCGGGGCCGGTCGAGTTCGTGAATGGGCCCTCGCTCAGGGTGGGATTCATCGTCCTCGACGCCGCCGGTGTGAGCGGGAAGGACAACCCCCTCACGAAGCTCGCCGTCCGCCGCGCGCTCAATCACGCGATCGACCGCGAGGCGATCGTGAAGAACATCGTGAAGGGCGATGCGCGCGTGATCGACTCGGCCTGCCATCCCGCGCAGTTCGGGTGCGCGCAGGACGTGATGAAGTATCCGTACGACCCCGCCAGGGCGCGCGCGCTCCTGAAGGAAGCGGGATACCCGGACGGGTTCTCCTTCGACCTCTGGGCCTATCGCGAGAAGGACTCGGCCGAGGCGATCGCCGCCGACCTGGCGAAGGTGGGCGTCAAGGCGAACCTGCGCTACGTGCCGCTCGCGACCCTCGACCAGGCGCGCAAGAAGCACCAGATCCAGTCCTATTTCGGCAGCTGGGAGTCCGGCAGCGTGCCCGATACCGCGGCCATCGCCGACGTGCACTGGTCCGCGACCACCGACCGCAACATGTCGGGCGATCCCGAGGTCACCGCCGACATGATCGGCGCGCAGCGCATCGCGGATCCCGCGAAGCGCAAGGCGCTCTACGAGAAGGGCCTGAAGCGCATCGCCGAGCAGGCGTACTGGGTGCCGCTCTACACGTTCTCGCTCAACTACCTCGTCGCCGGCGACCTCGCCTTCAATCCGCCGAAAGACGGGTTGCCTCGCCTCTATCTCACCCGGTGGAAGTAGGGACGCCCAGCGCATGTTGAGGTACGCGTTGCGGCGCGCGATGCTGGCGCTCGCGGTGGGATTCACCGTCTCGCTCGCGACGTTCTTCCTGCTCAACTTCGCGACCGATCCGGCGCAGGCGCTCGCGGGCGAGGACGCGACGCCGGAAGTGGTGGCGCAGATCCGCGAGCAGTACGGGTTCGACAAGCCGCTGCCGGTGCAGTACGCGCGCTGGCTCGGGGGACTCGCCCGCGGCGACTTCGGCGAGAGCTACCACTGGCGCAGCCCCGTGGGCGCGCTCATCGCGAGCCACGCACCCGTCACGATCCGGCTCGCCCTCATGGCGATCGCGATCACGATCGTCGTGGCGATCCCGCTGGGCGCCATCGCGGCGCTGCGCCCCGACTCGTTCATCGATCGCATGGCGCTCGGCGTGGCGGTGGGCGCCCAGGCGATTCCCGGATTCTGGCTGGCGCTGGTCCTCATCATCGTCTTCGCGGTGAAGTTCCCGATCTTCCCCGTGTCCGGCGACTCGACCTGGAGGCACTTCGTGCTGCCCGCGATCGTGCTGGGCGCGGGCTCGGTGCCCGCGGTCATGCGCCTCACGCGAAGCGGCCTGCTCGAGGTGCTCGCCTCGGACTACATCCGCACCGCGCGGGCCAAGGGCTTCCGCGGCCTGCGCCTGCTCACCCGGCACGCCATGCGCAACGCGATGGTCCCGGTGGTGAGCGTGCTCGCGGTGCAGCTCGGGGCGAAGCTCGGCGGCTCCGTCATCGTCGAGTCGGTCTTCGCGCTGAACGGGCTCGGCCGCCTGGCCCTGCAGTCGATCCTCGGCGGCGACGTGCCCACGGTGCAGATGCTGGTGTTCGTGTTCGCGATGACCTTCGTGGTACTCACGTTCCTGGCCGACCTGCTGGGCGCGTGGCTCGATCCGCGCGTGCGGCTGGGATGAGCCGCGCATGAGCGAGGCCTCGCCGCTGCCCGCGACACTCCCACCCGCCGCCCCGGAGGACGTGTCGCCGCGCACGCTGCTCGTGCGGCGGATGCTGCGCCACAAGGGCTTCCTCATTGGGCTGGTCCTCATGGCGGCGCTCGGCGTGCTCGCCGCACTCGCGCCGCTCATCGCCGGCCACAACCCGTTCGACCAGGACCTCGTGCACCGCCTCATGCCGCCGGCGTGGTCGGCGGGCGGCAACGCCTCGCATCTCTTCGGCACCGACCACCTCGGCCGCGACTACCTCGCGCGGCTGCTCTACGGCGCGCGCATCTCGCTCGCCATCGGGCTGGGTGCCGCGAGCGTGGGCTGCCTCATCGGCGTGACGCTCGGCGTTTGCGCCGGCTTCTTCGGCGGGCGCGTGGACCAGGCGGTGAGCTACCTGCTCACATGCCAGCTGGCGCTGCCGGGCCTGCTCCTCGCGATGGCGCTCGTGTTCCTCATCGGGCCTTCGCTCGCCGTGGTGATCCTGGTGATCGGCTGCCTGCACTGGTCGTACTACGTGGTCGTCACGCGCGCGGCGACGCTGCAGCTGAAGCGCCTGGACTTCATCGCGGCCGCGGAGGCGATCGGCGAGACGCGAATGCAGGTCATCGTGCACGAGCTGATGCCGAACCTCTTGAACCCGATCCTCGTGATCTACACGCTCGAGATCGGCGTGGCGGTCCTCGCCGAGGCCGCGCTCTCGTTCCTCGGCGTGGGCGTGCAGCCGCCGACGCCCTCGTGGGGACTCATGATCGCCGAGGGCAAGGACTCGATGTTCTTCCGGCCATGGCTCGTGGTGCTGCCGGGCGTGGCGCTCTTCCTCCTGGTGATGGCGGCGAACCTGCTGGGCGACGGCCTGCGCGACGTGAGCGCGCCCGAAAGCCGCAACTGAGGATGGACGCCGCACCGCTCCTCGAGGTCTCGGGACTGCGCGTCGACGTCGACACCGCGGCGGGGCCGCTGCACGCGGTGCGCAGCGTGGATTTCACGCTCGGGCGCGGCGAGGCGCTCGGCATCGTGGGCGAATCCGGCAGCGGCAAGACCCTGACCGCGCTGGCGCTGATGGGCCTGCTGCCGGCACGCGCGCGGCGCGCGGCCTCGGCGCTGCGCCTCGGCGGCGAGGACCTCCTGGCGCTCCCGGACCGCGAGATCGCCGCGCGCGTGAGCGGCAAGGCGATGGCCATGGTGTTCCAGGAGCCGATGACCTCGCTCAACCCGGTCTACTCCATCGGCCGCCAGCTGACGGAGATGGTGTCGCGCGACTCCGGCATTCCGCGCGGCCAGGTGCGCGAACGCGCGCTCTTCCTCCTCGATCGCGTGGGCATTCCCTCGGCGCGCGAGCGTCTCGGCGCCTATCCGCACCAGCTCTCGGGCGGCCAACGCCAGCGCGTGATGATCGCCATGGCGCTCATGAACGATCCGCGGCTCGTCATCGCCGACGAGCCCACTACCGCGCTCGACGTCACGGTGCAGGCGCAGATCCTGCGCCTCCTCGCGAGCCTGCAGCGCGAGCTCGGCATGGCGATGATCCTCATCACGCACGACCTGGGCATCGTGTCGCGCACCGTGGACCGCGTCGCCGTGATGTACGCGGGGGAAATCGTCGAGGCCGGCCCCACCGCGCAGGTGCTGCGGGCACCGCTGCATCCCTACACGCGCGGCCTGCTGGACAGCATCCCGCAGCCGGGCGCGCACGCGCGGCGCCTGGGCTCGATTCCCGGGATCGTGCCGGCGCTCACCGGCACGCTCGTGGGCTGCGCGTTCGCCGGGCGCTGCGCCTTCGCACGCGAGACATGCCGCACGCAGGCCACGCCCGTGCGTGCCGTCGAGCCGCAGCGCCTTTACCGCTGCGTGATGGAACCCACGGAGCCGCGCGGCTGGCCGATCGCGCCGGCGGTCGCGGCGTCCGCTGCGCTCGCGGACGCCGGCGGCACGTCGTCACCCGACCCCATCCTCTCCGCGCGCTCGCTTCGCTGCACCTTCCGCGTGCGGCGCGGCCTCTTCGCGCCCTCGCGCGCGCTGCGGGCCGTCGACGGCGTGTCGCTCGACCTCGCGCGCGGCGAGGCGGTCGCGCTGGTGGGCGAGTCGGGCTGCGGCAAGACCACGCTCGCGCGCATGCTCCTCGGCCTGCAGCCGCCCGATGCCGGCGAGGTGCTGCTCGAAGGGCGGGCGCTCGGCGCGACGCCGCTTCGCGAGCGCGCGCGCCGCATGCAGCCCATTTTCCAGGACCCCTATGCGTCGCTCAATCCGCGCCGCTCGATCGGCGAGATCATCGGGCGTCCGCTGGACGTGCACGGCATCGGCGAGCCGTCGCGGCGGCGGCGCGCGGTCGAGGCGATGATGGAGCGCGTCGGGCTGGCACCGCGTCTTTTCCACGCGCATCCCGGCCAGCTCTCCGGCGGGCAACGGCAGCGTGTGGCCATCGCGCGGGCCCTCGTGTCCGAGCCGCGGCTCCTCGTGTGCGACGAGCCCACCTCCGCGCTCGACGTCTCCGTGCAGTCGCAGATCCTCAACCTGCTCGCCGACCTGCGCGACGAGCTGGGCCTCACGTACCTCGTGATCACGCACGACCTCGGCGTGGTCGAGCACCTCGCCACGCGCGTGGCGGTCATGTACGCGGGCCAGATCGTCGAGGTCGCCGGCAAGGACGCGATCTTCCGCGACCCGCGGCACCCTTACACGCGCGTCCTCCTCGACTCGGTGCTCACGCTGCGGCCGGGGGCCGGCATTCCCGACACGCGGCTCGGGGCCACGCCGGCGGATCCGCTCCAGGTCCCGTCCGGATGCCGCTTCCACCCGCGCTGCCCGCAGGCCATCGGGCGCTGCGCCACCGAGGAGCCGCGGCTCGAGGGCGGCGTGCGCTGCCTGCTGGCGACACCTCGATGACCCCGGAGAACCGATGCGACCGACCCGTCCCATGACCGTCGACGAAGTGAGGCAACTCTTCTCCCGGCGCAGCCTCTGGGAGTCGTGGCTCGAGGTCGAGGCCGCCCTCGCGCAGGCGCAGGGCTCCCTCGGCATGATCCCGCGCGCGGCGGCCGAGCGCATCGCCGCGTGCGCCAGCCTCTCGGTGCTCGACGAGGACGCGCTGGCGCGCGACGTCGCACGCACGCGGGCCCCCATCGTGTCGCTCGTGCGCGCCTTGGCCCACGCGTGCGGGCCGGAAGCCGGCGGCTACGTGCACTGGGGCGCCACCACGCAGAACGTCACGCAGACCGGGCGCGTCCTGAGGCTTCGCAGCGCGCACGAGGCGCTCGTGGCACGGCTGGGCTCGATCCTCGAGCGGCTGGCGCGCATGGCCGACGAGGGCGCCGAATGGATCGTCGCCGGCCGCACCAACCGGCGGCATGCGCTGCCCATCACCTTCGGCTTCAAGGTCGCGGCGTGGATCGACGAGTTCCTGCGCCACGAGGAGCGGCTCACGGGCGTGGAAGGGCGCGCCTTCACGCTGCTCTGGGGCGGGGCGATCGGCGCGATGCATTCGTTCGGCGCCGCGGGCGAGGCGCTCAACCGCGCGCTGGCGGACCGGCTGGGGCTGCGCACCCCGCGCATCGCCTCGCGCGCGGCGGCCGACCACGTCGCCGAATACGTGCTGCTGCTGGCCCTCTTCGGCAGCACGTGCTCGAAGATCGCGGCAGAGCTCTACACGCTCATGTCCAACGAGGTGGCGGAGGTGCGCGAGGACCTCGGCGAAGACGTCGTGGGATCGAGCACGATGCCGCAGAAGGAGAACTCGAAGGTGGCCGTCGCGGTGATCGCGCTCGGCGCGCGCCTGCGGGCGCAGGCGCCGCTGGCACTCGAGGCCACGCAGTCGAGCCATGAAGGAGACGCCGCCCACAATCTCATGGTCTCCGCGGTGATCGAGGAAGCCGCGCCGCTCGCCTTCGAGGCCGCCGCGCGCTTCGACGAGCTGCTCGCGTGCCTGCGGCCCGACCCGGAGCGCATGCGCCGCAACCTCGGGCTCTCCGGCGAGCTCATCGCCGCGGAGAACGCGATGATGGTGCTCGCCCCCTGCATGGGGCGCGAGAGCGCGCACCACGCGGTGCACGAAGCGGTGCGCGCC
>DASRRY010000041.1:0-18777 GCA_035656735.1 Usitatibacter sp. | reverse complement strand
GTCAGAGGTGAATTAGTGATAATTCACCTCTGACCCCGATTTACCATGCAGCGCTCGAGGATGTCGAGCCCCTTCTTCGCGGTGGCGCGCCGGATGTTGAGCGCGGGAATGAGGAGGACGGTCGTGTCCTCCGGCGAGACGAGGAGGCCCGCGCGCCGGCAGCGTTCGCCCACCTTGCTCGCCCGCTTCTCGTCGTGGAGGTCCACGCCGATCGCGAGCCCGCGGATGCGAATTTCAGCGTCGTCGCCGAGCTCCATCGCCTCCAGGCGCGCGCGGAAGTAATCGCTCGTGGCCGCCACCGCGTCGAGCAGCGCGTCCTGGCGGCGCTCGATGTAGCGAAGGGTGGCGATCGCGATCGCGGTGCTGCGCGGATGCCAGCCATAGGTCGAGTAGAAAACCCCGTCGGCTTCCATCGAGCGCGCGACGCGGGCCGTGGCCAGCATGGCGCCCAATCCGCCCACGCCGTCGGTCACCGCCTTGGCGAGCGTGAGGATGTCGGGCCGCGCGCCGACCTGCTCGCTCGCGAAGAGCGTGCCGCTGCGGCCGAAGCCGATGGCCACCTCGTCCATGATGAGCAGCGTGCCGTGCGCGCGGCAGAGCCGCCCGAGCTCGCCCATGAAGCCGCGTTCCGGGATGAGCACGCCGAGGTTCATGGAGATCGGCTCCAGGATCACGGCGGCCACGTCGCCGCGCGCGAGCTCGCGATCGAAGCGCGCGAGCGCGGCGTGATCGAGCGGCGGCTTCACGCGCCGGCAGTGCCCGAGCAGGTTGCGCAGTCTTTCGCGATCGCCGGAGCCGACGCTCAACGCGCCGAGCGTGTTGCCGTGATACGCCCCCTCGAGCGAGATGAACGCGCGGCGTCCCGTGTGCAGCATCGCCGCCTGCAGTGCCAAGTCCACCGCTTCCGAGCCGCCGGTGGCGCGGAAGCACTTCGCCAGCGGCCGGGGTGCCAGCGCAAGCAGCAGGCTCGCAAGCTCTTCCCAGGGGGGATAGTCGAAGTTGGGGTAGACGTAATCGGGCCCGCGGAACGCCTTGGCCGGACGCTCGATCACCGCGTTGCCCCAGCCGAAGTTGCCGACGCACCAGCCCATCAGGAAATCGATATAGCGCCGGCCCCGCGTATCGAAGACATGGTCGCCACGGCTGCGCGCGATGCGAAGCTCGGGAGATTCCTCATGGGCGACGCGGGAGGCGGGCATGGAGCATGGACAGCGCTGTCGTCGCGATGTTCGGGCGCGCGCGCGCCTCAACTGCCGCGCCGGGCGAGCCAGATGCCGGCCAGCACGATGGCGCCACCGATCCACTGCGAGGCGTCCACCGCTTCGCCGAAGAGGATCCACGCGAAGAGCGCGGCCATGACGGGCTGGATGAGGAGCGACACCGACGAGAGCGACGCGGGCAGGTGCGCGAAGGCGAAGGCGATGAGTCCCTGGCCCAGGATCTGCGAGACGAGCGCGAGACCCGCGAGCACCATCCAACCGGACAGCGTCGCGGGCAGGAAGGGCTGCGGAAAGAGCAGCGCCACGGGCAGCAGCACCAGCGACGAGATGGTCGTGCTCCACGCCATCACGCGCGCGGTCGAGGCGCCGCCATCGCGCGCCACCTTGATCGCGAGGAAGTATCCCGCGTAGAACACCGCGGTGAGCGCGCCGAGCGTGTCGCCCAGCAGCGGCCGCCCACCCTGGCCGAACTCCGGCCCGACCAGCACGAACATCCCGGCGATCGCGGTGAACATGCCCACGAGGAAGAGCCGCGTCACGTGCCGGCGCCAGATGAGCCAGCCCGCGAGCGTCACGAAGATCGGCGCCAGGTTCGCGAGCAGCGTGGAGTTCGCGACCGAGGTGTAGAGGATCGAGAAGTGCCACACGCCGAGATCGGCCGCGAAGAAGAGGCCCGCGGCGAGCAACGCGAGCGCGAGGTTCCGGCCCCGCCCCGGATGTCGATCCGCGTCGCGGCCCGGCGCGGCGACAGAGGCGGCGGAGGCGGCAGAGGCGGCAGAGGCGGAAATGTGCCACGCCGCCAGCCACAGCAGCGGCACGGCGAGCGCGCAGCGCCAGAATGCGCTCGCGACGGGACCGGTTTCGGAGAGCCGGACGAAGATCGGCGCGAAGGCGATCGCGCAGCCGCCGGCGAGGAGGCAGAGGAAGGCAGCCCGCTTCATGGAGGCACGTATCATAGCGTCCCATATGACGACCGAAACGCTCTCGACGGTGATCCTGCTCGCCTTCGTGATCGATCCTTTCGGCAATGTGCCGGCGGTGAACGCGATGCTGGCGGGGTATCCGGCGGCGCGCCGCCGCGCCATCGTCGTGCGCGAGTGCGCGATCGCCTATGTGATCCTCCTGGGCTTCATGCTGGGCGGCAAGCAGGTGCTCGACGTGATGCACCTGAGCGAGTCATCCTTGTCCATCGCGGGCGGTGTTATCCTTTTCATGATCGCCACGCGCATGGTGTTCACGACCCCGGAGGGGATCTTCGGGCTGCCCGCGCGCGGCGGCGGCGAGCCGCTGATCGTGCCGCTCGCGGTGCCGCTCATCGCCGGCCCCTCGGCGCTCGCGACGGTGATGCTGATGGCTTCGCGCCAGCCGCAGCACCTCGGGATGCTCGCCGGTGCGCTCACCGTGACGATGCTCCTCGCGACGCTCGTGCTCGTGTGCGGCGATCGCCTGCAGCAGTGGCTCGGCGAGCGCGCGATGCAGGCCATCGAGCGGCTGATGGGCCTCGTGCTCACCGCGATGGCGGTCGAGATGCTGCTGGGCGGGATCAGGACGTTCGTGGAAGGATTGAAGTGAGCAAGGCATTCACCCGCGAGGACGACGCGCCGGGCGACGACGAGTTCGACGACGGCGAGGAGCAGAACCCGATCCCCGCGGGATCGAAGAACTACATGACGCCGCACGGCTGGAGGCGCATGCGCGACGAGCTGACGTGGCTCGTGAAGACGGAGCGCCCCGAGGTGACGTCGGTCGTGTCGTGGGCCGCGAAGCTCGGGGACCGCTCCGAGAATGCCGACTACCAGTACGGCAAGAAGCGCCTGCGCGAGATCGACCGGCGCATCCGCTACCTCACCAAGCGCCTCGAGGCCGCCGAGGTGGTGGACCCGGCCACGCGCGAGGCGACCGACCAGGTCTTTTTCGGCGCGACCGTCGAGTACGTCGACTCGGCGGGTGCGAGCCACACCGTGCGCATCGTGGGGCTCGACGAGATGGACCCCTCGAAGAACCACGTGAGCTGGATCTCGCCCATCGCGCGCGCGCTCATCAAGGCGCGCGAGGGCGACACCGTGACCCTGCGCACGCCCGGCGGCGACGAGGCGATCGAGATCGTCGAGGTGCGCTACGAGGAGATTCCCATGCCGAAGTTCGAACCCCTGGAGAACACATGGCGTCCCAACGCCCGCTGAAGATGCTGGCCCGCGCGGCCATCCTGCTGGTCGTCGCCGCCGCGGTTTCGCTGCCCGCCGCCGCGAAGGATTACCTCTGGGAGGTCGTGGGCCTCACCAATCGCGTGTACCTCTACGGCACCGTGCACGCCGGGAAGAAGGACTGGTTTCCGCTGCCCAAGGCGGTCGAGGACGCGTTTGTCGATTCGAAGGTGCTCGTGGTCGAGGCCGACGTCTCGAACACGCAGGCGATCCAGAGCGACAGCGCGTCGCTCGTGTACAAGGCGCCGGACTCGCTGCGCAACCACGTGCCGAAGGACGACTACGAGCGCTTCGTGAAGCTGCTGCCGCGCTACAACTATCCCGAGGAGCAGGTCGCCGAGATGAAGCCGTTCATGGCCGTGTCCATGCTCGTGTTCTCGGAGTGGGCGCGCCAGGGCTACTACTCGCAGTTCGGCATCGACAGTTACCTCATCCGCAAGGCGAACGCGGAATTGAAGCCGGTCGAGGAGCTCGAGGGCGTGGCCGCCCAGATGGAGCTCATGAGCTCGCTCACCGAGCGCGAGAACCAGCTCATCTTCTCCGGAACGGTGAGCGCGCTGGAGACCGGGCTCACCGACGAGCAGATCCGGGGCCTGGTGAAGGCGTGGCGCGAGGGCGATCCCGATGCGCTGCTGGCCGTGGCCCGCACCTATAATTCGCAGGTGAAGGGCGCCGCCGAGTTCGAGGACAAGTTCATCTGGTCGAGGCACCCGCAGATGCTGAAGAAGATCGAGGGCTACCTGAACGACAGCAAGGACCGCCATTTCATCGCCGTCGGCGCGCTGCACCTCGCCGGGCCCCAGGGGCTCATCGAGCTGCTGAAGAAGCGCGGCTACGTCGTGAGGCAGCTGTGAGGCGCCACGGCGGCCGCATCCTCGTGGACCAGCTCGTGGTCCACGGCGTCGACCGCGCCTTCACGGTGCCGGGCGAGAGCTTCCTCGCCGCGCTGGACGGGTTCCACGACGTGCGCGACAAGCTGCAGCTCGTGGTGTGCCGCCACGAGGCCGCGGCGTCCAACATGGCCGAGGCGCACGGCAAGCTCACCAATCGCCCCGGCGTGTGCTTCGTGACGCGCGGCCCGGGTGCCGCGCATGCGGCGATCGGCGTGCATACCGCATTCCAGGATTCCACGCCGATGGTCCTTTTCATCGGCGACGTGGGGCGCGACTTCCGCGACCGCGAGGCCTTCCAGGAAGTCGATTTCGGCGCGATGTTCCGTCCGCTCGCGAAGTGGGTCGAGCGCATCGACGATGTGAAGCGCATTCCCGAGTACGTCGCGCGCGCGTTCCAGGTCGCCACCTCCGGGCGGCGCGGACCGGTCGTGCTGGCGCTCCCCGAGGACATGCTGTCCGAGGAGGCCGAGGTCGCCGACGCCCGCCGCTACGTGCCCTCGGAATCGCATCCGGGACGCGAGCCGATGGAGCGTTTCGCGAATCTTCTCGCGCAGGCGAAGCGCCCGCTGCTCCTGCTGGGCGGCGGCGGCTGGACGCGCGAGGCGTGCAACGACATGCAGCGCTTCGCCGAGGCGAACCGCCTGCCGGTGACCTGCGCCTTCCGCTTCCAGGATCTCTTCGACAACCGGCATCCGAACTACGTGGGCGACGTGGGCATCGGCATCAACCCCGTGCTTTCGGAACGCGTGAGGATGTCCGACCTCCTCGTCGCCGTCGGACCGCGCCTGGGCGAGATGACGACGAGCGGCTACACGCTGCTCGACTCGCCCGTGCCGCGCCAGAAGCTCGTGCACGTGCACGCGGGCGCCGAGGAGATCGGCCGCGTGTTCCAGCCGGAGCTCGGCATTCTCTCCGCCATGCCGCATTTCGCGCGCGCGTGCGCCGCGATGACGCCGATTCCCGATCCCGCGTGGAAGGGCAGCGTCGCCGAGGCGCGCGCGGACTTCGAGGCGTGGCGCTCGCGCCGCGAGATTCCCGGACGGGTGCAGATGTGGGACGTGGTCGACCACTTGAACCGCGTGCTGCCCGACGACGCGATCTGGTGCAACGGCGCGGGCAACTATGCGACCTGGGTGCACCGGTTCCATGCGTACACCGGCTGGCGCACGCAACTGGCACCCACTTCCGGCGCGATGGGCTACGGCGTGCCGGCGGCCATCGCGGCGAAGCTGGCGCGTCCCGAGCGCGCGGTGGTGTGCTTCGCCGGCGACGGGTGCTTCCTCATGGCCGGGCAGGAGCTCGCGACCGCCGTGCAGTACAACGCGGCGGTGATCTTCATCGTGGTGAACAACGGCATGTACGGCACGATCCGCATGCACCAGGAGAAGCACTACCCCGGGCGCGTCTGCGGCACCGAGCTCGGCAATCCGCACTTCGCGGCCTACGCGCGGTCCTTCGGCGCGCTGGGCGAGATCGTCGAGGACACCGCGCAGTTCGCGCCCGCATTCGATCGCTGCGTCGCGGCGAACAAGACAGCGCTGATCGAGGTCCGCATCGACCCGCAGGCCATCACGCCCAACACGACGCTCGACAAGATTCGCGCGGCGGCGACGGCGAAGAAATAAGCCGCGCGTCAGTCGTCCAGCGCAGGCGCCCTGGATCCGGCCGCGGGCGCACGGCGGCCGAGACTCGCGCAGAAAGCGGCCGCCAGCGGCAGCCATCCCACCAGCAGCGCCGTGAAATCCGCGCCCGCCACGTGCCCCCAGAGGAGCGCGGCTCCGAGCGGACGCGAGAGCAGCACGTAGGCCGCCACGATGCAGAGCGCCACGCCGCGGCTCGGCGAGCCGTCGCGAAACAGCCAGAAGGCCGGCACCAGCGCCAGGACCTCGTAGTGCGGCCAGAGGAGCGGCGACATGGCGAACATGAAAAGCACGCCCACGCTCGCCATGCACCACGGGTCGGCGAGCGCTTCACGCAGCCGTGCGCGCGCTCCCGCGGGATCGCGTCCGAACGCCGTGAGCGCCGCCGCGATGAAGGCGGCGAGCGCGGCGCCCAGCAGCAATCCGAAGGCATAGGGATCGATGCCGGGCCAGTACTCGGACATGAGCTTCGCGATCGACGCGTTGCCGTAGCGCACCGCGTACAGGATCGCGCCGTCGGGCCCATGCACGAACCCGTACCAGTCGCCCCACACCGCGGCCGAATGGAAATACCACGCGGCGAGCGCATAGGCCGCGGCGAGCGTCGCGATGGAGGCGGCAATGCCGCGCAGCACGGCAGCTCGTCCCCGCGTGAAGACGAAATGCACGGCGAGGGCGGCGGCGACGGGCGCGATGTTGGGCTTGAAAGCGACGAAGAGGGCGAGGGCGGGCAGGTACAGCGCTTCCACCATCGGGATCGCGAAGCCGCTCCGGGCGGCATGGACGAAGGCCACGATGGCCGCCACCTGCAGCGCGTTCACGTTGCCCACGCGCGCATCCACCTCGAAAGGCGCGAAGGTGAGCGCCACCAGCGCCGCGAGCCCGAGGCCGCTCCAGGATCCGAGCCCGCACATGCGCGCCATCGCCCAGACGGCGGCAAGGAGGGCCGCGTAGAGCAGCACCGCCATGACTCCCCGGGCGCCGGCGAAGTCGCGCGGCAGGAACGCGAAGACGGTATAGAAGAGCGGCGTCGCGGTCGGGTCGATCAGCCGCCGCAGCGCGTTGGTCGAACGCAGCTCGGCGCTCTCCGATCCATCGGCCGCGGCATCGAGCGTGCGCGAGTAGGCCTCGGTGTCCACGTACGGATTGCCGCCGAGGGCGGCGTGCGCGACATGCACGCCCCACGGGTTGTACAAGTCGATCGCGGGCTGCCGCGCCAGGTGATGCGCGGCCTCGAGCGCCATGGCGAGGAGGAGCAGCAGGGCGATGGCCGGGACCGCCCACCGGAAGGCGCGCCCGGGATGACGCCGGGACGGCGCGCCTGCGAGTTTGCTCATGCGGCGAGTATAACGGCCGCGCTCGCGGCCCGAGACCGATTCCGCGCCGGTCATGGAACTGTCACACTACGGCCATACCCTTAGCGGGACGCCGCCATGACCGAACATACGTCCAAGCAGTACGACCAGGACCTCGAGGCCATCCGCACGCGGACGCTGCAGATGGGCGGCCTCGTCGAGTCCCAGATCCGCGCGGCCGTCGAGGGCTACCTGCACGGCGACATCGCGACGATCGAGAACGTCATCGCGAACGACGCCAAGGTGAACGAGCTCGAGCTGGCGATCGACGACGACCTGCGGCACGTCATCGTCCGCCGCCAGCCGGCGGCCACCGACCTGCGCCTCATCATGGCCGTCTCCAAGACCGTGACCGATCTCGAGCGCATCGGCGACGAGGCCGCGAAGATCGCGCGCATGGCGAAGGAGATCCACACCGCGCCGGCGAAGATGGCGCGTCCGCGGCTCGCCACCATGAGCCACGTCTCCGAAATCTCCTGCGGCATGCTGAGGAAGGCGCTCGACGCGTTCGCGCGCCTGGACGCCGCCGCGGCCGCCCGCGCCATCGCCGAGGACGCGGCGATCGACACCGAATTCCGCGCGATCCTGCGCCAGCTCGTGACCTTCATGATGGAGGACCCGCGCACGATCTCGACCTCGCTGCACATCGTGTGGGTGGCGAAGGCCTTCGAGCGGATCGGCGACCACGCGAAGAACATCGCCGAGCAGGTCATCTACATCGTCAAGGGCCGGGACGTGCGGCATACGCCGCTCGAGGAAGTGGAGCGAGAGGCCGCCCGTTGATGCCGGTGGTGCTGGTGGTGGAGGACGAGCCCTCCATCCAGGAGCTCATCTCGGTGGGGCTCACCCGCAACGGCCATACCGTGCGCCGTGCGAGCGACGCGGAGGAAGCGCTGCGCCAGGTGCAGGAGGCGCTGCCCGACGTGATCCTCCTCGACTGGATGCTGCCGGGGCTTTCCGGGCCGGACATCACGCGCCGGCTGCGAGCGGACGCCCGCACGCGCGAGGTGCCGATCATCATGCTGACGGCCCGGGCCGGCGAGGACGACAAGGTGCAGGGCCTCGCCTCCGGCGCCGACGATTACGTGACCAAGCCCTTCTCGCCGCGCGAGCTCGAGGCGCGCATCCAGGCGGTGCTGCGCCGCCGCGCCCCGCAGCTCACGAGCGAGCGGGTCGAGATCGAGGGCCTCTCGATCAATCCGGCGACGCGGGCGATCAGCGGGAACGGGCAGCCGCTCAAGATGAGCCCGACGGAATTCGAGCTGCTGCATTTCTTCATGACCCACCCCGACCGCGTCTACACGCGCACCCAGATCCTCGACCACGTGTGGGGCGACCACGTGTTCATCGAGGAGCGCACGGTCGACGTGCACATCCGGCGCCTGCGCGATGCGATCTCGCCCAGCGGGCATGACGACCTGATCGAGACGGTGCGCGGGGCGGGCTACCGCTTCCTGTCGGGGCGCTGAGGGCGCGATGGTGAGTGTGGCGATCGCCGCGCTCGCGGGCCTCGCCGTGGGATGGTATTTCGAGCCCGTGCTCGGGTGGGCGGTCTTCGGGCTCGCGCTGCTCGTCTTCCATCTCGACAACCGGCGCCAGCTGCGCCGCCTCGGACGCTGGCTCGAGCATGGCGAATCGCCGTATCCCCCTCGCGCGCGCGGCGCGTGGGATGAGTTCCATGCGAAGCTGCACCGCTCCCGGCGCGCCGCGACGACACGCGAAGCGGACCTCGCCGAGGCGCTCGCGCGCTGGCGCGCCGCGGCGCGGGCGTTGCCCGACGGCGTCGTGATCCTCGACGAGGAGCGCATCGCGTGGCTGAACGACACGGCGCGCGCGCACCTGGAGATCGATCCGGCGACCGACGTCGGCCGGCCGCTCACGCACCTGGTGCGCATCCCGGAGTTCCTCGAATACCTCGAGCGCGGCGATTTCGTGCGCCCGGTCATCGTGCAGGCGCCCCACGCCGCGGGGCGCGTGCTCTCCCTGCAGGTCGTCCAGTACGGCGAGAACCAGAAGCTCGTGCTCTCGCGCGACATCACGCAGTTCCGCCAGGTCGACCGCATGCGCCGCGAGTTCGTGGCGAATGTCTCGCACGAGCTGCGCACGCCGCTCACGGTCGTTTCGGGCTTCCTGGAGACGTTGCGCGACGAGAGCGATCCCGAGGCCGCGCAGCGCTATATCGCGATGATGAGCGAGCAGGCGAAGCGCATGGAACGGCTGGTCGAGGACCTGCTCACGCTCTCGGCGCTCGAGTCGTCGCCCGCGCCGGCCATGGAAGAGGCGATCGACATGCGCTCCCTCACCGAGCGGCTGGGCGCCGATGCGCGCGCCCTCTCCGGCGGCCGGCACGATATCGAGGTGTCGGCGGAAACGGGCGTGAACCTCCTCGGCAACGAATCGGAGATCGCGAGCGCGCTGGGCAACCTCGTGAGCAATGCCGTGCGCTACACGCCGCCGGGTGGCTCGGTGCGCCTGAGGTGGCACGGGACACCCGACGGCGCCGATTTCGACGTCGAGGACACGGGCATCGGCATCGCTGCCGAGCACATTCCGCGGCTCACCGAACGCTTCTATCGCGTCGACCGCGGGCGCTCCCGCGAGACGGGCGGCACGGGGCTCGGGCTCGCGATCGTGAAGCACGCCCTGGGCCGCCACGGCGCGACCCTCGACGTGGTGAGCGAGCCGGGCGAGGGCAGCCGCTTCACCGCCCGCTTCGGCGGGGGGCGCGTGCGCAAGGAAGCTGCGTGACCTCGCCCGCCGGCTGCGGGTGGAAGATCATGAGCTTCGGCATCGTGCCCGTTCGCAACTGAGGCAGCAGTCTAAGGGTGCGGTGGTCCAGGGGGCGGGCCCATCGGGGCGCCGCCGCCCGGAAAGCCGCCCATCGGTGGCCCCGAGGGCATCGACGGCATGCCGCCCGGTGGCCTGACGGGGCGGGACATATAAAAAGGCCGCCCCTTGTGGGGGCGGCCGAGACACGCGAGAGGCCTCAGAAATCCAGCGTGTTGGTGAGATCGCCCATGTTCGTGCGCACGCCGGGCAGCGGGTCGAGCCCGAAGCGGCGCGTGATGAAGGCGAGGATGGAGGTCGTGTCGTATTGCGTGTGGTCGACGTAGCCCATCTTCGCGAAGGGCGCGATGACGATCGTCGGCACGCGCTGGCCCGGGCCCCAGCGGTCGCCCTTGGGCGGCGACACGTGGTCCCAGAAGCCGCCGTTCTCGTCGTAGGTCACGATGATGACCGTCGAGTCCCACAGCTTGCTCGCCTTGATGCGGTTCACGACGTCGGCGATGTGCTGGTCGCCGTCGGCCACGTCGGCGTAACCCGGGTGCTGGTTGAGGTTGCCCTGCGGCTTGTAGAAGGACACCGCCGGTAGCGTGCCCGCATCGATCGCCGCGGTGAGGTCGGTATAGTCCTTCAGGTACGTCGTGCGATCCGCCGTGCCGGGCGCGAAGCGCGCGAAATAGTTGAACGGCTGGTGATGGGCCTGGAAGTTGGGCACCGTGTTGTTGTAGATCACGCTGCGGTCGCTCGAGGCCTGGCTCCAGGCACCCGCATACCACGCCCACGTCACGCCCTTGGCGGTGAGCGTGTCGCCGATCGTCTTCAGCGCCTGCGGCGGCAGCGTCGTGCTGTTGGCCGGATCGGCAAGCGCGGCATTGCCGCCGGAGGCCGGTGCGTTGCCGCTGGGCTCGTAGGGCGGCTGCATCGTGTTCACCGCGAAGCCGTCGGGCGTGAGCGTGTTGTCGTTCACGAACTTCGGCGGCCCCTGCAGCGCGCTCGCCGGTGAATCCGGCGCCACCTTGAGCGTGACACCGTCCGCCTCGACCGCGGAGATGCGGCTCGCCGCCACGCTCGAGGCCGCGTTCGGGTACACCGGCGTGCACGCGCAGATGAGCCAGAAGTGGTTGAGGAACGAGCCGCCGAAGGCGCCGATGAAGAAATTGTCCGCGAGCGCGTACTGCTGCGCGAGCTTGTACATCGCCATGTTGGAGCCGTTGTACGTGCCCATCGTGAGGCCGCCGGCATCGGTCCAGGCGGCGAACCTGTCCATCTTGCCGCCGTCGATCTGCATCTGCTCGTTGTAGAAGCGGTGCACCAGGTCGCGCGTCGTCACCGTGATGGGCTGGTTGAAGCCGCTCGGGTCGTCGACGCGGAAGGCCTTGTTGGGCAGGTTGACGGTCGCGGCCTGCGGCACGTTGGCCGTCATGCCACCCCAAGTCGGGGGCAGCATCGCGAGCACCGAGCCGTCGCGGTCCGCCTGGGTCATCGTCGCCTGCGCATTGGCGAGGCCGTTGGCGCCGGGGAAGTTGCCGTAGAGGTTGTCGAAGCTGCGGTTCTCGCCGTAGATCACGACGATGTGCTGGACCTTGTTCTGGAGCTTGTCGTCGAGCGTCTCGCCGGAGCCTCCGCAACCGGAAAGAAGGATGCCGAGGAGGGCGGCGGCCAGGACGGGAATATGTCGGCGCATGGGGGGCCTGTGGGGTCGTGACGAAAGGAGCAGCGACCTTAGTGCGGGCTCATTTCAAATCCATGACAGCGGCCCCGCACGCTACGCGAAACTGACACATACCGATCCTAAGCTTCGCGCCATGCTGCAGCTCGAGGAAGTGATCGGTGCCCGGTTTCCCGCGTTGGGTGAGCGGTCCCCCCAGATCGCCCGCCCGATGCTGTCGTTGCTGAGGAAGCTCATCCGCGAGGACGAGGCGAACGAGTTCTTGAGGACCTGCGAGGGACTCGAGGGCCTCGACTTCATCGATCGCGTGCTCGAGCACTTCAACTTCAGCTACACCGTCGTCGGCAGCGAGCTCGAGAACATTCCCTCCGAGGGCCGGGTCGTGATCGTGGCGAACCACCCGCTGGGACTGCTGGACGGCGTGGCGCTCATGAAGCTCGTGAGCCGCGTGCGGCGCGACGTGAAGATCGTGGCGAACGACGTCCTGCTCGCGTTCAAGCCGCTGCGTCCGTTGGTGCTGCCCGTGGTGAACATCGGTCCGGGCTCGAATCGCGCGAACGTCGAGGCGATCCGCGCGGCGCTCGACCGCGACGAGGCGGTCATCATCTTCCCGAGCGGCGAGGTGTCGCGCGCGGGGCCGCGCGGGATCCGCGATGCGCGCTGGCAGGCGGGCTTCCTGCGCTTCGCCGAGGCGGCCCGTGCGCCGGTCCTGCCCGTGCACCTGGGCGGGCGCAACTCGGCCCTCTTCTACGGGATCTCGACGCTCTTCCGTCCGCTCTCGACGATCATGCTGCTGCGCGAGCCGCACCTGCAGCGCGACGTGACGCTTCCCGTGCGCATCGGCCGGCCGATTCCGTGGAAGGAGATCGCGGCGGCGTCCTGCACGCGGGCCGAGAAGGCCGAGCGCGTGCTGCGCGAGGTGTACGCGCTCGCGAAGAGCCGCGTCGCGCGGGTGCGCAGCGAGGGCCCGATCGCCCACCCCGAGGACCGCGTGGCGCTGCGCCGGGAGCTCCAGTCGTCTCAGCTCCTCGGGCGCACGCGCGACGGCAAGCACATCTACCTCTTCGACGCGAAGCCGGATTCGTGCGTGATGCGCGAGCTGGGCCGCCTGCGCGAGATCGCGTTCCGCGCGGTGGGCGAGGGCACCGGCCGCAAGCGCGACATCGACGAGTTCGACGCCTGGTACCGGCACGTCGTGCTCTGGGACGAGTCCGAGCTGCAGGTGGTGGGAGCGTATCGCGTGGGCGACGTGGGCCGCATCGTGGCCGAACGCGGAGCCGAGGGACTTTATACGCACACGCTCTTCGAGTTCAACGACGTGCTGCGCGGGCACTTCTCGCAGTCGCTCGAGCTCGGGCGCAGTTTCGTGCAGCCGCGCTACCAGGGGCTGCGCGCCCTCGAGTACCTGTGGTATGGCATCGGCGCCTATCTCGCGACGCGTCCGGACATCCGCTATCTCTTCGGGCCGGTGAGCCTCTCGGCCGCGTATCCCGAGGCCGCGCGCCGCCTCGTGGTGCACTTCTATCGCCGCCATTTCGGCACGCCCGAGCGCCTCGCCACGCCGCGCGTGCCGTACATGATTTCCGACGCGCAGGAGGCCGCGCTCGGGGGCCTCCTGCCGGGGCGCGACTACGACAGCGATTTCCGCACGCTCAAGCAGCGCCTGGGTGAGCTCGGCGTCGCGGTGCCAACGCTCTACAAGCAATACGCCGACCTCTGCGAGGAAGGCGGGACCCGCTTCCTCGCCTTCAACGTCGATCCCTCGTTCGCGCAGTGCATCGACGGCCTCGTGCAGGTGGACCTGCTGCGGCTGAAGCCCGGCAAGCGCGAGCGCTACCTCGGCGACTCACGCATCCGCCTCGGTCCGGACGAGCTGCTCAGGTCGGCCTGATCCAGCGCGCCACCTGCGCGGCGACCCAGGGCCCGTCGTCGACTGCCAGGTCGTGGCCCGCGTCCGCATGGAGCGCGAAAGCAACGCCCCAGGCGCGCGCGAGCTCGCGCGAGCATCTCGCATCGACCAGGCGGTCGCCGGCAGAAGCGAGGACCAGGGTCGGCACCGACGGCGCGCGCGCGCTCGCGCGGTAACGCGCGGCGGCCACGAGCTGCCGCAGCGCATTCGCCCGCGACATCGGACGCTCGGCCGCATAGCGCGTCCAACGCTCGATGCGTCCTTCGTCGCGCGCGCTCGTGGTCAACGTGAGGATCGCGGCTTCCCGTGCCGCATCGGCGCGGGAGGCCATGAGTCGCGCCACGCGGGCGTAGTTGCCGGGCCTGAGACGATGCCAGGCGCGGCAGAAGGGACGCGCGCTCGTGTTGACGACGACGAGGCGCTCCACCTCGTCGGGATAGGCTCGTGCCCACTCGATGGCCACCATGCCGCCGAACGAGAGGCCCAGGAGCGAGGCGCGGTCCGTGCTCGCGCGGCATCCCAGCTCGCCGCGCAGCGCGCGCACGGTCTCCCGCACCGAGAGCGGGCTGCTTTCGTGACGGCGCTCGCCCGCCCCGGGAAGGTCGAGCGTCATCGCGCGAGCCGCGGGCAGCGCGGCTTCGAGGCGCGCGGGAAAATCTTCCCAATGGCGGCTCTCGCGTGCCCATCCCCGCAGCAGGATCCACGTGCTCATGGCGACGGGGGCGCGAACCAGCGCGCGATGGCGGCGCGCTCGTGGCGCTCGCGGGCCTCCGCGTGCGGCAGCCAATCGCGGTAGTCGTGCACCGCGCGGCAGAGGAAATTGAGCCACAGCAGGTGATTGCGGCGCACGCGTTGCAGGCGGTCGGCGGGCAGGGGATTGAAGATGCCGAGCCGCGAGAGCGCCTGGCGCGGGCTCTTGCGGATCCAGCGCCAGGAGCCCATCTCGAGCGTGAGCGGCATGAAGATGCCCGGCGCTTCGAGCGATTGCTCGTACAGGTAGTCCCAGAGATCTCCGTGCGTGAGGTACTGGCGCGACTGGGGCTCGAACACGTAGGAGTGACGCGGATAGAGCGCGTCATACTGCTGCACCAGCGCATGCACCTCCGCGGTCCGCCCGAAGCGCTCGCGGGTGCGGGCATGGGGAAACCAGATGCGATCGCGCAGCCCGAAGCCCGAATGGCAATCGAGCGCCACGGCGAGCGGCCGGCCGAAGAGCTCCCGGCGCACGACGCTGCAGAGCGCATCGCTCTCCGGCTCCATCGGCGCGCCGGCCGCCCCGCGGTACCACGGCAGGCGCGCGCTCATCCGATGCCCGCCGACGAGGAAGGCCACGCGCTCGCGTGCGTCGATGGGCGCGTTGCGCATGAGGTCGATGCCGCGGCCATTCGATCGCGTGCGCCGCATCATGCCCACCGGGTTTACGAGCGGGACGAAGACGATGCGCAGTCCTTCGAGCTGCCGGTGCAGCAGCTCGTCCCAATGCAGGCGCGCGACCAGCGACCCCAGAAGCGAGAGAACGACCTGGGTCCCGATGCGCTCGAGGCCGTGGACGCCCCCGACGAACGCGATCGCCGGCGCTTCCGGCGCGCGTGCGCCCAGCGTCACGGCGAGGATCGGCACGCGCTCATCGCCCAGCGCCGCATGCCCCGCGGCTTTCACTTCGATGCCGCCGGGAGCGGCTTCGAGGATGTGATGGAGCTCCTCCAGCTCCGGCAGCCCGGCGGCGATCATGCCGCCAGCATAAAGCGTTCCCGTGCGCCGACGGTCACGATACGGAAAGGTGATCAGGGCATGCTGCAGCGGACAACACTGGAGAGCTCAATGCAGGAGACGAAGTGATGGAGGTCGCGCACGGCCCCGCGCGCGTCTACGTGTCGTGGACCCTGCAATGGGACCTCGAGACATATGTCATGCACTACATTCGCACGCGTCGCCTGGCGCCGACGCAGGCCGAGCGCACCAGGATCGCGCATTGCCTCGGGCGTTATCCCCGCAGCGCGCCGCTCACCAAGGCGGACCTGGACTTCTTCCTCGACACGAACCTGCACCGCGGCGTGCGCGGCGGCTGACGCGTCAGTGGCGGGCCTGTTGCGCGCGCTGTGAGGCGTGCGGGAGGTAGCCGGCGATCTGGTCCTGCAGCTCGTGGATGGCGTTGCGGGCGCGATCGAACAGCAACTGCGCGCGCGGGTCGTCGAGTGAGTGCTCACGTGCGCGCACGTGCTGGAGAACGTAATCGAGCATCTGCTGCAGGCGCGCGACCTCGTCGGCCGGTGCGCGGTGCGTGGCTGGCATGCATCCTCCGTGGGGTTCGTTCCAGTAAAGCACTTGCGGCGGTGCCGGCCAATGGCCCGATGGACGTCAGCCGCGACCTGCCGCAGTGTACTCGCTTGCGCCACAACCGGCCGGCAGGGAGCGCCAGGGGGTCGCTTGCGGAACAGTCCGCCGAACATTGATAGAGTGGCAGGCCGTGATGGCGAAAGGGTATCGGATGAACAAGGCGGAAAAGGCAATGATCGCCCTGCTCTCGGCGCAGCTCGACGTCCTGCTGCAGCTGGCGCACGGCGGTGGCGACGGCGCGGGCAAGCGCGCGAAGGCGTCGTCGCAGCTCGAGGCCGCGCGGCGGGTCGCCCGGCAGTTCAGCCCGCGCCCCGAGCCGGCGAGCGGGGCGCGGAAAAAGCGCAAGGCGAGCAAGGCCGTCGCGAAGGCCGCGAAGGGCGCGAAGCGGCGCTGAGTCCTTCAGCCGAAGCTCAACGTGATCGCGTCGGGCCCCAGGGTGACGGATGCGGGATAGCTCACCGCGATGCCCTCCGCCGTGAGGTTCACGCAGATGACGCTGTTCTCCGTATGGCGCAGCTCGCGCTGCAGCCGCGACAGGAGGCGCCGGCCGCGCAGCTGCGCGTAGTCGAGCGCATGCTGCTTGTCGCGCAATTCCCGCAGGGGTTGGGCGTCGACTGCGGAGCGGCCTCCGCCCGCGATCTCGAGGTCGAGGACGATCTCGTTGCGGTGCGTGGCGACCCGGACGCTGCGCGCGCGCAGGCGATCGCTCCATGTGCCGTTGGTGTACGCGACGACGAGCCGCGGAAGCGACTTCGGGTCCTTGCGGGTCGCGCGCGCGGACCCGAGCGTCAACACGAGGGTGCCTCCGGCGCGAGGATCCAGACGCTCGCACCGCGGTGCTTCGCCTCGCGCTTGGCGGCCGCGGCCGCGGATGCGACGTCCTCGGGCCTGCGGTAATCGCCCGGTGCGATGCGCACGGCGCCGACGGAAAGGGTGGTGAGGCCTAAGAAGGCGCTGCGCCCCTGGCGGTCCTCGGCCACGATGCCGCCGCGCTCCCGGTCCGCCGCATCGAACAGGGTGGGGGCGCCCGCGTTGAACTCGGCGACCGCGCGCTCGCAGCGCGCGTGCCAGTCGGCGCTCTGGAAGACGACCACGAAGTCGTCGCCGCCCACGTGCCCGAGGAAGTCGCGCAGGGGATCGCACGCGCGCGCGAGGCAACCCGCGGCGAGCTTGATCATCTCGTCGCCCCGCCAGTAGCCGTACTGGTCGTTGAAGGGCTTGAAGTGGTTCAAGTCGCTGTAGCACGCGGTGAACGACGCGCCGCCGGCGATGAGCCGGCCGATGTGCTCGCTGATCGGGATGTTGCCGGGCAGGAAGGTGAGCGGATTGGCATAGCGCGCGGCCTCGACGCGGATCTCGGCGACCGCGCGCACCAGCGCCTCGCCCGTCACCAGTCCCAGGTAGCGCCCCCCATCCACCACGACCAATCCGTCGGCGAGGTAACGCTGGTCGGTCGTGGACAGGAGCTCCGTGAGCCGCTCCATGGGCGCGTTGCTCTCGATGCACAACGGCTCGGAATTCATGAAGGAGGTGCAGGGACGCCGGCCGTAAAGCTCGCGATAGTACGGCTGGGCATAGCGGTCCATGAACGCCTGGCGATTGATGATGCCGATGGGCCGCCCGCCGGCGACCACCGGGATGGCATGGACTTTCGGGTGCGTGGCGAAGAGCCCGACGACCGCGTTGTTCTCGGTTTCCGGCGGCACGGGGGGCGCCTGCACCAGGAGCTGGCCCACGGTGCTCTGCCGCGCGGGCATGCGGACGGGCTCCGGATAGACCGAGATCGTGTCGCTTGCGAGCGAATCGACCAGCGCCTGCGACAGCGCATGCGGCGGCTCGGCCAGTGGCTTGCCGAGCAGGAAGCCCTGGGCGAGCTCGATCCCGAGGTCGCGCACGACGTGCAGGTCCGCCTCGTCTTCCACCCCTTCGGCCACGAGGCGCGTGCCGAAGACCGCTCCCAGCTGCTGCAGGGCCTTCACGCACTGGAACCGCGCCGCATCCTGCTGCACGCCGCGGATGAAGTACTTGTCGATCTTCACGAACTCCGGGGCGATCTCGGCCCAGAGGCGCAGGCTCGAGTGTCCGTCCCCGAAATCGTCCAGGGCGATCGCCACGCCGAGCGCGCGCAGCTCCGCCACTTGCCGCGTGAGGGAGGCGAAGTCGGTCACGCGCTCGTGCTCGGTGAGCTCGATCACCAGGCGGCTGGGCGCGACGTCGGAGTGCAGGAGGAAATCGAGCGCGCGCTCGAAGCGGCGCATGAGGTGCTCGACGTTCGGCGCCGAGAAATTGAGCGCGAGCCGTCCCGGCAGGCGAAGCTCGCCGAAGGCCTGGACCACCTGCCGCGCGGCCGCGAGCTCGAGGGCGCTGCCGAGGCCCGCCGCGCGCGCCGCCTGGAAGAGCGCCGCCGGGGAGCGCAGCGCCGTGCCCGCCGGACCGCGGATGAGGCCCTCGTAGCCGAAGATGTCGCGCTCGCGCATGCGCGCGATGGGCTGGAAATGGGCCTCGAGGCCGGCCCCGCTGGCGATGCGCGCGAGGTCGGCCACCTCGTTCGCATCGATCGGAACGGCGGGGGGCATCATCGGTATCTGAAACGTATTCGTTCTTCGTGACAAGGCCGTGACGGTCGCTAGCTGTGATGCTTCAATAGGTTGTTCCTGTTCATTCGGGCTGAGTTTGGGAGACTGGGAGGTGCGACCCAACCCAAACCTCTCAGGGACTCAGCCGAATGAACATTCACAACAATGCCCGACTGACGCTCAAGCGTCG
>DASRRY010000040.1:0-109909 GCA_035656735.1 Usitatibacter sp. | reverse complement strand
CTCGATCAGATAAGCCTCGGTCATGCTGAAAACATACTTGCCCGACGTGATGTCGACCTGGCCGCCACCGAAATTGACGGCATAGAGTCCGTTCTTGACCGACGTGAGAATCTCTTCCGGCTCGTGCTTCCCGCCCAGCATGTAGGTGTTGGTCATGCGCGGCATCGGCGCGTGCGCATAGCTTTGCCGGCGGCCGTTACCGGTGGGCGTGACCCCCATCAGCCGTGCGTTCAGCCGGTCCTGCATGAAGCCCACCAGCACGCCGTCCTCGATCAGCACCGTCCGGCTGGTCGGCGTGCCCTCGTCGTCCACCGTCAGGCTGCCGCGCCGGTCAGGCAGCGTGCCGTCATCGATCACGGTGACCCCGGGCGAGGCGATCCGCTTGCCCAGGAGGCCGGCGAACGCCGAGGTCTTCTTGCGGTTGAAGTCGCCCTCGAGCCCGTGGCCGATCGCCTCGTGCAGCAGGATGCCCGGCCAGCCCGGACCGAGCACCACGCTCGCCATTCCCGCGGGCGCCGGTCGCGCATCCAGGTTCACGAGCGCCTGGCGCACCGCCTCGCGCGAGAGCGCCTCGAGCCGGTCCTCGGTGAAATACGCGTAGCCGAAGCGGCCACCGGCACCCTGGTGTCCCTGCTCGCGGCGCCCGTCCTGCTCGACGATCACGGTGAGCGAGAGGTGCACGAGGGGCCGCACGTCGGCGGCGAGCACGCCGTCGGCACGCGCCACCAGCACGACGTCGTATTCACCCGAGAGCCGTCCTATCACCTGCTTCACGCGGGGGTCCGCCGCGCGCGCATGGCGCTCGAGCGATTCCAGGATGCGCACCTTGCCCGTATCGTCGAATTGCGCGATGGGATCGATCGGTGCGTAGAGCGCGCTCCCTGGACGCACGATGGCCTGCCCCGGCTCGCCGCTGCCGCCCTGGGACGCGATGGCGCGCGTGACTTTCGCCGCCGCCTCGAGCGCCGCCGGATGGATGTCGTCGGCATAGGCGAACGCCGTCTTCTCGCCCGCCACCACGCGCACGCCCACGCCCTGGTCGATCGAGAACGTGCCGTTGCGCACCTCGCCCTCCTCCAGGGTCCAGCCCTCGGAGCGGCTGTACTGGAAGAAGAGGTCGGCGTCATCGGCGCGGTGCGCCAGGATGGTGCCGAAGACGCGCCGCGCGTCCACCTCGTCCATGCCGAACGGGGTGAGCAGGGTTGCCTTGGCGATATCGAGTGTCGAAGGACCGGGTTTTGTCACGAAAAAGCCTCTATTGGGTCTGAACTCCGGCGAAAAGCCGCTAATCCAAGGCCGTCACGGGGACGGTCCGGTGGGTGAGCGCCGGCAGGGAACGTCTGATCTTCGCTTGATACGTGGGGTTCACTCCCGCCACGACAACCCCCGAGCCGCGGGAGAGGCGGTCCAGGACCACGCCCCACGGATCCACGATCATCGTATGACCGTGGGTCTCGCGCCCGTTCACGTGATAGCCGCCCTGCGCGGGGGCGACCACATAGGCCAGGTTCTCGATGGCGCGAGCCCTCACCAACGTCTCCCAGTGGGCCTTGCCGGTCGTCTCGGTGAAGGCCGACGGAACCATGATCAGGTCCACCTCGCCCATCGCCCGGTAGAGCTCGGGGAAGCGCAGGTCGTAGCAGACCGAGATGCCGATGCGGCCGTAGGGCGAATCGACCGCGACCACGCGGCTGCCGGGCTCGATCGTGCGCTCCTCGGAGTATTTCTCCTGCCCCATCTCGAAGCCGAAGAGGTGGATCTTGTCGTAGCGCGCGACGCGCGTGCCGTCCTGGTCATAGACGAGACAGGAATTGCGCACCTTGTCGGGCCGGCTCGACTCGAGCGGCGCCGAGCCGCCCACGATCCAGACGCGATGGCGCCGCGCCTGGGCCGCGAGGAAATCCTGGATCGGCCCGTGGCCGTCGCGCTCGCGGGCATTCACCTTGTCGGTGTCCTTCATGCCCATGATCGCGAAGTACTCCGGCAGCGCCACGATGCGCGCGCCCGTGGCCGCGGCGAGCTCGATCAGGCGGCCCGCTTCCTGCAGGTTCGCGGCGACGTTGGGGCCGGAGGCCATCTGGATCGCCGCCACCCGGAACATCGACTGGGTCGAGCTCAGCGTGTCGCGCAGCGCCTCGGGCGTGGTCGAATTTCGCGTGATGATCATTCGGGCTTCGTCTCTGCGGTGGCGGAGCCGCCGGCGCTGGCGGAATTGCCCGCCGGGCGCGCCGGCGCGGAGAGCCGCTCGACCACCGGATTATCCCATGACCCCGTGACGCGGTATTCGTAGGCGACGACCTTGCCCAGCGGGTTGCGCAGCAGCTTCGAGAGCACCAGCGTGCCCAGCCCCAGGACGGGCGTGCCGAACACGGTGGCCGCGAGGGCGACCCCTTCGCTCACCTCGGGAATCACGCGCAGCGTGAGCGCCTGCGTCTCCAGCGGCAGGGACACCTCGCCGGAGAGGCTCACGAACGCCGCCGGGCCGCTGATCTCGAAATCGTCGGCGAGGAGCACGCCGCGCGCCACCTTGACGTCCCCCTGGATGCGCTCGAAGGCGAAGCCGTCGCCGAAGATGTCGCGGAAATCGAAGAGCGCGCGGCGCGGCAGGGACTGCAGCGAGAGCAGCCCGAGGAGCTTGCCGGCGCCGGTCGGGATCTTCGCGAACTGGCCGCGCTTCGCCTCCACGTGCATCGTGCCCGCGAGCGCCGCGAGCGCGAACTCGTGCGGGTAGCCGTTCCAGACCAGCTCGCCCTGTAGCGCGCCGCTGCCGCGCCGCACGTAGTCGCCGTACCCGAACTGCTTGAGGAGCAGGCTCAGGTCGTCGGCGTCGAGCTTGAGCGACAGGCTGGTGAGCGATCCGGCCCCGGTCCGGCGCCACAGGCCCTTCGAATGGAACCGGGCGTGGTCGTTCACGATGTCGAGCCGGTCGATGCGCCATTGGTCGCCGTCGGGCTGCGCGTCGAGCGTGAGCTCGCCCAGCCAGTGGCCGCGGAAATCGAATCGCTTCGCCGTGACGTCGATGGCGGGAAGATCGGTCGCCGCGCGCGCCGTCGCGCCTCCGGGACCCGTCGAAGGCGCGGACTCGTTGAGCGCGAAGTGCTCGAGGCGGCCGGTCACGCGCCCATGCCCCGCGGGATCCCAGTGCACGTCGCCGGCCACCGAGGCGCTGTCGACGTGGCCATCCCAGGCGCCCGCCTTGCGCTCGAGCGACGCATGCATGGCGGCGAAGTCGTGGCCGAGGAAGCGAAGCCGCGCGAGCTGCAGGTCGAGCCCGTTGAGATCCATGCCGCCCTGCGGCGGCGCGGCGCTCGCCTGCGGCGCGGGAAAGAGCGCGCGCCACGCGTCGACATCGAGGTCGGGAAGCTGGCCGTAGAGCCACAGCCCCTGGCGCAGCGGCCCCTCGGCGAGCGGCGCGCCGAAACCCACCGCCGCGTTCCAACGCTCGCCCGCGCGCGCCAGGCGGGCATGGATGCCGCCGTCGAGCAGCACGCGGGTGCTCTCGCGCTCGGTACCGAGGTTCGCGATGGTGAGCGTGACGGGGCGCGGCGTGTCCGCATCCTTCGCGAGCGGTGCGGGCAGTGCCACCGCGAGTCCGCGCAGGTCCGAGGTGATCGTGAGCTCGTTGGCCCCGCCGCCGGAAAGCATGCGCGCGCGCCAGGCGACCGCGCCCGCGATGCGCGGCGCGACGAACGCCGGCGCGTAAGACGCCATGGTGGACGCATCGGCGCGCCCCTCGAGCGTGGTGGCGACCACGCCGTCGGGCTGCGTGGCGATCGCCAGCCGCGCCGGCTCGTCGAAGAGCGTGCCGGTGATGTCCTGCGCCCGCACGGCACGCTCCGTGAAGCCGAGATGGCCCTTCATCTCGTGCATCACCAGGCTGTTTCCCGCCCGCGCGGTATCGCCCTCGAGCTGCACGTCGCCCGCGACGCGCAGCGGGTCGCCGCCCGCGCCGAGCGGGATGTCGAGATGCAGCTTCAGGTGCGCGGGTCCGTCGACGGATACCGCGCGCGTGATCGCCCCGGGCCCGTTGGCGAGAGGGGACTCGCGCAGGAAGCGCATGCCGTCGGCCCCCGTGAGCTCCATGTCGCCGTCGACCGCGAGGCGCGCCGGATGCACGCCCAGGTCGGCGATCACCGCGCTCACCGGTCCCGCGCGGCCCGAGTAGATGGAGGCACGCGCCGCGCGGATGTCCACGGTCCGGTTCTCGAAGCGCAGCGTTCCGTCGATCGCATCCACCGAGGGCCAGTCGGGCAAGTACTTGAGCTGCGCGCCCTTCACGTCCGCCTCCACCAGGAAGCGCCCGTCCTTGCCCTCGCCCCACGGGAAACCCGAGAGGTCGCCGCGCACCTCGAAGCGGACATTCGAGGCATCGCCCGCCTTCACCGCGCGCTCCACCCAGTCCCGCGTCACCGAGAGCATGTTGGGCAGGTACGACGCGACGCGAACGCCCTGGAAGCGCTCGAGCCGGCCCTTGATGTCCACCGATCCGGGGCCGTGCTCCTGCGAGCGCGGCGCGGCCTGCCAGGTGCCGCTCGCCTCGCCCGCCGCGTCGGCGTTGGCGAAGCGCAGCGACTTCACGTCGACGGCGAGCCCGCCCGCGCCGCTCTTCCAGTCGGCGCGCGCCTGCATCGAGTCGAACGCGAGCGGCTCGCGGAAGGTGGCGGGCAGGTCGAAGGTCACGTCGCGCGAGTCGACCTCGATGGTGCCCCCGGTCTGCGTGCCCTCGATGCGCCCGGTGATGTGGGTCGCCCCGGGCCAGCGGTCCACGGCGTTGACCGAGACATCCCTGAAGCGGCCATGCAGCGCGTACGCCTTCATGTGGCTCGCGTCCTCGCCGCTCCACGAGAAGGAGCCGTCCTCCAGGCGCCCGCGCGGCGCGAAGCGCACGACCTGCGCGCGCAGCTCGCGCGGGACGGGCAGGTATTCGAGCAGCGTCGCGGCGATCTTGAGGTCGATGCCGTCGGCGCCGATCTCGACATGCGGCGGCCGCCCGCGCGGAGCCTGGCGCATCAGCGAGAAGTTGCCGGGGGAAGTCTCCGCCGCGCCCGGAAGCCGGAAGCGCAAGTCGCGGGTCGTGACCGAATAGCCGTCGTCCTTCGCCTCGTACACGGCGCGTCCGGACAACGTCTCGAGATCGAGCGGCTGGGCATCGGTGTCGAGCTGCGCGCGCGCATCGCGCATGCGCAGGTCGGCCACGAGGCGGTCCACGCCCCGCTCGCCCAGCTTTCCCCACACGCGCAGGTTGCCCACGCCGCTGCGCAGCGTGTCCGGCAGCGGCAGGTAGGTTCGCAGCGCGGCGAGGTCCGCATCGCGAGTCTCGCCGTAGACCTCGCCGGTTGCCGTGTAGCGCCCCGAGCCCCGCGCCACGCGCAGGTCGCAGCGCAGGTCGATCCGCGCGGCGAGGCTGCGCGGCGGGCGCGCCGAGAGCGCGGCACGATGGGCGCCCAGCCGCTGGCGCAGCGCGATCTGCACGTCGGTGAGGCGGACCTCCGCCGCGCCCGAGAGGTCGTCGCGCCACACGAGCGTCGCATCGTGGATGCCCAGGCGCGGCTGCGACAGGAGCCACTGGGTGAAGGCGTCGTCGCCACCGCCGCCGGCCGGATCGAGCGCCTGGTCGGCGAGGTAGAGCCGGCCGTCGAGCCCGCGATGCAGCTCCAGCAGCGGGCGATAGAAGTCGACGTCGTGGAAGCGAACGCGCCCGCGCAGCAACGCCCACCACGAGAGCGTGACCTCGGCGCGATCGAACGCCACGGCGACGCGGCCGTGCGGGTCCGCGATCTCGAAGCCCTGGAGCGAGAGATGGGGACGCAGCCCTTCCCAGCCGCCCTCGATGCGGCGTGCCGACACGGCCATGCCGGACGCCTTCCCGATCGAGGAGAAGATGCGTCCGCGATAGTCGTCGATGTGGGGCAGGGCGGCGTAGCGCAGCCACAGCACGGCCAGGGCGAAAGCCACGAGAACGAAAACCGCGGCGCCCCAGGCCAGGCGGAAAACGATTCGCGGTAGGGCCTTGATGCGACTTCCCCCGGAGGGCGGAACTTGTCGGGTATTGTAGCGCCCTCCGCCTCTGCCACGCCCGTTTTGAAGGCCGCTTCGAACCCGCCGCCCTTCCCCGCCGCGCTCGACCGCACGTTGCGCCTCTCGCGCTACGCCGCGCGCGTGGCCCATGCCCGTCCCGGCGTGATCGAGGCGATCGAGGGGCGGGATGCCCGGCCGTTCAGCCGCGCGGAGATGGCTGCGATGCTGCAGGGCGAGCCTCAGGGCCTGGGCTCGCGGCTGCGACGCCTGCGCGAAACGGTGATGGTCAGCCTCGCCCATCGCGACCTCAACGGGCTGGCGCCGTTGGACGAGGTGTTCGGGACGATGTCCGCCCTCGCCGAGACCTGCGTGGCGAGCGCCTCCGCCGAGGCACAGCGCGAGGCGGAGGAGACGCACGGCGGGCCGGTGCGGGACCGCCTGGTCGTGGCCGCCCTCGGCAAGCTCGGCGGTGGCGAGCTCAACGTCTCGTCCGACATCGACCTGGTCTTCCTGCACGCCGGCAACGGCGAGACGCCCGGGCCGCGGGCCGTGTCGCATCACGAGTTCTTCTCGATCGCGGGCCGGCGCCTCATCGCGCTGCTCGCGGAACCCACGGCCGAGGGCATCGCATTCCGCGTCGACATGCGCCTGCGGCCCTTCGGCGACAGCGGCCCGCTGGTGGCGTCCATGGCGCAGCTCGAGGACTACTTCATCACGCAGGCGCGGCCCTGGGAGCGCTATGCGTGGCTCAAGGCGCGCGTGATCGACGGGCCCGCGGCCGGACTCGACGAACGGATCGAGCCCTTCGTGTACCGCCGTTACCTCGACTACGGCCTGCTCGACGCGCTGCGCGAGCTGCACGCCCGGATCTTCGAAGCGGCGTTGCAGAAGCGCAAGACCGACGACATCAAGGTGGGCCCGGGCGGCATCCGCGAGATCGAGTTCGCGGTGCAGCTCTTCCAGCTCGTGCGCGGCGGGCGCGACGCGGGCCTGCGCATGACATCGACGCGCGGCGCGCTTGCCGCGCTGCGCGAGCGCGGGCTGATCGAGCCGGCGCGCGCCGATGCGCTCGCCGCCGCGTACGATTTCCTGCGCCGGCTCGAGCATCGGTTGCAGTACTACGACGACCAGCAGACGCAGGCGCTCCCGCGCGGCGACGAGCACCGTGCCCTCATCGCCGAGGCGATGGACGAACCCGGCTGGGATGCGCTCTCGGAGAAGCTCGCGCACCACCGCGCGCTCGTGCAGGAAGCATTCAACGCGCTCTTCGAGCAAGGGGCCGGACAGGCGCCTCCCACCACGACGCCGTTCGCCGCGACGCTCTTCGATCCGCAGGCGAACCCGGATCCGGAGCTTCTCGCCGAGCAGCTCGCCGATGCCGGCATCGCGGCGGGAAGCGAGGTGGCGCGCCGGCTCATCGAGTACACGCGCTCGCGCCGCTTCCGCGCCATGTCGGCCGGCACGCGCGCGAAGGTCGAGCGCCTGCTTCCCGCGCTGGTCGCGGCATCCGCGGCACAGCCGGAGCCGGCGACCGCCATGCTGCGCTTGCTGGAGCTGGTCGAGGCGATCTCGGGGCGCGAGTCGTACTTCTCGCTGTTGCTCGAGTTTCCGCAGGTGCTCGCGCGCGCCGCGCGCCTCGTCTCGCGCAGCCTCTGGGCGGCACGCCTGCTGGCGCGCCATCCGATCCTGCTCGACGAGCTCACGCGCAGCGCGGCGAGCTTCGCCGCGACGGACTGGAAAGCGGAGCGCGCCCGGCTCGGCGCCGAATGCGAGGCGATGTCGGCCGACGTCGAGCGGCTCCTCGACCACCTGCGCCACTACAAGCAGCGCCAGATGCTGCGCTTCGCGCTGGCGGACGTCGAAGGGGAGCTGCCGGTCATGGCGCTCTCGGACGAGCTCTCCGCGCTCGCCGACCTGCTGCTCGACGTGACGCTCGCCGAGGCCGTGGCGAGCCTGGGCTTCGCGCGCGATGCGGTGCCGCTCGCAGTCGTGGGCTTCGGCAAGCTGGGCGGCAAGGAGCTGGGGTACGCGTCGGACCTCGACATCGTCTTCCTCTACGACGAGGCGTCGGGCGCACCGTTCGAGTCGCTCGCGCGCGTGGCGCAGCGCGTCATCACCTGGATGACCACGCTCACGCCGGCGGGCGTGCTGTACGAGACGGACCTGCGGCTGCGGCCCGATGGCGCCAAGGGACTCCTGGTGAGCACGGTGGCGGCATTCCGCGACTACGAGCTCAAGCGCGCGTGGACCTGGGAGCACCAGGCGATCACGCGGGCGCGGGCGGCGGCGGGCGACCGCGCCGTGGGTGCCCGCTTCGAGGCGCTGCGCGAGGAGGTGCTCTCGACGCCGCGCGACCGCGCGAAGCTCCTCGGGGAAATCCTCGCGATGCGCCAGCGCATGCGCCACGAGCATCGGCGCGACGCCCACGAGATCAAGCACGTCGAGGGCGGCATCATCGACCTCGAGTTCTGCGTGCAGGCGGTCGTGCTGGCGCACGGCCCCGAGCACCCGGCGCTGCGCGAGAACAAGGGCAACCACACGCTGCTCAAGCGCGCAGCCGAAGCGGGGCTCCTCGCGCCGGACATCGCGATCCCCGCCGCGGATGCTTACCTCGTGCTGCGCCAGCGCGCGCACGAGGCGGCGCTGAACGACGTCGAGAAGGTGATCCTGGCGGGCGACGAGCTGGCCGCGGAACGCGACGCGGTGAAGGCGCTGTGGCGCGCCGTCTTCGCGCCGTAGCTACTCCGCGGCCTGGGCGCTCTTGTCCTGCGTGCCGATGAGGTGATAGACCTGCATGCGGCCCTTGCCCTTGATGTCCACCTCGTGCATCTCGTCGAAGCGGAAGCGGTGCTGCAGGCGGCGGTGCGTCATCTGGTCGCACTGGATGGCGCCCGAGTAGGCATCCGAGGCCATGCGGAACGCCACGTTCACCGTGTCGCCCCACATGTCGTAGATGAATTTCTTCTTGCCGATCACGCCGGCGATGACGGGCCCGGTGCCGATGCCGATGCGCAGGTCGATGCGCTGGCCGGTGCGGCGGCGATAGCGGTCCACCTCGTCGAGCATGTCGAGCGCCATGTGGGCCATCGAGTCGGCGTACTGCACCTGCACCGCCGTGTCGAGGCCGGCCGCGGCCATGTAGGCGTCGCCGATCGTCTTGATCTTCTCGACGCCGTACTTGTCGGCGATGTCGTCGAACACGCTGAAGATCTCGTTCAGCATCGCCACCGTTTCCGCGGGCGAGAGCTCCTCGGTGAGCCGCGTGAAGCCCACGATGTCGGCGAACATGACGGTCACGTCCGCGTGGCCCTGCGCGATGTTGGCCTCGCTGTTCTTCAGGCGCTCGGCGATCGACGCGGGCAGGATGTTCAGCAGCAGCTTGTCGGCTCGGTGCTTTTCCACCAGCACCTCCGCGTGGATCGCGTCGACCTCGGCCCGCAGCTTCGCCTTCTCCTGCACGAAGTACCAGAGGAGCGCGTAGATCATCACGGAGATCGCCGCGAAGTTCAGCACGAAGAAGACCGACACGGTCTGCGGGTCGAAGCGTTGCGACGGGTTGGCGAGCAGGAAGTCGAAGGCGCCCGCCATGACCGTCATGAAGAGCCAGGCGAAGAACCAGGGCGTCGACTGGCGGGTGCCGAGCACCGTGATCGCGCCCACCGGAGCCATGAGGCCCCAGAGGCTCACGCCCGAGGCCGTCACGAAGTTGCCGATCGACCACTGCATGGCGAACGGCGTGAAGAGGATGAGCGCCAGCTGGATGATCGCGAACTCGTGCAGCCGCCGGTACTTGCGGTACAGGAAGATCATGACGACCGAGAGCGCCTGGAAAATGAGCGGGATGGTCGTGGAGTACTGGTAGCCCATGCTCCAGTAGATGGCGAGCCAGAGGGCGGCCGCGACCATCATGGCGCCGGTCGTCAGCATGAGCATGTCGCCGGAGAGCTTGTCCTCGGGCGTGAAGACGCGGGCCTGCGCTGCCACGGCAGGCTCCATCCCGTCTTCCTCTTTCGAATCGTCGCGCATCCTAAGCTGGCAGTCTCCCGCCTGCCTTCCCCCTTCGACGGCTCGCGGCGATTATGGCACAGGCGGAGCACCTCCCCCGAGGTGCTAAAATCGAGGGCATCTTACGAATGTCACGGAATTCCATGTCGATGGCCGACCGCGATGGGTCCATCTGGTACGACGGCAAGCTCGTGCCGTGGCGCGATGCGAATACCCATGTCCTCACGCACTCCCTGCACTACGGCCTCGCCGTGTTCGAGGGCGTGCGCGCCTACAAGACCGAGTCGCTCGGCACGGCGATCTTCCGGCTCAAGGAGCACACCGACCGGCTCTTCAACTCCGCGAAGATCTACATGATGGAGCTGCCCTACACGAAGGAGCAGCTGATGGACGCGCAGCGCGAGGTCGTGCGCGCGAACCGGCTCGAAAGCTGCTACCTGCGCCCGCTCGCGTTCTACGGCTCGGAAAAGATGGGCGTGTCCCCGGTCGGCAACAAGGTGCACGTGGCGATCGCGGCATGGCCGTGGGGCGCCTACCTCGGCGAAGAGGCGCTGAAGAAGGGCATCCGGGTCAAGATCTCCTCGCACGCGCGCCACCACGTGAACGTCACGATGGCCCGGGCCAAGGTGTCCACGACTTACGCCAACTCGATCCTCGCGAACCTCGAGGCGACCCAGCACGGCTACGACGAGGGGCTGCTGCTCGATACCGACGGCTTCGTGGCCGAGGGCGCCGGCGAGAACATCTTCATCGTGAAGGACGGCCGGCTCTACACGCCGGAGCTCACCACGGCGCTCGATGGCATCACGTGGCGCAGCGTGCAATCGATCTGCTCCGATCTCGGCATCATCGTCGAGAAGACGCGCATCACGCGCGATGACGTGTACATCGCAGACGAGGCCTTCTTCACCGGCACCGCGGCCGAGATCACGCCGATCCGCGAGGTGGACCGGCGCGTGATCGGTTCGGGCTCCCGCGGGCCCGTCACCGAGAAGATCCAGAGCGCGTTCTTCGACATCGTGAACGGACGCAACGCCAAGTACCGCCACTGGCTTTCCCCCGTGCAGACCGAAAATGTCGCAGCCGTCCGCGCTTGACGAGAGGAAGTGCGTCGAGGTGACGGCGGCCGACCTGCCGCTGCACTGCCCGCTGCCCTCGCAGGCGCTGTGGAACAAGCATCCGCGCGTGTTCCTGCCGATCGAGATGACGGGAGAAGCGCGCTGCCCGTACTGCAGCACGCTCTACAAGCTGGTCGGCCCGGTTCCCGCGGGGCATTGACGCGCACCCTCGTCGTCGCGCCCTCGTGGATCGGTGACGCGGTCCTCTCGCACCCGCTGTTGGTCCGGCTGAGGGAAGCCGATCGGGCCGCCACGATCGATGTCCTGGCGCCGCCCTGGGTGCTCGCGGTCTATCGCCGCATGCCGGAGGTGTCCGGCACGATCGAGAACCCCTTCGGGCACGGCGCCTTGCGGCTCGGCGCGCGCCGCCGCTTCGCGAGATCGCTCGCGGCTTACGACCGCGCGATCGTGCTGCCCAACAGCTTCAAGGCGGCGCTCGTCCCATGGCACGCCGGGATTCGCGAGCGCGTGGGTTACCGCGGCGAGATGCGCTTCGGATTGCTCAACGATGCGCGCCGGCTCGACACGACCGCGGTGCCGTTGCAGGTGGAGCGGTATGCCGCGCTCGCGCAACCGGCCGGCGAAACGCTGCGCCGGCCGCTGCCCGAGCCGCGGCTCGTCATCGATGCCGCGGCACGCGATGCCGCCGTCGCGCGCCTGGCACTCGATCTCGCCCGTCCCGTCGCCGTGTTCGCGCCCGGTGCCGAATACGGACCGGCCAAGCGCTGGCCGGCGGCGCACTTCGCCGCGTTGGGCCGCATGCTGGTCGAGCGCGGCGAGCAGGTGTGGCTTTTCGGTTCGGCGAAGGACTCGAGCATCGCGCGCGAGATCGCGGCCTCCATCGGTGAGCACGCGGTCGATCTCACCGGACGCACGTCACTCGATGAGGCGATCGCCGTGCTCTCGCTCGCCGCGCACGTCGTGAGCAACGACTCGGGGCTGATGCACATCGCCGCGGCGCTCGCGCGTCCGATGGCCGCGATCTTCGGCTCGTCGAGCCCGGCTTATACGCCGCCGCTCTCGGCGCAGGCGCGTGTCGTGAGGCTCAACCTCGCATGCAGCCCGTGCTTCCAGCGCGAGTGCCCGCTCGAGCATGCGAATTGCCTGCGGCTGATCGAGCCGTCCCGCGTCATGAATGCGCTCGAACCTCTACAATGACCCGCAGTCGAACGCACGACGCTCCCGCGCCATGAAAATGATCCTTCACTTCCTCGTGCTCGCCGTCGCGCTTTGCGCGTTGCCCGCCGCGGCCGCCGATCCCGCTATCGCGGATCCCGGCGCCGCCAAGGCGATCGATCCCGCCTACGTGAAGAGCGTGCTCGACTGGCGCACCCAGGCCGAGCAGAACCTGAAGCGCGACAACGGCTGGCTCACGCTCGCCGGGCGCTATCCGTTGAAGACGGGCGAGAACACCTTCGGCACCAGTCCCGGCAACGACGTGGTCTTCCCGCCCGGGTTGGGTCCTGCCGGCATGGGAAGTGTCTTCGTGGAGCCCGGCAAGGTCGTCGTGAAGATGGTCGAGGGCCTGCAGCTCGACAAGGACGGCATCAAGTACGCCGAGCGCGAGATGGAGACCGGGACCGACCTGCGCGACTGGGTGAAGGTCGGCCCGCGCGCGTCGTTCCACATCATCGAGGTGAACGGCAAGTACATCCTGCGGCTCGCCGACAAGCAGAGCCCCGTGCGCGAGCATTTCGGGGGGCGCGTGTGGTTCCCGGTCGATCCGCGCTACCGCGTGGACAATGCCGTCTTCGTGCCTTATCCGCCCGGCAGGAAGATCAGGATCGTGAACGTCCTCGACGAAGCCTCGGACGAGCCGGTCGCGGGCTACGTCCAGTTCGACATCGACGGGCATCCCCATCGGCTCGACGCGCTCATGGAGGACGACGGCCTCTTCATCATCTTCCGCGACGACACCGCGGGCGAGACCACGTACGGCTCGGGACGCTTCCTCTACGTGGACAAGATGCCGGAACCGGGCAAGCCCTTCCGCCTCGACTTCAATCGCGCCTACAACCCGCCCTGCGCGTTCAGCGAGTTCACGACGTGCCCGCTGCCGCCGAAGCAGAACATCCTCGACGTCTCCATCGAGGCCGGCGAGAAGTACCCGCCGCTCAAGAAGGGCTAGCGATGCGCGCGGGCGTGGCCCTGCTGCTGGCGCTCGCCGCGCCCGCGGCGTTCGCGCTCGAGACCGCGACATGGCCGCCGCCCGCGCCGGTGCAGGAGCGCATGCACGCCCTGCAGCAGGTGATCATCGACAAGGAATCCACGGCGGCACAACGCGAGGCGGCGCGCGAGGAGCTCTCGGGGCTGCTCAAGAGCCCCGCGGGACAGGAGCGCGGACGCACGCCGGACGAGAAGCCGGTGCGCCCGGCGCGCGCGGCGATCATCCCGTTCCCGAGCGTGGTCCACCCGCTGCCGCCCGAGAAGCCGTCGCACCTGCCGCCTTCGGAAATCGCGCACGTGGAAGTGGTGCTACCGCCAAAGCCGGTCGTCCTTCCCGGCAAGGGAACGGCCGCCATCGCGCCGGCGCCGGGCTTCGCCGTCGATCCGCTCACGGGCAACGTGCTGCACGCCGTGCCGGGCGGCTACGTCGATCCGAAGACCGGGCAGTTCGTGCCGCGCTAGCTGCGGCCCGCGCTCGCGTGGGCGAGCGCCTCGGGCGTGTCGATGTCGACGAAGATGCCCGCGTCCTCGACCGGCACCGGCACCAGCTCGTCCTTGTGGTGCGAGACGACGAGCCGCGCACCGACATCTCCGCGCAGCCCGAGCAACTCATCCTTCAGCGTCGAGCTGAAGCCGACGGGATGCCCTCTTCGTCCGTGCAGGTTCACCGGCGCGGCGATGAGCACGCCGATCTCGATCTGCGAGCGCACCAGCGCGATCGTGCGCGGCGCGACGAACGGCATGTCGCCGAGCGCCACGATCCAGCCGTCGGCTCCCGGGCTTCGCGCGATGCCATCCGCGAGGCTTTCACCCATGCCGTTGCGGCTGCGATCCGACTCGAGGACGTCACAGCCGGCCATCTCGAGGGTCTCGCGCAGCTTCGCATCCCCCGCACGCACGACGGCGAGCGCGTTGCCGCAGCCCTCCAGGAGATGGCGCGCCGCGAGCACGGCGACCGCCTCCACGTGCGGGGCGCCCGGTGCCTGCACGGTGGCGAGCAGCTTCGGCGCGCCGAACCGGCTCGAGCTTCCGGCACAGAGCAGCAGGCCGCGGATGTCGGCCACCGTCGCGACGCCTAATCGGCCTTCGCGCCCGCGATCTTCACCGCCTGCTCGAAACGCGCCTTGTCGTTCACGATGAGGTCGGCGTACTCCTTCGGCGAGCCGCCCACGGCGTCGATGCCGAGCGTGCGCAGCTTCTCCTTCATGCCCGGGTCGTGGACCACGTCGGCCACGTCGCGGCTGATCTTCTCCGCGAGCGCGGGCGGGATGCCGGCAGGGCCGGTGAAGCCGATGTTCGGCGCGAAGTCGAAGCCCGGCGCGCCGTTCTCCGCCACGGTCTGCACCTCGGGCGCGAGCTGCGAGCGCTGCAGCGTGTTCACCGCGAGCAGCTTGAGGCTGCCGTTCTTCACGAATCCGGCGAGCGACGGGATGGCGGAGAAGACCGCGCTCACCTGCCCGCCCACGACGGCCGGTACCGACTGTCCCGTGCCCTTGAACGGCACGTGCAGGAGGTCGAGTCCGAGGTCGTGCTTCATCATCTCGGTCGTGAGGTGGTGGATGCTGCCGATGCCCGAGGAGCCGTAGGTGTACTTGCCGGGATGGGCCTTCACTTCCTTCACGAAGCCGGGGAAGTCGTTCGCCGGAAACGACGGCTGGACCGCGAGGAAAAGCGGCGCCCGCGCCGTGAGCGAGATGAAGGTGAAGTCCTTGATCGGGTCGTACGACAGCGACTTGTAGATCCACGGATTCACCGAGAACATCGTGCCGTCGGTGACCTGCAGCGTGTAGCCGTCCGGCGCCTTGCTCGAGAGGTACTGCGCCGAGACGGCGCCATTGCCGCCGGGCTTGTTCTCGATCACCACCGGCTGGCCCCATTTCTCGGAGAGCTTCTGGCCCACGACTCGCGCGACCGTGTCGGGCAGGCCGCCGGCCGCGTACGGCACCACGATCGTCACGGTGCGGGTGGGAAAGGCGGGCGCCTGGGCCAGGCCCGCGCACGCGGCGGCGGTGGCGGCGCACGCTGCCGCCCGATGCAGGAATCGCTTCATCTTCTCCTCCGTTCTTTTTTGGAACGCGAAAGTCTACGCGCGCAGGCGGTCGTCGTCGCGCGAGCGCTTCTCCAGCACGATGCCGTTGCGGGCGGCCACCAGGTCCGCGAGGATGGCGAGCGCGATCTCCGGAGGCGTGCGCGAGCCGATGGAAATTCCCGCGGGCCCATGCAGGCGCGCGATCTGCTGCGGCGTGAGGTCGAACTCCGCGAGACGCTTGCGGCGCTCGGCGCTGGTGCGCTTCGAGCCGACGGCGCCCACGTAGAAGGCGTCGCTCCTGAGCGCCTCGAGCAGCGCCATGTCGTCGAGCTTGGGATCGTGGGACACCGTGAGGATCACGCTGTGCCCGTCGGGCCTGAAGGCGAGCACGGCATCGTCGGGCATGCCGGCGATGAATTGCCCGGAGCGCGCGCGCCAGGCCGCGCGATATTCCTCGCGCGGGTCGCAGACGAAGACCTGGAAGTCGACGGTGGAGGCCACTTCGGCCAGGTAATGCGCGATCTCGCTCGCGCCGATGATGAGCATGCGCCAGCGCGGCCCGTGCACGCTCGTGAAGCGCGCATCCGTGCGCTCGCATTCGTCGGTGGCGCTCGCGGCCGCGAAAGTCCAGTCTCCGCTCGCGAGGTCCACGCGGCGCGCGATGATCTCGCCGCGCTCGATGTGGCCCAGCAGTGCCAGCAGCTCGTCCGGATGCACATCGGGCTCGATGATCACCTCGAGCTCGCCACCGCACGGCAGGCCGAAGCGGCGCGCTTCATCGGCGGTCACGCCATACGCGGCGAACGCGGGCTTGCGGCCGGTGTACTCCTCACGCCGGGCGACGAGGTCATCCTCGATGCAGCCGCCGGACACGGAGCCCACGAGGATGCCGTCGTCGCGGATGGCGGCGAGCGATCCGGGCGGCCGCGGGCTCGCGCCGAACGTCTGCGCGACGGTGAGCAGCCAGACGCGCCGGCCGCTCTTGCGCCACTCGAGGGCGCGCTCGAGGACATCCAGGTCGAGGCTTTGCATTCTGAATTCAGGGACGCAGTCGGAATTCGGATGTTGAAATCAGGGACGCAGTCGCAACTCCGGATCCCGGAAATCAGACCGGATTGCCCTGCTACGCTGATTATAGGGAAGTCCCGGATTGGTCGACTGCGTCCCCGATTGGTCAGCGCATGTGCACGGGCACCGGGAACGGGTTGTGCTGCCGCGGGTGCTCCATCTCGGTCTGGATCACCACCCACGCGGCCAGCAACACCGCCACGATCGCCGCCACGACCTCGACGGCCGGATTCCTCACCAGCTTCCAGATCGCCTTCTGCCAATCGTGACCCAAGCGCCTGAGCTGCATCGTCACTCCCCGACTGCCTCCGAAGCCACGACTCTGTGCGGCCGCGGTGCTTCGACCCGGAACGCCCGTGGCGCGGTCCTCCTTCGGATGCGCCGGGCGACTCGCACCTACGACGCCGGCAGGGGAAGACCGTTCCGGACTTCCGCCGGCCGGCCTGCGTCGGCTATCGGAATGCTTCATGCAATTTCAATGCCGCGGCCAACCTCCGGCCGCAGCATGAGCTTACGCCGACTGCGTGCTCCCGAGGGGCAGCTTGCGCACCCGCTTCCCCGTGAGCGCGAAGAGCGCGTTGGCGACGGCCGGCGCGATGGGCGGCGTGGCGGGCTCGCCGACACCGGTGGGCTTCTCGCCGCCCGGCACGAGGAAGACCTCGACCCGCGGCATCTGCGGCAGGCGCAGGACGCGGTAGTCGTGGAAGTTCGACTGCTGCACGCGCCCATCCTTGAGCGTGATCTCGCCCATCAGCGCCGCGGACAGTCCATAGGCGATCGCGCCCTGCACCTGTGCCTCGACGGTCATCGGGTTCACCACGAGGCCGCAGTCGAAGGCGGCCACGACGCGGTGGACGCGAACCTCGTCGCCTTCGAGCGACACCTCCGCGACCTGCGCGCAGGCGCTGCCGAACGACTCGTGCACCGCGATGCCGCGCGCGCGTCCCGCCGGCAGCGGCGCGCCCCAGCCCGACTTCGAGGCCGCGAGCTCCAGCACGCCGAGCATCTTCGGGTTCTTCGCGAGCAGCCCGCGGCGATAGGCGACGGGATCCTTGTTCGCGGCGGCCGCGAGCTCGTCGATCATCGTCTCCATCACGAAGGCGGAGTGCGAATGGCCCACCGAGCGCCACCAGAGCACCGGCACGCCGGGGCGCGTCGTGTCGAGCGTCACCTGCATGTTGGCGATCTCGTAGGGCGTATCGGCCACGCCCTCGACGGACGTCGGATCCACGCCATCCTTCACCATCATCGCCTCGAAGGGGGTGCCACCGACGATCGAGGAGCCCACGATCACGTGGTTCCACGCGGCGATGGCGCCCTGGGCATCGAGACCCACCTCCACGCGATGCACGTACATCGGGCGATAGAAGCCGCCGCGGATGTCGTCCTCGCGCGTCCAGATCGTCTTGACCGGGACCTTCGCCTGCTTCGCGATCTCGCACGCCTCGACCACGTAATCGGAGACCGGGTTCGCGCGCCGGCCGAAGCCGCCGCCGGCGAGCATCGTGTTGAGCTTCACCTGCGAGGGCTGCAGGCCCAGCACTTTCGCCGCCGCGGCCTGGTCGACGGTCTGGAACTGCGAGCCGACCCAGAGCTCGGCGCTGTCGCCGCGCACCTCGACGGTGCAATTCAGGGGCTCCATTGGTGCGTGGGCGAGGAAAGGCACCTCGTATTCGGCGACGATCGTCTTCGCCGCGCCCTTCATCGCATCGGGGTGCTCGGCCTTCCTCGCGACCTTCGCATCGGCCGGCGGCTGGGCGGCGGCCTGCCGGTATTGCGTCCGCAGCGATTCGGTCGAGAGCGCCGCGACCGGCCCCAGGTCCCAATCCACCTCGAGCGCGTCGCGGCCCTTCTTCGCCGACCAGAAGCTCGTCGCGACGACGGCCACGCCGTGCGCGGTCTCGATGACATGGGTCACGCCGTTCACGGCCTTCACCTTGTCGGCGTTGAACGAGCGGACCTTCGCGCCGAAGACCGGCGCATGGGCGACGACCGCCGTATGCAGGTCCTGCCGCTTCACGTCCAGCCCGAACTGCGCCTGGCCCGTCACCTTGTCCCGCGAGTCGAGGCGGCGCATGGGCTTGCCGATCAGCGCGAACTGGCCCGGCTTCTTGAGCGTGACCTTGTCCGGCATGGGCAGCTTCGCCGCCGCGTCGACCAGCTGGCCGTACGCGAGCTTGCGTCCCCCGGGCCCGATGACGAACCCCCTGGCGGTATGGACCTGGTCGACCTTCACCTTCCACTGGTTCGCCGCGGCCTGCATGAGCATGAGCCGCGCCTGCGCGCCCGCGGTGCGCATCTGGTCGAACGACTCGGGCACGCTCGACGAGCCGCCCGTCATCTGCATGCCGAAGCCGGTATGGGCGTATTCGGGACCGGCGGGCGCGAGGTCGCTGCGCACGCGGCTCCAGTCGCAGTCGAGCTCCTCGGCGACCATCATCGGCAGCGCGGTGTTCACGCCCTGGCCGAACTCGAGATGCTTCACGAGCACCGTGACGGAGCCGTCCTTGCCCACGCGGACGAAGGCATTGGGCGGGATCGGCGTCTTGGCCTGCGGCTGCGCGCGCGCCTCGAAGCGTCCGCGCGTCTCCGGGAGCCAGAAGCCGATGACGAGCGCGCCGGCGAGCGCGGAAGAGGACTTGAGGAAGCGGCGGCGGGTGGTCGATTGCGGTTTCATGGCGCGCCTCACGCTTTCCTGAGCGAACCGGCGGCGGCATGGATCGCCTCGCGGATGCGCTGGTAGGTGCCGCAGCGGCAGATGTTGCCCGCCATGGCGCGGTCGATGTCCGCGTCGGTGGGCTTCGGGTTCTCGCGCAGCAGCGCCACGGCCGACATCACCTGGCCCGACTGGCAGTAGCCGCACTGCACCACGTCCTTGTCGACCCAGGCGGCCTGCACCGCCTTCGCGACGTGTCCTTGCGACGTGTGGTCGATGCCCTCGATGGTGACCACGCGCTTGCCCTCGATCGCCGAGACCGGCGTCACGCAGGAGCGGATCGGCTTGCCGTCGAGGTGCACGGTGCAGGCGCCGCATTGCGCCATGCCGCAGCCGAACTTGGTGCCGGTGAGGCCGAGCTGGTCGCGCAGCGCCCAGAGGAGCGGGGTGTCGGGGGCGGCACGGAAATCGACCTGCTCGCCGTTCACGAAAAATTTCGCCATGGGAAATGACCGGGGAATCGCGGAGGGATTGCGACTATAAGGACCCTGCTGCCCGGCGCGCAAGAACTTACCGTTGGGTGAGCGGGCCGATTGCGGTAAGCTTGCCGCCCTCGGCAGGCGACAAGAACGACCATGGCGCGACCGCAAGACTCCCGCTGCCCCATCATGGACACCCTCGACATGATCGGCGGCAAGTGGAAGATCACGCTGCTCTACCGGCTCCTCGAGGGCGAGAAGCGCTACGCGGAGCTGCGGCGCGCGATCGACGGGATTTCCGAGAAGGTGCTCATCGCCTCGTTGCGCCAGCTCGAGGCCGACGGGCTGGTCGAGCGCGAATCGTTCCACGAGGTGCCGCCGCGCGTGGTGTACCGGCTCACGCGCCGCGGGCGCACGCTGGAGGCCGCGTTGCAAGCCCTGTGCGAGTGGGGTGAACGCCATGCGAAACGTCCCGCCTTGCGCGAGGACGGCACGGTGCGCTCGCGTCCGCGCCGCGTGGTGCTCGCGAAATGAGTCCAGTCCCCTCCCGCCGGCGCGCCCGCCTCTTCCCCACCGCGGAGGAATGCGAGGCCGCCTTCTACGACGCCTTCGAGCGCGGCGACATCAAGGCCATGATGGCGGTATGGGCGGAAAGCGACGACGTGTCCTGCATCCATCCGTCGGGTGCGCGCATCACGGGGTTCGATGCGGTGCGCGAGAGCTGGGTGCAGATCTTCGCCGGCGCGCCGCAGCTGCGCGTGCGCGCGCTCGACCTGCGCCGCTTCGAAGGCCAGGGCATCGAGGCGCGCCACGTCGTGGAGGAGATCTCGCCACGCGGACAGCCCGGAACCACCGGGCTCGCCTTCGCGACCAACGTGTACGAGCTGACGGAAGGCGGCTGGCGCATGGTGATCCACCATGCGAGCGCGAGCGCGGCCGTGCCGGCCGCCGAGGAACGCCCGGCGCCGGCTCCCACGCTGCATTGAGGCTCGCCGCGCTGCTCGCGGCGCTGGTCTTCGCCACCCTCGGCTGCGCGAGCGACGCGGCCGCGGCCGACCCGCGCAAGGTCATCCGCACGGCGTACCCGAGCGCGGAGCGCGGCTTCGACTGCGTGCAGGAGTCCGACGAGTTCACCAGCACGCTCTGCGACAACATCTTCGAGACGCTGCTGCAATACGACTATCTCGCGCGTCCCGTGCGGTTGCAGCCGCGCACGGCCGAGGCGTTGCCGGAGGTGACCGAGGGCGGGCGCGTCTACACCCTGCGCATCAAGCACGGCATCCGCTTCACGCCCGATGCGGCCTTCGGCGGCAAGCCGCGCGAGCTGGTCGCCGCGGATTACGTCTTCAGCATCAAGCGCATCCTCGACCCGGCGGTGCACTCGCAATGGCTCTTCCTCATCGAGGACAAGATCGAGGGCGCCGACGCCATCACGGCCGATGCGAAGAAGACCGGGCGCTTCGACTACGACCGGCCGATGGCCGGTCTCGTGGCCCTCGACCGCTATACGCTGCGCATCCGCCTGAAGCAGCCCGACTACAAGCTCGCGTACATCCTCACGATGCCGGCGACCGCGGCGGTGGCGCGCGAGGTGGCCGAGCGCTACGGCGCCGGCTTCGCGGAGCACCCCGTGGGCACGGGCCCGTATCGGCTCGCCGCGTGGCGGCGCTCGCAGCGCGTGGTGCTGGAGGCCAATCCCGGCTATCGCGAGGAATACTTCGAGAGCGCGGGCGGCGACGATCCGCGCGACGCGGCGATCATCGAGCACCTGAAGGGCAAGCGCCTCCCGCTCGCCGGGCGCGTCGAGATCTCCGTGATCGACGAGCACCAGCCGCGCTGGCTCGCGTTCCTCGGCGGCGAGCACGACTACATCCGCCCGCTGCCCGTCGAGTTCGCGGACCAGGCCATGCCGAACGGAAAGCTCGCGCCCAACCTCGCGCGCCAGGGCATCGAGGTGCGTCCCGACGAGGTGCCGTGGATCACGTACACGACCTTCAACATGGACGATCCCGTGGTCGGCGGCTACACGCCGGAGAAGGTCGCCCTGCGCCGCGCGATGTGCCTGGGCTATCCCGTCGAGGAAGAGATCGCCACGATCTACAAGTACCAGGCGGTGAAGGCCGATTCGCCGATCGCGCCCGGCATGGCGGGGTACACCGACGAGCGCAGTCCCACGCTCGAATACGACCCGGCGCGCGCGAAGGCGCTCCTTGACATGTACGGCTACATCGATCGCGACGGCGACGGGTTCCGCGAGCAACCGGACGGTTCTCCCCTCGTGATCGACCAGGCCTCGTTGCCCGAGCAGCGCTCGCGCGACCGCAACCGGCTCTGGAGCCGCGCCATGGCCGACATCGGCATCCGCATGACCTTCGACAAGGTGGAGAAGCTGCCGGACCTGCGGCGCGAGGCGCAGTACGGCAAGGTGCAGTCGTTCACGTACGGATGGCTCGCCGACTATCCCGATGGCGAGGATTTCCTGCAGCTCTTCTGGAGCAAGTCGATCGGTGCGGGCAACTACTCGATGTTCCGCGACGCCGAGTTCGATCGCCTCTACGAGCGCATCCAGACGCTGCCGGACTCGCCCGAGCGCACGGAAATCTACCGGCGCATGGTGCACATCATCTGGGTGTATGCGCCGTGGCGCGTGAACTCGCTCATCCGCGGCAGCGTGCTGATCCACCCCTGGCTCCTCGGCTACAAGAAGCACCCGTTCGCGCAGGAGCAGTTCCGCTACCTCGACATCGACGTCACGCGCCGTCCGCACGGCTGAAATTCCGCAGGAAATCGAACGGCGTCGCAGGAATGCGCCGGGTCCCGCCTCCATACTGGCCCCCCGCCCGCCAGAGGAGGAGTGCGATGAAAACGCTTTCGAGGAGGACCGTACCGCTCGCCGTCGCCGCAGCCCTGGGCCTTGCCGCAGCGCCGGCAGAGGCCCGCGTCACCCGCATCGTGATCGACACCACGACCGCATTGCCCGCCGTCGCCGGCTCGGTCGATTACCAGCAGATTCGCGGACGCGCCTTCGGCGAGCTCGATCCCCTGCTCACGCAGAACGCGATCATCCAGGACATCGAGGCCGGGCGCGATGCCGATGGCGTCGTGCGCTACATCGTGTCCTTCCAGCTGGTGCGGCCGGTCGACGGCAGCCAGGCGAGCGGGCTGCTGTGGCATGACGTGCCCAACCGCGCCAACCGCGTCGCGTTCCCCGACGACAGCCGCGTCGCGGGCGACATGCAGGTGAACAGCGGCTGGCAGGCCGACAACGCGGGGGCCACCGCCGTGCCGACCTTCGCCGCGTCGCTCACGCCCGTCGCCAATCCCACGACGCGCGAGTGGGTGCAGGTGCCGATCGCGAAAAATGCCGACGGCACGCCCATCACGGGCAAGGTGTTCGGCCGCATCGTGAACCACTCGGGAATCGCCTCGCAGCCGCTCATCGTGCAATCGAATCCCGTGCCGTATCCGCCGGCCACGCTCGACACGTCCCAGGCGCGGCTGGTCTCGCGCGACCACGAGACGATGGAAGGCGTGGTCACCGGAGAGACGGAGATCGCGGCCTCCGACTGGGCGTGGGCCAAATGCCCTGCGGGCTGGGCCACGCGCACGCCGCTCGGTCCCACGGACTTGGGCGAGATCTGCCTGAAGAACGGGTTCGACGGGGCCAAGCTGTATCAGGTCGTCTATACGGCGAAGAACGCGTACGTGCTGGGCGTGGGCGCCGCCGCCTTCCGCGACCTCGACTCGTTCCTGCACAACGCCCAGGCCGACGATTTCGGCACGGCCAATCCGATCGCGGGACTGGTGAAGTGGAGCATCGTGCGCGGCGTGTCCCAGTCGGGCAATTACGTGCGCGCCTTCCTGCACCTCGGCTTCAACCAGGACGAGCAGGGGCGCCAGGTGTTCGACGGCGCGTGGCCGATCATCGCGGGACGCCGCGTCGCGGTGAACTACCGCTGGGCGCAACCGGACGGCGTGCTCGAGCTCTACCAGGCCGGCAGCGAGGGCCCGCAGTGGTGGCACAAGTTCCCCGACCACGTGCGCGCGCTGCCTCCGGCCGGCATCCTGGATCGCTGCAGCGCGACGAACACTTGCCCCAAGGTGATCGAGCACTTCGGCAGCGCCGAGGTATGGGCGCTCAAGCTCACGCCGGAATGGGTCGGCACCGACGCGCAGACGGACATCCCGTTGCCCGATAACGTGCGGCGCTATTACCTCCCCAGCAGCACGCACGGGGGCGGCGGCGGCGGCTTCAACCCCAATCCGCCCAACACCGGCGCGAGCTGCCCGGGCAACAACTACGGCACCGGCATCCTGCGGGCGAACCCGGTGCCGCATACGCAGACCGTGAATGCGTTGCGCTACCACATGCGCAACTGGGTGATGAACGGCGTCGCGCCGCCGGATAGCCTCTATCCCACGCTCCACGGCGACAAGGGGAGCCGCAACCTGGTCGATGCGAACCAGGCCGCGATGGGCTTCCCGAAGATCCCCGTGGCGGCCGTGGCACCGGCCTGGCGCACGACGCTGCCGGAGAGCGGGTTCATCAACCCGGTGCTCGACTACGACTGGGGCCCGCAGTTCAACCCGACGGATGCGACCGGCGTGCCGACCAACATCCCGCCCCCGATCAGGCAGGTGATCCACATGCTCGTGCCGCGCGTCGACGCCGATGGCAACGAGCGCGGCGGCGTCCCGGTGGTGCTCAACGACGCCCCGCTCGGCACGTACCTGGGATGGAACGTGACGGCCGCGGGCTTCCACAAGGACCAGCTCTGCGACTACGTGGGCGGCATGATCCCGTTCGCGCACGACAAGGCCCAGCGCATGGCCACGGGAGACCCGCGGCTTTCGCTGCAGGAGCGCTATGTCAGCCATGACGGCTACGTTGCCGCCGTGCGCGTGGCGGCCGCCAACGCGGTGAAGCAGGGGTTCCTGCTGCAGGCCGATGCCGACGCGCTGATTGCGGCGGCGATGGCGAGCACCGTGCTGAATCCCTGAACGTGACGGAGCGGTAGATGCGTACGATGATGGCGGCCCCGGTCACCGGGGCCGCTTTTCCCATGGCGACCCGATCCGGGCAACGCATCGCGGAAGCGATTCGCGAGGCGTGCCTGTCCTACCCCGACACGCGCGAAGACCATCCCTGGGGCGAGAGCGCATTCAAGGTGAAGGGCAAGACCTTCGTCTTCATGGGACAGGGCGAAGCGGGCGTGAGCTTCTCGGTGAAGCTCGACGGCTCGCGCGACCTGGCACTCGCGCTCGCGGGCTCGGAGCCCACGCACTACGGGCTGGGGCGCAAGGGCTGGGTCACGGTGCGCCCGACCGCGCGCACGTCGCTCGACGTGGTGCGTTTCCTCATCGACGAGAGCTTCCGCGCGATCGCGCCGCGGCGCGTCGTGCAGCAGCTGGGCGACCCGCCGCCGCTGCCCTAGCCGGTCACGGCTCGACGACGATCTTTCCGACCATGCCCGCCTCGTAGTGGCCGGGCATGAGGCAGCCGTAGAGGAAATCGCCCGCGCTCGTGAAGCGCCAGCCCATCTCGCGCGTGGCGCCCGGGGGCACCTCCATCATGTTCGGGTCGTCGTGCACCATTCCGGGATGCTCGCGCATGTGCAAGCGGTGCGCCTCGAGCTCCTCGCGCGTGCCGAGCACGATCTCGTGCGCGAGGCGCCCGTGGTTGATGCCGACGATGCGCAGCGCTTCCCCGCGCTTCGCATGGATCACGGACGGCCGGTAACGCATCGAGTCGTCCATCTCGATCGTGACGCTGCGCAGGCCGGGCTGGATCGCGACGGGAACGCCGGGACCGCCATGCGCCCGGGCCGAGGGGGATGCGAGCGCGGCGCCGAGCAGCGCCGCGACGACGAGGACGTGGATGCGCACGGCGCCATGGTGCCAGATCGATGACTTATCATGGCTCATGTCCACGCTGCCCGCACCCGCCCGCAACCGGTCGCTCGACGCGCTGCTCGTCGCCGCATTGGTCGTCGTGCTCGCATGGCAGCTCGCGTACTGGACGTGGCGATTCGCAATACCGCCCGCGAACGCCTCCGCGGCGACCGCGGCGCCCGGCGGCGTGGACCTCGACCTCGTGGCGCGCCTCTTCGGCGCAAGCCATGCCGCACCGGCCTCCAATGCCTCGTTGCGATTGAAGGGAGTCGTCGCGCCCACGCCGGGCACCGTGGCTGCCGCGATCTTCGGCATGCCGGCCGGGCGCGATATCGCGGTGCTTCCGGGCGGAGAGGTCGGCGGCGTGAAGCTCGCCGAGGTGCATCCCGACCACGTGATCGTCACGCGCGCCGGCGTGCGCGAGCGCATCGACCTCGATACGCCGCACAACGCGAAGGCCGCGACGGCCAACACCGCATCCTCGCGCGGCTTCCACCTCGAGGTCGCGCGCACCGGGCAAAACGACTTCAGCTTCGTGCGCCGCGACCTCGACACGGCGCTGCGCGACCCGAACCAGCTCAACTATCTCGGCCAGATCGGCATGCCGCCCGGCGGCGGCGTGCGCATGGACGCGGCGCCGCCGGGAAGCCTCGCCTCGAAGCTGGGCTTGCAGGCGGGCGATGTGATCCGCCGGGTGAACGGCCAGCCCATCGCCTCCTCGGGCGACCTGGCGCGCCTGTACCAGCAGTTCGCGACCCTCAACACGGTGCAGGCCGAGGTCGAGCGCGGGGGACAGGTGGTCCGGCTCTCCTACCGGATCCAGTAGGAACCCGAGGGCTCCGGGGCCGGTTCGAGGTTTCGGCCGGCGTGGAAGCCTCACAGCCGCGTGTCCGGGCAGCGCCACCGGCACCTAACCGGTATATACTGCCGTGCAGGGAAAACGCCGTTAAATCAAAGATAAAGCCTCGACTTGAAATCCTCTTTTGAATGCGCGGCGGTCCGCCTCACCCGTATCGTGCTGCTGTACGCGGCGTGCGCGCTTTCCGTTCCCGCAGCATGGGCCGCGACCGCGGCGACCCCGGTAACCGCCGCGCCCGGCACCCCGGCCGATGACGAGCGCATCACGGTCAACTTCGTGAACGCCGACATCCAGTCGGTCATCAAGATCGTGGGGCAGCATACCGGCCGCAACTTCATCCTCGACCCGCGCGTGACCGGCACGGTCAACATCGTGTCCGACAAGCCCGTGTCGAAGGACATGCTGTACCAGATCCTGCTCTCGACGCTTCGCGTGCAGGGCTACGCAGCCGTCGAGGGCGACGGCTTCGTGAAGATCGTGCCCGAGGCGGAAGCGAAGACCAGTGCCACGCCCATGGGCGAGGCCGCGCGCCATGCACCCGGCGACCGGGTCGTGACCCAGGTCTTCGTGCTGCAGAACGAGAACGCGGTCCAGCTGGTGCCGGTGCTGCGGCCGCTGGTCACCGCGAACAACTTCATCGCCGCGTATCCCAACAACAACGCGATCGTCATCACCGACTACGCGAGCAACGTCGAGCGCATCCGCCGCATCATCGACTCGATCGACCACGCGGTGAGCTCCGACGTCGAGATCATCAAGCTGCAGAACGCCTCGGCCATCGACGTCGTGCAGACGATCCGCACCGTCGTGCCCGAGACCGCCGCCACGCCGAATTCGCCCGGCAGCACGCCCAAGGTCGGCATCGCCGTCGACCAGCGCACCAACAGCCTCATCGTGCGCGCCGACAATTCGAACCTCATGAACCGCATCAAGACGCTGGCGCTCGGGCTGGACGCGCCCGGCGCGGGCAACAACAACATCTACACCGTCTTCCTGCGCAACGCCGAGGCGGCGCGCATCGCCGAGACGCTGCGCGGCCTGCTTTCGGGCAGCGAGTCGTCGCGCACCACGACGACCAGCACGACGCCGGCCGGCAACGCGCAAACCTCGACCACCGCGACGCAGAGCAGCGGCGGAAGCCCGGGGACGGGCGGGTTCGGCGCGGCGGGCTCCGCGGCGGCGCCCAGCTCGATCATCCAGGCCTATCCGCCGACCAACTCGATCATCATCACGGCCTCCGAGCCCGTGTACCGCGCGCTGCGCGCCGTGATCGACCAGCTCGACCAGCGCCGTGCGCAGGTCTTCATCGAGGTGCTCGTGGTCGAGGTGAACGCGTCGAAGGGCGGCGAGGTGGGCGTCCAGTTCAACGCGGCGCACAACGTGGGCGGCGACCAGAGCGTCTTCGGCGGCACCAACTTCAGCACGAGCGTCGGCAACAACATCCTGGGGCTCATGGCGAACCCCACGAACGTCGGCGCGGGCCTCAACGTGGGGCTGATCCAGGGCTCCATCACGGTCCCCGGCACCAACATCCAGATCGCCAACCTGCAGCTCCTCGCCCGCGCGCTCGAGACCGACTCCAACTCGAACGTGCTCTCGACGCCGAACATCCTCACGCTCGACAACGAGGAGGCCAAGATCGTCGTGGGCCAGAACGTGCCGTTCATCACCGGCACCTACACGCCGACCGCGGGAAGCGCCAACAATCCGTTCCAGACGATCGAGCGCAAGGACATCGGGCTCACGCTGCGCGTGCTGCCCACCGTCTCCGAGGCGGGTGCGGTCAAGCTCAAGCTCTACCAGGAGATCTCGAGCATCACCAACGACAAGACCCTCGTGCAGTCGGCGGACATCATCACGAACAAGCGCTCCCTCGAGTCCACGGTGCTGGTCGACGACCACCACGTCGCGGTGCTCGCCGGCCTGATCCAGGACGACCAGTCCGCGTCGGTCGACAAGGTCCCGCTGCTGGGCGACATCCCCTACCTGGGCTCGCTCTTCCGCTACCAGACCCGCGCGCACCGGCGCACCAACCTGATGGTCTTCCTCAGGCCCATCGTGCTCAAGGACGAGAGGGCCACGGCCGAGCTCACCAACGACCGCTACCAGTACATCCGCGGGCTGCAGAGCGAGATGAGCGTGCCGCCGTCGCTGCTGCTGCCCGACGTGCCGATCAAGCCGCTGCCGCCGCAGCCGCAGTCCTCGCCCACCGCGCCCCTCGGCAAATGAAGTCCCTCGAGCGCACCGTGAATCCCCAGGACCTCGACCCGCAGACGGTGCGGCTGCTGCCGTATCCCTTCGCCAAGTCCAAGGGCGTGCTCGCCGCGCGCATGGCGGCGGGCGCCCTCGAGGTGTGGATCCGCCCGTATCCGCAGGCCTCGACGCTCGCCGAGGTGCGGCGCATCGCCGGCAAGCCGCTGCGCGAGGTGCTCATCACGGCGGAGGAGTTCGAGCATTGCCTGGCGCTCGCCTATACACGCGAGCCCTCGGCCGCGGAGACCATCGTCGAGGACCTCGGCGAATCGGTCGACCTCGCCAAGCTCACGGAGCAGCTGCCGGAGGTGGCGGACCTCCTCGAGACCGAGAACGACGCGCCGATCATCCGGCTCATCAACGCGCTCCTCACGCAGGCGGTGCGCGAGGGCGCATCGGACGTGCACCTGGAGATCTTCGAGTCGCGCGCGCTGGTGCGCTTCCGCGTCGACGGCGCGCTGCGCGACGTGGTCGAGCCCAAGCGCGGCCTGCATCCCGCGATGGTCTCGCGCATCAAGGTCATGGCCTCGCTCGACATCGCCGAGAAGCGCCTGCCGCAGGACGGGCGCATCGCGCTGCGTGTCGCGGGGCGTCCGATCGACGTGCGGGTCTCCACGATTCCCACCGCGAACGGCGAGCGCGTCGTGCTTCGCCTCCTCGACAAGCAGGCGGGGCGCCTGACACTCGATGCGCTCGGCATGGCGGCGTCGACGCGCGATGCCGTGGATGAGCTGATCCAGGCGCCCCACGGCATTTTCCTGGTGACGGGGCCCACGGGCTCCGGCAAGACGACGACGCTCTATTCCGCGCTTTCGCGCCTCGATCGCAAGACGCGCAACATCCTGACGGTCGAGGATCCGATCGAGTACGAGCTCGACGGCGTCGGCCAGACCCAGGTGAACCCGCGCATCGAGATGACCTTCGCGCGGGCGCTCCGCGCCATCCTGCGGCAGGACCCGGACATCGTGATGATCGGCGAGATCCGCGATCTCGAGACCGCGCAGATCGCGGTGCAGGCGTCGCTCACCGGCCACCTCGTGCTCGCGACGCTGCACACGAACGACGCCCCCGGCGCGGTGACGCGGCTCATCGACATGGGCATCGAGCCGTACCTGCTCGCCTCGTCGCTCAACGGCGTGCTCGCCCAGCGCCTGGTGCGCCGGCTCTGTCCCGAGTGTCGCGCGCCCTACGAGGCGGATGCCGCCGAGCGCTCGGTGTTCGGCAAGAATGCGCCGGAGCGCCTGTACAAGGCGGTCGGCTGCGGCGCCTGCAATTTCTCCGGCTATCGCGGGCGCACGGGCATCTACGAGCTCTTCGCGACCGATGACGCGACGCGCCACTTGATCCACGACACCGCGTCCGAGGCGCAGCTGCGCGACCGGGCCGTCAAGGCCGGCATGGTGCGCCTGCGCGAGGACGGACTGCGCTGGGTGCGCGACGGGGCGACTTCGCTGGACGAAGTGTTGCGCGTGACGCGCACCTGACTCGAGCGGGAACACGGATGAACACGGATAAAGGCAGGATGAACACGGATAAACCGTGTCGATGGCTGCGCCGGTCCGAAGCAATGGCACGAATCATCCGCGCCGTTGTATCCGCCGTTATCCGCGTTCATCCGTGTTCATCCGTGTCCTAGCACTAGGAACAGCGCAGCGTGCCCGGATTCAGGTACCAGGCCTATAGCCTCGAAGGCAAGCTCGCCAGGGGCGTGCTGGAGGCCGACAGCGCGCGGCAGGCGCGGGCGCTGCTGCGCGACCAGGGCCTCACGCCGTACCGCGTCGACGTCATCGCGGCGAACGACCCGCTGGGCGGCGCGCGCACGCGGCCGGTGTCGCTGTCGGGGACGCAGGTCCTGGCGCTCACGCGCGGGCTCGCCTCGCTGCTGGAGGCGGGCCTCACCATCGAGCAGGCCTTCAACGCGCTGATCGAGCAGGCGGAGACGGAGCGCGTGCGCCAGGTGCTCGCGGCGCTGCGCGGCGAGGTCATCGCGGGCAACACGATCGCGAAGGCGCTGGCCGCTTTCCCCTCGGTCTTCCCCGAGCTCTACCGCACGCTCGTGGCCGCGGGCGAGACCTCGGGCCAGCTTCCCCGCGTCCTGTCGAAGCTCGCCGACTACCTCGACGAGCGCCAGCAGATGCGCGCCCGCCTCTCGCTCGCCCTCATCTATCCCGCCATCGTGAGCGTCGTGGCGATCTGCGTCGTGGGCGCGCTGCTGATCTATGTGCTGCCGCAGGTCGTCCAGGTGTTCCAGCACGCCCACCAGCAGCTGCCGATCCTCACGCGCGCGCTGATCGCGCTCTCGGGTTTCCTGCAGGCGACGTGGATCGGCTGGGTCGTGCTGGGATTCGCGCTCGTCGCGCTCCTGCGCTGGGCGCTGCGCCGTCCCGCCTCGCGCGCGCGCATCCACGGCTTCCTCTGGCGCGCACCGCTCCTCGGGCGCATGTTGCGCGCGCTGGACGCCTCCCGCCTCGCCGCCACGCTCTCGATCCTCGTGGGCAGCCGCGTGCCGATCCTGCAGGCGCTCGAGGCCGGCGGCGGCGTCATGACGCTCACGCCCATGCGCGACGCGCTCGCGACGGCGGCACGGGGCGTGCGCGAGGGCATGCCGCTGGCGCGGGCACTCCAGGCCACCGCCGCCTTTCCGCCGGTGATGGTCCACCTCATCGCGAGCGGCGAGGCGAGCGGGCGCCTCGACGAGGCGCTCGAACGCGCGGCCCGCACGCAACAGAACGACATCGCGACCCGGCTGCAGGCCTTCGCGGCGCTCTTCGAGCCCGCGATGATCCTCGCCATGGGCGGCGTGGTGCTGGTGATCGTGCTGGCGATCCTGCTGCCCATCTTCCAACTCAATTCGCTCATCGGGAAGTAAGCGTGAAGAGAACCGGTTTCACCCTGATCGAGGTCCTCGTCGTCGTGGCGATCCTCGGCATCCTCGCCGCCATCGTGGTGCCGCGCATCATGGACCGCCCCGACGAGGCGAAGCGCGTGGCCGCGAAGGCCGACATCGGCGCGATCGTGCAGTCGCTCAAGCTCTATCGCCTCGACAACGGCTTCTATCCATCCACCGACCAGGGCCTGGCCGCCCTCGTCCAGCGCCCGGGCACGCAGCCCGTGCCTTCGAACTGGAAGCAGGGCGGCTACCTCGAGCGCGTGCCCAAGGACCCGTGGGGCGGCGACTACCAGTACCTGAGCCCGGGCGTGCATGGCGAGATCGACGTGTTCAGCCTCGGTGCCGACCACGCGCGCGGCGGCGAGGGCAACGGAGCCGACATTGGGAACTGGGACTAGGGGATTCACCCTCGTCGAGATCCTCGTCGTCGTGGCGATCGTCGGCATCGTGCTCGTCGTCGCGGCGCCGAACCTGTTCCCGACGGATGCCGAGATCGCACGGCGCGAGACGTCGAACGTGGCGCTCGCGCTCGAGCGGGCGCGGGACGAGGCGTGGTTCGGCGGGCGTGCGACGGCCCTGAGCTTCGAGCCCGGGCGCCTGCGCGAATGGCACCTGGCCGGCGCGAGCTGGCAGCCGGACGACGATACCCATTCCACGCGCCTCTCGGCCGAGCTCGCGGTGGAGCGCGTCTCCGTCGACGGCCAGGACTTGAAGCCCGGCGAGCGGCTGCTGTTCATCGCGGACGGCCTCGGCAGTCCCTTCGCGGTCGCGCTGCGCCTGCGCGGCATCGCCTGGAGCGTCGAAGGCGACGCGGCGGGCGCCATCACGATGAATCCGCGATGAAGCGCGGGCGACCCGGAGGCTTCACGCTCATCGAGGTGCTGGTCGCCATCGCGATCCTGGCGGTGGCGCTCGCGGCCACCACGCGCGCGGCGAGTGTCGCGACCGACGGCACGCTCGAGACGCGGTATCGCCTGCTCGCGACCTGGGCGGCGCAGAACCGCGTGGCCGAGCTGCGCGCGCGCGGCGTCTTTCCGTCCGCCGGCACCGACAGCTTCTCCACGGAGGAAGGCGGGCTCGCGCTGCAGGTCGAGGAGACCGTGAGCGATACGGCCAATCCGGTCATCCGCCGCGTCGACCTCGCCGTCTCCGACGCGCGCGACAAGCAACGCGTGCTCACGCGGCTCACCGCCTATGTCTCGCCCTGACAGGCGCGCGCGCGGGTTCACGCTGGTCGAGCTGCTGGTGGCGCTCGCCATCTTCGCGCTGCTCTCGGGCTTCGCGTACCGCTCGCTCACCGCGATGCTCGATGCGCGCGAGAAGCTGCGCGAAGAGGCGCGCAAGTGGCGCGACGTGGCGGTGTTCGTGAGCCGGCTCGAGCGCGACCTGGGATCGATCCTGCCGCGCCTGGCGCGCGGGCCGTCGGGCGCGGTGCTCTCGCCGGTTTCCTCCGCGCTCTCGACGCAGGACGAGGGCGAGGGACTCGCCATCACCCGCTCCGGCAGCCCGCTGCAGGAGGGCGTGCTCGCCGCGCCGCAGCGCGTCGCCTACCGCCTTCGCGAGGGCAACGTGGAGCGGCTGTCGTGGGCCGCGCTCGATGCGGCACCGCGCGAGGAGCCGGCCGCGATCGCGATCCTGGGGCCCGTGCGCTCGCTCGCGTTCCGCTTCCTCGACCCGAAGAGCGGCGAATGGCGCCTCGCATGGGCGCCGGCCGGAAGCGCGCAGCCGGTGCCGGCCGCCGTCGAGATGACGGTCGAGCTCGCGAGCGGCGAGAAGATCGTGCGCCTCGTCGACCTGCCGCGAGCGCCATGACCGCGCGCCGCCGCCAATCGGGCATCGCCGCCATCACCGCGGTGCTGATCGTCGCCGTGGCCGCATCCGCCGCCGCCGTCATGCTCGCGCAGCAATCGGCGACACTCGACCAGGCCCGCCTCATCGCCTCGCGCGCGCAGGCCGACCAATACGCGCTCGCCGGCCTCGACTGGGCGCGCGGCGTGCTCGCGGAGGACCTGAAGAGCGCGGGATCGATCGACTCCCTCGACGAGGGCTGGGCCCAGCCGATGGTGGGCCTGCCGGTCGAGCGCGCCATGGTCGCCGGCGCGATCGCCGACGAGCAGGGCAAGTTCAACCTCAACAACCTGGTGAACGCCGCAGGACAGGCGAGCGCTCCCGATCTCCTCGTGTTCCAGCGGCTCTTGTCCTCGCTCGGGCTCGCGCCGGAGCTCGCGCAGGCGGTGCAGGACTGGATCGATGCCGACGACGATCTCGCCGGAAACGCGGGCGCCGAAGACGCGTACTACCTCGCGCTGCCGCGGCCCTATCGCGCGGCCAACGCGCCGATGGCGCAGGTCGAGGAGCTCTACCGGGTGCGCGGCTTCGACGCGCCAACGGTCGCCAAGCTCAGGCCCTACGTGACGGCGCTCGATCGCGGAACGCTCATCAACGTGAACACGGCGTCCGTGCCGGTGCTCGCCGCGGTCCTGGGCGACAAGGTGGGCACCGACCAGGTCGCGCGCCTCATGGAGCGGCGCAAGCTGCAGCCGTTTCGGACGACCGCGGAGATCCCCGCCCTCATCGGCACGGAGGCCACGCCCGCGCTTGCCATGCTCGACGTGAAGAGCGCCTTCTTCTCCGTGCTCGTGCAGGTGAACCAGGACGACGTGCAGCTCTCGATGGATGCGCTCGTGCGCCGCACTCCGCCCGGGAGCGGTGGCGTTCCGGGCGCCACGTTGGTGTGGAGGCGCACGCGCACATGAGCACGCTGCGCATTTTCCTGCCCGCGGCCGAGCGCGCGGACGCGCGCTCCGAGCGGCGCTGGTTGCTGCTGGAACGGCATTCAACGCTGCGCGAGGGCCGCTCGCGGGTGGACGACATGCCACGTGCCGACGACGTCGAGGTCATCCTCCCCGCCGCGCGCGTGCTCTTTGCCCGCCTCAAGCTGCCGCGCGTGAACGACACGACCATCCGCGAGCTCCTGCCCTTCGCGGTGGAGGATCGGCTGCTCGCGGACCCTTCCCAGATCCATGCCGTCGCCGGCGTCACGCTCGCGCAGGGCGATACGGTCGTCGCCGTGGTGGACCGCGAATGGCTCGACTCGATGCTGCGCGTGCTCGCGGCCTCCGGGCGCACGCCGCGCCGCGCATGGTGCGAGAGTGCCCTGGTGCCGGTGAGCCCGGGCGAATGGCACGTGGTGCTGCGACCCGACAGCGGCGTGCTGGTCGACGACGCGGACGTGGCGACGACCTTCGACTGGCAAGCGGACGCCGGACCTCCGCTCGCGCTTCGCATCGCGCTCGACGAGGCCGCCACGCGCGGCGACCGGCCGCGCGCGGTGATCGTGCACGAGGACTTGCCCTCGGACCCGCGCGAGGCCTCGCCGGTGGACCTCGCGCGCTGGAGCGCCGACGCGGCCGTGGCGCTCGAACGCGGCGCGCCGTGGCGCGACAGTGAATCGTCGCCGCCGCCACCCGGCGCCATCGACCTGCTGTCCGGGGAATTCGCGCCCCATCGCACGGGACTGGCCGCGATGCGCGTTCCCCGCGCGGCCCTCGCGGTGGCCGCCGCGATCGCGCTGCTGCAGGTGGGCTTCACCGCCCTCGACACCTGGCGCCTGCAGCGCGAGCGCGCCACGCTCGAGGCGCGTCGCGAGGCCATCTTCCGCACGGCGTTCCCCGAGGCGCGGGTGGTCGTCGATCCGGACCTGCAGATGGCGCGCAACCTCGCTCAGATGCGCGCGGCGCGCGGGCTCGCCACCGACGACGATTTCCTCGGGCGCCTCACCGCGGCGGCGCGCGAGTCGAGCGCGACCGCGATGAGCGTCGATTACGCGCAGGGCCGGCTCACGGTGCGCCGCGCAGGAGCCGCGCGATGAACGCGCCCGCCATCTGGCGCTCGCGCTCGCCGCGCGAAAGGCGCGTCCTCGCGTGGGGCGGCGGCCTCGTGGCCGCGTTGCTCTTCGTGGCGCTTGCCTGGTTGCCCCTCGCCCGGACCCATGCGCGCATCGAGGCGGAGCTGCCGCAGCTGCGCGCTTCCCTCGCTGCGCTCGAGCGGCAGGCCGATGAAGTGAAGCGGCTGCGCGGGATCCCGGTCGTGGCATCGTCGGCGACGCCGGCCGGATCGATGCCCGCGCTGCCCGGCGCGCAGGTCTCGATCCCGGCGCCCGGACGCGTGCACGTCGTGGCGGGGGACGTCGCGTTTTCCGCGCTGCTCGACTGGCTCGCCGCCGTGCAGGGCGCCCAGGGGCTGCACGTCGAATCCGCGCATCTCGAGGCGCTGCCCACATCGGGGCGCGTGCGCGCCGACCTCACCCTCGCCCGCTCATGAGGAGCCGCACCTCGGTCCTGGTGACGCTGGGTGTCGCGGCCTACGCGCTGTTCCTGGTGGCGCTGCTGCCCGCGCGGCTCGTGACGTCACGCGTCATGCTGCCGCCGGGCGTGACACTCGAGTCCGTGGACGGCTCGATCTGGAACGGCACCGCGCGGGTCTCGGTGGGTTCCGGCAGCACCGCCGTCACATTGGACCGCGTGCACTGGCATTGGCGCCCGCTGGCGCTGCTCTCGGGACGCATCGCGTACGGAGTCGAGGCGAGCGGAACGGGACTCGCGGCGCACGGGACGCTCGCGCGCGGCCCTTCCGCCTGGGCCCTCACGGACGTGGACCTGCAGGGCGACGTGGCCGCGCTCGCGGCCCTCGCACCGCTCGCGGCACCGTGGCAACCCGCCGGCCGCCTGCATGCAACAGCGTCCGAGCTCACCTGGGACGGCCGCGAGCTGCGCGGCCGCGCGCAGGCGCAGTGGTCCGATGCCGCGCTCGCGCTTTCGTCCGTGAGGCCGCTAGGAACCTACGCGCTGCACCTGGAGGGCGCCGGCGGTCCCGCGCGCATCACGCTCGCGACGACGCAGGGGGCGCTGCGGATCTCCGGCGACGGCACCCTCGATGGCCTGCGGCACTTCGCGCTCACGGGCGAGGCGCGCGCCGAGGGCCCGGACGCCCAGGCGCTCACGCCGCTGCTGGACCTGCTCGGGCCGCGCCGCCCCGACGGCTCGCGCGCGATCCGGCTCGCGGCCTAGCGCCGCGCGGCCGCCTCCAGCAGGCGCTCGAGCCCGTCCGGCCCCTTCCAGTCGCGGCCGAACACGAAGCGCGGCACCGCCCACGGATTCGCGTCGGCCTCGAAGTAGCCGGGTCCATCGCCGAACGCGGCGGCAAGCCCGAGCTGCGGACCGAAGCGCGGAAAGTACTCGTGCACGAGGTACTCGCTGCGCTCGCCATACGGGTAGGCGAAGAGCGTGTTGCCGCGATGGGGCACGTGGCGCTCGAGGAACGACTGCGCCACGCGGATCTCGGCATCCGCCAGCTCTTGCGTCGCGATCGAGCGAAAGGTGCCGCGTGCGACGCCGTGGGAGAAGCGCTCGGGCAGCGCGTCGTGGTTGTGGTCCCAGCTGTGGTTCGCGATGTCCATGAAGCCGCTCGCCGCCGCCTCGCGCCACCACGTGTCGTTCCACCAGCCGCGGCCGATCATGCACGAGCGGTCGAGCTCGCGGCGCGCCTCGGGCGAGACGATGACGAAGCTCGTGACGTGCGGGCTCGCGTCGCGGCGGCGCGCGTGGAAGTCGCGCAGGATGTTCATCACGCTGCGCTGCACGCCGGCCGTGGGATGGGGCAGGTCGGCGAAATCGAAGTCGGCGCCGTCGTCGCAGGTGAGCGCCACGATGCGCTGGCCGTCCCATGCCGCGGGGGACTTCACCCATTCCGCAACGATGTGTGCGAGCGGCACGATGCGAAAGCCGCGCGCGTGGATCGTCTCGAGGTCCGCGGCGAGCGCCACGAGGTCGTTGTCCGCGTACGCGTTGCCATGGATCTTCATCGAGTGGTACGTGAGGACCGGGACCTTCATCGCTTCAGAACGGCCCGTGGGATTCGGCCACGTCGATGAGGCGCCTCCTCTCGGCGTCGGGAAGCTCCTTGCGCCAGAACACCATCAGGTGCGGGCGTCCCGTGTCGACGTAGCCCGTGCGCAGGTCCGCCTGGCGCGCGCGCGGCTCGCCGACGTGGCCGAAGGCCGCGGGGCTCTCGCCCAGCATCGCGAGGCTGTCGCGCGTGACGATCGTCGCGAGGCCGCCCTCCTCGCGCACCTGGCGGAAGAGCCAGCGCGGAAACGCGCGGTAGGCGCGCTCGTCCACGCACATGCCGCCGCCGAGGTACACCTCGCCATAGGGCATCTGGTGCACATAGGCGACGACGCGGCGCCCGGTCTCGCCGGGAGGTACGTACAGCAGCACGAAGTGCCGCGGGTAGGCCGGGATGTCGTGGCCGAAGCTGCGCCGGAAAAGCTCCCCGGCATCCGCGCGCGCATCGGCCACTTCCTCGGTGCGCAACCAGGCGTGCCAGGCACCCGGATCGGTCGATTCCATCGCGCCATTATCATGGAAAGGATGCCGCCCCGTTTCGTTGCCCCGCGCTGGCTCTCCGGCGCCCACCTGCAGACCGTCTACGGCGCCCTCTTCGCCCCCGCGCCGGCGATGACCTATCGCCGCGAGCGCTGGGACACGCCCGACGACGACTTCGTCGACGTGGATTTCGTCGACGGCCCCGAGGGCAGCCCGTGGGTGCACCTCTTCCACGGCCTCGAAGGATCGTCGCAATCGCCCTACGCCCGCACGCTCATGAAGCACGTGCGCGAGCGCGGATGGCGCGGCAGCGTGATGATCTATCGCGGGCTCTCGGGGGAGATGAACCGCCTGCCACGCGCCTACCACTCAGGCGACTCCGACGAGGTCGACTGGGTGCTGCGCCGCCTGCGCCAGCGCATCGGCGCTGCGCCGCTCTTCGCGGCGGGGATCTCCCTCGGCGGCAATGCGCTCTCGAAATGGCTGGGCGAGCACGGGGAATCGGCGAGGGCGGTCGTGACGCGCGCGGCGAGCGTGTGCGCGCCGCTCGACCTCAGCGCCGCCGCCGACGCGCTCGAGCGCGGCTTCGCGCGCCTCTACGCGCGGCATTTCCTCGCGACCCTCAAGGTGAGCGCCGCGCGGCGCCTCGCGGCCTTCCCGGGCATTTACGACGCGGCCGATGTGCAGCGTGCCCGTACGCTGCGCGAATTCGACGATGCCGTGACGGCACCCCTCCATGGCTTCCGCGATGCGGCGGACTATTACACGCGATCGAGCGCCAAGCCCGGACTCGGGCGCATCATGGTACCGACGCTGCTGGTCAATGCCCGCGACGACCCGTTCCTTCCCGAGAGTGCGCTGCCGACGGAACGGCAGGTCGCCTCCGCGGTCAAGCTAGAATTCCCGGCCCGGGGAGGTCATGTCGGGTTCGTGAGCGGCAGCTTCCCCGGCCACATCGAGTGGCTTCCCCAACGACTCCTCCATTTCTTCGAGCACGCCGAATGAACACCATCGCCTCCACCGTCGCCCCCGAGATCTTCAAGGCCTACGACATCCGCGGCATCGTCGACAAGACGCTCACCGTCGAGGCGGTCGAGCTCATCGGCAAGGCCCTCGGCACCACGGCCCGCAGGAAGGGCGTCACGAAGTTCGTCATCGGGCGCGACGGCCGGCTGTCGGGGCCGAAGCTCTCACAGGCGCTCGCCAAGGGACTCAACAGCGTGGGCATCGACGTGATCGACGTGGGCGTCGTGGCCACGCCGATGGTCTACTTCGCCACGCACCACTTCAAGACGGGCAGCGGGGCGATGGTCACCGGCAGCCACAACCCGCCCGAGTACAACGGCCTCAAGATGATGATCGCGGGCGAGACGCTCGCGGCCGAGGCCATCCAGGACCTGCGCCGCGTGGTCGAGGCCGGGGACTTCCCGGCAGGCTCCGGCAAGACGGAGACGCAGGACATCCGCGGCGCGTACCTCGACCGCATCACCTCGGACGTGAAGCTCGCCCGCCCCATGACCATCGCGATCGATTGCGGCAACGGCTCGCCCGGCTCCGTGGCGCCGGAGCTCTTCCAGCGCTTGGGCTGCAAGGTGATCGAGCTCTTCTGCGAGGTGGACGGAAATTTCCCGAACCATCATCCGGATCCGTCGAAGCCTGAGAACCTCCAGGACATCCAGCAGACGCTGCGCACGACCGACGCGGAGGTGGGCCTCGCCTTCGACGGCGACGGCGACCGCCTGGGCGTCGTGACCAAGAACGGCAAGATCATCTATCCCGACCGCCAGCTCATGCTCTTCGCCGACGACGTGCTGAAGCGCCATCCCGGCGCCGAGATCATCTTCGACGTGAAGTGCACGCGCAACCTCTTCCCGTGGATCCGCGAGCGCGGCGGCAAGCCCGTGATGTGGAAGACGGGCCACTCGCTCATCAAGTCGAAGCTGCGGGAGACCGGCGCGCCGCTCGCGGGCGAGATGAGCGGCCACATCTTCTTCAAGGACCGCTGGTACGGCTTCGACGACGGGCTCTACGCCGGCGCGCGCATGCTCGAGCTGCTCTCGCGCAGCGCCGATCCCTCGAAGGTGCTGGAGTCGCTGCCCGACTCGATCTCCACGCCGGAGCTCAACGTGCCGCTCGAGCGCGAGGGCGAGAACCACAAGCTCATCGCCGAGCTGCAGAAGGACCCGAAGTTCGAGGGATCGACCAGCATCAACACGATCGACGGCTTGCGCGTCGAGTATCCGGACGGCTTCGGGCTCATGCGCGCTTCCAATACCACGCCGGTGCTGGTTCTGCGCTTCGAGGCGGACAACGAGGCCGCGCTGAAGCGCATCCGCTCGCAGTTCAAGCGCGTGCTGCTCGCGGCGCGCCCGGGCCTCGCGATTCCGGACTGAGGCCGCTCAGGCTTTGCCGCGCTTGCGCGGCTTGCGCTCCGGCGAAGCCTTCGGCGCCGGCGGCTCGGCCGCCGGCTTGGTCGCCTCGGCCATGAGATTCCACATCCACATCGCGGGATTGGGCGGCATTTCCGCGCCGGGCGCAGGCGCCGGTTGCGCGCCGGCGTCGGGCCCGGCTCCCACGGCCTCCGCGTAGGTCTTCAATCCCTTCTCGCCGCCCTTCACCATGGCGAGCTGGAATTGCAGCGACTTCATGGTCATCTGCACCATGTTCACGTTCGCCTTGAGCCAGTGCTCGACCACCTGGAGCTCGGCGATCTTCTTCTCGAGCTCCTTCGGGTCGAGGACGGGGAACATGAGGCTCTGCATGGGATAGGCGCCGGGGTTCACCATGCGCTGCCACAGCTCGAACATGTCCTGCGGCGTGACGGGCTTGGTCATGAGGGGCCTTTCTTTCAGTCGGGCAATTCTAAGCCAGTCAGCGCAGGCGTTCTCTCGCCGCGATTTGCCTATTCGCGCAGCGCACTCCAGAATTCTGGCGGTTGCGACGTCCGTCGGGTCGCGGCGACTTGAAGTTGCGCGCTGCAGGGGAGCTTTTCGTCGAGGGGACCGCAGAGTGACTTCCTTTCGCATGAGGGCCAATGACGCCCTCGAACATTTCAGCCGGGTGGTGGACCGGATCTACGAGGCCGGACTACGTCCTGAGCTCTGGCCGCGCGCCGTGGAAAGCATCGCGGGGCTTCATGGTTGCGACAAGGCGCTGCTCAATACGCCCTCGCTCTCCCCTGCCTCGGGTGGCTTCGTATTTCCGCATGGCCTTAGCGAGTCCACGCTCGAGCTGTGGGGCACGAAATTCGTGGAGCACGACCCCTGGGTGCGCGCGGCCCTCGAGAAAGACCTGTTTCACGAAGGCACGGTGGTTCTCGGAGACGATCTGGTGCCGCAAGCGGAACTCACGCGAACCGTGTTCTATCGAGAGTTTCTGAGCCGGCTCGACATTTGGCACTTTGCATCGGGGGTGGTCTTTGACGGCGCGTCGTCCAATGTAGCTCCGGTCACTTGCTCCATCTTCAATGGAAAGAACGCCACCGCCTTCACCGAGCGAACGCGAAACACCCATTCGCTCGTGACGCGGCACCTGTCGCGCGCAGTCGCGACCATGTTTCGCCTCCGCGACAATGAGTTCCGCCTGGCGGCGAACGCGGCGGCGCTCGACAGGCTCAACAGTGCCGTTCTGCTCCTCGGGCCACGGGGCAATGTGGTGTTCGCCAATCGCGCGGCACTCGAGATCCTCGAGCAGGAGGATGGATTGCGCTTGCGTCACGGCAATCCCAAGCAGGATGCGCTCGGCTGGCTGTCGGCGGAAAGAGCGGAATGCGAGGCCGCGCTCAAAGCCGAGGTCCGTTCGGCGATGGTGCCCGCTCGTGCTTCGGTGACTCACTTCTCGTGTGGGGTGCAAGTGCGCCGGCCGTCGGGAAAGAGGCCGTTCGTCGTTCAATTTTCCGCGGTTTCGCCCGACGCCGATCTCGCAGCAGAGAGCCGCTCTCACGCGATCGTCTTCATCACGGACCCGAATGCGGTGCCCCGGCTCGACGCAATCCTTCTCGCACGGCATTTCGGCCTCACGAAGGCCGAAGCGAAGCTCGCGCAGGAACTCGTCTCCGGAGAGCCGCTTGCGCGCATCGCCGAGCGGCTCGCGGTACGCGAGAGCACGGCGAGAACGCAATTGAAGAGCATCTTCGCCAAGACCGGAACGGCGCGGCAGGCCGCGTTGGTCCGGCTGCTTATCGGGCTCGCATCTACCAGCCCTGCTCGATAAAGCAAGAAAAAAAGCCCCCATCTCAGTCGTTGGGGGCGCATTGACGCTTCGACTACTGCGTAACGGCGATCCGATAGGCGTACTGGTCAATGCTGATCGGCGAGCCCACCACCGCATTGGCTGCGGTGTCCACGGTCGCCACAATGCTGCCGCAGGCGGCGTGAAGAAGGGTTCCCGATCGATTGAAAGCCATGTTGTGAACCTCGTCGCAACCAGCGATGGGGATCGTGGCCGTGATTGTTCGAGTGTCGACGTCGATCGCGTAAAGTGTCGAGTAATTGGCGACATACGTACGTCTGGTGCCCTGGTGCCACGCCGACTTCAATCCTCTTACGGGTACAGGACCGGGCAACGCCAACAAGCTTGTGACCGTCCCTGCGTCGAAATCGATGACCGCGAAGTCAAGGGTATGGCTCCTCGCCATATAACCGAGGCCCGTTGAGGAATCGACTGCAAAGGCACCGTCCCCGCCGGTTCCCCCGAACGTCCGAACGGCTGTGTTTGACGCAAGGTCGATAACGGTCATCGTAGCGTTGTTCGTATTGATGACATACGCCCGTCCGCCGCCAGGACTGAACGCGATATCCCAATTGCCAGCAGCCGGTAACGGGATCGTCCCAACGATTGAACGGGACGCGGCATCAACGACCGTCACGCTATTTGCGTTGCCGACAATGAACACGCGGTTTCCCAGTGGCGACACCCGCAGCGATAACGACCCGCAACCGGGAGCACATCCGCCGGCGTCCGGGATCGCGACGGAACCTCGCACGGTATTGGTCTCCGTATCGATCTCGAAGAGGACCGATGGGAAACTTGAGGTGGCCCACAGCGTCTTTCCCGTGGGAGAAAGATTCATTGCCACCAACTCCCACCCGGTACCCAGTGCGATCTTGCCGACGACTGCTCGCGCTTCGAGGTCCAGCACCTCGATGTATGGCGTGGTGGAGCCGTCGTTCAAGTAGGCCATGCCACGTTTGCTTTCGACTCCCGCGGGGCCTGCCTGACCTTGTGGCCCCGCCGGGCCGGTTGCTCCTGTCGCGCCCGTTGGCCCCACTGGTCCCACGGGACCTTGTGGCCCTGCCGCGCCAGTTGCTCCTGTTGCACCGATCGGGCCTGCAGGACCGGTTGCTCCTGTTGCCCCGATGGGCCCGGCTGGTCCTTGCGGTCCTTGTGGCCCGACCTGGCTCCAATAAATGAGCGTCGCCGAGCCCTTGCAGACTGTCCCCGGGGCAACGATCAAGATAGAACCATCCTTGGCCATGCATGCGTAGTAAACGGTTTGCGCCGATGCGAATGAAGCTGATGCGAAGAACGCGACGGCAAGCAGGATCCTGAACGGGTTCATTGTCATCTCCCTGATGGTTTCTCGGAGGCGTCGGGGCGGCCGACGATTCTTAGTGCACGCACCGGCCCAACGCGCGGCGCAACGCTTGCCCGGCTTGCGGCGGAATCGGCCCCGGTAGGCAAAGCGGCGTCATCGTCCCGGTGAACGTTCCGCTCGCCGTGAACGTGAGCTCCGTCGGAAAGGCGTGCGGATTCACCGGGTCGAGCGCCGCGTCCATCTCGATGTCCGTCACGCGAAATTTGTTGACGCCATTGGGATATCCGTGCGCGCGAAAATCGAAGAGCTCGCCGCCGGCCAACGCGAAGCTGTGGCCGTTCACGATCAGCGTGTACCGGCTATCGCCGATGCCGATCGGAAGGCGCACGGTCGCAAAGGCCAAGTCACCGCGACCGGTGGCGTATTCGTATCCGAGCGCGACCTGCGGATCGATATAAATCGGTGTGTACGCTTCGACCGGCAGGCTGAACATGAACGAACCTCCGGACATAGAAGCCGGCAATTCGACGGGCGTTGCCAAGAAGCCGTGCGTGTTCCCCGCGGGGTCGATGAAAAGACCCACTACCTGTCCGTTGTCGTTGATGCCCTCGCCGCCGGTAATAGGCATTCCGTCGATGGCAATGTTCTGCTGGTTCGGCGGCGTGCCGACGAACGTGAATAAGCCGCCTGTCCCGTCCTCCACCCCCCCCGTAATCAAACCCGCATTGTTGATGCCGCGGGCCTTCGTCGACATCCCGGCGACCTGGAAATAAGTCTGCGCGCCCGACGGATCGCGGATGAAAGCGACTGAGCCGCCCGGACGATTTTGTCCGCTTCCCACCACGGTGCCGGCAGTGTTGATGCCTTGCGCGATGACCAGCATCGCATCCGGCACGGTGATGTCGGTATAGACGCCCGCCGCCGGATCGAGGATGAAGCCTGTGCCTCCAAGCCAGATGCCCGCGGCGTCGAACGACTCGGAATAGCCTGTGACGCGCCCGCTCACATCCACCGCGCGAAAGTAGGTGTTATCGCTTCCGGGACGCGAAAAGAAGCGATAGCCGCTAGCGTCGTAAATCAAGCCTCGGTTGTGGCCATCTGCGAGTGTGACAGTACCGACGATGACTCCGGCATCGTTGATGCCGTGGCCCGTGGGTTGTTCTCCCGGCGCGCTCGGCGGCATCCGGTTAAACACGCCGCCGGAGTAGACGAATCCGAAATAAACGACGTTATCGAGCGACGCGTAGCCGACGATTTGCCCGTTGTTGTTGATGCCGCGTACGTCGGTGAAGACCGAGCCAGGATAATCGATGGTAGTGAAAACGTACGACGCAGCTATCGCAGAGGACACCGAGATCGACACGGCAAGGGCGGTCGCAGCGGAAACGAGACGTGCATGGAAATGCGCCATGGCAATGATCTCCGTTCTTGTGGAAGGGCCCGGAGATCGTCACGCCATCGAATGAGGGGCGCATCCCCCAAACAAGGTAAGCCAGGCTCCGGAGGCGAGCCCGCGGACTGCTCAAACCGGTGCGGGCCCCGCTTGCGACATGCGCAGCATGGGTCGAGCTCCCTGCACCAGCATCACGAGCTCGGCCTGCCGGCGGCACCCGGTCTTTCCCAGCAGCGATTTGAGTTGCGTGCGGCTCGTGCTGAGCAATACACCGCGTGCGGCGCTCACCTCACCGAGCGATTGACCGGCGGCGAGCGCGAGCGCCAGCGCCGTTTCAGCCGGCGTGAGGCGATAGCGTTGCGCCAGCGTGCGCGCGGCGCTTTCGCAATGCCCCGCATCCCGGAGCAGGATGAGCACATCCTTCCGCGCAACGTTGCCGGCGGCGGAAGCCAACGGAAGCGCTTCGATGGTTACATGCTCGCTCGCGAGCGGGATCTCGCACCCGCGACCGTTCGCTGCCGAGTGCAGTGCAAGCGTGATCGCCGCCTCCGAGCCACCAATCGACAGCAGGCGCCCGTCCGCAGTGCGTATCCGTCCGTCCTTTGCCCAGGTCGCTGCGGCCGCATTCATCCACGAGATGCGGCGATCGGCGCGTACGGCGATGACGGGGGCCGTGAGCGAGTCGGCGAGGAAGTCCACCGGCGACGCAGCCCGGCGCTGGCCGTACCAGAGGCGCACGGCCCGTGCGACATGCCGGCAGGTCGCGCCAAATCGCGCCTGGTCGGCCCGCGTGAACGGCGCACCGCGCCCGTCGCGAAACAGCGCGAAGAGCGCGAGCGGCGCCTTCACGTCGGAGCCATCGAACAGGATGGTCGAGCAAAGCCGCACGAGGCCGGCGTGGCGCAGCACGTCCGCATAAATCGCAGTGCGCTGCAGCTCCGCATCCGTCACGAGCTCCTGCCCCAGCACGGTGTGTCCCGAGCGCATGTGGCCGGCCGCGATACCCCGCTGCATCCACAGGTCGTGCTGGCCGTATTCGCCGACGTAGCGCTGCTGGATCTCCGGCGGCACATCGTGCATCGCCCAGAGGCCACCCGCGTCCACGCTCGTGGTCGGCGTGAAGAGGATCGCTCTTTCAGCGCCATGTGCGCATACGACGGATGACACTGCGTCGCTCCACGCGGTGTCCCCGGCGGCCGCATCGTAGATGGCGTCGATCGCGCGATCGAGCAGCGGCCGGTTCAATGTGCACCCCCCGCGTGGGGTGATTGGCGGAGGGCTAAGGTACTCCCGGCGGCAGGGGGCCGAAAGCGCCTCCCCCGATTGGCGGAGCCGGCTTAGCCGTGCCGGGCGATGAACTCGCGGATGCGCGGGTAGATGACCTCGCGGTACTTGCGGCCGCTGAAGATGCCGTAGTGCCCGACGCCCTTGGCCTCGAAGTGCTGCTTGTTCTTCGCGGGGATGCCGCGCAGCAGGCCCTGCGCCGCCTCGGTCTGGCCGTTGCCGGAGATGTCGTCCAGCTCGCCCTCGATGGTGAAGAGCGCGGAGCCCTTGATCGCCTCGGGCCGCACGCGCTCACCGCCGACGACGAGCTCGCCCTGCGGCAGCGCATGCTTCTGGAACACGCGCTCCACGGTCTCGAGGTAGTACTCGGCCGGGAGGTCCATCACCGCGTTGTACTCGTCGTAGAAGCGGCGATGCTGCTCGGCGCTCTCGCCATCGCCTTCCACGAGATGGTGGTAGTACTGCACGTGCGATTCCATGTGGCGGTTCGGGTTCATCGCCACGAAGCCCGCGAACTGCAGGAAGCCCGGATACACCCGGCGCATGAAGCCCGGATAGCGCATCGGCACGCGCTGGATCACCTTCGCCTCGAACCACGAGAGCGGCCGGTGCTTCGCGAACGTGTTGACGGCCGTGGGGCTGCGGCGCGTGTCGATCGGCCCGCCCATCATCGTGAGCGTGCTCGGCGTTTCCTCGCCGGCCTGCGCCATGAGCGCCACCGCGGCGAGCACCGGCACCGTCGGCTGGCACACCGAGATGGAATGCGCGCCCGGCCCGAGAAAGCGCAGGAACTCGCGCACGTAATCGACGTAATCGTCGAAGCGGAACGGTCCCACCGCGATGGGAATTTCCTTCGCGTCGATCCAATCCGTCACCCACACGTCGTGGTCGGCGAGGAGCGTGCGCACCGTATCGCGCACGAGCGTCGCGAAGTGGCCCGAAAGCGGCGCGAACACGACCACCTTCGGCTGCTCCGGCGCGCCCAGCTTGCGGAAATGCAGCAGGCGGCAGAACGGCTTCTCGACGTCGAATTCCTCCCGCACCACGTATTCGCGGTCGCCGGAGACAATGCTCGTGATGCCGAACTCGGGACGCTCGTAGCGGCGGGTGAGCCGCGTCATGAGGTCGAACGCGGCAGCGACGTTGCGGCTGCCGGGAAGATAGGAGAGCGGACTGTCGGGATGCCCGTAAAGCTCGTTGGCCGCTTGCGCGAACAGGCGCCAGGGTTCCATTGCGGCGCGCTGCCAATCGTAGAGCTGGTACAGCATCGCTTCCAAGGCCGTCTGCCTCCTTTTTGCGTGTTGCGGCGCGACAAGTGTATCCGCTTTGCGCTGGAATATCAGTATTGGTGCGGTGCAAGAACCGCCGTGCTGGCGAAAGGCCTGATCTGATAGACTTTTTGGACCACCTGCCAGGATCCCAATGCCTCCCGACCGTCATGGCGGCACCGAGCTGCTGCCGCTCTTCCCTCCGCTCGAGCCCTACAAGGCCGGCTTCCTCGATCTCGAGGCGCCCCATCGCATGTACTACGAGGAGTCGGGAAATCCGAAAGGCGTGCCCGTCGTGTTCCTCCACGGCGGCCCCGGCGCCGGCGCGAGCGCCGTGCATCGCCAGTTCTTCGACCCGGCCTTCTATCGCATCGTCGTGTACGACCAGCGCGGCGCGGGCCGCTCCGTGCCGCTCGGCTGCCTCGAGAACAACACGACGCCGAAGCTCATCGACGACCTCGAGCGGCTGCGCGCGCACCTGGGCATCGATCGCTGGATCGTGTTCGGAGGCTCGTGGGGATCGACGCTCGCGCTTGCGTACGGCGAGCACCATCCGCAGCGTTGCCGCGCGCTCGTGCTGCGCGGCATCTTCCTCTGCCGCCCGAGCGAGATCGACTGGTTCCTCTACGGCCTGCGCGCGATCTTCCCGGAGGCATGGCGCACCTTCTCGCATTTCATCCCGGAGTCCGAGCGCAGCGACCTGCTGAAGGCGTACCACGCGCGGCTCGTGAACCCCGAACCCGCAGTGCACATGCCGGCTGCGCGCTGCTGGAGCGTCTACGAGGGCTCGTGCTCGACGCTGCTGCCCAACCCGGCGCTCGTCGCCGACTTCGCATCCGATCGCGTGGCGCTGGGGCTCGCGCGCATCGAGGCCCATTACTTCGTGAACGACATCTTCCTGCCGCCGGACTTCCTGCTGCGCGAGACACCGCGCCTCAAGGACATCCCGGGCTACATCGTGCAGGGCCGCTACGACATCGTGTGTCCCGCGATCTCCGCCGACGACCTGCACCGCGCGTGGCCCGAGGCCGAGTACAGCATCGTCGCCGACGCCGGCCACTCCGCGTTCGAGCCGGGCATCCGCTCGCGCCTCGTGGCCGCGATGGAATCGCTCAAGGCGCGCGCCTGAAACGCGGGACGCGAACGGGCGTCAGGCCGCGGCCTTCGCGATCGCGGCCTGGAGCCCGCGGATGCGCTCGTGGATGTGCGCCACCTGCGCGGGCGTGAGCGTGCGCGCGAGATCCGCCAACATTTGGATCATCTGGGCATCCCGTTCCTCCAGCGCCTGCCCGTAGGCGGGATCGCGCCACGCGTCCGTGTCGAACAGCAGCGCATGCAGCGCTTGCACCATCGCGTCGCGCGGCGGGCGCGCACGCATCAGCGCCACCAGCTGCGCCTGGCGCGCACGCCACTCGGCCACGCGCTGCGGCGTGAGATCCGGCGTCGCGCGCACGCGCGTCTTCACGAGCTCGCGTTGCGGCCCCGTGAGCGGCCCGGTCCACGCCTCCAGGTGTTGCAGGGTGCGCTTGAGCCCGCGCTCACGGGAGTCCCGCGACTCCTCGAGCATCCGGGCGTCGGCCTTGGCGAGGCGGCGCGCGAGCTCATCGACCTGGGATGCGTCGAGCATCGCGAACAGGTCCGCCGCGTCGGGCAGGAGGTGCTCGGCGATGTCGTGATAGAACTCGCGCAGCCGGCCGCGATCCGCCTCGAGGGCGGCCGCGTCCAATCCGGCATCGACCTGGCGATCCAGCTCCGCGAGGAAGCGGCCGTATCCGGGGAGTGCCGCGTGCCGATGCCAGGCGAGCGCCTTCTCGAGACGCGCCCGGGCGAAGTCCTTCTGCTCCGGCGTGAGGTCCAGGTAATCGTCGATGCTCCACGCGATGAGCGCCGGCGCGTTGTCGTAGAGCGTTCCCGCGTTGCGGTAAGCGAAGTCCGCGGTGCTGCAGGCGGCGACCAGCACCGCCGCGATGAGGACGGCCAGCCACGCGGCGAGCCGTTGCCGCATCACCAGGGAATCGGCTTGCGGTCGCGGAAGAACTGGCCCGTCGGACCGTTCGACGGCAGCAGCGACAGCCACACCGCGGTGTCCGCGCCTTCCTCGACCGTGCGCGGCGCGTTCTCGCCGCCCATGTCGGTCTTCACCCATCCGGGGCTCATGGAGTTCACCAGGATGCCGCTCGCCGCCGCTTCGGCCGACAGCGTCTTGGTGAGCGCGTTGAGCGCGGCCTTCGACACGCGATAGGCGGGGCTGCCCTCGCCCATCTGGTGCAGCTGGCCGAGGCCGCTCGAGATGTTGACGATGCGTCCGTAGCGCAGCTTCTTCATGAGCGGCATCACCTCGCGGCACATGCGCACGGCGCCGAAGAGGTTGGTCTCGAACGTCTCGCGCCAGACCGAGGTGGGCGTGTCCTCGACGCGCGCGGTGGGCTCCTCGGGATACACCCCGGCGTTGTTCACCAGGATCGACGGTTTCCCGTGGGCCTTCTCGAGGTGCTCGACGAAGCGGCGCACCGAGTGCGTGTCCGTCACGTCGAGGCGGAAGCCCGCGACGTTGGCGCCCTCCTTCTGCAGGTCCTCCACGGCCATGGCGCATTTGGGCTCGCTGCGGCAGCCGATGACGACGAAGACATCGTTCTTCATGAGCTGGCGCGCGACCTCGCGGCCGATTCCGCGGTTGCCTCCGGTGACGATGGCGATCTTCCTGGCTGGCATGTCATTCCTGGCGATCGGCGCGAAGCCCGCGCCCCGCTTGTATGATAACGGGCATGCCGAAGCTGCTGCGTGCCGTGAGGCTCGACGACTCCGACGACCATGTGTTCCGCGCCTGCGGGGCGGCCCGGGAGGGCGAGCCCGTCGTGAGCGGCGGGTATGCGACGTGCGACTTCACGCGGCAGCGCAATTGCGACCCTTCCTGCCATTGCGAGGCGTCCTTCGTCGCCGTGGGCTCGCGCGCGCGCTGCTCGATCGCCGAGGTGGTCGAGGTGAGCGAGGCGGAGCTCGAGCAGCAGGTCGAAGCGCTGGCCTGGCACCTGGTGAAAGCGTGGAATGCCCCGTCGTGGGAGGCCGCGCGGCAGCTGGCCGGGGAGGAGGTGCGCCATACGAGCGAGGTGTGCGAGACGCTCGCACCCGAGCTCTGGATCACGGTCCGGCGCGAGCGCCGCGACGACGGCGGCGGTCTCGACGAACAATACGCGGTGTACGATCGGCTTCTCATCGGGGCCCACAGGCTCTGACCTTCAGCCTGGAGTGAACATGTCCGGATCGCAGACTCTTCCCGAAGAGCACGATGCCCAGCGCGAGATGGAGCAGAGGTCGCTGCGCAACGTGCGCTCGCTGCTGGACCGGCTGGAGCACGAGGAAGACCTGGAGCGGCGCACGCGCCGGCGGATCGGCTGGGCGCTCCTCGTCGCGGCGCTCGTGGTGGCGGGCGGGGTCATCGCCTGGTATGCCCTGCGCGGGCCGGAGCAATCGAGCCGCACGATCACCATCAGCGTCCCGTCGCGCCCCTGACATGTTGCGCATCTGGGGCAGGATCACGTCGGTCAACGTGCAGAAGGTCGTGTGGTGCGCCGACGAGCTCGGCCTCGCCTACGAGCGCATCGACGCGGGCGGCAAGTTCGGCCGCAACGACAAGCCGGACTTCCTCGCGATGAACCCGAACGGCCTCGTGCCGGTCATCGACGACGACGGATTCGTGCTCTACGAGTCGAATGCGATCGTGCGTTATCTCTGCGCGCGGGAGCGCGCGGCCGCCCTCTGGCCCGAGGACCTGCGCAGGCGCGCCGACGCGGACCGCTGGATGGACTGGCAGGCGACGACCTTCACGCCCGCGACGCGCGATGCGTTCTGGAACCTGCTGCGCGTGCCGGAGCCGCAGCGCGACGCGGCCGCGATCGAGTCCTCGCGCGTGAAGAGCGAGAGGTGCGCGGCGATCCTCGAGGCGCATCTCGCGAAGCGCACCTACGTCTGCGGCGAGAGTTTCTGCGCGGCGGACATCGTCGTCGGCGCTGCGGCACACCGTTGGCTCAACATGCCCCTGCCGCGCGCCGCGCGCCCGAACATCGAACGCTGGTACCAGCTCCTCAAGTCGCGGCCGGCGTCGCGCCAGGTGACGCACCAGGCGCTTTCCTGACGACCGCCCCCCGCGCCGTCACGGCGTGGAGAGCGAGCGCAAGCGGCAGCACGACGAGCAACGCGACGGCGCCGGGAAATTGCGCCCAGGCCGTCCACGGCGCGCCGGCCGGCATTGCGCTCCACGTCGCCGCGATCGCGGCATCCGCGGCGAGCGCGAGCCTCACCGGATGGGATGTCGCCGCGATCACGTCACGCACATCGCGGTCGAGCGCGAAGCAGAGTGCCGTGAAGGTCACGGCGAAGAGCGCGAGCGCGCCATAGGCCTGCGGTTCGAGACGCCCGAACACGCCGTCGAGACTCGCCGCGGCCACGAAGAGGCCCCAGAGGACCAGCGCGGCACCGGGCGCGCGCCGCGGCGCCGATCGCGGGGGCCACGGGTCGAGCGGCGACTCGGTACGAACGTTCGTGCTATTTCTGGCAGCGGAATGGACGGACATGGCGTGGCTCCGTGGACTTATGCGGCGTGCTGGCGAATGAGCCGGTCGAGCGCCTGGCGCGCGTGCCGGCGAGCCTCATCGCGGCCGTGCACCAGCTCGGCGCGATAGAAGGCCAGGATGATTCCCGACAATCCGAAGGCGACCTGGCTCGCGTCGGTCTGCGCGGCCAGCTCCTTCGTCTCGATCGCGAGCTCGACCATGCGCGTGATCTCGCGGTCGAGGAGCCTCTGGCGTTCGAGCGCGGCATCGCGCATCGGACCCGGCTGGTGGTGATATTCGCGCGTCGCCGCATCCACGGGGCAGCCGCCCGGCAAGTTCGCATGGAGCGGCCAGCCGAGCCAGTTCTCGAAGAGCGCCCGCAGCCGCTTCAGCCCGCGCGGCGCCTTCAGCGCCGGCAGGAAGACCGACTCGGTGAACTGGCGCGCCGCCTCGTCCAGCGCCGCGATCTGCAGATCGAGCTTGGAGCCGAAGTGCGCGAAGAGCCCGCTCTTGGACATGCCGGTGCGCTCGGCCAGGCTGCCGATGGTGAGCGACTCGAAGCCGGCGGAGCTCGCCTGCTGCACCGCCGCGGCCAGGATCTGGGCGCGCGTTTCCTCGCCTTTCGAGGCGCGGACGGGAGATGGGCGTTGGGCGACGGTCATGGGACTAGAATAGAACGATCGTTCGTGCTTGTCAAGCCCGGGCCCAACCTCCGGCGATCAGACCGAGACGATGCGGTGGAAGACCACGAGCATCGCCGCCGTGGCGCCCCAGATGAAGCGCTCGCCGTAGGGCATCGCCCAGTACTTGCGCAGCGCGCCCTTGAAGAACGCGCTCTCGTATCGATGGTTCGCGGGATCGAGCAGGAACGCGAGCGGCACTTCGAACACCGCCTCCACCTCGTGCGGGTCGGGGCGGTACTCGATGGGCGGCTCCGTCCAGCCGACGATGGGCGTCACGGCGAACCCGGTGCCGGTGCGGTATTCGGGAAGGCGGCCGAGCACCTGCACTTTTTCGGGCGGCAGGCCGATTTCCTCCTCGGCCTCGCGCAGCGCGGTGCGTTCGGGCGAGCCGTCCCCGGGATGGGTGCGCCCGCCGGGAAAGCTGATCTGCCCCGCGTGGTCGGCCAGGTGCGCCGTGCGCTGCGTGAAGACCACGGTGGGACCGCTCGCATGATCCACGATCAGGAGCAATACCGCGGCGTCGCGCAGCGGCTGTCCCGAGGCCGCATTCAGCTTCTCGAGGTCGTCCACGCCCAGCAGCTGCTCGATCGGCGGGATCGAGCCCAGGCGGCGCACCAATTCCTCCCGGGTGGGAATCACGATGACGCGCTTCGGAGGGCCCAGCCAATCCATGCATCCCATTATAGGGACGGTATGATTCCGCGATGCTCCTCTACGATTATTACCGCTCCTCCGCGGCCTACCGGGTCCGCATCGCGCTCAGCCTCAAGGGACTCGCGGCCGAGCGCCGCTTCGTGCACCTGAGGCGCGGCGAGCAGCGAGCCGCCGCTTATCTCGAGGTGAATCCGCAGGGCCTGGTGCCGACGCTCGTCATCGGGCAGCGCCGGCTCACGCAGTCGCTCGCGATCATCGAGTACCTCGACGAGAAGCACCCGAACCCACCGCTGCTGCCGCCCGGGCCGGAGGACCGCGCGTGGGTCCGGGCGATGGCGCTCGCGATCGCATGCGACATCCATCCGCTCAACAACACGCGCGTCCTCAAGTATCTCGCCGAGGAGCTCGAGCTGCCGGAGCCCACGCGCGATGAGTGGTACCGGCACTGGGTGACGGAGGGATTTCGCGCGATCGAGGCGCAGCTTGCCGAGCGCCCGCAAGGGCGCTTCTGCTTCGGCGATACGCCGACCATCGCGGATGTCTTCCTCGTCCCCCAGGTCGCCAACGCGCGCCGCGTCACGACACCGCTCGAGCCGTATCCGCGCATTCGCGCGATCGAGCAGGCCTGCCTCGCGCTTCCGGAGTTCGACCGCGCCCGGCCGGAGAACAACCCGGACGCCGAATAGCGGGAACCTTCCCCGACCCGTGAAGCAACAGGGTCGACGAACGTCGCGAGCGCAAGTGAGCGGCCCGATATAATCCGCCTTTCGACCACCTGGAGCATTCCGATGGGCAAAGGCGACAAGCGCAGCTTCAAGGGCAAGCTCTTCAAGGGCAGCTTCGGCAAGACGCGGCCCCGTCATCCGAAGCCCAAGACGGGCGAGGGAACCGCGAGCGGCGCGGGCGCCACGTCGCGCAAGAAGTAATCAGAGCGGCCGGGAGTCGCCCGGCACGACTTCGGCGTGCCGCGCCGCGGTTTCGGCCTCCGGCGCCGCGCCCGTGCGCGCACGCCGCAACATCGACCGCGCGAACCGCGCCACGCTCACGGCGAGCGCCGCGGCACGCAGCCAATGGCCCACGCGGCCGCGCCGTCCCGCAACCGCCACCAGCAGCGTAAAGAGCGCCCCCTGTGCGCGCGGCGAGCCCGCCACCTGCCGGGCGAGCCGCGGCAGCCGTGCCTCCTCGCGCAGCGCGCCCAGCTGCTGCGCGATGCGCAGGCGCTGCACCGACGCGCGGGTCACGAGCAGCTGCTTCTCGAGGGCGAGCAGCTCGAGGGAGCGGCTCATGCGCCCTCGCGCAGCAGCTCGCGATCCGACTTGAGCGCGCCCAGCGTCTCCTGGAACGGCTGCGGCGCATCGCGCAGCATGCCGGCGAGCCGGATGAAGGCACCGAGCGCGACCACCAGGTAGGCGAGCGTCACCCCGGCGATCGCGGCGAGCCGGTGCGTGTCCCAGAACGCGGCGACCACGAACGCACCGGCGAAGACGAGGGCCAGCGCCAGGAAGAATGCGCCGGCCAACGCGAGCAGCAGCATGCGCTTGCGCCGCTCGGCTTCTTCACGCAGCTCGACCAGCGCCAGCTCGACGCGCGTGCCCACCATGTCGACGAGCGTCGCGCCGACGTTGCGCAGCGCACCCGCGAGCCCCTCGCCGGCGGCCTGTCCCTCCATCATCAGCGCGAGCGGTTGAGCAGCAGCCCGATCAGCAGCCCCGCCGCGGCACCGGCGGCCGCCGCGATCCCCACGGCGCTCCAGGGATTGTCGCGAACGTACGCGTCGGTCACGCGCGCCGCGGCACGCGACTGCTCCACGGCCTTGCGCTCGAGCTCGGCCAGCCGCGCGCGCGCCGCCTGCAGGCTCTCCTCGACGCTGGCACGCAGCACCTGCGCCTTGTCGCCGCTCGCCGACGCGACCGCCTTCAGCAACTGCTCGGCGTCCGCGACGACCTCGTTGAAATCGTGCACCAGCTTGTCCTTTTCCTTCGCAACGCTGTCAGCCATGTTCGTTCTCCGGTTGTTCAAGCCGATTTTCGGCGTCAGGGGGGCGGCCCGATTGACGGGGGTCAAGTGTACGCCCGCGCCGGAACGGGATCGAACGCGCGCCGCGCGCGTCAAACGGGATTGCCTGCGGGAGAATTGCATGAGAACGATTGCCGCGATGCTGGCCATCGCCCTGCCCCTGGGTGCCGCCGCGCAGCCCGTTGCGTTCCAGCGCTCGGGCGACATCGCCTGGGTTTGCGGCGGCGTGGGCTCCGACGAACGCCGCGCGCTCGAGGGCCTGCGCCCCGAGGCGGGCCTCGAGCTGCTGCTGGTCACCGCGCCGCGCGGCGCGTACCTCGCGGGCGTGCAGGTGGCGCTCGTGCCGGCGCGCGGCGGCGGCACGCCCGTCACGTTCGAGTCCGATGGGCCCACGTGCCTGGTGCAGGCGCCGCCGGGCGACTACCGCATCGAGGCGCGCCACGACGGCGTGACCCGTACGGCCCGGGCACACGTGCGCGCGAGCGGCAAGGCGCCTCGCGTGGCGCTCGCGTTTCCGGATCCGGAATGGGACGGCATCCGCGCGAGCGACGAGGAGAAGCGGCAGGCCGAGTCGCCCTAGGGCGGGTCTTCGAGGCGCCCGTCGATCCAGGTATCGCGCACGCCGAGGCGCTCGTCCGCGACGACCAGGTTGGCACGCATTCCCGGCGCGATGCGCCCGATCTCCCGGTCGAGCCGCAGGAAACGGGCGGGGTGGCCGCTCGCCATGCGCACCGCCATCTCGAGCGGAACGCCGAGCATGGTGATCGCGTTGCGCACCGCGGTCGCCATGTCGATCGCGGAGCCGGCGAGGGTGCCGTTCTCGTCGATGCACACGCCATCGCGCACGCGAATGCGCCGCCCCTGCAGCATGAAGTGGTCGTGGCTCGAGCCCACGCTCGGCATCGCGTCGGTCACGAGCATGAAGCGGTCGGGGCCCTTCGCGCGCAGCGCGAGCCTCATGACGGCCGGGTGGACGTGGCGCCCGTCCACGATGAGCCCGCACCAGCAGTCCGCATCGTGCAGCGCGGCGCCGACGGTGCCCGGCTCGCGGTTCGTCATCGGCGACATCGCGTTGAAGAGGTGCGTGACACCCGAGACGCCCGCCCGGAAGGCCGCGAGCGTCTCCTCGAACGTGGCGTCGGTGTGCCCGGCGCTGATCACGACCCCCGAGTCCGCCAGCTTGCGGATCGTCTCCGGCTCGGTCATCTCGGGCGCGAGGGTGACCAGGGTGCGGCCGGTCCCGAGCGACGACAGGAGCGCCACGCCGCGCTCGTCGAGGTCGCGGAACTTGGCGGCGTCGTGCGCGCCCTTGCGCGCGGCATTGATGTAGGGGCCCTCGATGTGCACGCCGATCACGCCCGGAACGCGGCGCTCGATCGCCTCGCGCACCGCGGCGATGGCGCGGCGGATCACGGAGAGGTCGTCGCTGATGAGCGTGGGCAGGAAGGCGGTGGTCCCGAACCGGCGATGCGCGCGCCCGATCGCCTCGATCGTGGCGACGCTCGGATCGTCGTTGAAGAGCGCGCCGCCGCCACCGTTCACCTGGCAATCGATGAAGCCGGGAAGCAGCATCGCGCCGCCCACGTCGTGGCGCGTGGCGCCGCGCACGCGTTCGTCGTCCGCGCCCGTGATCGCCGCGATGCGCTCGCCCTCGAGGAGCACGGCGCGGCCCTCGACGAAGCCCTCGTCGAGGAGCACCCGGCCGTTCACCAGCGCCTGGATCGTCATAGCGTGCGCGTGACCTTGCGCAGGTGCGGTGGCCGGTCGGGATCGTGGCCGCGCGCGACCGCCAGCGCGTTGGCCAGGCGGTAGAAGCTCTGCACCAGCAGCAGCGGCTGCAGCGCAGGGTGGGCCGCGAGCGTGGGCAGCTCCTGCGCACCGGGGATCTGCACGCCCGCCACCAGCAGCGGCACGCCGCGCGCGGCGAGCTCGCGTGCGCACGCCTCGATGCCCTCGCGCGCCGCGTCGTCCTGCGACAGCACGAGCGCGGGGAAGTCCCCGGAGAGCAGCGCCTGCGGGCCGTGGCGCACCTCCGCCGCGCTGAAGCTCTCGGCATGCAGGCCGCACGCCTCCTTGCACTTGAGCGCCGCCTCCTGGGCGATGCCAAGGCCCAGGCCGCGCGCGATGACGAAGAGATGGTTCGCATCGCGCAGCCGGTCCACCGCGCGCTCCCAGGGCAACGCCCACGCGCGCTCGAGCAAGCCCGGCGCGAGCGGCAGCGCCTCGAGCAGCGGCGCGTCGTCGGCCCATGACGCGACCATGTGCGCGAGCGCCGCGAGCGAGGCGATATGGCTCTTCGTCGCCGCCACGCTTTCCTCCGGCCCGGCGCACAGCGGCAGGCAGTGATGGGCGGCGCGCGCGACGGGCGAGTCCTCCTCGTTCACCAGCGCCAGCACCCGTGCGCCGTCGCGGCGCGCGCCTTCCACCGCGGCGAGGATGTCCGGGCTGCCGCCGGACTGCGAGATGGCGACGAAGAGGCATTCGCGCAGGTCCTGCGGCGCCTTGTAGACCGAGGTGACGGATGGCGCCGCGGACGCGGTGAGCACGCCCAGCCGCGTCTCGATGAGGTACTTGCCGTAGGTGGCGGCATGATCGGAGCTTCCGCGCGCGCAGGTGACGACGGCCCGGGGCGCCATCGCGCGCAGCTCGGCACCGAGCCGTTTCACCGCGTCGCGGTTGCGCTCGAGCTGCGTGCGCACCACGGCGCCGGCCTGCGCCGCCTCGCGGTGCATCAGCGTCCCCGAGGGATCGCGCTCATTCACCGGAGCTGAGCTCGGCCACGAAATCGTAGGTGTCTCCCCGGAAATACGACTGGCAGTACTCGACCGCGCTGCCGTCGCGCAGGAAGCCGACGCGCTCGACCAGGAGTCCCGCGTCGCCCTCGCGCGCGTTGAGCAGCTTCGCCTGCTCGGCATTGAGCAGCAGCGCGCGCAATCGCTGGAGCGCGCGCACCGGGCGCTGCCCGGAGCGCTCGAGCGCTTCATAGAGCGAGCTGCCCACGGCCTCGAGCGACGGCAGCGCCGTGCCGACCACGGTCGCGAACTCCAGGCACATCGGCGTCTCGTCGGCGAAGCGCAGGCGATGGAAGCGGTAGACGGGCGCGCCCGGCCCCAGCCTGAGCGTGAGCGCCTCCTCCGGAGTCACGTGTCCCTTCGCGCGGTTGAGCCACACGCTGCGAGGCTTGAGCCCGCGCGAGCGCATGTCTTCCGAGAACGAGGTGAGCTTCGCGAAGTTCTTCTCGATGCGCGAGGCGACGAAGTTGCCCGAGCCCTGCCGCCGCACGAGGAGCCCCTCCTCCACCAGCCCGTCGATCGCCTTGCGCACCGTGATGCGCGACACGCTCAGCTCCGCGGCCATCTCGCGCTCCGGCGGCAGCGCGTCGTTGGGCGCGAGCGTGCGCCGCTCGATCGCCTCGCGGATCGCGCGCTGCAGCTGCTGGTAGAGCGGCTGGCTGTCCGCGGGGTCGAGGCGGCGGATGAGCTTGGTGAGCGCGGGCATGAAAAGATACTACCACTGGCATACCAATTTGCAACCACTTGACAAATTGGTCCTGTATTGGTTTACATTGGTCCTGCACTGGCACTATCCGGCTTCCACTACCCAGGAGGGGAGAAGAATGAAGATGAAGCAGAAGCCCGTCGCCGCCGCCGTGTCCCTCGCCCTGGCGGGCGCGTGGCCGGCCTACGCCCAGCAAGCCCCAGCCCCGGAGACGAAGGAGACCGTCACGGTCACCGGCATCCGCGGGTCCATCGAGAAATCCCTCGAGACCAAGAAGAACGCGGACACCGTGACCGAGGTCGTCACCGCCGAGGACATCGGCAAGCTGCCCGACAAGAACATCGCTGACGCCGTGCAACGCCTGCCCGGCGTGACCACCAGCTCGGCCTCGGGTGGCGAGGGAGGATTCGACGAGAACGACCGCGTGAGCCTGCGCGGGACCAACCCCAGCCTCACGCAGACCCTCGTCAATGGCCACTCCATCGCATCCGGCGACTGGTTCGTGCTGGACCAGGTCACCCTCGTCGGGCGCAGCGTGAGCTTCTCGCTCCTTCCCTCGGAGCTCGTGAGCCAGGTGATCATCCGCAAGAGCGCCACGGCGGACCTGGTGGAGGGCGGTGTCGCGGGCGCCGTGGACATCATCACGCGCAGGCCGCTGCAGTTCGCGAAGCCCGTCACGATCTCGGCCTCCGTGGGCGGCGTGTATGCAGACCTGCCGGGCAAGACCGACCCCCAGGCGAGCGGCCTCGCGAACTGGAAGAACGACGCCAATACCCTGGGCGTCATGATCCAGGGCTTCTACGAGAAGCGCCACCTCCGCCGCGATGCGCAGGAGACCCTCGGCTACGGCACCATCTCGCCCACCAGCGCGCTCGCGACGGCCCACCCGGACCTCGCCAACGTTGCCTACCCGACCCTCATCGGCTCGACCCTCTTCGAGCAGGAGCGCAAGCGCAAGGGCGGCATGGTGGCGATCGAAGTGAAGCCGCTCAACAATCTCTCCTTCGACTTCGAGGCCTTCACCTCGCGCCTCGATGCCACCAACTACAACAGGAACTGGATGTTCTGGGGTTCGCGCGTCATCGGCGGGGACGCGCTGTTGCCCTCGAGCTACACCGTGCAGAATGGCACCCTGGTCGCGTCGACGTGGCCCAATGCCGGCAGTCCCGGCCACAACGTCGCGTACGGCGTGGTCGACAACATCTATCGACCCGGCGCGTACTCCGAGACCAACTACTACAACCTCGACGTGAACTGGCACCTCAATGACCAGGTGCTCGTGACGGGCCAGATCGGCAGCACACGCGGCAAGGGCGTGACGCCGAAGCAGGACGTCTTCGAGGGCGACATCTTCAACACAGGCGCGTCATACCAGATGCACGGCATCGGCTCGCCGGTCGACGTCGCCTTCCCGAACGGCAATCCCGCGAGCTTCAACGGCGTCTCGCTCGACTGGATCTTCGGCGCCAGCCCGGCGGCGACCAACGACAAGGAGAAGTACGGCAAGGCGGACGTCGAGTGGCTCTCCGACCGCGGCATGCTGCGCTCGGTGAAGGGTGGCCTGCGCTACGCCGAGCACACCCGCGACACGCAGCAGACGGCGCAGGGGCCCAACTTCGCGCTCGATCCCTTCAACCCGGCCAACCTGCCCCATTGGAACGGAGAGACCTATCCGGGCGACTTCGCCAACGGCCTGGGCGGCAACTTCCCGCGCAACGTGTGGCAGCTCTCGCCGAGCGAGCTCGAGCGCTGGGGCGACCTGTACTCGAACCGCGACCCGGTCACCCGGCAGTTCTGGTCCGGCGAGTTCTCGCTCAAGGAGAAGGATTCGGCGGCGTACGTCATGGCGAACTTCGAGGGCCGCGGCTGGAGCGGCAATGCCGGACTGCGCTTCGTGAAGACGCGCGAGGAGGTGACCGTCAACGTCGGCATCCCGGGCGATGTCTGCGCGGTGCAAATGCCGTGCCCGCAGGTGCCGGGCGCCATCACCACTTCGGCCTTCGGCAGCTTCTACCGCAACCTCGTCGCCCACGACTACAACGACGTGCTGCCGAGCGCCAACCTGCGCTGGGACCTCGGCAACAACATGATCGGTCGCCTCGCGGCCGCGCGCACCATCGCCCGCCCCGATTACAGCGCGCTCGGCGGTGCCATCACCGCGGACGACACGACGCACACCGGCAACGGCGGCAACCCGGACCTGAAGCCGATCCGCTCGACCAACTTCGACGCGACGTGGGAATGGTATTTCGCGCCGCGCGCCCTGGTGTCGGCGGGCCTCTTCTACATGGACCTCAAGGATTACGTCACCTTCGGGGTGCACCCGACGACGCTGCTCAACATCCGCACCAACACCTTCGACACGTACCAGATCTCCTCGCCGGTCAACGGCTCCGGGAACGTGAAGGGCCTCGAGCTCGCCTGGTACCAGCCGCTCGGCATGGGCTTCGGCTTCGAGGCGAACTACACCTACGCCGACTCCAAGGAGGACAAGAACTGCGCGGCCGCGGACCTCTTCTGCCAGAACTCGACCGACCGGCTCGTGGGCGCGTCCAAGAATACGTACAACATCACGGGGTACTACGAGAACTACGGCTTCTCGGCGCGGCTCGCGTATACGTTCCGATCGGCCTTCTTCGTGGGGCTGGATCGCAGCACGGCCGAGTTCCAGGACGACACGGGCACGCTCGCGGGCTCCCTCGGGTACCAGATCAACAAGCGCTTCGCCGTGTACTTTGACGCGCTCAACATCAACAACCCGACGCTCAAGTACTACGCCGCGAACACGGACCAGCCGCGTGCCTTCTACAAGAACGGCCGTCAGTACTACCTGTCGCTGAGGGTCGCGCTGTAGCGCCGGAGTCGATATCCTCCAGGGGGTGAGGCCCCCTTTTACGAGGCGGGTTCGTCACGGGCCCGCCTCCCTTTCCCTCGAGCGATGAGACGAGCCGCCGTAGCGATCGCCCTGCTCCACGCCGCCGCGGCTGGTGGCGCCCGCGCTGCCGAAGCCGACCTCGTGCCCTGGCCCGCGAACGTGCAATGGCGCGAGGGTGCGGCTTTCCAGCTCACGTCGGCGACGCCGATCGTGATCGCCCCCGGCGACCCCGACGCGGCCCGCGCCGCCCCCGTGCTGGTGGAGCGCCTCAAGCGCAGCCTGGATGTCGACGTCGCCATCGAACGCGGCGAGCCGCGCGACGGCGCCATCGTGCTCCAACGCGAGGATGCGCCGCGCGACGAAGGAAACGAATCGTATCGGCTCGACGCGAGCGCGCGACGCATCACGCTGCGCGCGCGCTCGCTCGCGGGCTATGCCCACGCGGCGACGACGCTTTGGCAGCTCGCCGGGACGCAGCCCTCGGCCGGCGCGGCGGCGATTCGCCCGGTGGCGATCGACGATGCGCCGCGCCTGCGCTGGCGCGGGCTGCTCCTGGACTCCGCGCGCCACTATCAATCGCCCGAATTCATCGAACGCTTCATCGACACCATGGCGGCGCAGAAGCTCAACGTGCTGCACTGGCATCTCACCGACGACCAGGGCTGGCGCCTCGAGATCCGCAAGTACCCGCGCCTCACCTCCGTGGGCGCCTGGCGCGTGCCGGCGGGGCGCGCGGCCCATGCCGACATCGATCCCGCGACCGGCAAGCCGCGCCTCTACGGCGGCTACTACACGCAGGCCGAGGCACGACGGCTCGTGGCCTATGCCGCCGCACGCGGCGTCACGATCGTGCCGGAGATCGAGATGCCGGGCCACGCCTCGGCGGTGCTTGCCGCGTATCCCCGGTTCGCGACCCGGCTCCCGGCGCCGGCCGAGGTGCCAGCGGACTGGGGCGTGTATTCGAATGTGCTCAATCTCGAGGCGCCCACGCTCGCCTTCCTCGAGGAGGTGCTCACCGAGGTGATGGAGATCTTCCCCGGCCCGTACATCCATATCGGCGGCGACGAGGTCGACACGTCGCAATGGAAGGCGTCGCCGCGCATCGCGCAACGCATGCGCGAGCTCGGCATCGCCGATGTGCCGGGCATCCAGCACTGGCTCACGCATCGCATGGGCCGCTTCCTCCAGGCCCACGGGCGACGGCTCGTGGGATGGGACGAGATGCTGCAACCGGACCTCCCCCGCGGCGCGATCGTGATGTCGTGGCGCGGCGCGAAGGGCACGATCGCCGCCGCGGCCCAGGGACACGACAGCGTGATGGCGGTCGACCCGGACCTCTACTTCGACCATCGCCAGTCGACCGCGCTCGCCGAGCCGCCGGGGCGCGCCGCCGTGGTGTCGCTGGGCGACGTCTATCGCTTCGATCCCGTGCCCGCGCAGCTCGAGGCCGCGCAGCGCTCGCACATCCTCGGCCTGCAGGGCAACCTGTGGAGCGAGCACATCCGCACGGAGGCGCGCATGGGCTGGATGGCGTTTCCGCGCGCGGCCGCCATCGCGGAGCTCGGCTGGACGCCCGCGCGCTCGCTCGATTGGGACGGCTTTCGCCGGCGCATGGAATCGATGCCGGCGCGCTACCAGGCGCTCGGCATGACCTATGCGAAGACCGCCTTCGGGGACACCGGCTCACCGCTGTCCGGCCCCTGGCGCACGAGCCGCGAGCTCGAGCTCTGCAGCGCTGCCGTGGCGCTGTCCCTCGAGGACGACGCACCCATCGCCGGGCCGCGCGCACAATTCCTCGTGGACATCCTGAATCCCTGCTGGTGGCTGCGCGGCCAGAAGCTCGATCGATCGAGCCGGATCCAGGCGCGCGTGGGCCAGGTTCCGTTCAACTTCCAGGTGGGCGCCGAGGCCGCGAAGATCCGCTTCGATGCGCCGACGACCGGCGAGGGCGAGCTCGTGGTCCACGCCGACACCTGCGACGGCGACGTCGTCGCGCGGCTGCCGCTGGCACCCGCCGCGAGCTCCGACGCCGTGACGACCCTCGGCCCGGTCGCGATCGAGCCCCGGCCGGGCACTCACGACCTCTGCCTTCGCTTCGCGCAGCACGGGCTCGATCCGCTCTGGGTGCTCGACGCGGTGCGCTTCGGCGAGACCCGCCAATGAGCCGCCTCACCTTGCTCGCCCCGTTCCCCGGCTGGTGCATGCCGCTCGCCGAAGTCCCCGATCCCGTCTTCCAGCAAGGCATGGCGGGCGACGGCGTCGCCATCGATCCGACCGAAGGCCTGCTGCGCGCGCCGTGCGACGGCGAGCTCGTGCCCATGAAGGAGGCCAGGCATGCGATCAGCGTGCGCGCGAACAATGGCGTCGAGGTCCTCGTTCACGTCGGAATCGATACGGTGGCTCTCGCGGGCCAGGGCTTCGAGCGTCTCGCCGAGCCGGGGCGCGCCGTGCGCGCGGGCGATCCGCTCGTGCGCTTCGACCTGGAATTCCTCGCGCGCCATGCGAAGAGCCTCGCGAGCCCCGTGATCGTCGTCTCCGGCGACGCCGTCACGCGCCGGGCCGCGAGCGGCGTCCTTCGCGCGGGCGATTTCCTGATGGAGGTGGAGCGCGCGGTCGCGGTCGCGGGCGACGGCGCTGGCGCCTCGCGTGATGCCGGCGAGGCACGGCATTCCCGCCGTCTCGTGGTCGCCTTCGCCCACGGCCTGCACGCGCGCCCCGCCGCACAGGTCGCCGCGGCGCTGCGGCCCTTTCAAGCCGATGTCCAGCTCGTCTTTCGCGGCCGCGAGGCCCATGCGCGCAGTCCCGTGGCGCTGATGACGCTCGGCGCACGGGCGGGCGATACCGTCGAGGTACAGGCGTCCGGTGCGGGCGCGCTCGAAGCGCTCGCCGCGCTGGAGCAGCTGTTCGCGCCGGCCATCGCGGCGAGCGCACCCGCGCGGCACGCCACGCCCGCGCCGGGTCGCATCGACGCCGTGATCGCGAGCCGCGGCTTCGCGGTCGGCCCGTGCGCGCGATGGGAACGTCCGCAGGTCGCGGTGGCGGAGCGCGGCGCCGGCGAAGCGGGCGAATCCGCGGCGCTCGCCCGGGCCCTCGACGCGGTCGTGATCCACCTCGAATCCCTGCACGGGCAATCCCGCGGGGAGGCGCAGGCCCTCGTCGCCGCCCATATCGAGCTTGCGCGCGATCCGCAGCTGCGCGATCGCGCCTCCGGGCACATGCGCCGGGGCGACAGCGCGGGACACGCATGGCGCCAGGCCACCCGCGCCACCGCCGCCACGCTCGCCGCGCTCGACGACGAGCGCATGCGCGAGCGCGCCGCGGACCTGCTCGACCTCGAGCACCAGGTGCTGGGCGTTCTCGCGGGCCACGCGCCGGGCGCCGCGCACGAGTTCGCGCAAGGCGCGATCGTCGTCGCGGACGAGCTGCTGCCCTCGCAAGTCCTGGCACTCCAGCGCACGCAGGTCGCCGGCGTGTGCACCGCGCGCGGCGGCGCCACCACGCACATGGCGATTCTCGCGGCGGCGGCGGGGCTGCCGGCGCTCGTGGCGGCGGGCGACGCGGTGCTCGCGATCGCCGAAGGCGTGGCCCTCGTGCTCGATGCGGAGCAGGGATTCCTCGAGGTCGATCCGCCGCCCGCGCGGCGTGCGGCGCTGGAGCGCTCGATCGACGAGCGGCGCAGCGAGCATGCGGCCGACCTCGCCGCGGCGCACGCTCCGGCCCTCACGCGCGATGGCGTGCGCATCTCGGTGCTCGCGAACCTGGGCTCCGCGGACGAAGCCGCCGCCGCGCTCGAGCACGGTGCGGAAGGCTGCGGCCTCCTGCGCACCGAGTTCCTCTATCTCGACCGGCGCGAGGCGCCCCCCGAAGACGAGCAACGGCGCGAATATCAGCGGATCGCGGATGCGCTCGGCGCTCGGCCGCTCACCATCCGCACCATGGACATCGGCGGGGACAAGCCCATCGCGTTCATGCCCGCCGAGGCGGAAGAAAACCCGGCGCTCGGATTGCGCGGCGTGCGTGCAAGCCTGGAGCAACCGGACCTCCTGCGCGCGCAGCTCGCGGCCATCCTGCGCGTGGCACCCGCGGCCGCCTGCCGCGTGCTCGTGCCCATGGTGACGGACGCCTCGGACCTGCGCTTCGTGAAGCGGATGCTGGACGAGGAGCGCGCGCGGCTGGGACTCGCTCATCGGCCGCTCCTGGGCGCCATGGTGGAAACGCCCGCGGCGGCGTTGCTCGCCGACGCGCTGGCCGCCGAATGCGATTTCCTCTCTCTCGGCACCAATGACCTCGCGCAGTACACGCTCGCGATCGACCGCGCCCATCCGCGCCTGGCCGCGCGCCTCGACGCGCTGCATCCGGCGGTGCTGCGCCTCATCGCACGCGTGGCCGAGGTGGCGCAAGCGCACGGCAAGGGCGTGAGCGTCTGCGGCACGCTGGGATCCGACGTGGCGGCCCTGCCGGTGCTGGTCGGGCTCGGCATCCACGAGGTCTCGGCCGTGGCGAGCACCATCCCGCGGCTCAAGCGCGCCGCGCGGCAACTCGATGCCGCCGAGTGCCGCGAGCTCGCGCGGCGAGCGCTCGAGCAATCCTCGGCGAAGGCGGTGCGCGAGCTGCTCGCCGCCGCGAGCGCGCCACATCCCGCTCCCGTGACCGGAGGCTCATCATGATCCGTTGGCTCGAATCCAGCCAGGCGCTCGGACGCGCGCTGATGCTGCCCATCGCGGTGCTGCCGGCCGCCGGCCTGCTGCTGCGCCTGGGCCAGCCCGACATGCTCGACATCGCGCCGATTGCCGCCGCGGGCGACGCGATCTTCTCCAACCTGGGCCTGCTCTTCGCGATCGGGATCGCGGTGGGGCTCGCGCGCGAGAACCACGGCGCCGCCGGGCTTGCGGGCGTGGTGGCCTACCTCGTGGCGAGCAAGGGCGCGGAGGTGCTGATCACGCTGCCGCCGGACATCGCGGCGAAGGCCGTGAGCGACGCGGCGGCCGGCGCCGCGTACAAGGCGCGCCAGGTCGCGAAGGTGAGCGTGCCGATCGGCATCCTCTCGGGCATCCTCGCGGGCCAGCTCTACAACCGCTTCCACGACATCCGCCTGCCGCCCTACCTCGCGTTCTTCGCGGGCCGGCGCTTCGTGCCGATCGTCGCGGGGGCCGCGGGCCTCGTCCTCGCGTTCCTCTTCGGCCTGGGCTTTCCCTACGTCGAGCGCGCCATGGACAGCGCCAGCCGCGCCGTGATCGGCTCGGGCGAAGTGGGCCTCTTCATCTACGGCGTGCTCAATCGCGCGCTGATCGTGACCGGCCTGCACCACATCCTGAACAACATCGCGTGGTTCCTCGTGGGCGACTACCACGGCGTGACGGGAGACCTGAAGCGCTTCTTCGCCGGAGATCCCAGCGCGGGCGCCTTCATGGCCGGCTTCTTCCCGGTGATGATGTTCGGGCTGCCGGCGGCATGCCTCGCGATGTACCGCACCGCGCGTCCCGAGCGCCGCCGCGCCGCGGGCGGCCTCCTGCTCTCGCTCGCGCTCACCTCCTTCCTCACCGGCGTGACCGAGCCCATCGAGTTCGCGTTCATGTTCCTCGCGCCCGCGCTCTATGCGCTGCATGCGGTGCTCACCGGGACCGCGATGGTGATCATGGACCTGCTCGGGGTGCGGCTGGGGTTCGGCTTCTCCGCAGGCCTCTTCGACTACGTGCTCAATTTCACCAGGTCGACGCGGCCCCTGCTCCTGGTGCCGGTGGGATTGGTCTATTTCGGCCTCTACTACGCGCTGTTCCGCTACTGCATCGTGCGCTTCGACCTGCGCACGCCGGGACGCGAGCCCGAGGCGGCGGTCGCGGCCGCGACGAAGGCGGCGGCGTCGCCGGGCCGCCCCGCGGACGCCTACGTGGCCGCCCTCGGCGGCGCGGCGAACCTGGAGTCGGTGGATGCCTGCACGACGCGCCTGCGCCTCGTGCTGCGCGATCGCAAGCGCGTCGATGCCGATGCATTGCGCGGCCTCGGCGCGAGCGGCAGCGTCAACGTGGGCGCCTCCGGATTGCAGGTCGTCGTGGGCCCGATCGCGGACCAGCTCGCCGGGGAGATCCGCGCGAGCGTGTCGGGCGGCAGCGCGCGCGTCGATGCCGCGGCGTGGATGCAGGCGCTGGGCGGCGCGGGCAACGTCGTGCGTCTGGAATCGGTCCCCGGACGCCTGCTGGTGACCGTGCGCGACGCGGGATGCCTCGATGCGCAGGCCCTGGTGCGGCTCGGTGCGCGCGGAGTGGGCGTGCCATCACCGACCAGCGTGCACGTGCTGCACGCCGACGCGCCGGCGCTCGAGTCGAGCCTCGCCCCCGCCCTCTAGTCGCGCAGCTTCGCGGCGAGGAACGCGCGCACCTGCCGCGCGAGCTCGGGCGAGGCCTCGCCGAGAACGCCGCGCTTCGCTTCCGGGATGTGGCTCGCCGTGGAAGCGTCGGCGCCGAACACGTAATGCTCGAAGATCGCACCCCAGGCGCGGCGCTGTTCCAGGGGCAGCCCGCGCAGGTCGAGGAGCGCCAGGAGCAGCGCGTTGAGCGCCGAGTCGGTGCCGCTCGCCGCGGGGCGGTCCTTCCACCAGTAGTTCACGAGCACGTTGAACGCGTCGAGCGAGCGCACGTGGTGCCACCACAGCGGCGGGATGTAGATGCCGTCGCCGGGCTCGAGGTCCGCGACCTGCGCAGCCTCGAGCGCGCGCGCGAAGCGCGGGAAGCGCACGGGATCCGGCGCGTCGAAATCGACCAGGCTCACCGGCGTCCCCGTGGGCGCATAGCCGATCGGCCCGATGTAGAGGTCCCCGATGGCCTCGGGCGGGAAGAGCGTGAAGCGCCTGCGTCCCGCCACGACGAAAGCGACATTGCTGGACTCGTCGAAGTGCGCCGGTGTCACCACGCGGTTGCCGAGCCAGATGCGGCCCGCCACCGCCGCGTCGAGCAGCGGGTTCGCGTTCTGCGCCGCGAAGCCCGGCAGGCAATCGGCCAGCGGCGCGCTCTGCACCACGATCGACGCGGGACGTGCGAGCGCGGCATAGCGCGCCATGCGCTCGAGCACCGAGGTGAGCGTCGCCGGGTCGCGCGTGTAGTTGAAGCCCTCGAGCCCGGCGTTGTAGAAGATGCGCCCGTTGACGCTGGGCGGCATGCGCAGCGTGGTCACCTTCGCGCCGTTGTCGAGCGCGCGCAGGTAATCGAGGATCCCGTCGGGCGCGGCGCGTGCGGCGCGCACCGCGGGCCACTCGCGCACCACGCCGCGCATCACGGCGGGCCTGCCGGCGGGCGCTACGGCCTCGCGAAAGCGCTGCGCGTCGAGGGCGCCGGTTTCGGCGAGCGGCTTCATGGAGCGAGTATCCGTCATTTCCCCCGGCCCCGGCCGCAACTTCCCGCGTTCCGGGGTAGTCTCACGGGCAGGAGGTGACACCATGCGATTGCTTTTCACGCTCTGGCTGGCCCTGGCCGGCATCGCGCCCGCCGCGGCGCAGGTGACTTTCGGCTTGTCGTCCGGGCCCGTCAGCATCGGCATCAACGTGCCGGTGTATCCCAATCTCGTGCCGGTTCCCGGTTACCCGGTGTACTACGCGCCCACCCTGGGGACCAATTACTTCTTCTACGACGGCCTCTACTGGGTGTTCCAGAACGGCGGCTGGTACGAGAGCAACTGGTACAACGGGCCGTGGTATCCCGTGGCGCCGGACGCCGTGCCGGTGTACCTGCTGCGCGTGCCGGTGCGCTACTACCACCACCCGCCCGCATTCTTCCGCGGATGGCGTGCGGATGCGGCGCCGCACTGGGACGAGCACTGGGGCCGCGGCTGGGCGGAACACCACGCGGACTGGAACCACTACGACCGCGCGCATGGCCCGGCGCGGGCACCGCTGCCCGCCTACCAGCGGCGTTACTCGGGCAACAACTACCCGCATGACCAGGCGCAGGCCGCGCAACACGGCCGTGAGTATCACTACCAGCCGCGTGACCAGGTCGTGCAGCAGCATTACGAGCGGCACCAGCAGGCGTACAACGGCAATAGCGGCCGTGACTCGCGCGGCAACGGCCAGGCGCACGAGCAGCGCGGCAACGGCCAACAGGCGCACGAGCAGCGTGGCAACGGCCAAGGCCACGAGCAGCGCGGAGGACAGGGACACGAGCGGCCCGCCGACGCGGACGACCACGGCCACCCGCACGGCAGCGGCGGCTAGCGGGAAGCCGGATATGACAAATCGCGGCGGCGCGAGGTCGCACCCGGGCTTGTAACCCCCGCGCGGCGCGGGCAAAGTGGCGCTCCGCGCCCAAGCCAGCCCTAGCCGGTCCGATGATGGAAAGGAAGAAACCCCCGGGGGCCACGCCCTCCGGGGCGCATCGCCTCACCCTGCGCCAGCTGCAGACGTTCGTCGCGGTCGCGCGCGCCGGCAGCACGACGGCCGCAGCGCAGGAGATCTCGCTCTCGCAATCGGCCACGAGCGCGTCGCTCAACGAGCTCGAGGACCTCCTCGGCGGCCGCCTCTTCAACCGCGTGGGCGGCCGCCTCGTGCTGAACGAGCATGGCCGCAGCATGCTGCCGCAGGCGCGCTTCCTGCTCGACGCCGCGCATTCCATGGAGGCCGAGTTCGGCCACGCCGGGGTGTCCTCGGCCCCCAGCTTGCGCGTCGCCGCCAGCACGACCATCGGCAACTGGGTGCTGCCGCGCGTGATCGCCGCGTATCGCCGGCGCCAGGATGCCGCACGCATCGCCGTCGAGATCGGCAACACGTCGGAAGTCGCGCGCGCGGTGGCGCACTACGAGGTGGACGTGGGCTTCATCGAGGGACCCAGCCACGAGGCCAACGTCCGCCTCGTGCCGTGGAAGAGCGACGAGCTGGTCGTCGCCTGCGCGCCCACGCACGAGCTCGCACGGGGCGCGTCGAAGGGGCGCCGGGCAAAGGTCGCGCTCGCGCAGCTCGCCGAGGCGAAGTGGCTGCTGCGCGAGCCGGGCTCCGGCACGCGCGAGGTGGTGGAGCGCGCGCTGCAGCCCCACTTGCATCGCGTTCGCTCCGAGATCGAGCTCGGCAGCACGGAGGCGATCGTGCAGGCCGCGGCCGAAGGCGTGGGGCTCGCCTGCGTGTCGCGCTACGCCGTGGCCGACATGGCGAAACTGGGCCGGCTCGTGGTGCTGCGAACGGCGCTGCCCGCGCTGCGCCGCACGCTCTACCTGGTGCAGCACGAACGGCGCTACGTGACGCCGACGCTCGAGGGGTTCATGGCCCATTGCCTCGCCACCGACCGGAAGCGCGGGTAGCCGTTAGCGGAAAAATCCGTTGGTGGCCCGGGCCGGCTCGCGCCTAGACTGACGGTACATGGACACGAGCGCCCCCCGCACGCAGGCGAAGACCACGACCTGCTACATGTGCGCCTGCCGCTGCGGCATCCGCGTGCACCTGCGCGATGGCGAGGTGCGCTACATCGACGGCAACCCGGACCACCCGCTGAACCACGGCGTCATCTGCGCCAAGGGCGCCTCCGGGATCATGAAGCAGTATTCGCCGGCGCGCCTCACGCAGCCGCTGCGCCGCAAGGCCGGCGCCGAGCGCGGCGCGGGCGAGCTCGAGCCGATCTCGTGGGACGAGGCGATGTCGATGCTCACCGATCGCCTCGCGCGCATCCGCGCGAGCGACCCGTCGCGCTTCGCGCTCTTCACCGGCCGCGACCAGATGCAGGCGCTGACCGGCCTCTTCGCGCGCCAGTTCGGAACGCCCAACTACGCGGCCCACGGCGGCTTCTGCTCCGTGAACATGGCCGCGGGCATGATCTACACGATCGGCGGTTCGTTCTGGGAATTCGGCGGACCGGACCTGGACCACGCGAAGCTCTTCGTGATGGTGGGCACCGCCGAGGACCACCACTCGAACCCGCTCAAGATCGCGCTCTCGAAGTTCAAGCGCTCGGGCGGCAAGTTCATCTCCATCAACCCGGTTCGCACGGGCTACTCCGCGATCGCGGACGAGTGGATTCCCATCCGCCCGGGAACCGACGGGGCACTCCTGCTCGCCCTCACGCACGAGCTCGTCGCGACCGGCCTCATCGATCGCGAGTTCGTCGCGCGCTGCACGAACGCCGGCTACCTGGTCGACCTCGACGAAGCGAGCGAGCGTCACGGGCTGCCGATGCGCGACGCGGCGCGCGAGGTCGAGTTTCCGCTCTATCCGCAGAACCACTGGTGGTGGGACGAAGCGACCGATCGCGCCGTCCCGGCCCACGCAACGGATGCGACGCCGCGGCTCGACGGCGAGTTCATGCTCGAGGGCAAGCGCGTCAAGCCCGCGTTCGCGTTGCTCGAGGAACGGCTGCGCGAATGCACGCCCGAATGGGCCGAGGCCATCACGGGCATTCCCGCCGTGCGCATCCGCCGGCTCGCGCACGAGATGGGCACGGTCGCTCGCGACCAGGCCTTCGAGCTGCCCATCCCGTGGACCGATGCCTGGGGCACGCGGCACGACAAGGTGATCGGGCGTCCCGTGGCATTCCACGCGATGCGGGGACTCGCGGCGCACTCGAACGGCTTTCACGCCATCCGCTCGCTCGCGATCCTCATGTCGCTCCTGGGGACCATCGACCGCCCCGGCGGATTCCTGCACAAGGCACCGTACCCGCGCGCCGTCCCGCCGAGCGCCAAGCCGCCCAACGGGCCGCTCGCGGTGAAGCCGAACGCGCCGCTGTCCGGGCCGCCGCTCGGCTGGCCCGCGGCGCCGGAGGACCTGTTCATCCACGAGGACGGCCGGCCCCTGCGCATCGACAAGGGCTTCTCGTGGGAGTACCCGCTCGCGGTCCACGGCCTCATGCACAACGTGATCGCCAACGCCTGGCGCGGCGACCCGTACCCGATCGACACGCTCATGATCTTCATGGCCAACATGGCGTGGAACTCGTCGATGCGGCCGGAGGAAGCGCGGCGCATGCTGAACGACAAGGATGCGAACGGCGAATACCGCATCCCGTTCCTGGTCGTGTGCGACGCGTTCCAGTCGGAAACCACGGCGTACGCCGACCTCGTGCTGCCCGACACGACGTACCTCGAGCGCCACGACGTGATGTCGCTGCTCGACCGGCCCATCTCCGAGTTCGACGGCCCGACCGACTCGGTGCGCGTGCCCGTGCTGCCGCCCACCGGACAATGCCGTCCGTTCCAGGAAGTGCTGGTCGACCTCGCCTCCCGGCTCGGCCTTCCCGCGTTCACCAACGCGGACGGCACGCGCAAGTACCGCGACTATCCCGACTTCATCGTGCGCTGGGAGACCGAGCCCGGCTCCGGCGTGGGGTTCCTCTCCGGTTGGCGCGGGACGGCGGGCGACAGGAGCCTCAAGGGCGAGCCGAACGCCGACCAGTGGGCGCGATACGCGGAGAACAACTGCGTGCACCACACGAAGCTCGACCCGTCGATGCAGTACATGCGCAACTGGAATCGCGGCTACCTCGAGTTCGCGCGCGACATGGGCTTCCGCAAGCTCGACAACCCGCTCGTGATCCAGCTCTACTCGGAACCCCTGCAGCATTTCCGGCTCGCCGCGCAGGGTCGCCGTCCCGGCCGGCAACCGCCGGAGCACCTGCGCGAGCGCGTCGCGAAGTACTGCGACCCACTGCCCTTCTACTATCCGCCGCTCGAGACCCAGGCGATCGACCGCGACGCGTATCCCCTCGCCGCCGTCACGCAGCGCCCCATGGCGATGTACCACTCGTGGGACTCCCAGAACCCGTGGCTCAGGCAGATCCATAGCCACAACTACCTGTTCGTGAATCCCCTCACCGCCCGCGCGCAATCGATCGACGATGGCGGCTGGATGTGGGCGGAGTCGCCGTGGGGCCGGGTGCGCTGCATGGCACGCTACTCGGAAGCGGTCGAGCCGGGCACCGTGTGGACGTGGAATGCCATCGGCAAGGCGCCCGGCGCCTGGCGCCTCGCACCCGACGCCGACGAGGCCGAGCGCGGCTTCCTGCTGAACCACCTCATCACCGACGAGCTGCCGCAGGGCGGCGCACGCATCTCCAACTCCGACCCCGTCACGGGCCAGGCCGGCTGGTACGACGTGCGCGTGCGCATTCGCCGCGCCGGGGCGGACGAGCCGGAAATGACCGCGCCCGCGTTCGCGCCCATGCCCGCGCTCCCCGGCACGCGGAGCCGCACGCCCGCGTGGATCGCCTATTTCGCCGGAAGGAAGAAGAGCACATGACCCAGCTCGCCCTGGTGATCGACCTGAACGTCTGCGTGGGATGCCACGCCTGCGTCACGAGCTGCAAGGAGTGGAATACCTCCGGCGACGCCGGATCCCTCGCGGACCTCATGCCCTACGGCAAGGACCCGAGCGGCACGTTCTTCAATCGCGTGCAGACCTTCGAGGTGGGCCACTACCCCGAGACGCAGACGGTGCACTTCCCGAAGTCCTGCCTGCACTGCGAGGATCCGCCGTGCGTGCCGGTCTGTCCCACGGGAGCGAGCTACAAGCGCGCCGAGGACGGCATCGTGCTCGTCGACTACGACAAGTGCATCGGCTGCAAGTACTGCGCGTGGGCTTGCCCCTATGGCGCGCGCGAGCTCGACGCGAAGCAGAAGGTGATGAAGAAATGCACCCTCTGCGTCGACCGCATCTACGACGAGAAGCTGCCGGAGCGCGATCGCAAGCCCGCCTGCGTGCTCGCGTGTCCCACGAGCGCGCGGCTTTTCGGCGACGTGCACGATCCCGAGAGCGAGGTCTCCCGCGCCATCCGCGAGCGCGGCGGCTACGCGCTCATGCCGGAGTGGGAAACCCGTCCCGCCAACCAGTACCTCCCGCGCCGCGAGAGCGCGCCATGCGACCCGCCTACTCCGTCGTCTTCCTCACCACGCTGATCGGCGCGGGCCAGGGCCTCTTCGTCGCCGCGTTCATGGCGGAGGCCGTGGCGCGGCTCGCGGGTGAAAGCGTGCCCACGACGTTCCTCGTGCGCGCGAGCATCGGCATCGTGGCTCTCGGCGCGGGCGGCCTCGTCGCATCGTTCTTCCACCTCGGACGGCCGGAGCGCGCCTGGCGCAGCGCGGCGATGTGGCGCACCTCGTGGCTTTCTCGCGAGGTGATCGCGCTGCCCGCCTTCATCGCGCTCGCCGCGGCCTACGGCCTGCTGCATGCGCGCGGCCACGGCGGCACCTTCCTCGTGGGACTACTCGCGCTCGCCGCCTGCATCGCACTCTTCACCTGCACCGCGATGATCTACGCCTGCATCCGCTTCCTGCAGGAGTGGGCGAGCCCCCTCACATTCGTGAACTTCGTGCTCATGGGATGTGCCTCCGGCTTCACGCTGGCGGCGGCGCTCGCGGCATGGCAGGCGCCCGCGCTCCTCGCGCCCTTCACCACCGGTGCCATCGCGCTCACGCTGGCGGCGCTCGTCTCCCGCGTGGCTTCGCTCAAGCGCAACGCGCGACTGCAGCCGCGCTCCACCACGCAGAGCGCCATCGGCGCGCGGGGGCCCGACGCCGTGCAGAAGTCGCGAGGTTTCACCGGCGGCTCGTTCAACACGCGCGAGTTCTTCCACGGCGTGGGCGCGCCCGGCATGCGTGCCATCCTCGCGGCCTTCCTGGCGCTCGCCTTCGTGGTGCCCGTGGCGCTCATCGTGGCTGGCCGCGACGGCGCGGGCCCGTGGCTCGCGCTCGCCTTCGCCGTGCAGTACACGGGCCTCGTGGCCGAGCGCTGGTACTTCCTCGCCGACGCGCGGCATCCGCAGAACCTCTACTACCAGTCGGTCGCCTAGCCGAAGGGTCGTCACGCCCCGTTATCGTGGAGCGAGCGCCGGCCCTTCTGATGCGCGTCGGCCGATCAGAAGCCCGAGCCCGGCTGCAGCAGGAAATCCAGTTCCCCGGGCGTGCTGGGCCGGCCGAGGAGGTCGTTGCGGTGCGGGAAGCGGCCGAACCGGGCCACGATCGCGTGATGCCGCCGCGCCCACTCGAGGAGCCCGCGCGTTTCCTCGAACGCCTCGAGCGTCGCGAAGAGGTCGAGCGCGCGCTCCTGGTCCTCGAGGCACTCGCTGTGCTCGAAGGGCAGGTAGAGGAACTGCCGCTCGACCGGGAGCATGCCGAGATCGTCCCCCCGCTCGATCGCCTCCTCGGCGCACGCGCGTGCGTGCTCGTCCTGCGCGAAGGCGCTCGCCTCGCCGCGATGGATGTTGCGCGAGAACTGGTCGAGGACGAGGACGAGGGCGAGCATCGACTCGGCCGAGGCGCGCCACGTCTCCAGGCGGCCCGCCGCGGCGGCGGCGTGGGTCGCGCCGAAGCGCGCGCGGATCTCCGCGTCGAAGGCCGCGTCCTTCCGGAACCACTCGGCGCGCGGGGGCCCGCGGCAATCGAGCGGCCCGAACCAGAAGTCCAGGACCTCTACGGGCAGCGCTGGTGTTCGCAGCGGTTCACCTCGACGGAGACGTGGGCGAGCGACTCGATGCCGTCGAGGCGCCGGCGGTACGCGGCCGGGCTCAACGGGTCGTGCGCCACGATGCACATGACCACGGCATGGCTCGCGCGGCCGACGCGCCACACGTGCAGGTCGGCGATCTCCGCGTCGTTGTCGCTCTCGATGGCGCCGCGGATGCGGTCCACGATGGGAGAGTCCATCTCGCGATCGAGCAGCACGCGTGCGCTATTGGTGAGCAGCCCCTTCGCCCATACCGCGATCACGATGCCGCCCACGAGCCCCATGACCGGATCGAGCCACGTCCAGCCCGCCCAGAGGCCCAGGGCGAGCGCGGCGATCGCGAAGACGGAAGTCAACGCGTCGGCGAGGACATGGACGTAGGCCGAGCGCAGGTTGAGGTCGTGATGGCCGGGAGCCGCGTGATCGTGGACGTCGCGGGAATCATGGCGGTGATGGCCATGCTCGGGGTGCTCAGGGTGTTCGTGCGCGTGATGATCATGCCGGCCATGATCGTGCTCATGGCCGTGCCCTGCATCGCCGTGCGAATGGCTGCCGTGCAGCAGGAACGCCGAAGCGATGTTCACCGCCAAGCCGGTCACGGCGACGAACAGCGCGGGCCCGAAGCGGATCGGCGCCGGGTCCACCAGCCGGTGCACCGACTCGATGCCCATCGCGATGGCGACGACGCCCAGCAACAGGGCGCTCGAGAACGCTCCCAGCACCTCGATCTTCCACGTGCCGAAGGCGAAGCGCTCGTCGCGCGACCAGCGGCGGGCGAGCGCGTAGGCGATCCCGGCGATCGAGAGCGCCACCACGTGGGTGGACATGTGCCAGCCGTCGGCCAGCAGCGCCATGGACCCCGTGAGGATGCCGCCCACGATCTCCGCGACCATGGTGACCGCGGTGATCGCCACCACCATCCAGGTGCGCCGCTCGCCGTGGCGGTTGCCCTCGTCGAATGCGTGCGCGTGCTGCCAGCGCGAAAGGTCGTGGATGCCCATCCCTCATTCTAGGCGCGGAAGTCGCGCGGCAGGCAGTTGTGGATGTCCGTGGCGGCAATGGCGGCGTGCCCGACGGCGACGCTCACCTGGTTGAGCGCCGCCACGACGTCGCCCGCCGCGTAGAGGCCGGGAACGCTCGTGCGCATGTGCGCGTCGACCACGATTTCGCCGCCGGGGGAGCAGCGTGCACCGAGGGCGCGCGCCAGCTCCGAACGGTTGCGGCAGCCGAGCACGGGGTAGAGGGTGTCGAACGCGAGCTCGCGGCCGCCCGCGGTGCGCACGCGCGCGCGGCCGTCGTCGCCCGCCTCGACTTTCGCGACGGGGTCGTCGACGATCGCGACACCCGCCTCATTCGCCGCGGCCCGCGCATCGTCCCCCAGGCGCGGCGATCCGGCGGCGAGCAGCACCGTCACCCGCGCGGACCACGTGCGCATGAAGACGGCGTGCGCCACGGCCTGGGCTCCCTCGCCCATCACCGCGATGTCGCGATCCATCACGTCGTAGCCGTCGCAGATCGAGCAGAGCCGGATGGCGCCGCGGGCGACCGCCTCGCGCAGGTTGCGCATCTCCGGCTCCTTGTCCACGAGGCCGGTGGCGAGGAGCAGCTTGCGTGAGCGCCAGGCATCCGTTCCCGCCTGCACGACGAAGAGATCGCCTTCGCGCTCGGCCGCATCGACCAGCACGCGCGTGATGCCGATGCCGTGGCGCCGCGACTGCTCACGCAGCCGCTCGAGGAGCTCCGCGCCGGAGATGCCGTCGGGGAAGCCGGGATAGTTGTGCGAGCGGGGAATGTACGATGCGCGGCTCGCCCCGCCGTCGAGCACCGCGATGCGCCGCCGGTAGCGCGCGAGATAGGTGGCCGCCGTGAGCCCCGCCGGACCCGCGCCCACGATCACGCAGTCGAGGACGCCTTCATTCATGCGGCTTCCAGCGCCGCAGCAGCAGCGCATTGGACACGACGCTCACGCTGCTGAAGGCCATCGCGGCGCCGGCCACGATGGGCGAGAGGTAGCCGAGTGCGGCGAGCGGCACGCCCACGACGTTGTAGACGAACGCCCAGAAGAGGTTCTGGCGGATCTTGGCGTAGGTGCGGCGCGAGATGTCCAGCGCATCGGCGACGCGCGCGGGATCCGCGCCCATGAGCGTGATGCCCGCGGCCTGCATCGCGACGTCGGTGCCGCCGCCCATCGCGATGCCGACGTCCGCCGCCGCGAGCGCGGGCGCGTCGTTGATGCCGTCGCCCACCATCGCGACGACGCCGCGTGCCTTGAGCGCGACCACCGCGCTCGCCTTGTCCTCGGGCAGCAGCTCGGCTCGCACGTCTTCGATCCCCGTCGCGCGGGCGACGGCCGCGGCCGCCGCGGCGTTGTCCCCGGTGAGGAGCACCGTGGCGATGCCCCGTTCGCGCAGGCGCGCGACCGCCCTCGCGGCGCCCGCCTTCACCGCATCGGCGAATCCCAGCAGCGCCAGCACGCGCGCCGCCGGTTGCGTCTCGAGCAGCCACGACACCGTCATGCCGTCGGCGCGCAGGCGTTGCGCGTCGGCCGCGAGCGCCTCGACGCCGCTCGCCGCCATTTCGCGTGCCCAGCGATCGCTCGCGATGGCGAGGGAGCGCTCGCCCACGCGCGCCTCGAGCCCGCGGCCCGGCACCGCGCGAACGTCCCGGGGGACGGGAAATGCCACCCCGCGAGCACGCGCTTCGCGCACGACCGCGCGGGCGAGCGGATGCTCGGAGCCGCTCTGCACGCTCGCGGCGAGCGCCAGCGCCTCCGGCGGCTCCACGCCCGCGGGCACGAGCGCCGCAAGCGTCGGCCGCGCCTCGGTGAGCGTGCCGGTCTTGTCGAATGCGACGACCGACACGCGATGCGCGAGCTCGAGCGCCTCGGCGTCCTTGACCAGGATGCCATGACGCGCCGCGACCCCGGTCCCCGCCATCACGGCCGTCGGCGTGGCGAGGCCGAGCGCGCAAGGGCACGCGATCACGAGAACCGCCACGGCGTTGAGCACGGCGCGTTCCCAGTCGCCGGCGGCGAGTCCCCACGCGAGGAACGTGATCGCGGCCGCGGCGATGATCGCGGGCACGAACACCGCGCTCACGCGGTCGACCAGGCGCTGGATCGGGGGCTTCGCCGCCTGGGCGCTCTCGACGCGGCGGATGATGCGCGCGAGGAGCGTCTCGGCCCCCACCGCCGTCACGCGCGCCTGCACGCGTCCCTCGCCATTGAGCGAGCCGCCGGTGAGCGTGCTTCCCGCGCCCTTGGCGACGGGGAGGCTCTCGCCGGTCACGAGCGACTCGTCGACGTGCGTGGCGCCCTCGACCACCTGCGCATCGGCGGCGATGCGCTCGCCGGGACGCACGACGAGCACATCGCCCTTGGCGACGGATCCGAGCGCAACCTCCGTCTCGACCCCGCCGCGCAACACGCGCGCGGTGGCCGGCTGCAGCGCCGCCAGCGCGCGGATGGCCTCCGTGGTCTGGCGCTTGGCGCGCGTCTCCAGCCACTTGCCGAGACGCACGAGCGTGATGACGACCGCGGAGGCCTCGAAGTAGAGATGGGCCTGCGGCCCTTCGCGCCACCAGAGCGCGAGCGAGAGCGCGAACGCGGCGCTGGTCCCGAGGGCCACCAGGAGATCCATGTTACCCGTATGGGCGAGCACGGCCTTCCACGCGGATCGATAGAAGCGTGCGCCGATCCAGAACTGCACCGGCGCGGCGAAGGCCAGCTGCCACGCGGCGGGCAGCATCGCATGCGCACCGAAGGCCGCCGCCAGCATCGGCATCACGAGCGGCAGCGTGAGGAGCGCCGAGACGGCGACCTGCCATCCGTCGCGGCGCGCGGCGACGGCGGGATCGGCACGATGCGCGCTCCTGGGCCGAGCCTCGTATCCGGCCTTGCGCACGGCGGCCAGGGCTGCCTCGAGCACGTCGCCCTCGGCGCGCACCGTGGCGGTCTCGGTGGCGAGGTTCACGGAGGCCTCGCGCACGCCCGGCACGCGATTCAGCGCCTTCTCGACGCGCGCCACGCACGAGGCGCACGTCATGCCGCCCACTTCGATCTCGGTCGCCGCCTGCGCCATCGTGTTCAGCCGAGCGCGCGCAGGAGCTCCGGCATGTATCCCGCCTCCTCGAGCGCCTCGACGAAATCCGAGGGCGGGAGCGCGCTGTCGACCACGACGCGCTTCGCGTCGAGGTCCACCTCGCAACGCGCCGACGTGTCCACGCCCGCGACCGCCTTGCGAATCGTCTGCACGCAGTGGTTGCACGTCATGTCCGGAACGTTCATCTCGATCATGGAATCCTCCAGTTGAGCCACGCCATCAATTTCGTCACGATGCCAGAGTATGATGCGATGCTTTCCCCTGCGTTCGACGCCATGTCCGCATCCTTCGAGGGGCGCTGCGCCTGCGGCACGGTGCGCTACCGCATGACCAGCCGCCCGATGTTCGTGCATTGCTGCCACTGCCGGTGGTGCCAGCGCGAGAGCGGAGCCGCGTTCGCCCTCAATGCGCTCATGGAATCCGACCGCGTCGTGACGCTCTCCGGCAGCCCCGAGACGGTGCACACGCCCTCCGAGAGCGGCAAGGGCCAGCGCATCGTGCGTTGCCCGCAATGCCGCGTCGCCCTCTGGAGTCACTATGGGGGCGCCGGCGACGCGATCAAGTTCGTGCGCGTCGGCACGCTCGAGCAGCCGGACCTCTTCCCGCCCGACGTGCACATCTTCACCGCGTCGAAGCAGCCCTGGGTTGTCCTGCCGCAAGGAACGCCCGCCGTGCCGGAGTACTACCGCAGCGCCGAGCTCTGGCCCGCGGAGAGCCTCGAGCGGCGCAGGGCGGTCCTCGGGCCCTAGCAAGGCCAAGGCAAGCCCGCGGCGGTATCCTTGCGCCGATGGACGAGGCGAGCGAAGAACAACAACACGTCCCCCTGCTGAAGCGGCTGGGCCCGGGCCTCGTCACCGGCGCCGCCGACGACGACCCGAGCGGGATCGCGACCTACTCCCAGGCGGGAGCGCAGTACGGCTACGGGCTGCTCTGGTCGGTGCTGCTCACCACGCCCCTCATGGTCGGGATCCAGACCATCTCCGCGCGCATCGGCCGCGTCACGGGCCACGGCCTCGCGGCGAACATCCGCGACCACTACCCCGGCTGGCTGCTGTACGGCGTCGTGGCGTTGCTGGTCGTCGCCAACACGCTCAACATCGCCGCGGACCTGGGCGCCATGGGCAACTCGCTGCAGCTGCTGCTCGGCGGCTCGAGCGAGATCTACATCATGTTCTTCGCGCTGCTGTCGCTCACGCTGCAGATCTTCGTGCCGTTCCCGAAGTACGCGCCGATCCTCAAGTGGATGACGCTCTCGCTGCTCGGGTACGTCGCGACCGTGATGGTCGTGCACATCCCCTGGCACGAGGCGACGCTCGCGGTCTTCGTGCCCAACGTGCGCTGGAAGGCGGAATACATCTCCACCCTCGTGGCGGTGCTCGGCACGACGATCAGCCCGTATCTCTTCTTCTGGCAGGCCTCGCAGGAAGTCGAGGAGCAGCGCGCGACCGCGGGCCACGAGCCGCTGCGCGAGGCGCCGCACCAGGCGCGCGAGCACCTGCGGCGCATCCGCTTCGACACGTGGATCGGCATGAGCTTCTCGAACCTCGTCGCGGTCTGCATCATGCTCACCACGGCCGCGACGCTCAATGCGGCGGGCGTGAGTGACATCGGCTCCGCCGAGCAGGCGGCCTCGGCGTTGCGGCCGATCGCCGGCGATTTCGCCTTCCTCCTCTTCGCGCTCAGCATCATCGGCACCGGCATGCTCGCCGTCCCCGTGCTGGCCGGGTCCGCGGGCTATGCGGTCGCGGAATCCTTGCGCTGGCCGATCGGGCTGGGCCTGACCCTCCTCGAGGCGCGCGGCTTCTACGCCGTGTTGTCGGCCGCGACGCTCATCGGCGTGGGCCTGGATTTCGTCGACGTCGACCCGATCAAGGCCCTCATCTGGAGCGCCATCGTGAACGGCGTCGTGGCGGTCCCGATCATGGTCGTCATGATGCTGCTCGCGGTGAAGCCCGACGTCATGGGCCCGTTCACGGTCAAGCGCCGGCTGCTCGCGCTGGGATGGCTTTCCACGGGCGTCATGGCGGCGGCGGTGGTGGCGATGTTCGCCACCATGTAGCAACGCGCACGGTACAATGCGGCATGCAAGAACAAGACGAAGTCCTCTCCGCGGCACTGCGGGCGCGCATACGGGAGGCGCGCGCCGAGGTGGCGGCCAACATGGCCGCCCACGGGCTCTCGGAGAAGGACGGCTGGCGCATCCACGAGGAGATGCGCTCCACGATCGACGGAACCCATTGGGTGTTCCGGCCGGTGCACATCCATCGCGATGCGCCGGGCCTGGAGTCGGTCGTCGTCATCGACTCGGCCGGCTGCCCGCAATAAGCCGCGGCGCGCGCTGAAGCGCACCTTGTGATGGGCCGATCCGGCCCCATGTCGAGCCGATGATGCGATGGCTTCGCGCTGGTCCCTTCCCCGTGTTCCTGCTGCTGCTGCACGTGTACATCGGGCTGCGCCTGCTGGCGCCGCTGCCGGTGGCCGGACAGCTCGCCGGCGCCTTGCTGCTCGCGACATGCTTCACGTTGCTGCCGAGGGGCTGGCGCATCCCGGAAACGGGCCGGGTCTGGAAGGACCTGCTGCCGTGGACGGCGATGGGATTCTTCTCCTGGCTCTTCGTGCTCACGCTGCTGCGCGACGCGGGCTTGCTGGCCGCATGGCCTTTCCTGGGCGATGCCGCATTCGCCCGCGCCGTGCGCGACTCGGCGCTCGCGGTGCTCGCCGCCGCGCCGCTCGTCACGGCCGCGGGATTCCATCTCGCTCGCCGGGTCGCACCGGTGGTCGACGTGCGCGTTCCCATCCAGGGCCTGCCCGCGGCGCTCGACGGTTTCACCATCGCGCAGATCAGCGACGTCCACGTGGGCCCGACGATCCGGCGCGATTTCGTCGAGGCGGTGGTGCAGCGCGTGAACGCGATGGGTGCGGACCTCGTCGCGATCACGGGCGACCTCGTGGACGGCCCGGTGGACAAGCTCGCGCCCCATACCGAGCCGCTCTCCCGCCTGCGCTCGCGCCATGGCACGTACTTCGTGACCGGCAACCACGAGTACTACTCGGGCGTGCACGCGTGGATCCAGGAGCTGCATCGCCTCGGCGCGCGCGTCCTGATGAACGAGCACGTCGTGCTGCAGCATGACGGCGCGGCCGTGGCGCTCGCGGGCGTGACGGACTACGCCGCCCATCACTTCGACCGCAGCCATCGCAGCGATCCGCTGCGCGCCTCAGAGGGCGCGCCCGCGCACGCCGTGAAGGTGCTGCTCGCCCACCAGCCCCGCAGCGCCGCGGAGGCCGTGCGCGCCGGATTCGACCTGCAGCTCTCTGGGCATACCCACGGCGGGCAGTTCTGGCCATGGGTGCACTTCGTGCGGCTCCAGCAGCCCTTCACCGCGGGGCTGCGGCGCCTCGGGCACATGTGGATCTACGTGAGCCGCGGCACCGGATACTGGGGCCCGCCGATGCGCTTCGGGAGTCCCTCGGAAATCACGCGCCTGAGACTCGTGCCGGGCTGAAAAATAAAAAAGAGTGCGTCCTCTCGAACGCACTCCGAAGCACGGATCGCCCGTCGAAGGTCGGGCATCTCGAACGCTACCCGCCCAAGCTTACCCGTGCCTGTCGATCCTCCGGACAGCGCATCGGACTCGTCCTACTCCGGGGCGCGGCTCCTGCGGGGTCCACGACGGCGCTCCGGCCGCGTCCACGTCGGCGCGCGATCCGATTCCGGATGCCTGCGGCCGTGCCGATACTGGACTCATGAAAGGCGCGGCGCACACCGCGAAGGGAGATCGCATGAGGGACATCCAATCGCTGGTTCCGGGCTTCGACGCGGCGCTCGACCGCGCCGCGTGGACGCGCACCACCCACGACAACCTCGCGGGCGGGCTCGCGAAGAGCGTGCTGCCGCTGCGCTGCCGCGCGCAGATCGCGTTGCTGGTCTCGCAGCAGATCCGCTGCGAGTACTCGCTGTGGGTCGCCGCGCGCATGGCGGAGAGCGTCGGCATGAGCGCGGAGGACATCCTGCTGGCCCAGGTCGGCAGCGCCCGCGACAAGCACGAGGCGGCCATCCTGCGCATCGCCTACCGGATGATGTCCGGCGGCGAGCTGCGCGAGGCGATGACGCGCCATCCCGAGGCCTTCATCGGCGCCGGCGAGACCGTGCTCACGGAGATCGCGGCGCACGTCGCCTACGCGGTGCTCACGTGCTACGTGCTGCAGAGCATCGCGCCTTGCGTCGGCGCTTCCACGCAGGCCAGCGGCCGCACGGCCTGAAGGATCCTTCCATGAGACTGCCCGGCTACGGCATGACCCCGCCGCGCTCCCCACGCGCGCCGCGGGATTCCGACCGCATGCAGCGGCGCCGCCCCCGCCTCGCCTGAACGCGCGATTCGCGCGGCGGGCGCGGGCGCCCTAGACGCCGCCCGCCTGCGCCCGCAGGCGTCGCACCTGCGCCTCGAGCTCGTGGATGCGCTCGAGGAAGGACACCACCAGCGCCATCGCCGAAGTCTCGAGCTCGAGGTCGTTGCACAGCCGCGAGGCCTTGCGGATGCTCACCGCGCACTCCGCGCTGAAGGCCCACTCGCCGGGCCGCGCGCCGCTCGGCGTGAGCGCGCCGTACTCGACCAGGTCCTGCACGATCGCCTCGGAGACCCCGGAGCATTCCGCGAGCTCCACCAGCGTGAGCCGCGTGCGCGTATCCATCCAGAACGGCGCTTCGGTTTCGGTCCTCATGGGGATCCTTTCGCGAAATGCCCGCGCGGGTCGAAGCGCGAGGCCTCGCCGAGCTCGCGGTAGAGCTCGCGCTCGCGCTCCGTGAGCACGGTGGGATTGACGATCTGCGCCACGGCGTAGAGGTCGCCGTGCGCACCCTCGCGACGCGGCAGTCCCTTGCCCGCGAGCCGCAGCTTGCGCCCGGCGCCCGTGCCGGCGGGAATCTTGAGGCTCACGACGCCGTCCAGCGTGGGGATCTCGACGTTCGCGCCGAGCGCGGCTTCCCACGGGGCCAGCGGCAGGTCGAGGAACAGGTCGTGCCCGCTCGCGCGGAAAAGCGGATGGGGTCGCATGGAGATGTCCAGGTAGAGGTCGCCGTTCGCGGCGCCGTTGAGGCCCTTGCCGCCCTGGCCGCGCAGGCGCAGGCGCTGCCCGTCGGTCGCACCCTTCGGGATGCGCGCCTTGATCGTCTTCTCCACGGCGTGCACCGCCCCCTCGTCGTCGTACTCGGGCAACGCCACGCGCAGGTCCACCTGGGTGCCGTGATAGGCCTGCTCGAGCGTGAGCTGCACCGCCATCTCGAAGTCCTGGCCGCGCACCTTGCGCGGGCCGCGCGACGCCCCGCGGCCGCGGCCGCGCGAGAGCGACTCGAAGAGGTCGGAGAGGTCGAGGTCGTCGAAGGAGAAATGGCCCTCGTTGGGCGCCTCGCCGAATCGCTGTTCCCACCCGGGCGGGGGACGAAACTCCTGCCCGCTCGAGAAGCCGCTGCCGAGCTCGTCGTAGGCCTTGCGCTTGTCCGCGTCCTTGAGGGTCTGGTAAGCCTCGGCGACTTCCTTGAATTTCTCCTCGCCCTGCGGATCCTTGCTGACGTCCGGGTGGTATTTCTGGGCGAGCTTGCGGTACGCCTTGCGGATGTCGTCGGCGCTCGCGTCGCGCGCGACGCCGAGGATCGCGTAGTAGTCCTTGTACTTCATCGCGCGCGCCTCGCGGCAGGATGGCGCGCGCGGGGCGCGCCGCTCAGGGGTGCGCGGGGACCGCCTCGCGCGACATGCGGCGCAACTCCGATTCCACGGTCTCGCGCAACGGACCCTTCGCGATCATCGTGTCGAGGATGCGCGCGCGGGAGAGCGCGGGAAAGAGCCGCCGGTACTCCTGCAGCTGCGACTCCGAGACGCGCACGCGGATCGCGGCCAGCTCGGGCCTGCGGGGATAGGCATATCCATACATGGGGGTTTCCTCCGGGATCGCGATCCAGTATTTGCCGGGCCGCGGCGACCCTGTTTCCCGAAATTGCGAAGGTCGCCGTGACGGTTGTAACGGCGAGGCGGGCCGTGGTCAGCGTGTCGCAAGTTTGCGTGGGTACGGTGCGTCCAGACACGGCTCCCTCCCGATGCCCCGGATTCCTCTCGCCTGCCTTGCCTTCAGCGCCTGCCTGCTCCCTCCCGGGGCCGGCGCGGACGTGCTGTACGGAGTGAGCTTGCGCGCCTACGCGGACGCGGCGGGAGGCAACCTGTATACCCTGGATCCCGCCACCGCCGAAGCGAAGATCGTGGGCCGGCTGCGGCTCGGCGGCACCCAGCCCATCAGCTTGCGCGGCATCGCCGTGCACCCGAAGACCCACGTGTTCTACGGCATCACCGCGGGCCTCAATGCGTCCGTGCCGAGCGCGCTCGTCACGATCGATCCCGCCACGGGCAATGCCACGCTGGTGGGAGCGCTCGGGCGCAGCGGGTCCGACATCAACTTCGACGGCAAGGGCCAGCTCTACATCTGGCTCACCGACTCGAACGAGCTCGGCGTGGTGGATCTCGGCACGGGCGCGGCACGCCCGATCGCCGCCGACGCGACGAAGCTCTCGGAGAGCGTGGGCGGCGGCTTCGGCATGCGCCACGACGGCGTGGCATTCGTCTCGGCCACTTCCGCCAATGGAACGCTCGACTTCATCGACACGCGCACGGGTGGAGCGACCGTGGGTCCGCGCCTCGTCGGCGCGCCGTTCGTGAGCGGGTTCACCGCGATGGACTTCGCGTCCGATGGCCGGCTCTTCGCCGTCAATTCGAACATGGGCGCGCCCGCCAGCACCGTGCTCACCGTGATCGATCCGGCCTCGGGCAGCGTTCATGCGGTGGGCGCCCTGCCCGCCGACACGACGGCGCTCGCGTTCGCTCCGGACAACGACGAGGTCACCGTGTCCGTCTCGCTGCGCAAGGCGACGCTCGAGACGATCGCCGTGCTGCTGCTGCTGGGCATCGCGGCGGCGGTCGCGCTTCGCCTGCGCCGCGCACGCTGAAGCGCCCGCGCTCAGTCGTCGCGCCGCGCTGCGCGCGCGGCGTCCAGGTAATCGACGATCTCCCGCGCATCCTCGGCCGCGATCGTGTCCGAAAGCCCTGAAGGCATCGTGCCCATGCCGACGCGCGCCTGGATGTGCATGAGCCAGGGTGCGCCGCTGCGCGCGAGGCCCGTGCGCGCCGCTCCCGCGTGGCAGCCGGTGCAGTACTGGCCATAGAGCTCCGCGCCCCGCGGCGCGGCGTTTGGGGCGGCGTGAGGCACGTCGTACGCGATCGCCTCCGCGCGCGGCATGGCGCAGCCGGATCCGACGCACGCGACCATCACGGCGAGCAGGCACGCGGACGCATGGCGCATGTTGTAACTCCTGTTGTTGGGGCGCTTGCGTGAGCATCATGGTGTCGCCATGCACCCGGCGTCTGTCGGCGGTGGCTGACACCCGGTGGGGGGTTGCGCTCGGTAATGCGAACTATTATCATTTGCCAGATGACTCCCCCAAGGATCGCCATGCCGCGCCTCGCCGCCCTGCTGCTCGCCTGCCTTCCCGCCGCCGTCCTCGCGGCCGGGGAGCCCGAAGCCGGTATCGCCATCGAGAATCATCGCTTCGTGCCCGAGCGCCTCGAGGTGCCGGCCGGGAAGAAGGTCAAGCTCACGGTCGAGAACCGCGACGCGACGCCCGAGGAGTTCGAGAGCGGCGAGCTCAGGGTCGAGAAGGTCATCCCCGGCAAGTCGAAGGGCATCGTGTACCTGGGGCCGCTCAAGGCCGGCGAGTACCCGTTCTTCGGCGAATACCACGAGAAGACCGCCCGCGGCGTGGTGGTGGCGAAGTGACATGATCGCGACTGCCCTCATCGTCTTCCGCGAGGTGCTCGAGGCCGCGCTCATCGTCGGCATCGTGAGCGCGGCCACGCGCGGCATCCCGGGCCGCGGCCGCTGGATCGGCGCCGGGCTCGGCGCGGGACTCCTGGGCTCCGTGCTCGTCGCCGCCGGCGCGGGCGCCATCTCGCAGCTCGCCGAGGGCATGGGCCAGGAGCTCTTCAATGCGGCCATCCTCTCGATCGCCGTGCTCATGCTGGCGTGGCACAACATCTGGATGACGAGCCACGGGCGCGAGCTCGCCGCGAACGCGCGGCGCATCGGCGCCGACGTGCGCAGCGGCGCGAGCAAGCTGTCCATCGTGCTCGTCGTGATCGGGGTGGCGGTGCTGCGCGAAGGCGCGGAGACGGTGCTCTTCCTCTACGGCATCGCCGCATCGGGCGACGCGGGCCGCGGCTCGATGGTCGGCGGCGGCCTCATCGGCCTCGCCGGGGGCGTCCTCGTGGGCGTGCTCCTCTTCAAGGGCCTCTTGCGCATCCCGCTCAAGTGGTTCTTCAGCGTGACCTCGGCGCTGGTCCTGCTGCTCGCCGCCGGCATGGCGGCGCAGGCCGCGCGCTTCCTGGTCCAGGCGAATGTCCTGCCGAGCCTCGCGAGCCCGGTCTGGGACACGTCCTCCGTCGTCTCCAACACGTCGATGCTCGGCAAGGCCCTCACCGGCCTCGTCGGCTACGACGCCCAACCCGCGGGCATGCAGATCGCCGCGTGGATCGCCGTGCTGGCCGCGATCGCGACCGGCATGGCGCTCGTGCGCAGGCGTGACGGCGCCGCTCCATCCGCTCCCCCCGCCTCTCCCGCCTCGCCCTAGAAGGAACAACATGCGTTCGACTGCACCGCTCTGGCTGGCGGCCGCCCTCGCCTTGCCCGCGATCGCCCACGCCGATCCCCAGGACTATGTCCACGTGCCCACCGTCGAGTACGGCGAGCGCGAGATCGACCTGAAAGCCGGCACGTGGAAGCTGCCCGGCGAAGGCGTTCGCGAGTCCGGTGCGAGCCTGGGCTTCGGTTGGGGTGCGACGCCCTGGTGGTTCACCGAGGCGTATGTCATGTACCACAACGAGGGCGAAGGCACGAAGTACGACGCGGTCGAATGGGAGAACCTCTTCCAGCTCACCGAGCACAACCAGTACTTCGTCGACGTGGGCCTGATCACGGAGATCGAGTTTCCACGCGAGCATGCGCGGGAAGGCTACGAGCTCGCATTCGGCCCGCTCTTCCAGAAGGACATCGGCGCCTGGCGCTGGAATGCGAACGTGCTCTTCGCGCATCGCTACCGCGGGCGCGAGCAGGAGTCCAACGCGATGGAAATGGGCTACCAGCTGCAGGCGAAGACGGCGATCGCGCGCAACCTCGAGGCCGGCTTCGAGGCGTTCGGCGAGATGGGACCGTGGCGCCATTGGGATGCACGCGGGGAGCAAAGCCATCGCATCGGCCCCGCGATCTTCGGCAAAGTGAAGCTGGGCGAAGGCCGCCAGGCGCTGCGCTACAACGCCGCGTGGCTCTGGGGCGCGACGGACGCCTCGCCTCGCAACAGCTTCCGGCTGCAGGCGGAGTACGAGTTCTAGCGGACCATGGGCGGCGGGGAATCCCGCCCGCCCCGCGGGGTCAGGGGAGGAGGAGGTATCCATGGCTCCATCCCTCGCGCGGTGGCTCGCCGCCGCGGCCGCCTGCGGCGCGGCGCAGGCTCTCGCCCAGGCACCCTCGAGCGCTGCATCGAACCCCACGGCCACCGTACCGCTGCCGCCACAGAACTACGGCGCGCAACCCGGCTTCTTCCGCAGCGCGCCGGAGATGGCCGCGTTCGAAGCCGCCGAGGCCGGCATCGTGAGGACGCCGCCGGCCGCGGCGCCGGCGCCTGCGACGCCCGTTACCGCGCCCGCGGCCATCGCCGCAGCCGTCGCGGCTCCGGCCCCGGCGTCCGCCGTGGCGAATCCGCAGCGCGTGCCCGACCCCACGCAGAACCTGCAGTGGGCCGAGGGCCAGATGGACCGGGCGGAGGCGACCGCCATCCAGCAGAAACAGACCGGCACCACGCCCGCGCCGGTGGCACCCGGCGCATACAACGGCGCGACCGATCCCAACGATCGCTGAGCGTTCAGCGCGGCTGGAACTGCGGGTCGCCGAGCTGCCACAGGAGGAACGCATACACGTCGGCGCGCTGCGCATCGCGTTGCGCGCGCGGCAGGCGGCTGCCTTCGCCCGTCCCCGGCTCCACGCGCAGCAGCACCGGCTTGCCGCTCGAGCTCGCCGCCTGCAGCCGCGCCGCCATCTTGGCCGCGTGCCACGGCGCCACGGCCGCGTCATTGAGCCCGACGGTGAGCATCACCGCGGGATAGGGCGTGTGGTCCTTCACCTGCTCGTAGGGCGACGCGGAACGCAGCGCCTCGAAGCCCTTGGCCGTCGCGACGGAGCCGAACTCCGGCACGTCCGCGGCGCCGCCGGGGCCGAACTCCGCGCGCAGCAGGTCCGTGATGGGAGCACGCGCCAGCACGGCCGCGAAGAGCTCGGGATGCACCACGGCCGCGCCGCCGACGGCGATGGCACCTGCGCGCGTCCCCGCGACCGCGAGATGCGCCGGGTCGGTGAACCCGTAGTGCTGGAGGAATTCGGCGACGGCGACGACGTCGCGCGCGCTGTTGACCTTCGCCGCACCGGCGGCGGCCTGGTGCCACGCATTGCCGTACTCGCCGCCGCCGCGCACGTGGGCCACCGCGAAGACGCCGCCGCGCTCGAGCCACGCGAGCCGCATCGGGTCGAAAGCGGGCTCCACGGTCTGGCCATAGCTGCCATATGCCACGAGCAGCGTCGGGTTGCGTGACGTGAGCTGCGTGCCCTTGCGGTACACGAGCGTGACCGGGATCTTCATGCCGCCCTCGCCGGGCGCATACAGGCGCACCTGGTCCATGGCGGAGAAGTCGGCGCCGCTCGCGGGGATGATGCCCGTGTTGCGCGAGTCTCCCGTGCGCGCGTCGAGCTCCAGCAGCTGCGGCGGGTCGATGTAGCCCTGCGTGCGCAGCAGCACGCCGGCGCGATTCGGATCCGCCACGATCTCGCTGATCGCGTTGTCGAAGGGGGTGCGCAGGTATTCGACGTTGCGCGCGCCGAAGAAGCCGAGCGGCACGCGCTCGAGGCGATCGACGCCGGCGAGCGCCGTGCGCAGGTAGAGGCCGTCGCGTGCGAGCGCGATCGATTCCACGACGAGGTCGCGCGGCGGGACCACCACGCGCGCGCCGGCGAGGCTCGCGGCCGATCCCTTGAGCTGCACCACGCGGAAGTTCGGCGCGTCGTGATCGGTGAGCAGGTAGAGATCGTCCTTGCCCGCGGCGAGCGCCACCACGCCGTCGTCGGTGCCGAAAAGGCGGCGCCAGTGCGGCTTGCCCGCCGCGAGGTCGCGCACGTCGGTCACGTGCATCGAGAACTCGCGCCGGTTGCCCTCTCGCACGATGGCATACGCGAAGTGCGATTGCGCCGGCAGGTCCAGGTACGGAACGCCGTAACGCGGCACCTCGCGTGCGCCGCCCACGCCCGCCGCGAAGACGACTTCATCCTTCGAGGTCTCGCGCCCCAGCACGTGGCGGTAGACGCGCAGCGCTCCGCGCCGTCCGGGGCCGGCATCGCCATCGCTCTCGCGCGCGTAGTAGAACGAGCGCGAGTCCGGATGCCACGCGAGGTGGCGGTTGAAGCGCGTGCGGTCGATCTCGAACGGCAGGTCGCGCCCCGTTTGCGTCGCGGCCACGCGCAGGATCGTGCCGGCGCCCTCGCGTGACACGCCGTATGCGACATGGTGGCCGTCGGGCGATATGCGATACCACTCGATCCAGAGCGCGGGCCCGCGCGCCGACGGATCGATTACCACGCGCTCCGCTCCGCGCAGCCCGTCGCGCATGGCGATCACGGGAACGCTGTCCGAGGGATTGCGGCGCAGGTAGTACACGTGCGAGCCCGAGAGCTGCACGTCGGTGATGGCGGTGGTCGAGGCATCCAGCGCGCGCACGCGCTCGAGCAACGCGGCGCGCGCGGGAATGCGATCGAGCGCTTCACGAGTGCGCGTGCCCTGTTGCTCGAGGTAGGCGCGGGTCTCCTCCGAGGACTCGTTCTCGAGCGCGCGGAACGGATCCTGCACGGCCTGGCCATGCATCGTCCCGGTGAACGGCGCGCCCGCCGGGGGCGTGGCCGGCGGCACGACGGGCTTCGCCGCCGGCGCTGGCGCCGGCTTCGGGGCTTCGGGCGGCGCGCTTTCCTTCGGCGGCGTGGCATCGGGCGGCACCGCGTCGGGCACCGGCTGGGCGTGGACCGCCAGCGCGAGCGCGATGGGGGCAAGGCAGGAAAGCAGGGGAAGGGTCTTCATATCGGGGCAGTGGTGAATTGCAGGGCGGCCAGCCGCGCGTAGAGGCCTTGCTCGGCCGCCAGCGAGGCATGGGTTCCGGTGGCCACGATGCGTCCGTGGTCCATGACGACGATGCGGTCGCAGCTCTTGACCGTCGCGAGGCGGTGGGCGATCACGAGGGTCGTGCGCCCGCAACACCCGCGAAGGCGAGCGCCACCCGCGACCGGTAGGGAAGCAGCAGCCGGAAAAGCGGGAGGAGCCTGCGCAGGGGAAGGTGCGGCCGAGGCGGAAGCGTCAGCCGCCGCGGCGGATGATCGGGCGCGCGATCGTGCCGGACACATTGAAGGCGCCGCGGTCCTGCGCGACCTGGGAGCGGATCTCGAGCTGCACATGGCCGGAGATGTTGCTGTTGGCACCCACGTCGAAGGCGCCGTTGCCCCGCAGCACTCCGCCCAGGAGGCTCACCTGGCGGAAGGCCGAGCGCTGCTCCGCGGCGCCGTATTCGCCCGAAAGCTCGGCGAACTTGGTCACGCCCGCGCGCTGGCCCGCGGAGTCGGACTGCATGACGGCAACGAGGTCCACGTTGCTGATCGAGCCCTCGGCCAGGTGGAACTTGCCCTGCACGCGCGGCGCCGCGAAGAGCTTGTCCACGCTCGGTCCCTCGGTGCTCAGGTTGAAGTTGCCGTCGAGCTTCCCGGTGATCGCGATGTCCCGGGTGAACGAGCCGATCAGGTTGGAGGCGTTGACCTTCGCGAGCGCGAGCTCCGAATCGAGGTGGTATGGCCCCGTCGGCGACCAGCTCACGCGCAGCGTCCCGTTCACGTGGCCCTCGAGCGCCGAGGCCTCGAAGTCGGGCACCAGGATCTCGCTGCCGTTGAGCGTGCCCTTCATCGACACGTCGCTCACCGCGATCGGCGCGCCGAGCGGCAGCGTCCAGTTGCTCGCGTTGAACGCGAGCGCGGTGCCGTCGTTGCCGGGGCGCATCTGCAGGCGCCAGCGGTTGCCCGGCCCGGTGAGCGTCGCGTCCGTCAGGTTGCCGGTGCGCGAGAAGGCGAGGTCCGCGTCGAACGAGTCGATCGCGGGCTGCACCTCGAGCTTCACGCCGCGCAGGCGCATGAGGGCGATGCCGCCGGCCGCGGCCTTGCCCTCGGCGCGTCCCCACGTCGGAATGCGCTTCACCGCTTCCTGGGAGATGCTGACACCGTCCAGGTCGATCTCGCTGATCGCCGGGTGCTCGCCGAAGAGCGTGAAGATGTCCATGTAGATGCGGCCGGTGTTCGCCTTCGCGTCGAGCAGCTTGCCGACCGCGAGGTTCTCGACGCGCAGGTGCGGCGAGGGCAGCAGGCGGAACGTGAGCGAGGCGATCGACACGTCATCGTGCAGCCAGCCCGACATGGCGCGCTCGATCTTGGCGGCATAGGGCCGCAGCGGCACGACATGCAGCGCGATCACGGCGACGACGAGCACGCCCGCGACCGTATAGAAGACGGACTTGAGCAGGGCGCCGCGCCGCGCGGGGCGGCGCTTGCCCGGCTTCCTCTTCGCGGCGACCGGCTCGTCGGGCTCGACCTTCGTGCGCAGGACGTCGGCGATCTCCTTCGCGCGCCGCGCCTGCTCCTGGCGCATGCGCTCGTCCTCCTCGACCTCGGCGCGCGCCTTCGCTTCCATGTACGCCTTGGCCTGGGCCTTGCCCTCGATCTCGGCGCGCTTGGTCATGTCGTTCTCGATCTCGGCCTGCACCTTCGCGCGCGTGTCCTCGGCGATCGTCTCGCGGGCGCGTGCCTCGATGCGGGCACGCATCTCGGCTTCCTGCTTGGCCTTGCGCTCCTCGTCGAGGGTCGCCTGCAGCTCGCGCTCGCGCCGCTCGCGCGCCTCGGCTTCGATCTTCGCGCGCGCCTCGGCTTCGATCTTCGCGCGGCGCTCGGCTTCGAGCCGCCCGACCGCCTCCTGCTGTTCCTTCGTGCGGGCCTCCGCTTCCTGGGCGGCACGGTCCGCGCGGATGCGCAGCTGCCGGGCTTCCTCCTCCGCCTTCATGCGCGCTTCCGTCTCGGCGCGCGCCCGCGCCTCGGCTTCCGCGCGCAGCTTCGCCTCGTGGTCGGCGCGGGCCCGGGCCTCGCCCTCGGCCTTGCGCCGCGCTTCCATCTCGGCCTTCGCGAGGTTCTCGCGCTCGTCGCGCAGCCGCTCCTCGAGCTCCGCCTTCGCGGCGAGCTTGGCTTCCTCGAGGATCTGCGCCTGCACCTCGGCGCGGGTCTTCTCCTCGATCTCGTTCCTCAGCAGCTGCTCCATCTCGCCGCGGATGCGCGCCTCGATCTCTTCCTTGAGGCGGGCACGCATCTCCTGCTCGGCGGTGGTGGCGACCGCGGCCTGCTTCTTCGCGGCCGCCTCGGCTTCGGCTCGCGCACGGGCGAGCGCCTGGGCCTCGGCTTCCGCGCGGGCACGGGCCTCGGCGAGTGCCTTGGCTTCCTGCTCCGCCTTCACGCGCAGCTCGGCGAGGCGCTTCTGCTCCTGCTCTTCCTTGGCGCGCTGCTCGGAGGTGAGGCGGGCCTGCTGCTCCACGAGGCTGCGCTTGCGTGCTTCCTCCTCGCGCATCTTGGACTCGAGCTCGGCCTTCGCGCGCTCGGAAGCCTCGCGCGCGCGGCGTGCCTGCTCCATCGCCTGCTGCTCCGCCTCGGCCTTGGCCCGGGCCTCCGCTTCCAGCTTGGCGCGGGACTCCGCCTCGGTCCTGGCCTTCGCCCGGGCGGCTTCCTGCGCGTGCACGCGGACCTTGGCGTCGGCGTCCATCTTCTCCTGCTGCCGCACGAGCTCGCTGATGTCGTTGGCGGCGCCGGCGATCACCCGCTGGGTGCTCGCAGGCATCTTGCCCGGGGCCGTAAAATCGAAATCGTCTTCGGCGGCGAACGGGTCGGCCTCTTCCTTGCGCACCTGGAAGACGCGCGCGAAGCCGTCCTTGGTCAGCGTGTTGAGGGCTTTCTCGAGGGAGGACTTGTCGAGGTCCGCCTTCTCCATGAGCTGGCCGAAGTTGGACTTTCCATCGATCAGCTTGAGGACCTTCATCAGGTCCTTCGAAAGCGAGGCCGATTTCTGGTTGACCTGCGTGATGCCCTTCGCGGTCTTGGTGAAAACCGTCGTGCGATCCATGGTGCCCGCGCTTTTCTAGCTCTCCCTGGGACCCAATAATGGCATGAATTCAGCGGGTTGAGAATTGTGATGTGCATCACAAAACCGCCGATGCTAAAGGTGGTCCGAGCGGATGTCGGCGCAACGGCCCTGCCGTGCGTTGAACGGACAAGAACAGCACAACCCTCGAAGGAGAAATTCCATGCATTCGATCGCCCGACGCCTCGCGCCGTGGCTGGCCGTGCTCGCCGGAGGGCTGGTACTCTGCGCTGCCGCGCAGGACCTGCCCGCACGCGTGGGCCGCGTCGCCTACACGGAAGGCAATGTGTCGCTGTACCAGGATCCCGACTACGGTTGGGATGCGGCGTACGTGAACAGCCCGGTCACCTCGGAGAACTCGCTCTGGACCGGAGCCGGCGCCCGCGCCGAGATGCGGGCGGGCGGCATCGCCGTGCGCCTCGACGAGCTCACGCAGCTCGACGTGTCCCACCTCGACGACGATGGCCTCGATGCAGGATTGCCGGCGGGCTCCGTCGCCATCCGCGTGCGCCATTACGCGCGCGGCGAGAAGGACGTGTTTTCCACGCCCCAGGCGCAATTCCGCCTGCTGGGCGACGGGCGTTACCGGCTGGACTTCGACGCCGATAATGGCCAGTCGCGACTCTCGGTCTTCTCCGGCACGGCGGTGCTCGTGTCGGCCGACGGCGAAGTGCGCGTGACCGCGGGCCGCGCGATCGTCGTGGGTGGCGGCACGTACGGATTCGACACGGCGCGCGCCGACGATTTCGAGCGATGGGCCGACGCGCGCGACCGCGACTGGGTGGAGCGCAGCGTCACGCGATACGTGCCGAGCGACATCACGGGCTATGAAGAGCTCGACCGTTATGGCTCATGGATCGATGAGCCGGGCTACGGCGCGCTCTGGATGCCCACCTCGGTCGCATCCGACTGGGTCCCTTACCGGCATGGCCATTGGGCGTGGGTGCGGCCCTGGGGCTGGACGTGGATCGACGATGCGCCATGGGGCTATGCGCCCTTCCACTACGGGCGCTGGGTGCAGGCGCGCGGGCACTGGTGCTGGTATCCCGGGCAGCGCGTCGACCGGCAGGCCTGGGCGCCCGCACTCGTCGGATGGATCGGCGGCAGCGGCTTCAGCGTGAACGTGAGCTCCGGCTCGAGCGCACCGGCCCTCGGCTGGTATCCGCTGGCGCCGGACGAGCGCTTCCAGCCCTGGTATCACGCCAGCTCCAGCTACGTGAATCGCGTGAACGGGGTCGTGCGCAACGACGATCGCCAGCGCGACCACCGCGGACCCGACCCGCGCGACGTGAATCGCGACCGCGGCGCCACGGTCGTGCCGCGCGACACGTTCCTGCACCAGCGACCCGTCGCGCAGAACATCGTGCATGTTCCGCCCCAGGTCGTGCGCCAGCACGAGCGTCCGGCGCAACCGGCTGCCGTCCTGCCGACGCAGAGCGAGTTCTCCCATGTGCGTCCGGCGGCGATCCGGCCCAACGCCACGCCGACGCCGGCGGCCGGCACGCCGCCGCGCGAGCATCGCCCGGGCCGCGGCGCCGCCGTGCCCGCGGCGCATCCGTTCGCGCAGGGCGCGGCGCCCTCGCCCGCCCGTCCCTCCGCGGCTCGCCCCGGCGAACACCCGGGCGCCCGGGCCGGTGCGCCGTCGACCCCGCAAGCGGCACCGGGGACGCCCGCCCCGCCCGCTCCGAACCCGTTCGCAAGAACACCCGACCGTGAGGCCCAGCAGCGACAAAAACACCAGCAGCAGCAGCAGCAGCAACAACAGGAACGCTCGAGTCGCGAAGCGCAGCAGCGCGCTGCGGAACAGCAGCGCCAGCAACAGCAGCACGCCGCCGACCAGCAACGCCAACAGCAGCAGCATGCCGCCGAGCAGCAACACCAGCAGCAGCAGCAACAGGAACGCGCCGCGCGTGAAACGCAGCAACGCGCCGCCGAGCAGCAGCGCCAGCAGCAGCAACAGCAGCAGCAACAGGAACGCGCCGCCCGTGAAACGCAGCAACGCGCCGCCGAGCAGCAGCGCCAGCAGCAGCAACAGGAACGCGCCGCCCGCGAAACGCAGCAACGCGCCGCCGAGCAGCAGCGCCAGCAGCAGCAGCACGCTGCCGACCAGCAACGCCAGCAGCAGCAACAACAGCAACAGCAGCAACAACAGCAACAGCAGCAACGCGCCGCCGAGCAGCAACGCCAGCAACAGCAGCAACAACAGGCCGCCCGTGAATCCCAGCAGCGGGCGGAGCAACAGCGCGCCCAGCAGCAAGCGCAACAGGCGGCCCGCGAAGCGCAGCAGCGCGCCGCGCAGCAGCAACAGGCGCAGCACCCACCGGCCCAGCCACCGCATCCGCCCGAGAAGCCGGAGCAGGAGCGGGAGAAGGACAATCCGCACGGCAGCGGCGGCTGATTCGTCTCACAAACCGTAACAGACGGCAAGGGCCCGCGCATTGCGTGCCCGCGCCGGGCACGCGCAAACTCGCCTCATCGATCGCGCTTCGAGCGCCAATGGAGACGAAGATGAACGTGCGTTGGCTGGCCGCCTTCCTCGCGCTGGGCGCGGGACCCGCGGCCGCGTCCTGCAGCTGGGACTGGCTGTGCAATGGCGAGGGCGTATGCAAGCAGATGCCGATCTGCGACACGCCCTATGAGGTGGCCCCGCCGCGGCCGGACAGCCAGCCGCCCAGCCCGCCGCCGCTCTCGATGAGGCCGCACAAGATCGCCGGCTTCATGACGGGCATGACGTGCGAGCACATCATGCGCCAGGAGAAGAGCGGCCGCTGGACCTGGCACGAGGCGTGTTTCTGCACCGACCCGACCAAGGCGAAGGATCCGAGCACGCCCTTCGCCAACATCGTGCGCTGCGAGACGCCGTGGAAAGAGGACAAGCCGACCAGCGCCACGCCCGCGCCCGGTTCCAACGCGCCCGGCGCGGCCACGGCGAGCGCGTCCAACACGAAGCCCTGAAGCGTGCGCCTCGCGCACTCGCCGGCCGGTGAACTCTTCCTCGATTTGCTGTTTTTGAGTTGGTAAGGCTCTGTTCTTACCCGCGTTTTCTAGGCAAACTCCAAGCGCTTACCCACCGGCTTATCCACTTCGGTTGCCGCGTCCCGCTTTGGCGTAAAACCCCGATCAACCCTTCGAGATGCCGTGCCCCCTATCTCTTCCCTCGCACCGCATCTGATAATTCCGCCACGCGATCGAGGGTGAATCGCCCAAGCTAGCGCGATGGCGACCGGTGCCACGCCTAACGCGGCCACGCCAAGCCAGAGCAGGTAAATCTTGTTCGGTAGGACTTCATCCCTAGCTATCCAAACCTTCGCTTCTTCTGTCGTCGTGGCGTGTTCCCCGTAAGCGTTCCAAGCGGCGTCATCGTCCATCGTCTGTAGGTAGCCGTCTGCATTACATAGGCGTTGGGGCGGGACTGGGGCGGCATCGCAAGACTGCTCGGCCAAGACCACGGCTCGCAGCTGAATAAGATGGACCACTGCAGTAAGCGCGGCGCCTAAGAACGAAAGTAGAACTACGCAGGTCGCCCATCGTTGAAAGGGTAAGGATCTGGGCGTCATTACGGTTTGGGCTTGAATTTCCATTCACTCCGTCCGATCTTTCGCCTTCGCGGCCCCGATAGTCTGCCATTGCATGTTGGCCGGTGCATCGGGGCCACCACGCTTCAACGGTACAACGTGGTCCACGACATAACCAGGACAGGCTCTGGACGTGCGGCCGGTTGAGGGGTAGGGGTGCGAGTGCATGAACTGGTGTCGAGCCTCGGGGCTTCGCACGATCTTTCTATGGCTGTTGCGCTTCACGCCTTCAACGGCAGGTTTCGACCGGGCCGGCCGGGGTCCACCATTTAGTCGGTGACGGACGCGATCTGCGCGATTACCCTAGGCGCCTCTACACGCGGAGGAGATCAAGCGATGAAGCGAGTCCTTGCGCTGTTTGCCGTGTCTGCCGCGACATTTGCCCTTGCGGATTCAAAAGGTCCGTTGGTGCTGATTGATGCAACGGGTAAGGTTGCCGCCCGTTACTTCCAATCTGATGTGGCAATGATCGAGGTGGATGGCGGTGCAGCCGTACCCGTACCTATCGAGAACATCCTTGATCCGGGAGCAGGAGGCGTCCTGCCCAATCGATTGAGATGGGTTTTGAATTACGGTCAACCGACATGGAGTGAGCCGGATTGTAAGGGAATCGCGTATACCGATCCGTATGTCATTGTGCTAGGTCGCGCTTCATCGGTATGGATGGGTACGCTTTATTACGCAGGGGACGGACCGGGGCATTCTGTCCAAACTCAATCGTATGGAGATTCCAGTTCCTGCTTCAACATCCCGAGCGCAAGTCTCTCGGCATATGTCGTGGAGGGCACCATCAAGCTAGAAACGGTGTATCCCAGCCCGCTTCGTCTTGGCTTCGGCAGGTAAACAAAACCCACGGTTCGACTACTGCCGACTCCACAGAACAGCGTGATTGTATCCATCGTAGGCCGCACGACCTACTATGGTCCCTGCGTTGCTTACACCACTTGCCTCAGTCTCAGGGTAGTTCGAAGGAAAGGGTAGAGCCTGTCCCGCAATATTCCAATGCGCAGCTTGGGTACCAATTCGCCCCACTACCTCGCCGCTGTTATTGATGGCCCAAGCCTCTGAGTCTTCCTCAATAGGAGTCTCAAGGGCAACAATTTGGCCTGCGCTTACGATGTATGCGCGCGTTTTGCCGGACCACAGCCCAGCGCGAAGAACGATATCGCCCGAATCGGAAATCGCTCGTGCATCGAGCCATATTGCGTCCTGAAAGGGAATCTCGATGACCGCGCCTGCCGGGTCCCAGAGGGCAGCTCGGCTTCTACCAGTTTGCGTGTTGGTATTGGCGCCGACCAATTGCGCCTGCGTTATTGATAGCGTATGCCTCTGCAAAGCCGTCGCCTTCGAGTGCAGGCAACTCGTGAATGTGGCCGTCTTTCCAGTACGCAGCGCGGTAGACTCCGTCGGCGCTTAAGCTGCTTCCCACCACGGTGCCGCCCGCATTGATCGCGTATGCCGCGTCATACACGCCGCCTAGGCCCGGCAGCTCCTGCATGCGCCCGGCCTCCCACAAAAACGCGCGCGAAGACGCGCCGGAATAGCTGACACCAACCACTTGTCCTTTGTTGTTCACTCCGGTGGCATAACTTCCGGTGTCGCCGGGCAATAAACCCAAGTTGTACATCTCGCCTTTAGCCCAAAGAAACGCGCGGTAGTCGCCTTGGGTAAGATCACTGTCGCCAACGACCATCATTACGTTTTCGCTTATCGCGAAGGCTTCGCTTGTGGGTCCGCCCAAAGTCCCCAGCTCAATCACGGTTCCGGCGGCTGCCGTGCGCGCGATGAGCAACATCACGGTAATGGCGGCTGCGGTCATACTGGCTGTTGATGGGCGCATCAGAACCCCTTTTTGATGGTTATCCTGGTCGGTCGTTCGTCGTCGACATCATAGGTATCACGACTCGCGGGCAGTGAAATCGCCCCGAAGAAGTCCAAGCGCCCTACTTGCACAATGGCGTCACACCTGAGCGCGGACCATGCCCCCAAAAGCACGACTCAGTCAAGCCGGCGCGCGCCTTCGAGCGATTGAACAGCGCAAGCGGGCGGCGCCGATTGCCAGCGCCAAGGAGAAGGACCTTTGGTCGAGTGCTTGTCAGATACCCCATTGCGGCCCAAATCCTGTGGGGGCCGTGGTCCTAGGGCAAAACGGCCATCCATGGATGTGCGGGATGGCTGTGTTGGGAGCTGCCACGGTTTGCTATGAGTTGTCGGCGCTCCTGATCATCGTCGGCATTGGCTATTTAGCATGGCAATGGATTGCGAGCTTGCCTGTAAGCATCGCGATAGTCGTCGGCGCACTCATCATTGCTTCAGCCATGCGTCGATAATCTACCACTCACGCTGGGGGGCGCTTATGCCAGTGCGGTCCACACCACTAGTCCTGCTTCTTCTCGCGTTTGTGGCGGCCGGTTGTGCTGATAGCTCACCAATCGAGCCTGCACAGTCAAGCGCGTCCCACTTTGACGACGCAGTTTATCCGGGAGAAACGGTCGTGCTTTCCGCCGGAACACCGGGCCAGCCTCAATATCGGGTCTTTCATCAGGGGACAACGGGTTTCGTCCCACTCCAGGCCGTTAGGTCAAGCGCCGAGACGCGAGCAAACGATTTCTGTTCTCGCAAAGGAAAGGTGGTGAACGAGTTGCGGGAGACACGCGCCAAGCCGCCATATGTTCTCGGCAATTTCCCTCGGATTGAGATTGTTTTCGAGTGCGTGGATAAGTGAAGCGACCTGACATCTTTTCGGCGTCTCGAGCTACCCCAAATGGGGGACGATTGGACTTCACCTTGAGCTAAGGCAGTCTTAGGAGTAGCGTAGCGCCCGCATCATCCGCTGCACCAAAATACCAACGGGGGGCACACATGCGCACGCTTGCGTCTCTAGTTTCTGCGACTGGTCTCTTGTTTGCCGCAAACTGCCTCGCGCAGGGCGCCATAACGGGTGGGGGCGGCGATTCGACCATTCGGCCGTTGGTAGCGGAAAAGACGATGCAGGCCGAGGCTCCCGTTTCCTCGATTGAGAAATCGCAGACAGCCCAACACGAAAAGTCCGTCGCCTCTGGGCTGTATATGTCAGGCGTCTTCACTTACGCGCTGTCCGGTGGTAACGCGACAGTCACGCTTGACCGCGTTAACAACGACTCTTTCACTTATACAACTGGGACGCTTCAGCTCTCGCTTTGGGCGCTGACATACAAACCCAATCGGGGCGACAGCATCACGGGATACAAGCTCGCGACCTTTGCTTCTCTTGGGCAACTTGCCCCGAGAACTTACTTTGCGAACATCAACCGTGCCACCCCTTCGCTGCGTCCGCCCGATGGCACTTATTGGCTGGTCCTGGTCCTGTCACAATTCGCTCCGTCAAGCTGCCCAAGCAATAGCGACGGATATTGTCTGGAAGATACGTTCACATCATTTACGCAGGTTTCTTGGGGCGCTGCTCTTCCATCTTTCAACTACTCGGACTTGTGGTGGAGCGCCAGCGAATCGGGGTGGGGTATCTCGATATTGCATCACCCGTCCAACACGATATTCGCTGCGTGGTTCACCTACGATGAATCGGGAAACCCGAAGTGGTACGTCGCTTCAGGATGCCAACTCGTGGGTGACTATTGCTATGGAACGCTCTATCAAACGCAAGGGCCGCCATTCTCGCAGCCTTTTAACCCATCTGCTGTCACGGTAACTCCGGTTGGAACAATTTCATTCGCGTTCACTAGTTACGGAACGGCGCTCATGAACTACAACGTCGGCGGTGTCACCGCGACCAAGAGCATTACGCGCCAGCCCTTCTAACCGGAGTTTGCTGAAGTCCCGAAGTTAAGCTGAGTATGCCGCGCTATCGATAACGGGCCACGATGGCGGCGAAAGGACAATCGCGATGAAGAACTGCGGAGCCTGGCCTTCGCGAGCTGCTGCTATTTTCCTCGCTGCGACTTGTACGTCATGCTCTATCTGGAAGAGCGATGCCAAAATCGCCGCGGAATATTACGCCAAGACCAACGGAATGACATTTAAGTCTCTGCGAGTTCGTACCGCGGCTAAGGGGACTGCATATGGCTTGGCGTTGGGCGCCATATCGGCGACCATCACTTCCGCTCCCCATCTAAAAGTTGTGATCGCGGCTGCCGCGATGGCCGATGCCATCGCTCTCGCCTTTTGGCGGAAGACGAGGTATACGGGACCGGCGCAATCATGGCCCGTGAACGGGGATGTGCTCAGTTGATTGGCCATGAGGATCTGGCAAATGTTGGCAAGGTCGCCGCCTCCGCCGCAGGCGACATGAAGAAAGAAATAAACGATGTGCTAGACATGCATGTCATGGCAGATAAGGGGCCGTGGGGGGCGTTGATTGCCCCCGTCTTCCCCACATACGCGATTATGGCAAGCGGCGTTGTTGCCCAAATCGCCCCGCTGTTTACACAGCCACTCGGAGTCTGGGGCATCGTCCTTGCCGGGGCCGCGGGAGCGGGAATCAATTCCATTGCGCTCATAGAGGCAGCATCTATCGCGCACGACTATTACGAAGAAAAAGCGCAGCGTGTGTGCTCCAAGACTGGTGCGGGGGGAAATGACCGGGGGGCATCGACATCAACGATTCGCACCAAGTGCCAAGTCGCTAGGTGGAATCGATTCAATCGTGCGCTCGAGCGGGTGGCTCTCGAAGAAGGGCACCGTCAGCGTCATGGGCGGTGAATATTCAGGCTCGCAAAATTTGGGACGGCGATCTTCCAAAGCAGCGCATATACGGTGTCGTGATCGAGGTCGTCGGCGATGGACGACATACTTCATTCGTTGACTATGACGAACTCGATCCACTCGTCGCAGGGATGGATTTCGCCATGAAGGCGGATCACTCGTTAACGCCGCTCAAGGATTTCCGAGTCGAGTACGCCACGCGCGGCGGCCTGAGGGCTGTCACCAACACGAGCCTCGCCGACAAGAAGGGCGCGATGTCAGGGGTTATCTTGACGGAGCAAGGTGGCGCGATTCTCACGATGGCGCAGCTCGCCGAGGTACGCGAGCTTCTTGTGAAGGCGAAAGGCGTTCTCGACGAGACGCGGAAGACCGCAGAGAAGACGGCAAAGTGACGACGCGCTAAATAAGCGCGTTTGTAGCTATCCGGCTCAGGCAGAAACCGTTTGGCGCACCGGCAAGAGTGCCTGGAAAAACGTCTTTGGGGTCTGCATCCAAATTGACGCTCGCGCGGCGCGATTTGCAGTGGGCTTCGTGCCTGCATAGGCGCGCTGTTCTTCGAGCTCTCCCACAAGTATCGCGAGAGTTGCTTCCTGAGCCGCTTGCTCGGCCGTGCCCTCGGGATTTAGTGACACCTGTTTTTTCTTCGGAAGCGAAATGGAAAGCGACCATGGGTTTGAGGCGGCAAGATGGTTCAACACTTGGCCCGGCTCCGACACGGTCATCGCCCGCTGCAGTTCTTTGGTTAACACTTCATCGCGCCGGTCAATTACCACACGGGCGAGTTCATCCAGCCGCTCCGTATGTGAATCAAGATCCGCCCTGAGAGCCAGTGCGACAACCCAATACTTCGGCGTCCGAAACTCGACAACCATGCCCAGCTCCAGCATGTCGTCTTCTGTTCCGGGGTTGGGACAATAGCGCACACGAGACCACGACACAGGCTGATTCTTGCTCACGGGATGCCTCCAAACGTCTGCCTCAAAGTGGCTCGCAGATGGCCCCGGCGATAAATGAGGCCATCTACGATCAACTGCCCATCCGACGTTGACAGAAAATTCGCCGGTAACCGCGTCACAACATCGTTTATTGCTCCATCAGAAACCTGCTCTATCTTCGATATCGTGTCAGTTAAAACCGACACATCCACCGCTGACACACCGCACGGGTAAGGCCCGACGCAGCCCATATTGCCGTGGCCGGCCCGCCAGGAATGCAGCATCGTGTAGGAGTAGTCGATATAGGCACAGCTCAAAGCAGACCCTCGGTCCTGATGAGTTGCCTTGCTAACCAAGAGGTTCCCGTCATTGACTCGATCTGCGTTCGAAAGCCAAGTGTCGAATGCCACCATTCGTGAAGCCCAAGGCGCGATTTCAGCTTGTAACTTGGCGGCCACGTCAGCGATGCCAGCTACAACCCCCCATTTGAAAACGGAGGAAAACGGAACAAGCGAGATTGCCACGTTTGGCTGATTGCCGGCTGGCGGGGCAGTCCATTGATGCAGTATGACAGGACACATTGGCAGCCCCAGGTCGTAACCGAGATCGGCTGAAATCTTCTCGTGGGCTGCACGCGGAATATTGTCGGCGTCCAGTGTTGATGGCTTTGCGAAGCCATTCAACGTCCCGGATGAGACGAAATAACCGCTTGCTTGGCCCCCCTCCACTCCCGCTGCGCTCTTGGGAACCCAGCTGTCGGCGGACACTACTGCCCCACGCCAATTTTCGGCGATCGCTTCGAAGGCGGCAGAGAAGCCGCGGCCGGTCAGGGGCATGGCGGCGGATACTATTCCTATACACAAGAACTGTCACGACACCCCTTCGCTACGAACTAAGTCCCTCGCCCGGGCAGTGTCTCGCAGAAGGGCGCTCACCCCTCCCTTGTATCCGTTGCGGCTGATAATCGTCTTTCCGTTTATTGATTTCGGGCCGTTTGAGTGCTCCCCCGGACGCCATTGCCTTATCAAGGTGGCCTGCCGCTTCCTGCGCTCCGTGGTCCAGCCATTCCGAGTCGTTGTGCGCAATTCCACTGCTAACACCAAACGCTTTTCGGTATAACGGCGAAATTGCCGCCCGTTAAGCCCTCTGGCACAGTTCTCCCTCTGCGAAGGTGGCCACCCGATAACCATAACAAGGCAGTATGAATTCAACGCAATTCCTGTTTGCGACCGGGCTCAATGCCCGCGTTTGGGACTTTCCGGAGCTCGTGCTGAAGGCGCGATTTGCCAAGGCACTCGAGGACGCGGCAATCCGGTGCCCGATATTCCGCATCTATCGAGCCCTTCGGTGCTGACCACTCTTGCGGTCAGCAACTACAGATCCCTGCTCGATCTGATTGTGCCTCTCGGGCCGGTGAACCTGGTCACCGGGGCCAATGGCTCCGGCAAATCGAACCTCTATCGCGCGCTGCGGCTTCTCGCTGAGTCAGGGCGCGATGGCGTCGTCAGTGCGCTCGCTCGAGAAGGGGGACTGCAGTCCACGTTCTGGGCTGGTCCTGAGTCGCTCTCCGCCGGCATGCGAAATGGCAGCGTACCCATACAGGGCACGAGGCGGTCGGAACCCATGCGACTACGCCTGGGCTTTGCGGGTGACGGCTTCGGGTATGCGGTATCTCTCGGCATGCCTGCGCCATCCGCAATGACCGAGTTCTCCCTGGATCCAGAAGTGAAGCGCGAGTCGGTGTGGGCCGGAGAGTTCTACCGGGTTGCCAGCGCTCTCGTCGATCGCAAAGGGCCGATGATTCGGGTGCGACGCGGGAAGGAATGGCATGTGGTCGGGCAGGGTGTAAGTACCTTCGACACCTTGTTCAGCCAGGTCGCTGATCCCGAGGCGGCACCCGAGGTGTTTCGGATGCGCGAGATCATTCGTGGGTGGAGGTTCTACGACCACTTTCGCACGGACCGCGAGGCGCCCGCCCGGCAACCACAGATCGGAACACGAACACCGGTGCTGCACCATGACGGCCGTGACTTGGCGGCTGCCCTGCAAACCATTCGAGAAATTGGCGACGGCGAGACGCTCCACAAAGTCGTTGACGACGCATTCCCGGGCGCGAAGGTGGAAGTGGTCGTAAAGGAAGGAAGGTTTTCGCTGGAGTTTCATCAGGAAGGGTTGCTGCGGCCTCTCTCCGCGGCGGAGCTCTCCGATGGAACTCTTCGATACCTGCTCTGGATCGCGGCGCTGATGACGCCACGGCCGCCGGCATTGATGGTTCTCAATGAGCCGGAAACAAGCCTTCATCCTGATTTGCTTCCCGCGCTAGGACGACTGGTGATAGAGGCATCGAAGCGGAGCCAGATTTGGGTCGTCTCCCATGCCGCACGGTTGGTCCGCTCGCTGGAGGAGCATCCCGAGTGCCACAGCATTCGCCTCGAGAAGGAGTTTGGCGAGACTCGAATTGAAGGCCTTGCTCCGCTGGACCGCCCGGCCTGGCATTGGCCCGAGGAGTAGGACTCTGCCAAGCGAGAAAGCAGACCTTGTTTCCGGGTCACAACGGCTCCATCGAGCCGGATGTTGCGAATAGGGATTAATTTAGGCGGCACCGATAGGAGCGAGCGATGGGCAAGCTGACGGAAGCGGAGCTTCGCACCGTCGCGATAAGCCGTTTCCGCAAGCGGTGCGGGACGTCAGGGCCGTGCTGAACCGGTTCTCGCGCTCCTAGCCTCGCCTGCGCGGCGGGAAGGGGATTCCCAGCGCGTTCTCTTCGGCGAAGGCGTTCACTTCACGCATCGGCCGCGTGAGTCCGTCGGCGTCGAGCTCGAGCGGTTCTCCGCGCTGGTCCTCGCCCGCCCAGATCTCGCGGATCGTGGCCTTCGGCCGATTCAGCAGCGCCACGAGCCTCTGGACCTGCGTTTCCGTGAGGTGCGGGAAGCGCAGCCGCATCTCGTCGGCGGTGTAGGTCTTTCCGGGCATGGACCCCGATCGTATCTCTCTACCCGTTTCCCAGCACGGCGGCGGAGGGCATCTCCGCATGACTGCCGTCGAGAAGTGATGCCGGAAAGATGGCAACGCCCAATAAGGCCCATGATCGCGGCGTCCCGCATACTATTTCATGGCAACGATCAATATCAGGGTCATCCGCGACGTCGATTTCGTCCGCGCCACGCCCGACGGTGCGCTGGATTCTCGGACGAGCATAGCGACGCTTCGCGAAGTAGCGGCGGCGACTTCGGGACTTTCGAAGTTCAGCATTCTGTTGGACCTCCGTCGCGTCCAATCGACGATGAACGAGATCGACCTGTGGCATCTCGCCGCAGAAATCCAATCCTTCGACCAGGGAGTTTCGCGTGCGTGCCTTCGACGATGTCGAGTCGGCGATCGACTGGCCGCACGATGAGGCGGCGTCGACCTGAAAGGGCTGACGGCACCCATGTTCCGACCGCGCAGGCGGGAGACATCCACGCCTAGCGTAGCCGCCGTCCCTCCTCACAGCGGCGTATTAGCTCGTGTAGGACAACGCCGACATTCCGTACCGGGGTACAGGGCCGCAGTATAGTCGGCTGCTTCAAATTGGAGGCGCTGCCTTGACCGACCTGGTAACTGTTTACCGGTACAAATATTGGGACCCTGAGTCGCAGTCGCACAAGCTATCGAGTCTTTACGCGACGGCCGAGATGATTCGCGCGGGGCTGGGCATGGCCATAGGCGAAAGCGCACTCCGCGTTGCGGTTTCCGATCTTCGGGACGCCGGAATATATGTCCCCCCGGTGCCGCCATCGACTACGAGCGCAGCGTGCACGACGCGTTCGCCATAGACTGCGCGGACTTGTCGCCGGCCTCGCTTGGCGTCGCCGACCCAGCCCATTGATCGAGCTCGGCCCCTATCAGATCGATGTCGCGGCGCGCAGGGCCTACAGGCATTCCCAGCGCGTCCCGCTGAAGCCTCGCACACTAGATGTTGCGATAGCCCTCTTCCAGAGACCGGGCAAGGTCCTGTCTCGGGAAGCGCTGTACGAAGCCGGGTGGGGGCGATCCAGCCAGTCGCGCACTCTGGATGTCCACGTGAGCTGGCTGCGTAAGGCGCTCGAGCTGGACGGCACGCATGGATGGATTCTCGAGGCGGTGCACCTGCAAGGCTACCGTCTGAGACCCGCCGTGCCGCGCCGTGGGACGTCCCGGCGCGTAACGTTCGAGCGGTAAGCTCGCGCCCGCTTAGAAGGAGTAGATGGAACAAGGGCTCGGTATCGCAATCGTAGCCATCGTCGTCGGTGCCTTGACGAGCTCAGCCGTCTGCGGCGTGATGTGGTGGCGCGGTCGTCGCGGCAACAAGGGGAGCGAAACGCACCGGGCGATTGACCGCGCTCTGCGGCGTGCGCGCGGCGGGCGGCCGCCTTAAACGCTTGCGGCCACTGGTGGCCACTACGCGTCGTCGTTCGCTCGCTTCAACACGTCGAGGGCTTGGCCCATCGCGGTGAGCGTAGCGTCGCACTTTGCCAGTTCGATACGGCGCGACTCCGCGAGCGCGAGCGCGCGCTCGACGTCGGCGCGGCTGCCGGCCCTGCGGAGCTTCTCGACGTTGGCGAGAGAACTCGCGTAGAGCATCTTGAGCTCCGCTCGCCGGCGCTCAAGCTCGAGGATCTGGACCTCGAGATCCTGGCGTTCATCGTTCATCTCACGTGCCGTCGTCGGCGAGCATGATGGCGGACAGCTGGGCCTCGAGGACGCGCAGGTGGTCTACGCACTGGCACAGGTTGAAGAGCGCGGCGTCGGCGATATTGCTCGCTCGGTCGATTTCGCCTTGGCGGCCACTCTGCTTAGCGTTCCCGAGTTCTCGGAGTGCCAGTGCGTACGCCGCCTCGAGCCGGGAGTGATCGCCCTTCAGTCTGGCGATGCGAATCTCGAGCTCCTCCCGGCCGTCGTCCATCAGTGTGCCGTCGTTCATGGCGCGCAGGGTACGCGAGCGCCGGTTACAGGTCTACCGCGGCCGAAAATGGAGGAGTGCGAGCAGCATCCCGCTAGACCTTCCAGCCGCACAGTTCGATATATGCCGCAACGCCCTGATTGTTAGCGCACCCTACGGCGCCGATGCCGCGCGGCTACGTGCCTAGCTGTGAAGCATCAAGAGGTTGTTCCTCGAGCTGCGTAGGCGGCTAGTAGGCGCCACTCCGTTAATGCCTTGATGCGGCCGGTGCCAGTTGTAGTGGTGTATCCACCGCTCGAGCTCGACGGCTCGATCGTCGGAGTGGTTGTAGGCGGCTGCGTACGCCCATTC